>NZ_LAHO01000016.1 GCF_000987775.1 Arsukibacterium ikkense
CGTCATAACTTTCCGTACATATAACGCTCGCAGCACAGGCCGAAACCCGCGCAGCGGTTGAGGTCCAGGCCACGCAGTGGCCGTTTGTGACTGCGTTTGTTATGCATTACCTTAACCTGAAAAACAAGCATAGCTCGCAAAAAGTGATGTAATAGCTAAACCAATAAATGACGAAGCGAGTGGCACTAAAAGAACGTTATCATTCATTGAACCTGGTTTCCTTTTTTCTACTATTTTAAATTTGAGGAGATAACCAAATACCGCCATTAAGCTAAAAGTTAGGCTTAAAATTAATAGTGAAGAAAAAAACATTACACGGTTAAACCCAGAAAAGCAGAATTTACTACGCCTACTTATGTATATGAAGTCATCAAATGTAAATCCATAGACAGAAAATGCAAGTAAGCTAAAGAATACTACCGAAAATATCGCTAGCCCCGCTTCTTCCTTTAATGTCAGGTTTCTGAAATCAGTCATATCAGTAATGCATAACGCGCGCCTAAACGGCGAGCAACTTGTTGCGAGTCCAGCGGCCGCAGGCCGCGATGTTTAAGGCGCTTGTTAGGCATTTTTTACCCTGCCACATTTTAAAACAAAGTAACTTACAAAAATAATAGATGGCAATGCGTAACCAATTGCAATTAGAAATCCCGTGGTTGAGGTAGCAACGCCAAACAGGAGAACTGCCAGCACACCTAAGATGTAACCAAAATATATTTTTTTTTCATACCTCAACTCCCGAAACTTATAATGTTTTATGTCGGATAAGTAATTATTGCCAAAAAAAACGGCTAGCAAACCCAATAATGCAAAAGGCACTGACACTAGTGCTGAATATGCCTCAGCGCCAATTAACAAGATAGCGCCTCCGAAAAGGGACAGAAGCATTAACCCAACATAAGTGTTAACTAGAAAAGAACGCATGATCAAAAAGCCTAACGCACGCCTAAACGGCGAGCAACTTGTTGCGAGTCCAGCGGCCGCAGGCCGCGATGTTTAAGGCGCTTGTTAGCATCTTACCCTGAACTGGTAAATGCAGACCGATACTTAACAAAGCCACGCTTGACCGCCCCTTTAAAACCCTGCTTTTCAAAAAATGCGTGGGAATCTAACCGCTGCGATGAGCTAAGAAGCATGATCTTAGAGCAGTTTGTACTAACGCAAAAAATTTCTATTGCCTTGAATAAGGCAGTACCAGCACCAAGCCCGCGAGCAGCAACATCAACAATAACGTTTTCTACTACAGCAAACGGCTGTTTACGAAACATAACATCAGAACACAATGACACTAGCCCGCTCCCGACAACATTACCTTGGTAGTCACAGACAAATAGCTTTGAGCGCGCATCCTCATAAAGAGTCTGTATTTGTTCTGGCTCCACATTTACCGCAGTGTTATTAACCAACTGGTTATACAATTCAGACAATCTTAATGCATCTTCAGGCTTTGCTTCACGAACTCTCAAATGAACACCTACCATCCTGAAATGCTAACGCCCGCCACAAACGCGAGCAACTTGTTGCGAGTCGAGCGCCCAAAGGGCGCGTTTTTGATGGCGCTTGTTAAGTTTTTTCATCGCAAATTATTTTGTAATTTTTATATAGTAAAGGCCAAGGGTTGAACTCTACAACTTTAATCGTGCTACCTCGTATAGAACGTGAGCAATTCTTCAGAGAGGCCTTTATAACACTGCCATCATCAAGTTCAACGTCCGCGATTAAAACGTAATTCGACTTCACAAAGTTGTGCTGTTTTACAAGTTTTATTCGTCCTTCGATCTCAGAACCTCTTACACCGCCGAAGTAAAAATATTCAAATAACAAATATGCCGCCAAAAAAAATGACAGAAATAGTAGAACATTTTTTACGGAGAAATTTTCGTCCATACAAACTTAACGCCGCATTAAGCGGCGAAAATTGTTTTTCATTTTTGTCCGCTTTAATGCTTTGTTATCTCTAATTTACTCATGTTAGCCTCTAGGTCTTTTAAGTACCTTTCAATCTCTAGGTCATAACTATACTTAGGAATTAATCTGCTTGTGCAATAGTTAACTGAGCCATTTATATCTGTAATGAATACATATTTCGAGCCTACTTCAATTGGGAAGCCACATGCCGCGCTATCTAGGTAAGTCTCAACCGTTGTTGGCATCACTTCACTTCTTTTAAATATCTTCTCAATATCGAAACTAGCTACCACTCTCGAATATTTCCCGTTTGAAGATATCGCTTTTGCGTCTTTAACGAATGCAATAAATACATTTTCAACGTAATCACTTTCCATTACCTCTTTTCCAGAAAGTTCAGCGCAACTACAGGCGTATGAATGGCTTGAATATAAAGTAAATATTAAAATTATTAGGGTTTTCAAAATAACCTCATTAGAGATAACAGCTTAGTAAATTGTAACGTCCACGCTTTCATGCCGTGTAAATTACATTCTATCTTTTGTAAAAAAATTGAAGTTACGCTTTAAGCTTCTAAAAATCAATATATTTTTGTGGCGTTCTCGGGCACAGATTGGGGAAAGCGCGGTTTAAGCTTGCGATTCACTTGCTAACAATTAATCTACCTACTACTGTATGTTCATACATACCCATTTATTTAAGAGGTGTTTCTTATGGCATCGCCATTTTTACAGTACATCGCTGAATTTATGTATGCCCGCCGTTATGCCAAAAGAACAGTTGAAGGTTATTTATACTGGATAAAGTTTTACATTCTTTATCATAAAAAACAGCATCCTTCGGTTCTGTCAGACCAGGATGTAGAGACGTTTTTAAGCTTTTTGGTAAATCAGCGTAACGTAGCGCCGCGAACCCAGGCTACCGCATTAAATGCACTGAGTTTCCTCTACAGTAAAGTGTTGCAGCAACCGCTATCACTGAATTTGAATTTTAATCGCTCTCAGGTTTCACCAAAGTTACCCGTGGTATTAACCCGTAGCGAAATTTCTGCGCTGTTAAAGGTAGTTGACCCTAAATATAAACTACTTACCCAATTAATGTACGGTAGTGGGTTGCGGCTGATGGAAGCCGTTAGGTTACGCGTGCATGACATTGATTACGACTATTTATCAGTGATGGTGTGGCAAGGTAAAGGTAATAAAAACCGGCGGGTCACCCTGGCGCCTGAGCTAGTACCGGCCCTTAAACAACAAAGCCAATATGTTCTGCAGTACTTCCAGGCTGACTTGGAAAACCCTGAGTATAGTGGTGTTTGGTTACCTTTCGCGTTAGCCCGCAAAAACCCGGGCGCACCAAAGCAAATTGGTTGGCAATACTTATTTCCATCCGGCAGGCTTAATGCTGACCCTGACAGTAAACTACTGCGCAGACATCACCTGGATGAAACGTGTTTAAGGCGGGAAGTTAAAATAGCCGCCAGAAAGGCCAGAATAAGCAAGAATGTTACCTGCCACACGCTACGCCATTCGTTCGCTACTCACCTGCTTGAGTCTGGCGCAGATATCCGCACCGTGCAAGAGCAGCTTGGCCATACCGATGTGCGTACCACCCAGATATACACCCACGTTCTAAAACAAGGCGCCAGCGGCGTAAAAAGCCCACTGTCGATGTTGGTATGATAACACTTTTTTGACAATGGCTTTTTACAGACATTTTGCATATTCCTCAATATCACTTACTATTCACCTCGCTTTCCTGACAGGAATACCCAAGAATTCAATCGTTAATTCAACATATTATGCTGTTAAGAAACGATTAGGAGACACAGATGAAATTCGGTGAATACTTAAAAGCCCAACGTGAAAACGCCGGCTGGACTCAGCCCGAGGCAGCCAGCAAGATAGCGATAGAACAGTCGTACCTGTCTAAGTTGGAAAACGATAAAGCCGTACCGTCAGCGGAGATTTTTGACCGCTTGATGCAAATATATCAGTTCAGGGTAAAGCAGATCAGCGAACAGGTCACTAGTAATGAACTTGAGAAACTAAAAGACATTGCACTGGTGCGTGAGTTTATTATTACCCGTAAAAGAGCCGAAACCGCCAGCAGAAAACGATGGTTAATTGCTGGTCTGGCGATGGAAATGTTTGGCACCCTGATTTTTTCAGCGGGCATTGCCATGAAAGATTACGCTTATGTCAGCTATGTTTATGAATCTAAGGGCGTAATCAATGAGAACGAAGCAATAACCCTGTTTACCGAGATGCCCAATTATGAATGGTTTGAACGCAGAATGCGTAGCGAACCCGAGCGCCAAAAGCTGACAGAGCACCCCTTATTTTCACGTTTAGAGTATCAGCAAGTCAGTTGGCGTCAGGACCGGGGTAATTTTTATGATATTGACGTGGCTGGCGCGAAAAGACGGTTCCTGCTTATTCAGCAGAAATTGACGCCAGACCATCGAGTTTTTTATATTTTCGTGTCGCTGGGCGCCATGCTAATGATGGGCGGCTTTTGTTGCTTTTATCTCAGCAAAAGGTGGTGACGAACTTCTTTGTTATAAGCTTAAACTCATAGTTGGCCGCGTATTTACGGTGGTGGATAACGCCGTTACCGGCCTTGGTGTTTAACTTGCTGCCACAATGCCTCCATTTCATCCAGGTTACTTTGCTGTGGGGTTTTATCTTGTTCGGCCAATAGCTGCTCTACACCACGAAAGCGCGTTTCGAACTTGCTATTGGCGGCGCGCAGCACCGCTTCGGGGTCGAGTTTATGTTTGCGTACCACATTAACCAGCGCAAACATTAAATCGCCAAGCTCTTCCTCTAACGCTTTACTTCCTGGTGCGGTTTGCTCCACTTCCAGTATTTCTTCTTTTACCTTATCCCAGCAGCCGCTTACATCGGGCCAGTCGAAGCCGACGTTAGCGCAGCGTTTTTGCAGCTTGTAAGCGCGGCTAAGTGCTGGCATGGCCATGGGGATATTATCCAGCACACTGTGCTGCCCGGTTGCTATGCGCTCGCCGCTTTTCAGCGCTTCCCAGTTTTGCAGCACTGTTTCTGCATTAAGCGGTTCGGCATTAAGCACCTTTTCTGCATCAGGGGCAGCATCTGCGCTTAGCTCACCAAACACATGCGGGTGGCGCCGCTCTAGTTTGTCGCAAATGGCGGCCACGCAGTCATCAAAGGCAAAACGGCCGTCTTCTTTGGCCAGCTGAGCGTAAAACACCACCTGAAACAATAAATCGCCCAGCTCATCTTTTAACTCGTCAAAGTTTTCACGCGCAATGGCATCGGCCACTTCGTAGGCTTCTTCCAGGGTGTAGGGCACGATGCTGGCGTAGCTTTGTTTAAGGTCCCACGGGCAGCCGGTTTGCGGGTCACGCAAAGCGCTCATTATGCTTAAAAGGCGTTGAATATTATCTGCCACACTGCTCTCTTTTATTTTTGGCTTTAACGGCTTAATGATGAAAGCGCTTGGCTTCTATCACATCATCTATCTGGCTGACTTTACTTAATAATTTATTAAGTGAGTCCAGGTTGTATAGCTCCATGGTCATATTAATTACCGCGGTTTGCTCTTTAATATCTGAACTGCTGCTCATTTTCGTAACGTTGGCTTTTTCGTTAGCTAAAATGCTGGTGATATCACGCAATAAACCGTTGCGATCGTGCGCCACAATCCGGATATCCACTTCATAACCCGAAGCATATTTGTCGCCCCAGGTAGCATCAACCACCCGTTCCGGGTGCGTATCCTGCAGAGTTTTAAACTGGTCGCAGTCGTCGCGGTGAATGGCAATACCACGGCCCTGGGTGATATAACCAATAATGGCATCGCCCGGCAGCGGCTGGCAGCAACCGGCCATATGGGTTAATAAATTACCTACCCCCTGCACCACCACGTCGCTTTTGGTTTTGGTAGCCGGTAAGGGTTTGGTTCTCAGCCTGGGGTCAATTTCTGGCAGCTCCAGCTTACCACTCTGGCTTTGAATAAAGTGCACCACCTGGGTCACTTTAATTTCGCCGCCGCCAATGCCCACCAACAGCTCGTCCATCGAGCTGACATTAAAGCGGCTCAGTACTTTGGCCGGGTACTCCATTAACAGATTTAAGCGGCTCAGTTCAGTATCCAGCAGCTCTTTGCCGGCAGCCAGGTTTTTATCCCGATCTTGCAGCCGGAACCAATACTGCACTTTCGAGCGGGCCCGGCTGGATTTTAAATAGCCTAAATTGGGGTTTAACCAGTCGCGGCTGGGATTAGGCTCGCGCCCGGTGAGAATTTCCACCTGATCGCCGGTTTTCAGCTGATAGGTAAAAGGCACTATGCGGCCGGATATTTTGGCGCCAATACAACGGTGGCCCACGTTAGAGTGTACATAGTAGGCAAAATCAAGCGGCGTCGAGCCTATCGGCAAATCGACAATATCGCCTTTGGGGGTAAACACATATACCCGGTCTTCAATCACCTGGGTGCGCAGCTCTTCGGCTAAGTCGGTGCCGTCTACCACGTCTTCCTGCCATTGCAGTAACTTACGCAGCCAGCCAATTTTTTCATCATTGGCCACCACTTTATTACTGCCTGCAGCGCCTTCTTTATAGCGCCAGTGCGCAGCCACGCCAAGTTCGGCGTCTTCATGCATTTGCCGGGTACGTATTTGTATTTCCACTGCCCGGCCCTGCGGCCCTAACACCACGGTATGAATAGACTGATAGCCGTTCTGTTTTGGCGTGGCAATATAATCGTCAAACTCTTTGGGTAAATGGCGCCAGCCGGTATGCACTATACCCAGCGCGCCATAACAATCCTGCACCCGCTCGGCGACAATGCGCACCGCACGGATATCAAACAGCTGATCAAAACTCAGCTGTTTTTTCTGCATTTTTTTCCAGATGCTGAAAATATGTTTGGGCCGGCCATACACTTCCACATCCAGATTGGCTTCCTGCATTTTCTGCCGCACCGAGGCAACAAAATCCTGCATATATTGCTCGCGATCCAGCCGCTTTTCTTCCAGCAAACTGGCTACTTGCTTATATACGCCAGGGTGCAGGTAACGAAATGCTAAATCTTCCAGCTCCCACTTTAACTGGCCAATGCCCAGCCGGTTGGCCAATGGCGCAAAAATCGCGTTAGTTTCTTTGGCGGCCAGTACCCGGGTTTCTTCATCGGTATCTTTTACATCACGCAAATAGCAAATTTGCGCCGCCAGTTTCAGCACCACCGCCCGCACATCTTCCACCATGGCCAGCAGCATTTTACGTAAATTGTCAGCTTGTTGTGGGTTAACACTTTGGTTGGCACCGGTAGGAATAGTGCGAATGGCATCCATTTGCTGCACCGAGTGCAGCAAGCCAATCACAGTGGGGGTAAATTCCAGCGCCAGCTTATCTTCGGTTAACAGATGGGCGTCAAACGCCGGAAATAACAGCGCCGCCAGCAGCGAGTCATGGTCCATTTTTAAGTCAGCCAGAATTTCAACCATTTCCCAGCCGGTACGCACCTGGGCAATGCTATCGTCCAGGCCTTGCTGCTTTAACCATAAACCGCAGTTGAGCAAGGCGCTGATCTTTTTCTCAGTCAACCCCAGTGAACACAGCCATTCCAGCGTATCACCGCCATGATAGCCACTACTATGAGACTGACGAACCCTGACCATGGAAACTCCTTATTTTTTAACGGCCTTGCTAAACAATGCCATTAGCTCCAAATGACTGGTATGCGGGAACATATCTACCCCGGCCAGCTTTTGCAACTGGTAGCCGTTAGCCAGTAATACTTTGGCATCGCGGGCAAAGGTGGCCGCGTTGCACGACACGTACAATATTTGTGCCGCTTTAAGTGCAGCAACCTGCTCTATCGCTCCCTGCGCTCCGGCCCGGGCCGGGTCCAGCAGCACTTTAGTGTAATGCTGCTGACGCCATGGCGCATCTGGCCAGGGCAGGTGCAGATCCGCCTGGGCGAAGCTGGCATTAGTCAGACCATTCAACTGCGCATTGGTTGCCGCTTGTTGCACCATTTTGGCCACACCTTCAATACCCTGCACCGCTTTGGCGTGCCGGGCCAGTGCCAGGCTGAAATTACCAATGCCGGCATATAAATCCAGAATAACGTCATTAGCGTCAACGTCGAGCCAGGCCAAGGCCTGGCTAACCAATTGCTGGTTCACGGCCTCGTTCACCTGAATAAAATCACCGGGTTGAAACTGCAGCTGAAGGTCTTGCTCTGTCAGGGTATAGGCCGGCACCGGCGTGTCGGCCTGCCACGCCTGTAAGCTACCGCTGCCGTCGTCGCCCAGAAAATATGCGTCGGGCCACGCCTGACTAAAGCCTTGCTGCTGCGCCGGGCTGAGCGGTTTAACATGGCGCACTACCACGTAGGGCTGCGTGCCTGCGCTAAATAACTCAAGGTGGGTAACAGCCCCGGGCTCGGGTAAAGCTTTGATCAGCGGCGGCAACAACTGCCACGCCGCTGCCAGTTCCGGGCGCAGCATACTGCATTGGTTGATAGCGCTGATATTTTTACTACCCTCAGCGCGAAACCCAACACTGAGTAGCCGGGTCTTTTTGTCGTACCAGACACCCAGCCGGGCTTTGCGCCGGTAATGCAGCGCTGGCCCGCTTAGCAT
This sequence comes from Arsukibacterium ikkense, assembly GCF_000987775.1. Lineage (GTDB taxonomy): Bacteria > Pseudomonadota > Gammaproteobacteria > Enterobacterales > Alteromonadaceae > Alishewanella > Alishewanella ikkense. The sequence goes on from NZ_LAHO01000016.1 coordinate 8,537, forward strand.
GGGCTGCCACGGCAAGGCACCAAGGCCGGTCTGGTGACGAATAAGCTGGTCTACCCCCTGCTGTTTAAGCAGCTGTTGCTGCTCAGTACTCAGATATTGCAGCTGGCAACCACCACACTGGCTGAAATGCGGACAAAACGGCGTTTGTCGCTCTGGTGCAGCAGTCAGTACACGCAAAGTGCGGGCTTTTAAATAGCCCGCTTTATCTGCCGTTACCTGTACCTGTACTTTTTCGCCGCTGAGCGCACCGCTGACAAAGGCAATTTTTTGCTGATAGCGGCTAAGACCATTAACCTCATAGTCGGTGCTATCGATATCCAGGGTCAGGATAGCCTTGTTCACTCTGGCTTTAGTCTTTGCTTTATATAGTGTTACCATCTGAACTCTTTACCAACTGAAGTATGTGCTGTAGGCAATTACAAATTGTTGTGTCATTATGGGCCAGCCCGCAACTATTGTATCAAGCCTTGGCGCGAATGACGAAAATTGCTTTACGCTACTGGATATTACTCTGTGCTTTACTGCCCGCCGTGCTGGCCAGTGTAGGCCTGGGCAGCTATTTTACGTACAGTAAAACCGCGGAGCTGCAGCTTAACCTGACAGTTCAGGCCAGAAATATCGCGGTACCACTGGCTATTAGCAGCGAAAAGTTGCTGCAAGACAATAATATCATTGCCATTCAGGAACTGCTCAACACCAGCCACCGCCTGAACTCGCCACTGCTAAGCAATATAGCGCTGTTTAGCAGCGACGGCCAGCTGCTGGCCAGCAGTAATCCACAGCACAGGGCAACCAACTACCCCCCAATTACTGCTGCCAGTAACAGCGCTGCGGCTCAGTTATTACCCTATGAACAAAGTTTGCTGGCCTATCAACCGTTGCGGTTTGACAACAGCCCAGCGGCCGCGGCGCCCTATTTGCTGCTGCATTTACAAAATGAGCACATTTTGTTGCAGCAACAACGCTACAAACTGCATGTGGTGATGTTAGTTGTCGCCGTTATTATGTTGTGTGTACTGCTAAGTCAGCTGGTGCGTCAGAAAATTCAGCCGATGCTAAGTCAGCTGCAGCTGCAGTTGCAACAACTGCAAGCCGGCCATTATCAGCAGCAACACAATGTGTCAGGCATTAAAGAGCTCGACCAGATTCAGGCCAGTATCAACCAACTCAGCACCCAGCTCAGCTCGCTGGAGCAGGAAATGCACCAGAATATTGAGCAGGTTACCAGCGATTTACAGCTCAGTATGGAGCAGCTGGAAGTCCAGAATATTCAACTGGATTTCGCCCGACGCAAAGCGCTGGAAGAAAACCGGCAGAAATCAGAATTCCTGGCGAAAATGAGCCATGAATTACGCACCCCGTTAAATGGCGTGATCGGTTTTACCCGGCAGTTGCTGAAAACCCAGCTCAGTGCCAACCAGCATGATTACCTGAGCACCATTCAAAAGTCGGCTAATAGCCTGCTGCACCTGGTGCATGACGTGCTGGACTTTTCCAAACTGGAAGAAGGCCGGATGTCAATAAACCCCGAGCCTTTTTCGCTGCGCGATCTGTTAAACGATGCCACCGAGCTGCTGGCCGCCAATGCGTTCGATAAGCATCTTGAGCTGGTGATGATGATAGACAACGGCTGCCCGGATGATTTAATCGCCGACCCGGGCCGCCTGACCCAGGTGCTGATGAATATCGCCGGTAATGCCATTAAATTTACCGAACATGGCAGCATTGTGATCCGGGTTAGCAGCACCTTGCTGAACGAAGATCAGCTGATCCTGCATTGCTCGGTGCAAGACACCGGCCGTGGCATTCATGAAGATAAACAACAGCATATTTTCCAGGGCTTCAGCAGCAGCCAACCCAATGATCATCAAAGTGGTTCAGGCCTCGGCCTGATGATCTCGCAGCGCCTGGTGCAGGCAATGGGCGGTAATATCGGCTTTGAAAGTAAAGCGGCTGAGGGCTCAACCTTCTGGTTTACCATTAAATGTCAGCGCCATTATTTATCGGTAGCAGAACCGCTGCCCACTGAAGTGCTGGAAAGCAAAACCCTGCTGTATTTTGAGCCGCAACAATACTCGCGGGAAGCCACCCTTAACCTGCTGCATGGCTGGGGTTTGCAAGTTACTGCCTGCGCCACTAAAGGCCAGTTACAACAAGCACTAAACCATGGCCAGCAATACGATATCGGCTTAATTGGCAGGGCGATTGCCATTAATCAGGTGAATCTGGTGATCAATTTAGTGCAGCAAATCCGGCCCAGTTGCCAGCACACCTATTTGCTGGTGAATACGCTGTCACCTAATTTGCGCGAAGCCATGCTCTCTTCAGGTGCCAATGCCTGCCTGCCTAAACCAACCCATCAACGAAAACTGGCTTTTGCGCTGGCAAAACCCTATTTAGATCAGACCAATAATCTGCCGCAACCTTTAGCAGCCCCCAGGGCTGCACTAAAAGTTCTGACGGTTGACGATAACGAAGCCAACCTGAAACTGATTAATACCCTACTGACCGAACTGGTGGAGCAACTTGAATCTGCCACCAACGGTGCTGATGCCTGGCAAAAGGCCACCCAGCATGTATACGACATTATTTTTATGGATATTAATATGCCGGTGATGGATGGCATTAGTGCCTGCCAACGGATCCGGCAAAGCTCGTTAAACGAACATACCCCCATTATTGCCGTTACCGCCCATGCGGTGGCTGGCGAGCGGGCACGCTTGCTATCACTGGGTTTTAACGAGTTTTTAAGTAAACCGCTCGACGACAAAATGCTGCATTACACCTTGCAGGAGTTTTGCCCACTGATAGGCCAGAGTCATACGGATAATGACACCCACCATCCCAGCCGTGATGCTAATGGCCTGATTGACTGGAAAATTGCCCTGCAACGCGCCGGCGGCAAGCCGGCGCTCGCCAAAGATATGCTGAAAATGCTGTTAACCGGCTTGCCTGAGACCCAGCAACAATTAACTGCAGCAATCAGCGCTAATAATGCCGAGCAACTGCTGCAGCTGATCCATAAACTGCATGGTGCCTGCTGCTACACCGGGGTGCCCAGTCTGAAAACACTGGCCGAGACCCTGGAAACCCAGCTGAAAAGCGGCATCAGTCTGCAACAATTAGAGCCCGAACTGTTTGAACTGGACGATGTATTAAGTGCACTATGCCTGCTGGATACCCGCTGGCTGGAACAGCTTAAGCTTCCAGAATAACCGTGGCCATCGCATACGCCTGCTCATCACTTAGTGATAACCAGCACTGTCTGACCCCTAAGCTGTTGGCCAACTCAGCGGCGTAACCACTGAACTGCAGTAGCGGCCGGCCATGCTGATCATTGCTGATTTCAATATGCTGAAACGATACGCCACGGCCAATACCGGTACCCAGTGCCTTAGCAGCAGCTTCCTTGGCAGCAAAGCGTTTGGCAAAATAACGGCTGGCCAGCGCATGGCCGGCAAAACGCTGCTGCTCTGTGTCGGTCAGCACCCGCTTAACCAGGCCAGGCGAACGGGCCAGGCTTTGCTCAATCCGGCTTATTTCAACAATATCGGTGCCTAAACCAATAATGGCCATTAGCGCCGGGCCTCCACCATCAACCTTTTCATTTCCGTTACCGCACCGGCCAAACCACTGAAAATGGCGCGGGCAACAATGGCATGGCCAATGTTCAGCTCATACATCTGCGGTATTGCCGCTATCGGCTGCACATTATGATAATGCAGGCCGTGGCCGGCATTTACGGTTAGTCCCAGCGATGCCGCATACGCTGCCGCTTCGGTAATTCTGGCCAGCTCAGCCTGTTGCACCTTGCTATCGGTTGCCTCGGCATAGCGGCCAGTGTGTATTTCAATAAAGGGCGCACCGCTGGCAGCAGCCGCGGCAATCTGGGCGTGGTCGGCATCAATAAATAACGACACCAGAACATTATCTGTCGCCAGCTGGCTGACCGCATCGGTCATCCGGCTAAGCTGCCCGGCCACATCCAGGCCACCTTCAGTGGTCAGCTCCTGGCGCTTTTCCGGCACTAAGCAGCAAAAGTGAGGCTTGAGTTTACCGGCAATATTCAGCATTTCGTCGGTAACGGCCATTTCAAAGTTCAGACGGGTACTCAGGGTCTGGCGCAGTAAAAACACATCGCGGTCAATAATATGCCGCCGATCTTCACGCAAATGCACGGTAATGCCATCGGCACCGGCTTGCTCAGCCAGCAGCGCCGCATGCAACGGCTCAGGGTAGCTGGTACCACGGGCCTGACGTAAGGTGGCCACGTGATCAATATTAACACCAAGATAAATAGGGCTCATAACGGCTCCGGTATTAGGTTGTGGATGCAGATTGCGACGAAAATATACCTGTTAAACCTCTAGCTTAAACAAGGCCCGGCTGCGCAGCGGTTTGTCGCCCAATAAGGGCGCCAGTAACCGCCGGCTGAGTTGCTTGGCTACCTGTTGGCTGCCGCTGTGTTGCCAGTCGTGCCGGCCAATCGCTAACAGTGCCGTCCCCGGCCAACCCGAGTTAGCTGCAACAAAACCTTGCTCTGGCTGCCAGCCATACTGGCCGTCAGCGTGCAACGCAGTGCCGCTGGCATCGTGCTGCCAGTCGACCGCTAACCCCAGTTCGCTTAACAGGGCAAATTCGAACTCACGCAAACAAGGCTCAAGTTGCTCAGGCGCTTGCTGCGCCAGATTAAGCGCCGTCAGGCTTTGCTGATAATGCTCAAATAACTGCTCAGCCGCCATATCGTCAGGCCAGAGCCGGCAAATTAATTCATTTAAATAAAGCGCACTAAACAAAAATTTACCGTTAAAACGTCTGGCCGGCGCCAGTTCGTCTAAGGTTGCCACCGTTTTTAAACTACTGCGCCCGGTCAGTGCCACGGTAAACAGCTGAAATGGCTGCAACGCAAAACGTTGTTTGCCCTGGCGCTTGCGGATCACTGCCGATACCCGGCCCTGCTCTGGCAGTAACAGCTGCAGCAGCAGTTTATTGTCCTGAAACGGCCGGCTATGCAGAATGTAGGCGGGACATAGCGGCTGCATTGGCTTAGGCCTCAGTTCTGAACACGGTTAATCTTCACCATAACCGAGACTGCGCAAGGCACGTTCGTCATCGGCCCAGCCCGATTTTACCTTTACCCACACTTGCAGAAATACCGGCTGTTCTAACATGGTGGCCATATCCAGCCTGGCTTCGGTGGCAATGGTTTTAATCCGTTCGCCTTTATTGCCAATTACCATGCGTTTCTGACTTTCCCGCTCCACCAATACTAAGGCAGCAATATGAAAATGCTTCTCTTCCCACTTAAAACGCTCAATTTCAACTGTTACCGAGTAAGGCAGTTCATCACCAAGAAAGCGCATCAGTTTTTCGCGGACAATTTCTGCCGCCATAAAGCGCTGCGAGCGGTCAGTAATATAGTCTTCCGGAAAAAAGAACTCACACAAAGGCAAGTGTTGCTGCACCACTTTACGCAGTGCCGCCACGTTATCGCCGCTCTCAGCAGATAACGGCACCACGTCAACAAAGTTAAGCTGGCTGCCCAACCACTGCAAATGCGGCAACAGTTCAGATTTATCCTTGTATAAATCCACTTTGTTTACCACCAACACCACCGGCTTTTCAGAGGCAATCAGCTTATTCAGTACCATCTGATCATCATCGTGCCAGCGGGTGCCTTCCACCACAAACAACACCAGCTCGACATCAGCGATAGAACTGCTGGCGGCTTTATTCATCAGCCGGTTAATGGCCCGCCTTTCATCAATATGCAAACCTGGTGTATCGACGTAAACCGTCTGATAATTATCAACCGTATCGATGCCGACTATCCGGTGACGGGTGGTTTGCGGTTTCTTAGAGGTAATACTGACTTTCTGGCCAACCAGTTTATTTAATAGGGTAGATTTGCCAACATTAGGCCGGCCCACTATTGCCACTAAACCGGCATAGGTAGTCGGCGCAGGGTTATCGTTCATTTTTAATCTGTTCCAAAGCCGCATGTGCAGCATCTTGTTCGGCCTTACGCCGTGAACTGCCTGCGGCAGTAATAGGCTTAAGGCCAGGGACAGTGCAACGCACTGTAAAAGTTTGTTGATGAGCCTCACCGGCCGTCGCGATCACGTCATACACTGGCAATGGCAAGCGCAAGCCTTGCAGATATTCCTGCAAACGGGTCTTAGAATCTTTCTGTTCGCCGGGCGCAATCTGCTTTAAGCGCTCACCAAACCATGTCAGAATTCGCTCACGACAGGCTTCCATGCCGCTGTCTAAAAAGATAGCACCTAAAATCGCTTCCAGCGCATCAGCAAGGATTGACTCGCGCCGATGGCCGCCGCTTTTCAGCTCACCCGGCCCCAGCCGTAAATACTGAGCTATTGCTAATTCCTGCGCAATTTCTGCCAGGGTTACCCCTTTTACCAGCGCCGAGCGCATCCGGGTTAAGTCACCCTCGCGGGTTTGCGGAAATAACTCAAATAAGGTTTGGGCAATAATCAAGCCCAGCACAGCGTCACCCAGAAACTCCAGCCGCTCATTGTGCTTACCTTTGCAGCTGCGATGAGTTAGCGCTTGCTCCAGCAACTCGGGGTTAGCAAACTGATACCCCAGTTTATTCATTAACGGTTTAACCGGTTGTAGCATCAGCCTGCCTTATTCAATTTTACCAAGGCGCTCAAACCGCACGCCAACCGGTACCCAGCCTGGTAACCAGCTATTTGGGTTCTCGCTGAATTCAAAACTCATCCAGATAAATACCGCCTTACCTACCAGGTTGTCGGCGGGCACAAAACCCCAGAACCGGCTGTCACGACTATTATCACGGTTATCACCTATAGCAAAGTAGTGGCCTGCCGGTACCATAAATTCGTCGACAGCGGTGCCCTGTTGCTGATAGTAACCCCGGATTTGATCAGGCACGCCGCGGGTCACCAGGATGTCATGGCCATTTTCACCCAGTGCTTCGCGGTAGCGGCTTTGCGGCAGCTGCCCCTGATAAAACTGATTGTCTGGCAGCAGGGTTTGCGCTACCCGCTCCAGGGCGCCACAACCGCTGGTTTGCCCCTCAACACAGGCCTTCTCGATATACAGCTGCTTATCCCGGTAAATAATCCGGTCGCCCGGCAAGCCAACTATACGTTTAATAAAATCGACAGTGGGCTGCTCCGGGTATTTAAATACCGCAACATCACCATGCTTAGGTAACTTGTTGTGATACAGCGTTTTGCGCCATACCGGGTCTTTCACATCATAGGAGTATTTTTCGACCAGAATAAAATCACCTACCAGCAAGGTCGGCATCATTGAACCTGATGGAATTTGAAACGGCTCATATAAGAACGAGCGAAATAAGGTAATAGCCGCAATCACCGGAAAAATCGACTTTGCCGTTTCAACCACTGCCGGCTCTTTTAATAAGGTATCACTGGTTTCAGCCGGTAACTGACCCGCCGCGCCGCTTTGCGCCAGCACCAGCCGCTCTTTGCGCTTGGGTGCCAGCACCAGCGCATCAAACAGCCAAATCAGGCCGCTGACCAGAGTAAGTAAAACTAATAATATTGCAAAATAACCGGCCATGCGTTTCCCTTTTATTTGCCAACTTTCAAAATGGCCAGGAAGGCCTCTTGCGGCACTTCAACGTTACCCACCTGCTTCATCCGTTTTTTACCGTCTTTCTGCTTTTGCAACAGCTTTTTCTTACGGCTGATATCACCACCGTAACATTTTGCCAGCACGTTTTTGCGCATTTGCTTAATGGTGGTACGGGCAATCACATGGTTGCCAATCGCAGCCTGAATAGCAATATCAAACATTTGCCGCGGGATCAGCTCTTTTAGTTTTTCGGCTAACTGGCGGCCTCGGCTCTGGGCAAAGTCGATATGGCTGATAATCGCCAGCGCATCTACCCGCTCGCCATTAATCAGAATATCAACCCGTTGCATGTTAGAAGTTTGAAAGCGTTTAAAGGCATAATCAAGCGAGGCATAACCACGACTGGTTGACTTTAACTTGTCAAAAAAGTCCATTACCACTTCCGCCATTGGCAGCTCGTATGTCACCGCGACCTGACGGCCGTGGTACAGCATATTGGTCTGGGTACCGCGCTTCTCAATACACAGGGTAATAACATTACCCAGGTATTCCTGCGGCACCAGAATATGCGCCTCCACAATCGGCTCATGAATTTCAGCAATATCATTCACTGCCGGTAAATCGCTGGGGTTATCAATCAGGATGACTTCGCCGTCTTTTTTCACCACTTCGTACACTACGGTAGGCGCAGTGGTAATTAAATCTAAGTCGTATTCGCGCTCCAGTCGCTCCTGAATAATTTCCATGTGCAACATGCCGAGGAAACCAATCCGAAAACCAAAACCCAACGCACCCGAGTTTTCCGGTTCATAGAACAAGGAGGAGTCGTTCAGGCTCAGCTTCGCCAGCGCGTCACGGAAGTCTTCGTAGTCATCACTGGATACCGGAAACACACCCGCATAAACCTGCGGTTTAATCCGTTTAAAACCCGGTAAGGGCTTGTCTGCACTGTTTTTGGCTAACGTCAGGGTGTCGCCTACAGGCGCACCTTTAATTTCTTTAATACCGGCAATAACAAAACCCACTTCACCGGTTTTTAACTCACCGGTATTGGTAGCTTTCGGGCTAAAGACCCCGACTTTGTCCACTTCATACACCTGACCGGTCGACATCACTTTAATTTTGTCTTTGGTTTTGATTGAACCATGTTTTACCCGCACCAGCGACACGACGCCCTGGTAGGCGTCAAACCAGGAGTCAATAATCAGTGCCTGAGTCGGCTGGTCGGCTTCGCCTTCCGGCGGTGGAATTTTTTTAACAATAGTTTCCAGGACATCTTTAATACCAAAGCCGGTTTTAGCCGAGCACTGCACTGCCCCCAGCGCTTCAATACCTATAATATCTTCAATTTCTTCGGCTACCCGCTCTGGCTCAGCCTGGGGTAAGTCGATTTTGTTCAGTACCGGGATCACTTCCAGATTCATTTCTAATGCGGTGTAACAGTTGGCGACGGTTTGCGCTTCCACGCCCTGGCCGGCATCCACCACCAATAAAGCACCTTCACAAGCAGCCAGCGAGCGGCTGACTTCATAGGTAAAATCGACATGACCCGGGGTATCAATAAAGTTCAGCTGATAAGTTATGCCATCATCAGCGGTATAGTTCAGGGTGACACTTTGCGCTTTAATAGTAATGCCGCGCTCACGCTCCAGATCCATCGAGTCCAGCACCTGCTGCTGCATTTCGCGATCGGCTAAGCCGCCACAATATTGGATCAGCCGGTCTGAAAGCGTCGATTTACCATGGTCAATGTGGGCGATGACGGAGAAATTTCTGATGTTATTAAGTTTTGCCATGTGATCCGCGAATGTCCGAAATATACTGGGGGTACTAACAATAAGCTGCAATGTGCCAGGTAAAAGCACAGTTATTGTGATACCGATGCTGTAAAAAATTAGCGGGAATTGTACTCTATAAGCGGCAAGCTTGCTATGTGTTCTTCGCCAATGGCTCAGGACACTTGCTGGACATTTAATTCAGGTAATACGGCCGTAATGATCAGCGGCTGCTGTTGCACCATCTTGTTGCCATAGTAGCGGGCCATCGCCAAACCACAAGCTGCACCCACAGCAGCTGCCAGCACCAGCCAACCTTCGGTTGCCTGCCAGCTGAAATGCACCAGTAAAGCAAACCCCAATAGCAACACCAACGGCAACAAATACACCAGCAGCGCCGCCAGCACCAGCTGCTGTTCAGACGTTGCCACCGTAACCCGCTCGCCGGGTAATAGCGGCACATCGGTCGCCACAAAAAACCGGCTTTGCCGTGGCGTCAGGGTTTTGGCAACAATACCGCTACCACAATCATTGCTGACCTGACAGCTATTGCAGGTGCTCACTGGTGTAGTGCCCAGCCATACACCGTCACTTTCAACGGCCAGCACTGTCGCGATTTGTTCAATCATGTTCAGCCCTGCCTTTAGCGCACTGCGCCAGCGAGTCGCTCTGCCACATCAATACTCACCGGGCCGATAACCGTAATATCGTGCTGGGCGGCGCTTAGCATATAAATAGTGGTAGCGCCGTCACGATAGGCCTGGGTTGGCATGCGCTGGCTCGGTTGCACAAATACTGATACCTGATGCAAACCATCTGTCAGCAACCAGTAACTAAGCAGGTTTTGCTGCAGCTGTGGTGCAACGTAGGGAGTATCTACCAACTGGTAACCAGCGGGTAACCAGGTGAGCTGCAGCTGAGTATCAGGTAAGCGGGCACCGGCGGCACGCGGCGCGGGTTCAGGGAGTTCGCTGTCCAGCAAGCGCTGCAGATTATCAGGGAATTCAGCACTAATGCGCATATGGGTAACTAACCAGCGTTCCAGTGGTGCCTGCTGTTCAGACATCACGTCAATGCGCAGCGGGAAACCCGACTCTGCTTCAATCCACAACCAGTAACTGTGCCTGCCCGGATCCGTAGCGCTGAGGCGCAGCAGCTGCGCCGTATGGCCGGACATCACCATGCTGCTACCGGGTACTGCCGTATAAAGCTGACGAATTTGCTGGCTGTTTTGAAAAAGTATCGCAGGCAGTTCTTTAATAGTGTTGCTGTATGTCACCAGGGCCGGACGATCAGTTAAAAAATAATAGACAACGCCGTCACGGCGTAAAATATCGACCCCTTCGGCGTCCAGGGGCACCAGATGTTCAATTTCTTTGTCACCTTTACGGCCATGCTGCCAGCGGAAGGTTTCTACCTGGCTACCCTTGAACACCACAAAAGAACTATCAAAATTATACTGTTTAACACTTTGCTGAACACGTTCAAACAGAGCCCAACCGGCTTCATCAGCCTGCAGCAAGCTACTGCACAATAACAACAGGGTGCAACAAAAGCTTACTACTTTGCTCATATTACTGCTCGTTTTCTTGCCCGGTTGTGGCTTTATCTTGCTCCATAGTCCGCACCTGCTGCCGATGAGCATGCAATAACGCCTGCAGTCGCCGTTGTTGCTCTTGCATGGCTTGTTGCTCCTGCTCTACAAAACGGCTATCTGCTGTGGTTGAACTCAGACTAACCGGGGTAGCGAAACCGCCTATCGGATTAGTTTGCAATACCGGACTGGGCAGCAGTAACTCCTGTTCCAGTGGCTGCTGATATTGTTGCACCCCTAGTACAGCAAATAACGCCACACTGGCCGCCACAGCGCCCTGGGCAGCAGGTTTTAACCAACTGCCATTTGCTGCATAGTGTAAACCCGCAGCTACTTTTTGTAACAAGCTACGGCTTTGGCTTAATTGATAAGTGGGCTCGTCTTGCAATAATGCGGCGATGTCAGCGCTAAAATTTTCAGGCAGAGGCGCTGTTTTTTCCTGCCGGAAAATAGCCGCAGCCAGTTGGTATCGTTCCAGCTTTTGCTGTAGCTCTGGCTGGCGCAATAACTGGTCAAGCTCAGTATCACTGATGTGCCGGTTATCACTCGCGGCTGAGAGCCAATCTTGCTTTTCTGACGACATAATATTTCCTGTCTGCTTGCTGTTTATTGTAAGGGTTAACTTATTAACGGTTTAAGCTGTATATCTATTGCTTCACGTGCCCGGAAGATCCGACTGCGCACCGTACCTATGGGGCAAGCCATCACTTCTGCAATTTCTTCGTAGCTTAACCCTTCAAGCTCTCTGAGAGTAATAGCGGTACGAAGTTCATCAGGCAATTTATCTATGGTATTAAACACCACTGTCCGAATTTCATCAGACAATAATAATCGCTCTGGCGAATCTTGCTCTTTTAAAGCATCGCTACCTTCAAAATACTCTGCGTCTTCCGCATCAACATCGGTAGCCGGCGGCTTGCGGCCGTTTGCTACCAGATAATTTTTTGCACTGTTAACCGCAATGCGGTACAACCAGGTATAAAAAGCACTTTCACCACGAAAACCCGGCATCGCCCGATACGCTTTAATAAATGCTTCCTGCGCAACGTCTGCCACATCTCCATGGTTAGAGACATAACGGGAAATTAAGTTCGCAATCCGATGCTGATATTTTTTTACCAACAGATTAAATGCGGCTTTATCACCTTGTTGTACCCGCTGGACAATTTGCCAATCTAATTCTTGCTCGCTCATTCTGTGAGCCTGTCCCCTGTAATACTGATTAGGATGTCGATTATACATGGCCCATGTCTGGCGTTGTTGCTCTGACCATGGCCACAATAAATAGTTCTGTATATTATGACAAAACCGCTACAATAAGCTGATCCAACAGTCTGGCTGTCGGGTATTGGCAGCGGTAACCCCAAGGTTACCCAAACATTAAGGCTCAATGGGGATAAGTGTATCGCATGACACGACAAAATGAATATCATTGTGACGTTTTAATTATTGGCAGTGGTGCGGCTGGCTTATCCCTGGCACTACAGCTGGCTGCTGATGCGAAAGTGCTGGTGTTGAGCAAAGGGCCGCTACGTGAAGGCTCTACCTTATATGCCCAGGGCGGCATTGCCGCCGTGTTTGACGAAAATGACAGTATTGCTTCTCATGTTAACGACACCTTAATTGCCGGCGCTGGCTTATGTGACGAAACTGCCGTGCAATATACCGCCGAGCATGCCAAAGAAGCGATGCATTGGCTGATACAGCAAGGCGTACCCTTTGATCAGTACCAGGATAGCGATGGCAGCCTGAAGTATCACCTGACCCGCGAGGGCGGCCATAGCCACCGGCGTATTTTACATGCAGCGGATGCCACCGGCCAGGCTGTGCAAATAACCCTGGTCGACCAGGTTAAACGCCACCCAAATATCAAGCTGCTGGAAAACTACAATGCCATCGACTTAATTAATGGCAGCAAACTGGGGCTGGATCCGAAAAAATGCTATGGCGCCTATGTCTGGAATAAAACAGACGCCAAGGTAGAAACCATTAAAGCACATTTTGTGGCGCTGGCCACCGGCGGTGCCAGCAAAGTGTATTTATATACCAGTAACCCGGATGTGGCCAGTGGCGATGGCATTGCCATGGCCTGGCGGGCCGGCTGCCGGGTAGCCAACATGGAGTTTAACCAGTTTCATCCCACCAGCTTGTATCACCCCGATGCGCCGAATTTTTTAATCACCGAGGCGATGCGCGGTGAAGGCGCTTATTTGCGCCGGCCTGATGGTAGCCGTTTTATGCCGGAGTTTGACGAGCGCGCCGAGTTGGCACCACGGGACATTGTAGCCCGGGCAATCGACTACGAAATGAAGCGACTCGGTGCGCATTGTCTGTATCTGGATATCAGCCACCAGCCGAAAAACTTTATTATCGAGCACTTTCCGACGATTTATGCCAAGTGTTTAAGTGTTGGTATTGATATTTGCCGCCAGCCAATACCGGTAGTCCCGGCTGCGCACTACACTTGTGGCGGCGTTGTCACCAACCTGAATGGCCAGACCGATTTACACAACCTGTACGCCATTGGCGAAGTCGCGTACACCGGTTTGCATGGAGCCAACCGGATGGCCAGTAATTCACTGCTGGAATGTGTGGTGTTTGCGCAAGCTGCTGCCAAACATATTTTAAGCCAGTTATCGGCCAGTGCTCGTTACGCTGCTATTGCGCCATGGGATGAAAGCCGGGTAAATGATTCCGATGAAGAAATTGTCATTACCCACAACTGGCATGAACTGCGGCTGTTTATGTGGGATTACGTCGGTATTGTTCGCACCAACAAACGGCTGGAGCGCGCCTTACACCGGGTGGAATTATTACAATCTGAAATTCACGACTATTACAGCCATTTCCGGCTAAGCCATAACCTGTTGGAGCTGCGCAATCTGGCCCAGGTTGCAGAATTGATTATCCGCTGCGCCATGGCCCGCAAAGAAAGCCGGGGCCTGCACTATAATCTCGATTACCCTGAGCTGTTACCTGAAGCCTTGCCAACCACTCTGACGCCCATAGCAAGCGTTTAAGCGCTCTGTTATTAACTGTTGCCGTGGTTGCTGTTGCTCTGGCCTTGCCAGTTAACCTGATTTAACTGCCTGGCCAGCGCGCGGTAATCGGCAATTGTCAGCTGATCATAAAGCAACCATTGCTGATACTGTCGATTATCAGCATCGTGCCAGCGCAGCAATAAACCATATTCGCTGACCAGGCTACCCACCATCAACTGTCCCGCGGGCAAAGCGCTTTGCCACCAACGCAACTGACCGTCAACGTTTAATGTTAAGCCCATAGCTGGCGGCCCTTGTTGATAACAGCTTATGCCCAACCAAAACAGAGCGCAGAGAAAGGGCGCGGCCAGGCCCAGCGTCACTAGCGGCAGGGGCTCAATACAAAATAATGCAAACAACAGACTGCCCAGCGCCAATATACCGTACTGGCGCCAACGCGACAGCTTAATTGAGACACTACACCCGGACACGGTCTAAAATAACCCTAATCAGCGCTTGCAGCGCTGGATCAGCAGACTTAGCATGGCCCATAAACCAGGCAAATAAGTCAGGGTCGTCGCATGCCAGCAAGCGCTCAAAATCTTGCTTTTGCTGCAGTGACAAAGCGTCATAGCCTTCTTCAACAAACGGGGCCAACAGCACATCCAGCTCCAGCATGCCGCGACGGCAAGCCCAGCGCAAACGTGGTTTAATCATTAATTCTGTCATTCTGATCCCTTACTGCTAAATATCTGATAAAAATAGCGCCAGCCTGACAAATCTGCCGCTGTGGGGTTGAGCTTTGTTTGACTGCCCCAATGTTACAACTATCTTCGCTTTGGTGATACTTCTGGTGATATAAACAATGCATACATCCTGGCTAACTGCACAGAGTTACGGTCAATTGTCTAATCAGGTTCAGGGCGCTTTTATCGCGCCGCTGCCGGCGTTTGAGGTTATCAGAATATCGGGTGCTGATAATCGCAAATATATGCAAAGCCAAACAACCTGCGATGTTGATCAGCTTAACGCTGACAGCTTTTTACGCGGTGCCCATTGCGATGCCAAGGGTAAAACCTGGTCGGTATTTCATCTGCTTGAGCATTCTGACGATCTGCTGGTGGTTGCCTTTCGTGATGAACTGAACGCGTCTTTGGCGCAGTGGCGCAAATTCGCCGTATTCTCCAAAGCCAGCTTTGAGCCTTGCCAGGATACTTTTGCTGTGCTGGGTATCGCTGGCGAAGGTGCAGAACAGCTGATCCGCCAGCTGGGCTTTACGCCGCCAGCTGGCAAGGGCGGCCTGAGCCGGCACAACCAGAGCGCACTGCTGCAACTGGCCGACCAGCATTATATGTTGCTAATGCCAAAACCAGACGCCATTACACTATTAGACAGCACCTTACCATTAGCAGCACCAACCCTGTGGCTAAAACAGCATATTCTGCATGGTTTATGTTATCTGGAGCAGCCGTTGATTGGCGAATTTGTGCCGCAAATGCTTAACTTACAGGCGGTAGATGCCATTAGTTTTAGTAAAGGTTGCTATTTAGGCCAGGAAACGGTGGCCAGAATGAAATATTTGGGCCGCAATAAGCGCGCTGCCTGGATATTACAAGCCGAAACCGATGAAGCCCCTGCTGCAGGCTGCGACATCGAACAACAGTTCAACGACAACTGGCGCCGGGTGGGCCAGGTTATTAATGCCGTCAATATCAATAACCAACTGTGGTTAATTGCTGTACTGCCTAATGACATAACACCGGCAGACTCATTGCGGTTAAAATCAGACAGTGCGCCAGCATTGCAGTTGCTACCGTTACCTTATCATTTAAGTTAAAGAGGTTTTCATGACCATTTCCCAAGACAAAGTCGTCGCCATGCATTACACCGTTACCGATGCTCAGGGTAACCAATTGGATTCATCTATTGATGGCGAGCCTTTGGTGTTTTTATTTGGCCATGGCGCATTAATCCCCGGTTTAGAACAAGCTTTAGCCGGCAAAACTATTGGTGACACCTTTACGGCCACCATAGCGCCTGCAGAAGCCTACGGCGAACGCCATGACCAACTGGTGCAAGCTGTACCCAAGTCGATGTTTGAAGGCATGGACGTCTCGCCGGGTATGCGTTTTCGGGCTGCCGGGCCAGATGGCCGCGAGCAACCCGTGATTATTCTGGAGGTGACCGACGAAGAAGTGGTGGTAGATGGCAACCATCCACTGTCTGGCATCGAGTTAAGTTTTGCAGTTGAAGTGCTGAAAGTACGGGATGCTACCGAAGAAGAATTAGCACATGGCCATGTTCATGGTATTGATGGCACCGACAGCCACTAAGCCTTTAGCAACACTACAATTAAACTGAAAACCGCAGCATCCGGCTGCGGTTTTGCGCTAACACCACGCGACGAAAACCTTGACAGCAGCGACAAAGCACCCTATTTTGACCTCTTATCTTATTTGCAACCATTGTAAAAGCTGTTATATCAGATGAAAGATCGCATTATTATCTCGGTATCGAGCATCAATGGTACCCGCCACTTTAGTATCAGCAAATTGTTTAAACGCAATGCCGTCATTAGCTTATGGCTCATTTTATTTACGGTAATTATTACAGCGGCGGTGATCGATTATTTACTGAAAACGGTTGACCACACCAAAAACCAGCAACAACTGCTGGCCGCACAAGCTGAGCATCTGGCAGCAGAGATCACCGAACTTAGCCAGACCCGCGAACAACTACAGCACGAACTCAGTATAAAACAAGATGAGATGCTGCAGGTGAGCACCCGGCTGGGCGAAATTGAGTTGACACTGGGGCTGGAACAAGAATTCCCACAAGATTTAGAAGCGCGTTTGGACACGGCTACAGTAAACTCCAGCGCAAAAATGGCCATGTTACAATTAGTGCCAAACGGTTCGCCTTTAGAGTTCCGGCGCCGCTCATCTCGCTTTGGGGTACGCACACACCCTATTATGGGCAAGCAACAACATCATAATGGCATTGACTTATCGGCTAACCGCGGCACCCCTATCTATGCGCCGGCCGACGGTGTGGTGGAAGCGGTTCGCCCGAGTAAGAATGGTTATGGCAACCTGTTAAAAATTCGCCATGCCTTTGGCTTTTCAACGTTATATGCACATTTAGATGAATTTAAGGTGGCGAACGGCAACTTCGTGCACAAAGGCCAGCTGATAGCAACGTCTGGCAATACCGGTAACTCAACGGCACCGCATCTGCATTATGAAATTCACTTTTTAGACCGGTCACTGAATCCTCAGCACTTTATGGACTGGGACAGCAATAATTTTGACCTGGTATTTGAAAAAGAACGGAGCATTAAATGGGATTCTTTAGTAACGATGCTACAAACCAAAGCAAGCACACAACTACAACTGTTGTCGCTGCGGGATGCTCAATTATCGGAAGCATCCGACTAAGTTGTGATATGCAGGTAGATGGCTATGTTGAAGGCGTGATTACCAGCGAAAAAACCCTGATTATCAGTGCTGCCGGCCGGGTAAAGGCGCAGGTAACGGCCGACAAAGTCATCATTAATGGTTTATTTGACGGTGAACTGTTTGCCAACACGGTAGAAATATTACCGCACGGTAAAGCTCATGGCATCATTCACAGTGACGACTTGTGCATTGAACGTGGCGGTAGCTTTATTGGTGAAACTCAGCCAACCTCACAAGAGCAGGTAGTTAGCCTGAGCAAGCCTGATACTAAAGTAGAGCAGATCGCGGATCAGAAAGCGGAAAAACACTCTGCCAGCCGCTCAGAAAACAGAATTGAGAACAAAGCACAGTAACTTCTGCTATAATGCCGCCCCTTTGCAGGCGGCGTCCTGTTATTTAGTTACAGGAAATCATCGTGTCTGACCAATGTTTTAGCCAACTGGCTTTGCCAGCCCCCCTGCTTGAATGCTTAACCAGCCTCGAATATCACGACATGACAGCGGTACAGGCCCAAAGCCTGCCTGCTATTCTGGCTGGCCAGGATGTGATTGCTCAGGCCAAAACCGGCTCAGGTAAAACCGCAGCATTTGCCCTCGGTTTGCTGGCCAAGCTGGATGTAAAGCGCTTTCGTATTCAAAGCCTGGTGCTATGCCCAACCCGCGAACTGGCTGAACAGGTTGCTGCCGAAATTCGCAAATTAGCCCGCAACATTCATAATATTAAAGTGCTGACTCTCTGTGGTGGCGTGCCGACCCGCAGCCAGATCGTCTCACTGGAACATGGCGCCCATATTATTGTTGGCACACCGGGCCGGGTACTGGATCACTTACAGCAACAACGGCTGGATTTAAGCAATTTAACCACCTTAGTGCTGGATGAAGCCGATCGCATGCTGGAAATGGGCTTTGCCGATGCTCTGAATGCCATTCTGGCAGAGGTACCAGCCCAGCGGCAAACCCTGTTATTCAGCGCTACCTTTGATAAGGCTGTACGTCAGATTGCCGATAATATTATGCAGTCACCCGTTACGGTAACAGTGGCCAGTCCGCATACCCAGAGCACTATCGAGCAACAATTTTTTCAGCTGGACGGCACCCGGCGCGCTGACGCGGTTAAATTGTTATTGCACCAGTTTCAGGCCGCCAGCACTGTTGTCTTTTGCAATACCAAGCGGGAAACCCAGGATTTAGCCGACACCTTAATGCAGGCGGGCGTCAGCGTGATGGCGTTGCACGGTGATTTAGAGCAGCGGGATCGCGAACATGCTCTGCTTAAATTCAGCAATAACAGTGTCAGCGTGTTAGTGGCGACAGATGTTGCGGCCCGGGGCCTGGATATTGAAAAACTGGATTTAGTGATCAACTATCAGCTGGCACATGATGTGGCGACCCATACCCACCGGATTGGCCGCACCGGTCGTGCCGGTAACAGCGGTATTGCCTGCTCGTTGTTAAGCCCGGACGATGGTCAAAAGCTTAATGCGTTGGCTGAGCAATTAAACCTGGAGATCACCGCGCGGCCCCTACCCGCTAATACTGTATTACAGCAAAGCCTGCCAGAGCCGGCTATGCAAACCCTGCAAATAGACGGCGGTAAAAAGCATAAATTACGTCCAGCCGATATCGTTGGAGCCCTTACCAGTAACAACAGTATTGCCTTTGCGGATATTGGCAAGATTCAGTTATTGGACACAGTCGCTTTTGTTGCAGTCAGCCGTAACGTAGCGAAACAGGCACTGACGTTATTAAACGAAGGCCGCATGAAAGGCAAAAAATACCGGGTATGGCGTTTATAACGCCAGGCTAAGCCTGTTGCAGCCGTTGCCAGCAAAATAACACTGGCAACGCTGCCCACTTTACTGAGTTAATGGCTCAGCTTGTAATAAGGTGTTAATCCAGCGCTGTTCAGTAATAAAATTCCAGTGCCAGCTTTGCCACTGCTCGCCCAGGCCGGCCGCAACTATTTGCTCCGCGTTCAGGCCTTTGGCCTGCTGCTGTTCAACCTGAGCCAGAGTTTGCAGCATCATTTGATAAAAGCGCTGCAAGCCAGCCTTGTCGGTCAGCTCGCCATGCCCTGGGATCACTTTGGTATCGTCATCAATCAGGTCGATAACATAGGCGATATTAGCAATATAACCACGCACCGAACCGCCATTGTTTAAATCGATAAACGGAAAACGCCCTTCGAACAACATATCGCCCATATGCAGTACGTTGCTGTCTTCAAACCAGACAATAACGTCACCGTCAGTGTGGCTGGGTGGCAAGTATTCCAGGCGGATTTTCCGACCACCGACGTGCAGGCTTAACTGCTTACTAAAGGTTTCAGTCGGTAGCCCTGAACGCGGGAACGCCGGATCGGCAGTTAAACGCGTTAACACATTATCATGGGCAATAATTCGTTTAGGCATTAGCGCGCTGTTGCCACCAACATGGTCGGCGTGCAGGTGGGTGTTAATCAGGGTACCGAGGGCTTTACCGTCACTGATTTCAGTCAGTTTTGCATTAATTTTATCTGCCAGCTCTGCAAACTGGGCATCAATTAAAATAACCTCCTGCGCCGTCACCAGCGCAGCCATGTTGCCACCAGAGCCGGTTAACAGAAAGAGGTTGTCTGCCAGCGGCGTAGCTTTTATTTCCACGTTGGCAAAACGATTGGCCAGCGCTGGTAAACTTAATAGCAACAGCAGTATTAACGTGTAGGGTAGTAACCTTGGCATCATGATTATCCTTAGTTAAATTAAAAGTTTACCCTATACGTAACGATAAACCATTCAGATGATTTTATTATCCTGCCACATTTTCTCTTTCTGCAGCCGCTTCAGCCGTTTTTCGCAGGGCTTGTCACAATCACAGGCTTTGGCAATATTAAGTTCGCCAAGGCCGCCACAGCTGCCGGCCAGGGTTTTGCGTTGTACAATAAAGCCCACGGCCATGGCAAGTACCACCACCAGGAATAAACCAAAGGTAAATAAAAATACCGCCATTGTCTATCTCTCTTCTTCGCTTAAAAAGGGTTGAAATGCCTCACTGACCAGCTCACTAAAGCCTTCATCGGTTTTTACAATCAGCAGGGCGGCGATCTGGTATTTATTGGCAAATTGCAGCGCCTCTTCAGCAGCCATAATATGCAGCGCTGTCGCATAAGCATCTGCTGTCATGCTACTGGGGTGCAACACCGTACTGGATACCGTGCGGTGCGAAATAGGGGCACCAGTGCGTGGGTCAATCAAATGCGAATAACGGATACCGTCTTGTTCAAAGAAATTACGATAATCACCGGAGGTTGCTAATGCCATATCACCGGGCTCAATAATGCGCTGCATGGCACGGGTACCCGCCACCGGTTTTTCAATTGCCACCCGCCAGGCGCGGTCAGGCTTGCTACCGTTAACCCGCATGTCACCGCCAATATCGACCAGATAATCATTAATACCAGCTGCTTGCAAGATTTCTGCTAACCGATCAACACCATAACCTTTAGCAATAGTTGATAAATCTATGGCTACTCTCGGATCCTGCTTCGTTAACTGGTTGTCATGCAGGCTGATTTTATCCAGGCCTACATAACCACGCACGGCCGCCAATGCCTCAGCGGCGGGCTGCGCGACTATCCGGCCAGCGGCACCAAAACCCCACAGTTCCACCAGAGGACCAACGGTAATATCAATAATGCCGCCAGTTTGCTCGCCAACGCGTATCGCTTCGGCAATCACTTTGCGGCTTGGTTCACTTAAGCTGAAGGGCTCGCTGCTTTGCAACTGGTTAAAGCGCATCAATTCAGACGCTGGCCGGTAGGTCGACATTAAGTCGTTAATCAGTTCCAGCTCCAGTTCCATTTGCTGCTGCAACGCCTTAATGTCAATTGCCGGCTGGCCGTAGAACTTAACGCTGTAGGTGGTACCCATGGTATTACCCTGCAGCGCGTGTTCCTGCGGCTGCTTGGCAGCCGGCGAGCAACCGGTAATCCATAAGCTTATGACAATAAACCAAATAGGTGAAATAGATACAAAGCGTTTCATGGTAAGTCCTGCTCGCATATTAATAGCATAAAGGGGCAACGCATAACGTTACCCCTTTTGATTTTACTAAGGTGGTCGCGTATCAGCCGCCGAAGTCGTCCAACAGAATGTTGTCGTCTTCCACACCTAAATCTTTCAGCATGTTAATTACTGCTTTGTTCATCATTGGCGGACCGCACATATAAAACTCACAGTCTTCCGGGGCTTTATGGTTTTTCAGGTAGTTTTCATAAATTACATTATGAATAAACCCGGTGTAACCTTCCCAGTTATCTTCTGGCTGTGGATCAGATAACGCCACATGCCATTCGAAGTTGTCATTCTCAGCCGCCAGCATGTCGAAATCTTCGACATAAAACATTTCACGCTTAGAGCGGGCGCCATACCAGAAACTAATTTTCCGTTTGGATTTTAAGCGTCGTAACTGGTCGAAAATGTGTGAGCGCATTGGGGCCATACCCGCACCACCACCAATAAATACCATTTCTGCTTCGGTTTCTTTGGCATAAAATTCACCAAAAGGTCCGGAGATAGTCACTTTATCGCCTTCTTTCAGGCCCCAGATAAACGAAGACATCTTGCCACACGGCAGGCTCAGGTTATTCGGGGGTGGAGTTGCTATCCGCACGTTCAGCATAATAATGCCTTCTTCGTCCGGGTAGTTAGCCATCGAATAAGCACGGATAGTTTCTTCGTCTACTTTTGACTCTAAGCTGAAGAAATTAAAGCGTTCCCAATCACCACGGAACTGTTGCGGGATCTCAAAGTCTTTGTACTTAACATGGTGAGCTGGTGCTTCAATCTGAATATAACCACCGGCCCGGAACGGCACTGACTCGCCATCCGGAATAGCCATCTTCAGCTCTTTAATAAAGGTGGCCTTGTTGTCATTAGAAATAACCGTACAATCCCACTTTTTAATACCGAAGATTTCTTCTTCCACTTCAATTTCCATATCAGATTTAACCGCAACCTGACAGGACAAGCGACAGCCTTCACGGGCTTCACCTTTACTGATATGACCCATTTCAGTTGGCAGAATTTCACCGCCACCTGATTTAATATGGACCCGGCACTGGCCGCAAGTACCACCACCGCCACAAGCTGATGACAGGAAAATGCCATTGTCAGCCAGGGCGCCTAATAACTTACCGCCAGCTTTGGTTTTAATGGCTTTGTCTGGGTCATGGTTAATACTAATTGTAATGTCGCCGCTGGCTACCAGTTTAGATTTTGCTGCCAGAATAATAAATACCAGCATCACAACCACGACGGTAAACATGCCAACGCCAAGATATATCTCTTGCATTGTATTTTCCTTCTACTGCTTTACAGTGAAACGCCAGAGAAAGACATAAAGCCTAATCCCATTAAACCCACTACCAAAAAGGTAGACCCTAAACCGCGCAAACCGGCTGGAATATCAGCGTACTTCAGCTTTTCACGGATGCCGGCCAGTAAGGTAATCGCTAACGCCCAACCTACACCGCTACCGACGCCAAATACCACGCTTTCAGTAAAGTTGTAATCGCGCTCTACCATAAAGGCCACCGCACCAAAAATAGCGCAGTTTACGGTAATCAGTGGCAAGAAGATGCCAAGGGCGTTGTACAGTGCCGGGAAAAACTTATCTAACGTCATTTCCAGAATTTGCACTAACGCTGCAATAACCCCGATATAGGTTAAAAATCCCAGAAAGCTTAGATCTGCTTCAGGAAACCCTGCCCAGGACAAAGCACCAGGCGCCAGTAGCAGGTGAAACACCAGATTATTAACCGGTACTGAAATACCCAGTACCACAATAACGGCTACCCCTAATCCGAACGCAGTTTTAATTTTCTGCGATACAGCTAAAAAGGTACACATGCCTAAGAAGAAGGCTAGTGCCAAATTCTCAATAAAGACGGCACGTACAAATAAGCTTAAATAATGTTCCATTTGCTGTTCCTTATGCCTTCTCTACCTGTTCCGGGCGATATGCACGCAATACCCAGATAAACAAACCGATAATAATAAAAGCACTGGGCGCAATCAGCAGGAAGCCCATTGGCTGATACCAGCCGCCTTCGCTCAGTAGCGGCATAATTTGCACGCCAAACAGCGAACCAGAACCACCCAATTCACGGATAAAGGCTACCACCAGCAATACCACGCTATAACCTAAGCCATTACCAATACCATCTAAAAAGCTCATACCAGGCGAGTTTTTCATGGCGTAGGCTTCAGCCCGGCCCATCACAATACAGTTGGTAATGATCAAACCAACAAATACCGACAATTGCTTAGACAAATCAAAAGCAAAGGCTTTTAAGAACTGATCGACCACAATTACCAACGACGCAATAATGGTCATTTGCACGATGATCCGCACACTTGAAGGTATGTGACTGCGTAGCATTGAGATAAACAGGTTAGAGAATGCCACCACAAAAGTAAGTGCAAAGCACATCACCAAAGCGGTATCCATCTTGGTTGTTACCGCCAGTGCTGAACAAATCCCCAATACCTGCAAGGCAATCGGGTTATTGGCAAAAACAGGTCCAAACAGAACCGTTTTTATTTCTTTTGCATTAGCCATTATTTAAGGCTCCTTGACGCACTTTCGCTAAGAATGGACCAAAGCCATTCTCACCAATCCAAAAGGTAAAGGTATTTTGCACCCCGTTGGCGGTTAAGGTTGCCCCTGATAAACCGTCAACTTCATGAGCTGAGTCAGGGCTGGCATTGCCGGGCTTTTTCACTTCCAGCGCTAACTCACCTGCTTCATTCAGCAATTTTTTTCCCTGGAATTGTGCTTTCCAGCGCGGGTTTTCGATTTCAGCACCTAAGCCCGGGGTTTCACCCTGCTCATAGTAATTGAGGCCGATAATGGTATTACCATCGACTTCCAATGCCAAAAAAGCATGCATAGTCGACCACAAACCATAACCATGTACCGGTAACACTACCGATTTCAGATTGCGATCGGCATCGTAAGTCAGATACACCGGCGCCCGCTCAGCAACCCGTCGGATAGACGCAACATCGGCTGCCCCATCCAAAGCATTGCTTTGCGCAGGGTCACGCATCGCCCGGCGATAATCAAAAGCTTCAGCACAAGCTTTATCGCAGTCAGCAACGATTTCACCTGTTTGTAAGTCAACCAAGCGTGATTCAACATGCTTGCTAAAGGTTTCAGCAATCACTTGTGGTGAGGCTTTACCCTCAATCAGGCCAACACTGCGCAGAATGTTTACCTGAGAATCCAGCAGTTTATTCTTGTTTTGCAAAGGGCGTAACTGAACCGCTGCAGTAGACACCACAATGGCACATACCAAACACAAAGAAACTACTACTATCAGCGTTTTGCTGATGGTGTCATTATTACTAGACATTGCGTGCCAGCCTCCGCTTAATATTGGCTTGCGCCACGAAGAAATCGAATAGTGGTGCAAACAGGTTAGCAAACAGAATGGCCAGCATCATGCCTTCCGGATATGCCGGGTTTGCCACCCGAATCATAATCACCATAAAACCGATCAAAATACCGTAAGCCCACTTGCCCTGATTGGTAAAGGATGCCGATACCGGGTCTGTTGCCATAAAGAACATACCAATCGCAAACCCACCCAGCACCAAATGCCAATGCCATGGCATGGCAAATAACGGGTTAGTGTTAGAGCCGATAGCATTAAACAGGTAGCTGGTTAAGATCATACCAATCATCACACCCAGCACAATGCGCCAGGATGCTATGCGGAAGTAGATCAAGGCTAAGCCGCCAACTAATAATGCTAACACTGAGGTTTCGCCCACTGAACCGGGAATAAAGCCCATAAAGGCATCCCACCACAATTGGGTGTTAGCAGCATAATCCAGTTCGCCCATTTGCGCCTTGCTTAACCAGGTTGCGCCTGAGTAACCGTCAGCGACGGTCCATACCGCATCACCAGAAATTTGTGCCGGGTAAGCGAAGAACAGAAAAGCACGGCCGGCCAAAGCAGGGTTTAAAAAGTTACGGCCAGTACCGCCGAACACTTCTTTGGCCACTACCACACCGAAAGTAATACCCAAAGCAACCTGCCACAAGGGGATAGTGGCGGGCAGAATTAACGCAAACAGGATTGAGCTGACGAAGAAGCCTTCGTTGACTTCGTGCTTACGCACCGAAGCAAACAACACTTCCCAGAAACCACCTACCACGAAAGTCACAGCGTAAATAGGCAAAAACCAGACTGCGCCGTAGAGCATCTTGACGCCCCAGCCAGAGGCCTCAGTTAAACTGCCGCCCAGCAGCTGGAAAATAGCCACCTGCCAGCTGTCTGGCATGCCATAGCCGGCAATCAGCGCTTCAACCGCCTGGTGGCCGATATTGTACATACCAAAGAACAGTGCCGGGAACAAGGCCAGCCAAACGAAGATCATAATCCGCTTCAGGTCGATACTGTCACGCACATGAGTGCCATTTTTGGTTACTAAACCAGGGGTGTATAACACGGTAGCAACGGCTTCATACAGCGCGTACCACTTTTCATACTTACCGCCTTTCTCAAATTGCGGTTCAATGCGCTCTAAAAAATGCTTTAAACTCATGATTAGCCTTCCTTCTGGATGGTCGTCAAGCAGTTGCGCAGAATAGTACCGTAGTCGTATTTACCAGGGCATACAAAGGTACACAATGACAAATCTTCTTCGTCTAACTCCAGGCAACCCAGGGTTTGGGCGCTGTCGGTATCACCGGAAACCAGGTCCCGTAACAACAACGTTGGCAATACGTCCAGCGGCATTACCCGCTCATAATTACCAATTGGCACCATAGCCCGCGCTGAGCCGTTAGTGGTGGTTGTCATATTGAACAGGCGCTTCGGGCTCAGATGTGACAAGTATGCACGGGTAACCGAAAATTTAGTGGCACCGGGGGCTATCCAACCTAAAAACTCTTTGTCATAACCCTCGGCCAGCACCGACACCTGATTATGGTAACGGCCTAAATAACCATGTACACCATGGGCACTGCTACCAGCCAACACTGAGCCTGAAATTATACGGTTTTTACCGTCATTAAGTTCATCGTTGGTCAGCTCTGCCAAAGAAGCACCCAGCACAGTTTTCACCAGCCGTGGCGTTTTCACTACAGGACCGGCCAAAGCAACAACCCGGTTAGCATCCAGCTCGCCTGTCAAAAACAGCTTCGCCATGGCAATCACATCCTGATAACCAATATGCCATACCACTTTTTTCATGCTGACTGGTTCTAAGAAGTGAATATGAGTACCTACTAAGCCTGCCGGATGCGGGCCATCAAACTCAGCAACTTCTACCGCTGAACTGGCCGGTAACTGGCTGCCAGCTTTCTTGCTCAGAAATACTTTGCCATCGGTCAGCTTGCTTAACAACGTCAGGCCCTGAGTAAAGGCTTCCGCTTCTGCATTAATAATTACCGTAGGGTCAGCGGCTAATGGATTAGTATCCATCGCATTGACAAAAATGGCACGAGGCTGGCTGTCAGTGGCTGGGATCTGGCTGAACGGCCGGGTGCGCAAGGCAGTCCACAAGCCCGAGTCAAGCAGATTCTGGGTGACTTGCTCGCGGCTTAAGCCTGCCAGCTGATCACTGCTATAACGGGTGAACTGCTCAGCATCATTACCACTAACGGCAATAACCACTGATTGCAGTACGCGCTTAGCACCACGATTAATTTCTTTGACCGTACCCGCAAGCGGCGCGGTAAATTTAACGCCAGGGTTTTTCTTGTCTTCGAAAAGCACCTGACCTTTTTTTACCGTATCACCTACTTCGACTGACATTGTCGGACGCATGCCCACATACTCTTCACCTAAAACGGCGACGGTAGTAATGGCATTACCCGTACTGATCTCTTGTTTAGGACTGCCTGCAAGGGGAATGTCCAAGCCTTTTTTGAGTTTTATCATACGTACTTGCACTACTATTTTGAGAAGAAACCGGGTCTAGTTTTTCAGCTGCAGCCAGTGCAGCACACCTGATTATACTAATATAACCCCCGCAGCGATTATTTTTTAATCAGATACACGTATTAAAGTCGCGAATTCTAGCATTAAAGCCAGCCGCTATCCATGGTACAGCGAAAAATTCTCTGCAAAATCATTGAACCCTGACCAGCGAATTTGGTCAGCTGGCACCAGCCAATTTCACTGCTGAAGTACCCACTTGATTGGGATAGCGCGGCGCAGTGCTAAAACAAGCGCAAACAAAAGCCACCAGTTGGCGGCTTGTCAATACGACTAATTAGTTAGCAAGATTTGCCAAGGGTACCTGCGCCGCAACGTCGGCATCGTAGTCAACCCCGTGAAAACCAAAACCAAATAAATGTAAAAATTCAGTATGGTAGCCATCATAGTCGGTCAGGCTGTCAATGGTGTCAGTGCTTACCTGATCCCACAGCGCGGCCACTTTATCCTGTACGTTATCAGCCAGCTCTTTGCCGTCCATCCGTAAGCGGCCGCCATCGTCCAGCAAAGGCGTGTCGCTGTACAAGCCAAGACGGAATAAGCCGTTAATTTGCTCAATACAGCCTTCATGGCTGCCCTGCTCTTTCATCACCCGGTATAACAAGGAAATATACAGTGGCATAATGGGGATAGCAGAACTGGCCTGGGTCACCAGCGCTTTGAGTGATGCCACATAGGCTTTAGCTTTAACGTCGCTAAGTTTGCTGCGGATGGCACCGGCAGCCCGATCTAAATCTTCTTTGGCCCGGCCAATAGTCGCTTTACCATAAATGGGCCAGGTCAGCTTTTTACCAATATAGGTGTAAGCTACCGTCTGGCAGTTATCGGCCAGTACGCCGGCAGCATGCAGTTGATCTAACCAACGCTCCCAATCTTCACCGCCCATTACTTTAACGGTATTGAAGATTTCATCGTCATTGGCCGGCTCTACCGACACTTCTTCAATTTCGCGCTTAGTGGTGTTCAGGTTTTTGGCTGTATAGGCTTGGCCTATCGGCTTTAAAACTGAACTATACACTTCACCGCTAACCGGATCTTTACGCCGTGGTGCCGCCAGGCTATAGACGACTAAGTCAATTTTGCCCATGTCGCTGCGGATCAGGTTAATCGCTTCGGCTTTTAGCTCATCAGTAAAAGCATCACCATTCAGGTGTTTATTCCATAAACCTTCAGTGGCAGCAGCTTGCTCAAAGGCTGCGGTGTTGTACCAGCCGGCAGATCCTGTTTTGCTGTCAGTAGGCGCTTTTTCAAAAAAGATACCTAAGGTGTTTGCACCTGAGCCAAAGGCGGCAGTAATTCTTGACGCCAGGCCATAACCGGTTGACGCCCCGATAACCAACACATTTTTCGGACCATTGGTGACCGGCCCCTGCTGCTTAACATAGTCAATTTGCTGTTTAACATTCTCAGCACAGCCTACCGGATGCGCATTAGTACAGATAAAACCACGAATTTTCGGTTGAATAACCATATGAAGTCCTGCTGTTAGCTCGCTAAAAAATTACGCTAGTGTAAAACTTTAACGCAGAAAACAGGTCTGATCAGCCTGTTTATTTCATTTGCGCGCAAATTAGCCAGATAAATCTAGTCAGACAACCCTAAAACAGGGCTTTATCGGTTTTGCTACCACCAAAACATTTCGGTGAGGCCGGTGGTTTCTCTGCATAGTATTCGTACCATTCAGACGGGGTATAGGTGTGCAAAGCCAGCGCATGAATTTTTTCAGCTAACTCTTCGGCCACAATGGCATTCACTGCCCGATGGCGCTGCAATAAACGCATACCGTCAAAAGCCGGTGTCACAATTACCACCTTAAAATGCGATTCAGAGCCGGCCGGTACGTTATGGTTGCCACTTTCGTTGATCACTTCTAAAAACACCGGCTCAAAGGCGTTCAGTAATTTTTGTTCTATAGCGGTATGAATTAACATGGTTCTCATTCCCTGACGTGAGATATAAACTGATCTTAGTTAAGCAGACCGTTGTTGTCGCCTGCTTTTTCAGGCTTGGGTTAACACCGCCAGCTAACAAACTGGCAGCCTTACTAAAAATAGTTTTGTCTAACAAACTGGCGTTATATATCTAAAAGTAAGGTTAAGCCGTGGCGCAGCCACCCGACGTTGCTTGGGCAGGCTATGCTGCCAGTGCTGCTGACAGGCACCGGCCATCAGTAATAAACTGCCATTGTCCAGTTGCAATTGCAGCCGATGGCTCAGGGTTCTATGCCTGAGGTCAAACCGGCGGCTCGCGCCTAAACTGAGTGAAGCAATAAGCGGCGCCATACCTAGTTCCGGTTCATCATCCGCATGCCAGCCCATATGGTCCTGACCATTTGCATACAGATTAAGCAATACGCAATTAAAAGCACTGGTAGTCGCATCACTTACCTGCTGACAAAGCTGCTGCACGGCTGGGTGCCAGGGCGTTGGCTCAAAGCGCACACCAGAATATTGATAACTGCAATGGGACTCGCCCATCCAGACCTGCTGGCGTGGGATCTTGACGGTTTTGCCGTAAATACGGATTTGCTCCTGGCGCCAGGCTAATTCAGCAATAAGCCGGGTTTGCAACGCGTGGCTTGCATCAGCGTTTAACCAGCCTGGCCAAAGCGTCAACGCTGCATCAGGCAATAAAAAGTGCTGTGCAACCGCTTTGCGGTTGTCGCTCTGCGTCTGGCGTGTCAAAATGCGGCTCTCTCTGCTAAGACGTTGTTGCTATGAATACCCAATTTCAGTTCGGTCAGATCAATCTGACACTCCAGCGCTGGCCACTCAATCAACCGAATCGCAGTTTGCAAGCCTGGGACGCCGCCGATGAGCTGCTTATAGATGCAGCGAACAGCGCGATTAACGAATACCAACAAGCACATGCTACCACACCGCAGTTACTGATCATTAATGACAGCTTTGGTGCGCTATCCTGTGCGTTGGCGCACTGCCCGCAAGTCAGCAGTACTGATTCTTACCTGGCAAAGCAAGCAATCGCACACAACCGGGCAGCTAATGCCCTGGACAGCCAGCCGCTGGTAAGTTATGACAGTGTAACCCCGTTGCCGGCCACCGCGGATATAGTGTTACTGAAGCTGCCCAATAACCATAGTTATCTGAGTTTTATTTTAAGCCAGCTGGCCGCAGTGGTGAATAGCAGCACTGTCATTCTGGCAGCAGCTAAAGCCAAAGATATTAACCGCAATGTGCTGGACATGTTCGATAAGCAACTGGGTCAGGCCCAGGCGTCTCTCACGGTAAAAAAATGCCGGTTAATCCGCTGTCAGGCCGGTCCTGCTAAAACGCAGCCACTATTCCCATTGCAATGGCCACTGGAAGAATCCGGCTTTATCTTAGTTAATCATGCTAATGTTTTCGCGCGGGAAAAGTTAGATTTAGGTGCGCGTTTTTTGCTACAGCATCTGCCGCAGGACACCGCAGGCCAGCTTATAATCGATTTAGGCTGTGGTAATGGTGTATTGGGGCTGACCATGCTAAAGCAGCAGCCAGACATGCATATGGTGTTTACGGATGAGTCTTATATGGCAGTGGCATCGGCTAAAGCCAATGTTGAACTGAACATCCCGCAGTGCCTGGCGAGTGCCGAATTTATCGTGGATGACTGCCTGGCCAGCCAACCCGATCAAACGGCTGATCAGATTATTTGTAACCCGCCTTTTCATCAGCAACAGACAGTTACGACGCATATCGCCACCCAAATGTTTGCCGAGGCTAAACGGGTATTGAAACGCGGTGGCCGCTTGCGTATTGTGGCTAACCGTCACCTGAATTATCAGCAGCAACTGCAGCGGTTATTTGGCCACTGCCAACAGTTAGCCGCAAATCCAAAGTTTGTAATACTAGAAGCCATTAAAAGGAGCTAAGCCGATGCGAACTGTGTTGCTGTGTTTATTCTTGCTGGCCGGATGCGCCAGTAAGCCGCCAATGTTAATTGTCAGCCCGCAAGTATTCTGGCCACAGGCGCCGTCCCTGGCGCAAAGCACATTCAGCTTTTACCTGCTTGATCACCGTTCAAGCCTGAATACCCTGGTTATTCAACGGGGTAATAAAAGCGATGGTTACGCCACCGCCAATGATCTCAGAGCAGAACTGGAACAAACTGTAGCAGATGCACTGCGTGCCCGCGGTGCCAATGTCAGTAGCCAGAGTCAACGCTCACTAACCATTCAGATTAATCAGTTACAGGCCCGGGTCAATCAACGGCCACTCGATCATGAAGTCGTTAACCAGGTAACAATGACAGTGCTGGTGCAAAATAACGGTAATAGCTTTTCTAAAGCTTACAGTGGCGACAGCCGGGTAATAGCGCCATTGCGAGCCGATATCGCCGTGATTGAACGCGAGTTAAGGGTGCTGACCGAACAGGTGCTTACCGACCTGTTAGGTGACGACAGCTGGCAAACCTTTATTAGGAGATAAGACAATGCGTGTATTGTTAGCTTTTCTGGTAGCGCTGTGGGTGTTGCCGTTACAGGCCGGCCAGTTTATGCAGCCCAATAATCTGTTCCCAAGGGTTGAACTGGACACCACCGCCGGCATTATAGTGCTGGAGCTGGATCGCAGCCGCGCACCGCTTACCGTCAATAACTTTCTAAGTTATGTAAAACGTAACGCCTACAATAATACCGTATTTCATCGGCTAATCGCCGGTTTTGTGGTGCAAGGTGGCGGCTACAACATGCAATTTAAAGAGATTGAACAAGGTAAAGCTATCTTTAACGAGTCAGGCAACGGTCTGAAAAACCAATATGGCAGCATTGCTATGGCCAGACTATCTGACCCACACAGTGCCAGTAGCCAGTTTTATATTAACCTCGCCGACAACAACAGCCTCGATCCCGGCTCGCGCTGGGGCTATGCCGTATTTGGTCAGGTGGTCAGTGGCTTTGACGTGCTGGATAAAATCAATGCATTGGAAACCGAAACCAGTGAACAGCTCGGTTGGCCTGACGTACCAAGCCAGCCGCTGCTATTAAAAACGGTGCGCCTGCTGCCAAGCGAGTAAAACCGGCTATACTTGCCTTAATTGTTGGCCCTTTTGCAACAGTTAAGGCAGACCATGACAGAACGATTTATCGAACTTAAATCTCAGCAACTGGTGTACTACGTATCCCGGTTTTTACGCGGTCGGCTTGCCCACAGCGAATTACATTTGTTTGTCTGGGATACTCTGGAAGAATGGTCGCAATTTCAAATGCGGGCAGGCGCTCCCGGCAGCTTACGAGAGTGGGTATTCTGGCATCTGCTGCATGAACTGGAATTCTGGTCTGCCCATAGCTTGCGGCATAACCGCCAGCTGCGCAGAAATATTCAGGATTGCCTGTGTTTTTTGCGCGGTAAAGGCCATTGCCCGCTGGATTGTATTGGTGTCAGACCTTAATCACTTGACCTGAATTATCAGCAAGGTAAGCTTGCACACAGCTTTCCTGACCGGATATATTCTTTGACTTCTTATTTTTGCTGGCTGTCTGGCCTGGGTATTTATTTCCAACGCCGGGTGCTGAGTATCTTCGTTTTGGGTTTCTCCAGTGGTTTGCCGCTGATGCTGGTTTTCGGCGTGTTATCGTTTTGGTTGCGTGAAGCAGAAGTATCACGTGCAGACATTGGTTACTTTAGTTGGGTGGCTTTAGCCTATGCAATAAAATGGTTGTGGTCGCCGTTAGCGGATCACCTGAAAATTCCGCTGTTACACAAACTCCTGGGCAGAAGACGCAGCTGGCTGCTTACCTCGCAGGTTTTAGTTACTTTTGCCATTTGTAGTATTGCCCTGACCGATCCACAACAGAATTTGGCACTGATGGCCACGCTGGCAGTGATACTGGCATTTGCCTCTGCAACTCAGGATATTAATGTTGATGCTTTTCGTATCGAAAGTGCTGAGGTTGAACTCCAGGCAGCCCTTGCTGCTGCCTATCTTTCAGGCTACCGGTTAGCGATGATTCTGGCGTCAGCCGGTACCCTGTGGTTAGCCGCTATATTCTCTGATGGTTCAGCGTATGATTTAGCTGGCTGGCAGCAAGCGTACCTGGTTATGGGGCTCTGTATGTTACCTGGCATCGCAACGACGTTACTTTGCAAAGAACCGGAAAGTGGCCTGAAGCAACAGCAATTTATTGAGGGTACGCTAGTTCAACGTTTTGTTGCCTGGCTGAAACAAGCTGTAGTGGCCCCTTTTACTGATTTTTTCGAACGCTATAAGTGGCATGCTTTACTTATTCTGGCACTGATAGCCTGTTATCGAATTTCAGATGTGGTGATGGGCGTAATGGCCAATGCTTTTTATGTGGACATGGGCTATAGCAAAGAAGAAGTTGCCAGCGTCTCTAAAATTTTCGGGGTAATCATGACGTTGGTTGGCGCAGCCCTTGGCGGCGTGCTGATTAATCAGTTTGGCGTTATCAAGGTGTTATTTGTCGGCGCCCTGTTAAGCGCGATAACAAATATCTTGTTTTCCGCATTAAGCCATATTGGATACGATTTGATGTGGCTGACACTGGTTATCTCGGCCGACAACTTAAGTGCAGGTATTGCCACCAGCGCCTTCATTGCGTATTTATCGTCTTTAGTTAATTTAGCATTCACCGCAACGCAATATGCCATGTTTAGTTCATTAATGCTGCTTTTACCAAAGTTTACCGGTGGTTTCTCCGGGCAATGGGTTGACCAGCTAGGTTACAGCAATTTCTTTATAATGACGGCGGTAATGGGCATTCCAGCACTGGTATTAATCATTGTACTGGCAAGAGTTAAAGAACTGGCACCCAATAAAAAAGCCGCTGATTAGCGGCTTTTTCTGTGGTTTAAATTTAAGCGCTAAGCACTTGCTTTAACCCTTCGGTTGGGTCAACTTCCAATGCCTGACAATAACGTACATACTCGATGACGTCTAAGCGGCGTTCCTGGTTTTCAACTTTACCGATAAATGAATGGGGCGTCCCTAAGATTTCAGACAAACTGCGCATAGTGTGGCCTTTGTCCTGACGTTGTCGCTTTAACCAGACACAAAGACGTTTATTTTCGTCTGAAATTACACTTTTAGTACCTTTCATATTTTTTGTTCTCCCAGCGTGTTACGCTTTTATTATGATCAACCAGCCTTCCTGCGAAAAAAAATCCAAACCTTATTGCCAACGCAATAAGCAATTTAAAACGGTTAATTAAACCATAGGATGCGACGAGCGTATAGCTACAAGCGTTAAAAAATGTACAACTACTTTACATCGATAAAAGCAAGCAACGACGCAGCGACCGACATGCGGATTGAAAACGGTAATCACTATAGGAATTTTGAGGTTTTAAAAATGGTTAAATTATTGTTTCTAGTACCTTTATTAATGTGTGCCATCTGGTATTTGTATTTGCAGCAAAACAACTGGAGCCTGGCACAGGGCAAAAAAGGTTTTATCTACATTATTGCCTTTAACCTTGTCATAGCGCTGGTTTTAACCTTGTTGTTGTTTGCTACCCGCCAATAAGGCAACCAGCAAACGTAGAGACGGCTTTGCCGAAAAATCAGCCAAAGCCGTCTAAAATAATTTACAAAAAAGCCACTTTTTCTAAACAGAAAATGATGAGCCACAACCACAGGTGGTGGTCGCATTCGGGTTCTGGACAATAAAGCGACTGCCCTGCAAACCGTCAGTGTAATCTACCACGCCTCCCATCAGATATTGCAGGCTCATCGGATCGACAACCATCGCCACCCCCTGCTTCTCCACCGTTAAATCACCGTCATTTACTTTTTCATCAAACGTAAAACCGTACTGAAAACCTGAACAGCCGCCACCGGTAATATAAACCCGAAGCTTCAGGTTCGGATTTTCTTCCTCGCTAACCAAGGCTGCGACCTTACGAGCGGCAGCGTCAGTAAATTCTATAGGGATTTGCATATCAGACATGAGAGCTCCAACAGGGGTTACAACGGCACAAATTATCTAATACCTGAGTAATTTATTCAAGTATTTCCCCGATATAGGTTTAACACACTGCTAATTTTACCTTACAACAGCAATTAATATCTGCCAGCTCAGATGCTTATGTTAGACTTAGCCCATCGTTTAACTGATTATTCTTCTTATGCGGCGATGGCAAGAGTGGCTGCCCGGGTTGCAGCGCCGGTTAGCTCTACCACAAACCTCTTTACAGTTGTGCCTGTTGGGCATGCTTGGCGGCCTGATTGCGGCCTTACTGATCATTATTTTCCGACTGGCTATTGTGGCATTACAAAGCCTTTTTTTAAGCCAATCTGATGACTTTGCCAGTGCCGATCCCGAAATCGTCTGGCTGTTGCCGCTGGCTGGCGCTGTTATTATTGGCGTTATTGCGTTTATCACCGGCTACCGGCACTATCGGCTCGGTATCCCTTTCGTTATTCACCGCATCAAAACCCGCTACGGCATTATGCCTTTTCGCAACACCTTAAATCAGTTTTTTGGCGGCATCGTTGCACTGGCCAGTGGCTTTTCGGTCGGGCGGGAAGGCCCCTCGGTTCACCTGGGGGCTTATGGGGCCAGTACCGTTGGCCGCTATTTACAGCTACCCTACAACAGCATTCGTATTTTAGCGGGCTGTGGCATTGCTGCCGGCATTTCCGCCTCTTTTAACACCCCGTTAGCGGCTGTTATTTTTGTGATGGAAGTGGTGTTACGCGAATACCGGATCCATGTATTTATCCCGATCATGCTGGCGTCGGTAGTTGGCGCGCTGGCCACGCAACTGGTATTTGGTCATGACAGGGAACTGGCGTCACTGGATATTGTGGCGATCAGTATCTGGCATTTTCCTTACCTGATTATTTGCGGCATCATTTTTGGTGCGGTGGCATTTTTGTTTAATCAAAATCTGATGCGGCTGATACGCTGGTTTAAAGATTGGCCATTATTAGTCAGATTAGCGTTGGCCGGGGTGATTACCGCAGCAGTGGGTTACCTTATCCCACATGCCATGGGGGCTGAAACCGGGGCTATTTATCATGCGGTTAATAATCCAACCGACTTGCAACTGTTACTGGTTATCTTTATCGGCAAGTTGGTATTAACCATTGTCGCCCTGGGCTTAGGTGTGCCCGGTGGCGTGATAGGCCCGGTATTTGGCATTGGTATTGTATTAGGTACAATA
Source organism: Arsukibacterium ikkense (assembly GCF_000987775.1). Taxonomy (GTDB): domain Bacteria; phylum Pseudomonadota; class Gammaproteobacteria; order Enterobacterales; family Alteromonadaceae; genus Alishewanella; species Alishewanella ikkense. The sequence continues at coordinate 45,050 of NZ_LAHO01000016.1, forward strand.
TTGGCGATTGTGCCAGCTATCTTTATTGGCGACAGCAGCACCGCTGGCACTTACGCCGTACTGGGCATGGCTGGGCTAATGGCAGCAACCTTACATGCCCCCCTGGCAGCTTTACTGGCAGTCATCGAACTGGCATCGAACCAGCAAATTATTCTGCCGGCGATGGTGGTCATTATTACGGCCTATGTTACGACCGTGCAGTTCTTTAACAACAAATCCATTTTTATGATGCAACTGGACTTTTTGCAAATGCCTTACAAACTGGCGCCGGCTGACGATATTCTGCAAAAAGTCGGCGTACTGGCCTTACTCAATAAAGAATATGTGCTGCTCAGTAATGCCGATGAAAGCACAGTGCGCCAGCAATTAGCGCTATTGCAGCCGCCAACCCAGTTGCTACTGAAACAAACACAGGGCGATACCACCGAATTTGTTGCCGCCAGCTATGATGTCAGCCTGTCGCTCAGCGGTGATAGTGCTATTCAGTACCAGAAAGTGGCGGGGCTGTCTCATCAGACAACGATGGCCGAAGTATTCTCTCTGCTGGAAGATAATCGTGATGGTCTGGTGTATATTTATCAGGATACGCCGACTGAACCCATTGGCATTATTCGCTGGGACCAGGTTCGCAGCTTACTGACTAAACAGAATAATCTACTATGAGCCTGATCCTGTTATATAAAGCGTTGCACGTGTTTTTTATGGTTGCCTGGTTTGCCGGTATATTCTATCTGCCGCGGCTGTTTGTTTATCATGCCGAAACCCGCAGTGACGACTGCAATCAAACCTTTAAAGTGATGGAACGACGCTTGTTGTTTTTCGTCACGCCATTCGCCGTCCTAACCCTGGTGTTCGGTCTGTTGTTAATTGCTGCCTACGGTAAAGCCTGGTTTGTTGCCAGTGGCTGGCTGCATCTTAAGTTGGTGCTGGTGCTACTGCTGTATGGCTACCATGGCTGGTGCTTTAAATTGCTGGCCGATTTTAAGCACGACCGCAACCGGCACAGTCCGCGTTTCTACCGGGTTTTTAATGAGCTACCTGTACTACTGCTGCTCGCTATTATTTTACTGGCCACTTTAAAACCACTGATCCGCTGAACTCGCTTTTGCCAGCCGGTTTTGCGTATATACCCGTCGTCTTTCAAACTGCACGGGTGTTGGCTGCACCCATTCACTCCAATCACTTAGTACAGCTAAGCTCATGGAGATTCACGGTCTTGCCGCCTACGTGCATTTCGAAATCCATAAGGTATAATAGTGGCCACTTTGCGCCGGGTTCGGCGCCTAACGGCAAGTGTTTAGTGAGTATTGACTATGAGCTTCAAGGGTCAGCATATCCTGTCTGTCAAACAGTTCGATCGTGACAGCATCACTCAGATTTTTGATATAGCCCGCCAGATGGCACCCTATGCCAGCCGTAAAAAGCGCACCCGGGTGCTTGATGGCGCCATCTTAGGCAACCTGTTTTTCGAGCCCAGCACCCGTACCCGGGTCAGTTTTGGTTGTGCCTTCAATCTGCTTGGTGGCGAAGTGCGGGAAACTACCGGCATGGAATCTTCAGCCTTATCTAAAGGTGAGTCATTATTTGATACCGCCCGGGTGATCAGCAGCTACAGCGATGTAATAGCCATGCGCCACCCGCAGGCCGGCTCAGTAGCGGAATTTGCTGAAGGTAGCCGGGTGCCGGTACTGAATGGCGGTGACGGTGCCAATGAGCACCCCACCCAGGCGCTGCTTGACCTGTTTACTATTGAACGCGAACTGGCCGCTTCGGGCCAGCAAATCGATGGCATGCACATTGCCATGGTAGGTGACTTAAAGTTTGGCCGCACCGTGCACTCCTTGTCTAAGTTACTCTGTTTGTATCGCAACGTTAAACTCACCCTGGTATCGCCGGCTGAACTGGCGATGCCAGATGATATCATCAGCGGCCTGACCAATGCCGGCCATCAACTGGTAATTAGTGATAAACTGGCAGGCCATTTAAATGCGGATATTGTCTATCAAACCCGCATTCAGGAAGAGCGCTTCCCATCAAAAGCCGACGCTGACCAGTATCGTGGCAAGTTTCGGTTAAATCAGGAAATTTATACCCGCTACTGTAAATCGAATACGGTGATTATGCATCCATTGCCACGCGATTCCCGTATCGAAGCCAATGAATTAGACAACGATTTAAACCTTAATCCCAACCTTGCTATTTTCCGCCAGGCCGATAATGGCATTTTGGTACGAATGGCCTTGTTTGCACTGACCCTGGGAGTAGAAAACATCGTTAAAGATTACGAATGTGCTGTGCCCTGGTACACCAATAAGTAACGTCGCCTGTATAAAACACGGCCATCACTACAGCAACACCTAACTGCTAACGGAATTTATTATGTCTTTATCTGAAACCCTGTTTCAACGTGCCCAACTTACTATCCCGGGAGGGGTTAACTCACCGGTACGCGCTTTTAAAAGTGTTGGCGGCAGCCCGGTATTTATTGAGCGCGCCGACGGCGCTTACTTGTATGATGTCGATGGCAAGCGCTATATCGACTACATTGGCTCCTGGGGGCCAATGTTACTGGGACATAATCATCCGGCTATTCGCGATGCAGTTATCAAGGCTGCCGCCAACGGTTTAAGTTTTGGCGCACCTTGCCCGGCCGAAATCGATATGGCTGAAAAAGTCGCCCAACTGGTGCCATCAATGGAAATGGTGCGGATGGTCAGCTCAGGTACTGAAGCAACGATGAGCGCTATTCGCCTGGCCCGTGGCTATACCGGCCGCGATACCATTTTAAAATTTGAAGGCTGTTACCACGGCCATGCAGACTCATTACTGGTTAAGGCTGGCTCTGGAGCCCTGACGCTGGGGGTACCGAACTCACCCGGTGTACCGGCAGACTTTGCTAAATACACCCTGACCTGTGAATTCAATAACCTGGCCCAGGTAGAACAAATTTTTGCCGAAAAAGGCGCTGATATTGCCTGTATTATTGTCGAGCCGGTAGCCGGCAATATGAACTGCATCCCGCCAGAGCCTGGCTTTCTGGAAGGATTACGCCGGATTTGTGATCAATACCACAGCGTATTGATCTTTGATGAAGTAATGACCGGCTTCCGGGTCGCCTTAGGTGGCGCCCAGGCGGTATATCAGGTTACCCCTGATCTAACTACCCTGGGTAAAATTATTGGCGGCGGCATGCCCGTCGGCGCCTTTGGCGGTAAGCGGGCGATAATGGAGCAGATTGCACCGCTGGGGCCGGTATACCAGGCAGGCACGCTGTCGGGCAATCCTATTGCCATGGCCGCTGGCCTGGCGGCATTAACCGAAATCAGCAAGCCCGGCGTATATGAAAAGCTTACTGCAAAAACCAGTCAGCTGATCACCGGCCTTGGCAACGCTGCACAGCAACACGGCGTGCCAATGACCTTTAATCAGGTTGGCGGCATGTTTGGGTTTTTCTTTAGCAGCGAAACCCGGGTAAGCAATTATCAGCACGCTACCCAATGTGATGGCGACGCGTTTAAACGCTTTTTTCATTTAATGCTGCAGCAGGGTATTTATCTGGCGCCCTCAGCGTTTGAAGCAGGTTTTCTGTCACTGGCCCACAGCGATGACGATCTGGCCGCAACGGTCGATGCCGCGGCTAAAAGCTTCGCGGCACTTTAGCACCTGCCCAGCTAACCGCGGTTTTGAAGCCAGACAATGTCGGTATCATAATGGCGCGGTTGTACTGAATAAAAGCTGCCGGCACTACTGCTGTGAATTTCCAGCGGCAGTGTCGCCGTGGGCCACGGATAACTGCTAATTTCAGCCGTGTGCCAGTCGTAACTCTGCAGTTGTCGCTGCGCTATGTTTAGCCATTGTAATTGTTGGTTATTGCTGGTCCATTGCTCAGGTAGTATATGGTGCCAATTTAAACTGACCGGCAACGGCCTTAATTGGGTTGGTTGGTCTGGCGACCAAAACGACAGCACCGAGTCATTGTAAAATTGCAGCACTAAGCCGCCAGGCGCGCATTTTACATTCACTACTCCTGACAGTAATACTGCCGGTTGCTGTTGCTGATAATGCATCAGCTGCCAGCCGTCGTCATCCTGTACTGTCCAGTACAAATGATTATCACAGCTTTGATACCGTCCTGACACCCGTTGCTCAACAATTGGCGCTAAACTGCCATCGCTTAAACTCACTTGAAACAGCTTATTATCCACTACAGCTAACAGTGTTTGCTGATGCCAGAGTAATTGCTGAATATACTGGCCGCTGTCTAAGCGTGACAGCTGACGACTATCACCGTCTTGCGTCAGCCAAATCTGATTATCACCGGCCCGCTCTGACACAAAGGCCAGCTGCGTCTCATTCGCTGCAAACAAGCGCTCGTTACGGTTACTGGGTTGCACACTACTTTGTTTATCGAGCTGAGTACCAGAACGCACCCACTGCACAATATCGCTGGTGTAATCCAGATACTGGGTACTGAGTATTCGCTGTTGGTAACGCTGTGGCTGAGTCAGCCCCCAGGTCATGGGGCCAAGGCTCAGCAGCTTGCGGCTTTTCAGGTTAAGCAGCTGCAGTGGCTTATTAAGTAGCGTTAACAAAGCGTGTTGGCTATCCCAGCTGCTACTGGCGACAATTTTTTGGTCAAAATCGGCAATATTTGTCAGCTGTTGCTTCGCCAGATCGACTCGCAATAGCCGGCTACGATAGAAATCGTATTGAGCAATCAGATATAACGCTCCTGCTACCACTACCAGCTGGTCAACACTGCGCCATGTTGCCGGTAACTGCAGTACCCGCGTGACAGTACCATCTGCGCCGCGCTGCCATAACTCATAGCGCTGTGACGCACTAGCATAGTCAAGCCAATACCATTGCTCAGCTAGCAGCGCCAGCCCTTGCGGAATCACCTGCTGACAAGGTAGTACTTTACGGGCAGTTTGAAAGTCAGGCAGTACCTGTTGTTGATAAAAATAGCATTGTTGTTGTTCATCCAGCGCCCGAAACAGCAGTTGACTGTCGGTTAGCCACTGCGGTTGGCTGATTTGCTGATAATACCCGCTACTGTAGCTGACTTGCAGGCTGGTTAAATCCTGCCGGGCCAGTTGCTGTGGCGCTGCTTCTGTGGTTCGGTAAACATAAAAAGCGTGCTGTTGCGCCGCTGACAATGTCGGCCAGAACTCCTGCCCGGTAATAGCGCTTAACGGCTTTACGGTATCCGGCAGCTGGGTAAATGGCACTACCGTCACGCTCGCCAGCAGGTAGGCTAAGCCCGCCCCACCCAGCAGCAAAGCGGCGCCGACACTACTGATAAAGCGCCAGGGTAAGCTGTTAGGCACAGCAGCATGTTGCCTTGATACCTGAGCAATCGCAGCAGGCAGCGGGCTGGCTGTTGCCGGCGCAAACTGGCTGCTGGTTAGCGGCTCAATCTGACAAAGCCAGCGATAGCCTTTTTTTGAAATGGTCGCGATATAAAGTGGCGCTTTAACGTTATCGCCCAGCACTTTGCGTAAGGCACCAACTGCGCGCATCACCGCGGCATCAGTGCCCTCGGAAGGAGGCCAGACATCGTCAATCAGGGTATCTTTAGTGATCACCAGATTAGGATGCAGCAAAAAGTAATTCAGCAGGCTGTGCAGCCTTGGTTCCAATACTACTGGCGTGGTATTGGTCATTTCTGGTGCCACCGGCAGTAAATGGCCATAAGCCGCCTGATAATACCAGTCGCCTATTTTTACCAAGGGTTCTAAATTCGACATTAAGGTCCGCCTGACTAAAGTGTCAGGGCGGATTATACCTTAATAAACTAAAAAGTAGAGTGTATCTGCTTTTGAAACAGCATTAATCTGCCTCAGGCCAGCTGCGTTTCATCTTTTTTATCTTTAGTGGTATCTGTATCGCCCGTTGGCTTAGGAGCAGAACTATCTGATGGCACCGGTTTCTGTTGATCCGGGTCGCGGCAGGTTGGCCACCACTGACAAGCATATAAATCATCTAGTATCAGTTGCTCACTACCAAAAGTATGGTTATTCACGTTACTGGCAGCTAGGGCTAAGGTCAAGCCGGAAGTAATAACCAGTGCTTTAAATACTTTAATCATGATTCGATCTCCGAGTTATATCACTTTTTAGGGGTCGCAAGCTTGTGCTTAACAACTAAAACCCTACTCCTGAACCCGTGATTAAACTCGATGATTTTTCAATAAAAACCTTATAAAAAGTCGTTCTAATAACTAATTTCCGCAATATCGAAATCGGCCCTGGCAGCTTCCAGAAAGTACACCTCTGTTTCATCAACTGAGATACTAAAGCGGCTATGATACAAAAAGTCGTTTATAACTTGTGTGTTAATCTCACTGGTTGCAAGATTAAAATACCGCAGCTGATATTGGCTATCATCAAGCAAATGGCTGAAATAAAACCCCCGCTGGCGTAAATCAAATTTAAAAAAAGCCTGATCTGCAGGCGTTCCTAATTTTAGCTCCTGGGTTTCACCATTGTTGTATTCAATTATAAAGCTTTTTGTATTGGCATCGCGCCAGATATTGTAATCAGCAATATAGCTTTGCTGATATAACTCACGGTCGGTTGCCAGCAGCCGTCTGTCAATTTCGCTATCAACAGAAGCAGCCATTATATCCCAGCGGCCCTGGCGTGACTGGGCATAAAATACCTCTTTGCCATCTCTGCTCCAGGCCGGATTAGCAACAGCCTCGCCATCCTGACCAACGATTTGCCTCAGTTCCCCCTTCAGATCCAACTGCCAGATACCGCTATTTAAATGCACCAGTAGTTGGTTGCCATCGGGGGAGAATACTAAACTGCGGATCCGCTCACGTGAACTAAAGTCTGAGAGCTGTTGCTGCCGCCCGTCGGCATAAAACAGCCAGACCTGCGGTAAACCTGAGCGCCGTGACACTACTGCAGTGGGCCCTGCTGGCCGGGGGTTAATTTCAACTGATGATTCATTACGATTAGAGCTAAACACCAGGCTGGCTGCAGGTTCAGCGCTAACCAGTTTATTATTTACTTTTTTAATATTGGTGTGCGAAAAAAAACCAACCGAGGCATAAATTTTACCCGTTACCGCCCCCAGCTGAATTTCGCTGGCATGATTATCCGTATAAGCCAGCTCGCGGCTCTGACCGCTGGCTACATCAACAATACCCAGTGAAGTAGGGCCCGAGGGGTAAATAATACTGCGATCATCCAGGGTCCAGTCAATATTGCCCGGGTAGGCATCATTAATCTGCACCAGCAACCGGGTTGCCCTGCTGGTTAAATCCAGCACCCAAATTTGCGCTGCCCCGGCGGCATCACGAATAAACGCAATTTTATCACCGGCGCGGGAATAGCGGCCAGCATAGTCGCCAAAGCTGCTGGTGGGTGGCACTGTTAACTGCTCGGCATTGCCACCGGCCAGCGGATACATCATCATCACCATTTGCCGCTGTTCAGCATCCAGGCTGGGATAAACAAGATAGCGACCATCCGGCGACCAGCTAATTCGCGCCGACACCGACTCCGGTGTACAGCGGGTAAGCAAACTATCGGTTTTTACCGCCATTGTCCGGGGTTCCAAGTCAATTAATCGAATTTCACAACCGCGATCCGCTAACATTCGATGATAAGCAATTTTAGTACCGTCCGGGCTAAAAGCGGCGCCCAGGCTATTGGAGTCTTCATCTGTCAACTGCACCCGTCGGTGGTTTTGTAAGTCTTGCAACTTAAGCACAGCAATGTGTTCAGTTCCCACACTGGCATAACTAAAAACCAGATAACGCTCATCTGGCGACACATTATGATAAAACTCCAGTCCATCCAGTGAGGTAATGGGTTTATAACGCCACAGTGGAATGGTGTTAAGCTCAGTAGCCTGTTTATTCGCATCAGGGCTTAACCAAAACTGCCAGGTAAACAGCATTAAAAGCGGAATTAGTAGCAGAGCCAGCCATTTTCCGGGTTGCCGCCGGCGCGACGGCGTGTTGCTGCCGGCATTTTGTTCAGCGCTGAGCGCCTCTGTTGCCAATATTGACCGCTCTGGAATGTCGGCCACATTGGCAATAAAGCGATAACCACGTTTAGGAATGGTTTCAATATAGGTAGGCTGGCGGGTATCGTCATCCAGAGCAACCCGGATTGCACGGATCACCCGCATTACCCGGCCATCAGATACATCACGGATCCCCCAAACGTCAGCCAGCAACTGATCTTTTGTCACCAGGCTACCAGCATGCACAATAAAGTAATTAACAACTTTCTGGCCAAGGTTATCTAAATCAGCAGTAGCGATAATGCCGCCCTGCTCATCTAATTTAACCAGCTTATCTTCTCTTGCCAGATAGTGCCATTCACCAACCAGCAGTGAGCGTTCGGGTTTAATTTCCATAATTGTCAGTGTGCCGGACCTTATATAGTAACGTTGTTAAATCTAATTATCACAACTTAACTGTTGCTGCATTTCAACTGATATTGCAGGTAATAACAATATGTTAGCGCAAGTTTCTGCCACCGGCGCCCCGGTTTTGGCCGAAAACGCCTGCACCTGTACCTGCTCTGGTAAATAACGAATGATCGATTGCGCTCCCTGCTGTTTAAAATAATCGATAAATAACGGTAAAGCTCCGCTGCTGCCCGTTAAACCTATAGCTTGATTATCGTCGCGCCCCAACCAGACGGTTAACAGCGTTTGTTGATCAAAACCACTGAACCAACTATCCCGATAATCACTGGAAGTTCCTGTTTTCCCTGCAAATACCGTAGTTGGCATGGCCTGAGCAAGCGCTTTGGCGGTGCCGGTCTGGCTTGCTGTAATCAGGGCATGTTGTAATAAATATGTACTCTGTACCGGATAACGGCTATAGCGCTGCCCCGGCCGGTGATACAGCCGGTGGCCATCCTGATCGGTCACCGCCTGCACGGTGGCCAGCGTTTGATAGACGCCGTCATTTGCCAGCGTTTGATACAGCTGACTCACCTCTAACGGGCTAAGTTCAATTGCCCCTAATAACGCCGCCGGATGCAGGTTTACCCTGCGTTGCAAGCCCAGTTTACGCAAGCCTTCGCTGACTGTCGGCAAGCCCAGCTGCAAACCTAACCTTACTGTTGGGACATTGAGTGATGCCGATAACGCAGTAATCAACGGCACCGGCCCACGAAAAGTCTTATCGAAGTTTTGCGGCTGCCAATCCTGATTATTGGAACGCAGACTTAATGGTTTATCATCAAGCATGGTTGCCAGCGAAAACCGGCCAGGCTGATTTAACGCTTCCAGGTAAATAACCGGTTTAATAATACTACCAATTTGGCGGCGGGCATCCAGCGCGCGGTTAAAGCCGGCAAAACCGCTTTCTTTGCCACCCACTAACGCCTGGATTTCTGCCCGCTGATAATTAACCACTAACATCGCTGCCTGCAATTGCTCATCTTTGCCGGCCAGTTGCTGGCGCACGGTCAGCTCGGCCTGATGTTGTGCTCCGGGGTCCAAAAAGGTAAAGACTTTAATGCCACTGCTCAGTAACCGTTGATCAAAATTAATCTGCCGTAATTCTTTTTTAACGGCATCCAGATAAGCCGGAAAACGGGCATTCAGGTATTGGCCGCGGGGTACTAAATGTAACGGCTGTTGTAACGCCTGCTGATATTGCTCGTTATCCAGTAAATGCTGCTCGAACATTAAACGTAACACCAGATCCCGCCGGTTGATGGCGCGTTCAGGGTAACGTCTGGGGTCGTAAAAAGACGGACCTTTTAACAAGCCAATTAACAGGGCGACTTCATCCGGGCGCAGCTCTGTTAAAGGTTTGGCAAAATAGAAACGGCTGCCCAGACCAAAGCCATGCACGGCTGTGGCATGGTTTTGCCCCAGAAATATTTCATTCAGGTAGGCTTCCAGTATATGGTCTTTACTAAAGCGGTAATCGAGGATCAACGCTATCATCGCTTCATTTACTTTGCGAAGCAGGGTTCTGTCGCTGGTCAGATACATATTTTTTGCCAGCTGCTGGGTTAGCGTAGAGCCCCCCTGTACTGTGCGCCCGGCACTGATATTAGCCCAGAGTGCCCGCAACACAGATAGTGGTGACACGCCACGGTGGTGATAAAAATCACGATCTTCTATCAGCAGTAAGCCTTCCTTCAGCAGGCTGGGTACCTGCTCTAACCGCACCAACTCCCGATCTTCCTGATGAGGTGACAGCAGATGCTCAATCAGTTGCGGTTCCAGCCGGGCAAAGTTTACTTCCTGCTGCTGGCGATAACGGATGCGGTTAATGCCACTGGCGTTAAACTCCACGCTAAATAATGTTGCAGGCTCATTGCCATCAAGGTAGGTAAAAGCCCGTCGGAAAATGGTGACATGATTGCGCGATACGCTGTACTGGCCAGGGGCAGTCATTGCAGGATTGCGCTGATACTGCAACTGCTCTAATTCTGCTTGCAACTGCAGCGACGTTAGCGCCATACCAGGATACAACTCTAAGCTACGGGCATAAATTTGTGCTGGCACCTGCCATTTCTGGCCGGTAAAGGCGCGGGTCACTTTACTATCAAGATAAATCAGGTACGTTGCCAGCACAAACAGCAGCGCCAACGCCATCTTCCCTAAGGTAAGCAGTAATTTCTGCCACCAGGGTCTGACCACAATTTTCGGCGCCCGGGCGCCTTTACTTCGGGTTGACATCGCGTAACATCGCCTTTTTGGTTTTTGTTGTTGGCTGCGCTTCGGCCGGGTTATCAGGCCAGTAATGTTTGGGGTAACGCCCTTTCATTTCTTTTTTAACATCCTGCCAGCTATTTTGCCAGAAGCTGGTTAAATCGCGGGTAACTTGTAACGGCTGGCGGCCTGGCGACAATAAGGTAATGGTCAGCGCAATGCCACCATTTAACACCACGGGTGTGGTGAGTTGACCATACATTTCCTGAACTCTGACTGAAAGCTGAGGCCCGCCAGGATGGCTGTAATCAATCTTCAGCCGGCTGCCGGTGGGCGTTTGCCAGTGGTTCGGCAATAACTGCTGCAACAGCTGCTGTTGCGGGTAACTTAATCTGGCCAGCAACATCGGTTCCAGCTGCAACTGCGCCAGTTGAGCTTTTTTGCTGACATTGCCAAGATAGGGCCCCAGCCAGCTGGCCAGCTCAGCCAGTAAACCGGCCTGACTGAAATCAGGCCAATCTGCTGCGCCTTTGGCAGTTGAATTTAGTTCGGCACTGGCTTGGTGCTGTTGCAACAACTGTACGCGGGCACACAAACTTTGCGCAGCGTCAGACCAGCTTAACTCTGCCAGGCCACGCCTGCCCAGATAGTCCAGCCAGGCTTGCTGCCGCTCGGCCGCCGTTATCACGCCTTGCACCGGCTGGCGTTGCAGCACCAGCTGGCCAAAACAGCGTTGGCGTTCGCTGCTAAAGCTGGCGGTTTTATCATGCCAGCCTGTTTTCAGCTGCCAGCTTAATTGTGGCTGCCAGTCTGTCAGCACATCATCCAGTTTAATCGCCACCGCATGGCGGATGCGGTTTTGCTGTTGCCATTGCTGAATGTCCAGCACCACCAGATAATCGCTATCCTGTAACGGGTGATCCGGCGCCAGCACCGCGCCCACGCCATTGGCCAGCAAATAGCCCTGGCCCCGCCGTTGTGCCAGCTGATCCGGAAAAGCTCTCAGTAACAACAACGGCAGCCATTGCAACGGTAACACCCGGGTACTTTCAATATGTAAACGCCGGGCGAACTGTCGCGCCTGCTGATGTTGCGCCAGCTGTGTACTGTGCGCCAGGCTTTGCAGCTGCTGCTCAATATCAGGCTGCAGGTTACGACTATCTTCCAGTAATGCGGCCAACAGGGCCGCCAGCCAACCCAGCCCCGGAACCTGAGGCTCATGCAAGGTGGCATAAAGCAGCATATTGGCTAACCGCACCGAACTGCCGGTTTGGTACAAGCGCCGGCCATAGGCTGTGATAAGACCGTTGTCGTCCAGCGCAGCAAACTGCTGTAGTAAGCGGCTGGCAACGGCAAGATGGGCCGCTGGCGGTGGCGTTAACCAATCAATATCGGCTGGCTGGCAGCCCCATATCGCAATTTCCAGGCGTAACTGGGTTAATTCCGCCAGTTCAATTTCGGCCGGTTCAAATGCGGCCCGTCGTTGCCACAACTCTGGGGTGTCCAGCCGGTAACAACGCCCTGGCGCCTGACGCCCCGCCCGCCCCGCCCGCTGTATTGCCGCAGCCTGACTAATGGCCACGGTTTCCAGCTTACTGATACCATGGCGCGGGTTAAAGCTGGCTCGCCGGCATAAGCCGGTATCAATAACCTGATTCACGCCCTCAATGGTTAAACTGGTTTCCGCCAGATTGGTGGCCAGCACTATTTTATAATGGCCGGGCGCGGGGGCGGCAATTGCAGCCTGCTGCTCGGCCAGGGTCAGCGCACCCAGTAACGAATACACTTTCAGCTGCGCAGGTAACGGCTGGCTTGCCAGATACTCGCGTGCTTTATTAATTTCTGCCTGACCCGGTAAAAACACCAGAATATTACCAGGCTGCTCGTTAAAAGCCGCCAGCGCCTGGCGGGCGGCTTGCAAGGAGGCAGGCTCAGTAGCCGGTTTAATATAGTGAATATCGACCGGATAACTGCGACCACTGCTGCTTATAACTGGCGCTTGCAAATACTTAACCAGCGCAGCAACGTCCAGCGTGGCCGACATCACCAGAATTTTCAGATCAGGCCTCAGTTGCTGCACTTCCAAACTCAGTGCCAGTGCTAAATCAGCATGCAGAGAGCGCTCATGAAATTCATCAAAAATCAGCAGGCTGACCCCGCTAAGTTCAGGGTCTTGTTGTAGTTTGCGGGTTAAAATGCCTTCGGTAACAATTAACAGCCTTGTGGCAGCTGACTGGCAACTGTCATGACGGATTTGATAACCGACACGCTGGCCTACCGGCTCATTCAGTTGCTGTGCCAGATAGCTGGCAATGGTTTTAGCTGCCAGCCGGCGTGGTTCCAGCATTATGATCTGGCCTGTTGCCAGGGCAGGCTGTTGCAGCAACTGTAATGGCAACCAGGTAGATTTGCCGGCACCGGGTGGGGCCGACAAGATCACCCGGTTCTGGCTGGTCAGGGCCTGCAACAGCTGCGGCAGCACGGCGGCTACCGGCAACTCAGGTACCACAGATGAACTTGATGCTGCTGGGTTCATGCCTGATAGCGTGTTATGTATTGTCACTTAGCTTGCAGCAGTTTCTGCCAGCAAAATAGCAGCAATACTGCGAATACCCTGGCCGGTAGCCCCGGCAGCCCAGTAGCCATTGGCCGAATTATTAAAGGCCGCCGCCAAATCAAAATGCAACCAGCCTTTGCCATCATTTGGCACAAAACGGCTTAAAAAACCGGCCGCATTACTGGCGCCGCCGGCACCACCGCCTTTTACAGGCCGGCTGTTGGCCGTGTCGGCATAAGGTGACGGACATTGTTGCTGATGCCATTTTTGCAGTGGTAATTGCCAGGTGGCTTCCTGCTCATTGGCAGCATATTGCAGAGCGCGGGTCGCCAGCGGTTGGTCGAGCGCGAACAAAGCATTGTACTCGCCGCCGACCGCTACCATCGCCGCGCCGGTCAGGGTAGCGGCATCAATAATCAGCGGCGCTTTGGTCTCGCTGGCACACATCAGACCATCAGCCAGCACCAGGCGGCCCTCAGCATCGGTGTTAACAATCTCAACCGTAGTGCCGTTTTTATAGGTAATAATATCGCCCAGTTTATAGGCGTGGCCGCTGATCAGGTTCTCGGCGCAGCACAATATCAGTTTTACCCGCTGGTTAAGGCCCTGCAATATGGCCAGGGCTAATGCCGCCGTTACCGTTGCAGCGCCGCCCATATCGCATTTCATGGTTGCCATGCCTTCGGTTGGCTTAATAGAATAGCCGCCGCTGTCAAAGGTAATCCCTTTGCCCACCAGCGCCGCTGCAACGCTCTGGCTGTTATCCTTACCGGGGTTAAAATCCAGTACCAGCAATGCCGGCGGCCGGCTGCTGCCACGCCCAACCTGATAAATGCCGTGCCAGCCGGCATTTGCCAGCTCCTCTGCGCTAATCAACTCGCTGCTTACCGTGCCCTCTGGCGCAATAGTACGAATAAAGGTTTCCGCTTGCTCGGCTAATGCCAGCGGCGATAACACTTCTGGTGTTTCATTAATCATTTTTTTGGCAAAACTAAAACACTGCGCCAGTTGCACCAGTTGTTCAGCTGCACCCTGCTCATTGTTGAATGCGACACCGTCGTGTCTTTTGGCATTGCAAAATCCCTGATAAAACGCCCATTGCAAGTCTTTGCTCCAGCCACTGCCGGCGAGCTGCAACTGGCAAATGCCCAGATTATCCAGGCTACGTCCCGCCTTTTGCATGCTGCGCAGCGGCTCATTTGCAGATAGGTGGATCTGATAACCCAGCGCGGTTGGGCTAATTAATGCATTATTGCCCCATTTTGCGGCTGCTTTCGCGGTAGCAATACTAATTTGTACTATTTCTGCTGTTGCATTAGACATGAAGGTCCCCATTTTATTAAGCTTATCAGCGGCAATGGCCAGGCCAGAAGTGTAACATAGCGCAGCGTAAGTCCACGAGCGCAAAGCGTTAGAATGGTGCCGTTACAGGCTGTTTGCCAGGATGTTAAACCTTAAATCCGGGTGCTTTTCAGCCAATGTCAGTGTCGCGGCTAAAACAGGTGACGGCCAGAGCCACAATCTGTATACTTCGCCGGCTTTTTTATTAGTGATTGCGGTAGTGGCAATATTCTGCTATCTATAGCCGCCACTTTTTTTTGCTTGGCAGTATTGTACAGGAGATGATCATGCCAGAAGGCAAGAATGTTAAGACATTAGGGTTGCTGGCACTGGCCGGTGTAACACCTTATCAGGAAGCGGTCGGGGAAGAGTATATGAACCCGAAGCAGCTCGAGCATTTTCGCAAAATTCTTGACGCCTGGCGCCAACAACTACGCGAAGAAGTTGACCGTACTAAAACGCATATGGCCGATGAAGCTGCCAATTTCCCTGATCCGGTAGACCGTGCCGCACAGGAAGAAGAGTTCAGCCTGGAATTGCGTGCGCGGGATCGCGAGCGTAAGCTTTTAAAGAAAATTGAAAAAACCTTACAGAAAATCGAAAACGATGATTTTGGATTTTGTGATACCTGCGGCATCGAAATTGGTATTAAGCGTTTGGAAGCAAGGCCAACAGCCGATCAATGTATCGACTGCAAAACCCTGTCTGAGATAAAAGAAAAGCAATTAGGCGGCTAGTTACGGCCAGCCCGGCGATGCTAACGCTTAACAGTCAGCCAACAGCTATTGCTGTTGGCCGCTTTGCTCCATCCCCTTCAGGTCCGCTGCATTTTGGTTCGCTGCTCGCTGCAGTGGGCAGTTACCTGATCACCAAACAACAAGCCGGCAGCTGGCTGCTGCGCATCGAAGATATTGACACGCCCAGAGTGCGCCCCGGCGCCGACAGTGCCATTATGCACGCGCTCGAACAACATGGTTTACTGTGGGATGGTACTGTTATTTATCAAAGCCAGCGGCTTGAGCGCTATAACGATGTCTTTACCCAGCTGCAGCAACGCGGTTTGCTATACGGCTGCAAGTGCAGCCGCAAACAAATCAGTGCCAGTGGCGGGCTGTACCCGGGTACCTGTGCTGCGTTAGAACTGACCCCAGCTAATGGTGAACTTTTAAGCTGGCGCCTGCATGCAGCCGGAGTCGCCTGTCATTTCACTGACTTGCTGCTTGGGCTGCAACATATTTCACCCGAGCTGGCCCGGGAAGATTATATACTGCGGCGCAGGGATGGCTTATTTTCGTACCAGCTGGCGGTGGTGGTAGATGATTTGGACCAGGGTATTACCGAAGTGATCCGCGGTGCCGATTTGCTCAGTATGACACCACGTCAGCAGCATTTATTTCTATTGCTTGGTGCCACAGCGCCACGATACGGCCATTTGCCGCTGGCGGTAACTGCACCTGGCCATAAACTCAGTAAACAGAACCATGCCACCGCCCTGCACAACTGGCCCGTTAGTTATACTATGGCCAGAGCGCTGGCGATATTAGGCCTGTTACTGCCACCGGACTTACAGCAAGCGCCGCCAGTGGAGCAACTCGCGTATGCGCTGCTGCACTGGCGCCCGGCGGATATTCCGGCCGCGCGGGAAGTACTAACCAGCGATTTTGGCTGATTTTGACCAGATTAATTCTTTTTTGTTGTGTGCTGCGGTATTATTAGCCGTTTTTTATAGTCAGATGCCAATACCGCCAGCCACGCTGGTTTGGGTTTAGGAGAGATATCATCATTTCGCGTGTGTTAGATTTTTGTCGCAGAACCTTAAGCGGCAAGCCTCAGGGCGACAACCAGCCAGAACCCGCTGCGGGTAAGACGTTAGCTGCCGCTGCGCCGCTGCGCAATGCCATAGCAGGTTCCATATTACCGCCGATGCAAGTCATTGGCCGCGGTCAGCATAGCGTATCCCGACGTGATATCAGCCCCAGCGCGTTAAAAGTATTGTACCGGTTAAATGATGCCGGCTATGAAGCCTATCTGGTAGGCGGCTGTATCCGCGATTTATTGCTGGGTTTAAAACCGAAAGATTTTGACGTAGTCACCAATGCTCACCCGGAGCAGGTAAAGCAGGTATTTCGTAACTGCCGGCTGATTGGCCGCCGCTTCCGGCTGGCGCATGTGGTATTTGGCCGGGAAATTATTGAAGTAGCCACCTTTCGCGGCCATCACAGTGGTGCTGACGATGAAGAAAGCATTGCACCTAAGCTGAAAACGGCCAGCTTAAGCGACCATGGCCAGATTTTACGTGACAACGTTTACGGCACTATTGAAGAAGACGCCGAGCGGCGTGACTTTACCATTAATGCCTTGTATTACTCGGTAAAAGACTTTGCCATTTACGATTTTGCCAATGGTATGCGTGACATTACCGCACGGCGGATTGAACTGATTGGCGACCCTGACGTACGGTACCGGGAAGATCCGGTGCGCATGCTCAGGGCAATTCGTTTTGCCACCAAACTGAATATGGATATTGCGCCCGATGCCTTAACGCCAATCAGCCAGCTGGCTGTACTGTTAAAAAACATCCCGGCACCGCGTTTATTCGACGAGTTGGTAAAAATGCTGCTGGCTGGTAAAGCCTTCGACAACTTTATGTTGTTACGTGATACCCGGATTTTAAAACAGCTGATGCCACAACTGGACAAGCTGTTAAAACAGGAGCCTGAGGGTAAAGCGTTTAGTCTGGTAACGCGGGCCCTGCAGGATACTGATCATCGGGTAGCTATTGATAAACCTGTTACCCCGGCCTTTATTTTCGCCGCTATGTTGTGGTACCCGGTAGAGCTGCGCAGCCAAACCCTGCTGATTGAAAGCGGCTTAAATGACATTGATGCGCTGAATATTGCCATGACGGAAGTGCTGGACGATATTCAGCGCACTATCGCCATTCCTAAACGCTTTAGTTTAACCATGCGCGACATCTG
This sequence comes from Arsukibacterium ikkense, assembly GCF_000987775.1. Taxonomy (GTDB): domain Bacteria; phylum Pseudomonadota; class Gammaproteobacteria; order Enterobacterales; family Alteromonadaceae; genus Alishewanella; species Alishewanella ikkense. Next base: position 62,570 of record NZ_LAHO01000016.1, read on the forward strand.
GGCACTACAATACCGGCTAACCAAGCGCGGCGGCCGCCGTGCTTTTAAAATGCTTGAGCAAACCAAATTTCGCGGCGCCTTTGATTTTCTGCAACTACGCGCAGAGGCCGAAGGCGGCAGCCTGACTGAACTGGCCAGCTGGTGGCAGCAATTTCAGTTTGCGGATGATACCGAAAAACTGGAGCTGATTAACAGCCTGGGCCGTGAAGCACACGACAGACCAAAGCGTCGCCGCAACAATTACAAACGAAAACGCAGCAGCACGCCGGATGTCTGAGCAACAGTCTGGGCAGCTGGCAGCGCATGACGTCTATCTGGGTTTAGGCGCTAACCTGGCCAAGCCGATAGCGCAAATACAACATGCCATTACCGCGTTACAGCAGTTACCCCAAAGCACGCTGCTGGCCGTGTCCAGCTTGTATGGCTCTAAACCAATGGGCCCGCAAGACCAGCCAGACTACGTTAATGCAGTAGCTAAAATCAGCACCCGGCTTGCCCCTTTGGCATTATTGGATGCGCTGCAGCAAATTGAGCTGCAACAGGGGCGGCAACGTAAAGCCGAACGCTGGGGGCCGCGCTCGCTGGATCTGGATATTTTATTGTATGCCAGCCAAACTATGGTCTCTGAGCGTTTAACCATACCGCATTATGGCTTAGCCCAGCGCGAGTTTGTCTTGTATCCGCTGGCCGAAATTGCGCCCAGGTTACAACTACCCTGTGGCACCCCGCTGCAGGCTTTGCTAAGCCAGGTACCGTTAAATGGCCTGCAGAAACTTAGCGAAACTTGCAGCGAGCAACTTGCAGCTGCAGGAACTTTGTGCGATCTTGCGCACCCGGAATAAATGGTCGGACGAGAACCTTATGGCTAAGATCACCACTGCCGTGTTACAGAAAATGAAGCAGCAGGCAGATAAAATCACCATGCTGACAGCCTACGATGCCAGCTTTGCCAAACTCTTTGCCGAGCAAGGCGTAGATGTGCTGTTAATTGGCGACTCACTGGGCATGGTACTGCAAGGCCATAGCGATACGCTGCCGGTTACCGTGGCCGATATTACTTACCACACCAAAAGTGTGCGGGCCGGTGCGCCTGACGCCTTTGTGATTGCCGACTTACCCTTTATGAGTTACGCCACTCCTGAGCAGGCGATGCAAAGTGTTACGCCGCTAATGCAGGCAGGTGCCAATATGGTGAAGTTAGAAGGCGGTGACTTTTTGCTGCCTACCATTCAAGCCTTAACCGAGCGCGGTGTGCCAGTGTGTGGCCATCTGGGATTAACCCCGCAGTCGGTACATATTTTTGGTGGTTATAAAGTACAGGGCAAAACCGATGCAGCCGCTGACGCAATGCTGGCGCAAGCCAAAGCACTGCAAGACGCCGGTGCCCAGCTACTGGTGCTGGAATGCATTCCCACGCCTTTGGCCAGGCGGATCACCGAAGCCCTGCGCATTCCGGTTATTGGCATTGGTGCCGGCAATGTCACCGACGGCCAGGTGCTGGTGATGCACGATTTACTGGGCATCAGCAGTGGCTATATTCCGAAATTCTCGAAAAACTACCTGGCACAAACCGGCGAGATTAGAAGCGCTATTGCTGCCTATGTCAGCGAAGTCAAAAGCCAGGTGTTCCCCGGTACCGAGCACAGCTTTAACTAAATGAATATTATTGCCAATATTGACGCGCTTCGGGCGCAGATCGCCAACTGGCGCCGCGCGGGTCAAACCATTGCCTTTGTGCCAACCATGGGCAACCTGCATCAGGGCCATTTGCAACTGGTTGATATAGCAAAAAGCCGGGCCGATAAAGTGCTTGTCAGCATCTTTGTTAACCCGATGCAGTTTGGCCAGAATGAAGACTTGGCCAATTACCCACGCACACTGGATGCCGATGTCGCCGCTTTAACACAGCACCAGGCAGATGCTGTTTTCACCCCCACCCCACAGCTGATGTACCCACGCGGCCTCGAGGTGCAAACCTTTGTTGAAGTGCCGCAACTGGGCGATTTGCATTGCGGTGCCAACCGCCCGGGACACTTTCGTGGTGTATCTACTATTGTCTGTAAGCTGTTTAATCTGGTGCAGCCTGATATTGCCTGCTTTGGTAAAAAGGATTTTCAGCAACTGGCCATTATCCGCCAGATGGTGCTTGATTTATCACTGCCCATACAGATTATTGGCGTGGCCACCGAGCGCGCCAGTGATGGCCTGGCACTGAGTTCGCGTAATGGCTACTTAACTGCTGCAGAGCGGGTTAAAGCGCCGGCACTGTTTCAGATACTGCAGCAGCTTAAAGCCGCTATTGCCGCGGGTAACCATGATTACCGGGCGCTGGAGCAGCAAGCCAAAGCGCAGCTCACAGCAGCAGGTTTTGTGCCGGATTACGTCAATATCAGCAACCAGCACAGCCTGGCGCTGGCTGTTGAGGCAGCCGAGCCCAAAGTGGTGCTGGCTGCCGCCAGGCTAGGCACTACCCGGCTGATTGATAACCTGGAACTGTAAATCATGCGCTATACCCAGGTATACCTGGGGTGTCCGATGTGGGCTAACAGCCGCTGGAAAGGCAGCTTATTTGCCGATAATCTTAGCAATAACGAGTTTTTAGCCGGTTACAGCCAGTATTTTAACAGTGTAGAAGGTAACACCAGCTTTTATGCTGACCCCTCCGCAAGCCAGCTGGCACGCTGGGCAGCGCAACTATCAGAGCATTTCAGGTTTGTGTTTAAAGTCCCCCGCCGCTTTAGCCATGCCTTAAACGAGCTTGATCACAACGCGCTGTTGGCCTGGTGGCAACACTTTGCGCCAGTGCACCCTTTTATTGGTTTAATTCATTTACAGCTGCCGGCCAGTGCAGGCCCGCCTGTACTCAGGCAATTAATCTCGGTGTTGGAACTATTAAGCAATGCCGTGCCATTGGCGGTTGAAGTACGGCACCTGGCCTTTTTTGATAAAGCAGAACATGAGCTGGCATTAAACCGCTTATTGCAGCAATACAATGCCGAGCGGGTGGTGCTGGACAGCAGGGCTTTGTTTTCAGTGGCGGCAACCAGTCCGGCTTTGCTGGATGCTCAGGGCAAAAAACCACGCTTACCAGTGCATGCCATCAGCCTGAGCTCAACGCCAATGCTGCGTTTTATTGGCACCGATGATTTAGCACTGAACAGGCAATTCTATGCGCCCTGGCTAAGTAAAATTCGCAGCTGGCTGAGTGAGGGTAAAACCCCCTACTGCTTTTTCCACACCCCGGATAACACCCTGGCCCCAGAGCTATGCCGCCAGTTTGCCAAAGATTTGCAACTGCCCCACCCCATACTCGAGCCCTGGCCAGGCGAACAGCAAGCGCAACTGGGTTTGTGGTAACCTTACCGCACTCAGCTCTGTTCAGATATTGCAAGGTATCAATGCCCTGGTGATGATATTCAACAACAGGCATCATGGTTTCATCAGCCGGTCATAACTGCAACTAACACTCCCAGCAAAACGACAGGCACGATAAAGAGTAAGATCGCCAGCATAACATTCCCTAACGCTCTCCAGGCTGAAAAGCCCTGAACCTGGCCAACGCATTTAATTATCAGAATCACGCCCCAAATAGCGAGCAGCAACTCCAGAAATATCAGAATAAAGTACGGAACGAGGTTATCAGTAATGCGTTGTGTGTCAGAACTGAACATTGCATTACCATAAAGTGCCAGTAGAGGAACCCACAATAGTAACGTACATAAAATTGGAATTGCCCCCCACGCCATTGCAGCTCTGAGATGTTCAGATGTCGCTTGGCCGCCAATCCAACGGCCGGAGATTTTCAAAAGCCAGCTAAACAGAAAGATACTGATCAGTCCGCCAGCCATACCCCCAAGTAATGCCCCAAACATGATCAAATGCAGATATTCAGTTTGCTGCTGATAGCCAAGGCTTTCGTACAAGGCTTTTGCTGTTTTATTGTCTGGTGATATTTCCAGCGCTATACCATTGGCACAGGTTTCAACGGCCATGTGCTGTATTTTTATGCAGCAAACTTTTTGGTAACCCGGGCAACCCGCTGTCCCAGGTAGTTAGCTGTAATTAAATCGATTTCGTTTAACCGGCCGTCCTTCGCATGTGCAATAAGGCCAGATTGTGCACCTAGCCTGTTGCGATTCTCTGGATCACAGTTGCCAGGAATATCTAAACTTGTCCATAGCATGCCGTGCTGATTTGCAAACACTTGCAGGTATTGAATGGTGTTTAGTTGATCACCACTAACACTAGAACCAATAGTAAAACCAGCAGCGATTTTATCCGTCCAGGCTTTTTCAGCCCACAGCTCGCCAGTGGCATCGGCGAAGGCTTTAAATTGCGCCGAAACACAGCCCATAAACGTCGGTGAACCAAAAATTATGGCGTCAGCTTCTTGTAACTTTGCCAATAGCGCTGAGTTTATAAAACGGCCTTCAACAATATCAGCACCATAAATTGCAGCGGTAACAACGGCGACACCTTGAATGGAGGCGGCCCCTGCAGCAACGGCCTGGGCTAATTGTTTGGTTGTACCGGAGGCCGAATGAAAAACCACTGCGACTGTTACCACTTAACTATCCTAAGAAATTTAACGCCTGAGACTGCTCATTGCAGTGGTTTTTCAGGTTTCAGCTCAACTAACCAAAGGGTGACAACAATGAGCACTAGCCAGAGAATGAGCAAAGAAGCCGGAGTATTCCAGTTAGCCTGGCGTCCGGCACATTATCATCATAAAGATAGCTGATGTAAATCGCTGATCTTGTTTCATATTTTTATACGTCCTGAAATAAACTTCATTATGCCGCCAAATGCCAGACCAGCAACCAGCCAAATTGCGACCTGCGTTAAAATCATTTTTAGCGAGGCATCCTGGCTGATTATTTGCGGTAAAGACATAAAACAAAACATCAGCGAACCAAAAGTCAGGCCCATTTTTATTGCAGACATATCTTTTGCTTTAATAAGCTCACTGTCTTTATTCTCAAGCTGTTTGTTCTTTTTATAGCTTTTCCACTTTGCTTTAAGTGGCTTTCGAAACCACCCCCAGATAGGAAACGTCACCGCTAACAAAAGCAAACTGGTGAAATTCCAGAGACAAGGGATCACTTCGTCACACTGCGGGCACAAATAGCCAAACCAATTTTTAAAAGCACCCTTCTTTCCCCAGAGCCTCGCATCATGAATGGTATGGCAGTGCGGACATGGCACGTACTGCTTTTCAATCAGCGGCGCATCACTGGTTTTATCTATCAGGGTAATTTTTGGTATCCGTTGCCCTAAAACCAATTCATTAAATGCTAAGCCGGGGTTAATGACCCAGTGCAACAACAAAGGGTTAGGTAGCTTCCATACTTTGTATTTGTTCTGATCAAAATCCATATTTTACTAACACTCCAGACATAAAAGACCTCATAAATGAATGCTCATATACCCCAATCTAAGTTGAAGTCAGCCTTCCCAGCGTTACCGTATTTCTGCCGGCCTGCTTGCTGGCGTACAAGGCTTCGTCAGCAATTTTAAACACTGCAGTATGGCTATGCTGCGATGGTACAACGTGCACTAAACCAATACTAATAGTAAGCTCCACTTTTGCATCATCAATATACGTTAATTGCTCAGCCACCTGCTGGCATAACCGCTGACTGATTCTTAAGGCAGTTTGTTCGTCCAAATCAATTAACAATGCGGCATATTCTTCACCACCAATCCTGCCAATAATATCATTGCTGCGCAATTGTTTTGATAGCAGCTTCGCAACTGCAGCAATGGCCCGGTCGCCCACTGCATGGCCAAAGGTGTCGTTAACACTCTTAAAAAAATCGATATCAATCATCATAAGCACCGCAGGAACCGACGGATGCAGCTGCCAGTAACGCTCAACCTGATTAAAAAAGTGTTCCCGGTTGGCTAGCCGGGTTAAGCCATCACGTTGTGATTTAAGAGTAAGTTTACGTTCAAGTTTTAAAAAACTTAACCACGGCAACAACAAAGCGGTAAAAGTGGTCAGCAAAATATGGCTAAGCAGTGTGTACACCGAGGTTTCAGGTAAGCCATGGTGATTAAGCTGCTGCCAGTTAACAATAACTAATGCGGCTTGCACAAACATGACCAGCGCATGCAGCAGAAAAACCGTTTGCAGGGTTCTGGTAAAAGCCGGGTCGGTGATAATAGATTGCTGCAGCAAAGCGGCACACAGGAAAATGACCATAGTCTAAAGCACCTGTCTTTTGGCTTCCGAAGATAAAGCAGATACAAGTACGCAGCCACAATAAAGTTAATTACCAGCGCGAGCAGAATAACAGTGGGTAAATGCATGAGTTCCTCAAGCCAGGTTCTGCGGTATAACCTAACGCAAAATTATACTTAAAGGTACAACTTTGCACACTTATCGGCGCATTAATGTCAAACCCTACCAGGCATTAATTGACAGTAGCGCTGAAAGATATTTGGCAATGCTCCGGTCTTTGAACCGTATGCAGCTTAAGCGCATATAACTTCAGTTAAAGATAAATAAGCAATGAGTATTTTAATATGAAAGCATTATATCTGGTGCTATTACTGGCCCCAGCCTTTGGTTTTAGCGCCGACGCCCCGCCCAAGGTCTCAGCGCAGCAGTTTGTCGACCTGCAACAAGGCAACAGCGCTTTCCCGGGGTTTCGCCGGGCGCATGCCAAAGGTATTTGTGTCAGTGGTGAGTTTCGCGCTAATGGCCAACTAGCCAATTATTCGCGGGCCAGCCTTTTTAAACCAGGCAGCACGCCCTTTATCGGCCGCTTATCCATTGCCGGCAATAACCCAACAGCACCCGATTTAAAAGCGCCCGTGCGCAGCCTGGCACTCAGTTTTACCAGCAGCAGAACCGAGCAATGGCGGTTAGCAATGAATACACCACCGGTAATGGCCGTAGCTGATCCGCATACTTTTTATCAGCAAATACAGGCCATTCAGGCCGGGCCTGCAGCAGTAAAGCAGTTTTTTGCTACACACCCGCAAAGTAGCGAGTTCTTAGCCTGGGCCGCACAATACCAGCCATCAGGTAGCTTCGCGGCTGAAACTTATCACAGTATTAATGCATTTTATCTGGTTAACGCTAACGGCCAACAGCAAGCCGTGCGTTGGGCGATGCAACCGACGGTCGCGGTCGCTGCTACTGATTTGACAGATGCTGATGCGCTGCAACAGGAAATAACGACCAGAATAGCCGCTGATCAAGTGGTGTTTGATTGGGTATTTACCCTGGCAGATGCCACAGATGATGAAAATAACTCAAGCAAAGCGTGGCCAGCTGGCCGCCAGCAAATTAACGCAGGCCAGATAGTACTTAACGGCAGTAGCGCGCAGCTGGCAGGCGACTGCCATGCTATTAATTTTGATCCGCTGGTGTTGCCTACTGGCATTAAAGCAACTGCAGATCCCATTCTGCGGGCGCGCTCTGCGGCTTACGCCGAGTCATATCGGCGCCGGGCAAAAGAGCAATTGCAGGGTGCATTGGAGGGCAGCAATAATGACTAACTCAGATCGTTTTTCACTTTCTATGCGGCTATTGCACTGGGGTATGGCGGCGCTGGTTATTTCCATGCTGGCCGCAGGCCTGTTAATGATCAAATCACTTGAACCCTGGCAACTGACTATCATGACTATCCACAAGGCATCTGGGGTGCTGGCTTTTGTGCTGGTTGCAGTGCGGCTGATTAACCGCTTACGCCATCAACTGCCCGCCTTACCGAATGAGTTATCCCACTGGCAAACAACAGTGGCCAAGGCGTCACATTGGCTGCTGTATGGCTTACTGTTTGCCATGCCGGTTTCCGGCTATTTAATGCAGTATTTTGCTGGCCGGCCAATAGAGGTGTTCGGCTGGTTTCGGCTACCCGCCGCGTTGCAGGTTGATATCCAGAATTATGCACTGTTTCGTGAGTTGCACGGCTGGCTGGCCTTTGCTCTTATTGGCCTGATTGCGTTACACATTGGCGCGGCATTGCATCATCATTTTATTCGCAAAGATAATGTCTTAAAAAGTATGCTGTAGGCGTTTATATTACCCGGCACTCAGCGGCCAGAACAGTGGCATTAAAGCCATCGTTATTACAAATAGCAATAAGCTTAATGGCCCGCCTACTTTTAAATAGTCGACAAAGCGATAGCCGCCAGGGCCCATTACCAGGGTATTGGCGGCGTGCGATACCGGGCTGGCCAGGCTGGTGGCGGCCACCGCCACTACCATCATGGCGCTTTGGCCGTTAATCCCCAGCGCACTACTTAGCATCAGGCCAATCGGCGCCATAATCAGCACCAGCGCTACGGTAGGCACTACCAGAGTACCAAGGGCGGTTACCAGATATAAGCCCGCCAGCACGGCCAGGGGCCCGTATTGACCCAAGCCGGCCAGTACTCCCTCAGCCAGCCAGGCGGCGGTGCCAGAATGTTGCATCGCCAGCCCCAGCGGCAACATGCCGGCGATCAGGAAAATAGAGCGCCAGTCGATGGCGGCATAGGCCTGCTCCATGCTTAAACAGCGACTGGCCACCATTAGCGTTGCAGCCAGAATCGCCGCCAGATAAATCGGTAGTAACCCGGCTACTGTCAGTAACACCATTAAGCCCATTAAGCCGGCAGCCAGCGGCGCCTTGCTGGCATTAATGGGTTTAACCTGTACCGGGTTCATCACGATTAAATGCTCGCTGTCGGTGAGCTGCGCCAGACGCGAGCGCGGGCCAACAATCAGCAATGCATCACCGGCCTGCAATAGCATGCTACCGAGCGCCGAGCGATACGAACGTCCCTCGCGCCAGATGGCGGCCACTTCCACTTTGTAGCGTTTATCCAGTTGCAGCGCGTTAACACTCTGGCCAATATATTTGCTGCGCGGGTGCAAGGTGGCTTCCACCAACTCCAGCTTGCCTTTAGCCAGTAAATCCAGATAGGGCGACATGTCGTCCAGCCGCTCCAGCTCTTTAAAGCCGCGCAGGATGTCCAAGTCTTCTTCCCGGCCCTGAATTAGCAGTAAATCGCCCGCTTGCAGTTTGTCATCAGAGTGAAATTGTTGAATAATTTCGCCGTGGCGAAATAAGCCCAGCAAACGAAAGTCAAAGGCATCACCCAGCCGGTTATCCGCAAAAGTACTATCGACCAAGGGGCTATCGGCGGGTAAGCCCAGTACAAACAGCCGCTCCTCCAACTTATATTGGCGTTTTACATCGTCGGCGCTTAACGGTACCACTGCGCTGAAGGCTTCCTGCTTTTGGGTGGCATCCAGTGCGCTGCGACTGCCCTGCACCAGAATTTTATCACCGCCGGCCAACGACAAATCGGCCAGGCGGGTGCGTAAAGTCAGGCCCGGCCGTTTAACCGCTAACACATTTAGCTGGTAGTGCTCCCGAAAACGATGATGCTCCAATACTTCGCCAGCCAATGGGCCGTCGGCAGCCACTTCTAATTCTGCCAGACCACTGGCAGCCAGCAGTTTCTCATGCAGCATTGGCGCTTCGCGTTCTATGGTTAATGAGTTCCAGCTGCGTAGCCGTTCAAAGCGGTTAAATTTACCCTGCGCCAGCACAATATCACCGGCTTTAAGTACCGTATGCCGCGATGGCAGGGTAAAGGTTTCCTTACCGCGGGTTAGTGCTATCACCATCAGACCAACGGTGTTAATCAGCCCCGATTCTTCCAGAGTACGACCGGCCAGTAACGAAGATTTGGGTAAACGCAGCGCAAAAATCCGCTCTTGCAAACCGTACTGATCGCTGAGGTTGCGGCTACCCGCCATGCCGGCACGGCCAGGATCGGTGGCGGGCAACAAATGACGGCCAATAAAGGCGACAAATAAGGTGCCGGCCAGCAAAATGGGCAGGCCAATCAGCGCAAAATCAAATAAGTTAAAACCCGGCTGGTTATTATTTTCCAGGGCAATACTGACCAGTAAATTGGGCGGCGTACCGATTAAGGTTAGTAAACCACCTAGCATGGCGCCAAAAGCCATCGGCATCAGCACCTTGGCTGGCGAAATACCGCAGCGCCGCGCCGCTTCCACCGTAACGGGCAACAGTAACGCCACTACACCAATATTACTCATAAAGGCCGACAGCAAACCCGATACCAGCATAATAACGATAATCATCTGGGTTTCACTGCTGCCTGATAGCCGGATCACCCGCCGGCCAATACTGTCGGCAATACCGGCCCGGGTTAAACCTTCACTCATGATAAACATGGCCCAGACAGTAATAACCGCCGGGTTGCTAAAGCCACTGACCGCCTCGGCCGGCGATACCAACCCTAACATAGCCAACGCACACAGCATCAGTAAGGCTACCACGTCCATGCGCAGCCACTCTGTAACAAACAACACCAGGGCTGCCAACAGCAAGAGGAGTACCAGGGCAATATCCAGCGTCATAGCGGCCAGAACACTATCAGTAGCGGTAAGGCGACCACTATTACCAGAATTTCCAGCGGCAAACCCAGGCGCCAGTAATCACTGAATTTAAAGCCACCAGGGCCGAGGATCAAGGTATTGTTCTGGTGCCCTATTGGCGTTAAAAACGCACAGGAAGCACCTATTGCCACTGCCATTAAAAACGAATCGCCATTAACACCCAATGCCAAAGCAGCACCTATGGCAATGGGGCACATTACAGCCGCTGTAGCCGCGTTATTCATCAGATCAGATAAAAACATAGTGACTATTAATATCATAGCCAACGCCACTATAGCATTGCCCTGTGCAACATATTCCATAAGTAGCGTGGCGATTAACGCTGCGGTACCGGTAGATTCCATAGCACCGGCTACCGGAATAAGCGCAGCCAAAAGTACAATAATTGGCCAGTCTATAACGTTATAAACTGTCCTTGGCGGAACTGTTTTTAGTGCCATAGAGGCCAACACGCCTACGGCAAAGGATACCGCTGCAGGTAACAAACCAAAGGCCGCACCGGCTACCGCAAGTAACATAATGAGCGCAGCAAAAAACGCCAGCTTCTTATCGGGTATTTTCAACTCCCTCTTTGCAAGTGGCACACAACCATAATCACTGGCAAATTCCAGCAAACTCTCGTTAGTACCCTGCAATAACAACAAGTCGCCGGCTTGCATTCTGAAATTTCGTAACCGCGATTTAGAGCGACTGCCAGCGCGGGATATGGCCAGCAAATTTAAACTATAGCGAGTGCGAAGCAAGATATTGGTGGCAGAACGGCCTTGCAAACTTGATTCGGGCCGTACTACCAACTCCATTAAAATCACTTCTTCATTATTTAGTCCTTTATCTTCTTTTTTGGCAGCCTCATCAGGTTTACTCTCTGCTTTTACATCTGCTTTAACCGTTTTACCCTGCTTATCCTCTGTGGTCGATGCCAGCGTTACCGAAGGGTCAGCTTTGGTCTGTAAGTGAACGCTTGTATTGTTTTTTACATTATCATCTACAACTGGTTCATCCATTATAGGTTTTGCTACCGGTACTGACTCTTCTAACTCCAGCCCCAGAGTAGCTAAAACAGTGCCCAGAGAATCGACTTCCGCCTCCAGCACTAAAATATCGCCCGCCCGGATCACCCTGCCGCCACTAGGCGCGTTAATTTTTACATCATTTCTGATTAAACCTACAATTTGCGCGCCGCTATCATCAAGCTCATTTTCAATGTCATACAAGCGCTTATCGGCTATTTTACTCTTCTCGGTGACCCGCGCTTCTGTAAGATAGGCGCCGGTTTCAAAACCTTCATTCCCCGCCTGTTTACGCGCCGGCACCAAACGCCAGGCCAGCACCACAAACACGCAACCTAACAGCGCCACCGCAAAACCCACTGGCGTAAAATCAAACATACCAAAACCAGCCGAGCCTTGCTGTGCCCGGAAGCCTGATACAATTAAATTAGGCGGCGTACCAATCATGGTGGTCATACCGCCCAGAATGGTGCCAAAAGCCAACGGCATCAACACACGACCTGGCGGGAGCTCTAATCGATTAGCGATTTGTAATGCCACCGGCATCAGTAACGCCATAGCCCCTACATTGTTCATAAAGCCAGATAACAAGGCGCCAACACCTATTAATACGCCCATACTTACTAAGGGGCCAGCATCTTTGGGCATGGCATGCCTTGTCAGCACATCTACCGCCCCGGAGCTTTGTAAACCCGCGCTTAACACCAATACACAGGCAACAGTAATTACCGCCGGATGACCAAAACCATTAAACGCAATGGCGGGGTCAATCACACCGCTAAGCACACACGCCAGCAATGCAGCAAGGGCGATCATGTCATGGCGCCAGCGGCCCCACAAAAACATGCCTATGGTTACCAGCAGGATCAAGATAATGATGCTTTGTTGCATGGTCATAGCGGGCTCTTTTATTAACTAATAACGTCGGTAACAATGGCTTTCTTGTGCTAGAAACGCGCCCGGAATTTTGCGGCATCAACTATCGCCCATAAATGGGCAATGGCGGCGATAATGGCGGGGATAATCAGCCACCAAAGCGTATAACCAACTGCGCAGACAACAAAAAACAGCAGCGCTGCCAGCACACGCCCCTGTACTAACTGGCCTAAGCCGGGTATAAAAATATTACATAGTGCGGCGATAACATTACCGCCAGAGCCCTGACCTGACATAACTCACTCCTGTTCATCCGGTTAATCGTTACCAGTACACTGCGACGTCCGCGTTATTGTTTTAGCGTCGCAATAAATTGCTGTGATTCACTAATCGCTTTATTCATATTACGGAGAAGCACGCTGATATCACGTTCAATGCCGGCAAACTCGCCCCGCAAGGCACCAATGGCCTGGGCATTTAAATTATGTTTTAAATACAAACTATTGTCCCGCAGGCTATCCAGCACCGGCGCCATAGAACCTTCGGCCTGGCGCATGGTGCTCAGCAGTTGTTTATACTGGCGCTGGGTAGCGGCCAGCTTGGCGCTGCTGTCTTGCTTTAGTTTAGGATTGCTGTACATTTTCAGCTCGTCCTGCCATTCATCGAACAAGGCTTTGGCAACATCATCGATGCTGTTGATCCGATCTGACACATTGGCAGCCGCGCTGTTACATGCCTGATACTGTTTATCTGTTAATTCATACTGGCGTTGTAAATCGCCGCCTTCAAACTTGATTAACTCGCTAAATTGCGCCAGGGCAGAGCTGAATTGTTGCTGAGCCTCTTGCTGAGCGTTTTGCGCTTTTTCAACCCGTTCAGCCAGGATGTCACGCTTATGCACCCCGACTTTCTCCATCGCCGAGTAGTACGCGCTTTGACAACCTGCCAGCAACAGTAGTGACAACACCAGTAAAACGATACGCATAGGAGTTCCTTGGTTGGGGTTGGACAGCTAGCTATCAGCTCCGACAATAGCAATTCATTATTAGTTTACAACATAAATCAGGAAAAAAATGTCGTAGATCAAGCTATAAGCACTGTAATAGCTATACTCTGTAACAGATATGTTTAACAGGAGCATTTTTTGCTGAAACAGCTTTGCGGCGTTGCCCGCCTGAATTTTTTAAGCCTGAGCTTGCTATGTGTTGCCCTGGCCGCCACCGCCAGCTGGCAAGCCGGCCAGGGGCTGTCAGTTGGCTCGCTGCTATTGGTAACTGCCATCGCATTGTGCGCCCATATAAGTGTCAATGCGCTGAACGAATACCAGGACTTTAAATCCGGGCTGGATTTTCTGACTAAACGCACGCCGTTCAGTGGTGGCAGCGGTACCCTGATCACTTATCCGGAGGCCGCTTACCCGGCATTATGGCTGGCGGTTATCAGCTTACTGCTGGTAATTAGCGGCGGTTTATACCTGAGCTACCAGCTAAACTGGCAACCCCTGTTAATTGGTATTCCGGGGGTGGCGCTTATTTACGGCTATACCCGGTACGTTAACCGCTGGCCGTTACTTTGCTTGCTGGCGCCGGGATTGGGTTTTGGTGTCTTTATGCTGCTGGGCAGCTATTGGGTACTGGCAGGCAGCATCAGTGCCGGCGCCTGGCTGCTGGCCTTGATTGTCACCTTGCTGGTGAGTAATTTATTGCTGCTAAACCAATTTCCGGATGTTGAAGCTGACCGCCAGGTCGGCCGGCGTCATTTACCTATTGTGATTGGCCGGCGCCACAGCGCCAGTGTTTATACCTTACTGCTATTACTCAGCTACCTGCTACTGATTGCAGGGGTGATTTCTGGCATTTTACCCTGGCAATGTTTACTGGGCCTGCTGAGCCTGGGGCTGGCAGTAAAGCTGCTACCAGGATTATTTCGTTATGCCGACAAGCCAGAGCAACTGAGTCGCTATCTGGGGCTGAACGTGTTGTTATGCCACCTGTATCCACTGTTATTGCTGGCCGGGTTGCTGTGGGCCGGCCCCGCCTGACGCTAAGGACAACTTATGCAACAATTGCAACAGGATATTATTGTAGTCGGTGGTGGTGGGGCTGGCTTACGGGCCGCTATTGCCGCGGCCGAGGCGAATCCAAAGCTGCAGGTAGCGCTGCTATCCAAGGTATACCCGATGCGCTCGCACACTGTAGCCGCCGAGGGCGGCGCTGCTGCTGTTACCTTAACTGAAGACAGCCTGGCAGCCCATTTTCAGGATACAGTAAGTGGTAGTGACTGGCTGGCCGAGCAGGATGTGGCAGCGTATTTTGTTAAACATGCCTATCAGGAGCTGGTGCAGTTAGAGCGCTGGGGTTGCCCCTGGAGCAGAAAAGCAGATGGCAGCGTGCAGGTGCGTCGTTTTGGCGGCATGAAAACCGAGCGCACATGGTTTGCCGCCGATAGAACAGGCTTTCATATCTTACATACCTTGTTTCAAACCTCGTTACGCTACCCGTCTATTCATCGTTTTGATGAATACTTTGTACTTGATTTATTAGTGGTAGAGCAACGCATTGCAGGCGTGCTGGCTATCCAGTTCAGTACCGGCCAGCTGGTGCAAATTCGCGCTAAGGCCGTTATTCTGGCCACCGGCGGCGCCGGCCGGGTGTTTCATTACAACACCAATGGCGGCATTGTTACCGGCGATGGTATGGCGCTGGCGTATCGCCATGGCGTGGCACTGCGCGATATGGAGTTTGTGCAATACCACCCTACAGGCCTGCCGGGCAGTGGCATTTTAATCACCGAAGCCTGTCGTGGCGAGGGCGGCATTTTGCTCAACAAGGACGGTTACCGGTATTTGCAGGACTATGGCCTTGGCCCCGAAACGCCCGTTGGTCAGCCGAAAAATAAATATATGGAGCTGGGGCCGCGCGATAAACTGTCACAGGCATTCTGGCAGCAACAGCAACTGGGTTTAACCGGTGACTATCAGGGGCATGCTGTGGTGTATCTGGATTTACGCCATTTGGGCAAAGCGCATTTAGCCAGCCGGCTGCCCTTTATCTGCGAGCTGGCCAACGCCTATGTCAATATTGATCCGGCCAGCCAGCCTATTCCCATTCGCCCGGCGGTGCATTACACCATGGGTGGCATTTTAACCGACATCAACTGCCAAACCAGTATCAGCGGCCTGTTTGCGGTAGGCGAATGCGCCTCGGTCGGCTTGCATGGCGCTAACCGGCTGGGCTCGAATTCGTTATCTGAGCTGCTGGTGTTTGGTAAGGTCGCCGGCGAGCAAGCGGCTGCGCAGGCAGAGCAGGCAAACATAGCGCCGTTTAGTGCCGTTGCCGGGCAATGCCAACGCCAGCAAAGTTATATCAGCAGCCTGTTTGCCGACAGCTGCAGTGATTCCAGCGTAGCGATTCGCACTGAGCTTACCCTGGCCATGGAGCAAGGCTGCGGCATATACCGTGACAACGCCGGTATGCAGCTATGCTTAAACCGTCTGCAGGCATTAAAAGACCGTTTTCAGCAGCTGAAAGTGACCGATAACAGCAACCTCTTTAACAGTGCCTTGTTGCAACATCTGGAGCTGGGCTTTGGGCTGGACGTGGCTGAAACCATTTGCCGCAGCGCGCTGGCCCGCACCGAGTCGCGCGGTGCGCATCAGCGGCTGGATCAGGGCATGACTACACGAAACGACACTGACTTTTTACAACACAGCCTGGCGCTGCGTCAGCAAGATGGCAGTGCCGCTATCAGCTGGCAGCCGGTCACCATTACCAGCCTGCCACCCGCCGCCAGACACTATGGCTCTCAAGCAAGTGGTTCACCGGGGAATGACACAACAGGAAGCAGCCAATGAACAAAAGCATCAGTATTGCCCGTTATCACCCCGAACAAGATAACCAGCCACGACTACAGGCGTATCAGGTACAAAGCGATCACAGTACCTCGGTGCTGGATGCGCTGCTGCAGGTGCAGCAACAAGACCCCAGCCTGGGTTTTCGCTGGTCGTGCCGGATGGCAATATGTGGCTCTTGTGGTGTGATGGTGAATGGCATACCTAAGCTGGGCTGTAAAACCTTTTTGCGGGATTACCCAGACGAGCTTACCGTCAGCGCGCTGGCGCATTTTGCTGTGGAAAAAGATTTAATAGTGGATATGCAACCGTTCTTACAACATCTGAACGCCGTAAAACCTTATTTGATTAACAGTGAACAAAGCGCAGAGCCACACCGGCAAACCCCGGCGCAGCTGGCCAAATATCAGCAATTTGCAAACTGCATTAATTGCGGCCTTTGCTATTCGGCCTGCCCGCAGTTTGGTTTAAACCCGGAGTTTCTGGGGCCGGCCGCCATTACCCTGGCCCAGCGCTACAACCTGGACAGCCGCGACCAGGGCAAAGCAGCAAGAATGCCGCAGCTTAATGGTAAAAACGGCGTCTGGAGCTGCACCTTTGTCGGCTTTTGCTCTGATGTCTGCCCGAAAAAGGTCGACCCGGCAGCGGCAATTAACCAGGGCAAGGTAGCGTCGGCCGGTGATTTTATTATCAGCATGTTTAAATCTTAAGGAGCGAGGCCGCGATGAGTGACAAGCCTGTCAGCAACAAAACAGCACCCGGCCCCTACCAGCCGGTAATGCACCGCTACTGGTGGCTGCAGCACCGTTACTTCAGGCTGTATATGCTGCGTGAAGCCACCGTATTGCCACTGTTATTTTTTATTGGCTGCCTGCTGTATGGCCTGTATTGTCTGGGCCAGAGTGAAGCACAGTGGCAAGGCTGGCTGGCGTTTATGGCCCAGCCCTGGGTAGTGCTCCTTAATCTGCTGGCCTTTATTGCCAGCCTGTTTCATGCCAAAACGTTTTTCGAACTGTTTCCAAGAGTGATGCCGCTGGCGCCAGCCGGCTTCATGATTGCCGGCCAGTGGCTGGCCACCTTGCTGGTGGCAGCGGGTCTGATTGTTATACTGGGAGGCTGGATATGAAGATCGAAACAGCGCAACCTAAACGCTCGGATGAACCTATCTGGTGGGCACTGTTCAGCGCCGGTGGTGTCTGTTTTGCGGTGGTGCTTCCCGGCGCTATTTTAGCGCTGGCAATCCTGCCAGCACTGGGGCTCACAACTGGCGATAGCCTGAGTTACGCGCGCATGGCAGATATGGTATATCACTCGCTCTGGGGTTTGGCTGGCTTAGCTTTTGTGGCTGCCGCCATTTGCCTGCCATTGTTTCATGCGGCGCATCGCATTCACCACGGCCTGCATGATTTACAGCTGGGCGGTGGTTTAGCAAGTAAACTGCTGTGTTATGGCCTGGCGGCACTGACTAGTGCCACAGGCGTTTGGCTGTTAGTGAAAGCTTGGGTTAGCTAGCTGCTTTGGTTAACTGGCTGCTTTGGTTAACTGCGCGGCCAGCTGCAACAACTTCGGGTAAAACTCTTTGCTTTGCTGGGCTATCTGATCCTGCTCAACCAACACATCATGCAGAATTTGCTCGGTGGTCAGCGGGTTAGCCAGCACCACCCGAAACACGATCGTTTCCTGCCGATCGTATGCTGCCGGGGTTAAGCGGGTACGCGACACAAACGACTTACCTTCTTCCCGTTGCCGTTTCTGCACAAACTTGGTCAGGCCATTTAGCAGCTCATTAAACTGCTGGCGCTGCTCGCTGCTGGCAATAGCCATGGCTTTTTGCACCTGCGCCGGTACATAACGGTAGGTTAGCAGACACAGCTCAGGCGCGGTAATCAGTTCAAAATCGATATTGTGCTCAATTAAGGTGGCAAAATAGCGGGCTTTTTCTAAAGAGCGGTTAATCAGAATTTCATAACCATCGCGGCCAATGACCTGCAAGCAGGCATGCACCAGCATCGCCATGCCCGGCCGCGAGCCTTCCAGCGTCTGGCTACCTAAGTCCTTTGAGCCTTTACGCAAAATATATTCTGCGTGGTGCTCAATGGCATGCGCCGATGACGGGTGCTTAAACACCACCATGCCAGCGCCCATTGGCACATACATTTGCTTATGGGCATCAATGGTAACCGAATCAGCGCGTTCTATACCGGCCATCAAATGGCGGTACTGATCAGACAGTAAGGTGGCACCGCCCCAGGCGGCATCAACATGGAAATGACACTGAAACTGTTCAGCTAAATCAGCCAGCTCTGCTAACGGGTCAATATTACCGGTCTCAGTGGTGCCGGCTACGCCAACAATGGCCAACACTTTAATATTTTGCGCGCTGAGCTCAGTCAGCGTTTGCTGCATTTGCGCCACATCAACTTTATTATCAGCGTCAGTCTTCACGCTCACCACATAATCGCGGCCGATGCCAAGCACATCGGCCGCTTTACCCAGTGAATAATGGCCACGCTCTGACACTACTAACGCCAGACCATCGTAACCATAATGCTTTAAAGCCCGGAATAAGCCTTCTCTGGCGATACCTTTGAACTCGCCATCGGCGCGTAATAAGCGGTTACGGGCGATCCACAGCGCGGTAATATTGGCAACAGTGCCGCCAGAGCAAAAGGCACCTAACGAATGGTTGGCACTGTGCATCCATTTTTTATAGAAACTGTCTTTTTCGCCGTACACTAAATGGTGCATCATACCCAGTACCTGACGCTCCAGCGGGGTAAAGGCCTTCGATGTTTCAATTTTCACCAGGTTCTGGTTCAGCCCCACCATCATTTTTGACAAGGGCAGTACAAAATAGGGCAAGGCTGAGGTCATATGACCAATAAAGCTGGGCGAGGCGGTATGCACTGAATGCGCCACCAGCTTTTGCATGATGCTTTCAGCATAATCGGATACAAATTGCGGCGACAACGGAATTTGGTGCGCCTGAAAATCACGCTCAATCTGCCATAATGGCTTTTCCAGCGCGACGATGCTTTCACGTAAAAAACCCGCCAGATTCTGTGACAGGTTCTGTTCAATAATACTTAAAGTAGAATCCGGCGCCTCGGGTACGGTAAAAATACGCCAAAGCGCATCTTCAGAGGCGGCGGCCTGCCTTTTGGTCGGTTCTGTCATGCGTTATGCTACTCACTAAGCCGAAACATCAGCCCACTATAGGTTTATAACTTCTGGTCTACAGCAAAAGCGCGCAGACAGCTGTGCAGAAAGGGCCTAACTCTACTGCAACTGTCATAAAATGTCTGCAAAAATTTCAATGACAGCAGCCGCCCTAACTGCGCAGGCCAATACCCTTGTTAATTAAATACAAAGCAAAGCTAAACATCACTACAATAAAACTGATCACTACCGTTAATGCCACAACCAGGCTGACATCACTCACCCCCAGAAAACCATAGCGAAAGGCATTTACCATATAGACTATCGGATTCAGCGCCGCCACTTTTTGCCAGAAGCCGGGCAGCATGGTTAGCGAGTAAAACACCCCACCCAGATAGGTTAACGGCGTCAGCACAAAAGTCGGAATAATACTGATGTCGTCGAAGGTTTTCGCGTAAATGGCATTAATTAAGCCGCCCAGTGCAAACAGCATCGAAGTCAGCACTACGGTAACGATAATAATTGCCACGCTATGCAGATGAATGTCGACAAAAAATAGCGATAAAATGGTGACGATGATACCAACCAGCATGCCACGGGCCATACCGCCACCAACATACCCCAGCACAATCAGGTAATTAGGCACCGGCGCCACCAGCAACTCTTCCACATTACGTTGAAACTTGGCACTGAAAAACGATGACGCAACATTAGCGTAAGAGTTGGTGATCACCGCCATCATTATCAGGCCGGGCACAATAAACTCCATATAGCTAAAGCCGCCCATGTCACCAATCCGCGAACCAATTAAACTGCCAAAGATCACAAAATACAGGCTCATAGTAATGGCTGGTGGCACCAGGGTTTGCACCCAAATTCGCATAAAGCGGGTGATTTCTTTGTCTAAAATACTCTGCAGGGCTATCAGATAACTGGCACGCATTAGTGGCTTACTCCCCGGCCGTTTTCGACCAGCGTCACAAATAGCTCTTCCAAGCGATTCGCTTTATTCCGCATCGACAAAACATTGACCTGCTGGCTGCTAAGCTGACTGAAAATCGGGTTTAAGCCCTGACTTTTTTGCACATCCACTTCAATACTGTGCTCGTCCAACTCGCGCCAGGTTACATCGTCCAATTGCAGATTGGCCGGTTTATGTGCTAAATCGAAAATAAAGGTTTCAATGGTCAGCTTATTTAATAGCGCCTTCATGCTGGTGTTTTCGATGATCCGGCCCTTATCGATAATAGCGATATTGCGACAAAGCATTTCGGCTTCTTCCAGATAATGCGTAGTGAGAATAATAGTAACGCCGGCTTTGTTAATTGTGCGCAAAAAATCCCACATGGAACGGCGCAGCTCAATATCGACGCCGGCAGTAGGTTCATCCAGAATTAACAGTTTAGGCTCATGCATTAAGGCGCGGGCAATCATTAACCGCCGCTTCATGCCACCCGATAATTCCCGGGCCCGGGCATAGCGTTTATCCCATAACCCCAACTGCCCCAGATACTTTTCGGCGCGGCTTAACGCCAGCTTTTTGGGGACGCCATAGTAACCGGCCTGGTTAACCACTATTTGCAGCACGGTTTCAAACTGATTAAAGTTAAATTCCTGCGGCACTAAGCCCAGCTGGCTTTTCGCTTGTTCCAGCTGGCTATCAATATCAAAACCAAATACGCTGACCTTACCGCTGCTTTTGTTAACCAGCGAGGTAATAATGCCAATAGTGGTGCTTTTACCCGCACCATTGGGACCCAGCAAAGCGAAAAAATCGCCCTGCTTAACTTGCAAATCAATACCAGTAAGGGCGACAGTGCCGCTTTTATACACCTTATGTAAGGCTGAAATATCTAACGCCAGACTCACTCACGCTCTCCTGCTGTACTATCGTTGTTGTCACGCTCGCCGCCATAACCCCAGCGGGCCGTAAGCTGCTGTTGCAGCCCTAACTGATCTAAAATGCGCGCCACCATAAAGTCGACTAAATCACTGATTTGTTTCGGCTGGTGATAAAAGCCGGGGGCCGCCGGCATAATCGTTACCCCAAGCCGCGCCAGTTTCAGCAGGTTTTCCAGATGAATGGCACTGAGCGGGCTCTCCCGTGGCACTAAAATCAGCTTACCGCCTTCTTTAATCACCACATCGGCCGCCCGCTCTATCAGATTATCGCTGGCGCCGCATGCTATCGCCGACACCGTACCGGTTGAGCAGGGGCAAATCACCATCTGCTTTGGTGCAGCTGAACCCGACGCTACCGGCGAGAACCAGTCATCTTTGCCGTATACCGTTAACTGGCCAGGGGCGCAGTTAAACTGCGTCTGCAACTGTTCGGTACATTTATCCGGTGCGCCGGCCAACTTAATATTATGCTCGGTGGCAAATACCACCCGCGCCGCACTGGAAATAAGTAAGTGCACCCGCACTCCCTGCACTAACAATAGCTCGAGTAAACGCCAGCCGTAAGGCGCACCTGAAGCGCCGGTAAAGGCTAAGGTTATGTCCTGCATACTCACTCCCATTTTTGCGCTAAGGCGCTAATCAGCTTATCGTGAATACCAGCAAAGCCGCCGTTACTCATAATTACGATGTTATCACCCCTGGCGGCTTGCCCGACCAGTAAACCGACCAGTGCCGCAATATCATGCGACAAATGGGCCTTGGGGCTTAAACTGCGGGTTAAGGCATCCAATGACCAGTTGGCGTTTGCCGGCTCATACAAATACACCTGGTCGGCAATGGCTAACGACACCGGCAACGCCGCTTCGTGCACCCCCATGCGCATTGTATTAGAGCGTGGTTCCAGTACGGCAATTAACCGGCCCTGGCCCACTTTATTGCGCACACCCTGCAAAGTAGTGGCAATGGCGGTTGGGTGATGGGCAAAGTCATCGTAAACTTTAATGCCGGCAATCTCCGCTTTTAGCTCCATTCGCCGCTTCGGTGCCACAAACTGGCTCATCGCCTCTAACGCCACAGCAACCGGCACGCCGGCATGGCGCGCGGCGGCAATGGCCATCACGGCATTATCAACATTATGCTGACCGCACAGTTGCCAGTGCAGTTCGCCTTGCAACTGCTGCTGATAAAACAATTTAAAAGCGCTGCCATCGTTTTGAATCAACTCTGCCCGCCAGTCCTGGCCATAACTCTGACGCTCACTCCAGCACCCCATGGCCAGCGTCTGGCTGACAGCTTTGGTATCTTCTGGTGATAACACCAGACCGTTAGCCGGCACCATTCTGAGTAAATGATGAAATTGGCGCTGAATAGCGGCTAAATCCGGGAAGATATCAGCATGGTCAAACTCCAGATTATTAATTATCAGGGTGCGCGGCCGGTAATGAACAAACTTCGAGCGTTTATCAAAAAAGGCAGTGTCGTATTCGTCCGCTTCAATTACAAAAAATGGCGATTGACCGAGCCGGGCCGATGTATCAAAATTTTGCGGAATGCCGCCAATTAAAAAGCCCGGCTCCAGGCCGGCCGCCTCTAAAATCCAGGCCAGCATGCTGCTGGTGGTGGTTTTACCATGCGTTCCGGCCACCGCCAGCACCCAGCGGTCGTGCAATACTTGTTCAGCCAGCCACTGTGGGCCTGAGGTATAGCGTAAGCCGCGGTCAAGCACATATTCAACCGCCTCGTTGCCGCGGGATAAGGCATTACCAATAATAACTAAATCCGGCTCGGGCGAAAACTGGCTGCTGTCGTAGCCCTGCACCAAACCGATACCCAGTGCCACCAGCTGCTCACTCATTGGCGGATACACATTTTGATCGGAGCCGGTCACCTGATGGCCCAGCGCTTTGGCAATAGCGGCAATGCCGCCCATAAAGGTGCCGCAAATACCTAAAATATGAATATGCATCAGTTATTTCCTGCTGCGCAGGCCCGTTGATAACAGAAAAACAGATAAAACTACGATCAAAACTGCAATTTAACAATAAATTCTTTAAAATAGCCCAGCCCTACACATTCACTACAGCAATAAAAGGAATAACAACATGCGCCGTATTTCCCCGGTACTGCAGCAGGACGGAGTCGAACCTGAGTTAATTGCCCTGCTTAAAACCATTCTGGCTGCCTGTCGCGAAATCTCTTTCCGGGTCAGTCAGGGTGAACTGGCAGGGGTATTAGGTTCTACCCTTGGCGAGAATATTCAAGGGGAAACCCAAAAAAAACTTGATGTCATAGCCAATGAATTATTAAAAGAAGTTATCCTGGAAACAGGCGTGGTAAAAGCCATCAGCTCAGAAGAAGAAGATCATATCGTTGCCGGCAACCCGCAGGGAAAATACCTGGTAACCTTTGACCCGCTGGACGGCTCGTCTAACACCGATATCAACAGCTTAATTGGTACTATCTTTTCTATTCTGCCTGCCGACCCGGCCAAAGCGCCGGACGATGCCAGCTTATTTTTACAGCCTGGCACTGCTCAGGTTGCCGCCGGCTATGTACTATACGGCCCCTCGACTATGCTGGCACTGACTACCGGCCATGGCACCCGTTTATACACGCTTGATAATACCTATGGTGGTTTTTTGCTGACCGGCGATCAGGCTGCCATTCCAAAATACACCACCGAGTTTGCGCTTAATATGTCTAACCAACGGTTCTGGCAGGAACCTATGCAGCGCTATGTCGCTGACTTACTGCTGGGCAAAACCGGCCCGCGCGGTAAAAACTTTAATATGCGCTGGATTGCGGCCATGGTGGGTGATGTGCACCGGGTGTTGTGCCGCGGTGGCATTTTTGCCTACCCGCGGGACACCAAAGACTCAACCAAACCGGACAAATTGCGACTAATGTATGAAGCCAATCCGATGAGTTTTCTGGTAGAACAGGCTGGCGGTATCAGCTCAACGGGGTATGAGCGTATCATGGAAATAATACCAACCGATATTCACCAGCGGGTCGCGGTTATTCTGGGCTCAAAACATGAAGTAGAAACCTGTATTGGATATCACAAAGCATAGCCATTTTTACTGCCGCCGCTATAATAGCCGGCGCTGATTAAACGATAAGGAAGCAACATGAGCTTAAGCGACGTAGCAGCAGGTAAAAACCTGCCAGACGAAATTAACGTTATTATTGAAATTCCGGCCAATGCCGACCCGATTAAATATGAAGTAGATAAAGACACGGGTACAGTCTGGGTTGACCGCTTTATGTCAACGCCAATGTTCTACCCTTGCAACTATGGTTTTGTAAACCATACCCTATCGCTTGATGGTGACCCGGTTGATGTGTTAGTGCCAACCCCTTACCCATTAGTGCCAGGCTCGGTTATCAGATGCCGGCCGGTTGGGGTATTAAATATGGCTGATGAGTCAGGCGAAGATGCCAAAGTGATTGCCGTGCCAATCAGCAAGCTGACCAAACTGTATGACCATATTCAGGATATCAATGATGTACCGGAATTGTTAAAGCAGCAAATTCAACACTTCTTTGAGCGCTACAAAGAGCTGGAACCAGGTAAATGGGTGAAAGTACAGGGTTGGGCTGATGCTGCTGCTGCCAAGGCTGAAATTATGACATCGTTTGAACGAGCTAAAAAATAACAACTCACTGTTAAGGGGGGTGTTATACATTAAAAAAAGCCGCTTTATGCGGCTTTTTTTAATGCTGATTGCTCATGACTTAGCCACTTTCTCTGTATTGTTTGCAGCGAGATACTGCAGCAATTCAGCGGTTGGCATCGGTTTAGCAAACAAAAAGCCCTGCACCTCATCACACCCCATGGCTTCTACCGCCTGTTGCTGCTCGACAGTTTCCACCCCCTCGGCAATGGTAGATAAGCCCAGACGTTTACCCAGATTAATAATAGTTTGAGCAATCACCTCACCGGCTGGTTCAGTTACTTCCCGTACAAAAGCCCGGTCCACTTTTATCCGATCCAGTGGCAACTGCTGTAAGTAACTTAATGAGGAGAAGCCGATGCCAAAATCATCTATCGCCACTTTAATACCAGCATTCTTTAGCTTTTGCAGCGCATCAATCACGATTTTTGGCTCATCCATTACCACCGACTCGGTGATCTCAAGCTCTAACAATGCCGGGTCAATACTGTATCGATTAACACAGTCAATCACCGTCTGCACAAAATGATGATTCCGAAACTGCGGCATTGATACATTGACGGCAATGCGTAAGTTGTTGTAGCCCTGACTTGCCAGATGCTTTATTTGCTGACAGGCCTGCTCCAACACCCAGCTGCCGATTTCGACGATAAGCCCTGAGTATTCGGCCAGCGGAATAAACACCGCCGGTGAAATATACTGGCCATCAGCCACCGGCCAACGCAGCAATGCCTCCATGCCAACAACCTGCTTGGTACTCAGCGATATTTGTGGCTGATACCAGAGCTCAAGTTTGTCACGGCTGAAATCAGTGCGCAGCTTGCGCAATAACGATAAGCGCTCTGCCATTTCATCTTCCATTTCTGGCTGATAAAATTGATAATTCTGGCTGATACTTTTTTTAGCTTTGTTCAGCGCAATATACACATGCTTCAGGATAGTCAGCCCTTGCTCAGCTGAATCAGTTAAGCGACACAAGCCAAAGGTAGCGGTAACCTGCAACGCATGCTCTGAAGCCTGAAAGGGCTCGTTAAACACTTCTTCTAAGCGCTCGGGGGTTAACTCTTGCGCAGGGCCTACCACCCCAAATACGTCAGCGCCGATGCGGCCTAACTGGCAACTGGTGCCAAAAAAAGCAATTAAGCGTAAGGTCAGGGCGATCAGTAATTCATTGCCAACATCCTGGCCTAAGCCATCGTTCACATCGGAGAAATGATCAATGTCAATTAGTACTGCCACCATACCCTCAGCATCAAAACGGCGGGTATCCTGCAAGATTTGAATAAACTCGTTGCGGTTTGGCGTCTTGGTCAACGGGTCAATATAGGCGGCATGCTTCAGCTGCTGAAATAAGGTGACATTTTCATAGCCTATCGAGATATTACTTAAAAATACCTCTATCAGCTGCCGATCAAAAGCCTCTATCGGCCGGTTAGTTTCAATATAAACCGCCGCGCAGTGACTATCACTCCCCAGATACAACACCGTATCCTGCTGGCCAAAAATGTTCTGGCGCTGGCTCAAACATAAATTAATCTGTTGCACGATACGCGGATTATCTATGCGATCCAGCTGGCACTTAATAAAAGGCGCATAATGCCCGGCCGCGCCCAACACATATATTTTATCGCTGGCGCTGCCGTCATCTTCTATCTGAGCACACAGCACGCCTTCGGCATGCAGACCAATTAACGAGGCAATCTGGGTAACCACGCCTTCTGAAAATTCATGTAATGAATGCTGTTCAAGTAAATTAGCACCAGCATTAATAATTTTCTGTAAGCCAATCCGGTTTTGATTAATGGTGCGGATTTGCTGATATGAACGAAGCGAGGCAATAATAGCGGTAACCAATTTACCGCGGGTTAATTCAGTTTTGGTTTTGTAATCATTTATATCGTATTCTTTAATCACGCTTTCTTCAGGCGCGTAACCCGGCTGGCCAGTTCTGAGCACAATTCGCAACTCTTCCAGATGCAGTTCGTCACGGATCCGCTGCACCACTTTTAACCCAGCATCATCTGACTCCATCACCACATCAAGTAATACCATGGCAATATTATCGTTATGCTGTAAAAAGCGAATGGCTTCATCGCCAGAGTAGGCATGGTGAAAGCTCAGCTTGCGGCCCATGACGATAAGGTCATTCAGTGCCAGCTTAGTGACGGTGTGGATTTCTTCGTCATCATCGACGATAAGAATATTCCAAACACCTAATGCCAGTTCCGGTTCCAACGAGGGCTGCTCGTCTTCTGCGAAAAACAGAAAATCTTCATCTGTTTCATTTGATTTCATGATTACGCCTTGCTCAGACTCTTAACTTAAATATACATGTATAAGTTAAAAAACAAAAAACGAATTATCATTTATTTTTAGCTTAGTTAACTTTGATAGTGCCGGGCACAAATAATGCCGGCCTACTTGCTGCTGCAGCGGCTTAATGCCAAGATAACATTAATTATTCGACAAATATCGGATTTATTTTGAGTAAAGTAACCCCGGCATCTGGCCAGCAGCGGCTGCTAAGGCTGGCACGCTATCACCTTGGCGCCCCGGTCACCAACAGAACCTCAGCCCCCCTTACTGATACCAACCATGAAAATGCAGACAACACCCCGGGCAGCGCTAAACATCAGCAACTTGCAGCCCGCTCAGGCGCACCTGAACCCGTCGCTGAGCTAAGCCTGGCCCAGCGAGTTAACCGCCGCTTACAAATGCAACGTGAACGCCAGCAGCAAAATCTGGAAAAAATCATGGCGTTAGCGCTGGAGTATTGTCCAGAGCGAGTATCAGCCCAGGAGGTCGACCCTGACTGGTTTGCTCAGTACTGTGAATTAGTACTGGATATTTCTAACGACAATATGCAGCAACTATGGGCAAAAATCCTGGCTGGAGAGATTGCCACACCAGGCCGTTTTTCCTTAAAAACGCTGCAAACTTTGCAGCAAATGAGCCATAAAGAAGCACAAAGCCTGCAATTGGCAGCCAGTTTAAGTTGCCGCAACCGACAGGAACAAAGCGGCCGGATATATTTTGGCTATATTCGTAAGCCGTCATTGTGGCAGTTACTTACCGGTCGTAGCATGGCGCTGCTTAATTTAAGCCAGTTTGGCTTATCGTATCCGCAAATTCTGAACCTGGTAGATATCGGCATTTTGCATAGTGTCGAGATTGAAAGTGGTGAATTACAACCCGGACAAGCTTTTAGCTGGCAATTTCAAAGCCAGACTCTGGAGTGCACAGCCCTGCAACGCGGTGTTGTTTTGCAGTACTACAAATACACCGCCGTGGGTACCGAATTGCTCCCACTGCTAAACAGCCCAACCCACAGTGGCTATTTAGCAGCGCTGCAGCAGCAATTGGCAGGCGTACTGCAATTTAAATAAACCATGCACTAGGGTGCTTTGACGCTCGCTGTCAGTGAAAACTTCGCCAGCAAACTATCCAGTTTTGCCGGTTCTAACGGTTTGAAAATAATATCGTCCATGCCGGCCTCATGGTAGCAGGCGATTTCATCAGGCATAGCATGCGCGGTAAAAGCAACGATAGGAACTTTCTGATATTGAGGCTGCTGCCGCAGTTGCCTGGCAACGTCAACCCCAGACATATCCGGTAACTGAATATCCAGTAAAATCATGTCAAATTTATGCTGCTGACACAGGGTAAACACTTGCGCAGCAGAGGTAGCCGTATGCAGCAACAAGGGCTTGTTTTTCAGTAGTACTTGCACAAAAGCCAGGTTGGTTTCGTTATCATCAACCACCAGAATATGTTGCAGGCCAGTGTGTTTTGGTCGTATCTCGGCAAAGGCAATGACCTGCGCCAGACAATACTGATGGTTGGCCTGCACTGTGGGCATAATATCTTGCCAATCGGGCAACCTGGCCGGTGCGGCAAAACTCAGCACATTGGGCCCTCGTCGCAGCTGAGCAAACAGCACTTGCCACTCTGAGGGCGGTGCCACTACGGGTAAAAACAGCAACACAAGTTCAAATGCATTACTATTTATCAGCAACTCCAGCTCACTAAGGCTGTTACATTTGGTCACCTGCGCCACTATTCCAGTTAATGCCGTCGCGTGAGTCTGTAAACGCTCAGTATCTTCATCAAACAGCAATAACTGCTGCAGTAACCTGGGGGAGCTAACGGGCTCAGTCTGTACCGGCACCTTCAGTTGTAAAATACACCCCAGGCCATCGAGTGATTGACAGCTAAAGGTGGCACCACTAACCTGAACCGCCTTTAACAGGGCGATATCAGCATCACTCCACTGAAAATCAAGCATGTCGGCGGATTGCAGCAGTTGCCGGCAATGTGCAGGTAATCCATTGCCATTGCAACGGGCCGTTAACTGCAAATAGTCTTGTTCCCCGCCAGTATCGAACTGAATATCCAGCGTCATTTTGCTAACATCCTCTGCACGCAAACACAACAGTATCAGCGCCTGTAACAACGAGTTTAACGTTTGCTGGCAGAGGTTCACTGCACAATTTAAGGTGTTCGGGTGCTCCTGCCAGTCAAGATTGACCTCTGCTACAGGCAATACCGACCCAAGCTGTTGCAGATGCTGACTCAGCCAATGCGTCAGACTCAGTGATTCTCCCCGGAAGTCTGCTGCACTAAACTGATAATGTCCTGTCAGCAGGTGCAGTTGTAACAAACGTTGAAACTGCGCCGGCTGTAACTGCTCTTTACGCTGCCACAGGATCAAGCTTTGTTCAAACCAGTGCCGGATCTGACGCTGTTGCTGTTGCTGCTGAATACTGAAGTGCTGCCGTTGCTGGTCAAGGTCGTTACACTGAGAACTCAGCTGTTGCAATCGCTGATTTAACTGCAGTAACAACTGTTCATGGGCCGACTGTTTGTTATCCAATGCACTAACCAGGTCATTAAAGGCTTGTTGTACAGGTCGCAGTGTCGGAACCAACTGAGCCGAGATCTGACATTGCTGCTGAGCAGACTGCAAGCGATGTAAATGATGCGTCACTAACTCAATATCGGTATGATGGTGCTGCTGGCTGCGCTTTACCAAGCCGAAGCTTAATAGCATACCTACCGCCCAGGCCCCGCTAAGCAATGCCAGTGGCATTAACCAAACCAACCAGGCAAATTCAGTATCAAACACTACCGCGATATAACCGTTATCCGGCAACTGCCCCGTTAGCGTATCGCCAGCGCGGCCAAGACCAGCACTGACTGGCAATACAGCAAGTTGACTGCCATTGGCCAGAGTGCTTACCTGATATGCTAATGGTGCGCCTTCAAGCACCGGGGCCTCGGTCGGCAATGTGCTACTGGCAATGAACTGGCGCTGGGCGTTATAAGCAGTAATATGTTGCACCGCTAGTGGCGAACTATTATGAATTTGCCTTAACTGACTGGCAAGCGTCTCCGCTGGCGCAACCGCAAGATTAGCCTGAATAGCATAGTTAACGGTAATAGCTAATTGTTGTATTTGCTGTTGTTGTTGGCTGCGATTCTCATTGTGTAACCACTGCACCATCAGCAACCAGGCTAACAACAGCGCCAGCAACCATGGAATCATTAACTGTCTGAAGATATTTATCAAAACGTTGCTGCCGCCACATTCAGAAATAGTTACTATAAAGCGCTTCAGCAGCAGCGACAAGTTTAGCCACCCAAACAAACTACCTGGCGGCTATCCCTCGTCTGGCGGCTGCACTAGAAATGCAATTCAACACCAGCGAACACCCCTTTAAAATCGAGGTTGCTATACAGCTCGTCAAGATCATCCAGCCGCACGTTAACTACCCGGTAACCCAGCTTAAAACGAACGTCCACCGCCAGTGAATCAATAAGCTGGTAGCCAATGCCCGCTTGCAGATCATATAGCCGGCTGTCACTCCAGCCAATATAACTGCCCTGAGCAAACACATCCAGGCCGGTTAACGGCAAACCTATCTTGCTGCGGGCATACAACATGGGTAGCCATTGCGACACCGACTCTTCGCCCTGCAAGCCATTAGCTGCCTGCTCTATAACCGACACCGACCCCTTGACATGCTTGGCGTTCAAGCCAAGATCCAGCTCAATAAGGCGGTTATCTAACAACTCATAGTACAACACGACATCAGTGTTAGTCAGATCTACCCGGTTTGCCAGGGTGGTATTGATAGCAAAATCTTCCCCTGCAAAGCTAAAATCGCCATCAAGCAAGGTAATACCATTGGCTGCAAGCTGGTTATGCGCCAGCCGAATATTGGGTATCAGCGGTATTGGGTGCTCCAGTGCAATATAGACCGTACCTTGAGTTTTGCTGTTAAAATTAAACGCTGGCGCCGGCTCGCTATTGCCAAAACTGCCGGTCGCCTTGCTGCGCCAGCCATCGGCACCTATATACAAACCTAGCAGGGTATCTGCCGAAGCCTGTCCTGCTATCAGCATCGAACTAAACGCCACCATAACGGCTGCTTTGATGGTGGATCTTTGCATATCGATTATCCTTGAGTCAGTAATTCAGATAAATCAATCAGCGCCGCATTGGCGCGGGAAATATAATTAGCCATTACCAAACTATGGTTCGCCAGCACGCCGAAGCCACTGCCATTGAGTACCATCGGGCTCCAAATCGGTTGCTGAGTCGCCTCCAGTTCCCGGATAATTTGTTGCAGACTGACCATGGCATTACGCCGGTGTAAAACTTCGGCAAAATCCACTTCAACCGCTTTCAGGTAGTGCAACAGGGCCCAGGCCGCCCCACGCGCTTCATAAAATTCATCGTCTATTTTCCACCAGCTGGTCTTAATTCGTTGCTGACCCGCTGTTACGGTTGATTGGCGGGCATCGGCATCTCCAGCTAAATCAGTATTAAGCCGCTCCTGACCTACGCTGGCACTTAAGCGCTGCGAATAACTGCCCAGCCGCTTCTCAACATTTTTCAGCCAGTCACGCAAATTATCCGCCCGGGCATAAAACTGGCTGTCGGCCATATTTCGATCAGACAAGGCATCACGGTATAAATATAACTGGGCAATAGCCTTACGATATTCAGACTCCGCACTGGGAATAGCCCAGCTGCGATGATCGATATTAAACTGCGGCTGGGCAATTTTCAGGTAGGCATTTTCAGCAGATTGTGATTGCGAGCGGCTGAAATCTTTGCGAAAGGCCAACGCCAGATCACGGGACATTTCCAGTACACCAAACTCCCAGGCAGGCATATTATCCAGTAAACTAAAAGGCGGCAAAATGTCGTTCGACAAATAGCCGCCCGGCTTATCCAGCAGGGTTTCCGTTACTTTAATCAGCGCAGTGGTAGTAGTGTAACCTACTGTGGCACTGACCTTATCATCGAGGTGTGCCTGTTGAATCTGCGTCACCATAATCGCAGGCTCACGGCTAACCCACCAGCTCGTTACTACAAACAAAACCAATAACAGGCTGGCAGCCAGCAAAGCGACATTACGCTTGTTCATATCTCGTCCTTAGCGTCGGGGCATCTCAGTAAGTGGCATGCTCAGGGATAACACTTCACCATTACTAAAACTCAGATCTAATGTCACGCTTTCGCCTGCCATTAGCGGCTGTTGCGGATTAAATAACATCAGATGCAAGCCACCGGGCTGCAACGTTGCGCTGCTATTGGCGGCAATATCAATTTGATCAACCTGCTCCATCCGCATCACACCATCCTTATGCGTATGTTGATGTAATTCAGCTCGCTCAAAGGCATTACTTTGGGCGCTAACTAAACTAACGGCAGTTGCAGCATGATTATGGATAGTGAAATAGCCTGCCGTAACAGTGCGTCCCGGCATCGGCACCCGAACCTGCCCATCGGTAACAGTTAACTCTGTCGCCAATGCCGGTAAGGCTGTCAGACTAACTGTGGCAGAAATCAGCAAAGCAATAAATCGCACCATGTTACGCTCCCTTAACAAATTTAGTTTATCTTACACCAAATTCTGGCAGCGAACAGCGACTTAGCACAAAGTTATAGCCTGATAAATGGCAGCAGCCCGGCACAGCTAACTCCGGGCACGCTGCCACCACAGCAAAAGCGGCAACAAGTAGCACCATACGATAAAAGCTGAAAACATGGTAACTACCGGTAATAAATACAGCAGCAACAAACTGCTGGCAGATAACATCGGTTACTCCGCCGCAGGCTTAGTATCCGTTTTCTCTGCCTGCTGCTGAGCCAGTTGCGGCTCACTTTGCAGTAACAGACGCAGATCGGCAGCCGTTTTCTCCATGGCCTGGCGTGCTTGCTGCACAACCGTTATTTTAATATCGGCTAATTGATTAGCCGCTAATTGTTGCATAGCGTCAGTTACAGGATTTGCCTGGGCTGGCGCAGCAGTTAAACATACAACAGCAGTTAGAGTCAGAGCAGCGAAAGTTTTCATATAATATTCCTTCATAATTAAGTTAGTCAGTACTACAACTTACCTATTACAAAGCTTGTGCCAACTTTCAACCAAGACTAAATCATTGATATATAACTAAATTTTTACGAAGCACTTGATTGGTTATTTTTCAAGCATTGGCTCAATACTAAAAAATAGCCAATTTAACCACCATGTTAGTCAAAATCTTCATGTGAGGTTCACTTGCACATTATCGCCGCCATTTACTCTGGCACTGCCGCCAACGCCTGCACCAGTACTTCAGGCCCGGCAGCAGCCAGATGACCGTTTTCACTCAGATGGCGCCGCCACAAACGGGCACCGGGTAAGCCTTGAAACAGACCCAGCATATGCCTGGCAATGTGCCAGAAACGGGCGCCTTGCTGCATTTGCTGTTCAATGTAAGGCAACATCGCACGCACCAATTCGTGCTGCGTCAGCACTGGCTGCTCGTCACCATAGATCAAATGATCAACCTGGCTCAGTAAATACGGATTGGTATAAGCCTCCCGCCCTACCATCACACCGTCAACCAGTTGCAGCTGGTAGCGCACATCGTCCAGCGTTTTAATACCGCCGTTAATGCTGATATCAAGCTGCGGGAAATCACGCTTCAGCTGATGCACCCTGGGATAATCCAACTCAGGTATTTCGCGGTTTTCTTTCGGGCTTAACCCTTTTAACCAGGCTTTACGGGCGTGCACGATAAATTGCTGACAGCCCGCATCTGCAATAGTACCGATAAAATCGGTTAAAAACGGGTAACTATCCAGCTCATCTATCCCAATCCGGCTTTTTACCGTGACCGGGATCGATACCACATTCAGCATCGCTTGCACACAATCAGCCACTAACGCAGGCTGGGCCATCAGACAGGCGCCAAACATGCCGTTTTGCACCCGATCGGACGGGCAGCCAACATTAATATTGACCGCATCATAGCCTCGCTGCTCGGCCAGCTGCGCGCACCTGGCCATATCGGCCGGATTGGAACCGCCCAATTGCAGCACCAGTGGATGTTCTTGCTGATTAAAAGCCAGATAATCGCCCTTACCATGGATCAACGCCCCGGTTGTTACCATTTCGGTATACAACACGGCGTGCCTGGTCATCAACCGGTGAAAATAGCGGCAATGCCTGTCAGTCCAATCCAGCATCGGGGCGACAGAAAATTTATGGTCAATAAGTTTAGTAGCCAAAATGCTCGTACCTGCAGTAAAAGATGAATGATTCAGCCACATATTGTACAACAATCTATGGTTAATTAGGGCGCTAGCGGATATTTATCAAGCAGCACCAGGCGTGGCACTTAGAAACTAATATGCTACACTGCCAAAGACTGCTGTCAGGAGAATAGAGTAAGAATGTCAACTGAATCATTAGTAACCCGGGCCAAAGCAATTTGCGATAAAAATGGCGCTCGCTTTACCTCTATCAGGGAAAAAGTATTTCGATTAATGGCAAAAACTGATGGCGGTATGGGTGCGTATGATTTGCTGGAGCAGTTAAAACAAACTGAACCCGCCGCTAAACCTGCCACCATCTACCGGGCACTGGAATTCTTAACCGAGCAGGGGTTTATTCACAAAATAGAATCCAGCAATGCTTTTATGCTGTGTCATCATTTTGGCCATCATCACCCGGCGCAGTTACTGATCTGCGACAGCTGTGGCGGCGTAAGCGAATTACATTCCGCAGTATTGCAACAAGAGTTCAGCAGACTGGCGAGCGAACAAGGTTTTAAAATTAAGCATCAGACTATTGAGGCCCATGGTTTTTGTCATAAATGCCAGCAAGTTGCATAAATAACGTTAAACCCATAAGCTGACTTGTAGGATCAGTTAAATGCTCCTAGTCTTATAAGGGCATCCACAAAAACTTCAATATATAACTAACAGGCGCGCTTCATGAATGTTGAGTACATAAATCCATTTCTTTCTTCGCTGGTGAATGTGTTAGCTACCATGGCCAATACCACTATCGTGCCTGGTCAGCCTCGAATTAAAAAAGACGAAGTAGCACGAGGTGATGTTTCAGGCTTAATTGGCATGGTAGGCAGTGATATTAAAGGCTCATTTTCAGTCAGTTTTGAAGAAGGCTTAGCCCTGGAGGTGATGTACCGGATGCTCGGTGAAAAACCGAAAACCATCAATGCCGATGTCACCGATATGGTTGGTGAGATCACCAACATGGTTACCGGTGGCGCCAAACGGATTTTAGGTGACAAAGGTTATGAGTTCTCGATGGCCACGCCGATAGTCGTATCCGGCAAAGCCCATACCATTACCCATAAATGCGAGGGGCCGACCATTTTAATGCCATTCGATTCTGAATTTGGCAAAGTGCATATTGAAGTCAGCTTCGACAGGTAAACGGCCAGGCTACTGGCCAGTCAGATACTGATAATTGACCCGCGGCGTGATATTACATAACAGCTCATAGGGAATGGTATCGGCACATTGAGCTACCCGTTCAATGGCCAGTTCCGGGCCCCATAATACCGCTTCAGCTCCAATGGTTTCAGTTGGACACTCGCCAAGATCAACGGTGATCATATCCATTGAAACCCGCCCAACCAACTGCACCTCGCGCCCCTCAAGCCATACTGGTGTGCCGTTACTGGCATGGCGCGGATAACCGTCACCATAGCCAATAGCAATTACTCCAATCCAGGTTGTAACTTTTGCTTGCCAGTTGCCGCCATAACCCACTGTCTCTCCGGCTTGGACCTGGCGCATGGCAATTAGCCGGCTGCTTAAGCGCATAACAGGTTGCAACTGATGTTGCTGGCCGCTCTGATTTGGCAGTGGCGAAATGCCATGCAGCATTAGTCCCGGACGTACCCAGTCGGCATGACTCTGTGGCAGGCTAATGATTGCTGCACTATTAGCCAGGCTTTGTTGCTCGGCTTTATCGCTGCAAAGTAGTTGAAACAGCGCCTGTTGCTGTTCGGTCTTATCCGAGCCTGGTATATCGGCACAGCAAAAATGGCTCATTAAGCGAATACCTGGTTGCACAGCCGGGCATTGCCATAACCTACGATAAAACTCAGCAAACTGTTCTGGTGCTATCCCCAGCCGATGCATACCGGTATCAATTTTTAACCAGACTTTCAGCTGTCCATCCAACTCTGCCTGTTCCAGTGCCATTAGTTGTAGCTCATTATGCACTACGGTCTGCAGGTTATTGGCCAGCAAAATGGGCAATTCAGCCGCTTCGTAAAAGCCTTCGAGTAATACAATCGGCTTGACGATACCAGCGGTACGCAGAGCCAGCGCTTCATCAATCCGTGCTACGGCGAAGGCATCGGCGGCGGTTAAAGCCTGCGCTACTTTTACCAGGCCATGGCCGTAAGCATTGGCTTTTAACACTGCCAATACCTTACTGGCAGGAGCAAGCTGCTGCACCCGCTGTAAATTATGGCCAAGGGCAGCCAGATTAATTTGGGCTACCGGCCGGCGTGACATTAATACTCGTCCTCAAAACGGGCGCTACCGGCGTAGTTATCAAAGCGGGAGAAATGACCATGAAAAGTTAGCCGAACTTTACCGATGGGGCCGTTTCGCTGTTTACCAATGATAATTTCAGCCAGGCCTTTTTCGGCGCTATCTTCGTGATACACCTCATCGCGATAGATAAACATAATTAAGTCGGCGTCTTGTTCAATAGAGCCTGATTCGCGCAAGTCAGAGTTAACCGGGCGTTTATCGGCCCGCTGCTCCAGGCCACGATTAAGCTGCGACAGGGCAATCACCGGCACTTTCAACTCTTTGGCTAACGATTTTAACGAACGGGAAATTTCGGCAATTTCCAGGGTGCGGTTTTCACTTAAGCCCGGCACCGTCATTAATTGCAAATAGTCGACCATGATCATACTCAGGCCACCGTGCTCGCGCGCTACCCTTCTGGCCCGTGAGCGCACTTCGGTCGGGGTCAGGCCAGAGGCATCATCAATATACATTTTGCCTTTGCTGTTTAACAGCTCAATGGCTGACGAAAGCCGCGCCCAGTCTTCATCTTCCAACTGACCGGTACGAACCTTGGTTTGGTTGATCCGGCCTAATGAAGCCAGCATCCGCATCATAATCTGGTCTGAAGGCATCTCCAGACTGAAAATAAGCACCGGTTTGTCGCTGGTAATGGCGGCATGCTCACACAGGTTCATGGCGAAAGTGGTTTTACCCATCGAAGGCCGGGCCGCGACAATAATTAAGTCAGATGGCTGAAAGCCATTGGTCATTTTATCCAGGTCCATATAACCCGATGATAAGCCCGTGACACCGGTTTGTGGCGAGCGAAACAGCGCATCAATTTTATCGATGGTTTTCGCCAGAATATTATTAATCGGCTCCGGGCCTTCATTGGCATTGGCCCGTTGCTCGGCAATTTTAAACACCTTACTTTCCGCAAAATCCAGTAGTTCAGCGCTGGTACGGCCCTGGGTGTCATAGCCGGCATCGGCAATATCGTGCGCAACCGCTATCATATCGCGCACCACAGCACGTTCCCGTACAATGTCAGCATAGGCCATAATATTGGCGGCGCTGGGGGTGTTTTTGGCAATTTCACCCAAATAGGCAAAGCCACCAATATCATCCAGTTGCTGGTTGGCTTCCAGTGCTTCAGATACAGTAATCAAATCTATCGGCTGGTTGGCTTCGGCAATCCGCGCCATAGCGCTAAAGATAAACCGGTGTGAGCGCAGATAAAAATCCTGCTCGACCACCTTTTCAGATACCCGGTCCCAGGCCTGATTATCCAGCATTAAACCGCCAAGCACAGACTGCTCAGCTTCGATAGAGTGCGGTGGCATTTTCAGGCCGGCGACTTGCTTGTCTTTATTACTGCTCATAACACCTGACAGAATTGGAAATAACTGTGCAATGCTACCTTGCAAGCGGCAGAATAAAAAGCAACGTTGAGATTTTTTTTAAAATGATGCGGTACAGCGAGAGAAGAGCGAGAGGGAGAACAGAATGGCGCACTGCACTGCAGTGCGCCAACAGCCTTAGGCTTCTGCGATAATAACAACTTTAATGGTTGCTACTACTTCAGCGTGTAACTGCAGATCGATGTCGAACTCGCCAGTTTCACGTAAAGTACCGTTAGGTAATTTCACTTCAGCTTTGGTTACTTTTACGCCAGCTTCAGTAATGGCATCAGCGATATCGCGGGTACCTACTGAACCGAACAACTTGCCTTCGTCACCGGCTTTAGAAGCGATAGTCACTTCAGCCAGTGCTGCCAGCTTAGCAGCGCGGTCGTTAGCGGCCGTTAAATCAGCAGCCAGTTTGGCTTCTAATTCAGCACGACGCTGTTCGAACTTTTCGGTGTTAGCTTTGTTAGCCGGAACTGCTTTACCCTGTGGGAATAAGAAGTTACGAGCATAACCAGACTTAACAGTAACATTGTCACCTAAACCACCAAGGTTTGAGACTTTGTCTAACAGAATTACTTGCATACTTATACCCCTTCTGTATTAGCTGTGTGAGTCGCTGTACGGCAACAAGGCCAGGTAGCGAGCGCGCTTAATAGCACGAGCCAGCTGACGCTGATACTTAGCGCTGGTACCAGTAATACGGCTAGGTACGATTTTGCCGCTTTCTGTAACGTAGTTTTTCAGAACAGCGGTATCTTTGTAATCAATCTCTACAGTGCCTTCTGCAGAAAAACGGCAGAATTTACGGCGACGGAAAAAACGTGACATTTGTCTGTCTCCTAACTTATTTGTTCAATCTGCTGGGCGTGCAGTACCAGTTTTGCCTGACCACTGCGGTTCTGGTGCCGGTTTAAAAACCCGCTAACCTTTACCATACTGCCCAACGTCAAAGTTTGAGCTTGCTGATGTAACACTGTGCCGCTTAACACCACCTGCATCCTGACATAAGCCTGACGGTTAAGGCCGGCTTCCTGTTGGAGACTGCGATGTTCTACGGTGATAACAGTGTGCGGGATACCCGCCGGACTCTCACTGCGTTCAGGGTGCCGACAAACGGCGCCACTAAGCACGGTCAAGTTGTCCATCAAACTTACTCTTCGTTTTCAACCTGCTCTTCTGATTCGCGAGGAGCACGGTCACGAGGACGCTCGTCACGAGAACGCTCATCACGTACCTTAGCCATTGGAGATGGCTCAACTACGGCACCATTAGTGCGCATAATCAGGTTACGTAAAACCGCATCGTTGAAACGGAAGTTAGTTTCCAGCTCATCAATCACTGTTTGTGGTGCTTCCACGTTCAGCAACACATAGTGTGCTTTGTGCAGTTTTTGGATTGGGTAAGCCAGTTGACGACGGCCCCAGTCTTCTAAACGGTGGATAGTACCGCCCGCTTCTTTGATTGAGCCAGTGTAACGCTCGATCATGCCAGGCACTTGTTCACTCTGATCAGGGTGAACCATAAAAACGATTTCGTAATGACGCATTGTAGCTCCTTACGGTTAGTAAGCCTCGGGTGAGCTCGGCCGGGCTCGCATAGAGGCAAGGAACGTGAGTGTATGGCCGAAGGTCGCGTATTTTACGGAGTTAGCGGGTAAATAACAAGCAGAATATATGCTAAAAGGTCTACGTTCGCTGGCGTACTGCTTCGAATAGACAAATCCCCGCTGCTACCGATACATTCAGGCTGGACACTGTGCCAAACATCGGAATCTTCACCAGGCTGTCGCAGGTTTCGCGGGTTAAGCGGCGCAGGCCTTCGCCTTCAGCACCCAATACAATGGCCAGCGGGCCTTTAAAATCAGCCTGATAAATGGTGGTTTCGGTTTCACCGGCAGTGCCCACTACCCAAACCCCGGCTTCCTGCAATTCGCGCAGGGTGCGGGCTAAATTGGTCACCGTAATAAAAGGCACCGCTTCAGCGGCACCACAGGCCACTTTACGCACCACGGCGGTCAATTTTACTGAACGGTCTTTGGGTGAAATTACTGCATGCACCCCGGCCGCATCAGCGCTGCGTAAAATAGCGCCCAGGTTATGTGGGTCAGTTACGCCGTCAAGCACCAGTAAAAACGGCTTATCTTTTTGCTCAAGTATGGTCGCCAGGTCGCTTTCCGTGCCACTGCTGGCTAAGCGCGCCTTGGCAACTATGCCCTGATGCTGGCCACTGACCATGTCATCCAAAGTTCGGCGGTTACAAAACTGAATTGAAATACCATGTTGCCGCGCTTGCTGAATAAGTGGTTGCATCCGCTTATCTTCGCGGTCTTTCATAATAAACAACTCTAAAATATCCTGCGGCGCCCGCTCTAACAGGGCATTTACCGCATGAATACCAAATACAAAATCTGCGCTCATCGTTAGCTTATTCTCAATATCTAGGTGTTTTAACTACTTGCCTTAGGCTTTTTCGCCCGGCGTCGCGGTTTCTTCGGCCCGCTTTTCGCAGCTTTCGGTTTATCGCCGGCTTTGGCCGCTGGCTTGGCCGCGCCGCCTGCATTTCCTTTGCCACTGCGCCGGGCGCCGCCACCTGCTTTGGCGTCTCTTTCGGCAGAAGCGGCGTTGCGGCTGGCTTTAACTGCCCGGCCTGAGACATTATGGATAGGCTCGCCCACTACGGCTAAATCAATTTTGCGCGATTCCAGGCTGACAGCCAGTACTTTGACTTTAACCTGATCGCCCATCCGGTAGTTCACTCCGCTATGCTCACCGGTCAGCACCTGGCGTTCAGCATCAAAGCGGTAGTAATCGTTCTGCAGCGACGTAACATGCACCAGGCCTTCAATGTACAAATCGCTTAAGCGCACAAATAAACCGAAATTAGTTACAGTGGAGACAACGCCTTCAAATTCGGCGCCCAGGTGATCCTGCATATATTCGCATTTCAGCCAGTCCGACACTTCCCGGGTAGCATCATCGGCGCGGCGCTCGGTCATCGAGCACTGCTCGCCAAAATGGGTTATTTCTTTGTCACTATACGCCCGCTCACCTGTCACTTTTTGGTTTTGCTTCACCAGAATGGCTTTAATGGCGCGGTGTAATACCAAGTCCGGGTAACGGCGAATGGGTGAGGTAAAGTGGGCATAGGCTTCCAGTGCTAAACCAAAGTGGCCCTGATTATCACCCTGGTACACCGCCTGCTTCATCGAGCGTAACATAGTGGTTTCAATCAGCTCCCGATCAGGCCGGTCTGCCAGCGTTGCCAATACTTGGGTCAGCTCCAAAGGCGTTGGTTCGGCGGAAAGATTGGCTTCAATACCTAATTCAGCTAAAAAGCGCCGGAAGTTAGCAAAACGATCGCCATCAGGCCGTTCATGCACCCGGAACAGCGCCTGAGCTTCATGTTTTTCAACAAAACGGGCCGAGGCTACGTTGGCCATAATCATACATTCTTCAATGATTTTATGGGCTTCGTTGCGATGCACCGGTACAATTTGCTCAATTTTGCGATGGCTGTTAAAGATAAAGCGGGTTTCCACCGTTTCAAACTCAATAGCGCCACGCTGACCGCGCACCTTGGCTAGCTTTTTATACAGGCTGTACAGGGTTTCCAGATTGGACAGGTTTGCCTGGTATTGTTTACGCAGCTCCGGGTCGCCCTGCAATATGGCATGCACTTTGTTATAGGTAAAACGGGCAGCGGAGTGCATTACCGCTTCATAAAACTGATAGCTATCCAGCTTACCGCTGGCACTAATCTGCATTTCAGCGACAAAACATAAGCGGTCGGTGTGTGGATTAAGCGAACACAGCCCATTAGATAATGCCTCTGGTAACATCGGCACCACATGGTCGGGAAAATACACCGAATTACCGCGCTCCAGCGCACTGCGATCCAGTGGCGTATCGGGCATGACGTAAGCACTGACATCAGCAATAGCCACCCACAATTTCCAGCCGCCATTCTCTTTGGCTTCGGCATAAACAGCATCGTCAAAATCGCGGGCATCTTCGCCATCAATAGTCACCAGCGGCAATTTGGTCAGGTCAACCCGCCCCAACTTGGCTTCTGCTGGTACCTGCTCGCCATATTTGGCCACTTGCTGTAATACTGCTTGTGGAAATTCATGTGGAATTTGATGATTGCGAATAGCCACTTCAATTTCCATACCGGGTGCCATATGCTCGCCCAATACTTCAATCACTTTGCCCACAGCACTTACCCGCTTAGACGGGCGCTGAGTAATTTCCACTAACACTATCTGGCCGTGGCGCGCTGCGCCCTGCTCACCTTCCGGCACCATGATATCCTGGGTAATTCGCGGGTCGTCGGGTACCACTACGCACACGGCATTATCTTTATAATAGCGACCAACAATCGGCTCAGTGCGCGGCTCAAGCACCCGTACTACCCGTGCTTCTACTTTGTCTTTGCTTTTCATCGCGGCTGCGGTGGCCAACACTTTATCGCCCGGCAACACCCGTTGCATTTCATGATATGGCAGGTACCAATCCGGCCCGCCCTCTTCCAGTTTTAAGAAACCGAAACCCTCGCGGTGGCCTATAACAGTGCCTTTGACCAAATCCATATGATCAACCAGACCATAACGTTTACTCTTAGTAAACAGCAGCTGGCCGTCACGCTCCATTGCCCGTAAACGCTTTTTCAACGCGAAAATAGCATCATCATCTGTCAGGCCCAGTTCGCTGACCAGCTCTTCGAAGTAGGCAGGTTGTTGCCGCTTTTCGATGTGTTCGAGAATAAATTCGCGGCTGGGGATAGGGTTGTCGTATTTTTCTTGCTCACGCGCAAGATGCGGATCATTTACCGTCATTAATTAAACTTTTATTTCCTGTTTTCATATATTGAGTGTAACAGCTAAGCGAATAAATTGGATGAACTTCATTTGACAGGTCGTCTGGCATTGGCCACAACCCGTTCTGGCATCTTTTTGGCAAGCTGTTGCAGTAGTTGTTGTATTCTAGCATGAGTGGCGCTATCTGCACTAATAGCATGATGCAACCAGCGGTAGCTTTGCTCATAATCTACCGGCGAACCGTAACCGTCTACCAGTAATTGGGCATAACGCAGCTTGGCATTCAGGTTGCCCATCGCCGCGGCCTCATGCAAATACACCAGCGCTTTGTCGATATCGACCTGCACAAACCGGCCGATATGGTAATACCGTCCAACTTGCTCTAACGCTTCAGGCAAACCCTGGGCGGCGGCTTGCAGCATTAAATCCCAGCCACGCTCGACATTGCGGGGTACGCAAACCGCATACGCCAGCATATCGCCGTATAAAAACTGATAGGCCGGCAGGCGCATTATATCGGCACGCGCCTCAATATCCTGTACCAGCTGGCAGTCGTCTGCCCGTACCTGACGTAAATGACTGTTCGTTTTAATTAAATCTAACAGCTCATCCTGGCTGTAAAGTTGTACG
This sequence comes from Arsukibacterium ikkense, assembly GCF_000987775.1. GTDB lineage: Bacteria > Pseudomonadota > Gammaproteobacteria > Enterobacterales > Alteromonadaceae > Alishewanella > Alishewanella ikkense. Next base: position 106,170 of record NZ_LAHO01000016.1, read on the forward strand.
GCATCTATCTGCTGGGCCGTGACGGCTGCCGGCACCACTAACCCAAGCAGCAACAGCGTAGCTGGTAATAACAAAACTGTTTTCATAAGGCGTCAAATAACCGTTAGTTAATCCAGAACAATACCTTCCAGAAGCAAAAAACATGCCGTCTGGAGTTATTGCTCGTTATAACGCAGCCATTGTGGCTGCACCCGCAACTGTGCCGGTTGTTGTTGCACACTCTGGCTACTAACGGCTACGCCACTGCAGTTGCTATTATTGATATAGGCCAAAGCTTCTGCATACAGGGGGTCATTACTGACGCCCCAGTCACCTGCTACCGTGGCATTTACCTGGCAATTTGGCATTAAACCGTCGAAGTAATCACCAAAATCCAGCGCATTAACGGTTTGAAAGTTAATGGCGAATAAACGATAACCAGCTACCCTGTCAGGCATCTGACCGACTGGCTTACCGCACGTTGTTTCGCCAATTTGCACCACATCGATAAAGGGGCTCAGAGCATTGATCACCAGCTCACTGGAAGAACAACTACCTGCGGTAGTAAGCACAAATACCCGAGGTAAATTCAGGTTAGTTCTGCCGGCACCCAACGCAAAAGTGACTGTACTGTTTTTACTGGTATTTTTATCGTTGTAGCGATATTTAACAAAGGTTTTGCCCTGTAAGCGTGGCAAAGCAATGTGCGAACTTAACTGGTTGGCGACCCGGATTAACCCTCCGCCGTTATAACGCACATCCAACACCAACTCATCAATATTTTGCTGAGCAAAATAACTGAATGCCTGTTCCAGTTCAGTTTCCGATAATTCGATAAAGGTGTTAAACACCAGATACCCTACTTTTTTCTCAGCAACCTGACTAACCGAGCGATGCATTACCGTATTGGTGCTGACCGTTCCTTTAACAAAATCGGCCTGCTGCTGGCTGCTGTCAGGCTTACGCCAGACAAAATTGCGAACCACGCCCTCTTCGTTTGGGCCATAGATATCGTCATTAGTAGCGGTGCCTGCATCCAGCCTGGCTAACCATTCCGCCACGCTGATACCGTCTATTTCCATAATTTTATCAGCCCTGCGCAAGCCTCGCTGGGCTGCGGATCCGGCATCGAACACATACAACACCTGTAATGCGGTATTGTTATCCGTGCGTTGAGTAGCAAAACCGAAGCCGAAAAAAACGGCATTAATATAGCGATCCTGATATTGCTGCTCTGTTATGACAAAGCTGTAACGGTCACGATCAGCCAGCACCCGGCTTAAGTAAGCGGCAGGGGTGCTAAACGCCAGTGGGTCAACACCGGTTTTCAGTTCGTTGTACCACAGATAGTCAGCGTGCAGCTTACAATACAACTGACTGTTAATATCATTACGGCCACACTCAGCGATGTTATTGTCAGCACTGTCGCTACTATCAGAGCCACCACAACCAGCCAGCACAAGGCAACACGCCATAACCAGGAACTTGTTCATCAGACACCTCTCACATTGATGGTTACAGCGTATAAAAAAACGCCACCAAATGGCAGCGTTTTTTTATACGAGTGCGTTACGCAAATGGATGCGTTAACACTATGGTCTGCACCCTGTCTGGCCCGGTAGAGACAATATCTATCGGTACCCCGGTTAGCTGCTCCAGCCGTTGAATGTAATTACGTGCCGCTGGTGGCAGTAACTCCAGCTGCTGAATGCCAAAGGTATTGTCAGACCAGCCCGGCATGGTTTCATACACTGGCGTAACCAGCTCATAACCTTCAGCGGCCAAAGGTGGCGTATCCAGCACAGTGCCATCGGGTTGCTGATAACCAACACAAATACTGAGGCTTTCCAGGCCATCCAGCACATCCAGTTTGGTTAAACAAAAACCTGAGATACTGTTCAGCTGCACGGCACGGCGCACGGCTACAGCATCAAACCAGCCGGTACGGCGTTTGCGGCCGGTGGTAGCACCGAACTCGTGCCCCTTCACGCCAAGATGTTCGCCGACAGCGCAATCCAGCTCCGTTGGGAAGGGACCTGAGCCTACACGGGTGGTATAGGCCTTGACGATACCTAATACATAGTCCAGATAACGCGGCCCAAAACCACAACCGGTGGCTACACCGCCGGCAGTCGTGTTTGATGACGTTACATAAGGATAGGTGCCGTGATCAATGTCCAGCAAGGTACCCTGGGCGCCTTCAAACATGATTTTGTCACCGTTCTTGCGGGCTTTATCCAGCAAATCAGTCACATCAACCACTAAGGATTTCAGTAAGTCAGCCATCGCTAATGCATTGTCCAGCGTGGTCTGATAATCAATAGCCTCGACCTTGTAGTACTGGGTCAGGGTAAAGTTATGCAAGTCCATCACGATTTTCAGTTTTTCCGCAAACAACGTCGGATTAAACAGATCACCTACCCGCAGACCACGGCGCGCCACTTTATCTTCGTACGCCGGACCAATCCCACGCCCTGTAGTACCAATAGGTTTATCACCACGGGCTTTTTCGCGTGCAACATCAAGTGCTACATGAAAGGGCAGAATTAACGGACAGGCTTCGCTGATCAGTAAGCGCTCTTTAACTGGTACGCCACGCTGTTCCAGCATGGTCATTTCCTTTAAAAAGGCTTCTGGAGAAAGCACTACACCATTGCCGATCACACACTTTACGTTTGCACGCAAAATGCCCGATGGAATTAAATGCAGTACTGTTTTCTCACCGTCAATAACCAACGTATGGCCGGCATTGTGACCGCCCTGATAGCGCACCACATAGCTGGCTTTATCCGTTAGTAAATCAACGATCTTACCTTTACCTTCGTCACCCCATTGAGTGCCGAGAACAACAACGTTTTTGGCCATGGTTCCTACATCATGGAAAAAATTAGGCGTGGATTCTACCAAATCGTTAGCCAACTTACAGCTGTGTTACCAAAAAAAAGCCGGTTTTTTATTCGGCTTGCCGTAAATGCCAATAATCAGGCTTGTCGCAGACAAGATAAATCAAAGGAACTACCGATTTGGTACAAGCCAAAGCCAAACCGCAAACGGTCTGCGCGATAGTCGGTAAAAATGTCATTGTTTTTTAAAAAAGCAGCCAGTTCAGCGACTTCACAGGTACTGGCCAGTTTAAAAGTGAAAAAATGGCCATGTTGTTCCGGGTCGTTTAACAGTAAATTGTGCGAATTAAGTTTCGGATGCTGCTGGCGTGCCAGCTCAGTCATAAAGCTCTGCTGCAACTGCTGCACATACTGATGAATACGGCCCACGGTGATGCCCTGTTGTTTCAATAACAGCAATACCGCATGCAGCCGGTATAGGGCGGTATAATCCATGGTCGCACCGGCAAAGTGATTACCATCCTTGCTGTATAACACCAGAGCTGATTTTTCCGCCGCTAAGGTACCAAATTCGGCAAACCAGCCGGTATACCAGGGCCGTTGCTGGCTACCGGGCGGTACCGCCATAAAACAGCACCCCTCACCACCCTGGGCGTATTTATAACTGCCCGCCAGATAAAAGGCGCGCTCGGCAACCGCTGATAAATCGGTCGGTAGTGCCATAAAGCCATGATATCCGTCAATCACCAGCATGGCGTCGCTTACCTCTGCCAGCGCCATGACAAAACCCGCTAAATCAGTTATCGCGTAACCAGAGTTAAAAAACACCTGACTACAAAATATCATATCCGGCTGCTGTGCCGAAGCGGCGGCAATAAAGCGTTCGGTAAAGCTGGCAAAGGGCTCAGTCGGCACGGTGATGAGTTCAATGTTATCAAACTCGGCCAAGCGCTTCGCCTGGCGCTGAAAACTGTAAAACTCGCTGTCGGTGCTTAACACCTTAAGCGGTTTAGTTAAATCAAAACAACTAAACAACCGCATCACTAATTCATGGGTATTACCGGCAAAAACAATTTGCTCTGGTGTGGGCAGGTTCAGTACATCTGCAATCAATTGCTGGGTCTGCGGTATCACTGCACCAAATATATGCTGCCATTTATCGTCTACCAAACGGGCACTGTCGTCCCAATAGGCAATGGTGGCATCGCGGGTAACATCAGGCCAGTAGTGATGTGAGTGGCTGGTAAAATGCTGCTTACCCTGATTGGCCTGTAAAAAGCGCTGATAAAATTGTTGATACATAATAACTCCGCTGTCTTTCGCTCAGACAAAAAAGGCCCTTGCGGGCCTTTTTAATACAGATGATAAGTTAGTTTTGCACTTTATCTGACTTCATATATTTAAAGAAGTCATTATCCGGTTGCACTACCAGAATATCGTCTTTGCTGTTAAAGCTGTTCCGATACGCTTCCAGGCTGCGCACAAAAGAGTAAAACTCAGCATTGCGGTTGTACACATCAGCATACACCCGGGCAGCTAACGCATCACCTTCACCGCGCACTGAACGTGAGTTACGCTCGGCATCTGCCAGCATTACCGTAACGCGGGCGTCGACATCGGCGCGGATAATCTCTGATTGCTCACGACCACGGGCACGATGCTCATCAGCTACTGCTTTTCGCTCGGCGCGCATCCGGGCAAAAATTGACTCACTGATCTCCGTTGGCAGGTTAATTTGTTTAACCCGTACGTCAATCACTTCGATACCCAGCTCGTTAGCCGCAGCGGCAGCTTGCGCCAGGGCGCTTTGCATCAGCTGAGTTCGCTCGCCAGAAACAATCTCCTGAATGGTACGGGTACCAAACTCAGTACGCAGGCCGTTGTTGATATATTGCTTTAACAGCACTTCAGCCTGAGCAGAAATACCACCGGTTGACAGAAAGTAAGCGCCAAAATCTTTAATCCGCCATTTTACATAACTGTCGACCAATAAATCTTTTTTCTCAGCGGTGACAAAACGGTCTGGCTGGTCATCCAAAGTTTGCACCCTGGAGTCAAGCTTACGTACCATTTCTATCATCGGTATTTTTATGTGTAAACCCGGTTCATACACTACAACCTGACCAGTAGCATCACGCTGAATTTTGCCAAACTGCGTAACAATAGCGCGTTGCCCCTCCGGCACCACGAATAAGGCGGAAACCACAATAAGCGCAACAACGACAATAATTGCAATAATAAAGTTTTTCATAAATTAGCCCCTTCCGCTACGCGTCGTACTACCACGTACCGTATCCTGCCGCGGCGTGATGGTATCACTGCTACGGGCTGGCAATGGCATTGGGTTCGCACTGTTGCTACCGGTACTGCCGCCACCTTGCTTCATTAGCTGGTCTAACGGTAAATACATAATATTATTGCTGTTTTTCACGTCAACCAATACCTTTGACGTATTGCTATAAACGTATTCCATGGTCTCCAGATACAGGCGGTCACGGGTGACTTTCGGTGCAGCCAGATATTCTGGTAACAGCCGTTCAAAGCGGGCTACTTCACCCTGGGCTTTCAACACAATTTGCTGCTTATACGCTTCGGCTTCCTGCATAACCCGGTTAACCTGACCACGAGCCCGTGGTTCGATTTCTCTGGCATAAGCAGTCGCTTCCTGCACAAAACGCTCCTGATCTTCCTGCGCTTTAATTGCATCATCAAAAGCATCACGCACCTCTTCTGGTGGCCGTGCATCGCGGAAGTTAACATCAACCAGGGTGATACCCATGTTATACGGTTCGATAATGCCTTCCAGCTCCTGACGGGTATTTTGGCGCACCACTTCCCGGCCACGGGTTAACACGTCATCCATGATGGAATGACCAATTACGAAACGCAGCGCGGCGTCTGTTGCCTCACCTAAACTGCGATCAGCATTCACCACTGAAAACAAATAATCCCGGGCATTGAATATCCGGTACTGTACTTCGAACGTTACCCGCACCAGATTTTGATCCTGGGTCAGCATAAAGCCATCGGCACGCAGTGATTTTACTTCCTGCACGTTTACCGGCGTTACCGTATCGACAAAGGTCGGTTTCCAATGAATACCTGCACCAACTTCAGTGTGGTACTGGCCAAACCGCAAGATCACCCCGCGTTCAGCATCTTTAATGGTGTAGAAACCACTTATGCCCCATACCACAGCGGCAATAACCAAAATCAGGATAAACGCAGCTGAAGCACCATTGCCTGATGACTTATTACCACCACCAAAAATACCGCCAAATTTTTTGCCAAAGTTGCGGAATACTTCATCTAAATCGGGTGGACCCTGGTCACGACCACCCTGTTTCCAGGGGTCGTTGTTTTTGCCATTGTTACCCGGCTCATTCCAAGCCATGTTTAACTCCATCTCAAGTTATAAATTAAAGGTTAATGTATCAAATAACAGGCGCTATGACGATATAGTTTTCCAACTCACCATCGCTTTGCTTTAACATCCGGGCCCATTGCGCTACCGATAACCGGATATCCAACCAACATGTCCCCTGTTCGTCAAAGCGTTCAGCGCTGATGACCTGCTGCTCATGTAACTTTGCCCGCCAGGCCGCACATTGCGGCGGTAACGCTAAGCTTAGCTGTAAATGCTCTACCGACAGCAGGTTAGCGATGGCTTGCTGTAACAGCAGCATCCCCTCACCCGTCAGAGCGGACAAATAGACGGCCCGCGGCAGGCCATCATCACCATATTCTATACGGGCGCTCTGGCCAAACTGATCGACTTTATTAAACACCTGCAGCTGCAACACCTCCGCAGCGTCAATATCTGTTAACACTTGCTGTACCGAGGCTATGTTATCTTCTTTTCTGGGATCTGCGCCATCAATCACGTGCAGTTGTAAATCAGCGTCGCGGGTTTCCTGCAAGGTAGATTTAAACGCAGCCACTAAATTATGGGGTAAATGACGGATAAAACCGACGGTATCAGCCAGCACTATGGGCCCGAAATTGTCCAGTTTAATCTGGCGCAGGGTCGGGTCTAATGTCGCAAACAGTTGATCTGCAGCATACACTGTGGCAGACGTTAACCGGTTAAACAGAGTTGATTTTCCAGCATTGGTATACCCCACTATCGACACCACAGGCGTTGCACTGCGTTGCCGGGCTTTACGCCCCTGCTCACGCTGGGTGCTGATTTTTTCCAGCCGCTGCAATAACGCCCGCACCCGCTCACGCAGCAGGCGTCTGTCGGTTTCCAATCGGGTTTCACCCGGGCCGCGTAAACCAATACCGCCTTTTTGCCGTTCAGCATTGTCCCAGCCCCGCACCAGGCGAGAGGCTAAATGCTGCAGCTGAGCCAGTTCCACTTGCAGCTTACCTTCATAGGTGCGTGCACGCTGGGCAAAAATATCAAGAATAAGGGTGGTGCGATCTATCACTCTGGCCTGGAACAACTGCTCCAGATTACGGGTTTGACTGGGACTTAACACATGGTTAAAAATAACCACAGAAGCCGCAAATTGCTCAACCGCGTCTTTGATTTCTTCGGCTTTACCAGAGCCGACAAACAAGCGGGTATCAGGTGCGCTGCGATTAGCAGTAATCGTATGCATAGCAGTCACGTTCGCAGAAGCTACCAGCATGGTAAGCTCCTGCAAATCTTCGTTGCTATGCTCTTGCGGAAAATTTACATGAACCAGAATAGCTTGTTCTGCAAGCTCAGCTAAGTCAAACAAGCGCTATTGCTCCTGGCGTTATTATTCCACATCCTCGCCTTCACTGTCGCCCTGACCGGCGCCATGGCTCACCATGGTGTTAACTGCCCGGGATGGCACAACAGTAGAGATAGCGTGCTTGTAAACCATTTGGCTTACCGTGTTTTTCAGCAAAATGACGAATTGATCAAAAGACTCAATCTGCCCCTGCAGTTTAATTCCATTCACCAGATAAATAGCGACCGGAATGCGCTCGCGTCTTAAGGTGTTTAAAAATGGATCTTGTAAAGATTGGCCCTTTGCCATGTGCCGCTTTCCTTTTTTTTATTAGTGAGCTGTATATAGGTATTATTTTTTTTATTTCAAGTTGTTAAAGCTAACTTTTTTTCCATCTTATCTAGCTTAGCGAAGAAAGTACCGCTTGCAAGTTTTCTGTGGCACTGGCTTCACTTTTTAACCAGATGACACCCGGCCAGCCCCGCAGCCAGGTAAGCTGTCGCTTGGCCAGTTGCCGGGTAGCCGCGATCCCTCTGGCCACCATCTCATCGTAACTATAATCACCGTCCAGATACTGCCAGACCTGGCGATAACCAACACAGCGCATGGCTGGCAAGTCTGGATGCAAGGCCACGCGGCGCTGCAGATTGGCCACTTCCTCAACAAAACCACTGGCCAGCATTTGCTCAAATCTTAGCGCTATACGCTGATGCAATACCGCACGATCAGTAGGTGCAATGGCAAATTGGTGTACTTTAAACGGAAAAGGTTCCCCTTTTTCTGCAGTTAATTCCGTCATGGTTTTGCCGGTTAACCTATACACTTCCAGCGCCCGGTTAATCCGCTGCGGATCGTTTGGATGAATACGCTGGGCCGATACCGGGTCAATCTGTTGCAATTGCTGGTGCAATGCTTGCCAGCCTTTGCTGGCTGCTTCGGCCTCTAATGCTGCCCGGATTTTACTGTCAGCAGCCGGCAAGGGTGAAATACCGTCAAGCAACGCTTTAAAGTACAACATGGTGCCACCGACAAAAATCGGGATCCGGCCCCGGCGCTGAATTTCACTAATCAACCGTAACGCATCATCCCGGAAATCGGCTGCGGAATAACTTTGCTCAGGTTCCAGTATATCCACTAAATGATGTGGCGCCTGCAGCAGCTCTGCTGCCGTCGGCTTAGCTGTACCAATATCCATACCGCGGTAGATTAATGCACTGTCGACACTGATAAGCTCGGCCGGCAAGTGCTTTAGTAGTTCTATCGCCAAGGCAGTTTTACCGGATGCCGTCGGCCCCATAATAAATATAACAGGTAAACTACTACTCATGGCGATACCTGCTGGCTTAGCGCCAGGATACTGTTGCTTAAGTCTAAAGGTACAGCATGCCAGTGCTGGCTGTCGGTGAGTAACCCGGCAAAATAGTGTATCAGCGTATCGCCACTGAGCCAATTGGATGAAAGTAGCATAGACAACAGCGCCGCACTGCCTGCCAGCGCAGTAGTGGCAGCCAACAGGGGCGCCGCTTGTAACAACCACTGACTAAGTGGCGTTGCCCGCAGCCAGGGGGCTACCGCCCGCAGCACCGCAGTATTGTCGTGCAGCAAAATATCAAAACCTAACTGCTGTAACAGGCTCGCCGCAGCCAGTAGCTGTTGTTTTTCAGTCACCGTCAGCTGTAAGCGCAGCGGCAGCAATAATGGCACTTTGCTGTTATCAGCAAGCCAGTGCGGCGCCAGCGTCATGGCTAAATCCACTAATACCAGCCCTTGCGCCCGTTGCGCCACCGCATAACGTCCGCCAGCCGCCAGCATTGCCGGCCCGGCGCTAACATGGCCAGCCGCAGGCACTGCAACCGCATGCGCCAGCTGTAAATATTGTATTTGCTGCTGTGTCTGGCTGGCCGGCGGATGATCATGCCTGGCGCCAGAGCGGTAAGTGGCCGGCCTGACATTGGCCTGGCCTGCCTGCGTGGCGACCTGATAAGCCGCTGCCGTATTGGCAACCTGTGGTGGCGCTGCTGCCGGCTCATCAGTTAGCTGTGCCAGAGCATCACTTAGCGCACTAACCACAAAATCATGCACCAGCCGGGCCTGATGAAAACGCACTTCATGCTTTGCCGGATGCACATTAACATCAACCTCGGCCGGGTCAATCTCCAGAAACAACACAAAACCGGGTTGCTGCTCCTGGCTTAAGCGCTCGCCATAAGCCTGGCGGATCGCATGATTCAGTAATTTATCACGCATCATCCGGCCATTAACATAACTGTACTGGCACAGCGGTTGCTGCTGACACGCTTGCGGCGCCAGCAGCCAGCCACTGAGTTTCAGGCCGCCATAACTGTTTTCAATAAAGGCGGCGTGTTCGGCAAAGGCTCTGCCACACAAGGCGGCCACCCTTTTCTGACGGGCGATAAGCGTAGTAGCTTGTGGCAAGCGCCGGACACTCTGGCCATTATGATTTAACTGCCAGCTGACATCGAACCGGCTGAGTGCCAGACGCTTGACCAGCTCATCAATATGGCTGAACTCGGTTTTATCAGTGCGTAAAAACTTGCGCCGGGCGGGCGTGTTAAAAAATAAATCGACCACTTCAATACTGGTGCCATCTGGATGGGCAGCCGGTTTTACCGTTACCGTCATGTCACGCCCTTCGGCCTGCGCCTGCCAGGCGGCGGTTTGCCCAGCCGGTTTTGAGGTCAGGGTCAGCCGTGATACCGAGCTGATACTGGCTAAGGCTTCGCCGCGAAAACCGAGACTGGTTATCTGCGCTAAGTCGTTCAGCTCACTGATTTTACTGGTGGCATGCCGGCTTAATGCCAGCACCAGCTCATGCTCTGCTATCCCTGCGCCATTATCGCGGATGCGGATAAGCTTACTGCCGCCTTTTTCAATATCAATATCAATCTGACTGGCACCGGCATCCAGGCTGTTTTCCACCAGCTCTTTCACCACCGAGGCCGGGCGTTCCACCACCTCACCGGCGGCAATCTGATTGGCCAGTTGCGGTGGCAGAATCTTAATGCTCATACTCAGGGGATCCGTAAAACCTGGCCGATACGAATACTGTCATTAGCCAGTTTATTGTGGCTACGTAGCGCGTCCACCGACACATCATAACGCTGGGCCAGCAACGACAACGATTCACCCGCCTGCACTTTATGCTCCCGGCTGCGTTGCTGGGCAAATAGCGAGTCGGCCGGTGGCGCTTGCTGAAAATGCCGTTTTAACGCAGTAAATAAAGACTGTGCCAGCCGCGCCTGATGGCTGCTATTGCGCAGTTGCTGCTCTTCCTGCGGGTTGGAGATAAACCCTACCTCCACCAGAATAGACGGAATATCTGGCGATCTGAGCACTCCTAAACTGGCCGCTTGCGGCTGTGCTTTATGTAAGCGGGTGATTTTAGCCAGCTCGGTTAACACCTGGTTAGCGGCCTGGTGTGCCGTTACCATGGAATGGTTCATCGATAAATCCAGCACGGTTTGTGCCAGATAACGCTCATTGGCAGAGTCACGAATAACCTCTGCTACCCCGCCCAGCAGTTCGCCATGGCGCTCGGTTTGTTCCAGCATCCGCCCCACCTCAGTGGTGGCCCGACGTAACGACAACACCCACACCGCCGCCCCGCGCGGTTGCGGTGAGGTAAAGGCATCAGCGTGAATAGACACCAGTAAATCGGCTTGCATACTGCGGGCGATATCCGTACGGCGGTTGATATGCACATAGTAATCGCCAGTACGCACCAGTAACGATTTCATGCCGGGTTCTTTATCGATAAGCTCGGCCAGCCGGCGGGCAATCGGCAGGGTCAGATTTTTTTCATAAGTACCGGTAGGGCCGATAGAGCCAGGGTCTTCGCCGCCATGGCCGGCGTCGATGGCAATCACAATATCGCGGGCGGCGCGGATACTGCGGGGCGGCTCTCTTGTTAGTCTGGCGTTGTCATCAGGCAGGTCAATAACCAGCCTGTGGCCATAGGGTGCAGTAGGCGTTAAGGCAAACACCGTCGGTTTAACCGCGTTGGTTAAATCCAGCACAATACGCATGCTGTTATTATCACCACTGCTACGAATTGCTTTAATCAGCTTTGACTCGCCATTAATCGCCGGCAGTGCCGCACTACCATTGGTGTTAGTCAGGTCGATAACCAGCCGGTCAGGCTTATCCAGGCTAAAACTTTTATATTCAGGGGCAGCCGACAAATCGAGTACCACCCGGGTATTATCGGGCGAAGGCCAAATGCGGATGCTCTGCACCTGATTACTGGCATAACTTAACGCTGAAAAAAACCATAAGATGGTTAACCCGGCGCAGCTAAGAAATTGTTTATTATTTTTTTTCATCATCTCTTATTGCATCTATTATGGCGCAGCCTGTGGCTGTGCCAGCACTGATTACCACTTGCCGCTGTGCGTCAAGATAGCTTAAGTGTATGTCGAGATCAGGTTCTGGTAAATAACCCTGTCCCTGCTCTGGCCATTCCAGTAAACACAAGCTCTGGCTATGGAAATAATCGCGTATCCCCATAAACTCCAGTTCTTCCGGATCGGCCAACCGGTACAAATCAAAATGGTACACCGTTAAATCAGCTAACTGGTAAGGCTCTACCAGAGTGTAGGTTGGACTTTTCACATTGCCCTGATGACCAAGCGCATGCAATATGCCGCGGCTGAACGTGGTTTTACCCGCCCCCAGGCTACCATGTAAAAAAAGCACCTGGCCACCTTTTAATCCCGCCGCCAACCGGCCCGCCAGGGCCAGGGTGGCAGCTTCATCTGCCAGTACTGTTGTATATTTCGTTATCACATAACCCCAAACTTGCTGATAGTGTTGGCCTGGCCGGCAGTTCTGCCGCTATGTTAACAAACTATGGCAAAGCGCGGCCAGCAAAACTGCTGCAAAAGCCATAGTATTGCCTCAGTACTATGACCCGAAAATGAATATCCGGTTCCCGGTCTTTAACACGCTATGTTAAAGTGACGCCGATTGCAGCTTTTATGCGCCAGAGGAATAACCGCTATGGCTACCGATTACCAGCAGCTTGCCCTGCAAATAAAGCGTTGGGCTCAGGAGCTGGGGTTTCAGCAGCTGGGAATAACCGCCACAGATCTCAGCAGCGAAGAGCCTCGCCTGGAGGCCTGGTTGGCACAGGGGTACCATGGTGATATGCATTACATGAGTGAACATGGCATGTTACGCGCCCGCCCCGCCGACTTGCTGCCGGGCACATTGCGGGTACTCAGTGTGCGGATGGACTACCTGCCAGCACAGGCGGGTTTTGCCACCAACCTGGCCAATCCGGCCAAAGCCTATATCAGCCGTTATGCGCTTGGCCGCGATTATCACAAATTAGTTCGCAACCGATTGAAACAACTGGCGCAGAAAATCAGTAACGAGATACCCGAACTGGGCTTTCGGCCTTTTGTCGACTCGGCACCTGTGCTGGAAAGGCCACTGGCGCAGCGTGCAGGCCTGGGATGGGTAGGTAAACACAGTCTATTACTAAACCATGGTGTGGGTTCCTGGTTTTTTTTAGGCGAGTTGCTGCTTGATATACCGCTGCCAGTAGACGAGCCGCATCAGGGCGACTGCGGCAGCTGTGTGGCTTGCATTACCAGCTGCCCTACCGGCGCTATTGTTGCCCCCTATGTGGTGGATGGCCGGCGTTGCATTTCTTACCTGACTATCGAGTTGAAAACCGCTATCCCCGAAGAGTTGCGGCCATTAATTGGCAACCGCATTTATGGCTGCGATGATTGTCAGCTGGTCTGCCCGGAAAACCGTGAGGCGCCAGTCAGTATTGAGGCTGACTTTCAGCGGCGAAGCCAGTGGCAGGATCAGGATTTATTGCAACTGTTCGCCTGGGACGAAAGCACTTTTTTAAGGCTGACCGAAGGCAGTGCCATCCGGCGCATTGGTTTTGAGCGCTGGCAGCGCAATATTGCCGTGGCATTGGGTAACGCACCTTATCAACCCGACATAGCCGCAGCGCTGCACGCGGCTAAACCTGCGGCTTCTGAGCTGGTGACAGAGCATATTGACTGGGCACTGGCGCAGCAAAAACGCAAAAGCTGGCAAGCAGAAAATATCCTGCCGCGCAGTACAGAGCGGCTGGTCAGAATTATTCAGAAGGGGTTGCCGCGGGATGCATAAGGCCGTTTTCACGTGCCGCTAAGCGTTGTTGTGCCAGGCTTATTATGTGCTGCTGGCGCTGTGGGTTGGCCTGTTGCCATTCCAGAATTTCTGCCAGCAGCCTGCCGCAGCCTAAACAGATATCTTGCTGATCCAGACAACAATTGCGAACACAGGGCGACTCAATCATATTTGCTTACCACAATTACTGGGACCCCAGTTACGTGGTTTGAGTGTAGCAAAATTGAAAAACAAAAAGCCGCTGTTAAGCGGCTTTTTGTTCGAATTTGGAGCGAGTAACGAGGTTCGAACTCGTGACCTCGACCTTGGCAAGGTCGCGCTCTACCAGCTGAGCTATACTCGCATCAGGCAACGCTGTTGCGTTGTGATGGCGCGCATTTTACAAAATCAGCGCGCTTATGCAAGCACTTTATGCCGGTAATTTGAAAAAATATTGGCGATAGGTTACTAATTCAGCAATCGACTCACGAATATCATCCAGCGCCAGGTGGCTGCCGGCTTTTTGCACTTTATTCAGCACGTCGGGGTGCCAGCGCCGGGCCAGCTCTTTCACGGTGCTGACATCCAGATTGCGGTAATGAAAATAGCCCTCCAGCGCTGGCGCATATTCGGCTAAAAAGCGCCGATCCTGGCCAATACTGTTGCCACACATCGGTGATTTACCTTTCGCCACATACTGGCTTAAAAAGGCAATCGTTTGCTGTTCGGCATCTGCCAGGCTGGTGTTACTGGCCAGGCAACGGGCGGTTAAACCGCTTTTACCATGCTGCTCAACACACCAGGGGTCCATGTTATCCAGAATAGTTGCCGGGGTTCTGATCGCAAACACCGGCCCTTCAGCCAAAATATTCAGCTGGCTGTCGGTGACAATAGTTGCCATCTCCAGAATAACATCGGTTTTGGGCTCCAGCCCGGTCATTTCCAAATCCAGCCAGATTAAATGTGTGTCGTTCGTTGCCATATTGATTCCTTAACGTGCGCGCTGCTTTGTTCAAATTAAGATTGCAGGTATGATACACGCCTTAAGCTTAACACTGATAGTGCCTGTTTGCGCACAACGGTAAAACCAGCACGTGACCAAAAAAAAGCACCTGACCAAACGCCAAACCGACCGCATTGCTCAAAACGAGCAAAAACGACTGCGTGGTAATAAAAAAAGCAAAACCGAGCAATGGGACGAGGATGTGTTGTTAGCGCCGGAACCGGGCTTAGTGATCAGCCGGTTTGGCCAGCATGCTGATATCGAAGATAGCAGCGGCGCCGTCGTGCGCTGCAGTATGCGCCGCACCATAAGCTCAGTGGTAACCGGTGACAAGGTGATCTGGCGCCGCGCCAGGCAAGGCACCGGCAGCATCGATGGCGTAATTGAGGCGGTAGAAGATCGCAGCTCAGTGCTGCTGCGCCCTGATTTTTACGACGGCTTAAAACCCGTTGCCGCCAACATCGATTTAATGATTATTGTCTCGGCCATATTACCAGCGCTGTCACTGAATATTATTGACCGCTACTTAGTTGCCGCTGAAATGACTCACATTAAGCCGTTACTGGTGATCAACAAAGTGGACTTACTCACGGCGGAGCAGCATCAGGAATTAGATCAACAACTGAGTCAATATAAAAAAATTGGCTATGATTATTTATTAGTCAGTGCTAAATCTGGCCAGGGCATGCCTGAGCTGCTAACGCAGATCCACAGTGGTACCAGTATCTTCGTTGGCCAGTCTGGTGTCGGTAAATCCTCGTTAATGAATAACCTGATGCCCGGCCTGACTGCGGCAACCCGCGAAGTATCCGAAAATTCCGGCTTAGGCCAGCACACCACCACGGTATCCAGGTTGTATCATTTACCTGAAGGCGGCGATTTAATTGACTCGCCCGGTATTCGCGAGTTCGCCTTATGGCACTTAACCGAGCAAGAAGTGACTGAGGGCTTTATCGAATTTCAGCCCTGGCTTGGCCGCTGTAAGTTCCGCGACTGTAAACATATTACAGACCCAGGCTGTGCCATTGTGCATGCGGTAGAGCAACAGGAAATCAGCAAGGATCGCTACGACAGTTATTTGAAAATTCTGGCCAGTATGGTGCAGGACAAACCCAATTATTTTTAAGTGAAAGGTTAGTAAGCCAATGGATAAAGTGAAAATTACTCTGCAATACATGATGCCAAAGCATTTTTTCTCACGCGTGGTGGGCAAACTGGCTGCTGCGCAACTTGGCTGGTTCAGCCATTTGCTGATCAAGCTGTTTATCAAATCGTATAACATCAATATGAGCGAAGCACAGTTCGAGCGGCCAGAAGATTACGCCAGCTTTAATGAATTTTTTACCCGGCCATTAAAAGACGGTATCCGGCCACTCGCCAGCGAACCAGGCATTATGGCACACCCGGTAGACGGCACTATCAGTCAGTTAGGCCCTATCGTTGCTGGCAAGCTGGTGCAGGCTAAAAATCATAATTACTCGCTGCAAAGTTTACTGGGTGGCCTCGAGCAAACCGCTGCCCCCTATGCTGGAGGTACTTTTGCTACTATTTATCTGGCGCCCAAAGATTATCACCGTATTCATATGCCGGTGGCCGGCACGCTGCGCGAGATGATCTACATTCCGGGCGAGCTGTTCTCGGTAAATCCGTTAACGGCTGAAAATGTGCCTGATTTATTTGCCCGCAACGAACGGGTAGTCACTATTTTTGACACAGAATTCGGCCCCATGGCACTAGTATTAGTCGGCGCCACTATAGTGGCCAGTATTGAGACCGTCTGGGCCGGTACTATTACCCCCCCCACCGGCAAAACCATTTTCCGCTGGAGCTATCCGGCAACTGGCAATACCGCCATTACCCTGGAAAAAGGCGCCGAGATGGGCCGCTTTAAGCTGGGCTCGACCGTAGTACTGGCCTTCCCAGAGGGCAAAGTAGATTTTCTGGCCGATCAGCAAGCCGGCACTGTCACCCGCATGGGTGCGCCTTTTGCTGAATTAAAATAATGCAAATTATTGCCCATCGTGGCGCCAGTGGTGACTACCCGGAAAACACCCTGCTGGCCATTGAGCAAGCTATTGCTCAGGGCGCTGATGCTATTGAGATAGACGTGTTCGCCGTGCAAGACGAGCTGATTGTTATTCACGATCACCACTTAGCACGCACCACCAATGGCAGCGGCAGTATTTATCAATATACCCTGGCCGAGCTATTGCAACTGAACGCCGGCCAGGGCCAGCGTATTCCTACCTTGTGGCAGGTGCTCGCAGTAGTGCAGGGCAAATGCTGGCTGAATATCGAACTAAAAGGCGACGATACCGTCGCGCCTTTGCTGGCGTTGCTGGATAAAGCCAGGCAACAACTGGGGTTTGATTGTCAGCAGCTACTTATCTCTTCGTTTAACCATCATTTACTGGCTGACATTAAATTAAAACGCCCCACTCTAAAACTCGGAGCCCTCACCGCCTCACTGCCTATTGATTATGCGGCGTTTGCCAGCGCATTACAGGCCTATTCAGTAAATTGTGATGTTAGCTTTATTAACCAGGCTTTTGTTGATGATGCCAAAGCGCGTGGCTTACAGGTATTCGTTTACACAGTAGACCAAACCGACGATATTAACCGCTTAAAAAACTATGGCGTAGATGGGATTTTTTGTAATTTCCCGGCGCGCAGCCGAGCGGTGTTGTAGAGGACCAACAACAGCAACAACAGGACAGGCACAACTCAACAGCAACAACAGGACAGGCACAACTCAACAAAACATTCAGCAACTAATACCAGGCATTAGCACCATTAATAACAACCACCAACATCTTGACAGCCGGGTAATCAATAACTAACTTTACCACTGTATATTTAAACAGCCATGCAGGTGCGATATGCCCAGACCCCGCAAAG
>NZ_LAHO01000008.1 GCF_000987775.1 Arsukibacterium ikkense
CTCAGTCGAGTGGGCTTTTTGCATTGTCAGATTTAGTTTTGTGCTAAGGTAGCTAATATTACTCTTGTATGTACGTTTTATATGCACTTGAACCACCTGAAGCGTTTTTTAGCTTTACCTTTAAACAGGCTTTTGTATAATGACGCCTTCAACGCTAGGGGCATAGTTCCAATTGGTAGAACAGCGGTCTCCAAAACCGATGGTTGGGGGTTCGAATCCCTCTGCCCCTGCCACTTCTCTTTATTATGAAGATATCAGCAAGCCAAACCCAGTTACTTCGTCAGCTTAATATTAAGCCTTTGCAGGCTCGTGCTGCGTTTTTTCCTGAATTAGTTGTCCAGCCAGAACACTTACCTACAGCAACAGCACAGTTGCTACAGCCGGACGATTGTTTGCTGTGCAACGATATCAAACTCATGTTAGGCCAAACTGCTATCAGCAACTGGCTGCTCGACCCTGCTGCCAACCAATGTGTGCTTACTGACAACGAGAGTGTACTGATAACCCCTGACCTAACAGCCCTGCAACAAGCTGAACTAAAGCGACAGCTTTGGACGCTGCTGCAACAGCAACTTTCTGACCATGTTGATTAAGCCTTTATCTTTTACCGATATTCCTGCTTTGCTGGCCATTGAGACAGTTGCCAATCGCTATCCATGGACAGAAGGTGTGTTTAAAACCTGCTTCGGTAGCCAGTATTTTAACTTTGGCATATTCGAAAATAACAAACTGTTGGGTTTCTATTTTGGCCAGTTTATTGCGATTGAAAGCCAGCTATTTAATATCTGTGTCAGTACCAGTCAACAAGGTAAAGGGCTTGGGGGTAAGTTGCTTAGCCATTTTATTGCAGAGTCTGAGCAGCGTAACGCAGTAGAGGCCTGGCTGGAAGTCAGGGCCTCAAATCAGTCGGCGATTCATTTATATCAAAAGCACGGTTTCATCGAGGCGGGCCGCCGGCCAAACTACTACAGTAGTGCTACCGGTAAAGAAGATGCGCTAATGATGTGTTTACCTCTGCGTTTTACAAACTAATCCTACGCTGTGCCAGCGGCAGTGATGCTGCTATAATCCCCGACAATTATTTTTCATTGCTTTGTCAGCCACGCAGCTGGTTGTTAACTGATATTGGATACCATGACTAAAGATAAATTTCTGCATGAAATAGACAGCAGACGCACTTTCGCTATTATTAGCCACCCTGACGCCGGTAAAACTACCATCACTGAAAAGGTATTACTGTTTGGACACCTGATCCAGAAAGCCGGTACGGTGAAAGGTAAAAAGTCTGGCCAGTTTGCGACGTCTGACTGGATGGAAATGGAAAAAGAGCGGGGTATCTCTGTTACCACATCGGTTATGCAGTTTCCCTACAACAATTGTCTGGTAAATCTGTTAGATACACCGGGCCACGAAGATTTCTCAGAAGATACCTATCGCACCTTAACCGCAGTAGACTCTTGTTTAATGGTGATTGACGGCGCTAAGGGTGTTGAAGAGCGGACCATTAAACTGATGGAGGTCACCCGGCTGCGTGATACTCCAATTATTACCTTTATGAACAAGATGGATCGCGATATTCGTGATCCTGTTGATTTACTTGATGAAGTTGAAAGCGTACTGAATATTGCCTGTGCACCTATCACCTGGCCTATAGCGTCAGGCAAAGAATTTAAAGGCGTGTACCATATTCTGCGTGATGAGGTCGTTCTGTATAAATCCGGTATGGGCCACACCATACAAGAGGTCGATATTATTAAAGGTCTGCATAACCCGGAACTGGATAAACGTATTGGCTACTATGCCGCACAGCTGCGTGAGGAAATGGAGTTAGTGCAGGGCGCCAGTAATGACTTTGATCAGGAATTGTTTTTAAAAGGCGAACTTACACCGGTGTTTTTTGGTACTGCTTTGGGTAACTTTGGTGTTGACCATATGCTCGACGGCCTGACTGAGTGGGCACCCAAGCCACAATCCAGGCTGACTAACACTCGTAAAGTCGAGCCTACGGAGGCTGGCTTTAGCGGTTTTGTATTTAAAATTCAGGCTAATATGGACCCTAAGCATCGCGACCGGGTCGCTTTTTTACGGATAGTCTCCGGTAAGTATGAAAAGGGCATGAAAGTAAGGCATGTGCGGATTGGTAAAGATGTGTTGATACCGCAAGCATTAACCTTCCTGGCCGGTGATCGGGAGCATCTGGATGAAGCTTACCCGGGCGATATCATCGGTTTGCATAACCATGGCACTATTAAAATTGGTGATACTTTCACTACTGGTGAAGACATGCAGTTTAGTGGTATTCCTAACTTTGCCCCAGAGTTATTCCGCCGTATTCGCTTGCGCGACCCATTAAAGCAAAAGCAGTTATTAAAAGGCCTGGTGCAATTATCTGAAGAAGGTGCAGTACAGGTATTCCGGCCATTGGATACTAACGATTTGATCGTGGGTGCTGTCGGTATACTGCAGTTCGATGTGGTCGTTAGCCGCTTAAAGTCTGAGTACAATGTTGACGCTATCTATGAAAGCGTTAACGTCGCAACAGCGCGTTGGGTGTACTGTGATGATGCTAAAGCCTTGCAGGAGTTTCAGAATAAGGCCAGTTCCAACCTGGCACTGGATGGCGGTGACAACCTGACCTATATCGCGCCGACTATGGTTAACCTGAACCTGGCGACTGAACGCTATCCAAAAATTTCTTTCCAGAAGACCCGCGAACACTAACAGGCTGATGATATGAATATTAAGCAACTTCTTACTGACAGAACTTTAGCCGCCTTTACTGCGTTAGGTTTACCGCAAGGTACTAACCCTGCCGTTACTCAAAGTACCCGGCCGGAGTTTGGTGAGTATCAGATTAACGGCGCTATGGGGGCGGCTAAGTTATTAAAAACCAACCCCAGAGAACTGGCCAGTAAACTGCTGGCCTTGCTGGATCTGAGTGACATAGCTGAAAAAACGGAGATTGCCGGCCCGGGCTTTATCAACGTGTCGTTAAAAGCTGACTGGCTGGCACAACAGTTAACTCTGGCGGCAACCGATAAGCGCCTAGGTGTGAGTGTGAACGCACAGCCGCAAACGGTAGTAGTAGATTACTCGGCGCCTAACTTGGCCAAAGAAATGCACGTTGGCCATTTACGCTCAACCATTATTGGCGATGCGGTGGTTCGCACGCTGGAATTCTGGGGCGATAAAGTGATTCGGCAGAATCACATGGGTGACTGGGGTACTCAGTTCGGTATGCTGATTGCGCATCTGGAAGATAAACTGGCTGCCGGTATCGACTTAGAGCAGGTTGCACTGGCTGATCTGGAGGACTTTTATCGCGAAGCCAAAAAGCGCTTTGATGATGAGGCCGGCTTTGCCGATAAATCCCGCCAGTACGTTGTTCAGTTGCAAAGCGGTGATGAACATTGCCAGAAGCTGTGGCAGCTGTTTATTGATACCTCAATTAAACACAGCGATGAAGTGTATCAAAAGCTGAATGTCACGCTGAAGCATGCCGATATCAAGCCAGAAAGTGCTTACAACAATATGTTGCATGGCATAGTAGATGACTTAAAGCAGCAAAAGCTGGCCGTGGAAAGTATGGGCGCGCTGGTGGTGTTCTTAACAGAGCTGGCCGATAAGGAAGGTAATCCGTCGCCTTTTATTGTACAGAAAACCGGTGGTGGCTTTTTGTATGCAACTACGGATTTAGCTGCATGCCAGTATCGCAGCCATGATTTAGCGGCTGATCGGATTATTATTTTTACCGATGCCCGTCAGGCGTTGCATTTTAAACAGGTAGAGTTGGTTTCGCGTAAAGCCGGTTACCTGCGTGACAGCACCGCTTATGATCATTGCCCCTTTGGTACCATGATGGGTGAAGATGGTAAGCCATTTAAAACCCGCACCGGCGGCACCGTAAAGCTGGTCGATTTACTGGATGAGGCGGTAGTACGCGCCAATACGGTATTACAGGATAAAGCGACCGATCTTACGGCAGACGAAATTGCTGATATCGCCAATAAAGTTGGTATTGGCGCAGTTAAGTTTGCCGACTTATCGAAAAACCGCACCAGCGACTATATCTTCAGCTGGGATGCCATGCTCAGTTTTGAAGGCGCAACCGCGCCATATTTGCAGTATGCCTACACCCGGGTGCGCAGTATTTTGCGCAAGGCCGAGGTAACTGATGATTTCAAGGCTGACATCCTGCTGGCGTCTGCTCAGGAAAAACAGCTGGCAGTTAAATTATTGCGCCTGGAAGAAACGCTGCAGATGGTGATCAAAGATGCACAACCTAATTTGCTGTGCAACTATCTGTATGAGCTGGCCAGTTTGTATATGAGCTTTTATGAGGCTTGCCCAATCTTAAAAGAAGGGGTTGAACCAGAGCTGCGAAACAGCCGTTTAATGCTCAGTATTTTAGCTTCCAAGGTACTGCAGCAAGGCTTGAATTTGCTCGGTATTGAGGTGATGGAGCGTATGTGATGAAAATCGACGATATTCGCCGCAGCTACAGTAAAGACAAGCTGGATTTTGACAAGCTGCTTCCGGACCCGATTGCACAGTTTGAGCTGTGGCTAAAAGATGCCATAGCAGCAGAATTGCCAGATCCGACTGCAATGTGCGTGGCGAGTGTTGATAGCGAAGGCCAGCCGTCACAGCGGCTGGTGTTGTTAAAAGATGTCAACCAGCAAGGCTTTACCTTTTACACTAATCTGGGTAGCCGCAAGGCCACTGAGCTTAGTGCTAACCCAAAAGTGTGCTTACACTTTCCCTGGCACCCGTTAGAGCGTCAGGTCATTGTCTACGGCACAGCAGAGCGCGTTGCCAATGCACAGGTAATGAAGTACTTTTTATCACGGCCCAAAGAAAGCCAGTTAGCTGCCTGGGCCTCAGAGCAAAGCCGGCCGGTATCGACCCGCCAGGCATTGCTGCAGAAGTTTGCTGAGATCAAACATAAGTTTGCCCAGGGTGAAGTGCCGCTGCCTTCTTTTTGGGGCGGTTTTTTAGTGCGGCCACACAAAATAGAATTCTGGCAAGGGGGGGAGCACCGGCTGCATGATCGTTTTATGTATTCAAAACAGGGCGATACGCGCTGGCAAATTGAACGGCTATGTCCCTGAGTTGCAGCGTAACTGGTGCATTCCGGCTGTTTGACAGCCACTGTCATCTCGATTTACCCGAGCTTGCCAGTCAGCAAGCTCAGCACTGGCAACAGGCGCAAAATGCCGGCGTGGCGGCTTTAGTTATCCCGGCGGTGCAACACGCCGCCTGGCATAATCTGCTGAACTTACACCGAGACCAATCAAGTTGGCATATCGCCCTGGGTATTCACCCCTGGTGGGCAGCAAAACATAGCCTGGCGGATGTCGAGTGGCTAAATCAACTACTGCAGCAGCATCCAGACGACGTTTGCGCTATTGGTGAAATAGGTCTGGACTTTGCGTTGGCAGAAGATACTTTTGCCAGACAACAACAGTTGTTTGCAGCACAAATAGCCTTAGCGAAACAGTACGACAAGCCGGTCATTTTGCATCACCGCAAAAGCCAGCCACAGCTGCTGGCCGAGCTGAAACGACAGCAGTTTTCCGGGGGCGGCATTTTGCATGCATTTTCAGGCAGTCAGCAGCAAGCCCGTGCTTTTCTGGAGCTGGGTTTTAAGCTGGGTATTGGCGGCACTATTAGCTATGAACGAGCGCAGAAAACCCGTAACACGGTACAAAAACTGCCACTAAGCAGCTTTGTGCTGGAAACAGATGCCCCTGCCATGCCTTTAGCTGGCGCTCAAGGAGAAATAAATACGCCAGCACAACTGGCCAGAGTGTTTGAGCTGCTCTGCCAACTCCGTAGTGAGAGTCGTCAACAGGTTGCGGCAGCGCTTTGGCAGAATACAGTGTCGGTATTACGGCTTAGTGTTTAAGCGAAAACTCTGCCGTGAAAAACGTGAAAAGCTTCTGCGTAGTAAATAACCTATCAGTCCGGTAATCAGCAATAACAGTAACAAATGGTGCATTAGCTGCCGCCAGCTGGCAAAACTGGGGTTGAGTTTAGTATCAGGCTGCAGGCTTATTTTAATATAACCAAGTAACTGCTGTTTATTACGGATCTCCTGCACCAGCGGCACGAGTGGTTCGCTGGCAAACTTACCGTACATTAACCGGGCGGCTGCACTGGCTTCAGACCAGCTAATTCTGACACCATTACTGTCGTAGAAAACGACATCATATAAAAAGGGACTGGCTGCGATACTTTGGGTAAGTTGCTCCAGCCCATCCAGCTGATCGTTTTCAATCAGATAAGCCGCGGCCTGGGCTAAGGTAAGCAGATTTTCCCGCATCAGTTGCTCAGCCTGAGTTTGCAAAATTTGCAGGCCCTGATTACTGGTTTTTACCCAGCTGTGCAGCACAAACCAAATACCCACTACCGCGATAGCCAGTTGAATCAGCTTAATATAACTTGAAGTAGTGCTTGGTATTGCGATATTGTTCTGCATATTTGGCTACTAAAACAAACTGCTGCTGGCTCGGATGCTTTCAGCATGCCATGGTATTAACTTCAAGTATAGGTTACCCATTGTCGTTTTCTATTTCTGTTACGCCATCACAGCTGAGCAGTGCCGATATTACAGCACTATTAACTGAGCAATCTGCAGTCTGGCTTCATGCGGATGATACGCAGTTGACCTTGCAGTTTAGCCAGCCAACAGCCCTGTTAGCTCAGGCAGTGCCGATTGCCCCTATTAAATTCAAGCCTGGCGCGAGTTCTATCCGCTTGTTTGGTAGGGCGATAGATAGCGCACTGTTATATCAACTTTGCCAACTGTTGCCAGGCGATATTGCCTTGCAGGCTACTTTGTTTAAGCCTCATCCTGCATTGGCCGCAGCAGTAATCATTAAGCTGAGCAGTGCCTTGACGGCAGCGCAGCAGCAACATTTACTCAGCTTTGCCAGCTTGCAGCAGCTTGAATTGGTTTATCTTGATAAGCCAGTGTTGTTATCGCAGCCGGGATTGCTGGTAATGGATATGGATTCTACTGCCATTAGTATCGAATGCATTGATGAAATAGCTGCCCTGGCTGGGGTTGGTCCACAAGTTGCCGCCGTTACTGCCCGGGCGATGAACGGCGAGCTGGATTTTGCTGCCAGCCTTACCGAACGGGTCGCTGCATTAAAAAACGCGCCGCAATCAATATTACAACAGGTCGTGACGGATTTACCTTTGATGCCAGGTTTAACTGAGCTGGTCAGTTACTTGCACCAGATGCAATGGCAGGTGGCCATTGCATCTGGTGGATTTACCTATTTTACTGACGTGTTAAAGCAGCAACTGGGGCTTAGCGCCACTGTTGCTAACGTGCTGGAAATAGACAATGGCTTATTAACCGGCCGGGTAGTGGGCGATATTGTCGATGCAAATACTAAGGCCCGGGTGGTTACCGAGTTGGCTGCGCGTTATAACATAGCCGCTGGCCAAACTGTTGCTATTGGTGATGGTGCCAACGATTTACCAATGTTGAAAACCGCTGCCCTTGGCGTGGCCTTTCATGCCAAGCCCAAAGTACAGGCTGCAGCCTCTGCCAGAATTAACCAGGGTTCATTGTTGCAATTATTGTATTTGCTGGACCCGGCATGAAACATCAGCAAAGTTCGATGTATGTCGATTTACAGCAGTATCAGCTGCATTTGCGCCGATTAATGCCATTGCAAAATGCACTTAGTCCGGTGTTGTTTTTACATGGTGCTATTGAAAATGGCCGTATATTTTACAGCCACTCCGGCAAGGGCTTAGCTTGCTATCTGGCTGATCAGGGGTTTATGGGGTATTGTGCCGATTTTGCCGGCCGTGGTTTATCGCAACCGAGCCTAAGCAAGGGTTTTGCGCAGAACCAGCATCAGGTTATCACCCGTGATATTCCGGCATTAATTGAATTTGTATATCAGCAGCATCAGCAACCACTTACTGTAGTGGCGCACTCCTGGGGTGGCGTTTTACTGGCTGCGTCATTGGCGCGTTATCCTGAATTAATCAGTAAAGTTCGGGCTAAAGTGTACTTTGGTAGCAAAAGAGTGATCAGTGTGCAAAGCCTGGAGCGGAAAATAAAAATAGACTGGCTCTGGAACCGGCTGGCGCCGTGGCTTGGTGCTAAATATGGTTATGTACCAGCAAAGAAATGGGGCTTCGGTGCAGATAACGAACCTACAGCCTTTTTGCTTGATACGATTAGCTGGATTAACGGTGCTCCCTTTGCCGATTTAACTGACGGCTTTGACTACGCTGCTGCCAGCCAACAAACTAACTGGCCTCCGAGCTGGCATTTTGCAGCAGTAAATGACAAGGTATTGGGCCATCCGGCAGATGTGCAGCAATTTATTAAGGAAACCTGCCAACATCAGGCCAACTATACGTTGCTCGGCCGTCAATACGGCCATCTGCAGGATTATGACCATATCTCCATGCTGACGCACCCCGCAGCGGGCGATGATCATTTTGCCAAGCTAGGCCATTGGCTGGCCACAGTCACTAGCTAGGTAAAACAGGCTTAACAATGTAACAGGCTCAATCGGCCAGAAGTATTTGCTGGTGCGGGGAATCTGCTAGCTGCTCCAGACACTGATAACGCCAGGCTAACTCCCTACTAATATCGACAGCGTCACCAACGCCGGCCACGCTCCATAATTCCTCTTCCAGGCTTTTAGCCCGATGAATGGCATAAACGCTGATATAGCTGATTTCTTTAGCAATATAGTCGGTATCTGGCCGTCCGGTTCGGGATAAAAACAGCCGAAAGGCAAATAAGCTGCCCTGATGTATGGCGCTTTTGATAAAAGCTTTTTTTTGCTGTTCATCACTAAACTCATAGTCATAAAAGCTTTGCAGGCTAATGCCGCCATTGTCAGCAGAGCGAGTGGCCTTGATATATAACTCATAGCTTTGCGGTGAATCGAACCTTTTCATCGCCTTTAATTGCTGAGCAAACTGCAGGTTTGCGGTACTGTTCTTCAATAGGGGTTCTAAATCCAGCGGGCCATTATTGCTGTGTTTTAACAGTAACGAATGCAACGCATTCGGGCTGGCTCCTTGAGCGATAACATTCAACTCATAGCGAATGCCTTTGCGATGCAGGTAAAACGCAAAGTTGTTCAGGGCTTTTAAGTACATATTGCGTAATGCTTCAGATAACCCCGGATATTTAGGGGTTTCCTCCGCCAGGGTCAGTTTGGCCCGGTTATTCTGAATCAGTTGCTGAAAAAACTGTTTACCGGTGTGGCCATCATCAGTAGGAACAACCCGCAGGTTCATAATAGTTTGGCTTTTACTGACCGCCATAACTTCATAAGGCAATTGGCTGAGTTGGTGTTTATTGGTGATCTTCTGTAAATCAATCAGATCCAGCAGGACAACATCGCCTTTCTGGTACTTGACGGGCTGCACAGTTTCTATTTGTAAGCCGCCGGTAGAGAAATCACGGCTGAAGCCTGCAACCAAATTATCATTTTGCTGCAACTGCACCGTGGTTTTGTACAAATAGCGCGATTCTGCCCGCAGATTAATATACTGTACTGGCACCGGTTCACACGGTGGGACTTGCGGCAATTTACGATGGCCAAATTGATTTAACTGGCTTAGCTGGGCTGGATCATAGCGGTATTGTTGATAGTATCCGCTGTTATTTCCGGTTATATCGGTCAGGCTTACAATATAACGCAGATTTTTGATTACCCCTTGCACCAGCGGAGTCATAGCTATTTTTTCCGCCGGGACCGCTTTTTCAGCTGTTTCAGGCAATGAAAAAAGTTCGGTTGCATGCTGGGCTGTGGTTTTCACCAAATTTAAATGAAATACCCGCCAGCTGGGCTTGGCAGCGCCAAAGCCAAAGAAGGTATCGCGCAGCTCAGGTGCGGCCAACAGATCTTCTGCTGTGGCAGAGTAAAAATACAGTTTGCCTTTGGCTGCATGCGTAAAGCAATACAAAATGGTCGAGCGTTCCGGGCCGCTCTGGGCTAATAATTGTTTTAAGCGCTTTACAGCCAGCAACGTGATCAGTACCGAACGCTGTTGCTCATCTAAAAAATAATGCCATATTGCTTTGTTGTAGTCGGTTGTCAGGCCAAAACGAGGGCTGACAATGCCTTCATTTACCGTCAGATATACTGGCAGGCTATTTAACCTCGGCAAATAAAATTGTTCATAACCCTTAGTGATGACCGCATCGGTAGTATTGTCTAAATTAATTTTATAGCGGCGTTTGTTACCATGAATAAATTTTTGCAAAAAGCTGCTAAAACCGTTGTCGTGCGCTGAGGGCAGCTTTTTCAAACGCCAGTAATTCACTTTATTGAGTTGTTCTATGTCAAGCAATTGATATTGGATGCCATTAGGAAGGTCGAGCGTATACTCTTGCTCTAAACCGGTGAAATGAATAGTGATGGTATCACCGGGTGTGGCAGTGCGGCCTTTGGGGATCTTCAGTTTGCAGCCAGAAATGGATAAGTCGCTGGTGGTGGCAATAAAGCGGCTGTCGGCAAGTTTAACGTCAACATCAATGCCATAATTCATGCGCTCTTCATTACGGTTAACGTAATGCCCAAAAGTGATAAGTTTGGCACTGGATTGTTGCTCCGGGGAGCGCGCAGCGCTTTCTTCATGTAACTCGCCCCCCTGTAAAGCGGACTTTACCCGTTCGGCGGTTTCTTTTTTATGGATCACCCGAAAATTATTATCAGCGTTCATGACTTCTTCGTAAACGCCCAGCGTATAGCCACCATATTGTTTAATGCCACTCTCAAATAACTGAGTGGCTTTGTCATCCATATAGTGAGTTTTTTCCCGGTAGACGTAAGGGCGCACTTCACCATCGACATGGCCGCGCAAATCAATAAAATAATCACATGGCTGGGCCATGCGCTTTAATTCCATTTTTAGCAGGAATTGTTTTGATTTCGGTAAGTCAGATGTCAGTAAACTAAAAACCTGATCGAACTCGGCCGAGTTCATCAGGCTTTTCATCCTCTCAATAACACCAACATACTCTTTTAAATCTTCTGCGGTCATAGTTTCGTTTTTCAGATGCCAAAATTCAGGCGTCTTTTGGTTATAATCGTAGTACGCTACGTGGTTATAAATTGAAAAGCAATATCTGTGCCTTTCTTTCAAATTAGGATTTTTGGCAATGGCAAAAGTGAAAACGGCTTACGTCTGCAATGAATGTGGTGCCGACTTTATGCGCTGGCAGGGACAGTGTAATGAATGTGGTGCATGGAACAGTATTACCGAGGTGCGCTTAGGTGCAGTAAAAACCGCCGGTACCCGTCAGGGCTATGCCGGAGCTGCACAGGCCAGGGTTATGCGGCTGGACGAAGTGGATTTACAGGAGGTACCACGCTTTAGTTCGGGCTTTGCTGAGTTTGACCGGGTGCTGGGCGGCGGTATAGTGCCGGGCTCGGCTATTTTGATCGGTGGGGCGCCAGGAGCTGGTAAAAGTACCTTGTTACTGCAGTTAATGTGCGGCTTAGCTGAACAGGGCAGTGCGCTGTACGTCACTGGTGAGGAGTCATTGCAGCAGGTGGCGATGCGGGCGCAGCGTTTAGGCTTGCCCAGTACTAAACTGAATATGCTGGCAGAAACCAACGTTGAAACGGTGTGCTTGCTGGCACAACAGGAAAAGCCGCGTATTATGGTTATTGACTCTATCCAGGTGATGCATCTGGCCGATATTCAGTCGGCTCCAGGCAGTGTGTCGCAGGTAAGAGAAAGTGCCGCCTTTTTAACCCGCTTTGCCAAGCAATACAATATTGCCATTATTATGGTGGGCCATGTGACCAAAGACGGCTCACTGGCAGGGCCAAAGGTACTGGAACATTGTATTGATTGCTCGGTGATGCTGGAAGGTGATACCGATAGTCGTTATCGCACCTTACGTGGCAATAAAAACCGTTTTGGCCCGGTGAACGAGCTGGGGGTGTTTGCGATGACGGGGCAGGGCATGAAAGAAGTGAAGAACCCGTCAGCGATTTTTTTAACCCGAGGTAAGGAAGATCAGTCCGGCAGCATCGTGATGGTGCTATGGGAAGGCACCCGCCCTTTATTGGTTGAAATTCAGGGGCTGGTAGATCATTCACCATTAAATAATCCGCGACGGGTGACGCTGGGGATGGAACAAAACCGCATCTCGATGTTACTGGCGGTGATGCATCGTCATGCTGGTATCCAAATGGCCGATCAGGATGTTTTTGTTAACGTGGTGGGCGGGGTTAAGGTTAACGAAACCAGCGCCGATTTAGCGACATTACTGGCGCTGGTATCAAGCTTTCGTGACAAACCCTTGCCTAACGATTTGGTGGTCTTTGGTGAGGTGGGGCTGGCAGGCGAGATCAGGCCGGTACCCAGCGGGATTGAACGATTAAAAGAAGCCGCGAAACATGGTTTTAAACGGGCCATAGTGCCGTTGGCTAACAAGCCTAAAGAGCAGATTGCGGGTATGGATGTGATAGCGGTATCGAAACTGGCTGAAGCATTGGAAGCGATTTAACGGCTGTTGAGCCGGTGTGTATCAAAGCCTGCCCCGGTATTTACCAGGGCGGGTATGCTCAGAAGCGGTTATTTGCCGGGAAGTTATGTTTCAATACTTGATAGGTATCCGTTTTCAGTTTTTCCAGGCCCAATTTGTCATAACTTTCTACCATGACTTCCAGTGCTTGTTCAACATAAGGGGAATCCCGGTAGTATTCCAGCACATATTTACCACGGTTGGCGGCAGCCAGGAAAGCGCCACGGCGCATGTAATAGTCGGCTACTAATAATTCATGACGGGCCAGGGTATCTTTAATTTGTACCATCCGTTTTTTGGCTTCTTCACTATATTTACTGGCTGGATAGTTGCTCACCAGAATTTTGAAGTCATCAAATGCCTGGCGGGTGCTGCTTAAATCACGATCGGCCCGGTCAATGCCGAAGAAATCCTGAAAGCCATTTTCATCGGCTTTTAAATTTGCTAAGCCGCGCATGTAATATACATAATCTAAATCCGGCTGATTCGGGTTTAACCGAATAAAGCGGTCGATGCTGGCTAACGCTTGCGGCAAATTGTTCGCTTTATAATAAGCGTAGATTAAATCGAGCTGAACCTGACGCGCCAAAGGGCCAAAGGGATAACGCGACTCTACCGCTTGCAGTAATTCAACTGCGCGGTTGTACAAGCCGTTATCTAACACATCTTTTGCTTGCTGATACATTGCCTGAGCAGTTTGGCTGCTCGGATCAGGTTGAGAAGGCTTTCCGGCACAGGCGCTAAGGGCCAAAGTAACAATTGCAATCAGTAAAAATTTCGCTTTCATGTAAAAATCCGTAACTACTTGGCTAAATGGCTGTCTAGTCGTGAGTAAAATCGCTAAAATAACCGCTATTGCGATTCTACCCCAGATAAGTTGGGGTTGCACACAGGATAACTGCTTCCGTCATGACAAAACAGATAAAACTTTCACAAATCGTCCCCGACAACTTTTATGGTATGCGCTTAGATCAGGCTTTAGCCGAAATGTTCCCGGATTATTCGCGTTCCCGGATAAAAGAGTGGATCCTGGCCGATGCGGTGCAGCTGGATAAGAGCGTTCAGAACCTGCCGAAGTTCAAGGTTGTTGGTGGCGAGCAGGTTGATATTGTTGCAGATATTGCTGAGGATCAACGTTTTAGCGCCGAACCAATAGCGCTGGATATTCTGCATGAAGATGAACATATTCTGGTGATAAATAAACCTGCCGGACTAGTGGTACACCCTGGTGCCGGCAATGCAGATGGCACTTTGCTTAATGCTCTGTTGCACCATTGTCCGTCTATTGCTGAAGTGCCACGGGCCGGTATTATTCATCGGCTGGATAAAGATACCACTGGTTTAATGGTGGTGGCGAAAACCATACCCGCCCAAACCCATTTGGTTGAAGCAATGCAGGCACGCGAAATTACCCGTGAGTATGAAGCAATTTGCTATGGCAAAATGACCGGTGGTGGTTTTGTTAATCAACCGATAGGTCGCCATCAGACCAGACGAACGCAAATGGCGGTAATTGACGGTGGTAAGCCTGCGGTAACGCATTACCGGGTAATGGAGAAGTACCGCGGTCACACCCGGCTGCGCTTGCGCTTAGAAACAGGCCGTACTCATCAGATCCGTGTGCATATGGCGTTTATTAACCACTCGCTGGTGGGCGACCCGGTATATGGCGGGCGGCCAAGACCACCGCGTAAAGCTGCAGAAAGCTTACTGGTTATGATCCGTAATTTTAAACGTCAGGCTTTACATGCGGCGATGCTGCGTTTAGCTCATCCTATTACCAGTGAAATTCTGGAATGGCATGCACCCTTGCCAGAGGATTTGGTCGAGTTAAATGCTGCGTTACGCGCCGATACCTTATTGCATGGTATGGATGAGGCCTGAGTTGATTGCCCCTACCTGGCCCGCACCCGCTAATGTGAAAGCCGTCTGCTCAACCCGGGCAGGGGGGGGCTCAACGGGGCCCTACCTAAGTTTAAATTTAGGGGGGCATGTTGGCGATGCAGCAGAGGCTGTAAGCCACAACCGTCAGCTATTTCAAACTATGGCAGCCATGCCTGGCCAGCCTGCATGGCTGAATCAAACGCATAGTACCCGCTGTATTAATCTGAGCTCGGTAGTAACTGATGACCTTAACGCTGATGCCAGTTTTAGCCGTCAGCCTGGTCGGGTTTGTGCGGTGATGACCGCCGACTGTTTGCCAGTATTGCTGTGTAATAGGGCCGGTACCGAAGTGGCTGCTGTGCATGCTGGTTGGCGCGGTTTATGTGATGGCGTGCTGGAGAATACGCTGCAGTTGTTCAGCCAACCTAGCGATTGTCTGGCTTGGTTGGGGCCCGCTATCAGCCAGGCCGCTTTTGAAGTGGGCAGCGAGGTGCGTGCCGCTTTCATTAAGCAAGATCCGGCCGCGGCCAGCGCTTTTATTGCTGGTAAGCAGGGTAAATGGCAGGCTGATTTATACCGCCTGGCACGTCAGCGCCTGGCACGCTGTGGCGTTAGCGCTGTGTATGGCGGTGACTATTGCACTTACCAGCAACCCAATGATTTTTTTTCCTATCGACGCGATGGTCAAACCGGCCGTATGGCGTCTGCTATCTGGCTTGAACCCGCCCGTTAGCAGGTCAGTTACCGCTGTTTCCCTGATCCAAGTCAATTTTTTGACGTTCACTGCTTGATATTTGCTCAGCTTCGCCCAATCTTACTACACATCTAGGTTACATGATGCGGAGCTAAACATGCGGTTAGACAAATTTACCAGTAAATTCCAGGAAGCTATTGCCGATGCACAGTCGTTGGCGCTGGGCCGCGATCAGCAATTTATCGAGCCGGTTCACCTGATGTTCGCCCTGTTAAATCAGGAAGGCGGTACGGTACGCGATCTGCTGAACAAAATCGCCATTAACTTTAATGAACTGCGGGCCAAAGTCAGTAAAGCTATTGAGCGCCTGCCAAGGGTTGAGGGCGAGGGCACCAACCTGCAACTATCCACTGCCACCGCTCAGCTACTGCAGCAGTGTGACAAGCTGGCGCAAAAGCGCAAAGATCAATTTATTTCCAGTGAGCTATTTGTCCTGGCGGCGACTGAAGACAAAACTGAGCTGGGCAACATTCTGCGTTTACTTGGGGTAAGTAAAGACAAGGTTAACGCCGCGATTGAAGATATCCGGGCAGGCCAGAAGGTCGATGATCCAAACGCTGAAGACAGCCGCCAGGCTTTAACCAAGTACACTATTGATCTGACTGCCCGGGCGGAAGCCGGCAAGCTGGATCCGGTGATTGGCCGCGATGAGGAGATCCGCCGCTGTATTCAGGTGCTGCAGCGCCGCACCAAGAACAATCCGGTGTTAATTGGTGAGCCAGGTGTTGGTAAAACGGCTATTGTTGAGGGGCTTGCCCTTAGGATCATCAATAAAGAAGTGCCTGAAGGCCTGAAGAATAAGCGGGTATTATCACTGGATATGGGCTCTTTGTTAGCCGGCGCCAAGTACCGTGGTGAATTTGAAGAGCGGCTTAAAGCGGTACTAAATGAGCTGGCCAAAGAAGAAGGCCAGGTGATCCTGTTTATTGATGAAATTCATACCATGGTCGGCGCTGGTAAAGCGGAAGGTGCTATGGATGCAGGCAATATGCTCAAACCTGCGCTGGCTCGCGGCGAATTACATTGTCTGGGGGCTACCACCCTGGATGAGTACCGCAAATATATTGAGAAAGATGCAGCGTTAGAGCGGCGCTTCCAAAAAGTATTGGTTGAAGAACCCAGTGTTGAAGATACCATTGCCATTTTGCGTGGTTTAAAAGAACGCTACGAGCTACACCATGCGGTTGAAATCACGGATCCTGCTATTGTCGCTGCAGCTACCTTGTCGCACCGGTATGTCAGTGATCGTCAGTTGCCCGATAAAGCGATAGATTTAATTGATGAAGCGGCGTCAAGCATCCGGATGCAGATGGATTCAAAACCGGAAGAGCTGGACAGGCTGGAGCGACGGATTATTCAGCTTAAGTTGGAAGACAATGCCCTGGCAAAAGAAGCGGATGAGGGTAGTAAAAAACGCCGTGATATTATTCAGGAACAAATTCAAGAACTTGAAGGTAATTACAACGAGCTGGACGAAGTGTGGGAGTCTGAAAAAGCCGCGTTGCAAGGTACCCAGAATATTAAAGCTGAGTTGGAGCAGGCACGGCTGGACTTGGAGGTTGCCCGCCGGGTCAGCGATTTGCAGCGCATGTCAGAACTACAGTATGGCCGGATCCCTGAGCTGGAAAAGCGTCTGGATTTAGCCAGTCAGGCAGAAATGCAGGAAATGACTCTGCTGCGTCACAAAGTTACGGAGCAGGAAATTGCCGATGTGTTGTCTAAAGCCACCGGTATTCCGGTCAGTAAAATGCTGGAAGGCGAGCGCGACAAGCTGCTGAGAATGGAAGATGCGCTGCATGGCACTGTGGTCGGGCAACATGAGGCGGTAACTGCCGTGGCCAATGCGATACGACGTTCCAGGGCTGGCTTGGCTGATCCCAATAAACCTATTGGTTCTTTCTTGTTTCTGGGGCCAACCGGGGTCGGTAAAACTGAGTTAACCAAGTCACTGGCGCAGTTTTTATTCGATAGCCCCGCTGCCATGATCCGGATTGATATGTCTGAGTTTATGGAGAAACATGCCGTATCACGGCTGGTGGGTGCACCTCCGGGGTATGTGGGTTATGAAGAAGGTGGTTATTTAACAGAAGCGGTGCGCCGCAAGCCTTATTCGGTGATACTGCTCGATGAGGTGGAGAAGGCACATCCGGATGTATTTAATATTCTGTTACAAGTGCTGGATGATGGCCGCTTAACGGACGGTCATGGCCGGACAGTTGACTTTAAAAACTGCGTAATTATTATGACGTCTAACCTGGGATCAGATTTAATACAGGAACACTATCAGGAATATAGCTATCAGCAAACCAAGGATATGCTGATGGGGGTGCTAAGCAAGCAGTTCCGGCCAGAGTTTTTAAACCGGCTGGATGAAACTGTGGTATTTCATCCGCTGGATAGTGCCCAGATTAAGAAGATTGCCCGCATCCAATTGGCACGGCTGGAAAAACGCTTGCAGGACAGGCAGTTTGAACTGGAAGTCACGGAAGCCGCATTGGATAAACTGGCAGCAGTAGGGTTTGACCCCTTGTTCGGGGCCAGACCATTAAAAAGGGCTATTCAGCAACATCTGGAAAACCCGTTAGCGCAAACCCTGTTGCAGGGCACTATAGTGCCAGGTGCCACTATTAAAGTGGATCATGATGGTGAGCAGTTTATTCTGACTAGCTAAAGAATCACCCAACCCTAAGCGGCAACCTGCGTTAAATGAACCGGCCACCCAGCGACTATTGTTGCCGGGTGGCCGGTTCATTTATGCCACTAGCCGTTGGTTGTCACGCCGGGCTTGACCACAACTTTTGCCAGTGCGCCTATCCATGTTAAGGTAAGTCCCTTATAATCAGTGAAATGCTAATCAGAAAAGTTGTTTTATGACCGACTCAAAAAATAATGACACCAGCCCGCGCAAGGGCATTTATCTGTTACCTAACTTACTAACCACCGCTGGTTTATTTGCCGGTTTCTTTGCTATCGTTTCGTCGATGAATGGCCGGTTCGAAGCTGCTGCTGTTGCTATCTTTATTGCGATGATTTTCGATGGCCTGGATGGCCGGGTTGCACGGCTGACCAACACTCAAAGTGAGTTTGGCGCCCAGTATGACAGTATGTCTGACATGCTGTCGTTTGGGGTGGCTCCGGCGCTGGTAGCATATAACTGGGGCCTGGCCGATTTAGGCAAATTTGGCTGGCTGGCTGCATTTATTTTTGTGGCTTGTGCGGCACTGCGTCTGGCGCGGTTTAATGCTAATCTCAGTGTGACTGATGGCCGTTTTTTTCAGGGTTTAGCCAGCCCGGCAGCTGCCGCTATTATTGCCGGCATGGTATGGACCGGATCTATTTATCAGGTAGATGGCGACAATATTGGTTATCTGGTTGGGGTGCTGACCATCGTTGCCGGTTTGTTGATGGTCAGTAACTTCCGCTATCACTCTTTTAAGGATGTCAACTGGCGCGACCGGGTGTCGTTCCTGGCCATTCTGTGTGTGGTGCTGGTATTTGTGGTAATCGCCGCCCGCCCTGCAGAGATGCTGTTTGGTATTTTCTTTATTTATGCCTGTTCAGGGCCTGTGACCACTATTCGCAGTGTTCGCAAATTAAAATTAGAGCATGTGGTAGGCGATACCAATGACGCTGATTTTGCGGATGACTTACCTGAGCAGGATGAAACCGTAACCGTTGATACAACCGACACCAAGCCACGCCCGTAAGATTTCATCTGTTGTTATTCACCCGGGGGTCATGCCGTTACGTAAGTAACGGCATGCTTGCAGCTAGCCAAAACTCTTATTCAGGTTTCTGATTTCAGCCGTCTGTTGCTGTAACTGCTGGCTGTTCTCGGCCACAATTGTTATGTTGGCTAGGTTACGTTCGGCAATGCTTTGAATGGTACCAACGTTTGCCTCAACATCTTTTGCTACCGCACCTTGTTGGGTAGCAGCGGTAGCTATCTGACCCGACAGGTTGGTAATGGTGTTCATCATGCCTACAATCTCTGCCAGTTGCTGCTGGCTCAGCTGGGTTTGACGAACCGATAGCTCGGTTTGCTCTTTGCTTTGCTGCATAACCTTGCCCCAGCTGAGCAGTGTTTGTTGAATTTCAGCAATCGACGTCTTAATTTGTTCTGTGGCTTTATGGGTGCGGGTGGATAACGCCC
This sequence comes from Arsukibacterium ikkense, assembly GCF_000987775.1. Lineage (GTDB taxonomy): Bacteria > Pseudomonadota > Gammaproteobacteria > Enterobacterales > Alteromonadaceae > Alishewanella > Alishewanella ikkense. Next base: position 19,327 of record NZ_LAHO01000008.1, read on the forward strand.
TGACTTCATCGGCAACCACTGCAAAGCCCCGGCCATGTTCACCGGCGCGAGCAGCTTCAATAGCGGCATTAAGCGCCAGTAAATTGGTTTGATCAGCGATACCCTGAATTTCGGTCATAACGGTGCCAATGCGTTCTGCCTCAATGGCCAGGCTATCGGCAGTATTGGCGGCACCGCTTACCTCAGTAGCGAGCTGCTGTACGGTGCTGGCAGTTTGCTGCATCGCGTGTTTAGCGGTTTCACAAATAGTATGAGTGGCGGCGACATGCTGCCTGGTTTCAATAGTGCGACTGGCAATATCCTGTACGGTCGCATTGAGTTGATGAATGGCTGTGGCGATACTTATTAATTGCTGATGCTGTTGGGCAATACCTTGCTGGGTAAGCTGCACGGCTTCACTTTGACTCTCGGCAATGTTATTTAGCAGTTTAGTGCTATCCATGGTGCGCCCCAGCACCGTCCTTAAACGAGCTTGCAGCATTTTCGTCTGGAAATCAGCAATACCATAAGGGCCAAAGCCAGAATATATCCAGCGGGAGACACTATCAAAACGCTGTTGTTGTTGTTTTAATTTATCCGGTATTACCACTAATTCGTCATAGAAGCAGATTAAGAAAATTAAAGGTAGCAGGGCGGCGAACAAAAATGCCAGGCCGAAAAACCAGCTACCACCGGCAATCAACAGTATCGACAGCAACGCGGCTATCAGTCGCTTTAAACCAAAATTGCTGCGCCAGTCTGAAGGCGTGTTACCAGCAAGCATGGCGGGGTAACTGAGTTCTGCGCGCTTGATAGTCTGATTATCGGGTTTGACTCGCACCGATTGGTAGCCCACCAGTTTATCTTGTTGAAAAATAGGGGTGATAAAAGCGTCTACCCAATAGTAACGACCATCTTTACAACGGTTTTTGACGATGCCGCGCCAGGACTCGCCCTTTTTTAACTTTTGCCATAAATCGGCAAAGGCGGCAGCTGGCATATCAGGATGGCGCACCAGATTATGATTTTTACCGACCAGTTCATCTTTGCTATAACCAGCAATCTTGCAGAAGGCATCATTGGCATAAGTCACAACGCCACGTAAGTCTGTGGTTGATACCAGCTCGTCACTGGCAGAGTAACTGACTTCTTCGTTGATTAGGTGGTTATTGCGACGGTTCATACTGCTCCTTTGGGGGTATAGTTACTACCTCTTAGATAGTAATGTAAATACTGACTTATTTCATCTCATTCACCCGTGCATTCAGGCTATTGAGCGTAATAGCACAACAAACAGATTGTTGATTTCATTTCTGCACGGTAAATTAGTGGTAGGGCTTGAGATTTTCAGGTTGCCACCCCATGTTGGATGGCACAATTTAATAGTAAGGATCCTACTTGGCTGATATCCTGCAACAACGCCTGCATGCGCTGGCGATCGATCCACACAAAGATGCTGTAGTAGGGATAAAACGCGGTATTGAGCGTGAAACTTTGCGGATTAATGCCGATGGTACTTTGGCGTTAACACCACATCCAGGAGCTTTAGGTTCAGCGCTTACTCATCCTTGGATCACAACCGATTTCTCCGAGTCGCTGCTGGAGTTCATTACGCCAGCCAGCGACAGTATTGACACAACTCTGGCCCAGTTGGCTGATATTCACCGTTACACCGCAAAGCAACTTGGTGCTGAGTGGTTATGGCCTGCCAGCATGCCATGTTTTATTGAGCAGGATACGGTTATTCCTCTGGCGCAGTATGGCAGCTCAAATATTGGCCGGATGAAAACGCTGTATCGCAAGGGGCTGCATAATCGCTATGGCAGTATGATGCAGGCAATAAGTGGTGTGCACTATAACTTTTCATTGCCGCAGAGTTTCTGGCAGTTGTATCAGCGTCAACTGGGGGATCAGCACAGCCTGCAGGATTTTATCTCAGAGCAGTATCTGGCGCTTATTCGCAACTACAAACGCTATGCCTGGCTTATTGTTTATTTATTTGGTGCCTCGCCAGCGATGTGTCAGTCTTTTTTAGCTGGCCGCAGCTCGCGTTACTCATTTCAGCAACTTGGCAAAGGTTCGTTATATTTGCCCTATGCCACCTCGCTGCGGATGAGTGATTTAGGCTACACCAACAGTGCTCAGTCCAGTTTAAGTATTACTTATAATAACTTGCCGGAATATATTGCCGGTTTACATAGTGCAGTTAGCCAGCCGTCGGCTGAGTATCAGAATATTGGTGTTAAGCATGGTGGTGAATACCAGCAGCTCAATGGCAATGTGTTGCAAATCGAAAATGAATTTTACTCGACCATCAGGCCAAAACGCACTACCGAGTCGGGTGAACGGCCTACCTGTGCATTAGCCAAGCGCGGCGTGGAATATATTGAAGTACGGGCGCTGGATGTAAATCCATTTAGCAGTATTGGTATTACCGCCGAGCAAATGCGCCTGCTGGACATATTTTTGCTGTACTGCTTGTTGCAGGAAAGCCCGCCGCTATCAGATGAACAGCAAACGGTGACTGAACAAAATTTACGTAAAGTGGTTACAGATGGCCGGCGCCAGAACCTGGAACTGTTACAGGATGGCAATAGCAGGCTGATGTTGGATTGGGCCGAGCAAATTTTTGCTGAAATGATGCCAATAGCTAAATGGCTGGACGAGGCTTATCAGGGCAGTGCCTATCAGGCGGCCTTAAAGCAGTACTATCTGTGCTTGCTAGACCCGGCGCAAACGCTTTCAGGCCAGTTGCTTAATCAACTGTTAGCTACCCAGCAGGACAATGGTCAATTTATGCTGGCCAAAGCAGAGCAGTACCGGGCACAGTTAATTAGTGAAGATTATCAGTTTTATAATGCTGCAGACTTTAGCCAGGCCGCAGCCACGTCAGTACAACAGCAGCAGCAAATTGAGGCTGCAGATAACATGAGTTTTGACCAGTATATTGCTGAATATTTTGCGGAAGTCCCTGCCTGTAACTAGCAAGAGGTGGAACTAAAAAAAGCGGCTACCTGAAGGTAGCCGTAAATGGAGAATCCAGGTAAAACAAAAACTTGGTTTGCGTCCATGCATACTGTTAGAATCAGGCTGATGAATAAAGTTCAAATTAAACAAAAACACTGCAAAACGCTTACTGCATTAGTGCTGGCAGCTGTACTAAGCGGTTGTAGCACCCCGCCGCCGCAAAACACCTCTGACTTATGCGAAATATTCCGGGAAAACCGCTCATGGTATAAAGCGGCTACTGCGGCCAGTGATAAGTGGGGCATGCCCATTGCTTTGCCAATGAGTATTATGTATCAGGAAAGTAGCTTTAAGCATAACGCCAGGCCGCCAATGCGCTGGTTTTTGGGCGTTATTCCTTATGGCCGTGGCAGTTCTGCTTATGGTTACTCTCAGGCAAAAACCGTCACCTGGGACGAATATGTTAAAGAAACCAATCGCTTCTGGGCCAGCCGTAACAATTTTGCCGATGCTATCGATTTTATGGGCTGGTATATCGACAAGACCCATCGTCTGAATAAAGTATCAAAGTGGGATGGCTATCATCAGTACCTGAATTATCATGAGGGCTGGGGGGGGTACCGGCGTGGTAGTTATAACAAAAAAGCCTGGCTGCTTGGCGTGGCGCGGCGGGTTGATGATCGCGCCAAAATCTACGGCGCCCAGCTGCAGAAATGTGAGAAAGAATTGCAGCGAGGCTGGTTGCGGCGCTTATTATTTGGTTAGTAAAACCGCAAACCAAAAAAAACAGCCCATTGTTAGCGGGCTGGTTTTTTTAACACTGCTTTCTTAGGGCTCACCAGCAGGCGCACGCTTTTAATCATATTGTCCTGTACATCAACAATCTCAAACGGGTAACCTGCCAGCTTAATACTTAGCCGTCCTTGCGGAATTTCTTCCAGATACTCCAGAATTAAACCGTTCAAGGTTTTCGGGCCATCAGTTGGCAGCGTCATCTTCATTTCCCGGTTTAAATCCCGTAAATTGATACTGCCATCGATTAAAAAAGTACCGTCTGGCTGAGCAACAATATCGTCATTACTATCTTCAGCAATGTCAGTGGTAAATTCACCCACCACTTCTTCTAAGATATCTGCCAGTGTTACCAGGCCCTGAATATCACCGTATTCATCAACCACCAAACCGATCCGGTCTTTGGCATGTTGAAATTTTAACAGTTGCACATTCAGTGGTGTGCCTTCCGGAATAAAGTAAATTTCGCTGGTTGACCGCAGCAGTGACGCTTTGGTTAGCTGATCTTTTAACAGTAAACGCATCAGTTCGCGCGGATGAGCAAAACCAATTGCATCGTCAATATTATCGCGGTACAGCAAAATGCGGCTGTATTGAAAGTTAGCCAGCTGCCGTTCAATGTCTTTCCATTCATCGTTAATATCGATGCCAATAATTTCGTTGCGCGGGGTCATGATATCTTCGACGGTCGCATTTTCCAGATCCAGTACGCCCACCAGCATATTCTGGTGCTGCTCAGGGATCAGAGCGCCGGCTTCATGCACCACAGTGCGCAGCTCTTCAGCACTTAAACTATTGCCCTGATGTTTTTCAGGGCTAATCCCCATCAGTGCCAGCAGCCCATTGGTTATCCAGTTAATTAACCATACCAGCGGGTAAAAAAGTTTAAGTAACGGAGATAATAAAGCAGAGCTGGGAAAGGCAATTCGTTCCGGGTGCAAGGCTGCCAGGGTTTTTGGGGTAACTTCAGCAAATATCAGGATCACCAGGGTAAGAATAATAGTGGCAATAGCGATACCTAAATCACCGTACAAACGCAACCCAATAATGGTAGCAATAGCAGAGGCGGCAATATTAACCAGGTTGTTGCCAATCAGGATTAAACCGATTAAGCGATCCGGGCGCTTTAACAGCTTGCTAACCCGAATAGCGCCCTTATTATTTTGATTAGCAAGGTGCTTTAAACGGTAGGGATTAACAGACATCATGCCTGTCTCAGAGCCGGAAAAATAGGCCGATATAAACAGTAGCACGCCTAATACTATAAACAGCGTACTGGTCGATATGTCGTCCAAGAGCTAAATACCTTTATTGCCAAACATCAATTTGCATCTTAACAGCAGTTTAGCGCCGGGCGCTATTAAAAACAGTGAAATTCAGCTTAGGCGGTCAATTATTACTTCTTTGACAAAGCGGCTGCCAAAATAGGCTAAGGTTAACAGCGTTGTGCCGATAACGGTTAACGTAATCGCGGTGCGGCCGCGCCAGCCTTTGCGGGCATGGCCCCAGCACAGGCTGACAAAAACAATAAATGCCAGGGCACTTAACACAGTTTTGTGTAAGTTAGCTTTGCCCAGCCAGTTATCAATAAATACCGCGCCAATCAGCAGGGCGGCGCCTAACAATACAGTGCCGGCCATTAATAACCTGAATTGAATGGCTTCGGCCTGCATTAATGGCGGCAGATGCTGAGTTACGGCAGTGAAATCTTTTTGCTTTAATTTTGAGCTGATATAACTTACCTGAAATGAATATAAGGTTGCCATGGTCAGCACCACGTAGGCCAGAAATGCCAGGGTGATATGCACCAGCAAACTGATGTTGTGCTCAAAGTGCAGCAGCTGTAAGTCCTGAGGTACCAGCAAAGTGGCAATCTGCATTAACGCAGCAAAGCCATAAACTACCGGCAGCAGCAATATGGTGGGGGTGCGAAGTGCAGTAACTGTTACGGCTACGGTTACCAGCCAGCACACCAGGGAGCTGACGTTAATTAAACTGAAGTTCTGGCCAGCCGGGGTAAACAGAGTTTGAGTCAGTGCCAGCATATGTAATACCAAACCAATGATACCGGCACTGAACATTAACTTAAAATGCGGTCCTTTTGGGTGAAATAGCCGCACCAATACCGCGCCTGTAGCCAGCAAATAGGCCGCCAATGCGAAAAAAGGAAGCAGTCCGCTCATCGTTAACAATCCTGTTATTCAGTTAGTTGTATTGTATGGTAACTCATTAGTTATGCCCAGTAATTATGCCGGGCAGTTAGTGCTGGCAACTTTAGCACGTGATAAGCGGCTGACGTAACACTCTGGCTGCGTTATAATCGGCGCAATAGTTGAATACGGGTAATAAAAATGTTTGAGAACCTGTCGGATCGGTTAAGCAGAACCTTAAAAAATATCAGTGGCCGTGGCCGGTTGACTGAAGACAATATTAAAGAAACCCTGCGCGAAGTCAGGATGGCCTTGCTGGAGGCTGATGTCGCGTTGCCGGTAGTACGTGACTTTGTGGCTAATGTAAAAGAACGCTCTGTAGGGTTAGAAGTCAGTAAAAGCCTTACTCCGGGTCAGGAGTTTCTGAAAATTGTCCGCAAAGCGTTAGAAGAGGCGATGGGTGAGGCCAACGAAGAGCTGGCGCTCAACACCCAGCCACCGGCAGTTGTGCTGATGGCCGGCTTGCAGGGAGCGGGTAAAACCACCTCGGTGGCTAAACTGGCCAAATTTTTAAAAGAGCGCAAAAAGAAAAAAGTACTGGTGGTCTCTGCCGATATTTACCGGCCTGCGGCGATTAAGCAGTTGGAGACGCTGGCAGCCGACATCGGCGTGGAGTTTTTCCCCAGCGATTTAAGCCAGCAGCCGGTGGCCATTGTTAATGCTGCAATTGCCCACGCCCGCACCCGGATGTTCGATGTGCTGCTGGTGGATACAGCCGGCCGCTTGCACGTTGACAGCGAAATGATGGATGAAATCAAAGCGCTGCATGCTGCCGTTAACCCTATTGAAACCCTGTTCGTGGTCGATGCTATGACCGGCCAGGATGCCGCCAATACCGCTAAAGCCTTTAACGAAGCGCTACCATTAACCGGGGTTATTTTAACCAAGGCAGATGGTGACGCCCGTGGCGGTGCTGCTTTATCTATTCGCCATATTACCGGTAAGCCGATTAAATTTATTGGTACCGGTGAAAAAACCGATGCGCTGGAGCCCTTTCACCCCGACCGGATTGCCTCACGTATTTTAGGCATGGGCGATGTATTGAGCTTAATCGAAGATCTGGAACAGAAAGTCGATAAAGACAAAGCCGCGAAAATGGCTCAGAAAATGATGAAAGGCAAAGGCTTTTCATTGGAAGATTTTCGGGATCAGTTGGTGCAGATGCGTGGCATGGGCGGCATGACGTCATTAATGGACAAGCTGCCAGGCATGAAAAACCTGCCAGCCGGCGCGGCCAGCCAGCTGGATGAGAAGCAGTTTGTGCGGATGGAAGCTATTATTAATTCGATGACCCCGAAAGAGCGCAATTATCCGGACCTTATCAAAGGCTCGCGCAAAAAGCGGATTGCGGCGGGGTCAGGCTGCCAGGTGCAGGATATCAACAAATTGCTGAAACAATTTATGCAGATGCAAAAAATGATGAAGCAGATGTCTGGCAAAGGTGGCTTAATGAAAATGATGCGCGGCATGGGCGGTAAACTACCACCGGGTATGTTACCCCCGCGCTAAACATGGCAACGGAGTCGCTGCAAAGCCTGAAATGCCTTGCATTTGCAGCAAAAATCCGTACAATGCAGCAGCCCTTCAGTCTGACTGGGGGCTTTATTATTTTTTAAAACCTGAACGATTATTTTTAGAGGACGGTATGGTAACTATTCGTTTACAACGTGGTGGCGCGAAAAAGCGTCCATTTTACCAAGTTGTGGTAGCGGACAGCCGTTTTGCTCGTGACGGCCGCTTTATTGAGCGCGTGGGTTTCTTTAACCCAATCGCTGGCGGTACTGAAGAGAAACTGCGTCTGGACCTGGAGCGTGTTGATCACTGGGTAGCACAAGGTGCTGCATTAAGTGACCGCGTTGCAAACCTGGTAAAAACCGCTAAGAAAGCAACTGCTTAATTAGCAACTTGGTGTGGAGTAGTAACCTTGAGTGACAAAGACTTAGTTGTCCTTGGTAAATTAGGTGCCGTTTACGGCATTAATGGTTGGCTTAAGGTCGTTGCTTACACCGATATCCCGGAAGGGATTTTTGACTACACACCCTGGCAGATTAAATTGCAGGGTAACTGGCTACCGGTGCAGGTTTCAAGCTGGAAGCGCCATAGTAATGGCCTGATAGCGAAACTGGACGGCATCAATGACCGTGATTTAGCCCAGCGTTATGTTAACGCTGAAATAGCGGTAACTGAGCAGACGCTGCCTTCGTTAGAAGATGGTGATTATTACTGGAAGGACCTGATGGGCCTGGCAGTAATAAACGAAGCAGGTTATCACTTAGGTGAAGTAGCGGACATGATGGAAACAGGCTCAAACGACGTTATTGTTGTTAAAGCTAACCGCACAGATGCATTTGGTAAAAAAGAGCGTTTGTTGCCGTTTTTAACCGATACAGTGGTAAAAAGCGTCAATCTGGCTGAAAAGCGAATTATTGTTGACTGGGACCCGGCGTTTTAATGCAGCAAAACTCTAAACTCTGGCTTGGCGTAGTAACGTTATTTCCAGAGATGTTTGATGCAATAACGCAATATGGGGTAACCGGCCGGGCAGTAAAGCAGGGCATTATGCAGTTACAGTGCTTTAATCCGCGGGATTTTACCACGGACAAGCATCGTACTGTGGATGATCGGCCTTACGGTGGTGGTCCGGGCATGTTAATGATGGTTCAGCCTCTGACCGAAGCAATTCGGGCGGCAAAACAAGCCGCAGGGGGCAAGGTTCACACCATTTACTTATCGCCGCAAGGCCGTAAGTTAGATCAACAAGGTGTGGCTGAGCTGGCCGCGCACGATAAGCTACTGTTAGTAGCTGGCCGTTACGAAGGCATTGATGAGCGCGTAATTGAAAGCGAAATTGACGAAGAATGGTCAGTGGGTGATTACGTGTTAAGTGGGGGCGAGTTGCCGGCGATGACACTGATCGATGCAGTATCTCGCTTAGTACCTGGTGTACTGGGGCACGACTTATCCGCAGCGCAGGATTCATTTTCTGACGGCTTGCTGGATTGTCCGCATTATACCCGGCCTGAGGTGTTAGCCAATAAACAGGTGCCGTCAGTTTTGCTGAGCGGTAACCACGAAGAAATCAGACGCTGGCGTTTGAAACAGGCCCTGGGAAGGACCTGGTTACGACGGCCAGATATATTAAAACCCCTGGCTCTGACTAAGGAGCAACGCAAATTACTGGCTGAGTTTCAACAGGAACACCAGGCGTTGCAGCAGCAAGATAGTTAATTCCAGGTAAAGTGAGATTGTTATGAGCAAAGTTAGCCAAAACATCATCAAAATGCTTGAAGATGAACAGTTAAAGCAAGATATTCCAGCGTTCGCGCCGGGTGACACTGTTGTGGTTCAGGTAAAAGTTACAGAAGGCGACAAAAGCCGTCTGCAGGCGTTTGAAGGCGTAGTTATCGCCAAGCGTAACCGCGGCCTGCATTCAGCCTTCACCGTCCGTAAAATCTCTAATGGCGAAGGTGTTGAGCGTGTATTCCAGACGCACAGCCCGCTGGTAGACAGCATCACCGTTAAACGTCGTGGTGCGGTTCGCCGTGCTAAGCTTTACTACTTACGCGATCGTTCAGGTAAATCAGCGCGTATCCGCGAAAAGCTTAACTAAGCAAACCTTAAGGGCCGGCATTTGCCGGCCTTTTTCTTATGTCGCATACCCAACCGCCACTTACCGAGCCAGTATTACAGCTGTTACAAAACCAGCTGGCTAGCCTGATCCTCTCTACTACCCCTACTACGGCAGATCAAAGCCTGACCGAGCAGTATTTAATGTCCCGTCTAGGGCTGAAACTTGCTACTGATACCGACCTAAGCCTTGACTTACAACGCTTTCAGCAACACTTCGTGCTGTACCATTTATTGTATCGACTGCAAACAGCATGGCTGGCCACAGGTGAAGGTTTTCTAAGTATTGGTCTGGCTAAAGTTACCTTACTTGAAACAGCCGTGCCTGCTAGTGATGAACTGGCAAAGCACAATGATAATCTCAGCCGACGTGAGTATTACGCTAACTGGCAAAACTTCTATGGCATGAGCGAGCAACTACTGGATGCCTACCTGCAGCAGTTCTGGCAGCATTACAACAAAGGTAACCTGACCGCCGAGCTAATATCTGCTGAGCAGGCACAGCAACTGCTCAAACTCAGCCCGGGTTTTACCCTGGCAGAATTAAAAAAAGCGTATCGCAGTCAGGCATTACTGTTACACCCGGATCGGGCCAATGGCGATGCTGAAAAATTCAGGCAAATTCAGCAGGCTTATCAACAGTTATTACAACAATACGCATAACCCAATCTTTTCGTACATATAAGTTTACGTTTAAAGTTCTGTCAAAAAATCCAGCTTATCTTGTATTTATTGGCCTGCAGCGGGTTGACGCTGTCGGGTAAGATCATTAGTATGCACAAATCGTATTTAATTAATTACGTGCTGTATATTTAAGTTTACATCAAAGCGTCAGACCAGTTATGTCGTCGTTTTTATCTATGCTTAAGCACCAGCACAGTCGCCTACCAATGGAGTTTGCATGAGTCAGATTGTTGATGATTTAAGAATAGTGGCAACCAAGCCATTAAGCCCCCCTGCCGTAATGAAAAAAGCCCTGCCATTATCAGAGCAAGGCGCTGACTTTGTCGCGCAGGCGCGCGCCGATATAGCTAATATAGTGCATGGTCGCGACAAGCGGCTGTTAGTGGTCACCGGCCCGTGCTCTATTCATGATCCACAGGCGGCAATTGAATACGCCACTAAGCTAAAGGCGTTGCAGCTGCAATACATCGACAGTTTGTATATTGTGATGCGGGTGTATTTCGAGAAGCCGCGTACCACTGTGGGTTGGAAAGGCTTTATTAATGATCCGCACCTGGACGATTCATTTGATCTGGAAACCGGTTTAACCTGGGGCCGCGAGCTGCTGCTAAAAATGGTGGAAATGGAACTGCCCACGGCGACTGAAGCGCTGGATCCGATCAGCCCGCAATATTTGTCAGATCTGATCAGCTGGGCTGCTATCGGTGCCCGTACTGTTGAGTCGCAAACTCATCGTGAAATGGCCAGTGGCTTATCGATGCCGGTTGGCTTTAAAAACGGCACCGATGGTAACTTAAATGTGGCGCTGAATGGTCTGCAGTCGGCCGCCAGTGGTCATAGCTTTATCGGCATTAACCAGCGGGGTGAAGTCAGCTTGATCCAAACAGCCGGTAACCCGGACGGCCATATTATTTTGCGTGGTGGCGTTAAACCTAACTATGATGCTGATAGCGTTAACGCAGCGCTGGCGCAGTTGGACAAGCTAAAGCTGCCACATGGTATTGTGGTTGATTGCAGCCATGGTAACTCTAATAAAGACCATAACCGCCAGCCTGCAGTAGCCGAAGCCGTGTTGTCGCAGCGCCTGGCTGGCACTGAGGCAATTATCGGCATTATGCTGGAAAGCCACCTGTTTGGTGGCCGGCAGGATCTGATTAATGGCAAGGCCGAGCATTATGGGGTATCGGTAACCGACGCCTGCATTGACTGGGATACCACTGTCCAGTTACTGGCCAGCCTTCATCAGCAAATGCAAGCTCTGGTGGCGGCCGCCTAGCATGGATAAACAACAGCAAGCGCAGCAACAGCTGGCACCACTGCGGGCACAAATAGATAGCATCGACAGCCAGCTTGTACAGTTGCTGGCAGCACGGGCCAGCGTAACGGCAGACGTTGGCAAGGTAAAGCAACAGTTTGCTTTGCCGGTTTATGTGCCCGAGCGTGAACAAACGCTGCTGAGTGCCAGGCGTGAGCAGGCACTGGAGCAACAAGTGTCGCCTGAACTGGTTGAGGATGTGCTGCGGCGGGTGATGCGCGAGTCTTATGCTACCCAGGAAAGCCACTTTGTCTGTTGCCGGCCTGGCGGTGGCAAGGTGGTCGTGGTGGGGGGGGCTGGTGCACTGGGCCAACGCTTTGTCAGTTTATTTCAGCGCTCTGGTTATCAGGTGGTGGTGCTGGAGCAAGCCGATTGGCCCAATGCTGATGAACTCTGTGCCGATGCTGCGCTGGTATTACTGGCGGTGCCTATTACCTTAACTGAGCAGTTAATTCACCAGTTGCCGGTATTGCCAGCTACCTGCGTGCTGGCCGATCTTACCAGTATTAAGCAGCAACCATTATCGGCCATGTTAGCAAAACACCCGGGCCCGGTGGTGGGGTTGCATCCGATGTTCGGGCCGGATATTACCAACCTGGTTAAGCAGGTAGTGGTGGTGTGTGATGGTCGTTTTAGCGGCCAGTACCAGTGGCTATTGCAGCAACTGAGCGTATGGGGCGCTGAGCTGGCAACTCAGACGGCCAGCGAACATGACAAAGCGATGCAGCTGATCCAGGCGATGCGCCATTTTTCATCGTTAGTGTACGGTAGCCATCTGGCGGAAGAGCAGGCTGATCTAGCGCAGTTGTTACAGCTTAGCTCACCGATATACCGGCTGGAGCTGGCGATGGTAGGGCGCTTATTTGCCCAAAACGCCGAGCTGTATGCCGATATTATGTTGTCATCTGCGGATGTTGCTGCATTGCTGGAGCGCTACCAGCAACGTTTTGGCGAGCTGTTACAGCTACTTAAAAACCAGGATAAAGCCGGTTTAATGGCCCAGTTTGGCAAAGGCCAACAGTTCTTTGGTGAACTTGCTGAGCAATTTTTACAAGAAAGTAAGCAGCTATTGCAAAAGGCGGCCGATAGCCGCAGTTAACCCTGCAGAAAAAAACGCTGAACAAGCTGAGTTTATTCTGGCTGGGTTTGCCCCAGCTGATAATAATCATAAATCAGCTGCCAGGCATGTTCTGGCGTGTCGGCATACTGAATAAGCTCTAAATCCTGCGGGCTGATTAAGCCTTCCTCGGCTAACATGTCAAAGTTAATCAGCTTTTGCCAGAAGGCTTTGTCGTACAGAATAACCGGTACCCGTTCGGCTTTTTTGGTTTGAATCAGGGTTAGGGTTTCAAACAACTCATCTAACGTACCAAAGCCACCAGGAAAAGCGACTAAGGCCCGGGCCCGCTGTAAAAAGTGCATTTTGCGAATAGCAAAATAGTGAAATTGAAAGCAGAAGTGTGGAGTAATGTACGGGTTAGGGTGCTGTTCTTTCGGTAGCACGATGTTTAAGCCTATGCTCTCGCCGCCGGCCGCCATGGCGCCGCGGTTAGCCGCTTCCATGATACCCGGGCCACCGCCGCTGATGATCATTAATGCACTGTGCTGATGTTTATTGCTATGCTCAGTAACCAGCTGCGAAAAATGCTGCGAGGCTAAATAATACTCACTGTTTTTATGGTCGCGCTGTGCTTGCCTGACCGCCAGTTGCAAAGGGGGATCGTCTGGCTGCGCGGCCAGTGCTTGCTCGGCTTGCTCCAGCTTTGCTGTTGCTTGCTCTGGCGCCAGAAAGCGCGCGCTGCCAAATACTACTATCGTTGCTTCGACACCATGCTGCTCCAGCACCAGCTGCGGTTTCAGGTATTCCAGTTGCAGCCTGACATGGCGTAACTCGTCTTGCATTAAAAAGCTGTTATCGGCAAAGGCGAGTTTGTAGGAGTCATGGTCTTGCAGTTTAGCAATGGCCTGTTGTGACTCTTGTGCCGAGCTAATGTGCCGTTGATAAAGGCTATGTGGGTCTGACATCTGTTTCCCCTGCAGCAAGTGGTTGCTGAATAAACTAAGATATTGTTTGATATAGACTAATATTAACATGCTCAAGATACGATATAAATTATGAAAATCAGAAGGAATAATAATGTGGTCTGATGTACTAATGGCCTTTGGTGCCCTGGGTTTAATTTTGCTGGGAATGGACTGGATGAGCCGCGGTCTTAAAACTGCTGCAGGCCCAAGTTTAATGCAGTTTTTACAACGCTGGACCGGCAAGCCGCTGCAGGGAGTGTTGTTTGGCGGTATCGCTACAGTAGCGGTGCAATCGTCCAGTGCCATTACTGTTACTACCATCGGCTTTGTCAATGCCGGTATTTTATCGTTGCAAAATGCGGCCTTTGTGATTTACGGCAGTAATGTCGGCACTTCGGTTACCGGCTGGTTTATTGCATTGGTTGGTTTGCAATTTAAAATTGATGCGCTGGCGCTGCCGATTATTGGTGCTGGTGCTTTGCTGCAGTTATTCAGTAAGTCGGTGCGACGTAAAGGTATTGGCGAGGGCTTAATTGGCTTCGGCATGCTGTTTTTAGGGTTGAGCTTTTTAAAGCAAAGTTTTGATGCGGCTTTTATCGATATTGAATTTGCAACGCTGAGTCAGCTTGGTTTTTGGGGAGTGTTGCTTGGTGTATTGCTGGGCACGTTACTCAGCACATTGATGCAGGCGTCTATAGCGGTAATTGCATTGGTGATTACCGCTGTGTCTGCCGGAGTATTGCCGTTGCCACTGGCCGCCGCTTTTGTGATTGGCGCTAACCTGGGCACTACCTCCACGGCGATTATGTCGACGCTGGCGGCTACTGCCAAAGCAAAACGGCTGGCAATGCTGCATGTTATTTTTAATGTACTGACCGGACTGGTAGCCTTACTGCTGTTGAGCCCGCTACTGTGGATAATATCGCTGCTGCAACACTGGTTGTTTGATGAGCCACAAGCTGCGGTTAGCCTGGCGCTGTTTCATACCCTGTTTAACGTGCTGGGCGTGTTATTAATGTGGCCCATTACCTCACGGCTGGTGTTGTACCTGAATGGCCGCTTTCGGCGCCAGCCCATCGGCCAGCTGCGAGCGCTGGATGCGTCCAGTCTGGCTATACCTGCTTTGGCGATTAAAACGCTGAGTATGGAAACCTTGCGGGTTGGTCAGTTACTGGCAGCACAGGCGCTGGCGATAAGTCACGGCAAGGGGACAGACAATGAGACACTGGATTCTATTCGTCAGCTGCAAACAGAACTGACGCACTATATGCTGCAGTTAAGTAAACAGCCGCTGGCTGATCAGGAAGCAAAAGCACTGAGTGAGCTGGTGCAAAACCAGCTAAGGTTAGAAATGACCTTGCAGCTACTGCCAGCGTTAAGCCGCCATCTGGCTGCAGATAGTCAGGGGTTACTGCCAGAACAACCACTATGGCAGCAGCTTATTGCCGCGCATTGGCCACAAGACGCCGCTTTAGTGCGAGGCTGTTACCGTGACGTGATGAAGCAGCGCCAGCAGTTGAAAAAACAGCTTTATCAGTTGGTATTAGCTGAACAGCTAACCAATGACTCAGGCGGCGACCAGCTGTTGCGCTTCGCTGAACTGCGCCGGTTTAATCAGCAACTCACCAAAGCCATGCTGGCGCTGGGGCATTTACAAAGCCAGTATCAGATGCCTGAGCCAGCAGCGGAACATACTGCTGATCCGGCTGACACAGATGAATTTAACCAAAAGGATAATGCAAATGCCAGTTAATGCTAATTTAACGTTTTTAGGGGCGGCCGGGCAGGTAACCGGTTCCTGCTATCTGATTGAGCATAATAAGCAGAAAATTCTGCTGGATTGCGGCATGACCCAGGGGGCAGATCAGGTGCGGGAATGGCATAAATTCCGTTTTGCCTTTAAACCGAAAGATATCGATTTGGTGATTTTATCCCACGCCCATATAGACCATAGTGGTTTGCTGCCACTGCTGGTTGCCAAGGGCTTTAAAGGTAAAATAATTTGTACGCCCGGTACCGCTGAGATATTGCCAGTACTGCTGAAAGATTCGGTGGGGCTGTATTTAAAAGATTTAGAATGGCAAAACAAAAAAGCGGCGCGCGCTGGCAAAAAGCAGCAGGAACCGGTGATGACAGTGGCGCATGCCGAGCGGGTCAGTGAATTGGTGCAGCCACTCGCTTATCATAAACGGCAGGTGCCACTGCCGGGGCTGGAACTGGAGTTTGCCGATGCCGGCCATATTTTGGGATCGGCCATTATCGAGTTGTGGATAAAGGGTAATCAGGCAATGCGCAAGTTGGTATTTTCCGGTGACTTAGGTAACCCGGCCACAGTACTAATGCATGATCCGGCGGAAATTGGCCAGGCCGATGTGGTGCTGCTGGAAAGTACTTATGGTAACCGTAATCACCAAAGCCTTGATAATACTATAGAAGAGTTTGCCAGTGCCCTGGAGCAGGCTTATAACGATGGCGGCAATGTGTTTATTCCTGCCTTTGCCCTTGGCCGCTCGCAAGAGGTGTTGTATTACCTGGCATTGTTGCACCGGCAGGGACGGTTAAAGCAGCGGGCAATATTTTTAGACAGCCCGATGGCTATTAGCATTACCAATATCTACAACGATTATTTGCATGCGCTTGATCAAGCCGATTTAGATAAAATTGGTGCCGGCCGCAGCTTGCAGCAGCTACTGCCGATGTTGAAGTTAACGCCAAAAGTTGAAGACTCTATGGCGATTAACCGGGTTACTCATGGCGCTATTATCATCGCCGGCAGCGGTATGTGTAATGGTGGCCGCATAGTGCATCACTTTAAACACAACCTGTGGAAAAACACTAACCATATTATTTTTGTTGGTTTTCAGGCCCGAGGCACCCTGGGGCGGCGGCTGGTTGATGGCGAAAAGCGGGTTAAAATGTTTGGTCAGGATATTGTGGTCAAAGCCCAGGTTCACACCATTGGCGGCTTTTCAGCCCATGCCGGTCAGAGTGAACTATTAGAATGGGCCAAAGCAATAGGTGGCCAACCGCAGTTCTATTTAGTGCATGGTGAACCCGAAGCTCAGCTGGTATTGCAGGAGTGCCTGCAACAGCTGGGCATTAATGCGCTGATCCCGGCAAAAGGCGATAGTATAAAGTTGTAATCGTAGCGACTTTGGCATTGGCAAATAACCTTAAGCAGTTACAATGTCAGCAAAAGGTCAACTAAGGACAGTTATGAAACTGATATTTATGGCAACGATACTGCTAAGTGTTGGGCTAAACGCCGAGCCTGCACAGCAAGCTGAGCTACAACAGCAGGTTGCGACCTTATGGCAACAGCAAGATTACGCTGCAGCCAAAGTTTTGTTGGCTGATAAGGTAAACCGCCGGACCAAAGATAGTTGGTTACTCGCGGCGCTGGGGCGCAGTGAGCTGGAGCTGGGGCAGACAACGGAAGCAGAAAAGTTACTGGCCAGAGCCATTAAAGCAGAGCCTGGTAACGCCAGATACCAGTTCTGGTTTGGCCGTGCCAGCTGTGACAGCGCGCAGCAGGCCGGCATGCTAAGTGCACTTGGCTACGCCCGGCGCTGCCGTAAAGCTTTTGAGCAGGCAGTTGAGTTGGCACCTGAGGAGGCAAGCTACCTTAAGGCGTTGGGTAAATACTATGCTCAGGCGCCAGGTGTTGCCGGCGGCGACAAACAGCAGGCGCTGATAATCGCAGGCAGGCTGGAGCAGCAAGACAGGTTGCAAGGCCAGCTGTTAAAACTGGAAGTACTGTTTAGTGCCGAAGATGTTGCTGCAGCGGAGCAGTTAGTGGCGGGCAGTGAGTTATTACAAAGCCGGCCAGAGCCCTACTTTATGCGCGGCATTCATTTGGCACAAAGCCGTGATTACCCGGCAGCAATGGCAGAGTTCAGCAAAGCCAGCGCGAAAACCGTGGCGGACGAAGACGGCAAGCGTAATCGCCTGCTGGCTTTGTATCAGCTTGGCCGGGCCAGTGTGCTGGCTAAATCGGACCCTCAGCAAGGTATTGATGCGCTAACAGAATTCCTGGCTGATGGCAGTATGACAAGTTTTAATGAGTGGGCGCAGTTGCGGTTAAGCCAGTTATATCTGGCACAGGAGCAGCGGCAGAAAGCGGAGGCTATTTTAAAGCCCTTACTGGCCCAAACTAATGATGACAACCTGAAAACGGAAATTAAGAAAATACTCTAACGCAATGGAAACGCAGCAATTGAGGTCAACTAACTGTTACTTGCTAAAGGAGCTGAACTAATGGCTGCAAAACTTGGCGGTATTCACCATGTCGCAATTATTTGCAGCGATTATCCGCGCAGTAAAGCGTTTTACAGCAAGCTGCTGGGGCTGCAAATCATCGCCGAGAATTACCGGCCGGCGCGTGACTCCTGGAAGCTGGATTTACAACTGGCCGATGGCAGTCGGCTAGAGTTGTTTAGTTTCCCACAAGCGCCTGCGCGGCCAAGTCAGCCAGAAGCGCAGGGGCTGCGCCATCTGGCATTTAAGGTGGCTAACCTGGCAGATTATGTAGCCTATTTAACTGCAAATGGCGTGAGTGTGGAGCCAGTACGAATAGATGAATACACCGGCAAAGCCTTTACCTTTTTTCAGGATCCCGATGGTTTGCCACTGGAGTTGTATCAGCACTAGGGCATATTGACGATTGTTCACACAGGAGAACTTATGGCTTTACAACTTATTCCACTGATTAAAGTGCTGGGGCCGTATCTCACTACTATCGCTACTACTGCTATCCCTGCTTTTACTTCAAAGCCTGCCGCTGCAAAGGCTGATCCGGTGCAAGCCCAGCAAATTAGTGAACTGCAAGATGCGGTTACCAAAAATGCTCAGTCACTGCATATTCTGGCGGAACAACTGCAAAAGGTGATTACCCTGGCTGAGCAAGCTTCGGTAACAGCCGAACGGCAAATTGCTCTTTATAAAGCACTGGTCGTCGGCAGTACGGTTATTTCAGTAGTCGCTGTAATAGTGGCTATCTACAGTCTTTTTTGATTTTTTGACTGTACAGCAATCCATATAGCTGAATGCCGGAGCAAGCTGCACCGGCTTATTAATTGTTGCTAACCAGCAATTACCTGCGTTGGCTCAATATCTTCGCTGGGGTAGCAGCCTAATACTTTGACAAACTTGGTAATATTATTTAGCTCCTCTAACGCGCGGGTCATGGCGTAGTCTGCCAGGTTGGCAAACACATCCACATAAAACATTTCTTCCCATGGGTTACCCGGTATCGGCCGCGACTCCAGTTTGGCCATGCTGATACCATGTTGCTTTAACACCAGCAGGGCTTCAACCAAAGCGCCGGGTTGCTGGCCGGTATACATAATAAAGGTCGTTTTAGCCGGGATGGCTTTGGCCACCACCACCGGCTTGCGGGCCACCACAATAAAGCGGCTGACATTGTCTTTCTGGTTGGCTAAGTCGCGGGCCAGTACTTCAAGGCCATACAGCTGGCCGCCTTCTTCCCCGCCAATAGCGATAATAGTCGGGTCTTGCAGTGCTTTTACTTTCGTAAAGGCGGCTGAGGAGCTGTCGCAATAGTCAATTTTCACATTTGACAGCCCCAGTAAATACTGGCTGCACTGCGCTATTACCTGCGGGTGGGCGCAAACCTGCCGCACCTTACTCAGCTCGGCACCTGCTATTCCCAGCAGGCAATGGGCGATAGGGTGGGTAAGCTCGCCAACAATGGATAAGCGGGTATGCTGCAGTAAGTCGAATACTTCGTTGATAGAGCCTGATGAGGTATTTTCAATCGGCAACAGCGCATAATCGGCATGGCCGGTTTCCACTGCCTGCACGATTTCGTTAAAACTGTCGCAACCCAGTTCAATAATCCGCTCGGCGCGGCGGGTAAAATACTTCTGGGTTGCCCAATAGCTGTAAGAGCCCTGGCCGCCAAGAAAGGCCACCCTTACGCTGGGGCCGTTAACGCCATTGAGCTGGCCCTGCACTTTAGCTTGTTGCTGCAGCACCGAGTCTTCAATAATGACATGATAAATGCGGGTAACATATTGGGCGTCTATCCCCAGTGCTTTGCCCTGGGTAATCAGCGACACCAGTAATTCCTGTTCACGTTGCTGATCGCGAATGGGCTTATTCTGGCTCAGCTTGGCGTCGGCTACAGCCAGCGCCAGCTCGCGTCGTTTCGCCAGCAATTGCAGTAATTGCTGATCAGTACTGCTGATTGCCTGGCGAATATCGTCTAGTTCCATGATCTTTCCCTTAAAAAACGACTGCTCGCAGCATCGTTATGCATAAAAAACTAAGCGCAAAAAAAAACCTCCCGACGGGGAGGTTTCTTGGCATTGGTGCACGCACGGCCAGTTACCTCCCCTAAGGGGTGGTAAAGCTAAAAAAACCGAGGGTGCGATTAAACATTTTCATACTCAGCACCATAATCCGTCTGGATGGCTAAAGTCAAGCGTCGGGTACTAATCTTAGCTGATATTTTTTCGGCCCTGGCAAAAACGGCAAGGCCACTTCGTTTAACCAGTATTGATGATCGGCCCGATAAAACGGCGATAACGGATGTCCAGACTGACCAGCAGGGATGGTCAGAATACCGTCTTGTTCCTGCCCCGGGGCTACCACCATGCGTTGTGACTGGCCAAAAGTGGGCAGTTGTACCCGTGGCATATGGCGATCACCAGCAAACTCACTGGCCGGCATATTTAACCAGCCGCCAAGCAACGGAATCGCGCTGCTAAGCGGATGGCGGATATTCGCCTGATTCTGTTTACCCCAATTGCTTTTTTGCAAGCTGCCATGTTGCTGTTCCAGTTGTTGTTTACTGGTTAGCACTGCCTGTATTAAAAACGCTGACCAGTCCTGATAAGGCTCTGGCAGGGTATCAGGGCGGCGGGCTGTGAGCATGGCCCAGGCCGGCGTTTCCAGAGAGTATTTCAGGTTGGCGCTGCGGCTACCGGCGTGTTCCAGCATGGCTGACAGCGGGGCAAATAATAACTCAATGGTTTGTTGGCGGAATTGCTGTACCAGGTTATAACCAATATCGTCGCTGGCTGCATAACGGCCACTTTGGCTTATTTGCAGCCGGTACTCTGTCAGCTGAAGAGTGCGGGTGAGTTCCGGGGTTAGAATATCCAGTAACAGCTGGCGCCAGCGGTCTAAAAACAAAGCACGATTATCCAGCTGGATCTGGTGTAGCGCTTGCTCATTCAACTGGCCAGCGCTAAGCAAGCCATTGCGTATTTGCTGGCCACGGGCACCTAAGTCGTAACCGCCATTGCCAAGTAACTGATAGGCTTCGCCGCCAACAGTGCGGGCATTGGCGGTCCATAAAACGCCGGCTTCAGGGTTAACAATGCGGGGATACTGCGCCGCACTTAAGTTAGCTGCCCAGTAATTGCTGCCATCGCTCCAGTCCTGGGCCGTATCCCAGTCGCTGAGTTGCCGCGCGGGTAATGGCCCCAGCGGGGTCCAGCCAATATTACCGTCTTTATCGGCCACCAACAGGTTCTGGGTAGGAATGCCGGTAATGGCGCCCAGCGCCAGCGCGGCTTCTGTGCTTCGGGTTTGCTCCAGTTGTAGCAGGTTAAAGTTTACTGCATTACTGTCGTACGCGACCCAGCGCAGGGCATAGCTATTATCGCCATAGTTAATAACCGGCCCCCACTGGGTTTCCTGCAATTGCAGCGGATAATCAGCAGCGCCTTTAATCTGAATGGTCTCGTAATGCAGTTGCAGGGGTTGCCAGCCCTGTGGGCTTAAATAGCGCTTGCCATCGTCAGATAGCTGCAGGCTAATCAAATCGTGCCAATCGGCGGTACTGTTAGTAAAACCCCAGGCAATATGGCCGTTGCTGCCAACCACTATGGCTGGCGCGCCAGCCAGACTTAATCCCGTTACCTGTTGCCAGTTGCTGCCATCACGCCAGTTAAGTTGTACCTTATACCAGGTACCAGGTGCCCGTATGGTTAAATGCATATCGTTAGCGACTATGGCATTGCCATGGCTGGTTAGCCGGCCCATTACTGCCATATTATTGCTACCAAGGTCGGCACTGTCTTTGGGGGTGCATTCAATACAGTCGCCGTTAGCACGTAATATTTGCGGATAGGGGCTGTCGGGTATGTTTACGGGGTCCACATGTGAGTTATCAATTGCTGCTTGCCACTCATTGCTGTGTTGCTGTAAAAACTGGTACCAGGGAGCGGGAATGGCGTCACGTAATACCGTCATGGCATATTCATCACGGCCCATTTTACCTTGTAGTTCCAGATACATATTATAAATAACCAGGATAGAGTCGCTTTCCTGCCAGGGCTCAGCTTTGGCGCTGAGTAAGTGATATTCAAAGGGGGCTGAACGCAATGATGCCAGACCGTCATTTACGCCACGGCTATAGGCACTGAGAATCTGTAAATCAATGGTGGAAAACGAGGCCAGGGTGGTTTCTGCGCGCTGGGCAAAGCGATGCCGGCGCCGTTCAATATCAGTGGTCAGGGCACGCTCACCAAACAGCTCTGCCAGGGTTCCTGCCGCGCTGCGTCTGGCCAGGTCCATCTGAAAAAAGCGCTCCTGGGCATGGGCAAACCCCATACCATAGGCTGCATCGTGCCGATCGGCGGCCGTTACACTAAGATAACCTAAGGCGTCGCGGTCAAGATTAACCGGGTTAGCAACGGCTGCCCGCAGTTCACCCTGATACTGCGGTAAACTTAGCTTCAGCCAGACATAGCCTGCTATGGCTGCGCCAAACAGGACTAAAACTGTGGTAAGCAGTAGCCATTTAATTCCTTTCATTACCCTGATCCGCTATCATAAAATCAAAAGGTTAGCATAGCAGGAGCAATCCAGATGGTGCAAAAAATAAAAGTATGGGATGGTGCAGTCAGGTTTTTTCACTGGGCAATGGTGCTGTTGGTCGCCGGCTTGTGGTTTAGCGGCAGTGAAGGTTACATTGCACTGCATCAGCTATTGGCGTATTGCCTTGCTGCATTATTAGTGTCGAGAATAGTCTGGGGGCTATGGGGTAGTGAAACAGCCAGATTCAGTCAGTTTGCGGCCAGTCCCAAAGCGGCGATAAAGTATCTTGGCAACGCCCGGCCAGTGGTAGGTCACAACCCCGCATCGTCTTATATGATTTTTACGTTACTCAGTTTGTTGTTGTTGCAGATTATCAGTGGCCTGGCTACTTTTGATAACAGCTATATGAATGATGGCCCACTGGTAGCCATGTTACCGGCCAGCTGGGTCGATCTGGCGTCCAGTATCCATAAATTTAATATTGATATTATTCTTATGTTGGTGGCGGTGCATATTGGCTTTGCGTTATGGCACAGCTGGCGCCACGATAATGTGATTAAAACCCTGATCACCGGCTGCATCCGTATCAGCGGCGGCAGCCAGCCTCAATTGCGAGCCAGTTGGAGCTTTTTTGTGATGCTGGCGGTGTTACTGCTGCTGTTATACTACTGGCAGGGGCGTAAATTGCTGGTGCTGCTGTAACAGCACCGGCCTGAATTATCACTGCTTGTAATTATCGTGGCACGCTTTGCAATTGCGGGCAAAGTTACCAAAAGCCCGACGTACCTGGCTGGTGTCACCGCTTTGGGCGGCGGCTTGTAACACCGTCGCATCGGCCGCCAGCTTTTCACCGCGCTGTAAAAAATCATCCAGGTTTTTCCAGATATCGGCTTTGGCATCACCGCCACCTTGCTCCGTACCGGCTACCTGAAACGCTTCCCAGGGTAAAGTCGTTACCAGTACTAAGGCATCGGCACGTTTTTGCACCCGGGCGGCATCATAAGTGACTTCGCCTTTAATCATTTCGTTAATATCCGCCATGTTATGGCGGATCAGCTGAAAGGCGGCCTGACGGTAGGTAACGGCGTCTTTGGCGTCGGTAAAGGCCGTTGCTGCTGTTAAAGGTGTCGACACAACAATTGCAAGTAGGCTGGCGAATAGGGCTTTTTTCATTTGTTCATTCTCTTTTGTTGGTTTTGCGTGCAATAATGTTAAGGTAACAACAATAGCACTTGGCTAGTGTCTGTTGTACCAGACTGAATTTACTATAACAATAGCAAGGTCGCTGCATTGAAGGATGTAAATACCACTAAACCGACAGGGATGAACTCGCTGGGGCTACAATTCTCGGTGGTAGTATTTATTGCCATTATTGCGGCCGGATTAATGTTTGCTTATGCAGTGATCTGGTTGCAGGAGCAGGCGGTTACCCAGCAGCAACTTGCCGCAGTACAGCGTTCTGCAACGAATTATGCCCGGCAATTTGACCTCCGGCTTGATGATAAAGAGCAAGCCGCCATCGCTGCCAGCCAGGTAATAAGCCGATACTTAGCAGAGCAGGGCCGTACTGCCGGCAATATTCCACGTGCTGGCAGTGACGGTCTTATTCGCCAACAAGACAGCTTTTCTGCCGCTCTATTGCCCGCTACTAATCTAAAGAACAGTACGGCCGGTTTATTTAGCCATAGCCAGTTATTATGGCAGCAGTTGTCACCACTTATGTTACTGCAAGATTTCTACAGTTTTTACTTTGTCACGGCAGATCAATTTATTCGGGTGGCACCAGCGGAGCTGGCGCAGCAGCTTAGGCTGGAACATGATCTAACCAGCAGCTTGTTTTTCCAGGAGGCCACACCTGAAAATAACCCGGCAAAATTACCTCGTTGGACGCCGGTGTATTATCATCCAATCTGGCAAAAATGGGTTAGCAGTATCCTGGTACCGGTTTATCTGAAGGAGCAGTTTATCGGGGTGAGTGTGGCCGACATCGAGTTAACAGAATTAACCCGTAACGTCGGCAATATTGGCCACTGGAGCCCCCATAGCCGCACTTTATTGTTTAATAGCCAGGGCCGCTTGATTAATTCACTCGTGGAACAGGGTGCTGCTGGTGCGCTGTATGCCGGTGACGTGGTAAGCGAGCCCGATCTTATACTTCATATCGAGCACGCGTTGCGCCATGCCGGGGCTCCCGGAAGCAAAGCCAATAAATATTTGTTTGCCGCCGTCCCTCTGAAGCATTTGAACTGGCATGCGGCTATTTATCACGATAAAGCGCAAGTGTTGTCGACACTTAAGCAATTTCGGGGGCGTTTGCTGGCGCTGTTTGTTGCCGTCGCCATTATTCTGACGGTATTGCTGCATTTGTTCAGTTACCAGTTTTTATTAAAACGTTTGAACAAATTATCTGGTGCTGTGGTGAAACTAAGCCGGGGTGACATTCAGCAAGTGGGTTTAGATGATAAAAAAGATGAAATTGGTATTTTAAACCGTGCTTTTACCAGTATGTCTTCTGAAATTGCCCAGTTGGTGACGGGCTTAAATGCCCGGATTGCGGAAAAAGAGCAAGCCGAGCGGGCCGCGCGTAAATTAAGTAAAGCCGTATCCTTTTCCAGCTCGGGGATCTTACTGACTGACCCACACCTCACCATTGAGTACCTTAACCCCTTTCTGACCGATTTACTGGGTTGCGACGAGCGCAGTGTGGTAAACCAGCCGCTGCACATCCTGCTGGCGGATGAAATGCAGCAACTGAGTGTTGAAATTAGTCAAACCTTGCACGAGCGCCAACATTGGCAAGGTGACATTTTATTGCAGCATCAACAGTTGCCTGCTCAGCAGTTTTGGGTCTCGCTGGCGATTGCGCCAATACGTGATGAAATTGGCACCTTGCTTAATTACGTATGTGCCATGCAGGATATTTCTTTTATTAAACAAAGTCAGAAACAAATGGAACAGCTGGCCTATTACGACGTTTTAACCGGGTTGGCTAATCGCAGTTACTTTCGGGATCAACTACGCAAGGCCATTGCCATGGCTCATCGGGGTTACTACAACTTCGCCTTACTGTATTTCGATCTGGATGAATTTAAGCGGATTAACGATACCCTGGGCCACGATGCCGGCGATGAGTTATTAAAAGAGGTTGCTAAGCGGCTGACGTCACGTTTACGTGAGGAAGACACCATAGCACGGCTGGGAGGCGATGAATTTGCCGTTATTTTAAGTGGTATTAAAGATCGGCAGCAGGCATCGGCCATTGCGACTAATCTGCAGCAGGCGTTTCTGGAGCCGGTCAAGCTGGGCCACCATGATGTAGCGATCAGTGCCAGTATTGGTATTACCGTGGCGCCGGAAGATGCATCCGAAGAAGAATTACTGCTCAAACATGCCGATTTGGCCATGTATGAAGCCAAAGCCCGCGGTAAAAACACCTTTCACTTTTTCAGCCAGGACCTGAATGACGCGGCCAACGAACGACTGCAAATTGAAAACCAGCTGCGCGAAGCCATTCGTGAACAGCAATTTCTATTATATTTTCAACCTAAAGTCGATATTCGTACTGAAGTGATAACCGGTTACGAAACCTTGATCCGCTGGCTGCGGCCCGACAACAGTTTGGTACCACCGATAAAGTTTATTCCTGTGGCAGAAAGTACCGGTTTGATTGTGCAGATTGGCGAGTGGATCATCTGGGAAGCATGCCGTTTTCTGGCCCGCCAGCAAAGCCGTGGTTACGATGTGACGCTGTCAATTAACCTGTCAGTACGCCAGTTTAATGATCAGGATTTGCCGCTTATTGTCGAGCGGATCTTAAAACGTACCGGGGTAAAACCGCGCGCCGTCATTTTTGAAATTACCGAAAGTATGCTAATGGGTGATACAGATGCGGCTATCAACCAGTTAAATCAGTTAAAACGCCTCGGCGTCTCTTTATCTATTGATGACTTTGGTACAGGCTATTCATCGCTGAGTTATTTAAAACGCTTTCCGGTTGATGAACTGAAAATAGACCGATCTTTTGTCAAAGATATACCCCAAGATCGAAACGATATGGACATTGTTGCTGCCATTATTGCTATGGCGCAGAAAATGAATCTGCGGGTGGTTGCTGAAGGGGTGGAAACAGCTCAACAGGTTGAGTTTTTGCGCGAAAATGGTTGTTATGAAGTACAGGGTTACTTTTATAGCATGCCACTGCCAGAGCAGGAACTTAATCAGCTTAATTACACGGTTAATACCTAAAATAATTAATATCTACAATAGAATAAAATCAGGAAATGTTTATGACACCAGCTCGCCTGTCCATGTTCAGCATGGCTCTGCTTGGTGCTTTTTGCACAGGTAGTATTGCCGATCAAACGTCGCCACAACTGGGTATCCGCGATAAAACGCCGAATCTGGTTGCTCTTATCAATGCCACTGTTGTCACTGAGCCGGGAAAGACCCTGTCTTCAGCTATGGTACTGATCCGTGATGGCAAAATTGAAAGTGTCAGCACAACCAATAAGGTACCTGCTGGCTACCAGGCGATTGATTTAGCCGGTTATCATTTATATGCGGGCTTTATCGATGCTTACAGCCAATATGGCGTGCCAGAAGCGGCCAAAGCGGAAGGCTTTCGCTTCGGTGGTAAGCCGGTGTATGAAAATGAGCGGGTTGGCGGCAATGCCGCCAATGGTGCTATTCATGCAGAGCAGCGCTGGATTACCCAGTTTAAACCAGACGCTAAAGCGGCAGAAGAGTTACTCAAGCAGGGCTTTACCGCCGTGCAAACGGCGCGGCATGATGGCATTTTTCGCGGTACCAGCCTGGTCGCTTCGCTGGCGCAGGGCCTGCCAAATGATTTAGTACTTAAAGCCGACAGCCAGCAGTTTATGTCATTTAGTAAGGGCAGCTCAAAGCAAAGCTATCCGTCTTCACTGATGGGCAGTATTGCCCTTATCCGGCAAACCTTTGCTGATGCCAATTGGTATCAGGCTGCACAAACTAAACAGGATTTTCGCTTTGTCAGTGGCGGTGTGGAGTATAATGCCGCGCTGGCCAGTGTCGCGAATGCCCGGACATTGGGCGTGTTATTTGATACCAGTGATGAGCGGGCGCTATTACGGGCCGATAAGTTGCTGGCCGAGTTTAATATCGATAACGCTGCAATTTTGGGTTCCGGCCACGAATATAACCGGCTGGCTGAAGTAAAAGCGACTGGCCGTACGCTGGTGCTGCCGCTGAGCTTTCCCGCTGCACCGGAAGTGACGCTGGCGGATCAACAGCTTGATGTCAATCTGGCCGATTTACGGCATTGGGAGCGGGCGCCTGCTAACCCGGCAGTGCTGGCAAATGCCGGTGTGCGTTTTGCACTGACCAGCCATGGCCTGAAGAAAAAAGAAGACTTTCTGCCTAACTTGCGCAAAGCCGTACAATATGGCCTGAGCCAGCAGCAAGCGTTAGCAGCATTAACCACAGTGCCGGCCAGCATGCTGGGCCTGGAGCAACAACTGGGTAAAATTGCCAGTGGTTATCAGGCTGATATCGTGGTGAGTCGTGGTGATTTAT
This sequence comes from Arsukibacterium ikkense, assembly GCF_000987775.1. Lineage (GTDB taxonomy): Bacteria > Pseudomonadota > Gammaproteobacteria > Enterobacterales > Alteromonadaceae > Alishewanella > Alishewanella ikkense. Next base: position 47,269 of record NZ_LAHO01000008.1, read on the forward strand.
TTGCCGATGGCGAAATAGTAGCCACCTGGTTACGTGGCCAGGTGCAGGAATTTGTGCCACTTAGCGTAGCGCAGTTTGCCGGTAATTATCAACTGAATGTCGCTGGTGAGCGCTTCAATTTAAATCTCAGCGGCCACGCGCCGAAACTGAAGGGTGAATTGACGCTGGGCGAGCAAAAAGTAGAGTTACAACATTTAGTGGTACAGGGGCAGAACCTGCAATTTAGCGCGCCACTGCAAAAGTTAACCGGTAAGGCCGAAGTTGCCCAGTTTAGCGGCGAATTGCGTGGCACTGAGCTAAGCGGCCGTTGGCAGCAAGCGGATGGCAGTGCGCTAACCATAGTGGCTGAGCGAAGTGCTCAACCAGCCAGCGAACCAAAAGCAGATAAAGCGCCAGCAGTATTAGTGTCAAACCAGACCTATCCCAACCGGGCGTTCGGCAGAAACAGTTTGCCGAAGCAGCAAAACCTGCATATCAAAAACGCCACCCTGTGGACCGCAACCGGGCAAGGCGTGCTGCAGAGTGCCGATATTATTGTCCGTGATGGCAAAATAAGCCGGATTGGTCAGCAGCTTAGTACGCCGCGCGGCTATGAGGTGATTGACGGCAACGGTATGCACGTGACGCCAGGTATCATTGATGAGCATTCGCATATCGCTACCGAGCAGGGCGTAAACGAAGGCAGCCATGCTAATACGGCGGAAGTGCATCTGGGTGATGTCATTAACCCGGACGACATTAATATCTACCGTGGCCTGGCAGGGGGCGTTACCACTGTGCAGCTGCTACATGGCAGTGCCAATCCGATTGGTGGTCGGGCGCAAATCATCAGCTTGCGCTGGGGGGAGTCGGCAGAAGGCATGAAGTTTGCCGGCGCACCAGGTAGCATTAAATTTGCACTGGGTGAGAACGTTAAACAATCAAACTGGGGCAGTGAGTTCACCAGCCGCTATCCGCAAAGCCGGATTGGGGTTGATACTTTTATCCGCGATAATTTCCAGGCAGCAAAAGAGTACCAGGCCAGCTGGCAGGCTTATAATAAGCTGTCAAAACGTCAGCAGGGTCAGGTACAGGCGCCACGGCGTGATTACCAGTTAGAGACGTTAGTCGAAATTCTGGAAGGCAAGCGCCATATTCATACCCATTCCTATGTAGCGTCAGAAATACTGATGCTGATTAAGCTGGCTGAGGAAATGGGCTTTAATATTCAAACCTTTACCCATATTCTGGAAGGCTACAAAGTGGCCAGTGAGATGCAGGCGCATGGTGCCAGTGTGTCAACGTTTGCCGATTGGTGGGGTTTTAAAATGGAAGTGAATGATGCCATTCCTACCAATACCTGCCTGATGCATGATCAAGGCTTGCTGGTTAGCGTTAACTCGGATGATCCGGGCTTGCTACGCCGCTTAAATCAGGAAGCCGCTAAATCGACCATGTATTGCGACATGGATGAGCATGAAGCGCTGAAAATGGTTACCATTAACCCGGCAAAACAGCTGAAAATTGACGATAAAGTGGGTTCGCTGGCAGAAGGCAAGCAGGCTGATTTAGTGCTGTGGGATGGCCATCCGCTATCGGTGTACGCTCAGGTCCAACAAACCTGGATTAATGGCACCCGTTATTTTGACCGCAATGAAGATATCGCATTGCGTGCCAGCCAGGATACAGAAAAGCAACAGTTGATCCAAAAAGTGCTGACTGCTGGAGAGTCTGCCCGCAATGGCGTTGACAATGGCTACAAACAAGACGACCCGATTTGGCACTGTGAAGACAATGCCGATTGGTTACAACTGCGCTTTGGTCAGCACGCTGACCATGCCGGTCATACCCATAGCCATCAGCATCTGCAGCACTAGGGAGTAGCAAACGCGATGAAAACATTACGTAAAGTTTTACTGCTGGCAACAGCACTGGCGTCAGCCACCGCTGCTGCAGTTAACCCGGTGCCGGGCAGCAAACAACAACAACCACTGCTGCTGCAAAATGCCATGGTACACAGTGTCAGCACCGCCCCGGTGCAGCAGGATGTGTTAGTGGTAGCAGGTAAAATTGCGGCTATAGGCACCAACTTAGCTATTCCTGCTGATACGCAGCAGCTGAATTTAACCGGTAAGCATTTATACCCGGGGTTAATTGCGCTGATTAATCAGTTAGGCTTAATTGAAGTGGAGGCCGTCCGCGCGACCCGTGATGACCGCGAAACCAGTTCAACTAACCCGGATTTACAGGTGCAGGTGGCCTATAACGCTGATTCAGTGGTGATCCCCACCATTCGCAGCAATGGTTTTAGCCACAGCCTGATCTACCCGGATGGCGCCATGCTAACGGGCCGGTCAGCTTTAATGCAGCTGGATGCCTGGAACTGGCAGGATGCGACAGTGCAAGCCAATGTCGGCTTGCACGTTAGCTGGCCGCGGATGAGCGTGCAAAGCGGTTGGTGGGTGCGCGACAGTGCCGAGAAGCAGCGCGAGAACCAGCAGAAGCAATTGGCCGAGCTGCAGCAGTATTTTGCGCAGGCGCATGCCTATTATCTGGCTGAGCAGGCGGGATTAAACCGGGGTAAAGATTCGCGCTGGCATGCCATGCTGGAATTTTTCGCCGGCGAGTTACCCTTATTCGTGCACGCGGACGACCCACGGCAAATTCGCCAGGCTATGTTGCTGGCCGAAAAATACCAGGTGCGTTTGGTGATAGTAGGTGGCCGGGATAGCTGGCGCCTGGCTGATGAGTTGGCCAAAGCCAAAGTAGACGTGATTTACACCGCGCCTTATGGCCTGCCAACCCGCGGTGATGAAGCTTATGATCAGGCGTTCTCTGCACCAGGTCAGTTGCGCCAGGCTGGGGTACGTTTAGCCTTATCGTTAGATGGCTTTTGGGATACCCGCAACCTGGTGTTTGCTGCAGGACACGTTACCCGTTATGGCCTGAGTAGTGAAGACGCGCTACGGGCATTAACGCTGGACGCGGCCGCTATTGCCGGTGTGGCTGACCGTTTAGGCAGCATTGAGGTGGGCAAAAGTGCCAGCTTAGTGGTGTCTGATGGTGATATTTTTGATTATCGCGGCCATAAAATTGAACATTTGTGGATTGATGGTCGTAAAGTGGATTTAAACAACCACCATAAACAACTGCATGAACGGTTTAAGCAGCGTTACAGCAACGCTGAGTAACCCCCAACAGTTTCATCCAAGTGCCAGTAATAGCTGGCACTTTTATTTTCGGAGAATCCATGTTGTATAAATTTACCAGCGGCATTACCTTGGCGCTGTTATTAAGCGCGTGTTCTGGCAGCAGCCCGCCTGAGCAACAACTTAGTGCCCGCCCGGCCGCCATTGAAGCCCACCTGACGTTTTTAGCCAGTGACGAGCTGGAAGGGCGCGATACCGGCAGCCGCGGTCATCAAATTGCCGCTAACTATATTGCCAGCCAGTTTCAGGCGCTGGGTTTAGCGCCGGCAGGCGACAACAACAGTTATTTTCAGCAGGTACCACTGCGCTCGGCCAGGGTGCAACAAGACAGCGTTAAACTAAGCTTTCGCCGTGCTGACGAGCAGTGGCAACTTAGTTATCCACAACAATTTACCAGTGGCGCGTCGCTTGGTGATACAGATGTCGCGCTAAGCGCGCCGTTAGTGTTTGTCGGGTATGGGCTGGTATCCGAAGAATTTGGCTTAGATGATTATGCCGGGCTTAATGTTAACGGCAAAATTGTGGTGCAGTTAGCCGGTTTGCCAGCGTCGTTACCAAGTGAAGAGCGGGCGTACCTTGGCAGTATTAAAGGCCAGCTGGCTGCCGAGCGCGGCGCAGTAGGGGTTATTAGTATTCATACGCCACAGCAGGAGAAAACCCGGCCTTATGCTAATAGCTTGCTGTATTTAAACACGCCGCGTTTAGCCTGGCTTAATGCTGACGGTGAGCCTGGTAATGGCCGTGGTTTACAGGCCGGTGCTTACCTGCACCCTGACGCGGCTGCCAGCTTGTTTGAGCAAGAGCAACAAAACCTGGGCGAGATATTCAGCATGCTGGAAGCGGATCAACAGCCTCGTGGTTTTGCCCTGCAGGCAACAGCCAGTTTAGCCTCTAGCAGCAGCCTGCAACAAATCAGCAGCCCTAATGTTATTGCAGTGCTTGAAGGCAGCGACCCGACGCTGCGAGATGAATATGTGGTGATCACCGCGCATTCTGATCATATCGGTTTTAGCAATGACTTACGCAGTGACGATAAAATTAACAACGGTGCCATGGACAATGCTGCCGGTATGGCCATTTTACTGGAAACGGCGCGGATGTTCAGCGAGTTAACCGTAAAACCGAAACGTTCCATTTTGTTTGTAGTGGTTACCGCAGAAGAGAAGGGTTTGTTAGGGGCCGATTACTTTGCCCATAACCCGACCCGGCCGTTGGCGAGTTTGGTCGCAAATGTCAATCTGGATATGCCGGTATTGTTGTATCCGTTTGCTGATCTGATTGCCTTTGGTGCCAACCATTCTACTCTGGGCGATGTCGTTGCCGCTGCTGCGGGCAAAGAAGGCATTACCTTAAGTGCAGATCCAATGCCAGAGCAGGCAATATTTACCCGCTCTGATCACTTTACCCTGGTAAAACAAGGGGTGCCGGCGGTATTTTTAATGACCGGCTTTACGTCGAAAGACCCAACTCAGGATGGCGGTAAAATCTGGGCCAGCTTTTTCGCTAAGCATTATCACAAACCATCAGACAATATTGCCAGCTTAAGCAAAGAATATGGTCCTATTCGCTATGACGCCGGGGCGGTGTTCGCCGATATTAATTTTAATATTGCGCTGGATATTGCCAATACCCCACAGCGGCCTTTGTGGAAAGCTGACAGCTTTTTTAACAAGGTATTTGGCAAAGAGTATAACCGGCAATAGGTAATAACCCAGGCAGCCAGAGAGCTGGCTGCCTGTTTTAATGGCTTACTGCTCGAGTAATTTAAACAGTAGCGCTTTTACCAGTTCAGGTTCAAAGGGTTTATCGCACATGGCGTTAACGCCAGACTGGGCGATATTGCTTAAGTGAGTGTCATTGGCTTCGCTGGTTACCATCAGTACCGGAATGTGCGATTGCTGGCTATTTTCGCGAATATACTGGGTTAATTCGCGGCCATTTACCTCCGGCATATTGTAGTCGGTCACCACCAAATCAAACATTTGCTGTTTTAAAATCTCAATAGCTTGCTGGCCATCTTCGGCTTCAGTCAGGTGTTGAATACCTAAGTTGCTTAATACCCGTTTAATATGGTTGCGGGCCAGCCGGCTGTCATCTACCACCAGTACCCGGATATCATGCACATCAAATAATGACAGCTCCAGTTCACTGGGGCTGAGCAAATCGATGGCGGCATTTAACGCCTTGCCCAGATGCGCCGTAGTAAAGGGTTTAGGTAGAATGGCAACTACCCCGGACTGTTTAAATTCTTCCAGGGTCGCTTTACGGGTTTCACTGGAGACCAGCATAAACGGAATTTCGGCTAATTTGGGCTGTTGTTTAATTTTATGCAGTAAATCCAGCGCGGTGCCATCGGCAAAGTGCAACGCACAGGTAATTAAATCTGGCTGATGTTCCATGATTTTTAAAAAGGCGCTGCTGACCGAATCCGCTTCGCTGATATGTTGCACCTGCTCTTGTTTAAGGTGGCGGCTGATAATTTTGCGCTGCGTATCTGAGGGTTCAACCAACAGAATGTGTAAGTCAGCCGGTGATAATTGTTGCATGCTTATTCCTATCGCTTTATCTGGCTAATACGCCTGCAGCTTTAGCCGCCAGCCCATTTCACGTTAAAGCCCTTTTGGCTTAAATGTTGTTCGATTAATTCGCGTTTATCGGCTTGAATTTCAATAATACCGTCTTTTACCGCGCCGCCACAGGCACACTTTTTCTTCAGGGCGGCACATAGCTCGTTTAGCTCGCTGACGGGTTTGGCAATGCCACTGATGGTTAACACTGTTTTGCCACCCCGGCCTTTTTTTTCACGGCGCAGCCGCACAGCACCGTCAGGGTAGGCTGTGCCGCCTGCTTCAGTCGGCCTGGCTTTGTCAATTTTCCCTTTATCGGTGCTGTACACCAGAGAGTCATTATTACCATCTGCCACGCTGTCAGCACTGCGACCACGCTGCTGTTGCCAGTCGGCCAGGGAAATTTTCTGCGCCATAACTTTTGCCGTAAGGTTCGGGGTTAGCATAAGAAGTAGCGCCAGCTTACCGAGCGAAACGAAAGCCAGCAAGTTTTTCTCAGCCTGACTTGGCTTTTTAATGGCTTCTGCTAAAATGGTCCACATTTTAGAAATCTGGATGGCTATAGCCTGGGCGATATGCAAGCATTTGACTATTTACAACGTAGCGGTTTACTAAGCGAATACGGTGATATCAGCACTGATATTGACCTGCATTGCCGTGCTTTAATGGATTATCTGACAACGGCCCGCGGTGATGTTCGCTGGCAGTTTCAGGTGCCGGAGTTGGGCGAGGGCGGGGCTTGCAGTTTGTTTGGCCAGTTAGCCACTGAACCCTATTCGTTACTGCCGATTTTAGGCGGTGATACTCCAGCCACCCAGCATGCCCTTAGCAAGTTGAGTGCTATTGCCAGCTATTACCAGCAGCATAGTGGCCAGGACTGGTTTGGTATTTATCAGGCGCGGCCTAACGTCGCCGGCGAGCCGGTATTGGTGAAACTGGCCTATTACGGCGCTGCGTCGCGGGCTGAATTTCCGCTAAACAGTGAATTTGCCAAAATCAGTAATAATAGTACTGTAGGGTTAAGTGGTCAGGCCCGGGTGATTAACAGCGTGGCAGATTATCTGGCGGCAGGTGGCGAATATTATACCTGCGATCCTAAGGTACAGGCCGAAGCGTGTTTGCCTCTGTTTGACCAATCAGGCAAAATAGCGGGTATTGTCGATGCCGAACATTTTCAGCAGGCCATTTTTACCCCTGCCGCCATGGCGTTACTGGTTGCAGTTTGTTTAATAGTGCCGGAATATTTACCCTAGCAAGTGAGCGTGCGCTTACTTCTTAATATTTTTAATGCAACATACTAACCAGGTAGAGCCTTATGTTTTCTCAGTTACAAACGGTTGCCACTGATCCTATTCTGGGCCTGATGGCCGAATACAAAGCAGACCCTAACCCCAACAAGGTTGATTTAGGGGTTGGCGTTTATAAAGACGAGCAAGGCCATACTGCGGTACTTAAGTGCGTCAAAGAAGCGGAAGCGCTGCGCTTAAAGCAGGAAGACAGTAAAACCTATATTGGCATGGCAGGCGATCTGAGCTTTAACGCGCATATTGAAAAGCTGGCATTTGGCCCGGCGCATCAGGTATTGCTGGCTAACCGGGTAACCACCGCCCATACCCCGGGTGGTACTGGTGCGCTTAGGGTGGCGGCTGAGTTTATTAAGCGGGCCAACCCGAATGCCACTATCTGGGTTACCACGCCTACCTGGGCTAATCATATTTCACTGTTTCAGGCGGCGGGTTTAAAAGTTAAAGAATACGCTTATTACGATTACGACAGCAAAGGCCTGCAAACCGAGCAGATGTTTGCAGATTTAAATACCATTCCAGCCGGTGACGTGGTGCTGGTGCATGCCTGCTGCCACAACCCCAGTGGTATGGATTTAAACTTTGAGCAATGGCAGCGTTTTACCGCCATTGCTAAAGAGCGCGGCTTTACGCCGTTGGTAGATATGGCCTATCAGGGTTTTGGTAGCGGCCTGGACGAAGATGCTGCCGGCCTGCGTTACCTGGCGGACAATGTGCCAGAGCTGCTGTTATGCAGCTCTTGTTCAAAAAACTTTGGCCTGTATCGTGAGCGGATTGGTGCGGTTAGTATCGTCGCAGAAGACAGCAAAGTGGCTGAAATAGCCCGGGTGAATTTGCTCAGCGTGGTACGCAGTATTTATTCCATGCCGCCGGCGCATGGCGCTATCATTGTTAGCCATATTCTGGATAGCCAGGAGCTAACGGCATTGTGGCATCAGGAACTGGCAGAAATGCGCAACCGGATTAACGACTATCGCCAGCTGATTATTGATAAACTGGCAGCAGAGGGCGTCAGCCAGGATTTCAGCTTTATTACCCGTCAGCACGGCATGTTCAGTTTCCTGGGGATTAACAAAGCTCAAATCGACCGCTTAAAAGCCGAGTTCAGTATTTATATGGTCGGCTCCAGCCGCGTTAGCATCGCAGGGTTGAACCATAGTAATATTGATTATTTCGCTAAATCGGTTGCGACTGTGCTCAAAGGCTGAATAGCTTAAATCGGTAATAAACTATTTGAAACTACAATAATGCCAGACCGTTCAGCGCTCTGGCATTTTTTTAGTCGTTTATGCCAACCCAATCCAAACGTTTTTCCGTTGTGAGACTATAAAATCTTTTGTGTAAGCGGGCTTTCCCATCTATGGTTTTTATCTATTTCATCAATTGGCTAAACAGCTGGCGGAATTTGGCCATTTTCGGGGCAACGATAAACTGACAGTACCCCTGCTGCGGGTTTTGCAGAAAATAGCCCTGATGGTAATCTTCGGCTGGGTAAAAGGTACTGGCTGGGCTAATTTCAGTGACGATTGGCTGGTCAAATAGCTGTTGTTCGCTCAGATCATTTATGATGTTACGGACTTCGTCCGCTTGCTGCTCGCTGTGGTAAAACAGCACAGAGCGATACTGAGTGCCGACATCATTGCCCTGGCGGTTGAGTTGGGTCGGGTCATGCAAGGCGAAAAACACCTGACACAGCTGCGAGAAACTGATTTTTGCCGGATCAAAGCGTACCTGCACCACTTCAGCATGGCCGGTAGTACCGCTGCAGATGCTGCGATAGTCGGGGTTGGCAGTATGGCCACCCATATAACCACTCACTGCTTGCTGCACGCCGTTAAGCTGGTTAAGTGCTGATTCCAGACACCAGAAACATCCCGCGCCAAAAGTGGCAATGTCGCTACTCATGTTTACTCCGTTTTATTTGCCGATAAGTTTACAGATCGATAGCTAATAGCATAACGTACCAAGAGCCAGTATGGTTTACTAATTCAGGATGCATTTATGACAGTGGCAGTAATTGGCGCCGGCATGGCCGGGGCCGCAGCGGCCAATACCTTGCAGCTGGCCGGTTGGCCTGTTGAGGTGTTTGATAAAGGGCGCAGTGTTGGCGGCCGAATGAGCTCTAAGCGCAGTGCTGGCGGCTATCTTGACATGGGGGCGCAGTATTTTACTGCACGCAGTGAGTTATTCACTCAGCAGGTTAGCCAGTGGCTCTCTGCCGGTTTGCTCAGCCAGTGGCCAGCGGTTTGTTATCGCTTTGACCGTGCTAAGCTTAGTGAGTCTGCTGACCAGACGGCACGTTATATTGGCAGTCCGGCGATGCAGGCGCCGGTAAAAGCACTGCTTGCATCTATACCTACCCATTTAAACTGCCAGATTACTCGCATTCATTATATTGACCCGGTCGACGCGACAGAGGCTAACGGCTGGTATTTGTATGATGAGCACAATACCAGCTTTGGCCCTTACCAGGCGCTTGTACTAACGCTACCGCCGGTGCAGTTGCAAAGCTTGCTGGCGACAGCATGCCAGCCAGAAGCGCCTGCACAAGCTACGCTAAGCAGTGTAATAGCACAATTGCAGCCACAGGTATTATTGCCGTGCTGGGCTGTGAATTTGCAATTAGCCCAGCCTCTGCAAACCTTGGCCGATGCGGTCTTTGTGAAAGAAGGCAATATCAGCTGGCTGGCCCGGCAAAACAGTAAGCCGGGCAGGGCCAGTCAGGATGAGAACTGGCTGGTGCATTTTAGTCCGCAGTGCTCGGCGTTGCATTTGTCGGCTGCACCGGCGCAACTCATTGCGCTGGCTAAAGCCGAGCTGGAGCTAATCTTCGACCAGCCACTGCAGGTATCTAATGGCCTGACGCATCGTTGGTTGTATGCCCAGATTAATCCGGCGGTGTCTCAACCCACCTTGCACTATGACCGCACAACAAAGTTGGCCATAGCAGGCGATTGGCTGTTAGGTGGCAGGGTAGAGAATGCGTATTTAAGTGGCGTTGCCGCAGCAAAGGAGATCCTGGCTAATGGCTGAACAGGTGCTGATAATTGGTGCAGGCAGTGGTATTGGCCGCGGTTTGGTTGAATACTATTTACAGCAAGGCCATCCGGTCCAGGCGATGAGCCGGAGTAACTGCCCGGAGGCCCTGACAAAAACTGCTGTACAGTGGCGGCAACTGGATGCAAATGCAGGTGATGACGAGGAAGGACCAGAGCTGGCAATCAATAAGCTGGTTGCCGAGGCCATTATTGCACAGCCGACCATAATTTTTATTTGTCAGGGCTGGTTACATGACAATAAGCACGGCCCTGAGAAAACCCTGCGCCAGCTTTCGCCTTCACAATTGCAAAAAAGCTTTGCCATTAATGTGCTGCAACCGGCGTTATATTTAAAAGCGTTGTTTGGTTATTTAACCAAGCAACCACAGGTGAAAGTGCTGGTGCTAAGCGCCAAAGTTGGCAGTATTACCGACAACCAGTTAGGGGGCTGGTACAGCTACCGGCTCAGTAAAGCCGCAGTGAACATGCTGGTAAAAACCAGCAGTATTGAGTTGCAGCGCTATAATAAAACCGCGGCCCTGGTTAGTTTGCACCCCGGTACCACTGATACCCCGTTATCTGCGCCGTTTCAGGCCAATGTGCCTTCAGGGCAGTTACAAACCGGCGCCGCTACCGCACAGCGGCTGGCGCGGGTAGCTGCGAATTTAAGCCCGGAGCAAAGTGGTAAACTATTAAACTGGGACGGTACCGTACTGCCTTTTTAAATGAATTAAGCGGGCAGTACTTACCTATTACGCACAGATTACTGACACATTATTTAGGCACCACCTCATCGGCGGCATGCTCATCGGGTGCCAGCTGCTGCAGGCGATCCAGTTCACGGCTGAGCGCCTTGGGCGAGCCGGTACCGCGGGCAATCGCAATATAAGTTACCGGCACTACGTACAGGGTCAGTAAGGTGGCTAGCGCCACACCACAGAAAATAACCATACCTATTACCATGCGGCTTTCTGACCCCGGGCCGCTGGCCAGGATTAATGGCAAGCTGCTCATAATGGTGGTAAAACAGGTCATGGTGATGGGCCGTAAGCGCTGAATAGCGGCCCGGCGCACGGCATCTTCAAAGGCCACACCGGCATCTCGTAACTGATTAGCAAATTCGACAATCAGAATACCGTTTTTCGCCACCAATCCTATCAGCATAACTAAGCCAATCTGGCTGTAGATATTTAATGACATATTAAAGAAATACAAGCCCGATAAGGCGCCTACCAACCCTAATGGCACAGTGATCATAATCACCAGGGGGTGAATAAAGCTTTCAAACTGTGCTGCCAACACCAGGTAGGTGATAACCAATGCCAGAATAAATACCAGCAAGGTAGAACGGCCACTTTCCTGAAACAGCTGCGACTCGCCTTTGTAATCAATACCGACAGTGTCCTGAATTTCAGTTCGTACTATGCTTTCCAGGTATTCCAGCGCTTCGCCCAGGCTGTAGCCGGGTACCAGGCTGGCTGAGATGGTTATGGCCCGCATCCGGTTGTAGCGGTTCAGTGCTGCCGAGGTGGCCTCTTCGCGCAGCGTCACCAGGTTATCTAATGGGATAAGCTGGCCGGTGCTGTCAGAGCGGATAAACACATCTTTGATGGTGCCCGGCGCCTGGAAATCATCATCCCAGCCTTCCAGAATCACGTCATACTCGCGGCCACGGTCTAAAAAGGTGGTTACGCGTCTACCGCCGAGCATCGCTTCTAAGGAACGACCAATGGCGCCAACGGAGATGCCAAGATCGCCAGCGCGTTCCGTGTCAATTTCTACCAATACTTGCGGCACCGTTTCTTTATAGTCATGGTCCAGCATCAGCAGGTTAGGGTTTTCACTGGCTTTGGCAATCACCGTATCGCGCCAGCGAGCCAGTTCTTCGTAGGTATTACCCTGCAATACGAATTGTACCGGCCGGCTACCACCACCACCGCCACCTAAACCGCTGCGCATAAAGGTAAAGGCTCGGACATCGGGTAAGGCATTAATTTTAGCGGCAACTTCGGGCATTAGTTCAGCTGTGCGTCTTTTGCCATTACTCCAGTTTTCAGCGCCGACAATAGCGATACCGCCACTGCCGCCCCAACCGGGTACCCGAATCAGTAAACGGTTAAACTCGCCGTCTTCATAGTAGGGCATCAGAATATCTTCAACCAGCCGCATATTGCGACTGTTGCTCTGATAACTGGCACCTTCAGCCGGGCTCATTGAAATAAAGAAGGTACCCCGATCTTCAGTTGGCGCCAGTTCGGATGGCAGCATTTTTACCAGTTGATAACTGGCAGCAAAACATAACACCACCACCACTAACACCGGCCAGCGGGTTTGCGTGACCACATTAAGTTGTTTGCGATAGCCATTTTCCAACTTGGCAAAACCACTATGCAGCGCCTGGCCAAATTTTGACTCACGTTTACGATGTGTTAGCAGCTTGCTGCATAACATTGGTGACAGTGTAAGGGCGGTAACACTGGAGAAGGCCACTGCTGCTGCAATGGCTAAGGCAAACTCAGTAAACAGCTTACCTAATTGACCTTGCATAAAAACCAGCGGTACAAACACCGAAATCAGCACCAGCGTCGTGGCGATAACGGCAAAACCCACTTCACGGGCACCACGGTAGGCGGCCAGCAGCGGCGCTTCACCGGTTTCAATGCGCCGGTAAATGTTTTCCAGTACCACGATAGAGTCATCAACCACTAGGCCGATAGCCAGTACCATCGCCAGCAAGGTGAGTAAGTTGATTGAAAAATCCAGCGCAAACAATACAGTTACTGCGGCAACCAGCGCGACCGGTACGGTAATGGCCGGAATGAAGGTTGCTCTGATATTACCCAGGAATAAAAAGATCACCAGCACCACCATGCACATGGCGATGGCCAGGGTGTTATAGACTTCTTTTATTGATTCAGCGATAAATAGCGAGGAGTCATAGCCCGGTTCAATGGTGGTACCTTGTGGCAACTGCGCTTTAATGCGCTCCATTTCGGCCCTGGCACCTTTTACCACTTCCAGGGTGTTGGCTTTAGATTGCTTAATAATGCCAATACCCAGCAGGTTTTTGCCATCTCCGCGAAACTCACTTTCTTCATTCTCTGAGGTAAGCAGCACATCTGCGATTTCTCCCAGCCGCACCAGGTAGTTGTCAGCACCGCGTTTAATCACCAGCCGCCGAAAGTCCTGCTCGGTTTTATAAGTGCGGATAACCCTGACGGTGAAGTCCCGATCAATAGATTTGATATTACCAGCGGGCAATTCCACGTTTTCACTGCGCAGAACGCTTTCAATATCCTGCACCGTAACACCACGGGCGGCCATGGCATCTTTATCCAGCCAAACGCGCATCGCGTAATCACGGGAGCCACCGAGTTGAATACGAGCCACGCCATCCACCACAGAAAACCGTTCTACAATGTAGCGGTTGGCATAGTCTGTTAGTTCCAGGGTGGTCATGTTTTCGCTGTTTAACACAAACCAGGCGATGGTATCTTCATCGGCATTGGCTTTGGATACCTCAGGTGGATCGGCCTGATCAGGCAGGTTATTTAAGGCGCGGGATACCCGGTCGCGCACATCATTGGCGGCAGAGTCGATATCACGTTCGACATTAAATTCGATAGTAATATTGGAGCGACCGTTGCGGCTGTTAGAGTTAATACTTTTAATACCTTCTACGCCACTTATCCGGTCTTCCAGCAGTTGGGTGATTTTTGTCTCAACAATTTCAGCTGAAGCTCCGGGGTAGTTGGTACTGATACTGACGATTGGCGAGTCGATGTCGGGATATTCGCGCAGCGGTAGCATGCTGAAACAAACGATACCGAATACTACTAATAAAATATTGACGACCGTGGCAAATACCGGGCGTTTCACTGACAAATCAGATAACAGCATTATTACGCTCCAACCTTATTGATCAGCACACCCGGCCGGATCTTTTGGATGCCCTCAACCACGATTTCCTCGCCTTCCTCCAGACCGGACACTACTTCTACCCAGCCCGGAATACGCTGGCCTAACTCTACTTCACGCATGCTGACTCTGTTTTCACTATTAACCACAAACACATATTGTCTGTTTTGCTGCGGGATCAGTGCGCGCTCTGAAATTTGCAATGCCGGCACATTAGCCAATTCCACTTTTACATTCAGTAACATTCCCGGGCGCAAGCGTAAGTCGCTGTTGTCTAAAGTCGCGTGTACCCTGATAGAGCGGGTTACCCGGTCAAGCCGGGTGTCAATGGCACTGACTTCGCCTGCAAAAACCAAATTGCCGTATGCGACATTGGTGACCTGCACGGGCATACCGCGTTTAATTTCAGCCAGGTGATGCTCAGCAACGCTGAATTCCACTTTCAGGGTATTTAAGTCATCCAGGGTAGTTAACACCGTACCAGCATTAACATAAGCGCCCTGGCTTATCAGGCGTAAGCCCAGATAGCCATCGAAGGGCGCCCTTATAGTAAGTTCGTTTAATTGTGCCCTGGCAATATCCAGTTGCGCCAGGGTGGTATTGACCCGGGTTTGCTGTTCATCAATCATCGACTGCGCAGTAGCCTGAGTGGTGGCCAGGTTTTGCAAACGAGCCAACTGCCGGTTCTGATCGGTCAGCACTGCAGACAGTTCGGCGACTCTGGCCTGCTGCTGCACGTTATTTAAGCGCGCTATGATATCGCCGGCAGCAACCGCTTTACCTTCCTGAATATTCAGTTCAGTCAGAAAATCACTGGCTGGCACCACTATTTGCACTGAGTTATTGGCAACACCACTGCCTAACGAAGTGATTTGCCGTACCAGCGGTTTTACGGTGACTTTTGCTGTGCTAACTGCTATTGGGCCGCCCGGGCCACGGCCGCTGTTTGGCGCTTGCTGTTGTTGCCAAAACAAGTAGCCAAGGAATACTGCTAATACAATCAATATTAACCATATAAGACGAGAGTGGGCTTTTGTCACAATAACTCCGGATACCGCGTGAAAATAGATGTAGTGTATTGTATGGTTTAAAATGCAAAACAGATGTTCTGTTATCGCAGTCAAGCAGGCGTTGGTCGTATTCCGCATACAACCACGGTGATCCAGTATAACAGCTGGGTAAGTAATGCAGATGAAACCGGATAATAAAACGGCCTGAAGCAGGCCACTGGAGTACAGATGGAACCCATTTTTGTCAGCCAAACCAGCCATCAGGGAGGCGCGCGCTTGCTGCTTGGCGGCCTGGCTGCCCTGGCAGGCTTGTTACTGTTTACAGTGCTGTTTGCCGAGCAATTCAGCCTGCTGCTGGCACTTTGTTACATTGCCGCCGCTATGGCCGTTTTCCTCGGCATGGCAAAGCTGGCTGAACCCCGCTACTTTTTAAAATGTGATGAGCAAGGCGTACATTATTTTCATCGCTATGGCAGTTGGTTGTTACCCTGGCAAAGCTTTATGTATTGCGCCGTGCCGCAGCTGGAACAGCAGAATTTATCTTTTATTGGCTTTAAAGTGACCGATTATGACGCGGTGCTGCAGCCGCTGCGGCTGCGGCTGGCGGTGCGTTTGATGACAGAGCAGCGACCGTTATTTATGTCGGCGATTAAGCAAAGCTGTGCCAACGGCCAGTGCGCCAGTGAATTACTAATGGAGAAAGACAGTTTTAGCACCGCTACCCAGCGCTACAATGGGATAAAAGCAGTATTTGCCCAGCGGATGCAGCGACTTGCAGGTGCCAGTGGCTTTGATCTATTCGTCACCTGTTCGTTAACGGAAGCGCAAACCAGAGCCCTTTGTCAGCAAATTAATCAGGCACGCTTACAAATGATCCAAAATACAGCGACCTAGACACACCGCCGTCAGTGTATCATAATAAGCCAAACCACTTTTTTGGCAGGATGGTGCATGAACAGTTACGACAAAGCATTTCTGGTCAGCGGGCGTAATACCCTGATCCATAAAAATAAAAAATTAGATTTAATCGTTGTGAATGACGATAATGACCCGCCGCTAATTATAACCCGTCATGGCGTGAAAATGTTTGAAGAGGTCGTGCCAGCCAATAAGGTTGAAGCCAAAGAGCGTTACATGGAAATTGTCGATATTTCCAGTACAGAAGTGTTTGGAGAGACCAAAACTCTGTTGTTTGTGCAGGCACTGAACAACAAAGAGTATAAAGTAGATTACAGTAAGAAAGGGACAGATTTGTTTATTCGCATTCACCAGGACAATTATATTTAGTTTTTTTCGCTTCCAGGGCCCTGAAATGCAGTAAGGGCTTGCCTTTCTGCCTTATATTTGCTTCATTAAGCATAATACTTTCGTCTTAGTTTTAAGTTGAAAACTGTATGCAATTTACTGAGCACAATAACACTATAAAAATAACGGTGCCTGTTTCATCAACAGCAATCAGTGCTGTCGACATTCAGCAGCAACTTGTTGCGCATGGCTTTGAGCGCTGTCTGGTGTTGCAAGATCAGCTGACTAATTTGCTGGTAGAGTATCAGCAGATCCAGCAAAAAATAAAAGAAAACCTGGTTGCTGAAAATGCCAAGGAGTTAAGTTACCGCATCGCCGAAAAGCGCGATGCCGAACTGACGTTTGATATCAGTGAAGACAAAATGACGGCGACGGCAATTATTACCGCGGCCTGGGGCGGGGCTCCGGTATCTGCCAATGATTTGGTTAAAAGCGCGCAGGCCAATGGTATTGTGTTTGGCTTTAGCAAAGAGCAGATAATCAAGCTGGTGTCATACGCAGCAAAAGCCGAGCCAGGCAGCAAAATGAAGTTATTGATTGCCCGTGGTCGGCTGATGAAACCCGGGGTTAACTCCCGTTTTGAACCCTTATTAGCCGAGATGGAAAGCCGGCGCAACCGCCCGGTGGTGACAACCGATGAAAAAGCCGATTTACGTGACTTTGGTGCTATACCTGCGATAAAAGCCGGTGAAGCTATTATGCGTCGCCATCCGCCTACGGCCGGCGTGGTGGGCATGCTGGTCAATGGTGACATGATTCCCGCCACCCCAGGCCTGCACATTGAGTGGCAACTGGGTGAGGGGGTAGAGTTAGCCCCTGACAACCCGGATTTACTACTGGCCGCCCGTGATGGTTTACCCCGGATTATCGAAGCAGGGGCGACCGTTGATGAAGTGTTTACGGTAAAAAATGTCGATTTAGCCACAGGCCATATTATTTTTCGGGGCTCAGTAGTGGTTACCGGCAATGTTGACGAGGGCATGAAAGTGATTGCCGGCGGCAATGTGTTTGTCAAAGGTATGGTTGAGGGCCAGCTAATTGAAGCGGGCGGCGATATTACTATTAGTGGTTCCGTTATTGGCCATCAGCTGGCTCAGGCTGACCAGCAAAGCGAATACAGCACTGAGCTTAAAGCCTTGGGTGACATTCAGTGTAATCTGGCGCAATACAGCCGGATCAACTGTGGTGGCAATCTTTATGTCAGTAAACAGCTGATGCACTGCGCGGTTGAGGCGGCCATTGTCTATGCTGGGCCGGAAGACAACCCCAATGGTAAATTAGTTGGCGGCTTTTTTTATCTGGATAAAGGTATTTATTGCGGTAATCTGGGTGCCCCTTCCAGCAGCGCGGTGCTGGTTAAATTGAACCGGCAGTTGGATCCTATCGTTGAAAAGCAGGAGGTTCTGCGGGCCAGTGTAGCGGCAGAGCGAGCCGAAATGGAAGAGTTGCGCCAGCAGCTGGAGAAGCTGAAAAAAATTGAAGGCAACGCGCAAATGGAAATGCGTCGCTACGAATTGGTCGCCAACTTTGATGAGCGCAAAGAATTAGCAATATCATTAATCAATGATATTAAAATTCTGGAAGCTCAGCGCCAGGAGAAGCTGGCAGAGCTGCTGATTGTGGTAAGGCAGCAGTTATTTTCTGCAGTTGAAGTTCATTTTGGTAAAGAGCAGGTTAAAAGCCGGCGAGAATATGGCCCGTCAAAAATCATCCTGGTCGATGGCAAGCCCTGTATCGAGCCACTGTAGTTTGAAGAACACGACAGGTGGCAGGGCAGTTGCGGCATAAGGTAGTGCTAACCGCTACACTTTCTATTAGGCTATCGTAGTGTGTGTAAAGAGATTACTGCTGTGAAAGCCCTGCTGGTTTTGTTGCTCTGTTGCTTCCCTGTAACTGTATTTGCTGATTGCAATATGGCGTTTCGCTATGGCTTACTGATCGGTCCCGATCATATTCGGTTTATGCAAAATACCCGTACCTATGTCCAGATTAACCACGATACCCAGTTGTTTGTGGTTGGGGAATGGGTGCAGCTCGATGCTGAAGACACAGAATTACTGCAACAATATAGTCAGGGCTTACGTAAGTTTGTGCCAGAAATTGTCAGTCTGGCGGTAGATGGTGTTGAGTTGGGTCTGTCCAGCATTGAATCAATGTTGTCCGGGCTGGGCAGTAAATCTCAACAGGCAGAATGGCAGGCGTTAATTCGGGAAACCACTTTTCAATTTATGTCGAGGTTTGTTCGTACCGGCGAGTATTTTTATCTGGCGCCGCAAAGCCTGAATGAGCTGGACCATTTTTTAAACCGGGAATTAAAGCCAAGGCTCAGCAATCTGGCCCGCCATACGGTAGGTGCTGTTTGGGGGGCGTTGCGTGATGCGTTGCGCCAGTCAGACAGTAATTTTGAGCGCACTGATAACCAGGACTGGCAATCGGTAGAGCAACTGGTTGATAAGATCAGCTTCGGCCTTGACGAAAAAATGGTTGAACTGGAAGCTAAATCTGCGCTGTTCTGCCAGCGCATGCGCGAACTTGATGAGATAGAAACCGCCCTGCAACAGCGGATCCCTTTGTTAAGCCAATATGACGTAGTAACTGAAAAGAATTAAATCCACGCAAAAATACATCCGTTTTACAGCCTAAACTACACCATATTCATCTCTTAGCGCTGCAGGCATAGCGTTGTCCACTTCGTCACTGATCGCATCCAGGGTTTTTTCGGCTTCATCCAGCGAACTGACCTCGGCAACATGAAACAGCGCTTCGCCTTCATTCACCAGTGGTAAGTTGTTGCGGCCGATCACCACGCCATCAAAGGTTGCCGGAATTGCGACTTCAAAATCGGAGTAGGGCGAATAAATATGCGCCATAATATCGCCTGTTTTTACGGTCTGGCCCAGTGTTACATAATAGCGGGCGATACCATCATGTTCTGCCCGCACCCAGCTGCTTTTCTTTGAGAACACCGAGCGGTTTTTAGGTGCTTTGGTTTTGCCACTAAGCATGCCTAAATCCTGCATGACATTAACAATACCGCGCACGCCAATTTTAATCGACTGCTCGTCAAAGCGCAGCGCTTCGCCTGCTTCATACAACAGCAATGGAATACCCAGATTATTGGCGGTGCCACGCATGGTGCCATCGCGGCTGGCCGCTTTAATAATTACCGGCGCATTAAACACCTCGGCCATCCGCAGTGCCGTTTTATCTTTGGCACTGGCTCTTACCTGTGGCAGGTTAGCCCGATGAATAGCACCGGTATGCAAATCGATGGCATGGGTGCAGCATTTGAGAATTTTATCGGTAAACTGATACGCCATGCGGCTGCCGAGCGAGCCTTTCTCACTGCCGGGAAAGCTACGGTTTAAATCGCGTCGATCGGGCAGGTAGCGCGACTGCTGCACAAAACCATAGGTATTAACGATGGGCACCACAATTAGCGTACCTTTGATCCGGTTCAGGCGCGGTAGCTTTAACAAGCGCCGGCAGATTTCCACGCCGTTAATTTCATCACCGTGTAAGGCAGCGGTAATCAGCAATACCGGGCCATCCTGGCGGCCATGAATAACATGGGCGCCAATGTTTAATTCTGTATGGGTGTAGAGCTTGCCAAACGGAATATCGACCACAGCGCGGCTACCGGCCGCAATTTTGTCGGGTCCCAGGGTAAACGCAGTGCGGCTGTTCATTAGCCTGTTCCTTTGGTTTTGGCTTTACGCCGGGTTTTATGGCTGGCCACTTTTTTCTCTAAAAAGCTGATAATCAAACCGGCAACGTCTTTGCTGGTGGCCATTTCAATGCCTTCCAGCCCAGGCGAGCTATTCACTTCCATCACCACCGGGCCGTGGTTAGAGCGCAGTAAATCTACCCCGGCCACATTTAAGCCCATAGTTTTGGCCGCATGCACTGCAGTGCTGCGCTCCTCCGGCGTTAAGCGCACCACTGTCGCTGAACCGCCACGGTGCAAATTAGAGCGAAACTCACCGTCTTTCGCCTGACGTTTCATTGCCGCCACAATTTTATCGCCTACCACAAAACAGCGAATATCGGCGCCATTAGCTTCTTTAATATATTCCTGTACCAGAATATTGGCATTAAGGCCCATAAAAGCCTCAATCACACTCTCAGCGGCAGTGCGGGTTTCAGCCAGCACCACGCCGATGCCCTGGGTGCCTTCCAGCAGTTTAATTACCAGCGGCGCACCACCGACCATCTCGATAAGATCTGGAATATCGCCGGGTTTATCGGCAAAGCCGGTAATGGGTAAGCCAATACCCTGGCGGGCCAGTAATTGCATTGAGCGCAGCTTGTCGCGGGCGCGGCCGATGGCGACCGATTCATTTAACGAGTAAACGCCCATCATTTCAAACTGGCGCAGCACCGCTGTACCATAAAAAGTGATTGAAGCACCAATGCGCGGGATCACGGCATCAAAGCCATCCAGCACCTCACCTTTATAATGAATAGAGGAGTTGGTGCGGTTAATATTCATATAGCAGGTTAGCGGGTCGATGACCTGAACCTGATGGCCGGCAGCTTCTGCTGCAGCAACCAACCGTTTGGTCGAATACAGCTCGGCATTTCGCGACAATATCGCAATTTTCATTAAGTCTCCGCGGCGCTTTACGCCAGTAAAAATAAGGTGCCCAGGCCAAGAAAGGCAAAAAAGCCAATAACATCAGTGACCGTGGTCAGGATAACTGAACCTGACAAGGCGGGATCAATGTTGAGCTTCTCCAGCCAGATTGGAATAAACACGCCTGATATCGCTGCCACCACGATGTTAATGACAATAGCCAGACCGATAATGCCACCGATAATCCAGTCACCAAACCATAAGTAAGTAATGGCGGCGATGACCAGTGCCCATAACACGCCGTTAATTGCACCGACGCCCAACTCTTTTCGAAACAGCATTAGGTAGGTTTTCGGGGTTATCTGTTCTAGCGCCAGGCCACGGATCATCAGCGTCAGGGTTTGACTACCGGCAATGCCGCCCATGCTGGCTACTATCGGCATTAATACCGCCAGTGCCACCACTTGTTGCAGGGTAGCTTCAAACAAACCAATGGTATAGGCTGCTAAAAAAGCGGTTAACAGGTTAATGCCCAGCCATAGTGCGCGGCGTTTGGCGCTATCAAACACCGGGGCAAATAAGTCTTCTTCTTCATCTAAACCAGCCGTGTGCATAAACTGGCTTTCTAAGCTGCGCCGAACGTTCTCCAATGCTTCGCCTATTGATAACCGGCCTAACAGCTTGCCTTCAGCATCTGTTACGGCCAACGCCGTATAACCCGAACGCGACACAATATCTGAGCCTTGGTCTAGCTCCAGAGTGCCGTCTACTATGGGCGCATCAGTATCGATAAAGTTTTCTAGCGGTAAGTGGCTGGCTAACCCCAGTATTTGTGTGGCGTGCACCAGACCGGCATAGCGGCCGGTGCGGTCAATCACAAACAGTGCATCCTGATACTCAGCATCGTCGGCTAACTTTCGAAACAGTCTTACCGCATCCCGCACTTTGGCATTTTTATTAATGATCAATAAATCGTGGTCAGCATAACGACCACATTGGTCATCGTCATAGGTTAACGCCGTTTCCAGCCAGCTGCGTTGGCTGGCATCGAGCCGCGAGCAGGCATAGTTGTAGATACGCTGCGGCAGTTCGTCCAGTAACTCGATTAAATCATCCACTTCCATACCCTCAACCAGGGTACGCAGTTGTTGCTCGTCAAGTTGCTTAAATATGTTGTCCCGGGCGTCAACCCGCATATGGGTCAGTGCGCCAATCTGGTCATCCGGATGTAAGCCCAGCCAGGCACTAACCCGCTGCTCTACCGGCATTGCCTCCAGTGCAATAGCAATTTCTTCAGGTTCCAGCTGGCTGAGTTTGTCTGTCAGCTGCTCAGCTTCATTTTCATCAAAGCTGTCGCGGACAATATCTTCAATATCCAGTGGTTGGTTATCAGCCATTAAAACTCCTTATTACCACCAACCTTTATGCTTAAACCAGAACAGTGCCGCAACGCCACCGCCCGCCATTAACGCCAGCACACTAAAGTAAGCTGCCGGCCATGTCAGCTCTGGCATATACTCAAAGTTCATGCCGTAGATCCCGGCAACGAATGTCAACGGAATAAAAATACTGCTAATCATGGTCAGTACTTTCATCCGGTCATTAATCTGATGCGAGCTGGTAGACATGTAACCGCTAACCAGATCACTAAGCTGATCATAATACATATCGGTCATACTGTGCAGACGCTCAAACTTTTCGTAAAAATCACGAACGACGGGTCTGCCAAATTGCTGCAGTAATGGGCTATTCTCTTCGTATAACGCATCTGCAAAAATGTCTTTCTGGTACGCCAGATTGCGGTTGATTTTTCGAAGCACTGAGCGGTAACGCATCATCAATGCCATTTGCTCATCGTTACCGCGGTGCAGCATATTGTCTTCCAGCTCACTTAACTCATCTTCAAAAGCAATCAGCTTCTCCAGGTAACTAGCAGCCACATTTAAAGTTAGCTGTTTTACCCAATCGGCAACCGTATTGCGGTGGCCAGCAATTAACTGTGGGGTAAGCTGCTGTAGCAGATGTGGATTATGGCATTTTATCATGCTGATAAGCACGTTGTGAGAGTATAACAAGTTAACCTGAGCGCTGCTGGCGTATTCGCTAAAATCTGCGTCGGCATAGCCACGTAAAATTAGTAGACTGTAATCAGCTTGAGTTTCCAGTTTTGGGGGGTGGCGCTGACGGCTGAAATCTTCGGCCATCGTGGGCGTGATCGCAAAATGCTGCAATACCTGTTGCAGTTCGTCTGCATTGGCGTCATTCAGGTTAATCCAGACTCTGGCATCGGCGCTGAGCTGCTGTGGCAATGTGCTAAAATCAATTTGCTGCCAGTTTTGCGTTTCTGGTTCGAAATACTGAAGTAAAATCATATTGTTTTTAACCGTGTCGCTGTTCTAATCTGGCTTACAGCATACTCATAAAAGCCGCTGCTGGGCAACTTGCCGCTACGCAGCCACGCTTAGCGCCAAAGCAACAGGGATTTCGCGACTCAATTATCCAGCAAAAAACGCAAAATTGGCGGTTATCTTCCGCTTATCCATGTAGAATACGCTTTTAACAGCGTGTTTCGCTGCTACGCTTAAATGTACACCTGTAAGGATCTTGATGAAAAAAACCATCGCGTTAACTCACCCAAAGCTGCAACCTGCTCGTTGGGTCGATGCCGTTAAGTATGATATTAAAAAGTACCTGAACAGAGAGCGCCGCAAGCCGCTGCCGGAAGGTAAGGACTACTGGTCGTTCGATTGTCGCTTTGGTGCTGCGCCAGAGGTTGCTGAAACAATTTTTACCTCTGACATTAATAAGCATATTGATGCAGCTGTGACGCAGGAACTGCCGGCGTTTTATATCGAGATCCTGGCCAGAGCTTGCAACCATCAGCCGCGCCCCAGTGCAGAAATTAGTGACTAATTTCCCTTTTATTTTAGACTGTAGCTATTCTACAGAGGAACTCTTATGCAATTTTCATCTTTAGATTTAGCTGCAGATTTACAACGCGCGCTGCTTGAATGTGGCTACAGTACTATGACACCGGTCCAGGTTCAGGCCATCGTGCCGGCGCGTCGTGGCAAGGATTTACAAGTGACCGCGCAAACCGGTACCGGTAAAACTGCCGCCTTTGCGCTGCCGATATTGCAACGCATGCTGGATAAACCCAAAGCCACGGTAGAGCGCCGGCCGCGGGCGTTGATTCTGACCCCGACCCGCGAATTAGCCGAGCAATTGGCTAATGCGATCAGCAGCTATGCGCAGTTTTTGTCAATCAGCGTTACCGCCTTATACGGCGGCGTTAAAATGGGCGGCCAGGCCAATAAATTAACCGCAGGCGTTGATATTGTGATCAGTACCCCCGGCCGCTTGCTCGAGCATATGGCGCTGGGTAACGTTATTTTAAGTGACGTTGAGTTTGTGGTGCTGGATGAAGCTGACCGGATGTTAGATATGGGGTTTAGTGCTGATGTGCTGAAGTTATTGCAAATGACCGCAAGTTCGCGCCAAACCATGTTGTTTTCGGCGACAACGTCACCGGCGGTAAATGAGTTATCTCATAAAATTCTGCGTAATCATCAGCAAATCCGGGTGGCGAAAGTCAATAGTACCGCTGATACCGTCAATCACGTGGTGTACCCGGTAGAGGAAAGCCGTAAAATCGAATTGTTTGAGCAGCTATTGGCGGAAAATAACTGGTTCCAGGTGTTGGTGTTTACCAGCACCAAAGAGCAGGCAGATCGGCTGTTAGCCGATTTACAAAAGACTAAGGTGAATGCTGCAGTTTGTCACGGTGATAAAAGCCAGGGTTCACGCCGCCGCGCTATTGCTGATTTTAAATCGGCTAAGTTGCAGGTGCTGATTGCCACTGAGGTGGCTGCCCGGGGCCTGGATATTCAGGGCCTGGATTATGTGGTGAACTTTAATTTACCGTATTTACCTGAAGATTACGTGCACCGGATTGGCCGAACCGGCCGGGCTGGCGCGGCAGGTAATGCTATTTCATTTGTCAGTCGTGAAGAAGAGCAAACCTTAGAGCGCATTCAAAAGCTGATTGGCGACGATATCAAACGTATCGTCAAGCCTGGCTTTGAAGTGAGTAACCGTGGCTCACTGTTAAAAAACATTTCCCGCAAAGTATTGTCAGGACGTTCTAACAAAGTCAGCGAAACGGTTATCGATCTGGAAAAAGCAACTAAACCTAAAGCTAAACCACGTAGCGCCGGGTAAATGATTCAAAACAGATAAATTGATCTGCCACAGCACATTACGTCGCTGCAGTTGCTAAGCTAACCCTAGCTGGCAATTCTGGAGCGACTATGTCAAAGCTCAACGCGCCTGTTTCTGCGCAAACAACACCCCCATCGAATACTACTGTGTGGCATCAACAGACAGCTTCGCAGTTGTATCAGCAATATAGTGTGCAGCCTGAACAGGGCTTAAACCTATTGCAAGTAGCTCAAGCGCGCGAGCGTTATGGCGCTAACCTGTTGCCGGCGAAGCAGCCGGTGCCTGCCTGGCGGCGTTTGTTGCGCCAGTTTAATAATTTGCTGATTTATGTACTGCTGGTAGCTGCCTTGCTGGCGGCGGTATTGGCTGAATACCTGGATATGGCTGTGATCCTGGCGGTGGTGCTGGTTAATGGCATTATCGGCTTTATTCAGGAAGGGCAG
The DNA here is from genome assembly GCF_000987775.1 of Arsukibacterium ikkense. Classification (GTDB taxonomy): domain Bacteria; phylum Pseudomonadota; class Gammaproteobacteria; order Enterobacterales; family Alteromonadaceae; genus Alishewanella; species Alishewanella ikkense. The sequence goes on from NZ_LAHO01000008.1 coordinate 72,839, forward strand.
GCCGAAAAAGCGTTGCAGTCGATAGGCGCTTTATTATCAAGCCGGGCGCGGGTGCTGCGTGAGGGACAGACAGAGCAATTGAATGCTGCTGAGCTGGTGCCGGGCGATATTGTCATACTGGAAGCCGGCGATAAAGTGCCGGCCGATATGCGTCTGCTGAAGGTGTATAACCTGCAGGTGCAGGAGGCATCGCTGACCGGCGAGTCGGTGGCGGTAGAAAAACACAGTGAGCCCCTGGCGGCAGAGGTCGTGCTGGCTGACAGGCGCAATATGGCATATAGCGGTACCCTGGTAACCCAGGGCCGGGCCGTGGCGCTGGTGGTGGCTACCGGCAGCGCCACTGAGCTTGGCAGAATTAACCGCATGCTCAGTGAAGTGGTGATGCTCAGTACGCCCTTGCTACAGCAAATGGCGCAGTTTGCCCGTTACCTGACCATGGCGGTGCTCGGTTTTGCGCTGCTGGTATTTGTGCTGGGTTATCTGCGCGATTACTCGCTTAATTACCTGTTTATGGCGGTAGTAAGTTTAGTGGTTGCCGCCATCCCGGAAGGGCTGCCGACCATTTTAACCGTAGCACTGGCGATTGGCGTAACAAGGATGGCCAAACGCAAGGCCATTATCCGCCGTTTGCCGGCAGTGGAAACCCTGGGCGCGGTTTCGGTGATTTGCTCTGATAAAACTGGCACCCTGACTTTAAATGAAATGATGGTAAGCCAGCTTGCCTTGCCCGGGCAGCAGCTGACGGTAAGCGGCAGCGGTTACAGTCCGGTCGGGGCGATCACCGCTGCCGCTGGCAACGACGTGGCAGATGCTGAGCTGCTGAGCTGGCTATGCCGCGCGGCGCTGCTGTGTAATGATGCCCAACTAATTGATGCTGAAGCAGGCCGGCAAATTCAGGGCGATCCGATGGAGGCGGCCTTGCTGGTATTAGCCGAAAAGGCTGAGCTTAACCGTCAGCAGCAAGTGGCAGAGTATCCGCGACATGATGAAATTCCGTTTGATTCCGCCCACAAATATATGGCGACTCTGCACAGCGACCATCAGGGCCGCGGCTATATTTTTATTAAAGGCGCACCGGAAGCCATACTGGCACAGTGTCACAGTGTTTTTCTACCTGCAGGCAGCGAGCCGGCAAGTACTGCATTGGACACGGCCTACTGGCAGCAGCAGATAGAGCAAATTGCTGCGGGCGGCCAGCGGGTACTGGCACTGGCGGTGAAATGGCTCGACAGCCAGCAGACGGTGCTGAATCAGCAGGACTTAAGCGGTGATATTCAATTACTGGGGCTGGTTGGGCTGATTGACCCGCCACGGCCGGAGGCAATAGCAGCGATTGCCGCCTGTCAGCAGGCTGGGATCAAAGTCAAGATGATTACCGGCGATCATGCCGCGACAGCGTCAGCGATAGCGGTGCAACTGGGCCTTGCTGATGCGCAGCGGGTACTGACCGGCCGTGAGCTGGACGAGCTGAGTGAGGCGCAACTGGCCGACAGCATAGTGCATACTGCTGTGTTTGCCCGCACGACACCGGCGCATAAGCTGCGCCTGGTGACCGCCTTGCAAGCGCAGGGCGACGTGGTGGCGATGACCGGCGATGGCGTTAATGATGCGCCGGCGTTAAAGCGGGCTGATGTCGGCATTGCCATGGGCCGCGGCGGCACAGAGGCGGCGCGCGAAGCCAGTGAAATGGTGCTGCTGGACGATAACTTTGCCACCATAGCGCAGGCGGTGGCGGCTGGGCGCAATGTGTACGACAATCTGAAGAAGGCTATTGCCTTTTTATTACCGGTAAACGGCGGTGAGTCGCTGGCGATAGTGCTGGCGCTATTATTTGCATTAACCCTGCCGATAATGCCATTGCAAATTTTGTGGGTGAATATGGTCAGCTCTATTGGCCTGGCGTTGGCGTTGGCATTTGAACCGCCAGAGCCCAAACTGATGCAACGCCGGCCGCGCAAAGTCACTGAGCCGTTGATTTCCGGCTTTGTGCTGTGGCGCATCTTACTGGTATCGGGCTTATTTACCTTAGGTATCTTTGCGGTATTTAACTGGGCTATCGCCCAGCAATTAAGCATTGATTATGCACGGACCATGGCAGTCAATACGCTGGTAGCGATGGAAGTCTGGTATTTGTTCAGTGTGCGCTATATGCAGGGGCCGTCATTGTCATGGCAGGGCATTAGAGGTACCCAGCCGGTGCTGATAGCGGTGGCCATAGTGTTTGGCCTGCAACTGCTGTTTACCTATCTGCCGCTGTTACAGCAGCTGTTTAGTACCGAAGCACTGCGTTTTAGCCATGGCCTGATTTGCGTAGGTATAGGTGTAGTGGTGTTTATTGTACTGGAGCTGGAAAAGTGGTTAAGCCGGCGGCGCAGCTAAGGTGCTAAATCGCCTAATTGTAGCCTTAGTAAAAAACAGCCGGGCAGCTAACCCGGCTGTTGCTTTTACAGATTACTGTCGTGCGGGTTTATTCGCTTTTGGCAGCTGCGATATAGTCGTTTACCAGTTGCTCCAGCACGTTCAGTGGTACCGCGCCGTTGCGTAACACCACATCATGAAAGTCACGAATATCGTAGTGTTCACCCAGCTCGGCCTGGGCCTTGTCGCGCAGTTCCAGTATTTTCAGCATGCCAATAGTGTAAGCCGTGGCCTGGCCAGGCATCACGATGTAACGCTCGATAGCTTTGGTGGCATCGGTGGTTGAATTTGGCGTATTATCTACCAGATACTGAATGGCTTGCTCGCGGGTCCACTGTTTGGCGTGAATACCGGTATCCACCACCAGACGACAAGCACGCCAAAGCTCCATTGCTAAGCGTCCAAAGTCAGAGTAGGGGTCCTGATACAAGCCAATGTCCTTGGGCAGGACCTCACTGTACAGGCCCCAGCCTTCAATATAGGCAGTGTAACCACCAAAGCGACGGAACTTCGGCATATCGTCCAGCTCCTGGGCAATAGCCAGCTGCATATGGTGGCCCGGAATGCCCTCGTGGTAGGCCAGCGCCTCTAGCTGATAGGTTGGCATATCCTGCATTTGATACAGGTTAGCGTAGTACACGCCAGGCCGGCTGCCGTCCATTGACGGCCGCTGATAAAACGCCTTACCGGCACTTCTTTCCCGAAAAGGCTCCACCGCCTGTACTATCATATCGGCCTGTGGCTTCACCCGGAACAGCTGGTCCAGCCGGCCTTTCATATCGTCAATCACCCTGGTGGCTTCGGCCAGGTAGGCGGCCCGGCCCTCGTCGGTATCGGGGTAGTAAAACTGCGGATCTTCACGCATAAAGACGAAAAACTCGGCTAAGCTGCCGTCAAATTTAACCTGTTGCATAATAGCGCGCATTTCATCATGAATACGGGCAACTTGGTCCAAGCCAAGCTGATGAATTTGGCTGGCGGTTAAGTCGGTGGTGGTAATGCGCGCCAGCCGGTTCTGGTAAAAGGCCGCGCCATCTTCAAAACGCCAGACGCCATCATCGGTAGTGGCTTGCTGCTGCAGGTTCTGCAGGAAGCTGATAAGGCTTTGATAGGCGATACCTACACTGGTAAGCAAGGCAACATTGGCTTCGTCTAACAGCAACTTTTCTTCAACCTCATCCAGCCCTAACGCTTGTACTTTCTTTTTGAAGTCGGCCAGTAAGGTGCTGTCCTCTCCCTGGCTGAATGGCGCGCCGGTAATGACATTCTGGCTGCCGCTAATCACATGTTCAAATACAAACTCTGGGATAATAATGTTTTGTCCGGCACGCTTGGTCAACTGTTGCTGTAACTGGTTAAATAACAGCGGCACATTATTTAAGCGGCCAATGTAGGCTTTGGCGTCGCTGACATCTTCAATTTTATGTTGGTTAATTAACAGCGATGGCACCAGTGAATGAATACCAGACATCTGGTTTACCGGGTAGCTGTAAAAGCGCCATTTGCTGTCTTCCAGGCTGTTTTGTAAGTCTTGCTGCAACAGCTGATAACTTAACGCAGTATTGGGCTCCAGTTGGCTGGGATCGATGGCATTGAGCAGTTCCAGGTGGGTGCGAATCATCGCTTGCTCAATGTCATAGGCGGCGTCACTTAAATCCTGCCACTGATCATAATCATCTTTAATGCCTAGCCGGGTTTGTAACACCGGGTTACGGCGCACTTGTTCCATGAAGATTTGCTCAAACAGTTGATTGGCCCGCTCGTTCACGTCAAACTGGGCTGCTGCCGTTTGCTCGCCGGTTAAACCCGGTTGGGTTGTTTTCGGGCCGCAACCGCCGAGTAATGCCAGACTAACTGCCAGCGGAATTAAAGCGAAGGTGCGAAAAGCTGTCTTTTTCATAATAGTACCTGTGTTGTGGTCATTTTATTGCGCCGTTAGCCGTGTGCCTTCGCACAACAGGGGTTTAATCAATAAATAATGTCAGTAAATCATTCAGATAACGGGCACCCTTGTCGGTAACTTGCCAGTGTTGCGGCTTATTGTGCAGCAAACCTTGCTGTACCGCGCTGGCAATAGCCAGCTCAATGCTGGCGAGTGGCAGACCGGTGTAGGCGCTGAAATCACTGTGCGGGCAGGGCTCCAGCAAGCGAAAGCGGTTCATAAAGAATTCAAATGGCCTGTCCTCTGCCAGTACTTGTTCCTGACTATCCAGATAACCGCGGCTGATCTCCATATAGCCCTTCGGGTGTTTAATTTTCACGGTGCGTAAAATAGTATTGCGACCGGGCAAGGTTATTTTGCCATGGGCGCCACAGCCAATACCCAGATAGTCGCCGTAACGCCAGTAATTCAGGTTATGCTGGCATTGATGGCCGGCCTGAGCATAAGCCGAAATTTCATATTGCTGGTAGCCATGCTGTTGTAACAGTGCCAGACCTTGTTGCTGAATTTCCCACAAGGTATCGTCGGCCGGCAGCACTGGCGGGCGCGAGGCAAAGGCTGTATTAGGCTCTATGGTCAGCTGATACCAGGATAAATGTGGTGGTGCTAAGTCAATGGCTTGCTGTAAATCGGCCAGGGCGCCTTGCACATTTTGCTGTGGCAGGCCATGCATTAAATCCAGGTTAAAGCTGTTAAGGGGCAGGCTACTGGCCAGCTGCGCGGCCCGGATTGCTTCGTCACAATCGTGTATTCGCCCCAGCGCTTTTAACTGTGCGGTTTGAAAGCTTTGTACGCCAATAGAGAAGCGGGTTACGCCGGCTGCAACATAGCCGGCAAAGCGCTCTGCTTCTACAGTGCCAGGGTTTGCTTCCATGGTCACTTCCATGTCGCTGCTGCAGGACAGACGTTGCTGAACCCCATGCAGGATCTGGCTAATCCCTTCTGCTGAAAACACACTGGGCGTGCCGCCGCCGATAAAAATACTGGAGACCGTGCGCCCGCTGACTAACTTCAGGTCCTGGTCCAAATCAGCCAGCAAATGGGCAATGTATTCCTGTTCGGGAATACCTTGTTTAACCGCATGCGAGTTAAAGTCGCAGTAGGGGCACTTCTGAATACACCAGGGAATATGGATATATAACGACAGCGGTGGCAGTTGCAGGCTCACTTAGCCTTCCTGTGCTTGCAATAGGTTAACTAATTGACGCAGTGCCTGACCGCGATGGCTCAGCGCTGCTTTTTGTGTTTTGCTCAGTTCTGCGGCGCTAATCGTGTGGCCGTCGGGAATAAACAGCGGATCATAACCAAAACCACCGTCGCCCTGTGTTGCTGTGCTGATACTGCCAGGCCAGACACCATGACATACCAGCGGAGTGGGGTCACTGGCGTGGCGCAGGTATACCAGCACACAATGAAACTGGGCCGTACGCTCTGCTGCCGGCACCTGTTGTAATGCCTGTAACAGCTTAGCGATGTTTTCGCTATCGGTGGCGGCTGCACCACTGTAGCGCGCTGAGTAGATACCGGGTTGGCCACCGAGCGCATCCACCGCCAGGCCCGAGTCATCGGCAATGGCTGGTAAACCTGTTGTCAACGCGGCATGCCGGGCTTTTAAGATGGCGTTTTCGATAAAGGTCAGGCCGGTTTCATCGGCGTCACTTACCCCAAGTTGTTGCTGCGGGATGATTTGATACCGATAAGGCGCTAACAGCGCACTGAGTTCAGCCACTTTGCCTTGGTTGGAACTTGCGAGCACGAGTTTCTGCATTTTAGGCCAATTTGGAATAAAGGTTAAGGTCATTAATCGACAAAAAAAGTATGGCTGAATTTCAGCTTCTGTTGCTGGTTGCCATGGCGAATGTCAATAGTAAAGTTATACAGCTGCTCGTTCTGATAGGGTATAGTCACCAGATAATATACCGCATCGCCTTCTGTTACCTGCTTAAAGTCCAGTTTGCGCTGACGGCCAACCAGATCTTTAGCTACGCCACTAAGGGCGACTTGCTGAGCTTGCTGGCTGGTCGTGTCGAGCACGGAGATATTGACAACACCGTTAAACTTACTGCGTTGAATGCCATTTTTTAAGGCCACTTCCGGCGTTAAAAATGTGGCAGGAAAGGCAATGTAATGCACATCCCAGCTACCCAGCTTTTTCATTTGTTCGGCGCTTATTTGCCAGCTGCATAACATGGCAAAAAGACTGATAGTCAATGCGAAATAACCTGATGCTTTCATAAGTTGGCTCCTGTTGTTAACGCAAAGTGACGATGCGCTTTCGCGGGCTTATAAACCGCGAAAGGTGCTGCTAAGTAAAATGGTAATAAACTGAATCGCGATAATCAGTACTAATACCGACAAATCCAGGCCGCCTAATGGCGGTAATACCCGGCGGATTGGCCGCAGCAGTGGCTCGGTTAACTGATGCATCACCAGCTCTATCGGGTTACGGCCCTGGCTGAACCAACTTAACAAGGCCCGGATGATTAAAATCCAGAATAACAGATTAAGGGTTTCTTTTAGCAGTACCAACAGGCCACTGAACAAGGTCGCCGGTATCTGAATGGCGCCAATCAGTAACAGTTGCAATACCACCAGTTTGGCTACGGCCACCAGATAGGCTAGCACCACTGTGGCGGTGTCCAGCTTGCCAATGCTCGGTATCAGCCGGCGCAGCGGCAGTACCGCAGGGTTGGTTACTTTTACAATAAACTGACTGAACGGATTGTAAAAGTCGGCGCGGGCTAGTTGCAGCCATACCCTTAGGATCACCACCATCAACAGCAAATTAAAGGCGGTATTAATTAAAAACAACATGGCCTGCATTTTGACTCTCCGGCAAACTAGATTTGTTGCGCCATTTCTTCGGCACGTTTAATAGCGGCATACATGGCGTCGGCAACCATTTTTTCCAAGCCCTGGTCAGCAAAGGTGGTAACGGCTTCATGGGTAGTGCCGCCTTTAGACGTTACATTAGCGCGTAACAGGGCAAAGCTTTCATCGCTTTGCAGTGCCATGGTTGCGGCGCCTAACGCTGTTTTAGCCACCATAGCTTTGGCTTGCTCCGGGGCAAAACCCAACTTTTCAGCTACCTGTTGCATCGACTGCATAAAATAGAAAAAGTAAGCTGGTGAGCTGCCGGTAACCGCAATAATGTGGTTAATTTGCGCTTCTTGCTCCAGCCAGACATTCATACCGGTGCCGCTGAACATATGATCAACAAAGGCCCGTTCATAATTAGAGCAACGGCTTGGGAATAAGCCGGTGACCCCCTGGCCAACGAGTGACGGCGTATTGGGCATTGCCCGCACCAGCCTTACCTGGCCCAGCCACTGTTCATAGCGTTTCACTTCAATACCGGCCGCCAGGGTAACAAACAGCTTTTCCTGAATTTCAGGAGCACTTTGCAACAGTTTTTCACATAAGCCCTGCATCATTTGCGGCTTTACCGCCAGCACGATGATATCTGCTTTGCTAACAGCTTCGATATTGTCAAGGGTGGTACTGATACCATAATCAGCAGCCAGTGCGGTTAGCTTGGGCTGGCTGCGGTTGGCAGCGATAATGTTAGCCGGCGGGTAACCGGCATTCACCATGGCGGCAATCACGCAACGTGCCATATTGCCTGCGCCAATAAAGGCAACGGTGTTGTCATTCATTTCTTGCATAAGTCCTTGCGCCAAAAATTGCGGTGCCTAATCTTATCATAGTTGCACCATATTTCAGAGCTAAGGGCCAGTCATCTGACATGCCCATCGACAGTTCTATTGCGCCAGGGTATTTTTGCTGCAGGTTTGCTGATAGCTGCTGCATTGCGGCAAACGCCCGTTCACTGTCACCCGGGGCGGGTATCGCCATCAAACCCTTCAGCTCTAACTGTGGCAGTGTACTTACCGCCAATGCCAGCTCGTCCAGCTCAGCAGCACTAATACCAGCTTTACTGGCTTCATTACTGATATTAACTTGTAATAATATTTTTAGTTTGCCCAGTTCTGGCGGGCGCTGTGCCGCCAAACGCTCGGCAATTTTCAGCCGATCAATGCTGTGCACCCAGCTGGCATGCCCGGCAACCAGCCGGGTTTTATTGGACTGCAGTGGCCCGATAAAATGCCACTGCAAATCTTGCAGTGTGGCCAATTCATCGGCTTTACTTTGCAGTTCTTGCGGGTAATTTTCGCCAAACTGGCGCTGCCCGGCCTGATAGGCTTCTGCAATGGCTGCTGCCGGTTTAGTCTTGCTAACCGCAATTAAGCAAATGCTGGTCAGATCCCTGCCTAACTCCAGGCAATTTTCTGTCAGGTTCTGATAGGCGGCGTTCAGTTGATCTGCTATGTTATTCATATTTGTTGGCAAGCCGGAGTAGAAATTGTCATGGATATTACCGAATTATTAGCCTTTAGTGTTGAACATAAAGCGTCAGATTTACACCTTTCTGCTGGCGTACCGCCGCTTATCCGGGTTGATGGTGATGTGCGTAAACTGAATATACCACCATTAACACATAAAGAGGTGCATGCGCTGGTATACGAAATTATGACTGACAAGCAGCGTAAAGAATACGAAGAACATCTTGAATCAGACTTCTCGTTTGAAGTACCAAATTTAGCCCGGTTCCGGGTTAATGCTTTTGTGCAGAACCGCGGTGCCTCAGCGGTATTTCGAACCATCCCCAGCGAAGTGCTTACCTTAGATGATTTGGGCGCACCGGATATTTTCAAGACTATTTCAGAAAACCCGCGTGGTCTGGTACTGGTAACCGGGCCAACCGGCTCTGGTAAAAGTACCACCCTGGCGGCCATGGTCGATTACATTAACACCATGCGGCACGATCATATTCTCACCATTGAAGATCCGATAGAATTTGTGCATAACAACAAATCTTGTCTGATCAATCAGCGTGAAGTGCATCGTGATACACACAGTTTCAGCAATGCGTTACGCTCAGCATTGCGGGAAGATCCTGACGTTATTTTGGTTGGTGAATTACGGGATTTAGAAACTATCCGGTTGGCAATGACGGCTGCTGAAACCGGTCACCTGGTGTTTGGTACCCTGCACACCACCTCAGCACCTAAAACCATTGACCGGATCATCGACGTTTTCCCCGGGGAAGAAAAAGATATGGTGCGTTCAATGCTGTCTGAGTCTTTACGGGCGGTTATCTCGCAAACACTACTGAAAAAAATAGGCGGGGGCCGGATCGCCGCACACGAGATCATGGTCGGTGTGCCTGCCATTCGTAACCTTATACGCGAAGATAAAATTGCCCAAATGTATTCGGTGATTCAAACCGGCGCTTCGCATGGTATGCAAACCATGGATCAGTGCCTGGTTAATCTGGTAAATCGCGGTTTAATTTCGCAAAAAGACGCGCAAAGTAAAGCGCAGGATAAAAACACTTTTGGCGCTATGGGCCGGATTTAAAGCCGCATTTAGGAATTGACTGAATGGAACTGACAGATTTTCTAAGCAAAATGGTCAAAATGGGTGCATCAGATATGTTTGTTACTGCCGGCTTGCCGGTGGCAGCAAAAATAAATGGTGAGTTGACCATGATCGACGATACACCATTAACTGATGCTGCGTCGCTGGAGCTGGTGCTCGAAGCGATGAATGAAAAACAGCAGCACGAGTTTAATCATAGCAAGGAATGTAACTTTGCTATTTCTAATGATGCCGGTCGCTTCCGGGTATCGGCATTCTGGCAGCGTGATCAGGCGGGTATGGTGGTGCGGCGCATTGTTACCACTATCCCCAGTGCCGACGAACTTGGCCTGCCGCCTATTATGAAAGACATTATTATGTCGAAACGCGGCCTGGTACTGTTTGTCGGTGGCACCGGTACCGGTAAGTCGACCTCACTGGCGGCGCTACTGGGCTATCGCAATAAAAACTCGAAAGGCCATATTCTGACTATCGAAGACCCGATAGAATTTGTACACGAACACCAGAAAAGCCTGGTAACGCAGCGTGAAGTAGGGATTGATACCGAATCATTTGAAGCTGCGCTGAAAAGCTCATTACGCCAGGCGCCAGATGTTATTCTGATAGGTGAAATCCGTAGTCAGGATACCATGGAGTATGCACTGTCGTTCGCTGAAACCGGCCACCTGTGTATTGCCACCTTACACGCCAATAATGCTAACCAGGCCATTGATCGGATCATGCATTTAGTCCCCAAAGAAATGCATGACAAATTGCGCTTTGACTTATCATTAAACCTGCGGGCGATAGTAGCCCAGCAATTAATTCCCACCGCCGATGGCCAGGGCCGGGTGGCGGCTATTGAAGTGTTGCTAAACTCGCCGCTGGTAGCAGATTTAATTGCCCGGGGTGAAGTAGGTGAAATTAAAGCAGTAATGAGTAAATCGCGTGAGCTGGGGATGCAAACCTTTGATCAGGCATTGTATGACATGTATCAACGTGGAGACATAAGCTATGCGGATGCCATTCACCATGCGGATTCACCGAATGATTTACGCCTGATGATTAAATTACGCAATAATGAAACCAAGGGCGCCGGTTTCTTATCAGGGGTAACGCTGGAAGGCTTTGAGAAAGACGAAAAGTAAGCCGTTAATTCCGAATTAATTCAGCAGGTTGTCTGGTTCAGGCAGCCTGCTGATAGCGTTTATGCAGAATAAGTACCCGCTTAATATAGGCCTGTGTTTCGGCAAAAGGTGGTACGCCCTGATGGCGCCTGACATTACCCGGCCCGGCGTTATAGGCTGCCAGGGTTAAGTTTAAATCACCGTTATACTGCTTTAACAACCTTGCCAGATAAACACTACCACCCTGAATATTCTGCTCTGCTGATAACGGGTCGCTAACCCCCAGCATGGTTGCGGTATCGGGCATCAGCTGCATTAAGCCAATAGCACCGCGTTTGGATAAGGCCGCCACCTGAAAAGCCGATTCAGCATGAATGACAGCTCTGATCAACGCCGGATCCAATTGTTGCTCCTGGGCTATCCGGTCAATAATCCGGTTATAGGGCCGGACAAATAATGGCGTGTTGTGCCAATTGATACTGGAGTTTGGGTCGCAGGCAAAACAATCAAAATGCAGTTGCTGATAGGGCCGGTTAACCGGTCGTCTGTCTGAAAATAATACCGTGCCATCCGCCTGGTTTGACTTAAACACCGCAATACTATTGGCAGGCGCAGGCTTAGCCACTGGTTGCGCCTGGGGTTGCTGGCCTGGTTGCAGTTTCAGCTGACGTTTCGGTTCGCTATTAACCTCTACCGAAGCTGGCGTAGCGCCAGTCAACGGCGAGCTAAGCATTAGCAGACAGCTGCAAATAATCGTAACAGGACGTTGCACTTCAATGATCCATCAGATGTAAGATCGCCAGTAAAGCACTAAGTTGGCTAAATCTCAAGTTACCGCTTCAGCTGACTTTGTCCTTTTGCAATTGCCGGCTTAAGTAAAGCAATAACAAGCCGACGGCCAGCAATACCAACGGCAAGCTCAGGCTGCGCCATAAATTGACATTCAGTTTTGGTAACCAGAAGGCAGCTGCCAGCACTGCTTTATCGGCTAATTGCGCGGCGTAGTAGCTAATAGCCACGAACGACAAGCCTTCTACCACTTGCTGGAGTTTGAGCTGCAGGCGGGCTTTCTTGTCCATGGATACCAGCAACTGCTGGTTCTGTTGCTCCAGCTTCAGATTGATCCGGGTGCGCAGTAACTCGGTAGAACGCCCCAGCCTGGCACTTAATGATGTCTGGCGGGCCTGAACCGATTCACTGGTCCGAAAAGCGGGGGTTAACCTGCGCTCGGTAAAATCCTGCAACGACATTAAATCACTGATTGGCGTCTCATTCAGTGCTTTTAAGCGGTCCTGGGTTAACTGGTAATAGGCTGCGGTGGCGGCTAACCGCGAACTGGTTTCTGCAATCAGATGCTCAGTTTGTGCTGCCAGCTGACTTATTTGATTCAGCAGCCGCTCGTCGTTATCCCGCTCTTGCTCAAGCCGCTGGGTCAGCATTGACAACTGCTGCTCCAGATTATTCAGTTTATGCAATGCCTGGCGGGCGACCGGCCACCCCAGCAATGCCAGCTTACGGTAGTTGCCTAAATCAAACAATTGTTGTACCAGCCGGCCCAGCCGGGCAGGGCTTAACCCATAGTCGACCAGCAGCAAGCGGCCCGCGCCTTCAGCATGCTTTTGAAAATCAGTCCAAATCCGGGCTTTTTCATCGGCCAGCATGCTGCTGATACAGGTTTCATCATTAAAATAGCGACTGATTTCACCTTTGGCGGGTAAGGCTTTGGCCGGAATAACCGTTAGCTGAACTACCCGAAACACCTGACCGGGTATTTCATCAAACCAATCGCGGCTGGGTAAAAAGCTCAGGGGATCGTCAAACAACGCCGGTGCGGATCCGGGCAAAATAAAGGTATAACTGGAAAACTCGCCATGGCGCTCCCAGCGCAAGCTACCGGCAAATAGCGAGATATTCAGATCCTGATCGGTTTCGGTTAAATGGGTGCCTTGTTGCTCGGCCTGACGTTGCATCAGGCTGAACTCCAGCTGGCGTGAGGCACTGGCCACGGTAAAGGTAAAATGACACAGTCGGCAGGGCGCGCAGAGGGTAGGGAAGGTGCGCTGGCGTAGTTCCTTATCTAATACATCGCGTAGCGGGTGATTACGTAAGGTGAGCTTGCTCATATTCAACTCCTCAATCACAGAAAACCGGAAAGACAACAAGTCGGTTAGGCTATAACAAGCAGATCCTGTGCCAGTTGCAGTAAGGCGCTGCATTGCGGTTTAGTCTGCAGCTAAGCCATTACAATAGTTTGAATTATCCGTGACGGTTTCTTTGTAACGGTAACAATTGCCGCCATTAGTCTGTACTAAAACAAAGCAAGCTGCTGCAAGATGGGGCAGCTTGGGTTAAAATAATGACCTCGCCCGCTACTAATTCCGGAAGCTCAACATGGCCCGCAGCGCTAATCACACTCTGTTCCTGGCTATCTGCTGCGTGTTGTTGGCAATGGTAACCATTCAGACGGGGGCCTCCATTGCCAAACAATTATTTCCGCTGATCGGACCGGATGGCACCACCGCGCTGCGCCTGGGATTTTCAGCCATTGTACTGTGGCTGGTGTTTCGACCCTGGCGGGCGTTGCCAAGGGGGCGCGACTGGCAGGCCATTATTGTTTATGGCTTGTGTTTAGGCGGCATGAACATTTTGTTTTATCTGGCGATTGCCCGTATTCCGCTGGGGATTGGCGTGGCGCTGGAATTTACCGGGCCCTTAACAGTTGCGCTACTGGCATCGCGCCGGAAACGGGATTTATTCTGGGTAGGTTGCGCTATTGCCGGTATTTTGATGCTGTTGCCGGACATGCGCGGTGCTGATGCATTGGATCCCATCGGCGTGCTGCAGGCGCTGGCAGCGGGGGCCTGTTGGGCTGGTTATATCTTATTTGGCAAAAAGACCGGGTCGCAGGCTTCTGGCGGTATTACTGTGGCACTGGGCATGACAGTAGCCGCCATGGTGTTGGTGCCGCTTGGCGCTGTGAGCCAGGGAATGGCACTGTTAAGCTGGCAGGTATTACCGCTGGGTTTATTGGTGGGTATTTTATCCAGTGCTATTCCGTATTCGCTGGAAATGGTGGCACTGCGCCATATGACCTCACAAAATTTTAGTGTGTTTATGAGTATGGAGCCGGCTATTGCGGCGCTGGCGGGTTTTATTATTCTGGCTGAGTTGCTGACATTGTGGCAGTGGTTGGCGATTGCGCTGGTGATTATCGCGTCGCTTGGCAGCTCGTTAACGGCCGGCAAGGCTAAGGCTGCCTCGCCGGCGTTAAATTAACTTCAGTTACATTGTTGTGCTGTTGATGCTCTCCGCTGCATGAGCAGACTCTGGCTGTAACTGATAGTCACGCGCCAGTAGCAGATACATGGCCGGTACCACATACAGCGTAAATAGGGTGCCTATCGTCATGCCGCTGGCAATCACCAGCCCCATCGCATAGCGTGAACCCGCGCCCGCACCGGTGGCAATCAGCAACGGGATCATGGCCAGCACGGTGGCGGCTGTGGTCATCAGAATAGGTCGCAGCCGTAAACTGGTGGCTTCTTCAATTGCATCGCGCTTGCTTTTGCCTTCAAGTTGTAACTGGTTAGCAAATTCTACGATCAGAATACCGTGCTTGGCGATTAAGCCGACCAGGGTCAGCAAGCCCACCTGCGTATAAATATTAATGCTGGTAAAGCCTAAGCTGGTGAAAATCAGCGCGCCGCAGACGCTCATCGGCACGGTAACCATGATGATGATAGCGTTTTTAAATGACTCAAACTGCGCCGCCAAAATCAGGAAGATCACTATCAATGCAAAGAAAAAGGTCACTACCAGTTGCTGGCCTTCGGCTTTAAATTGCCGTGACTGCCCGGCATAGTCGACGCTAAAACCGGCAGGAAGCAGCTCGGCTGCGATATCATCCAGTACCGCCAGCGCTTCACCTAAGGGTACACCTGGACGCGGCACACCTGATATTTTTACCGCATTAAGCTGCTGAAAACCACGCAGTGCCTGCGGTTGCACCGATTCGGTCAGGGTGACTAATGCCGACAAGGGCACTAACTCCCCGGCGCTGTTGCGGGTGTAATATTGTTTCAACTGATCCGGGTTTAAGCGCTCAGCCCGTTCTACTTGCGGGATCACCCGGTAAGAGCGGTTATCCAGCGCAAAACGTCCGGCATCGGCGCCGGATAACAAGCTACCTAAATCAGCGGCAATTTGCTGCATAGACACCCCCATTAACGCCGCTTTGTCACGATCTACCTGGACGGTTTGCCGCGGTCGGTTAATTTTTAAATCACTATCGACAAAGATAAAGCGGCCTGATGCCATTGCCCTGCCTAGTATTTGCTGCACCACCTCTTGTAAGGCATCAAATGACTGTGTTGAGCCGACGATAAACTCTACCGGCGTACCACCTCCTGGCGAAGGCAAAGAGGGCGGCACTAATGCAAAGCTGTTAAGGCCAGGTAAGTCTGCCATAAAGGGTTGAATATTTTGCTCCAGTACCTGGGCGGTAGTGCGGCTGCGCTGATCCCAGGGTGCTAGTACAAAGCCGGCAATAGCGTTGTTAGTGCTACCGGTACCATTGATGATAAAGATATTTTTAATCTCAGGCGCTTCAGCACTTAAGCGGTTTAGCTCTTTGGTATTGCGTTCCAGATAATCGAGGGTAGCGTAGCTGTCGGCTTCCAGTATAGAGAACACAAAGCCCTGATCTTCTGCCGGTTCCAGCTCCGAGGGGCTGGTGATGAACAGGAAATAACAGGATAGCAGTACTATGGCACCAAAAGTCAGTACCACCGGCATGGCATTCAAGGCACCATGTAACTGGCGCTGATAACCATGGCGCAAGCGTTCAAACTGTTTATCCAGCCAGGCTTCTAACGATTTTTCGTGCTGATCGCCTGCCTGATGCGGCTTTAAAATATAGGCACACATCATCGGCGATAATGTCAGCGCCACTACCCCGGATAACACCACCGAGGCGGCCAGGGTAAAGGCAAATTCAACAAAGAGTACGCCGGTTAAGCCGCCGACAAAACCTATCGGTAAAAACACTGCCACCAAAGTAGTCGACATGGTAATAATAGGCCAAGCCAGCTGCCGGGCACCTAAAATAGCCGCTTCGGTACGCGACTTACCTTCCTCAATAAAGCGGTGAATGTTCTCCAGCATAATGATGGCATCATCCACCACGATACCGATGGCCAGCACCATGGCGAGTAAGGTCAGCAGGTTGATGGAAAAACCCATTAACCACATTAAAAAGAAGGTGCCAATTAACGATACCGGTATGGCTACTGCCGGGATAATCACACTGCGCAGCGAGCCTAAAAAGGCATAGATTACCAGCACGACAATCACCAGTGCCAGTACGATAGAGATCACCACCTCATCGATAGCGTTTTCAATGTATTCGGTGGAGTCGTAAGGGATATCAGCATCCAGCCCTTCAGGCAACTGCGGGATAATATCGCGTTCCCAAATCTTTCTGACTTCTGCTATCACATCCAGCGCATTGGCATCAGGCGAGATTTCAATGCCTATAAAGGTCGCAGCCAGGCCGTTAAAACTGACTGAGCTTTCGTAGCTTTCGGCGCCCAGTTCCACAGTGGCGATGTCGCTTAAGCGCACCACACTCTGGCTGTCGCTGCTTATTACTAACTGCTGAAATTGCTCGACACTGTGTAAATCGGTAGCCGCATTCAGATCGACCGCGACCATTTGTCCCTTGGTGCGCCCCAGCGCTGCTAACACGTTGTTGCTGCGAAGGGCGCCGCTAACGTCAGAGCCGGTAATACCAAAAGCCGCCATTTTTACCGGGTCCAGCCAAATACGCATGGCAAAGGTACGTGCGCCAAGAATTTCAGCCCGCTGCACGCCGGGTATGGTAGCCAATTGCGGCTCTATTACCCGTACCAGATAATCGGTGATCTGGTTGTTGCCCAGCACCTCAGAGTAAAACGACAGATACATCGCCGCCACATCCTGGCCGACCTTTAGCGAAATCACCGGATCGCGGGCATTTTGCGGTAACTCAGAGCGAATTTTGTTTACCTGCGCCGCGATCTGGGTTAGCGCCTGGTTAGGTTCGTAATCCAGCCGCAAATAAGCTTCGATGGTACTGACCCCTGCCACTGAGGTCGATACCAGGTAATCAATGCCTTCAGCAGCGGCAATTTCCCGCTCCAGCGGCGTGGTTATAAAGCCCTGAATCAAATCGGCATCGGCACCGACATAGACAGTGCTGACCGTGACCACCGCATTCTGAATTTCTGGAAACTGCCGCACATTCATATCCATAATGGCGCGCAGGCCCATTAGCAGGATAAACAGGCTGACCACAACCGACAGAATCGGCTTTTTGATAAAGACATCAGTAAAGCGCATACAGGAGTTCCTTACTGGTTATCAGGAGTTGGGTTAAGCTCAGCGCTGGGCTGTGCCCGGCCATTTTCGCTGATTTTCACCGCGGCGCCATTGCGTAACTTTAACAAACCTGAGGTGGCAACTTGCTCACCCAGCTCGAGGCCTTGTTCAATAGCAATTAAATCGCCGCGGGTCTGGCCGGTGCGCACAAAGCGTTGATGGGCAGTTAAGCTGCCATCCTGCTCACGGATCACAAACACCGAATTACCATAAGGGTTAAACTGAATGGCCGTTTGTGGTACCAGCAACACATTTTGCTGCTCGCCGGTGTCCATTTGTACCCGGGCAAACATGCCGGGGCGCAGTTGCTGGTGCGGATTAGCAAAGGTGGCTTGTACTTCAATGCTGCGACTGGATTCCCTGACACCTGGCGCAATGGCGGTAATTTCGCCGCTAAAGGCTTTGTCGGCATAAGCATCGACGGACACAGTCAGGCGTTGGCCCTGGGTGATATTGGCCAGTTGCTGCTCGGGCAGGGTGAAATTCAAATAGATAGGATCTAAAGATTGCAGCGAGACCACTGGGGTGCCGCCGGATAGTAACTGCCCCAAGCTGACCTGACGCAAGCCGGCTACACCATCAAAGGGGGCAATAATGGTTTTTTGGGCAATGCGGGCACGTTGTGAGGCCACAGCGGCACTGGCCTGAGCGGCTTCGCTCTGGCGGCGCAACAACTCCAGCTCAGAGATACTTTTATCGCGGAACAGCACTTCAAAGCGCTGCTGTTCCAGCTTTGCCTGTTGCTCAGCGGCAAGCAGCCGTTGTAAATCGGCTTGATCAACACTGTCATCCAGCTTCAACATCAGCTGGCCGCGCTTGATAATGGCACCATTGTCAAACAGAATGCTGCTGATAATGCCGCTGGCTTCAGTGGTCAGCTCAGTGCTGTTAACCGCGGCAAAACTGCCGATGGCGCTGACAAAAGGCTGCCACTCGTCGGCGCTGACCTTAGCGGCGGTAATACTGGCGGCTGGCATCGGCATAGTGTCAAAAAACTGATTCATAAAATGGTTGCCTACCGCCTTGTAGCCAAAAATGGCGCCAAAAAACAGGGTGGCGGCAATAAGCATTACCAGCATGCGTTTGTACATGGTGTCTCCTTGATGGGGCTGTTGTCCCGCTTAAAAATTAAAAAATTAGTGCCGACATTTAATGTCAAATATTCAACAGAACGCTCAGTGCCGCGACCCTGGTTTTAATCTGTGCCATATCGCTGACATCGACCAGCGGTTGCCAGCCCATACCATTGAGTAACATATGCATATGACGGTACTGCTGCATGTCGTGCCGCGGCACGGCGAAGGCTTCGAGCAAGCCACTGGTTTGCTCCAGCGTATGGCTGCCCTGACACAAAGCCCAGGGCGCAATCGCCAGCTCCATCGCACTGCAGCCGTTGGCGACTAAGCTGCCGTCATCTATTGCTTGCTGCACTATGCCACAGACCAACGCCGCTATCGGCTGGCCGCATTGCAATACCTGCTCACGCCGACAGGCGGAAGCATTTTCCCAAACTGCTTCGGTAAAAATATATTGGCTAAGCTTAGCGTGAGT
This sequence comes from Arsukibacterium ikkense, assembly GCF_000987775.1. GTDB lineage: Bacteria > Pseudomonadota > Gammaproteobacteria > Enterobacterales > Alteromonadaceae > Alishewanella > Alishewanella ikkense. Next base: position 91,715 of record NZ_LAHO01000008.1, read on the forward strand.
AGGATTGTGTTTACGAAAGTCGCGCTCGGCCACGCTAATGGCAAACATTTTGTCACGGCTTGATACCGGTAAGGCGATGATTTGCTGAAACATCTGCAAATGTTGCGCACTATGCCGGGCCGCCAGCGCCACTAACAAATCTTCACGAGACGTAAAATGCTGGTACAGGGTGCCGGTGGCATAATCACAAGCCTTGGCCAGCTTGGCCATTTGCAGCTGAATAATGCCGTCCGATGCAATCATTTGCTCAGCAGTATCTAAAAACAGCTGTTCACGCTCGTCGCGTTCACGCTGTTTGCGCTCTGAGGTTCCCATACGTTATGCTCAATTTTTGACAGGTTTGCGAATTATGAATCAGATTCAAAAAATGAGCAAGCGTCAATGCTTGGCAAATTGTGGCAAAATGTTATTGGCGCGGCTAACAGCAGGCAATTTGATCCAGCGCTAAGCAGGGCAGGCAATTTTTAACTAAGATTAATACTTAATAGTGACAGTAATGTTGGACACTAATATTAAGGAGTCAGTATGACGATAACCTGTGTTGCCCAGTTAATGACCGCGGACCCCTTGTGTGTAACCCGGCAATCAACACTGAAAGACGCGCATGATTTAATGCGCGAGAAAAATATCCGGCACATTCCGGTGATTGACGAAAACGGTGAGCTGGTTGGCATGCTGACGCAAAAAATCATGATTGCCAAGGTGATGGGATTGATGGCGCAGTTTGGCGCTACGGCACTGGAACGCAAAGAGAAGCAGCTATTGGTCAGTGAGTTAATGGCAACCGATTTTGCTGCAGTTAACGCTGAACAATCGTTAGCGGAGGTTGCCGATTTTTTTGTATCTAACCGCCATGGTTGTTTACCGGTGGTAAATGCCGACAATAAAATAGTGGGTATTTTAACCTCGTCCGATTTTGTCAGGCTGGCTGCGCGTTTATTAAAAACTAAAGCCTAATGCTGATACCAGCGAAGTTGGTTTTTACCCTGACTTTTCGCCTGGTACATAGCGGCATCAGCCTGGCGTAGCAAAATGTCGGAACTGAGCTGTTGGCCACTAAACAGCACTAAACCAATACTGCTGCTGCAGCGGTGAAGTAGCTGATGCTCGGGATCAATTAGCAAGGGCTCGTTAATAGTGGCGGCAATTTTAATGGCTATCTGTTCAGCGCGCTTTTTACAATGAGCTTTACTTTTAGCAATGTCATGCAGCAATACAATAAATTCGTCGCCACCAAAGCGGGCAACGGTATCTGCCTCTCTGACCATGCTACAAATACGCTTACCTACTTCATGTAACACGCCATCGCCGGTTTTGTGGCCATACAGGTCATTAACCGGCTTAAAATTATCTAAATCAACAAACATTATCGCACAGTAACTTTTGCTGCGTTTGCTGCTTAGCATGGCATGTGCCAGCCGTTCTTCCAGCAGACGTCGGTTTGGTAAGCCGGTTAAATCATCATAAAATGCCAGGCGGTGAATTTTATCTAAGGATAAACTGCGGCTGATGGCCAGCTCTGCCAGATGACTGTAATTAGCAATTTTTTCTTGCTGTGCCGTGCTGGGCTTGCAGGGTGTGCGGTGATAAATGCCAAAGGTTCCTAATACCTTGCCTTTGGCATTTTTGATCGGATGTGACCAGCAAGCCGCTAGATTAGCTGGCTTGGTTAACCTTAAAAATGGCTGCCAATAGGGGTGGCTATTAATATCCGCTACAATTACCGCTTCGCCGGTAAAAGCAGCAGTGCCGCATGAACCTTGGCCTAGCCCAATGGGCAATCCATTGATAGCCTGATTATAAAAGTCAGGTAAAGAAGGCGCAGCGCCGTGGCGTAAGTGCTGCCCGGACTCATCTAACAACAGTACTGAACAGTACATTTCAGGGTGAAGTAACTCTATCTGTCTGACCATGCTGGTGAGAATGTCAGATAAATTAGCCCCCTGGCTTATCTGGCTTAAGATTAAATTTTGCAGCTCTAATTCCTGAGTACGCTCAGCAATTTGCTGCTCAACCGTGCTGATAGTTCGCGCATAACGTTGATTAGCCATACTGAGTTCAGCAATTTGCTGCGCCAAAGACGTGAGCAGATTCAGTAGGGCTGGCAGTTTTGCTTCATCGATTATTGGCACTTCGGCAATAGCGGCTAGATATTCTTGATTGCTAAAGCCCAATTGTTGGCCTTGTTCGGCAAAAAAGTGGTTATCGGGCTCAGTTAAAAAAAACTGACCAATAAATAGATTAGCGATATGAATGTCGTCAATAACCAGCGGCGTGGCACAGTCGGTTAAGCCATTGCGGCATTTGTATATAGCGTAATTTTTGCCTTGCTGCATGTTGCTGGATAAATCAACATCACTTTCATGGCAGCGCTGCAGGGTGGTTTTATTAACCCGGTGAAATTGCATGCATGCCCGTTGCCATTTGGACGAGGCAAGTACTTTGCCATCAAGGCCAATTAAGGCAATAACAACCCCAATCGCTTGCAGGAAGTTGTCAAATAAGCCATTTAAACGGGAAAAGTCTATTTCAGCCGCGAGATTACTGGCAGCAATATTGATGGGGGGGCGCTGGTTTTTATTCCAGTCAGCGACCAGAGGATCAAGCATTTGAATTAAGCTGGATTCTTTTTGCAAATACTTACTGTGTTTAGTCATATCTGAATTAGCGTAGCTGCAACTCGTGCTTGATACCAGCTTTTAGCGCGGTTTACTATAAAAAAACCTCTGGCTTAGCAGAGGTTTCCAAGGTCATAAAATAGGCTGCTCAGGGTTAATTAATACCCATTTCCTGTAGCAGGGCCGTGGCGTTATCAACCTGTTGCATTTGCCACAGCATAAAGCGCAAATCTACCTGAATAGAACGGGTATTTGCTGGATTATAATCCCAGTCAGAGATAATGGAATCCAGGGTGCCGTCAAAAGCCAGCCCGACAAACTCGCCTTTGCTGTTTAAAATGGCTGAACCCGAATTACCGCCGGTGATATCCAGCGTCGCCAGATAATTGACCGGTACTGAGTTGACTGCCGGCTCAAAGTAACGACCGTAATTTTTTGCCTTAATGGCCGCTAACTGGTTTTGCGGAGCATTAAATTCGCCTTCACCGGTCGCTTTAGCACTGAGACCGCGCAACGTAGTAAAGGGGGCCCAGGCATTGCCATCCTCATTACCATGCGCACGGCCGGTAACATTGCCATAAGTTACCCGCAAGGTGCTGTTGGCATCAGGATAAACCGCCAGCCCCTGGCTTTGCATAAAGGCCATTTTAGCCCGCATATAACTGGCATACGCTTGCTGAATTTTGCCGCCCAGCTCTTCGGCTTGGGCTTCACGTTTTAAATCGGCCTGATATAGTGCCACCGCTGCTTTAACAAAAGGATCGTTGCTTTGGCTAAATTGGTCTGGTGTGCTGTCTATTAACGCAGTGCGATTGCTTAGCTCGGTTAAACCGGTAGCGTTATACCAGGTATCAATCAGGGCACTAAGCTGGCTGTTGGTCATGCCATCCTGTAAACCCATTACTTTATCAAAGTCGCTATTGCGCTGTTTTTTTGGTAACTCCATGTAATTACTTAGGTTATGTAAATCCAATGCTTTTTCAATACTGACATCAAAGTTGCGTTCCATACCGGCGACAAAAGCCTGATAGCGCGGTATGTCACGTTGCTGGTAACCTGCTTTGCGTTCACTATCGGGTTTCGTACTTTCCTGAGCTAAGCGGTACAACGAACGGGCAACCCCCAGTAAACGGGGGCTGGCATTATTCAGCGCGTAGTCAGCCCGGGCTTTACTGTGCTGTTCGGCTAATAATTTTTCAATGTTAATTAAATCTTTGGCGTAGGCTTTTTTATTGTCGCCGCTGCTATTTACCCATTGTTTCAGCGCGTTATGTTCGGCCGTTTTTCGCTGCAGAAAATCACTGTTGGCAAAGCTGTCTAACATGCCCTGGCGGTTTTTCAGGTAATTATTTAAACCCGCTACCCGGCTGGCATACTTTAGCTCTGCATCTTTATTACTGGCTGTTACCCGGTTAATAATTGCCAGGTTGTCGGTAAACTGTTGCACCGTAGTGGGGTAGCTCCACTGAAAGGTTTCACTAACTTCTGAGGGGAGCCGATGCCGGTTGGTGCGCCCCGGGTAACCGAGCGCCATCACAAAATCACCGTCTTGCAGGCCTTTGGTAGCCAGTGTTAAATGGTGATCGGGTTGGTAGGGGATATTATCGCTATGATAATCGGCGGACTTACCCTGCGGGCTGACGTAAGCACGCAGAAAGCCGTAGTCGCCGGTATGGCGGGGCCACATCCAGTTGTCGGTATCGCCGCCAAATTTACCCACGCCTTCAGCAGGGGCATGCACCAGCCGCACGTCTTTAATTTCCAGTTGTTTGATCAGGTAGTACTCCAGACTGCCGTAATAAGCAGCAACCCGGCAACGATGCCCCTGATCCTGTTCGCAATCGGCGATCAGTTGTTTCTGATTGGTCTCTATCGCATCAACCCGCTTTTTACCGCTGAGTTTGGCAGTGGCAGCATCAATAACTTGTGCAGTGACGTTATCAACGGCCTTAGTCACATAAATCCGGCTACCGGGTGCTGCGGGCACTTCATCAGCCAGACTGGCAGCCAGAAAACCATTGGTCAGCAGATCATTTTCCGGCGTAGAGTTGTGGGCAATGCTGTTGTAAATACAATGATGATTTGTGGCAACCAGACCTTTAGGTGACACAAAAGACGCGGAGCAGCCGCCCAGGCTAACAATAGCGGCCATAGGGAACTCGGTTAGTTTAGTCAGATTGGCCGGGTCCAGCTCTAAGCCAGCAGCTTTTAATTCATTGGCAATATCGGGTAGTTGTTGCGGCATCCACATGCCTTCATCGGCCATAGCGAAACCGCTGGCCAGCGCCAGCACTAATAAGGTTTTTTTCATAATTGCTCTGTTGTTTTAGTTATAGCGTAATATACGCAGGACCGCGCTATACTCGGTGGCAGGTTGCAGCTTGTCAATATGCAGACAAACCCTGTTACACTTTTATCAGTGTAACCACCTGATTTAGGAGGCAGGGCGTTGTTAGCGTGCGTACCTATTACATCTATCGATATTTCAATAATGTTAAATACTGAAATAATTGATTTTAATCAACGCTTATTCAGTATGCTTTGTGCCATTTTATGTGTTTATAGCCTAAGCTGTAGTTGAGCCTGATTAGAATATACTAATGGCTGCATTCCGGTAATTATGATAACGGCATCATCAGGTGTGGTGTCAGAGATCGTTCAGCGAGGTAATAATGAAAAAAAGTCTGTTAGCCCTGTCATTGGCAGTTGCTCTGGTTCCCTGTACTGTATATTCCAACACCACTATTAATGGCTTCGCTTCAATCAAAGCCGGTATCACTACCGGCAGTGACGACCAACTCTATGGCTATGATGATAAACTGAATTTTAAAAATGAAAGCCTGATTGCACTACAAATTAAATCTGATTTAGGTGACAAGCTGTCAGTAACAGCTCAATTGCTGGGGCGGGGCAGTGATGACTTCGACGTTGGCTTTGAGTGGGCTTTTGTCAGCTACCAGCTTAGCGATAATATGACCATAAACGCCGGTCGGTTACGCACGCCGTTTTATAAATACTCTGATTTTAAAGATGTCGGCTATGCCTACGACTGGTTGCGGGTACCGCAAGGTGTTTATGGCCTGGGTTTTGATACTATTGAAGGGGTGACCCTTTACAGAACCGCTCAATTGGGCGACGTTGATTCTACCTTGCAGTTGGTTTTTGGTGGTTATGACGGCGATGCCAGTTTAAGTGGCGCCAGAGTAAATGCCAGAATTGATAATGTGGCAGGCGTAACCTGGGAGTTGGCAAAAGATGCGCTAAGTGCCCGTTTTGCTTATTTAACCGGTAAAACCACAATAGACACCAGCCCTGTCACGCTTGCGCCGGGCTTTACTGTGGGCAATTTATACCAGGCCCTTACCGCCAATGGCCTGGCCCCCCTGGTTGCAGCCATTGATATTGACGATGAAAGTTCTAACTTTATCGGTGTTGGCCTGACGTATGATGATAGTGACTGGATAGCGGTGGCCGAGTACACCAGGGTTAAGGTCGATAATAGTTTTATCGCCACCCAGAAAAACTGGTATGCCTCGTTGGGTAAGCGTTTTAACAGCTATACGCCTTACATTTCATTTGAACGGGAGAATAATGCCGCCTTGGTGGGTATTTATCAGCCGTATGCTGCTGTGTTGCCAGCGCAGTTGTTAGTGCCGGTGCAGGGGCTGATAGCGAGCCAGGAACGGGATGCTAACACCTGGAACATTGGGTTGCGTTATGATTTTCACCCATCTGCTGCTTTTAAAACGCAGTTTAGCTCAGAGAAAAATAAAACAATGGATCAGCGCAATGGCGTGCTGGCTGTTGGCATTGATTTGGTATTTTAAGGAGCTGTTATGTTAAGCAGAAAGTTAGCCCTGATAGTTATGCTTGGCACTGCTGGATTTATGTCGTCGGTAGCGGCTGAGATAGCTGTTATCGTCAACCCCGCCAATAGCGCCGCCGTTACTAACGATGAACTTACCCGACTATACACTGGCCGCTCATCAGCGCTTACGGCAGTCAATCTGGTGGAAAGCTCGCCGCTGCGTAGCCAGTTTGATGAAAAAGGTGTCGGTCGTTCCTCTGCGCAGTTAAAGGCGCATTGGTCGAAGCTGGTTTTCACCGGTAAAGGTACTCCACCTCTTGAGCTGGCAACGGAGGCTGCGGTAATTGAACATGTTGCCCAAAACCCGAATGCTATTGGCTATGTTGCTGCAGCCAGCGTAACAGATGCCGTAAAAGTAGTTCTGACCCTGAACTGACAGCAGTTTGCCGGTTGGCATAGAAGAGTATTGTTATGAAGAACATGTCGATAGTGTTAAAGATTTGGTTGGTTATTGGCCTGGCTGTGATTGCATTCTCTACTGTAGTGGCAGTGAGTGTGTTTTTTACCGCCAAAAATAACGCTACAACCCAGAGCATGCGTGATTACATGTACGAAACGTCGAAGCTGGCCTCGCAGGTCAGATCTGGTTTTACCTCGCTGGATGAATTTTTCACTCAGGCGGTCACCTTATCTGACTCCGATTTGCTGGCAACGGCGCAGCAACACAGTGTGAAGTTACAGCAAAATTTAAACCGGTTAAAAACCCTTAACCCTGAACAACTGTCATTACTGAATGCGTTACAGCAAGACGCTGCGCGCTATGCAGATTTAGCCGGCGGCATTGCCCAGCAATTTATTGATGGCGATGTTGACTTTGGTAAGATCCAAGCCAGCGTTGCGACAAAAACTGAGCAGTTTGAAAGTTTAAACAGGCGCTTTACCCAGTTTGAGCAACAGGCCGATGAGCGTTTCTCTCAGGCCATTGAAGATATGTCCAGTAATATGGATTTAGCGCTAACCGTTATTTTAGCGCTGGGTAGTATCCTGATATTGCTAACAGCCGGCCTGGGCCATTTTATTGCCAGCCGGATCAGCAATACGGCCAGAACGCTGGGGGTGTCTTTGGCCGAACTGGCCAGCGGTAAAGGCAATTTAGCCAGCCGGCTACCTGTTACTGGCAATGATGAGCTGGGGGTGGTGGCGAAACAATTTAATTTGTTCATCCAGATGCTGCAAACCTCATTTAACGATTTAGCTAAAACCATAGAGCCACTGAACCGCAGCGCCAAAGACCTGGCATCCGGTATGAACAATATGGAAAAAATGACGCTGGAGCAATCGGATAACTCGGAAACAGTCAGTCACAGCATGGCAGAAATGCAGCTATCGGTGCAGGACATCAGCCAGTCGGCGAACGATGCGGCTACCGGTGCGGGCAAAGCCAATGAGCTGGCTAAGCTCGGCCTGGATAAAACCAGCCACGCCGTTAAGTATTCACAAGGCTTGTCTGATGAAATAAAACACGCACAGGATGTGATAACCGAGCTGGCTGAGAAAACTAAAAACGTAACCGAGATTTTAAAAAGCATTAATGATATTGCTGATCAAACCAACTTATTGGCGTTAAACGCGGCTATCGAAGCTGCCCGAGCAGGTGAGCATGGCAGGGGCTTTTCAGTGGTGGCTGATGAAGTGCGTAACTTATCCTCGAAAACGGCAAAGTCGGTCACCATGGTGCAGGAAGTGCTGCGTCAGCTAAATGATAATGTCAGCGGAGCCGTCAGCATTATGAGCCAGGCGGTAAGTAACGCTGAGCACTCGGCCAGCCTGGCTGCTGATGCGGGCAGTTCCATTGAGCAAATAAATAAGGAAGTGCAGCAAATTAGCATGTTAAATGCGCAAATAGCTGCCGCTACCGAAGAGCAAACCATGGTAGCTGAGCAAATTGCCAGCAATACCGCTAAAATGATAGGGTCTTTTGCCCAAACTAAAAGTCTGCAGTTAAGCGTGCATGGCATATCAGACGATTTACGGATATTGTCGGAGTCGCTGGTAACGGTTAGCTCAAAATTTGAGACCTGATAAACGCAACTGCGGTTGCAGTGAGGAAGCACCATGAGTTCATTAATGAGTTCGGTTGACCAGAGAACCAATATTGTTGGCCAGAACCGACTGGAGTTGCTGATATTCCGGCTAACGGGCCAGCAACCTTACGGCATCAATGTGTTTAAGGTACGGGAAGTGATTCAATGCCCGCAGCTGACTGATATGCCCGGCTCAAATGCCCATGTGCGTGGTATAGCCCACTTGCGTGGCACACCGGTTACGGTTATCGATTTGAGTAAAGCCACGGGAGGCAAGGCGATAGACGATTTGAGCAAAGCGTATATTCTGGTAACAGAGTATAACCGCACCACTCAGGGCTTTTTAGTCGGTGGAATAGATCGCATCGTCAACATAAACTGGGAGCAGATTTTGCCGCCGCCGAAGGGGGCGGGCCGCAATCATTATCTGACAGCGGTTACCCAGCTAGATGATAAGCTGGTACAAATTCTCGATGTGGAAAAAGTGTTTGCTGAAATTTCGCCACCAGACGAGGAAGTCAGCGAAACAATAAAACAGCGCAAGTCAGAGCGTGACTTGTCGCAACTTACTGTGCTGGTGGCCGATGACTCTGCCGTTGCCCGTAATCAGGTAAAACGTGCGCTCAGTTCGATTGGTATTAATGTCGAGCTGGTAAATGATGGCCGCTTAGCGCTGGACTGGTTGATTGCAAAAGCCGATGAGCTGGGCGGTGATATCTCAGATCAGGTACCGTTGTTAATTTCAGACATTGAAATGCCGGAAATGGATGGTTATACCTTGACCGCTGCGGTAAAAGCGCACGAACATCTGAAAAATGTGCACATTGTGCTGCACTCATCGTTAAGTGGCGTGTTTAACGAGGCGATGGTGAAAAAGGTGGGGGCTGATCAATTTATCGCTAAATTCCACCCGGATGAACTGGCTTCAGCGGTACAACATTGGATGGCCATAGAATAAACCTTGCCAGAAATAGCGCCTGCCGGCGCTATTTCTTTGCGGTTGCCTCGCCAGGGTGCTGTTAGTTATGCCGCTTCTGTAATACTTTAATCACATCATTCAGCTCAAGCTGCTGGCTGCGTAGTAATACCAGCAGGTGAAAAATTAAATCGGCTGCTTCGTTGGCCAGCTCTTCCTTATCGCCTGCCATCGCCGCAAGAGCCGACTCTACGCCTTCTTCACCCACTTTCTGTGCTATTCGTTTTACGCCTTTGGCAAACAGACTGGCGGTATAGCTGCTGGCCGGATCGGCGCCTTCGCGGCTTTGAATTACCTGCTCTAAATCATATAAAAAACTGAGCTGCGGGCTGTTGGCGCTATTGTCATGCCAGCAGGTTTCGGTGCCAACATGGCAGGTAGGGCCTTTGGGTAGGGCCAGCACTAACAGGCTGTCGGCATCACAGTCGCTGGCCATGCTGACCAGTTGCAGAGTATTACCCGAGCTTTCACCCTTGGTCCACAGCCGCTGCTTACTGCGGCTGTAAAAAGTGACCTGGCCGCTTTGCAGGCTGTGCTCAAGCGCTTGCGGGTTCATATAGCCCTGCATCAACACCTTGCCGGAAATGGCATGCTGCACTATTGCTGGTAGTAACTGGTTTTCGGGCCAGCTGAGCGCTTTGATTTTATCGTTGTTCATATGCTTTCTCTAAGGCCTTATGCTTATACCATCGGTAATCAGCTTGGCTTTTAATGCTGCTATTTCAATAATGCCTTTGTGAAACACACTGGCCGCCAGGGCACCATCGACATCGGCTTTAGTAAACACTTCAGTAAAGTGCGCCATAGTTCCGGCGCCGCCACTGGCAATTAATGGCACCTTACAAATATCGCGAATGCTTGTTAACTGGGCAATATCATAACCCTGGCGCACGCCATCCTGATTCATGCAATTAAGCACAATTTCACCGGCGCCACGGGCTTGCACTTCGGCCACCCAATCGCGGGTAAGCCAACGGGTTTTCTGGGTGCGGTTTTCATCACCGGTAAACTGGTACACCTGATACTGGCCCGAGGCGACATCAAAAAAGCTGTCGATGCCTACCACTACGCACTGCTGGCCAAAAATATGATTCAACTCGCTAATCAGTTCCGGCCGGGCCAGGGCAGGGCTGTTGACTGAGACTTTGTCGGCGCCCATTTCCAGAATTTTACCGGCATCGGCCACACTTTTAATACCACCTGCCACGCAAAACGGAATATCAATAACCTCGGCTATCCGCCGTACCCAGCTTTTATCAACCACCCGGCCATCGCTGGAGGCGGTAATATCATAAAACACCAGTTCATCAGCTCCTGCCTCGGCATAGCGCTGGGCTAGCGGTACAATATCACCAATAATTTCGTGGTTACGAAATTGTACGCCTTTAACGACCTTGCCATCGCGAACATCTAAACAGGGAATTAACCGTTTTGCCAGCATGCAATGGCCTCCTTCAGAGTGAATTTACCTTCCAGCAGCGATCGACCCAGGATCACGCCCGCCACGCCACTACCAATGAGGGCTTTAATATCATCCAGCGAGCCAATACCGCCCGAGGCCTGCCACTGAATTTGTGGGTAATGTGCGGTTAACTCCCGGTATAACAAAACATTAGAGCCAGTTAAGGTGCCATCGCGGCTGATATCGGTGCAAAGCACATGCTTCGCGCCCGCGGCGATATAGTTATCCAGTACTTGTTCCAGTGTGATATTCGATTGCTCAATCCAGCCGTGCGAGGGCAGGGTTTTCTCGCCCTGCTCATTAATTGCCACGTCCAAAGCCAATACGATGTGTTCGCCACCGTATTTGCTGATCCAGCTTTGAACCAATTCTGGCTGGCGAATAGCCAGGCTGCCAATGACTACCCGGCCGGCACCGGCGTTAAGTAAATCAATCACATCCTGTTCGCTGCGCACGCCGCCGCCAACCTGAATATGCAATGGTGCTGCGGTCATCAGCTCAGTTAGCAGCGCCAGCTGGCGTTTGCTGGCATCTTTGGCGCCAGACAGGTCAACAATATGCAGCCAGTCGCTGCCGTCCTGCGCATACTGGTTACGCAGGCTCAGTGGGCTGAACTGATATTGGGTGGTGCTGTCGTAGCGGCCCTGATACAGTCGCACTACAGTACCGTCGATTAAATCTATTGCCGGGATAATCACAATTGCCACTCCAGAAAATTCTGTAATAAACGGGCGCCGGTTTTACCGGAACGTTCCGGGTGAAACTGGGCGCCCACCACATTATCTTTGCCAATTACTGCTGCAAAATCGTTGCCATAGTGGCAGATCGCAAGTGAATGCAGGCTGGGCGCGACCGCAAAACTATGCACAAAATACAGATAATCGCTGTCGCTAAAGCCTTTCAGCAGCGGATGACTGCCGATACTGTGCAGGGTATTCCAGCCCATATGCGGCAAACGCAGGCCCGCACTTTGCATTGGTAGTACTTCACCGGGAATAAGGTTTAAACAAGGGACATCACCTTCCATGCTGTGACTGGTCAGCATTTGCATACCCAGGCAAATGCCGAGCAGCGGCTGCTGCAGGCCTTGCAGCGTAGCGATAAGGTCGGCCTGTTGCAGCTGAGCCATGGCATTATGGGCGGTGCCGACGCCGGGCAAAATGACTTTATCGGCGGCCTTAATGAAGCGGGCATCACGGCTGATAGTGGCCTCAACGCCTAAGCGTCTGACGGCAAAATATACCGAGCTGATATTGGCGCAGCCGGTATCAACAATAACCAACTGCATTACAGCACTCCCTTTGAGCTTGGTAGGGCTTCGCCTGATACCGTAATAGCCTGGCGCAGGGCCCGGCCAAAGGCTTTAAACAGCCCTTCTACCATATGGTGTTTGTTGCCCTCGGTAATGGATAAGTGCAGACTAATCAGCATGGCATCGCTTATGGAGCGGAAAAAGTGCGGCACCATTTCCAGATTCAGACCACCGACGCTGCCTTCGCCTAAATTCGCATCGAATTTAAACAGCGGCCGGCCGGATAAATCCAGTATACACTCGGCACGGCATTCATCCATGGGCAATACAAAACCAAAACGGTTAATCCCCCGCTTATTGCCCAGCGCCTGTTTTAGTGCCTGGCCGAGTGCCAGCGCGGTATCTTCCACGCTGTGGTGATCATCAATATGTAAATCGCCCTCTACCCGTACCTGCAGTGAAAAACCGCCGTGAGTGGCAATTTGCTCCAGCATATGGTCAAAAAAGCCGACGCCGGTGCTAAAGCTGTTATTACCACTGCTATCCAGATCAACACTGATTTCAATATCGGTTTCTCTGGTGGTCCGGCGCACAGTAGCCTGACGGCCGCGACTTAGCAGCCGTTTAGTTATCTCACGCCAGCCCAGCGTATCGCGATTATACAAAAATGACGGCAGCCCCATATTATCGGCCAGTTGCACGTCGGTTAGCCGGTCGCCAATCACGTACGAGTTAGTAAAGTCTATTTTGCCTTGCTGCAGGTAATCTTTTACCAGCCCCAGTTTTGGCTTACGGCAACTGCAGTTATCCCGTTCAAAGTGTGGGCAAATAAGCACATCATCAAACACTATGCCTTGTGAGGTTAACAGCTGCATCATCTTGTCGTGCGGTGCGTCAAAGGTCTCACGCGGAAAGCTGGCAGTGCCCAGACCATCCTGATTGGTAACCATTACTAAGCGATAACCGGCAGCCTGCAACTTTAACAGGGCGGGCACCAGGCCAGGCTCATAAGCCAGCTTTTCCAGGCTATCAAGCTGCTTATCAATTGGCGGCTCTTCCACCATGGTGCCGTCGCGGTCAATAAATAAAATAGGCTGGGCACTCATGCGCTTTCTCTCTTGTTGTCATTTTTAGTATCCGGTTTTTGTTCAGAAAAATACTGCTGCATTGCTTTCGTCAGGCGCTGCATTTCCTGCGGGCTGCCAATGGACACCCTGACCACCTGTGATAACCCCAGCTGGCTGGATTGGTTGCGAATTAAAATATCAGCATTAATCAGAGCACTGACACAATCTGCCGCATCGCTTACCTGCAGCAGTACATAATTGGCATTACTTGGCCACACTCTTTTTACGCCCGGTAGCTGCTGTGCAATTGCGATAAAGTCGTTGCGTAGCTGATTAATAGTAGCGACACTTTGCTGCATTTGCGTTATGCCCGATGCAGACAGGGCCTGGGCGGCAATTTGCGCTACCGGCTCAGCAATCGGGTAGGGGGCAATCATTTTCTTCAGGGCATTGATGACATCTGGTGATGCCAGGGTAAAGCCACAGCGCAGCCCGGCCAAACCAAAAGCTTTAGACAGGGTGCGCAGTACCACAAGGTGCGGGTAGCGGCTAAGCAATGGTACCACCGAAGCTTCAGGCGCAAACTCAATATAGGCTTCATCTACCACCACCAACGCTTTGCCGCTGAAATGCTCCAGTACAGCAGTAATTTGCTCGCGCGGGATCAAATCGCCAGTCGGGTTATTCGGGCTGCAAATAAACACTAACTTAGGGTGGGTGGCAAAAATACCGGCCAGATCCAGTTGTTCACTGTTTAATAGCAATACTTTACTGACCGCGGTCTGGTTGCTTTCTGCACTGATCGCATACATGCCATAAGTCGGCGGGCAGATGGTAATGCTGTCTGTTTTTGGCTCGCAAAAGCTGCGAATTAACAGCTCAATACCTTCATCAGCACCGCGGCTGACCAGTACCTGCTCAGCCGTTATGCCAGCGTAAGTGGCATAGGCGTTGATCAGTGCTTTGGGCTGGCACGACGGGTAGCGGTTAAAGGTGCCGGCCAGTTGGTAGGCTGGCGCCAGCGCATTTTCGTTGGCATTTAGCCATACTGCGCCGCCACTCATTGTGCTGCGGGCAGAGGCGTAAGGCACCAGATCTTGTACAATTTGCCGTGCCAGGCTGTTTACCTTGCTCATGCTTTATCTCCGCCAGGGTTGTTGTCATACGCTGCTGAATTGTCGAGTACTGCCAAGCGCAGTCGCACCGCATTGGCGTGTGCTTGCAGGCTTTCCGCTTCGGCCAGGGTAACAATGGCCGGGCCAATATTACGCATGCCAGTGGCCGATAATTTTTGCACCGTGTAGCGCCGGTAGAAGTCGGTCAGTGATAAGCTGGATACCGTTTTGCTGTAGCCGTACGTGGGTAAAACATGGTTGGTGCCACTGGCATAGTCACCGGCTGATTCCGGTGTCCAGGGCCCGACAAAGATACTGGCGGCGCTGTCAAATTGCCCGATAAGCTCGTCATCACAACGAGTTTGCACAATTAAATGCTCGGGGGCGTAGGCGTTGGTTACCGCAACCGCTTCGGCTAAACCGGCTGTTAAAATATAGCGGCTGTGGCTAAGGGCGGCTTTTGCAATAGCTTTACGCGGCAACGTGACCAGTTGTTGCGCCACTTCAGCTTGTACGGCGGTTATAAAATCCGCACTGTCGCTTACCAGTATCACCTGAGAATCCGGGCCGTGCTCTGCCTGGGACAATAAGTCGGCGGCAACAAAGGCAGGGTTGGCACTGTCATCTGCCAGCACTAATACTTCAGACGGGCCTGCTGGCATATCAATCATCGCACCTTTGACATCCTGGCTAACCTGTTGCTTAGCTTCGGTAACATAGCGATTACCTGGGCCAAAAATCTTATCGACTTTGCCAATGGTTTCGGTGCCATAGGCCAGTGCAGCAATAGCCTGGGCGCCACCTATAGTATAAATTTCGGTAATACCGCAAAGCTCAGCAGCGTACAGAATTTCCGCTGCGATATCATCGGCGGCAGGCTTACCGGGCGGGGTCACCAATACCGGCCTCGGGCAGCCGGCCAGTTGCGCTGGCACCCCCAGCATTAACACGGTGGATGGCAAGGGAGCACTGCCTCCGGGAATATACAAACCTACCGCACCAATAGCCCGGTTTTTCAGCTGGCACATGACACCGACACTGGTTTCCACCGCGATATCGCGTGGCAACTGGGCAGCGTGAAACTTACGAATATTATCGTAGGCCAGCTCGATGGCGGCTTTCCGCTCGGGGAGCAAACTGGCCAGCACCGCGCGCTTTTTTGCATCGCTCAGGCGCAGCGGGTTATCAGTTAAACCGTCAAACTGCTGGCTGTAGGCACGCAGCGCGCTATCACCTTGTTGTCTAACGGTACTGATAATAGTGCGAACCTGTTCGCTTAACTGTGCCGAATCGGCCAGATCAGGCCTCGCCAGGGCAACTTGCTGCTGTGCGGCCGATAATTGTGCCCAGTTAAAAACGCTGACCGCCAGCTCAGGTATACGGGTCATAGCTACTCCATCATTTTTTCGATTGGTAGTACTAGAATAGAGCTGGCGCCCAGCGCCTTTAATTGCTCCATGGTTTCCCAGAACAAGGTTTCACTGCTGACGACGTGAATGGCTACCATGCTGTCATTGCCGGCCAGTGGCAGCATCGTCGGGTTCTCCGCGCCAGGCAGTAAGGCTATTACCTGATCCAGCTTTGCCCGCGGTGCATGCAGCATAATGTATTTGCTTTCATTGGCTTGCATTACACCATTGATCCGTGGCATCAGCTTGTTTATCAGTTTTAACTGCTTGCTGTCGGTTAAATCTTTACGCTGAATAAGCACCGCTTTGCTGCGGTAAATAACATCGACTTCTTTTAAGCCATTGGCTTCCAGCGTTGCGCCGGTTGACACTAAATCACATATCGCATCGGCTAAACCAGCCCGTGGCGCCACTTCAACTGAGCCTTTTAAGGTGACAATTCTGGCATTTACGCCTTGCTGCTTTAAATAGCGGCCCAGTAAACGCGGGTAGGTGGTGGCAATGGTTTTACCCTCTAATGCGGCTGGGCCTTGATAGGCCTCTTCCTGGGGTACGGCGATGGATAAGCGGCAGCCACCGAAATCCAGCCGTTTTAATACGGTGTAATCGAAGCTGTCGTTATCCAGTTGCCGCTGCAGTGATTCTTCTTCCAGCACGTTCTCGCCAACAATGCCTAAATCACAAACGCCGTCCATCACCAGGCCGGGTATATCGTCGTCACGCACCCGCAGAATATCAATATCCATATTTTCGACATGGGCGATCAGCCGCTGTTCGCGCAGGTTGATTTTTAAACCGCAGCTGGTGAATAAGGCCTGAGAATCTACCGACAAGCGGCCGGATTTCTGCATGGCGATTCGTAAGCGTTTACTTTCTGTTGCCGGACTCATAATGGTCTCCATGACGATAACTAAAAATGGCTGAAACAATAAACAAAAACCCCGGGCCTGAGCTCGGGGTTTTTGTTACGTTACCACCGGAGCGCCAGACCATAGCCCTCCGAAATTCCGGACGGCTAGTGCCTATGATGGTGTAGGGTAGTAACGTTTAGCATTGTCGGGTTCTTGCTGATTAAGATGCTATACAAGTTACCTGTTTAATCTTGGGAAGGCAAGTTGCCGATAAATATTTTTTGGCATTAATGATTTTTTAAATAATTAATAAAAACAGCTTATTGCATTTGTTTGGCCTGCTATTGACTGATTTCAAGGCTAGTCAGTATTTTTCAACCTCCGAATTATCGCTTAAATAATAACCAACTTGTATAGTCATGGTGTTGCTGCAGCCAGTTTTAACGTCAGGCTTGCTTGTTGATTTTTGTATACAGTATGCATTAATCTGGGCGTCTGACTTTTCAGCCTGCAGGGCGAACGTTACGATGAGACTCATTCCTATTCTTTATGTCACTTTACTGCTAAGTATTGGCAGCCAGGCTGCGGTTGATAGCACAACGATAGAACGCTCGCTGGCTTTACGCGAGCAGTGGTTGCCGCTGACCCGCGACCTGATGTTGCAACCGACCTGGTCTGAACAGCATGACAGCTTTCACTATAAGCTCAGTGTGGAAGGGGGCTTTATGTTCTTCCGGGCCAGCGTGGCGGATGAAAAACCGACAGCCGCTTTTGACCATCATACCCTTGCCACAGCGCTGAGTACGGCCAGTGGTGCTGAAATTAACGCCTTAGCCTTGCCGTTCGAACAGTTCCGCTACCATAACGCAGGTCAGCAAATCCAATTTTATTATGCTGAGCAGCGCTGGCAGTGCCAATTGCGACCAGCTGAATGCCGTGTTATCGCTGATAACCGTCGCCCGCAAGCCTTTGGCGTGGTGCGGGATATGCGCGTAGCGGCAGATAATACCCCCAAACCCTCACCGGATGGGCGCTATCAGGCGCGGGTTACAGAGTACAACCTGCTAATTCAGGATCAGCAAGGTCAGCAGTTATTTCTCAGTACCGATGGCCAATCCGGTGATTTTTATGATCCGGAATCAATCCAGTGGGCGCCCGATAGTTCGGCCCTGGTGGTAATGCGGGTGCTTCCCGGCAAACAGCGGCTGATTACGCGGCTGCTGGCCGCGCCAGCTGATCAGCTGGAGCCTGAAGTTATTAGTCAGTTGTACCCTAAACCAGGCGATGCGGTGGATATTGAACAGCCGGTACTAGTGCGGCTGGCGGATAATACCGCAGTGGATATTGCCAATGCTCTATTTGCCACGCCTTACCGGCTTGACCGCCTGGCCTGGCAGGACGATAGCAGCGCTTTTAGCTTCCGTTATACCGAACGCGGCCATCAGCGGATGCGGATTATCCGGGTTGATGCCGATACAGCCACAGCAACCGCCGTTGTAACGGATGACAGCCCGACATTCGTTAATATGTGGGCGGCTTTTTATCAACCCTTGCAGCAAGGCGGGCAGGGGGTTGTCTGGCTGTCGGAGCGCGATGGCTGGGCGCATTTATATCACACCGATAACAGTGGCCAAACAACCCGACAATTAACCAAAGGCAACTGGCGGGTGCGCCAGGTGCTGGCAGTGGATGAAGCTGCCGGTCAGATCTGGTTTACCGCCAGTGGGTATTATCCAGAGCAGGACCCATACTTTGAGCAGTTGTTCCGGGTAGGGCTGGATGGCAGCGATTTTACTGCCTTAACCAAGCGCAATGCCCAGCATGAGGTAGCTTTGTCGCCTGACCGTCAGCATTACATAGTGCGCTACTCGCGGGTCGATTTACCTTATGTGGCCGAGCTGCGCCGCAGTAGCGATAATGCCCTGCTGCGCGAGCTGGCCCGGGCTGACATTAGCAAGCTGACCGCTGCCGGCTTTACTGCTCCTGAGCCTTTTGTCGCTAAGGGCCGTGATGGCAACACTGATATCTGGGGCTTAATCGTGAAACCTCAACAGTTTGACCCAGCCAGACGTTACCCGGTAATTGAGAATATTTATGCCGGGCCGCATGACAGCTTTGTGCCCAAGAGCTTTTGGCCTTTTGGTTTTCACTCCGGCGGCGATAAAGTGATTGGCATGCAGGCGCTGGCTGATCTGGGTTTTATTGTGGTGCAAATTGATGGCATGGGCACGGCTAATCGCTCAAAAGCCTTTCATGATGTAGCCTGGCAAGACTTAGTGGATTCCGGCTTTGCTGATCGCATTTTGTGGCATCAGGCGGCGGCTAAGCAATTTCCCTGGTACAACATTGCAGAAGGGGTAGGCATCTATGGCGCCTCGGCCGGCGGTCAGAGCACGGTTGCGGCGCTGTTGTTTCATCCAGATTTTTACCGGGTTGGGGTAGCCTATGCCGGTTGTTATGACAACCGGATGGATAAAATCAGCTGGAATGAGCAGTGGCTGGGTTATCCGGTTGGGCCACAGTATGCGGCATCTTCGGTGGTGGAGCATGCCGCTTTATTACAAGGCCGGCTGCTGCTTATTAATGGTGAGCAGGACAGCAATGTCGACCCGGCATCCACTATGCAACTGGTGGATGCGCTGATCCGCGCTGACAAAGATTTTGATTTGCTGCTGGTGCCTGGCGGTGAGCATAGCGTTGGCCGCTCCAGCGGGCCCATTCGCTATATACAGCGCCGCCAGTTTGACTTTTTTCTGCGTCATCTGCAGCAAGTAGCTACGCCTGACTGGAATCGGCCTGATGTAAAGCGGCCAGACTGAAACCTTTCAAAACAGTAAGTTGCTTTGGGCTGGTGGTCAGGAGTTCATAACCGCGTTCGGTGATAAGAATATTATCTTCAATGCGAACTCCGCCAAAGCCGGGCTTATACAGGCCCGGCTCTACTGTCACTACCATGCCAGGTTGCAATACAGCGTCACAGCCCTTGCGCATCAGCGGATATTCGTGCAACACCAGGCCAGTTCCATGGCCAATGCCTTCACCAGCAAAGTCCGCATAAGGTGATGCAGCAAGCACGGCAGCCGCAGCGGCGTTCACCGCATCACCTGTTACTCCAGGGCCAATTATGGCCAGTGCTGCTTGCTGGGCACAGAGTACCGTTTGATAAAAATCACGCTGCAGCGGCGTTGCGGCCCCGATAACATAGGTACGGCTAATATCAGAACGATAGCCGCCTACTTCAGCGCCAAAGTCGATCAGCAGCCAGTCGCCATGTTGCAGCTGGCCGCCACCGGGTTTGCCATGCGGCAGAGCCGAGCGTGCCCCGGACAGCAAAATGGTTGGAAACGCCAACGCCTCTGCGCCCAGCGCAAATAGCTGCTGCTCCAGTAAGGCAGCCGCGGCTGCTTCGGTCATGCCCGGTTTCAGCTGGGGTAGCAACCAAGCCAGCGCTTGCTCGGCAATAGCCACTGCCTGGCGCACTGAGGCAAGCTCAGTGTGGTCTTTACAGGCGCGTAGCTGTTCAGTCAGGTTAAGACCAGGGGCCAGTTGACAGGGTAATTCTTGCTGCAATTGCAAAAACTGGCTAACCGGCAGATGCTGGTACTCTAGGTGCAGCGTATCAATACCTCTGAGAAGCGGGGCAAGACACTGGCCTAAACTCTGGCGCGAACGATCGCGGCAGATAATCTGCATTGCCGGGCATTGCTCAGCCGCCTGTTCGGTATAGCGATAGTCCGTAATCAGAAACTGTTGCTGTGGGGTAATCAGCAAACTGGCCGCACTGCCACTAAAACCGGCCAGATAACGAATATTGATTGGTTCGGTCAGCAGCAATGCCTGATATTGCAGGTCGGCCATCAGTTGGCGTAATTGACTTAAACGCATTAATCGATCCTCCTATTTTGCATACAATATACAAAATAAATTAAGGCAGCAAGCTCTGTTTTAGCGATGCGGCTAAGTTATTGCTGCAGCATTAAATGTATTTGATATACTGCATACCATGTTAATAACAATACAGGCACTGTTATGGTTGTTGAATATAAAACCCGAACCCAGGTAGTAGTTGAGGCAATCCGGGAAAAAATTCTTACCGGTGCTATCAAAGCCGGTGAGCCGTTGCGTCAGGCGGCATTGGCAGAGGAGCTGAATGTCAGCCGGATTCCGGTGCGCGAAGCATTGCTGCAGTTGGAAGCGGAGGGCCTGGTAGAGTTTGAAGCACATAAAGGTGCCACAGCAACCAAATTGTCGGCCGAGCAGGTAACAGAGTTATTCGAATTACGGGCCTTGTTGGAATGCGAATTACTCCGCCTGGCCATTCCTAAGCTGACCGACGCTGAGCTGGCCATCAGTGAAAGCTTGTTGCAGCAAATGAGTCAGGCCTATCAGGCATCTGACACCTCAGGGGGCTGGAGCGAGCTTAACAGTCGCTTTCATATGAGTTTATACCGTGCGGCTAACCGGCCTTTGACTTTGGAAATAGTCCAAAACCTGAACAGTAATTCCGACCGCTATATCCGAGTGCATCTGATGCTGGCTGGTGGGGTTAAAAAAGCCGGGCCTGAACATAGTCAGCTGTTAACGTTGGTTCGGCAACAGCAAACGGAACAAGCCTGTAAACTATTACAACAACATATACTAGGTGCAGCAGCCGAAATTAAGGCGTTAGTCACCAAGCTTGACGCTGAATAATGGCAACCTCCAATAAAAAACAGCGGCCAGTGAAAGCTGGCCGCTGTTTCGTCACTCTGGTCTAACTTATTCCACCATTAATACCTTAAGATCAACCCCGCTGAACCCTTCCAGCGTATTGACCATAATGTGGTAATAGCTACCGGGCACAATATTGGGCATATAGATTTTCTGGCTGGTGCCACGGGTAATGCTTGACGCTGCATCGTAATTATTCGGGGCAGGCCAACCCTGACGTTTCACGTACAGCTGGGCATCACCACTGCCGTTACTCAGAGTGAAATACAGCGCTTTTGCCTGCGCTGGCACATACACCCAATGGTACTGCTTAGTACTGCCGGTTAACCCCTGCCACTGTTGCAATTGGCTAAGAGTTCCTTCTTGCCAGCTGGCGGTAAGGCTGGCATCGGCAAACGCACGGTAGCCATGCAGCATTACATGCCATTGGCTATGTTGGGGTTGCAGTATCTCTACCCGCTCTCTGTTACCTATTACATAAGGGCGGAAGTCCCATTCGGTCAGTGTGGGGGCCAGCCCTTGTCTGACATAGAGATCAAGATCGCCACTACCACCACCGCTGATAATTTTCAAATCATAAGCATTTGCCGGCAAACTAATACTGAAATGTTGCTCGGAGTCTCTGGTACCGTTTACTGCAACGGCCTGACCATTTTGCAGCGCCGTTACCGGATCAGTGTTGTTACGGCAGTCTTCGCCACTGACAATGCAATCCAGCCAGTCGTGAAACTCAGCATCAAAACGGCTGTTCCAGCCGGCCATAATGTCAGCGTAGGGTACATAGTCAGGTAACTCCGGTGCCGAGTGATCCACCGGCTGGCCGCAGGTCCATACCCAGTTACCTTCACTCCATTCGCTGTCGTCATACAGCCAGCTCCAGTTGTTCTGAATAGCCACGGCTTTACTTTGCCAGCCCCATTCAAAACTGCAGGGTAAATCTGAAATAAAGTATTTTACAGCCCGCAAGGTGGGCAATAATTCCTGATCAACCAGCGGCCGGTAGCGCTCAAACATAAAGCGGGTGGCTAAGTAACCCCAGTGGTAGGTACGGGCGGTGTTACTGTTGGCATAAGTTGTCTGGAATAGCTCACTCAGCTGATAAGTTTTATTTGGAGCTACAGCCAAAGCCGTAGGGTTTATATCTCCTTTTGACAGGTACTCTGCTAATCCTTCGCCCCACCAGACTAAGTCGGCAGGTTGATCACTAAAGCTACCCCACTGGTTGTAACGGCCATCCAGATAATGGACATACTCGTGTTCTAAATTCCACACCACAAACTCAGGCTGCAGCCAGGACGCCTGATAGGCAATAAAGCGCGCCTGGTTATCCGGATCAGAAGGCGTGCCTTCCAGATACATGCCGCCATTGTTGGTATCAATACCAAAGAAAGTACCGGCGTAGTTTTGATAATCTGCAGATGAACTGAAAATCACCACTTCAAGATCGGTATTGTTGTCGTTGGCTACAGGCTTGCCCGCGCTGCCAAACAGCTGATGAAACCCTTGCTCCTGCGCGGACAGGTCCAGACATATCTGCTGCAGATTAGCCGTGACAATCGGCTGCTGGTAGCGCACTTTAAGGGTGTCGCCACAGGTATGTTGACCCGCCAGCACGGTGCCTTCGAGATCAAAGTCACAGGCATTGCCATACAAATGGCAGTTTTGGCTATCGTAAAATTTAACCATGCCCTGGGCATTAACCCAGCCGTTTGAACCAACGCCACCAAATTGATAGTTTGCCAGAATGTGCTGCACTGCAGGGCGGACACTGTCAGCGATACTGCCGCCAAACTTAAGTAAGCGGGCCAGTTCAGTTACCGCATCAGACCATTGGTATTCGCGGGTATGGCCTACCAGCCAGATGCCTTCGTTCAGCACAAAATCGCGCAGATTACTGATGATTTGCGGCTCGCTAAGCAATAATGCCGGTAAGGTATCACTGTTGGCGGTACTGGCGTTAAAGTAATGGGTTAGCAGTTGGGTGACACCGTTTTCTTCGTAGCCCACGCCCCAGTTATTAGTCCGGGACACTGAGCGGGCATAGCCTGTTAGCGCCTGGCTGAATCGTTTCATGTAACGTAGGCGATCCGTGCCCGAACTGCTGACCAACACCAGCATTTCATAGCGCAACATAAAATTACGCGAGATATCACCGTCAAACCGGAGAAAGTGCTCGCCGCCAAAATAGTTATCAAAAGCCTGCAACAACAGCGCCTGGTACTGGGCGCTGAATTGACTACCGCTATTGCCTTCAACCCAGTGCATCGCCCGCAGGTAACTAACCAGTTTTTCCAGTTCAACAGCGCCGCTGGCGTTGCTGCCATCAAAAGCCGCCAGCCGGCTGACAATCGCCTGGGCAATAGTTAATATTTTTTCAGCAGAAAAATGGCCACTGCCGGCCAGGTTAGTGTTGTACAGCTTATAAAGGCAAGCTGCCAGGTTGGCATTTTCAACCGCCTCAATCAGCGCCTGGCCATATAAAGGTAACAACGTATCGGGGCTGCTACAGCTACTTTGGCTTAGCGTGTGCTGCCGCAGCGATTCTGAGCCGGCATCGATAATATTGGCCTGATGAGCCGTGGCATAGGCTTTGTCAGCATCCGGGATTAAATGGGCTGGCAACACCGTGCGGGTTTTTTGGGCATGCAATTTCGCCTGCACTTTTTCAAATTCATGCGGTGAAACCAGTCGCGGTGGCCGTGGTATCGGGTGCGCACTGTGCTCATGCCCGTGTTCTAAATCCTGCATCAACAGGCCGGGGTGAGACGGCGTTATCTGCTCGTCAGCAAGCAAGGCGCTGCTGCTAAAGAGCAAACTAAGCAGCAAAATTTTTGTTTTCATTAGCTTTTGTTCCTTCTGGTGTTGTCTTTATAGTTACTTGCCGTTAACGGCTGGATCAACTTAGCATAAAAGATATTGTATACAATATAAAGTTTAGGTTGATTTGCGTCTAAAACCGGACAGGAAATAGCCTTTTGGCATAAGAGAAATAAGGAACAGTGCAATTAACTGGCATCCTTTCCAGTTAATTCTGAGCGATTGAGCGACCAGCCTGCATCGCAATATGGCTCATATTTGTTGCGGTGGGGTGGCGACTTTTATGGGGGCACCTTGCAAGGGCGCAGCTTGGATAGGCGCTGCGCTGCCATGCATCCAGTACACCAGCTTGTCTGCCCACAGATACAGTAACAAGGCGGCCAGTAAGGCTGCCAGGGTAAAGCCGCCGAAAATAGCGCCGGCATTGGCGACCATTTGCTGATCAGTGGCGGCGTCATTGGTGCCGATTAAGGCGCCAATCAGTCCGGCCAGTTTATTGGCACCGGCCATAAAGAAGTACCAGGCCCCCATCATCAGCGACGCCATCCGAAGTGGGGATAGCCGGGTAACCATCGCCAAACCAATAGGCGATAAGCACAGCTCGCCCAGGGTAAAAAACAGATAGGCCAATACCAGCCACCACAGGCTTGATTGATGCTCCGTACTGTATTGTAAGGTAGCGGCGACCATCATCAGAAAGCCAATGGCCATTAATGCCAGACCCAGCGCGAATTTCAGTGGTGAGTTAGGATCGTGTTTACCCAGTTTTAGCCAGAGCATGGCAAATAGCGGCGCAAAAATCATAATAAACAGCGGGTTTAATGCCTGAAAATACGCAGGGTTCAGCTCGACTGCGCCTTCACCAATATTAAGAGTACGGTCGACAAACCGATCGGCATAAATATTCATTAAGCCACCAGCCTGTTCAAACCCGGCCCAGAATATAATGGTAAACAACCCCATGATCAGGATCACTTTTAGCCGATCTACTTCTTGTTTAGTGAGCGGGGTTTTACGCGGCCCCTGCTGCAAGCGGCGCTCACGTTTGGCTGCCGGCTCAATGCCAATGCTACCCAGCAAGGGTTTAGCCAGCGTCATCTGCAGCACCAGCGCAATCAGCATGCCAAAACCGGCCAGCAAAAAGCCGGCCTGGTAATTGCGAATCTGCACCGTTTCGCCATCCAGCGCCAGCTGGTAACCAAACTGATCAATCATCAACCCAACACAGATCCCGGCCAAAAACATGCCCAGATTCACGCCGAGATAAAACACGGTAAAAGCCCCGTCGCGCCGATTATCCCCTGGCTGGTACAAATCGCCTACCATGGTAGAAATATTAGGTTTAAACAAGCCATTACCTAGTACCAAAAAGCCCAGGCCAGTATAAAAAGCATGCATTTCATAGCCTGGCAACCAGGCATGGGGCAGCGCCAGGCTAAACTGGCCGATAGCCATTAAGATACTGCCTATAATAATCGCCAGCCGCTGGCCGGTAATGTGATCCGCCAGCCAGCCGCCGAGCAAGGGGGTAACATATACCAGCATGGTAAAGGTCCCGTAAAGTTGCAGCGCGCTGGCATATTCCCAGCCCAGGCCGCCACCCTCAGCACGTACCTTATCAACCAGATACAACACCAGTAAGGCGCGCATAGCGTAGTAGGAAAAACGCTCCCACATTTCGGTGCCAAACAGTAAAAATAAGCCTTTAGGATGGCCGAGCAATTCGCCGGACGGCAGTTTAGGCAGGCTCATGGTAAGCGCTCCTCATTAGTTTGCACCGGGCTTAAGCGGTGATAGTGTTGTGGGGTAATGGGCAAATGTGCCGGCTGCAGATAGCTGCGGTACAGGTAACGGCCAAGGTAGGGCAGCTCTTCTGACTGTGGAGCTATTGCTTTGGTTTGACGCAACTGCTGCAAATAGGCGCTGAAGTTGGTTTGCTGCTGCGCGGCAATGTCGGCTAACTGCGTAAAATAGCCAGCAAAAAAGTCGGTACGCAGTGCCTGCGCCAGGGCCGGAATGCTGTCGGGCAGCTCGCTTTGTAAAAAGCGCCAGGCTAGATAGGACCAGCGATAGGTCAGGTCCAGTCCGTCCTGATAGCGGGCGGCAAAAATACTGGTCAGTGCAGGCTCTTCGCCTGCCGGCGTTTCATTTAGCAAAGCGAGGGCTTTAGGGTTATGCGCGCCCACCGCAATCAGCTCAGCCAGACCTTCTGACCACCACACTTTATGGCTGGGGAAATGGCCAAAAGCGCCGTAACTGTTATAGCGGCCGTCCAGATAATGCACATATTCATGTTGCAGATTCCACACCGCAAAGGGCTCTGCTTGCCAGAATTGCTGAAAGGCGAAAAAGCGGGCCTGATTGTGCGGATCAGACGGCTTGCCTTCAATGTACATGCCGCCATTATTGGTATGAATATTAAAGTAAAGAGCGCCATACAGGTTGTAGTCGCTGTAATCGTCAAACACAATCACTTCCAGCACGTTATTAAAATCATTTGCCACCGGCTGGCGGGCGCTTTGCAGCAGCTGATGAAAGGCATCGTTCTGAGCCATCATTTGCTGACAAAGCTGTTGTAGCTGCATATTGTCTATATTGTTGTAACGGATGAGCAAACCAGCATGGCAACTATGTTGATGTGGCAATGCTTCCTCAATGTTCGGTAAGACACACCAATCGGCAAACTCCTGCTCGCAGTTGTCCCGCACCCGGAAGGAATTTGCCAGATAACGCCAGCTAAATAGCTGTTTTTGCTCCTTTTTGTTAAGCAGCGGATGAGTCAATAATGACTGCTGCACTGCACTATCCAGCGCCTGTTGGGCTTCGGCTGGCAGTAAGATATGCTGGTAAGCCAATAACCAGAGCAGGTGCTCCAGCTGCCAGCTGCTTGCGGTGGGGATAAGCGCCAGCAGCGAGGTTTGCCAGTCCTGTTGATTCAGCGCTTTTTTTAATTCATCTTGTTGGCGGGCGGTTACCAGCAAAAAGGCTTTCGCTCTGATGGCCTCCCACCAGGCATATTCGGCCGCTTGCTGCGCTGAAGGTAAGCGCTGACTTAGCTGGCTAAGAAATTGTAGTTGTTGGTTTTTTTGCGTAGTTTCGGCAATGGGGTAGCGATAAGTT
Organism: Arsukibacterium ikkense; assembly: GCF_000987775.1. Taxonomy (GTDB): domain Bacteria; phylum Pseudomonadota; class Gammaproteobacteria; order Enterobacterales; family Alteromonadaceae; genus Alishewanella; species Alishewanella ikkense. The sequence continues at coordinate 119,004 of NZ_LAHO01000008.1, forward strand.
AAGACGCTAAATTGTTCCTGCCAGCGCCAGGCTTGCACATTTTCTGTAAAAAAGCCCGGATGCTGCGCCAGGGTAATGAGCATACTCTGCATTTGTGCCAATGCCTGGGCATTCAGTTGCTCCGCAGGATGCTGATAAGAAAAGGTCCGCAGAAAAGTTAATTCCTGTTCAATATTTGGCCATTCTGTGCTTTGGCTGGCTAATTTACTGGTTATCTTCTCGATTTTATGGATTACCGTCTGCGATAAAGCATGTTTTAGGCTATCCACTTGCTGTTGAACTTCGTTTTGGTTGATAGCTTCGTTTTGGTTGAGAGCTAACACTGCCAAAGAGCAAAGTAGCGTTATGCTCAGCAAGGCTGCCGGTAAATAATATTTCATAGGGGTAGTCTCAAAAAAAGCTCCTGATTGTTAAGTCAGGAGCAAACGGCAAAAGATGAAAAAATAGCCACCTCTTGCTACCAGGACCTAGAAGCTCTGGGTGTAACCCAGATACAGGGTGCGGCCATAGATGCTGTATAGGCTGCGCGAGTAACCGCCCCATTTATCAAAGCGTGGATCTTCATCAGTCAGGTTATTTACCCCGAAACTGACTTTCCCTTGCCATGGCAGCTCGAGTTGATAGGAAATATTATGGGTAACTAATGAACCGACCCTGTTGTCTATTACCCAGTTATCGTCAGTATTTAACTCTTTATTCTTCTGCGCGCTGATATAGTTGCTGTAGTAAGTCAGGCTGTGATCACCCAGATTGTAATTGAGCGTCAGGTTGACTCGATCGGAAGGGTAACTAATACGGCCAATCTCATTTATCCCCATCTCCAACTCACCTATATTAGTGGCAACAGATTGCGAGCGTTTGAAGCGGGTGATGTGCGACAAGCCCAGATCGGCTTTAAATTCACCGATGTCAGTATTCAGGCGGCCACTTAATTTGACATCAATACCTCGTTTTTCCTCAAAACCACGGTTAGTGGTGGTGATCTTCATATTCTCCAAACGGCCGTTTGGCAGAAAACTAATAGCTGTATTGGGAAATAACTCGGAAATGGCAGGCCTTGGCTGGCCTGCCGCATCTGCTGCTTCCCATAGCTTAGCTTGACTGTAGGCGATAAGGCCTGGGCTTAGTTGACTGATAATATTATCAATTTTTAACTCCCAGAAGTCTGCGGTTAAACTGATGTTATCGTGAATGTCCCAAACTACACCGAGGTTACTGGTTTTTGAGGTTTCAGCTTTAAGTTTGTCGTTGCCACCAATATCGACATAAATACTGTCGCGCCGGGTACAGCCGGTAATTTGTTCAGCCGCAGTATCATGGCAAAGCGGGTAGTTGGTAATGGTGTACCAGCCCTGGGTTGGCCCGCGGTACAAATCGGCAAGGGTAGGTGCACGGAAACCTTCACCGTAAGAGGCACGTACCAGCAGGTTAGGCAGCGGGGTGTAGCGCAGCCCCAATTGTGGATTGAAAGTACCACCAAAATCACTGTAATGATCATAACGACCGGCAATGTTAACGTCCAGTTGCTCGGTAACCGGCACGGCAAGTTCACTGTACACAGCTTTTGCAGTCCGCTCACCAGTACCACCTGCACCACCACTACCACCGAAAATTTTTCCTGCTTTAGTCAGAGAGTCAATATCAGACATAAAGTGTTCTTTTCGTATAGCGGCGCCAACGTAAGCACTTACGCTACCTGCTGGCAATTCAAACAACTCGGTACCTGCGCCCGCGCTAAAATCAATTGCTCTTGCCTTAGAGAATTTGTCAATATTGGCAGCGGCACCGCCTGGTACTTCGGAGTCCGGATCGCGCGGGTCCCAGCCGCTGAAGCTTGCCGTGTTTTCATTATACTGTCCAATCAATCCCCGCACCGCATCGGTATACAGATAGCCGGTGCCCCAGGTAAAATTGTTATAGCGGTTTACTGTTAATGCCGACTCCCAGAAGCCCCAGGACGTATTGCCTTCGACGCTGACTAAAAAATCCAGAATATTGTCATTATGTTTAGCAACCCGATCGCCGGCGGAATCAAAGCGATAGTATATGCGATCGCCTTCATCTACCGCCCGCAGGGTATGGCCAGCAGCGGTGGTGTATGACGGCAGTGCGTGCGGAAAAATAATGGTGCCTGGCACAGGCGCCGACACATCCTTACTGCGGTTAGTCGCCCAGTAGGTTCTGGCGTGCAGTTTGATATCTGGCGTTAATTCGCGGTTGTAAATGGCTAGAATATTGTCCTGATTGCTGCTTGATGTCATGTTAGCGGCAACGGAGTGATCATACAGACAGGCACGATCATCCGGGTAATCTAATGAGGATACCGGACCAATAAAGGCATTTTTGCCGTCTTTATTGTAAACAGAACAATCGTCGTTCATTAAGGGTGTTTGGTAAGCCCAGGAGCCATCAGAAGATTTAACGATGGTCCGGCCCCATTCCCAGATTTTTCGCCAGTCGTCCATCAGGCCTGGATCGCCGCCCGCAACCACATAGGGCGCTTCGTACGCGCGGGATCGCATATTGATAGCGTCACGCTGTTTGTGCTCCCAGGTCATAATAAAATTGCTGTTATTGTCGCTAAAACCGGTGGTCATCGAAAAATCGTAGCTATCGCCACCGCCGCTGCGACTGGTGGTTTCACGCCGGACGTTTAGCTGGCTGCCGTTATAATCTTTTTTCAGAATAATATTAATCACCCCGGCCATAGCATCGGTGCCATAAATAGCAGATGCACCATCACTTAACACTTCAATGCGCTCAACCGCTGCCATTGGCAGGGTATTTAGGTTGGCTGAGCCACCGTCCATCACCGGCGATTTTGCCATACGCTGGCCATCCAGCAGCACCAGGGTGCGCTCAGAGCCGGAACCTTTCATTGATACGGTTGATTGCGATGCCCAGGAGTTATTGGCGCCGCCACCCCAAGAGCCGAAAGAGTTAAAGTTAGATGCCCGCAGCGCATCACCGACATTGTTAAAGCCTGCAGCAATAATGCTTTGGGCGTCAATAACGGTGACAGGGCTGGCCCCTTCCATATCTACCTGTTTTAAGCGCGAGCCGGTTATCGCGATGCGCTCAACGGTTGTTGCTGATCCCTGCTGTGTTTCCTCCAGTGCCACAGCGCCGGAGGCAGAGCACAGCAGCGCTATTGCCAGAGATAATTTTGCTTGTTGCATAGTGTCATCCTTCTTCCTGTTATGTTTTTGTCTGAAAAAGCAGCTCTTTTATACCGCAATTGATATATTGTATACAATATATTTTTATGGTGACTTGCCATAAAGCTGCGAATGACTGCTGCACAAACTCAGAACCTGTTGATCCGAAATGGCGTTATGTCTATGGCAGTGGCTTGCTGTTGCAAACACTGGCTGATTAACTCGGCGCTGAACGCTGCCTGTGTCAGCCCCAGATGCTGATGGCCAAAGTTGTAGTAAATACCCTGATGGCGTGGACAGGCACCCAGTACCGGTAAGGAGTCTGGCAAGGAAGGCCGGTTACCACACCAGCGGCTATTGCTATCAAGCGGCGCAAGCGGCGCTGTTAGCAAGGCGCTGGCATGGTGCTGCAGCATATCGGCCCGGCGATAATTTGCCGTCGCATTCAGCCCGGCAAATTCTGCAGTGCCGGCCAGCCTCAGGCCGCTGTGCATCGGGGTCATAATAAATTTCCGCTCGGCACTGCTAACGGGCCTGCTTAATGGCACGGCATTGACCATCAGGTGATAGCCGCGCTCAGCTTCCAGTGGCACCTTCCAGCCGAGCTGGTGGCATAACCGATGCGATGCGGCGCCAGCGGCGATCAGTAACGTGTCACAACACAGCTCACCCTGATCGGTTTGCAGCCTTTGCTGCTGGCCTTGCGGGATAATCCGCAACAGCTTATAGGGCAGATATTGTCCGCCTTGCTGGCGAAAGGTGTTAAACAACTGCTGACACAGTGCAAAAGGGTTGGCGGTATGGCCAACCTCAGTAAACTCTAGGCCACAGGCAATATTGGCGCTCAGCGCAGGTTCCAGCTGCAGTAGCTCTGCCTGGGGTAATAAGCGCACGGCAATACCGGCTTGCTGGTAGGCGGTATATTGCGCCTGCAGCTGCCTGGCGGCAGGTTGCTCTGATACCAGTAGCGCGCCTTGTTGCTGCAACAACGGCTGGGCCTGGCAATGTTGCAACAACAGTTGCCAGCTTGGCAGGCTTTGCCGGTTTAACGCCGTTAGCGCCTGCTGAATGGCCGCCCGCCGGTGGGGCGCCATATTGGCCAGGAAGCGGATAAACCACGGCATTGCCTGCAGTAAATAGCCAGCGCGAATTGACAGCGGACTGTCAGCCTTTAACAACATAGCGGGTAACTGGCGCAGCAGCGCTGGCTGGGCCAGTCCAAATACCTGCTCTGTAGCAAAGTGGCCGGCGTTGCCGAACGAGCAGCCGGTTCCAGGTTGCGCTGGGTCTAACAGGGTTACCGTAAAGCCGGCTTGTTGCAGAAATACTGCACTGCTCAGGCCAATAATACCGGCACCGACAACGATTAACTGTGACATCAGATCTCCAAAATAACTTGATATTGTAGATTGTATACAATATCCTGAATCGGCAGGCAATAACTTTCACTGAAACCCTAACAAGGAACAGACAGATGATTCAGGTAAACTGGGCGGGGGTATATCCTGCTATTTCGACTCAATTCAATGCAAATGGCGGCATTAACTTTGCTGCGAATGCCGCTATGGTAGAGCAGCTTATCGCAGATGGCATCGACGGCATTATTGCGCTGGGTACTGTGGGTGAAAATGCCTCGCTGACCACCACAGAAAAGCGGGAGTTTTTGCAGCAAACGGTAAAAACGGTGGCCGGACGTATTCCGGTGATCGCAGGCTGCACTGAGCACAGCGCCGGGCAGGCGATAGACTACGTTAAAGCCGCTGAGCAAATTGGCGTCGATGGCATCATGTTATTGCCGGCAGTGGTTTACCGCGGTACAGACAGAGAAGTGCTGGTGCACTACCAGACGGTGGCCCGCGCTACCCGGCTTCCGATTATGCTGTACAACAACCCGGTCAGCTACGGCGTGGATATTAACCTGGAGATGACGGCCATTCTGGCTGAAGAGCCGAATATCGTTGCGATTAAAGAATCTACCACTGACACCCGCCGCATTACCGAACTGCAAAGCCGCTTTGGGCAGCGCTTTCAGATTTTTTGCGGCGTTGATGATATTGCGCTGGAGTCGGTATTGCTGGGGGCCACCGGCTGGATCTCCGGTTTAACTAACGTGTTTCCGCGCGAGTCAGTAATGTTGTTTCAGCTGGCCCGGGCTGGGCGCATTAGCGAGGCGCGCGAAATTTACCGCTGGTTTATGCCGCTGCTGCGGCTCGATACCATTCCAACGCTGGTGCAATGCATCAAGTTGGCCGAGCAACTGCTTGGCCGCGGCAGTGAAAACGTGCGCTTACCGCGGCTAACCTTGCAAGGCGCCGAGCGCAGTTATGTGGAGCAGGTGGTGACGCAGGCGCTGCATAGCCGGCCGGATTTGGCAAAATATCAGGCCTTGCTGGCTGAATAACGACAGTGGGGCAGGCTGTGTTAAAAGGAACCTATTTTTGTATTGATGCCCACACCTGTGGTAACCCGGTGCGGCTGGTAACCAGTGGCCACCCTGTGCTGCGGGGCAACAACATGAGTGAGAAACGGCTGGATTTTCTCGCCCATCACGATTGGATCCGCAAAGGTCTGATGTTTGAGCCACGCGGCCACGCCATGATGTCGGGCGCTTTTTTGTATCCGCCCTGTTCAGACAATGCGGATGCCTCGGTACTGTTTATTGAAACCAGTGGCTGCCTGCCGATGTGTGGCCATGGCACTATTGGCACCGTTACCGCCGCCATAGAAAGCGGTTTATTAACGCCGAAAACACCGGGTGAGCTTATTCTGGATGTGCCGGCCGGGCAAATTCGCGTCAGCTACCACCAGCAGGGCGACAAAGTGCTGACGGTGAAAATTGTCAATGTGCCGTCCTATCTGGCTATCGCCGATGCGCGCATTACGGTGCCCGGGCTGGGTGAACTGAGTATAGATGTGGCTTATGGCGGGAATTTTTATGCCATTGTCGAGCCGCAGGAAAACTTTCCCGGTTTAGAGCACTGGAGTGCTGACAAGGTACTGCATTTCAGCCCGCTGCTGCGCGACGCCATTAACGCCGCTTATCAGTGTCAGCATCCGCTGGATAGCAGTATCAGTGGCATTAGCCATGTGCTGTGGACCGGTGCACCGAAAACTGCGGGCTCTGATGCCGCCAACGCGGTGTTTTATGGCGATGGCGCTATTGACCGCTCGCCCTGTGGCACGGGCACCAGTGCCCGCATGGCGCAGCGTTTTGCCCGCGGTTTATTAAAGCAGGGACAGCCCTTTGTGCACGAGAGCATCATCGGTAGCCAATTTACCGGCATGGTCGAGGCGATAACCGAAGTAGCCGGTTGCACGGCGATAATACCGTCCATTGAAGGTTGGGCCCACGTTTATGGTTATAACCAGATCCGCATCGACGATGCCGATCCCTACGCCGCAGGCTTTTTAGTGAGGTAATTATGATTTCAGGTCAACATTATATTGGCGGTCACTGGTGTGGTGAGCCCGATGCAGCGAACACGTCGTTTAATCCGGCACAAAATACCGCCTTGCCCTGGTGCTTTGCCGAAGCAGGGGAGGCCGAACTGCACAGCCTCACCGAGCAAGCCACAGCAGCCTTTGCGCTATATCGTTATGTGACAGCTGCAGCCAGAGCGGATTTTCTCGACAGTATTGCTGCAGAGCTGCAGCAGCGCCAGGCAGAGATTGTCAGCGCTATGGTGCAGGAAACGGCGTTAGCGCCAGCCCGGGCAGAAAGTGAGCTCGGCCGCACCTGCAACCAGTTGCGGCTGTTTGCCACTGAGCTGCGCACGCCAGCCAGCGATTGCAGACTGCCGGCCTTACCCGAGCGCCAACCACTGCCACGGCCGGCGCTGCGGCTTGGAAAAGTACCGCTTGGCCCGGTGGTGGTTTTTGCGGCTAGTAATTTTCCGCTGGCTTTCTCGGTTGCCGGTGGCGACACCGCTTCGGCATTGGCAGCCGGCTGCCCGGTGATTGTTAAAGCGCATAATGCCCATCCGGCCACGTCTGAGCTGGCCGCAAAAGCGATAGCCGCAGCGGCCGATAAAACCGCCATGCCCGCTGGGATATTTAGCCTGGTACATGCCCGCCAGCATGCGTTTTCTGAAGCCTTGATCCGCCACCCGGCAGTCAAAGCCGTCGCCTTTACCGGTTCAGAGCAGCTGGGCATGCATTTTCAGCGGCTGATTTGGCAGCGGCCCAAGCCTATTCCGTTTTTTGCCGAGATGGGATCGCAAAACCCGCTGTTTGTGCTGCCGCAATATCTGGCGCAGCATGGCGAAAGTTTCGCCAGCCAACTGGCGCAGTCGGTGCTAAACGGCTGCGGCCAGTTTTGTACCCGGCCCGGCTTAGTGTTTGTACCCAAAGGGGCTGAGGCGTTGGTTGCGGCACTTAAACAGCATTTTAGCCAGGCACAGACTGGCGCTATGCTAACGGTGAAAATCGCCAGCCATTACCGTGCAGGTTGTCAGGCGCTGCAGCAAACGGATGGCGTAAGCTTACTGGCAGAAGGCCAGGGCGAGGAAACGGCGTGTTATACCAAGCCGCGGTTGTTTGCCACCTCTGCCAATGCGTTTATGCAACAGGGGGTTTTGCAGCAGGAAGTTTTTGGCCCGGCAACGGTGCTGATTGAATGCGCTGACCTAACCCAGATGCAGATGCTGGCCACCACCTTACAAGGCCAGTTAACGGCCACGCTGTATGCCACTGAGGCGGAACTGGTTAGTGCTCAGGGGTTACTGAACGAGCTGGAATTACATTGCGGCCGGCTTATTTATGCGCAAATGCCAACCGGGGTTGAAGTCTGTGCTGCTATGCAACATGGCGGGCCCTTTCCTGCCAGTACCGATAGCCGCTATACTGCGGTAGGCAGCCAGGCGGTGCAGCGTTTTTTGCGGCCGCTGTGTTATCAGAATTTTCCATCGCAAAACGGAGATACAGCATGGACAGGCAAATAGGTGGCGTAAGCGCCGCAGAGGCATTGGCACAATTAGATGATATGACCGCCGGTGTGGTGCCGATTAACGCTGACGAGTTTCGCCAGCGTTTAACCAAAGCCTGTCAGTTGATGCAACAGCAGCAACTGGATGCGATGCTGCTAACGGCCGGGACTAATTTGTATTACTTTACCGGTTTGCGCTGGTACGCCAGTGAGCGTTTAGTAGCAGTATTGCTGCTGGCCGATGGCAGCCTGCAGTATATTATTCCCGAGTTTGAGCGCGGCACCATAGCGCCGCAACTGCTGCTAGCGGGCGAGCTACATGGCTGGCAGGAGCATGAAAACCCTTATCAGCTGTGCGTGCAATTGCTGCAGGGTAAAACTGCGCTGGCACTGGATGAAAGTGCGGCCTTTTTTATTGCCGACGGTTTGAAAACAGCCAGTGCGGCATTGCGGTTAAGCAATGCGGTGACGGTGAGCGCAGTATGCCGGCGGGTTAAAACCGCGGCAGAGCTTGCGATTATGCAGCGCGCTATGGATATGACGCTGGCGGTACATCAAGCGGTAGCCAGCATCTTATATGCCGGCATCACAGTGGCTGAAGTTGCAGATTTTATTGACGCCGCCCATCGCAAAGTGGGGGCGGTTGATGGCAGTTATTTCTGCATAGTACTGTTTGGCGGCGATACCGCCTACCCGCATGGCGTGGCTAAACCCAAAGTATTAGACGATGGCGACATGGTGTTAATTGATACCGGTTGCCGCCTGCATGGCTATGTGTCCGACATTACCCGCAGCTATGTGTTTGGCACGCCAAACGCACGCCAACGTGAGGTATGGCAACATGAGAAAGCCGCCCAGGCTGCCGCTTTTGCTGCTGCCGCAGTAGGTGTACCCTGCCAGCAGGTCGATCGGGCCGCCCGCAGTTATTTGCAACAACAAGGCTATGGCCCGGATTATCAGTTACCGGGCTTACCGCACCGCACCGGCCATGGTATCGGCCTGGATATCCATGAATGGCCTTATCTGGTTGAGGGCAACGAGCTGCCTTTAGCGCCCGGCATGTGTTTTAGTAATGAGCCCATGCTGGTGTTGCCGGGTGAGTTTGGGGTGCGGCTGGAAGACCATTTTTATATGACTGAGCAGGGGCCGCGCTGGTTTACCGAACCGGCGCTGGCCATTGATCTGCCATTTCGCTAAGCAAGGTAAATGAACTTTAGCGTCTGTTATCGTCTCTTAAATTAAAGTTAATGCTGTGTTGGCCGATATAGCGTTAACCAAGCCCGGCAATAACCGTAACAGGAGACGGTAATGGACGCTTTTATGCCTTTTATCCAGCGCGTACCCGGCACGCCGGTAGACCCTGATCCGAAGCAGGTGGTGCCGGTATTTAAAGAGGCCAGGTTAAGCCCGTTAAAACCAAACGAGCAAAAATTTCTTATTTTGCGTCGGCCAGGTATCAACAGAGGCCGGCGGGCCGACGACTATCCCGAGCCGCCGTACACCACACCTGAAGAGGATCAACACGTCGATAAAGATGGCCATGTCGATATTTTTGTCTGAATTTTTCTGCTGATAAAGGCATAATAGCGCTCTTTTTCCAGCAGCAGGCAACGTCGTGAATCGCGTTTACTCCCGTATCGGCCAACATCAGCATGACTAACGCCCTGGCGAAACAGGTACTGGCAGCCTTTGCAGAAAAAGGCAAACTGGCCAGCCATATCAGTGGCTTTAAGCCACGGGCCGCCCAGTTGCATATGGCCGAGGCGGTGGCCGACGCTATCAGCAACAATGCGGCATTAGTGGTAGAAGCCGGCACCGGAACCGGTAAAACGTACGCTTATCTGGTGCCGGCCTTGCTAGCCGGGAAAAAGGTTATTCTGTCGACCGGTACCAAAAATCTGCAAGAGCAACTTTTTTTACGCGATTTGCCCAAGGTGCAGCAAGCGCTGGCCAGCCCCATTCACACTGCTTTGCTCAAAGGCCGTGCTAATTACTTATGCTTGTTTCGCTTAGAGCAGCATTACAACCATGTACCGGTGCAGGATGAGCAGCTTATACAGGATTTAAGCCTGATCAAAAAATGGTCGTCAGAAACCCAGTCGGGCGATATTGGTGAGCTAAGTTATATCGCTGAAGACTCTAAAGCCTTACCTTATGTTACCAGCACCACTGATAACTGCCTGGGCAAAGATTGCCCGGTATACGAAGATTGTCACTTATTAAAAGCCCGTAAAAACGCTCAGGCAGCTGATTTAGTGGTAGTGAACCACCATTTGTTTTTTGCTGATCTGGCATTAAAAGACACCGGCTTTGGTGAGCTGCTGCCCCAGATGGACGTGATTATTTTTGATGAAGCACATCAGCTGCCCGATATTGCCAGCGACTATTTCGGTGAGCAGGTATCCAGCCGCTTGTTACTGGATTTATGCCGTGATCTGGAGCTGGCCTGCAAAACCGAACTGCGCGATCATCCGCAACTGGTGAAAGTGGCAGACAAACTGGCCAGCTTAGTGCGCGACTGGCGCCTGCAGTTTGCCGCCGAGCCCAGCCGTGGCAACTGGCGTGATTTAGCCCGCCAGGCGCCGATGCAAACAGCTTTAACCCGGGTGAATGATGCCATTGACATGCTGTACCAGGTACTAAAAGGCAGCCTGGGCCGCAGCGACACCGTTGACAGTGTGTTTGAACGGCTGGCCCAGCTGAAAAACCGCTTGCTGAAAATGCAGGACTTACAGCAAACCGGAGTAAGTCTATGGTACGAAACCAGCCGGTTGCATGTCAGTTTACATTTAACCCCCTTAAGTATAAGCGATCGCTTTAAAGCGATAGTGGCGGCAGAGCAGCGCAGCTGGATTTTTACCTCAGCTACCTTGTCTGTTAACGAAGGCTTTAGCCATTACACCGCCCAGATGGGGCTGGATGATGCACAAACGCTGCTGCTGGAGAGCCCCTTCGATTATGCCAGCCAGGCCATGTTATGCCTGCCGCGCTATTTACCCGAGCCGCATCAACAGCAAATGGGCCCGGCATTACTCGAGCTGGCAGTAAAGCTTATCAAAGCCAACAATGGTCGTTGCTTTTTCTTATTCACCAGCCACCGCATGCTGCAGTGGATGGCCAATGCACTACCTGAGCAGATCAGTCAGCCGGTGCTGGTGCAGGGCAGTACCGGTAAGCGCCTGTTGCTGGAACAGTTTGTTACGCTGGACAATGCTGTACTGCTGGGTACCGGCAGTTTCTGGGAGGGGGTAGATGTGCGCGGTGATACCTTAAGCTGCGTGATTATTGATAAACTGCCGTTTGCCTCGCCAGACGATCCGCTGTTGCAGGCGCGCAGTGAAGATTGCCAGCGCCGCGGCCTGGACCCGTTTAGTACAGTGCAGTTGCCGCAGGCCGTTATTACCTTAAAACAAGGGGTTGGCCGGTTAATTCGCGATGTTACCGACCGCGGGGTGCTGGTGATTTGCGATAACCGGCTGGTAACCAGGCCCTACGGCAGTGTATTTTTAAAAAGTTTACCGCCGATGCGCCGCACCCGCTCATTAGATGACGCCGTGGCGTTTTTACAACAAACAAGGCAGGACAATTAAGGTGAAATTACTGGCATTAGATACCTCAACCGAAGCGTGCTCGGTGGCGCTGCTGTATCAGGGCGGCGTTATTGCTCTGGACGAAGTGTGTCCGCAGCAACACAGTAAACGTATATTGCCGATGATTGATGGCTTACTGGCCGAAACCGGCCTGAGCTTAACTGGTCTGGATGGCATAGTATTTGGTCGCGGCCCGGGTAGCTTTACCGGAGTACGGATTGGTGTGTCGGTGGCACAAGGCCTGGCCTTTGGTGCTGACTTGCCGGTATTTGGTGTATCCACGCTGGCAGCGATGGCGCAGGCGGCGGTACGTTTGCATCAGGCAACCCAAATTGTGGCCGCTATTGATGCGCGCATGGCGGAAGTGTATCTCGCCAGCTTCGCTTGTGATGCTAACGGCATAGTACAACCCTTGACTGCCGAGCAGGCAGTTAGGCCGCAGCTGCTGGCACCGTTAGGTCTGAGTGGCAAGGTAATGGCGGTGGGCACCGGCTGGCAAACCTATGCCGCTGAATTACAGCGGGCGCAACCGGCCAGGATCGCCAGCGATATTCTGTACCCATCGGCACAAGATATGCTAAGCCTGGCGCAGCAAGCCTTTAGGGATAGTTTATTTGTCAGTGCCGAGCAGGCCGAGCCGGTGTATGTGCGCGACGAAGTAAGCTGGAAAAAACTACCCGGCCGATAATAACCCTTGGTTAAATGGGCAAACTGGTTATAATTAAACCAGTTTGCTGAATATGAAGATGTTATGAGCCTGACTGTTAATCAAAGTCTGAATGCCCCCGCTAATATTGCCAGTGTTTTTGCTGGTACTGAGCCGCGTCGTGCGCCAATTCAGGATGACAAACGCGCCAGTGCGCCGCAGGGAGAGGGGATCAGGGCCAGTCAGCAGGTGATTAACCAGCTTGATAGCGAACAACGCAATAAGCAAAACAATTTTCAGAACGTCAATTCCAGAGTCGGCCAACAAGCCGTCGCTGCCTATCAAAGCCAGCAAAACGAGCAACGTCGTGCTGAAGTGCAATCATTGCTGGGTGTTGATCTTTACGCCTGAACCAATCCAGCTCCCTGGTTGCTCCGTAGTTATCCGGTAACTATACCCGCGTACGCTGCCGGGCAGCGTTGATATCAGGATGTAATATGGCCAAAATTTGTTTAATAACCGGTGCTAGCTCTGGCATGGGTAGAGCGACGGCTTTGCATTATGCAGCGAAAGGCTGGCAGGTGTATGCTGTTGCCCGTTCAGCCGATAAGCTGGCTGAACTGGCAGCGCAACATGCCAATATTAAGCCCGTTAGTCTGGACGTAACCAACAGTGTCGCGTTGGCTGGTTGGTTTGCTGCGTTACCGGCCAAGCAGAAAATTGATGTGGCGATACTAAACGCCGGCAATTGTGAGTATGTTGAGGCAACCGATCTTGACCTTGCGGCCTTCGAGCGTACTTTTGCCCTGAATGTGCATGCGGTAGTGGCTTGCACCCGCTATTTGCTGCCGGCGTTGAATCTGGGTAATCAACCGACGCTGGCGATTGTCAGTTCGATGGCGCATTTTTTTCCTTTTACCCGTTCAGAAGCCTATGGTGCCAGTAAGGCCGCTGTAAGCTATTTTGCCGACAGCCTGCGCGTCGATTTAGCTGCAACCGATATTAATGTCTGTTTAATTGAACCTGGCTTTATTGATACGCCACTTACCCGTAAAAACGACTTTGAGATGCCGTTTATAATGGCCGCTGACGATGCAGCTAAACGAATTTTTGATGGTATAGCGGCGGCAAAGAGCCGCTTACGTTTTCCGCGGCGCTTAAGTGTCAGTTTAAAACTGCTGGGGTTATTACCCTATAACCTGCGTAACGCGCTTGCCAGGAAGATGAAACAGCAATGAGTGATCTACACACCGCCGCGACAACCAGCGGCTACTTAGTGCCACCAAAAGGCATCTTCTGGCGTGCTATTATTGGTTTTGAACTGGGCTGGCTGGCACTGGTTATTTTTCAAAGCTTAGCTATTGTGCCAGCACTGGCTTATTGGTTGTATGCTATGTATCGCCTGCCCACCAAAGCACGCCTTGCGGTACTGTTAATCGCCGCAGCTGGCATCGTTACAGACGCTTTGCTGAGCTATTACGAGGTTATTGCGTTTAGCCAAAGCTTGCTGTTGCCAGCGTGGTTTTTAGTGCTGTGGGCTTTGTTTGCCCTGGCTGCGGTAGAAACAATGGCTGGCTTTTTGCAGCCCTGGTGGCTGGGGCTATTTTTAGGCGCGATTGGTGGACCCTTGTCTTATCTGGGGGGAGCTGCACTCAGTGGTGGCGTATTGCAATTTCCGTTAGCAAGTGGGTCTTTTGTCGTATTAGTAGCGGTATGGGGCGTGCTTGGTGTGATATTAGGTTATAGCAGGAGGTTTTATGCACAAACTGGTAGTTAGTTTATTAGCGCTTGGCTTCAGCGGTATGGTTGCGTCTATGCCTGGCCTGACCACGGTAGGCGAGGGTAGCTACCGTTATCTGCTGTGGCAGCTATACGATGCAAGGTTAGCCAGCCCAGACGGCGTCTTCAGTGGTTATCAGCAAAGTAACCCGTTACTGCTGGAGCTCACGTACAAGCGTGATATCAGCAAAAAGCAGTTTATTGATGCCACCGTTGAGCAGTGGCAGAAGCTTGGTAACAGCAGCGAGCAGCAACAAATGGCCTGGGCTGCCACGTTGTCAGAGCTGTGGCGAGATGTGAAAAAAGGGGACCGGCTGGCAGCGCTGTTAACTGAACAAGGCCAGGTACAGTTTTATTTTAATGACACCGATATTGGCACCGTAGATGATAAAGACTTTGCTCCGGCTTTTTTTGATATCTGGCTGCACCCGGACACGACAGCTCCCAAGTTACGCCGCCAGTTGATAACGGCTGAGTAAGGTTAAGTTATCGAATCGATTTGATCACGCTAACACGCCGTAAACCCGTGACGGGCTTCAACGGTTAGCTTAAAGCAAAACGATTCTCGCTGCCGAATTATCACGAAGACTTACTTAGTCTGTTGAATAAACTGAATCAGTTTTTTCGCTATAGCAGTATTATCCATAAAGCCTCTGAACTGCTCAGCCTGCATGCCATAAGCCATTACCGGTACATCGGCCGCAGTATGACCACCAGTAGTCCAGCCGGTATAAGATTTTTCATTAATAAACTGCAAAATTTGGTTACGGCCAATTTTTTCATCTTCGTCTTGCAGCGCAGTGAACAGTAAATTTAACTGTGCTTTATCCAGGCTGATGCCAGTCAGCTCAGTAAACCTTTTATGAATATCTTGCTGGTTTTCAAGCTGCTGCAGTTGTCTGGCGATTTCCCGGCCGGTTGCTTTCACTTTTTTAATCACATCAGTGCGCCACTCATAAACTCCAGCAGAGCCTAACGACAAGCCGCCGGTTTCATGATCGGCGGTAATAATCAGCAGGGTATCGGGGTTCGCATCGACATAGGCTTTTGCTACCTTAATGGCTTGGGCAAAATCATGCATTTCGGCCATGGCGCAGGCAATGTCGTTATCGTGGCCGCACCAGTCAATCTGGCTGCCCTCGACCATTAAGACAAAACCTTTGTCAGCCGTGGATAGTAATTGCAGCGCTTTTGCAGTTAACGGCCCCAACATGCTGTCGTAGTCAGAGTTTAACACTGCAGGCAGTGCGCTTTCCGTTAGCAAGGCCATGGCGGGTAAACGGGTTAAGTTATCAAGCTGATTATAGTCATCAACATACTGATAGCCCAGTTCGGTAAAGCCTGTTATCAGGTTGCGGTCTTCCCGCACAAAATATTGAGTGCCACCACCCATAATTAAATCGGCTACCGGCTTGCCATCAATCCGGTAATCCAGATACATATCAGCAATATCATTCATATTGCGCCGGCTGCTGCTGTGCGCTAAAAATGCCGCCGGCGTAGCGTGGTTTACCTGAGAGCTGGCAACAATACCATTAGCTTTGCCGAGGCGTTTGGCTAGCTGCATCATGGTACCAATAGGAATATGCTGCCTGTCGACTGAAATGGCACCGTTAAAGCTTTTAATGCCGGTTGCCAGGGCAGTGGCGCTGGCTGCAGAGTCGGTTACTACAGTATCGTCGTCAGGATATGTACCGGCCATACCGGTCAGTAAATCATCATATAGGGTAGTCGTTACCGTTACTGAGGCAGGATCATGCTGATAATAGCGATAGGCGGAAACATAAGAAGGCCCCATACCATCCCCAATCATATAAATGATATTTTTGGGTGCTGCATAAATAGTGGCCGGTAATAAGCCTGTTATGGCAAGCAGTAAAACGGCTGAGCGCATCGATTTTCTCTCATCTGTTTAATATTAAAGCCAGTGTACGTTATCTCCGGACTGCAACCAAGGGGCATTGCGACCAGCCAACATAATTATCATTTAAGTGTTTTGCTGGACAATTTTCAATAGGGCAGGCTATCTTAGAACGATTGCGTAGTGCTGTGGTCGTACTAGTATGATGTACAGTATGCTGAGTGGTAGTAAGAGGACGCTATGAAAATAACAATAACAATAATCGTTCTAACCCTGGTGTTAAGCTTTGTAAGCACGGCCAGGGCGGCAGATAGCAACATCGAACAGCGTCTAACTGAGCTGGCGAGCAGTAGTGAACGCAGTGCTGAGCATATTGCCCGCAACCGTTATCGAAACCCTGCTGAAACCCTTAGTTTTTTTGGCATTAAGCCCGACATGGCAGTGCTGGAAATTTGGCCCGGGCGGGGCTGGTATACCGAAATTCTGGCGCCCTTTTTAAAAGAGCAGGGCCAGTTAACCATCGCGCAGTTCCGGCAGAACGATGGTAACTTAAAAGATGATCGTGCTATTTTCTGGGCTCGTTTAAGTGCCACCCTGGCTGCCAGGCTGAATGAACAGGGCGCCTATTTCGGCACTGTTCATCAGATAGAACTCGAACCGCCATTCTTACAGCCGGCCTTAGCCAAAGAGCAGTTTGATCTGGTGTTATCGTTTCGAAATGCCCATATCTGGGATGAAAGTGGCCATTTACTGGCTACTCTGCAAACCCTGTACGATGTGGTAAAGCCAGGTGGTGTGCTGGGGTTGGTAGAACATCGGGCCGCAACCTTGTCTGATACCACCAGTGTGGCGGTAGAAGGTTATCTGGACGAGTCCTATGTAATAGCCGCCGCTGAACAAGCTGGCTTTAAACTGGTCGAGCGCAGTGAAATCAATGCCAACCTGCTTGATAGCAAAGACCATCCGAAAGGTGTATACACCTTGCCACCAACCCTGGCTTTAGGTAACTATAACCGGGCGCTTTATCTGGCCATCGGGGAGAGCGACCGGATGACCTTAAAATTTATTAAATCAGCGGAATAATCCCGGTAACTATGGCAACTGCAGCAAGCTAATTGTACACAAGCAGCAATTGTGGGATGATTGGGCTAGAGTAAATGCTCGAATCAGGCTTATTATCCGGTAATAAAGCGACAATGCTTATTGCCGGCAGCCATTTTTAAAACTATAAAATAATAACCTTAATAGAAAGGAGAGGACGGTGGATAAAGTTTGGTTAAAGCGTTACCCGTCAGGCGTGCCCGCAGAAATTGATGCTGATCATTACCCTTCCCTGCTCGATATCTTTTCCCAAAGTATCAGCCAGTTTGCCGATAAAACGGCTTTTATCAACATGGGTAAAAGTATCAGTTATCGTGAACTGGATACCTTAAGCAAGGCATTTGCAGCTTATTTGCAAAAAGATCTGGGGCTGCAAAAAGGCGATGCAGTTGCCATTATGATGCCTAATTTATTGCAATATCCAGTGGTGTTAATGGGCGTGCTGCGTGCCGGTTGCACTGTGGTGAATGTTAATCCGCTTTATACGCCGCGCGAGCTGCAACATCAGTTATCAGACTCAAAGGCTAAGGCCATTGTTATTGTTGAAAACTTTGCCCATACCCTGGCAGCCGTGGAAAAACAGCTAAAACTGGATCATATTATTCTGACTAAAATGGGTGATATGCTGGGTTTAGTTAAAGGCAGTATAGTTAACCTGGTGGTTAAGCACGTCAAAAAGCTGGTGCCGGCCTATTCGCTGAGTAAATTTGTTACCTTTAATGCCGTGTTGGAAAAAGGTCAGCATTTAAAATACCAAAAGCCTGACGTCAATGGCGAAGATATTGCCTTTTTGCAGTATACCGGTGGTACTACTGGTGTATCGAAAGGGGCGATGTTATCGCATCGCAATATGGTGGCAAATTTAGAGCAATGCAGTGGCTTCCTTGACAGTTTCCTGGATCATGGTGAAGAGCACGTGGTAACAGCACTGCCGCTTTATCATATCTTTGCTTTAACCGCGAATTTTTTCACTTTCTTTAAATTTGGTGGCACCAATTTACTGATCACCAACCCGCGTGATATGCCGGCTTTTGTTAAAGAGCTGGCGAAGTTTCCGTTTACGGCTATTACCGGGGTAAATACCTTGTTTAATGGTTTACTGAATACTCCTGGTTTTGCTGAGCTGGACTTCAGCCGGTTAAAACTGGCTTTAGGTGGTGGTATGGCGGTGCAGCGGCCGGTAGCAGAACGCTGGAAGAAAGTTACCCACACCCGTTTGCTGGAAGGCTATGGTTTAACTGAGTGTTGTCCGCTGGTGACATTAAGCCCATTTGACCTTGACGATTTTAACGGCAGTATTGGTTTACCAGCGCCATCGACCTTAATTCGGATTGTTGACGAGGATGGTAATGATGTCGCAATGGGCGAAGCAGGCGAGATGTTGGTGCAAGGCCCACAAGTGATGGTGGGATATCTGAACCGGCCAGAAGAAACAGCCCAAACAATTAAAGATGGCTGGTTGTACACCGGTGACATCGCTACCATGGATGAAGAAGGTTTCTTCTATATTGTTGACCGCAAAAAAGACATGATCCTGGTATCTGGCTTCAATGTGTTCCCTAATGAAATTGAAGAAGTGGTTGCCATGAGCGAAAAAGTGCTGGAAGTGGCGGCAGTCGGTGTGGCGAACGAAGCTACCGGTGAAATTGTCAAAGTAGTGATTGTTAAGAAAGATGCTTCGTTAACCGAAGAAGAAGTGATTGCGCATTGCAAACAACATTTAACGGGCTACAAGGTACCAAAACTGGTAGAATTCCGGGACGAATTACCGAAAACTAATGTTGGTAAGATTTTGCGGCGCGAGCTGCGGGATTAATCCAAAGCCGGCGTTTGCCGGTTTTGTTTTTTAGAGATGTAAGTATGAGCCATTTAATTACCGATAACCTCAGCCTGGCAACGTATTGTCAAAACGCTGCCGGTCAGCGTGCGCTGGCAGTCGATTCTGAATTTATTCGCCAGAGTACGCTGTACCCAAAACTTGGTTTGATTCAGTTATTTGATGGCAAGCAGTTGGCATTGGTTGACCCCCTTACCATTACTGATTGGCAGCCACTGATCCAGTTGTTTGCTGATCAAAGCATTGTTAAAACTCTGCATTCTTGTACTGAAGATCTGGAAGCACTGGCGACTATTGGTATTCATCATATTCAGCCGTTATTTGATACCCAGCTAGCGGCCGAATTACTGGGCTGGGGCAGCAGTATTGGTTATGCCAAACTGGTTGAGCGGGCCACTGGCGAGCTGCTGGATAAAAGTGAGTCACGTACGGACTGGCTGGCCAGGCCGTTGGCAGAAAAGCAGCTACAGTATGCCGCTAATGATGTAACTTATTTGCTGCCGTTGTATCAGCATTTAATGGCCCAGTTTACTGAGCCCAGCTTACTACCCTTATTGCTGGCGGAAGGTCAGCAGCTGCAACAGCGTCGGGCCAACCCGCTATCACCTCGTTTAAAGTATCTGGAAGTTAAAAACGGTTCATTATTACGCAGTCGCGAGTTAGCGGTATTGCGGGAACTGGTGGCATGGCGACTGGAATATGCAGCCAAGCGCGATCTGGCGCTGGGGTTGGTAATTAAAGATTTCCAGATGTTAGAGCTGGCTAAGCGCAAACCCGGATCAGTAGAAAGTTTACTGAATATTCCGGGGATGACCGGCCGAGATTTGCGCCGGCATGCCAAACCTGTTATTGAGCTGATTGAGCTTGCTAAACAGCTGCCGCAGGAGGCCTGCCCGCAACCTTTTTATCATACCGACCATTTCGCAGGTGAAAAAGTGGTGCTGGCAGAGCTTGGCCATTGCCTGAAAGAAGCGGCAGCTCAAACCGGCATTCCAGTAGCGTTTCTCTCGGTAAGGCGCCAGTTACATGAGTATTTTAACTGGTGTTGGCGGGTAACTGAGCAAGAACGCGTGCTGCTGCCTGTGCCGGAGTATTTAACGGGTTGGCGTCAGCAGCTATTGTTACCTTTGTTACCGGTGCCGGCTCATGTACAAAATTTAGTCAAAAACTTCTTATAAACGTACTAACAGCCAGGTTAGATCAGTAGAAAATGTTGGTTGTTTTGTCCAAAAAACTGCAATCATAAAAAATGATCCCGTGCCATTAATAGTTGCGTAAAGATTACGCAACTATTAACTGAAGGGTAATAATAATGAAAGGCATACTACGATTCGCCGTCCCGGCTTTATTAACCGTATCACTAGCAGGTTGTTTTAATAGCAGTTCAGATTTACCAACACCTACTCCACCACCGCCACCACCACCGCCTCCGGTAGTTGACGCTACCTTGCGTGTAGTGCATGCCTCGTTCGATGCGCCAGCAGTTAACATTAGTGTTAACGGCGATGTGGTTATCGAGAATCTGGCTTATGGCAGCAGCTCAGTAAATTTCAGCTTACCACCAGCCGATTACGCCGTGGCCGTTGACGCCATTTTGCCCGGTGAAGGCAATACCGTAACCGTGATTGACGTACCGGCACTGGCGCTTGATGAAGCAACAAATTATAAAGTGTTTGCGGTAGGCTTAGTGGCTGACGACACCCTGGCACCGTTAGTGGTAACCTCAGACGTTGCTGATTTAGCCGCTGGTAATGTTCGGGTGCAGGTAGTTCATGCGGCCTCAGCTGCGCCAACGGTTGACGTACACGTCACTGCACCAGATGCCGATTTGGGCGCTCCACTTGCTACCTTAGCCTTTACTGAGTTTACCGGTGCTTTAGATGTTCCTGCCGGTGAATACCGGGTCCGGATCACCTTGCCAGGTACCGACACTGTGGTGTTTGACAGCAACACCCTGGAATTAGCAGGTGGTATGGATTTAGTGGTTGCGGCCATTAATAGTGAATATTCTGGTGCATCACCGGTGTCATTGATCGCAGTAACCCCGGAAGGCGATGTATTACCTATCCTGGATGATGGCACAACTTCATCACTGCGTGTAGTGCACAACGTATCTGATGCGCCAGCGGTAGATATCGTGGTTAACGATAACTTTGCACAGCCACTGGTATCTGCGCTGGCTTTCCCTGATTTCACCGGTTATGTGACCCCGGCGCCGGGTGATTACAATGTGAAAGTTGCTGTAGCTGGTACTGAAACTGCGGTAATTGACGCTGATGTCACACTGGAAGATGGCAAGTTCTACACTGTATTGGCAGTGGGCTCGCTAAGTGATGCCGATGATTTTGCCATAGAGCCACTAATTCTGGTCGATAACCCCCGCACTGTGGCTACCGAAGCACGCGTGCGTCTTGTGCACGGTTCAACCCTGGCCGGTAATGTTGATATTTATGTCACCGCCGATGGCGACATCAGCGAAGCCATGCCAGCGTTCAGTGATGTGCCCTATAAAGCTGAAACCGGTTATGTGCCGCTGGCTGCAGGTGAGTATTTTGTCACCGTAACGCCAACCGGTACTAAAACCGCAGCCATTGAAACCGGCGCCTTAATGCTGGATGCCAATAAAATTTATACCGCTATTGCCCGCGATGGTGCAGGCTTAATGGGGGTAGGTTTAACGGTAATGGACGGCTTTGTAGCCGGTGAATAAGCCACTTTAACGGTTCTGTTAAGTAGTTATAAAAACGCCCGCATTTGCGGGCGTTTTTGCTGGCTAAGAGGAAGTCTTCGTTATTCTGCAATTTTTACGATGACCCGCCCTTGCACCTTACCTGCCAGTAACGCTGAAGCGGTATCAATGACCTCGCCTAATGAAATAACGTGGCTGATAGTGTCAAAGTCTTCCGGGCTGAGTATTTCACTCAGGCGCTGCCAGGCTTGGATGCGATCCGCGAGCGGGCGCATCACGCTGTCAATACCGTATAAAGTTATTCCCCGCAGAATAAAGGGCGCTACTGATGATGGAAAATCCATGCCCTGCGCTAAACCACAGGCGGCTATGGCACCACCGTAGCGGGTGCTGGCGCAGGCATTGGCGAGTGTATGACTGCCAACGCAGTCAACGACACCGGCCCAGCGTTCTTTTTGTAGCGGTTTACCCGGCGCGTTTAGCTGCTCACGGCTGATAATCTCTGTTGCGCCTAATTGTTTAAGATAGTCACTTTCGTCTGGTCGTCCTGTTGCCGCCACTACCTGGTAACCCAATTTACTTAATAAACGCACCGCATAACTGCCTACACCGCCATTAGCGCCGGTCACTAATATTTCGCCATGCTCAGGTGTAATACCATGCTTTTGCAGCGCTAACACACACAGCATAGCGGTGTAGCCTGCCGTACCTGCAGCCATGGCCTGTTCGGGGGTTAGGCCTGCTGGCAGCGGGATCAGCCAGTCACTTTTCAGGCGGGCTTTTTCTGCCAGGCCGCCCCAATGCCCTTCACCTACGCCAAAGCCATTTAGCAGTACCTTATCGCCGACATTAAAGCGCGCAGAGTCAGATTGCAGCACCTCACCAACCAGATCAATGCCCGGCACCATAGGGAAAATGCGTACCACCGGGGCTTTACCGGTAATGGCCAGGGCGTCTTTATAATTGATGGTACTGGCGACTACTTTGACGGTAACATCAGCCACAGGCAGCTGTTGTTCGTCAACTTCGCTTAATACTGCGTGATACCCATGGTCGTCTTTGTTAATTAAGATGGCTTTAAACATGCATTGCTCCATTAAGACTTATTCATTTAGTGTCTCAGTTAAAATTGCTTATCCAGACTAAAATGGGCGATGTTCAGTTACTTTGCAAGTGATAGGTCACTGATGCTGATATGTTGCAGGACGAAATAAAAAGCCCGCAATTAAGCGGGCTGATAATTGATGTAACCTTCAAAAAAACTTAACGCTTATCATCCGGGAAGGTAACGTTTAGTTCCAGCACCGAGATCTGGTCGCCGCGTTGCTCCAGTGATACAGCAATTTGATCGGCCGGAATATCCACATATTTGCGGATAACTTCCAGAATATCGCGCTCTAGCTGCGGCAGATAATCCGGGCCATTGCGCCGCTTGCGCTCGTGCGCCACAATAATTTGCAGGCGCTCTTTGGCGGTGCTGGCGGTGTTTTTCTTGGTTGAGCGAAAATAATCCAGTAATGACATCAGTTATCCTCCAAAAATCCTTTTAATAAAGCCCTTTTTCTCTACCGTCAGAAAACGGAACGGCACTTGTTCGCCTAATAAGCGCTTTATGGTATCCAGATAGGCCTGGCCGGCGTCGCTGTCTTTATCCAGAATAACCGGCTGGCCTGAGTTAGAGGCATTTAACACAGCTTGCGACTCGGGAATAACCCCAATTAATTCAATCGCCAGAATTTCCTTTACATCTTCCACGCTGAGCATTTCGCCTTTTTCTACCCGCTCCGGGTTATAGCGGGTCAACAGCAAATGCTCTTTAATACCTTCCAGGCCTTGTTCGGCGCGGCGTGATTTGCTGGATAACATGCCTAAAATGCGATCGGAGTCACGTACTGAAGACACTTCCGGGTTGGTGACCACTACCGCTTCATCGGCAAAATACAGCGCCATCATGGCACCAGATTCAATACCGGCCGGTGAGTCGCAAATAATAAAATCGAAGTCTTTCGCCAGTTCGTTTAATACTTTTTCCACGCCCTCGCGGGTGAGCGCGTCTTTATCGCGGGTCTGTGACGCCGGCAAAATAAACAGGTTGTCGGTGCGTTTATCTTTAATCAGGGTTTGCTTTAAATTGGCTTCGCCGTTGATCACGTTAACAAAGTCGTACACTACCCGGCGCTCACACCCCATAATTAAATCGAGGTTACGCAGACCGATATCAAAATCGACAATAACGGTTTTATGGCCGGCTAATGCCAGGCCGGTGCCAATAGCGGCACTGGACGTGGTTTTACCGACACCGCCCTTGCCAGAGGTAACCACAATAATTTTTGCCATAGTGACGATCCTTACACTAATTCAGAGATGACTAAGCTATCGTCCTGCATCTTAATGCAGGCTGATTTGCCCCAAAATTTGCCCTGCAAACTGTCACTTAGCCAGTAATTACCAGCGATAGAAACCAATTCAGCTTGCAGGTTATAACAATAAATTCGTTTACTGGTATCGCCACTGGCGCCGGCTATAGCCTTACCCCTGAGCGAGCCATAAATATGGATGTTGCCATCGGCAATCACTTCAGCACCAGCGCCCACTGCACCTTTAACAATTAAATCGGTGCCTTTGGCATAAATTTGCTGGCCGGAGCGCACGGTTTGTTCAATTACTTTGCTATCCATCGTGGCAGCTACACTGCTGCTTGCAGCAGCGCTAGCTACTGCTTTGTTGTCGCTTACTTCAGCTACCGGGGGGCTGGTGTTCGGCTCTTTGGTTTTCAGCGCTGCTTTACCTGCCTGCAATACGGCCAGGCCAGCCGCATGGGCGCTGGCTTTTTGCTCCGGGTTGGCAGCGGTAACGCCCACCAGTACCAGTTTCAGTTCAGCAAACAGGTTTTTTAAACGGTTAAAGTCAGGCGTTTCGGTGGCATCGCTCAGGTTGAGGACGATAGGAGCCTGCAGAAAAAATGCAGGTGCTTGCGCCAACTTGGCGCTTAATAAGGTGTGCAGGGTTGCCGGGCTTAAATCAGCACAGTGCAACACTGACATAGGGAATAAACTCCCTTTCAGTTCCAGCGAATTATCAGACATAAAACTTTTGGCGCACGCGTTATTTTAGTCACTGCGATAAGCAGTATTATTTATGCACCTGACCTTGCGGCCAGTGCGCATTACCTGTGCTTCATGTTATAGTTTCACCCTCTGTTAGGCAAGGTAGCGAAGACGTTTTATTGATGTTATGTGTTGTTTATAAAAGCCCGCGCAAAGAGGGCACTTACTTATATGTTGAACGCCGTGACGATTTCAGCCCGGTACCTGCTGCATTAATGACCACGTTTGGCAAGCCACAGCTGGTTACCGTGCTTAATTTGGCAAAGCGGGAACATTTAGCCCAGATTGATATTCATAAGTTACGCGCGGCACTGAAAAATCAGGGGTTTTATTTGCAGTTGCCACCGCCTCCTGAAAACCTGCTGGCACAGCACAAAGCCAGCATCCAGACAGACAAAGGTTAATATGAACATAAAATTAGCGCTAAAAAAAGTAGCTTTACCAGCACTGCTGGCAACCTGCCTGGCCGGTACCGCTGCTGCCAGCGAAACGGCCACGGTGCCACCCGCTAAACCCAGCTTTGAGGAATACACTGCCAGTTTGCGGCTGGAAGCCGATCAGAAAGGCTATGATAAAGCGCTGCTGGATGAAGTGTTCAGCTCGCTGACGTTTCACGAGCGGGTCGTGAAAGCCGACCAGACCCAGCCGGAGTCGGTGGAAACACTCAGTACCTATTTGCCAAAACGGGTGAGTGAAACCCGGATCAGAATGGCTCGCGGGTTTTATAACCAGTATTTACCTGAGCTGGAAAAGATTGGTGAGAAATATGGCGTGCAACCGCGCTTTATTGTTGCGCTCTGGGGCCTGGAAAGCAGCTTCGGCCGTTTTATGGGCAACTATTCTATCCCTTCAGCCTTAGCTACCCTGGCTTATGATGGCCGGCGCGAAACGTTTTTCCGCCAGGAATTTTTTAATGCACTGGATATTCTGGCAGAAGGCCATATCAGTTTTGCCGATATGAAAGGCTCATGGGCGGGGGCTATGGGCCAGAGCCAGTTTATGCCAAGCTCATTCCTGGCGTATGCCCAGGATGGCGACGGCGATGGTAAAAAAGATATCTGGACCAATCAGCTTGATGTCTTCGCGTCCATTGCAAATTACCTGAAACACCAGAACTGGGATAACAGCATCACCTGGGGCCGGGAAGTGGTGTTGCCTGAGAAGTTTGACGCCGGTTTGGCCATTCAGCGTGGCAGTCTGGCCCGGGCGGAATGGCTGAAACGCTGGAATGATTCTGCCCGCAGCCTGGCGCAGTGGAACGAACTGGGGGTACGCCGGCTCAATGGCAGTGGCTTACCTGCACGGGATATGCAGGCTGCATTAATTCTGCCAGACGGTGCCGGTGGCCGGGCCTTTTTAGGTTATGACAACTATAAAAGCCTGATGCACTGGAACCGCTCTTACTACTTTGTTACCAGCGTTGGCTATTTAGCTGACCTGATTATTGCCGAGTAACTTATGGCTTATCTGCATCAGCAAGTTGATGGCAGCCCGATAGCGCTGCCGGTGGGTAAAGTGGTGTGTATTGGTCAGAACTACCAGGACCACATTGCCGAAATGCAAAGCAAAACCGCTGCCGAGGCATTGTTCTTTATTAAACCCAGTACGGCACTTTGCCCACTGGCACCGGCTTTCGCCATTCCGGGCGGGCGTGGTGCCGTGCATAACGAGTTAGAAATTGCGGTGCTGATCAGCCAGCCGCTGTCGCAGGCGACACCACAACAGGTAACTGCGGCTATCTGGGGTTACAGCCTGGCATTGGATTTAACCTTGCGTGAGCTGCAGGCTAACCTGAAACAGCTGGGGCGGCCGTGGGAAATAGCTAAAGGCTTTGACGGTGCCTGTCCGGTTGCCGGTTTTGTGCCGGCAGGTGATATTGCTCATCCGCAGCAGCTGGATTTCAGTTTAACAGTTAACGGCATTGAGCGGCAGCATGGCAACAGTGCCAATATGATCCGGGGCATCAGCCAGCTTATCAGCGAAATGTCGCAGCACTTTACCCTGTTAGCCGGCGATATGGTGCTTACCGGCACGCCGGCAGGAGTGGGGCCGCTGCAGGCTGGCGATCAGTTGCAACTGCAACTGGCCGATTTTTTCACCGTCAATACAAAGGTAAGCTAGGCATGGCATTAGCAGAACGTTACTGGGAAACAAAAAGCCTCGATGAAATGAACACCGAGGAATGGGAAGCCTTGTGCGATGGTTGCGCCAAATGCTGCCTGAATAAATTTATCGATGACGATGATGAGCAAGAGCAAGGCCCGACCAGCGTGCTGAAAGCTGATGAACAGGTGCACTTTACCAATATTGCCTGTCGTTACCTGAACAGCCATAAATGCGAATGCACAGAATACAGCCAGCGCACAGTGCTGGTGCCAGATTGCATTCAACTGACCAAAGCTAATCTGAAAAACATTTTTTTTATGCCAACCAGTTGTGCCTACCGCCGGTTGCACGAAGGGCGAGGCCTACCCAGCTGGCATCCGTTACTTAATGGCGGTAAAAAAAGCCTGATGCATAAAAAGCAAATGTCGGTGCGCAACAAAGCCATTTGCGAAACCCAGGTTAACCTGGATAACTTTGAAGATTTTATTGTCAGCTGGCCATTAAACGATTTAGATTAACCACTACAGTTAGCTAAAACGCATACTAACAATAATAATGCTGAGTACAGATGCGCTTAAAACAGATAAAACTGGCAGGTTTTAAGTCTTTTGTTGACCCAACCCTGGTACCTTTTCCAGAGCAAATGACCGCAGTGGTGGGCCCGAACGGTTGCGGTAAATCAAACGTGATTGACGCCGTGCGCTGGGTGCTGGGTGAAAGCTCGGCCAAAAACCTGCGTGGCGATGCCATGACTGACGTTATTTTTAACGGCTCTGGCCAGCGTAAGCCGGTATCGCAAGCCTCGGTAGAGCTGGTATTTGAAAATACCCAGGGCCGGCTGAGTGGCAGCATGGCCGATCGCAGTGAAATTTCCATAAAACGGCTGGTGACCCGTGAGGCGCAGTCCAGTTATTTTCTCAATGGCAGCAAATGCCGCCGCCGTGATATCACCGATATTTTCCTCGGTACTGGCCTGGGGCCACGTAGCTACGCCATTATCGAGCAGGGCATGATCTCGCGGCTGATTGAGTCTAAGCCACAGGAATTAAGAGTATTTATTGAAGAAGCTGCCGGCATCTCCAAATATAAAGAACGCCGGCGCGAAACCGAAAACCGCATTAAACATACCCGCGATAACCTTGAGCGGCTGGCCGACGTGCGGGAAGAGCTGGCAAAGAATATCGACAAGTTAAAGCGCCAGGCCAGCACGGCCCAGCGTTATAAAGAGCTTAAAGCACAGGAGCGAAAGCTTAAAGCGGAATTAACCACCTTAAAATGGCTGCGCTTTAACAACCAGTTAGTGGAGCTGGAGCAGCAGTTAGCAGCGCAGGAGACCGAACTGGAAAAATATCAGGCCGGCATTCAGGGCGAGCAGCGGATCTTGCTTGAGCTAAAAGAGCAAACCAGCGATGCCCGCCAGCAGGCCGAGCAGCAGCAAAGCCGCTTTTATCAGCTGGGCAATACCATCAGCCGGCTGGAACAGCAAATTTTACACCAGCGCCAGCAACAGCAAATCCTCAGCAGCCAGTTGCAGCAGAAACAGCAGGCACTCAGCGACAGCGAACGGTTTGTCAGTAGCGAGCAAGCGCAACTGGACGAGCTGGAAAGTTTACAACAGCAGCACAGCCCGGAGCTTGAACTCAGCGAACAGCAATTGGCTGAGCTGCAGCTGCAATTACAGCAGGCGCAAGACAGGCTGACCGAGCAGCAACGGCTGTGGCAGCAATGGCAACAGCAGCATTTTAATTTGCGCCAGCAACAGCAGCAGGCGCAGTTGCAGTGGCAAAGTGCCAGCAGTCAGGCCGGGCAGTATCAGCAGCAACTGGCGCAGCGCCAGCAGCAGCTAAGCCAGTTGCAACTGCAGCAGCCAGCCAGTAGCAATACTGAAATGGCCGCCCGCCAGCAACAGCTTGCAGCTGACAGCGAGCAGGCGGCCTTGCAGCTTGCCCAGGCTCAAACACTCAGCGACAGTGCCGGCAGTGATACGGCCAGGGTACAGCAGCAGCTGGCGGCACTGGCTACCCGGCAGCAGATATTAACCCAGGAACAGCAACGCTTAACGGCGCTGGATGCCCGCCAGCAGCACCAAGCGCAGGCGTTACTGGCGCAGCTTACTGTGCAGAGCGGCTGGTCTGGCGCGGTGGCTGCAGCGCTGGGGCCCTTGCAGCATGCCAGCCTGAGCCAGGAAGACGCTGAGCCAGATAATTTTTGTTATGTCAGGCCGTTAAGCCTGCAGGCCAAGCCTGGCACCCTGGCCAGCGTGATTAATACCGGCTGTTACCCGGCTTACTTTCAACATATTTTGCTAGCAGAGTCGCTCAGCGGCGCGCAAGCTATGGCTACCACACTTGAACTTGGCCAGTCGGTGATCACCGCTGCTGGCCACTGGCTGGGTCATAACTGGGGCCATAGCAGCACTGGCGACATTACCGACTCCAGCTTGCTGCGACGCGAACGTTTAACGGCTATAGCCGCTGAACTTGCAGAGCTGGCAACCGGGCACAGTGCGCTGGCACAGCAGTTAACTCAGGCACAGCAGGCAGAAAGTGCAGCGCGCCAGGCATTAGCACAGCAGCAACAGCACCTTGCCGCTTTGCGCCAGCAATTACAACAGTTGGATACCGAGCGCCAGTTACAGGCTCAGGCCGAGCAGCTGGCCCGCCAGCAACAAGTGCAGCTTGAGGTTGAGTGTCAGCAACTCAGTGAGCAATACGCCGCGCTGACAACAGAGCTGGCAATACTGGATGAACGGCAGCAGCAAGCCGAGTTTGCCTTAGCGGAACATGCCGAGGCAGAGTTAACCCTGCAACAGGCGCAGCAGCAAGCCCAGCAGCAGCTGCAACAGCAGCGGGATCGGCTTGAGCAGCAAAAGGATCACTGCCGGCAGCTGCAAACGCAGCTAACCCTGGCCGAACGGCAACAACAGAGCCTGGCGCAGAATGTCAGCCGGGCCAGGTTGCAGTTGGAACAGCTGCGCGAACAAATTTATACGTTGCAACAGCAGCTTACTGACAATGATCAGCCGGAAATTTTACTGCAGGAGCAATTGCAGGAAGCGCTGTTAAATCGCGAAGATGCCGAGCTGGCCATGATAGCAGCTAATGAGTTACTGGCCACACTGGAGCAGCAAATGCGGCAACTGGAGCAAGGCCAGCAAGGCATTATGCAACAACTGAACCGGCAGCGGCAGCAAATGGAGTCGTTACGGCTTGATGCTGAGGGCTGTCGCATTCGCGCCAACAATATGCTGGAACTGCTGCGCGAACAGCAGGTCAATATAAAGGATGTGATACCACAGCTTGCTGCCGACGCTGATGAAGCGCAGTGGCAGCAGCAGCTGGATAAAACCGTAGACGCGGTCAGCCGTTTAGGGGCCATAAACCTGGCCGCTATTGATGAGTACGAGCAGCAGGCCGAGCGTAAGCGTTATCTGGACAGTCAACACGATGATTTAACGTCGGCGTTGGATACCCTGGAAAATGCCATGCGCAAAATTGATAAAGAAACCCGGCAAAAATTTAAAGAAACTTTCGAACAGGTAAACGAAGGGCTAAAAGGGTTGTTCCCAAAAGTATTTGGTGGTGGCAGCGCCTACCTTGATTTAACCGAAGAGGATTTACTGGAAACCGGTGTTACTATTATGGCCAGACCACCTGGCAAAAAAAACAGTACAATTCATTTATTATCGGGTGGTGAAAAAGCGCTAACGGCCTTATCATTGGTGTTTTCAATATTCAGACTCAATCCAGCCCCGTTCTGTATGCTGGATGAGGTAGACGCACCGTTAGACGATGCCAACGTAGGCCGGTTTTGTAACCTGGTACGGGAAATGTCGGAAACCGTGCAATTTATTTATATTAGCCACAACAAGATTGCCATGGAGATGGCGGCACAGCTGATGGGGGTAACCATGCAAGAGCCTGGTGTATCGCGGGTCGTGGCTGTGGATGTGGACGATGCTGTCAAGCTGGCAGTAGCCTGAGAACATAATAAGGTATAACTATGGCTAGTGAGTTGAGATTAGTATTAATTATTTTAGGGGCGCTGGTGCTCGGTGGCCTGTTTATTCATGGCTTATGGACGGTACGAAAAAACAACCGCCAGGCCGGCCATCGTTATCATCCCGACAACGCTGGGCCAACTGAGCCAGAGCACAGTGAAGGGTTCGACGATTTAGGCGTCGGCCCGGTGCGGGTGATTAAATCGCGTGCGGCTGATGCGGGTGGCAGTGCCGGGCGCACTGAACCTAAAGTCAGAACTGCGGCGCAGCCTGCCAGCGCGTTTAAAGCCAGCGGCCATGCTCAGCAGTCGGCCCGGCAGCAGCCAGAGCTGGATTTTGCTGGTACAACTGATAAAACCGAACCTGGCTTGAATTTTAATGCGCTGCCTGATGATGAAGGCCCGGGCAGCCCGCAGCTTGAAAGTGACTACCAGTCTGAGCAACTTACAACCAGCGCTGCAGCGCCCGAGCAAAAATCGGCACACCAGCCGTCAGAAGTGCTGATTTTATATGTATTGCTGCCAGAGAGCAGTGAAATCAAAGGCCCTGATTTACTGGCCGCGTTATTACCACTGGGCTTTAAATATGGCGATATGGATATTTTCCACCGCCATCTGGATAGTGCCGGTGGCGGTGAAGTGTTGTTCAGCCTGGCCAATATGTTTAACCCCGGCACCTTTGATTTAGAGCAGATTGATAAAATCAGTACCCGTGGTTTAAGTTTATTTATGACCCTGCCAGGGCCGGGCGAGCCACTACAAAACTTTAATTTAATGCATAATGCGGCAAAAAAACTGGCCGAGGAATTTGGTGGCCAGGTGCTGGATGGTCAGCGCAGCGTATTAACAGTGCAAACCGTGCGGCATTATGTTGACAAAATTCGTGAATTTCAGCGCCAGCAGCTTATTCATGGCTAGTAAGCATTAACTATGGCATACGGCAGGGCTTTCCCTGCCGTTTTTGTTATCGATAACTTGTTACCTATACCATCATGACAGATCAGCATTTATGACCACAGCAGACCAAAATAGCATCAATCAGCAGTTACAGCAGTTACGCCTGCAATTACAACAGTATAACTATCAGTATTATGTGCTGGATGAGCCAAGTGTGCCTGATGCCGAGTATGACCGGCTGTTTTTACAACTGGTGGCACTGGAGCAGGCGCATCCACAGCTGATTACTGCCGATTCGCCCAGCCAGCGGGTGGGGGGCATGCCCCTGGCTAAATTCAGCCAGGTGAGCCATAGCGTACCTATGTTATCCCTGGATAATGCCTTTGCTGATGCCGACTTTGTAGCTTTCAGTAAACGGATCGCTGAGCGGATAGACAGTGACAGCGAGTTTGAATTTTGCTGTGAACCAAAACTGGACGGCCTGGCCGTGGCGATTCGTTATAAAAACGGCTTGTTGGTTCAGGCCGCCACCCGCGGTGATGGTTTTACCGGTGAAGATATTACCAGCAATGTGAAAACGATCCGCGCAGTACCCTTGCAGTTAAATGGCGAGGTACCCGAGGTGCTGGAAGTACGCGGCGAAGTGTTTATGCCCTTGGCGGGTTTTCAGGCCATGAATGACAAGGCCCGCCAGGCGGGCGATAAAATATTTGCTAATCCGCGTAATGCCGCTGCCGGCAGCTTACGCCAGCTGGATCCGAAAATCAGCGCCGCCAGGCCGCTGATGTTTTATGCTTATGGCATAGGGGCCGTGACTGACAGCCAACAGCGGTTGGATAACCAAAGCCATTATCAGCGGTTAATGCAGCTGAGAAACTGGGGCTTTCCGGTGTGTCCGGAAGTGCAACTGGTAAAAGGTAGCGAGGCAGTGCTGGAATACTACCAGCGAATTGGCGACAAGCGCAGTCAGTTACCTTATGAAATTGACGGGGTGGTAATTAAAGTTGATAGCTTAGCGCAGCAACAGGCGCTGGGCTTTGTGGCCCGGGCGCCGCGCTGGGCTATAGCCTTTAAATTCCCGGCGCAGGAGCAGTTAACCACCTTACTGGATGTAGAGTTTCAGGTGGGCCGTACCGGCGCTATTACCCCGGTTGCACGCTTAGCACCGGTAGTGGTGGGTGGGGTAACGGTTAGTAACGCTACTTTACATAATCAGGATGAAATTAACCGGCTGGGTATTAAAGTGGGCGATACGGTAACGGTGCGCCGGGCTGGCGATGTTATTCCACAAATAGTGGCAGTGCTTACCGAGCGCCGGCCGCCGGATGCGCGCGATATCGTGTTCCCGGCACAGTGCCCGGTTTGCGGTTCAGCGGTAGAGCGGGTTAGCGGCGAGGCAGTAGCGCGCTGCAGCGGAGGTTTGTTTTGTGCGGCCCAGTTGAAAGAGTCGATTAAACATTTTGTCAGCCGCAAAGCCATCGATATTGATGGCCTGGGCGACAAGCTGGTAGAGCAGTTGGTCGATCAGCAGCTGATTAGCACCCCGGCCGATATTTATAAGCTGGATATGCCGGCATTAATTGGCCTGGAACGCATGGCAGAAAAATCGGCGTTGAAGCTGCTTAATGCCATTAAGGCGTCCTGCCAGACCAGCTTGCCACGCTTTATTTATGCACTGGGTATTCGCGAAGTAGGCGAGGCGACGGCGCTTAATCTGGCGCAGCACTTTGGCAACCTGCCCGCGATACTGACCGCCAGCCTGGAACAGTTACTGGCAGTCAGTGATGTGGGTAAAGTGGTGGCCGAGCACCTGCAAAGTTTTTTTGCTGAACCGCATAATCAGCAAGTTATCGCCGAGTTGCAGCAGGTTGGTATTCACTGGCCGGATATCAGCGTGCAGCAGGCCTCGGCGCAGCCGCTGGCCGGCCAGACGGTAGTGTTAACCGGCACCCTTAGCAGCATGGGGCGGGATGATGCCAAATCTCGCTTGCAGCAACTGGGTGCTAAGGTATCAGGCTCCGTGTCGGCGAAAACCTATGCGGTTATTGCCGGCGATAATGCCGGCTCTAAGCTGGCTAAAGCCAATGAACTTAAGGTGCAGGTTTGGACTGAGCAGCAGATGTTAGATTTATTCAGCAGTAACGGAGTCGCCTGATGAGTGAGTTGTTCTGGCAGTTATTAACCGACTGGGGGTTATTGTTCCGGCCTTATCTGCGCGATATAGCGCTGGCAATGGTGGCAACCTGTCTGGTGGTATTTGGCGATGATATTAACCGCTTTATCCGCCGCCAGATCATTAGCCTGCATTTTATCTGGCGCACCGTTATTTTTATCCTGGTGTGTGCCTTTGGCTATGGTGCGCTCACAATATTTCTTACCCCTGTGGTAGCTGGCTGGCTGGCACGGTTAAGTACCATAGCGCTGCCCTGGGTATGTCTGGCGATTTTCAGTGGCCTTGGTATCTTAGCCCAGCGTAAGCGACAGGCATAACATGCAAGGGGCCGGCCTGCGATGAAATCACCTCAGTATTTACCGTTACTGGATAACCATGGCTTGCTGCAAATTCCATTGCGATTTTATGGCTTGCTACTGCTATTGCTGCGGCCTTATATCAGCTGGCTGGCGGAGCTGAGTATGATGCGATCGCAGCATAGTTTGCTAAGTCAGTTCTACCCACGGCAACATGATTTTTTAGTGGCCTGCCTGATTGCATTACCCCTATTGCTGTTAGTGGCAGCACTTAGCCAGCGTCGGCCGAAAGGACGGCGTTTCTGGTGTTATTTGTGGCGGCCGGGCTTGTGGCTGCTGTGGCTGGTCACCCTGGCAGATTTTGGCCACAGCGTCAGTGGCCTGGATGGCGATGTAATTCTGGATGCGCCCTGGCGGTTGTGGGCCCCGGTGTTGTTGCTGCTGGCAATGATCTGGCTGGCGTTCAGCAAAACCCTGCCACTTATTTTTAAGGAATGGCCAGAGCAACTGCCTGCTGGCTCCAAAAGCTAAGCGTGCTGGCTTAAATATTTTTGCTTAAGCTGGCTGTAACGTTCTTGCTGCTCGGGTTTCAGAGTACTGTGCTCTATCAGTTGCTGGCACAGTTGCAATAAACTTTGTTTGGTAGAAGGTGCACACAGTGGCCTTGGGCTGGTCAGCAGAGTTTGCCATAAGTTCAGGGCAATACCGGCGTTTTTCGGCATAACGGTAAACGCCAGTTTAAAGGCTTCAAAAGCTTCCTGCCAGTTGCCGTGTTTGTAAAGGGTTACGGCGTTGTTGTTCAGCTCGCGCGGGCCAAGCCGCATGGCCAGTCGCTCTTGTTGTTCCTGCTGCAAATAGGCATTGAACAAGGGATCGGCCAGCTGCTGCTGACAATGGCGGCTGATTTGCGCAAACAGCTCGGCAGAGGCCTGGCTTAAGCCTACCTCATGCAGCGCTTTGGCTCTGTCCAGCGCTCCCTCAACCGACTCAATTTTTTGTAAAGGCTCCAGCGCGCTTAGCAATGCCTGAGCTTTTTCTTTGTGATCCTGCAAATACAACAGCCTGGCTTGCAACACCTGCTGCTGGCTTGCCAGCGCCTGGTTTGCGCCATTGGTATACTGGCGCTGCACTGTGGTCAGCGATACGGTGGCCTGGCGGTTTAAGCGGCTGCTTTGTTCTTCATCTTCCACGCTCAGCGCATAATCAATACTGGCTCTGGCCAGCGTTAAGTATAAATCGGGCTGCTCGTACATGGAGTAGCGGGCATACTTCACCATATCGCGCGCGGCGCGGTACTGGTTTTCGTAATCGTGGTTCAGGCGGGAAAGTTGTAATAGCTTTTGCTGGCGAAACATATTCCGTGGCGCCAGCTCGGCGGCTTCCAGTATATGTTGCTGTGCCTGTTGATAATGCTGTTGTTTGAATTCCAGCTCAGCTAGCAAATCCAGGGCAAATAAGCGGCTCTCTGAACGCCCCAGCAATACTTCCAGCTCACTAAAGGCCTGTTGCTCTTTACCGGCTGCCAGATGGCAGCGTACCAGCCCCATCCGGGCCCAGCTAAAAGGCTGGATATTCAACATAGCGCTGAAAAAGGTTTCGGCGGTGCGGTAATCAGCCTGGTGTAGTAATACATCGCCTTTTAAGCGCAATAATAACGGAAATAATTTATGCTGCTGGGCATCGGCCAGCTGCTGATCAATGGCTGCCAGTGCTTTCTGATCGTCTTTGGCGTCCAGTGCCTGATATACCTCGCGCAATTGCTGTTTGCGACGCAGCACCCGCTCAATCCGCTGCTGTAAATCTTTAATCACAAAGGGTTTGGCCAGAAACTCGTCGGGTTGCAGCTCAATAACGCTATGTACTAAGGATGGATCGGTCTCGGCGCTGATAAAAATAATGCCACAACTTAGCTGCTGCAAGCCTTTGGCTTTAATTTCTTCGTACAACTGAAAGCCGTCTTTCCCCTGCTGCTGGTTATGGGCGCAGATAATTAAATCAAACTGATTATCCCGGCACAGGTTTAACGCCACATTGGCCCGCTCGGCCAGAAATATATTCTGATAGCCCAGTTGTTCTAACGCAAAGCGCAAAAAGCCCTGAGCTAAACTTTGGTCATCTATCACCAGGATACGTTCATCGCGGCGCGGCGCTGTGTTCATGCAGTAAAGGGTTCCAATGGGTGTTAAGTCACTTTGCTTACTATAGCAAGTTTTGGCTTTGGCAACAGCAGAACAATGGGATAACGCCAGGGCGAATAGCGGCAAGTACCCTTGAACTTAGATAGCGGTGATCCAATATATACTAGAGTGGCTATTACTAAGCCTTAGTAACAGCGGGCATAACACTCAATAACGGGTGTTATGGCCGATTAGCGGAGGATTAATGAAAAAAGTACTGATATTTGTAACCAATCACGCCACACTCGGTAACACTGATGAAGCCAATGGCACCTATGCGCCTGAGCTTACCCATGCGTTAGATGTATTTTTAAATGCCAGTGTTCATTATGATCTGGCGTCGATTAATGGCGGTAAGGCTCCTTTGTACGGTACTGATATTAAAGATGATGCGGTGAATAGCAGAATTTTGGCCGATGCTGAGTTTCAGCAGCGGATCAGCAATACCCTGTTAGCGTCAAAAGTTAATATTGATGATTATGATGCAGTTTTTTATCCGGGTGGTTTTGGCTTGCTGTCGGACTTGGCCACCAATGAAACCGTTGCAAAATTAAGTGCCCAACATTATGAAAATGGTGGGTTACTGGCCGCAGTTTGTCATGGCCCGGCGGGTTTGCTGCCGGTAACCCTGAGTAATGGTGAAAAGCTATTGAGCAATACTGTTGTTACTGGTTTTACTCGTGAAGAAGAAGTCGACTACGGCACCATCGACAAGATCCCGTTTTTATTGGAGGAATCGTTAGCACGCGCCGCTAAGCAGTATCGTAAAGGGCAGCCCTGGGGCGAGTTGGTTATTGAAGACAACCGAGTCATTACCGGTCAAAACCCCGCTAGTGCTCATGCCGTGGCAGCGGCGTTGGTAAAGCATCTGGCATAGGCTTACGTTCTGGCCGTGTATTTAGCTGAAACCGGGCAAACTATATTATTAAAAACGTCCATAAAGGGCGTTTTTTAGTAATAATGCAGGCTCTGGGTTTTTTGGCAATTTGCGCTACAGTATAAACGCATCAAATTCAAACAGGTACAGACTATGTCGTTAGCGGCCATTATGAGCAAAAAAGTACGGGTTACCACTGAAGACGCGTCTTTAGCGAGCTTACGCAGCTTATTTGTTGATGCAAAATTTCAGCATGTGCCTGTGGTGAATAGCCTGCAGCAGCCGGTTGGCATTGTGTCGGTAAAAGATTATTTTAAAACGTTGAATGCGGTTATGGATAACGCATCGGAAAACACCATTGAATTGTATATGAAAAGCCGCAAGGTTAAACATGTCATGTCATCGCCGGTATTTAGCGTATCGCAAGATATGGGCATTTTGCAGGCAGCCAGCATGCTGGTAGAGCGTAATATCAGTTGTCTACTGGTGGTTGATGCGCAGAAACATTTAATTGGTATTGTGTCTTGGAAAGACATCATGCGCAGGATTTTGCAGTCACAGGAAAAGAAACAACAAGATCAAAGGAAAATGTAAATAATTGCTGGGTTGGAATTAGTCATAACCGCGTCTTGGCGAAGAGGGGCGTAACTTTTCATGATAATACGTCAAGATTGGTGGATTGTACTGGGTTCGAACCAGTGACCCCCGCCTTGTAAGGGCGGTGCTCTCCCAGCTGAGCTAACAATCCACGGGAGATAAACTTAACTATTTGTAGAATCAAATTGGTGGATTGTACTGGGTTCTAACCAGTGACCACCGTCTCGTCGTAAAGAGCTGGCGGTGCTCTCCATGATAAGACATCAAATTGGTGGATTGTACTGGGTTCGAACCAGTGACCCCCGCCTTGTAAGGGCGGTGCTCTCCCAGCTGAGCTAACAATCCACGCTGTTTGATGGCGCTCATTATAGGGAGCATGAATTTACTGTCAACTTTATTTTTAAAAAAACGGTTTGATTGCTGCAAAAGTAAACATCGAGTGATTTTTGCGGCAAATACACCGTTTTATGCTGCTGCACAGGTGGTGCAACCTTGGCCTAGCATTGTTACAATAGCGCTAACTCTGTTTTTGGCTATTTTGGATCTGCTATGTCGTTAGTTACCCGTTTTGCTCCCAGTCCCACCGGCTACTTGCATGTTGGCGGTGCCCGCACTGCATTGTATAGCTGGCTTTATGCCAAAAAGCAGGGCGGTAAATTTATTCTGCGGATTGAAGATACCGATATAGAGCGCTCTAACCAGGCCTCAGTTGATGCCATTTTAGAGGGTATGCACTGGTTAGGTTTAGAACACGATGAAGGCCCGTACTATCAAACCCAGCGCTTTGATTTATACAAAGAGGTAGTGGCTCAGCTGCTTTGTGAAGGTAAAGCCTATAAGTGCTTTTGCACTGTGGCTGAAGTAGATGCCATGCGCGAAGCGCAAATGGCTGCCGGCGAAAAACCGAAATATAACGGTATGTGGCGCGATCGCACTGATCACCCTACCGACAAACCCTATGTGATCCGCTTTAAAAACCCGCAGCAGGGCGTGGTGGTGATTGACGACATGATTAAAGGCCGGATTGAAATTGCCAACAGCGAACTGGACGATTTAATCATAGCCCGCAGTGACGGTACGCCAACTTACAATCTGACGGTAGTAGTTGATGACTGGAAAATGGGGATTACCCACGTTATCCGCGGCGATGACCATGTTAACAACACACCGCGACAAATGAATATTCTGGCAGCGCTCGGTGCTGACATTCCTAAATATGCTCATGTGCCAATGATCTTAGGTGACGATGGTAAGCGCTTATCAAAACGCCATGGCGCGGTAGGTGTAATGCAGTATCGCGATAACGGCTTTTTACCGGAGGCGTTAATTAACTATCTGGTACGGCTGGGTTGGTCGCATGGCGATCAGGAAATCTTCAGCAAAGCTGAACTAATTGAATTATTTGATTTGGCCGATTGCAACCGGGCGCCGTCTGCTTTTAACACTGACAAACTGCTGTGGTTAAACCAGCACTATATGAAAACCCTGCCGCCAGCGCGGGTAGCGGCCGAACTGCAATGGCATTTAACCGAGCAGCAATTGGATATCAGCAAAGGGCCAGCGCTTGAAGACGTTATTAGCGTGCAGGCCGAGCGGGTAAAAACCTTAAAAGAGTTGGTGGAAGTTAGCCGCTATTTTTATGAAGATTTTCCTGATTTCGAAGAAAACGCCGCTAAAAAGCACTTACGGCCGGTGGCGGCTGAGCCGTTGGCGTTAGTTAAACAAAAGTTAGCCGAGCTGACACAGTGGCAGTTAGCGCCTATTCACGACGCCATAAATGCTGCGGCTGAGCAACTGGGCCTGGGCATGGGCAAAGTGGGCATGCCGATGCGGGTGGCGGTGACGGGGGGCGGTAATTCGCCAGCGCTTGATCAAACGCTGCTGCTGATAGGCCGTGAACGTACCCTGGCCCGGCTTGATCTGGCACTGGCATTTATCAGTAATCGGGCTGAGGCAAGCTAACAAGGTGGCTATTTGCTTGCGGGTTTTATTGCTGGCACTAGTAATAATGGCGTTGCCGGCATTAGCTGCTCCCGACTCTGATGCAGATGGGGTAGCAGATGGCAACTCGCCAACTTTTCAGTTACCGCTGGATTTTCTCGGCACTATTGGCGGCGACATTGAATTGGGTTTGCTGTTTAACAGCGGCAATACTGATGCCTATGCTGTGCGCATTAACAGTGAGCTGGTGCACGAGCTAGAGTATTTTCGTAATCGTTATCAGCTGTACGGCCGGGTGCAGCGCAGCAAGATATTTAATGCCCAAACCCAGGAGCATGACAGCGTGACTACGGCTAAACGCTACGGTATGACCGGCCAGAGTAACTACAAGTTTCTGATTGGTCGTCAGTCGTTATTTGGTCGAGGCGCTTATTTGTACGATATGTTTGGTGCGTTCAGGGTGCAAAGCTCGTTGGCTGCGGGTTATGCCAACCGGGTGTATGAAATGCAAACCAACTATATTGATCTGGAAACCGGCCCGGGTTTTGCGCATCAACGCAGTAACAGCGGTTTAGCCAATACGGGTTTGATCTGGTTTTTGGCGTTTAATCTGGAACAAAAAGTGTACGAGGGCAGTACCTTTCGGCAAACCTTTGAAGGCTCGGTATCGCTGGATGGTGCTAACTCAACTTTTGTCAGCCGCAGTAGTATTACCGCTCAGTTGTTTGATAAATTATCAATGCGTTTTAGCTTTGTAGCCCGGCATAACTCGCGGCCAGAGGGCAAATTAAAAACCATGGATACCGAAACTGCAGCGTCTGTGGTGTATACCTTTTAATTCACTGTGCTGCCTGCTAAAGCAGGCTGCCTGTAGCTGGGCAGCCTGCTTTAGCCGTTAGTGCAGTACCCGGGCTTTTAAAGTGCCCGGAATGGCTTTTAACTCATTTAATGCCAGTTCGTGGTCTGCGGAGTCAACATCAATTACCACATAACCAATGTCTTGCACCGTCTGTAAGTACTGGCCGGAAATATTGATATTGTGTTTGGCAAAAGTTTCGTTGATTTTGGTCATCATGCCCGGCTGATTTCTATGAATATGCAGCAAGCGTGAGCGGCCTTTGTGCTCGGGCAAGGATACTTCCGGGAAGTTAACGGCCGACAAGGTTGAACCATTGTCACTGTATTTCACCATTTTACCGGCAACTTCATAGCCGATGTTTTCCTGCGCTTCCTGGGTTGAACCGCCAATGTGCGGTGTTAGCAACACATTGTCAAAGGCGCGCAGTGGCGAGACAAACTCTTCATCATTGCCTTTGGGCTCTAGCGGAAACACATCAATGGCCGCGCCGGCCAGTTTCTTGCTCTGCAAGCTGGCGGTTAACGCATCAATATCCACTACAGTGCCGCGTGAGGCATTAATTAAAATGGCGCCCTGCTTCATGCTGGCCAGTTCTGTCTCGGCAATCATATTTTTTGTTTGCGCTGTTTCAGGTACATGCAGGCTTATCACATCTGAGGTTTTCAGTAAGGTAAGCAAGTCCACCTGATTGGCATTACCCAGCACCAGTTTGCTTTCAATATCGTAAAACTGCACGCGCATACCAATATGCTCCGCCATAATGCTCAACTGGGTACCGATATGGCCATAACCAATAATGCCAAGGGTTTTGCCGCGGGCTTCATAAGAGTTGTCGGCGGTTTTTAACCATTCACCCCGGTGCGCTGCGGCGTTGCGTTGTGGAATACCACGTAGCAGCATAATCATCTGGCCCAGTACCAGCTCCGCCACCGAACGGGTGTTAGAGAAAGGAGCATTGAATACCGGAATAGCCCGTTTTAAGGCAGCTTCTAAATCAACCTGGTTGGTTCCGATACAAAAGCAGCCAATCGCGATCAGCTTATTGGCGGCTTCCAGCACCCGCTCAGTTAACTGGGTGCGTGAGCGAATACCAATAAAGTGAGCATCGCTAATGCGCGCAATCAGTTGATCTTCCGGCAACGATGTTTTCAGGTACTCAATATTGGTGTAACCTTGCTGTTTAAAGGTTTGCACTGCACTCTGGTGTAAACCTTCCAGCAGCAATATTTTTATTTTGTCTTTGGCCAGCGAAAATTTTTCCATGGTTCTCTCGTTGCATTAATTTGATAAAGGGTTCTGAGCTAAAAAGCGCAGCCAGCGGCAAAGCTTATTAATGGTTTATTTAATTATCTGGGTGCCATTACCACTGCCTACCAGCACAATATCGGCCGGCCTGCGGGCAAATAAGCCATTGGTTACCACGCCAACGATATTATTCAGTTGCTGCTCCAGCGCCAGCGCATCGGTAATGTGTAAGCCGTGCGCATCAATGATCTGGTTGCCATTGTCGGTAATTACGCCCTGGCGCAACACCGGCCTTGCCCCCAGCTTAACCAGCTGCCGGCTGACATAGCTGCTGGCCATCGGGATCACTTCAATCGGCAGTGGAAAGCGGCCGAGAACCGCAACCTGTTTGCTGCTGTCAACAATACAGACAAAGGTTTTTGCCA
Organism: Arsukibacterium ikkense; assembly: GCF_000987775.1. Lineage (GTDB taxonomy): Bacteria > Pseudomonadota > Gammaproteobacteria > Enterobacterales > Alteromonadaceae > Alishewanella > Alishewanella ikkense. The sequence goes on from NZ_LAHO01000008.1 coordinate 161,288, forward strand.
CTGCGGCAACTATTTTTTCGCGGGTCAGGGCGGCACCGCCACCTTTGATCATTTGCTTCTGACCATTAATTTCATCAGCACCGTCTACATAAATGCTCAGCTCGCTGATGTCATTCAGTTCAAGCACGGCTATGCCAAGTTGTTTGAGTTTAGCGGTCGATTGCTCTGAGCTTGATACCGCACCGCGAATGCTGTCTTTAATACTGGCCAGGGCATCGATAAAATGATTCACCGTAGAGCCGGTGCCAACGCCAACAATGCTGTCTTTGCTGATAAATTGCAGAGCTGCCCAGGCAGCGTGACGTTTCATTTCATCTTGGGTCATGGCAGGTCTCTTTTTTGCTTAGCGGCTTTTAGCGTTTAGCCGTACAGATGGATATTATATCGAAAGCGGGCGCAGACAAAAGGGTAAAAGCCGAAAAAGTACAAAACAGTTTAACGAAAATCAAAATACTTAGCAGGGGTTATAACCTGCTGCAGCGGAATATCCCAGGGCTCAACGGGCACAGCCGCTACCTGCTGGCAGTTGTGTGCCAGGCCAATAACCTGGCAGGGGCTGTGCCGCGGCAGTTGCGCCAAAGTACGATCATAAAAGCCGCCGCCCATTCCCAGACGGTTGCCTGCAGCGTCAAAGGCTACCAGTGGCGCAAAAATAACATCCAGCTGCGCTACTGGTATAACATTAGCGCAATTAAGCCGGGGTTCCGGAATGCCAAAATGGTTTGCTCGCAGCTCGGTGGTGCTGTCGTAATGTAAAAATAGCAGGTAGCCAGGGCAAAAAGGGTGTAGCACCGGCAGGTAGACATCTTTACCGGCTTGCCACAGGGCCTTAATTAATGGCTCAGTGTTCAGCTCGGCGTCGTTGGCCAGATACAGCGCAAAGTGTTGTTTTGAGGTTAATTCAGCTTGATCAAAAACCTGTTGTACCAGTTCGGTTGCGGCACTGGCACGTGTTGCTGCTGGTAATTGCTGGCGCAGCTGCCGTGCATGCTGGCGAATCGCTTGGCGGGAGAGACGCAGAGCTGGTTGAACCGGTTGTTGCAGTAGTGACATCAAAAACCTTTGGCTGTCAAAAAGTGCTGAACAGAACTTAAAGCAGGGTTCTCCGAATTGCCGTTAGTTATTTAAGCCCTTGAACCCAGGGTTCAAGGCGGAAGACTCATGGTTGCCGTAGGCTTCCCGGTACAAGCCGGGCCTGCACAAAAGCCACACAGAAGAATTCCTGGATAAAACAATTATCGGCTCAGGGACGTCAACAACATCACAAACAACCCAGAGAACACCTGTAGTATAGCAGCAGTGCCAGCACGTTATAAGGGGGCAGGCAATAAATGCTGGCGGGTTGCGCAGATATTCAGCAGCAGAGCCGGCAAGTGCAGCTTACTGGCAGTTGGCTGGCGGCAGTGGTAGGATATTAGGGTGTAAATTTGTGAAGACAAGCCTATGAGCAACCCTCTAATTCAAAGTTATGACCGCTGGAGTAGTGACCTGGAGCTGGCGCATGTGATGGCCTCAGCGGCAGAGCTGCATGGTTTAATTGCCGGCATGTTAAGTGCCGGGGTTAAGGCCGATGCCAAAAGCCTGTTACCGGTGCTGTATGATTTTCTGAACGATGGACAGGCATTGCCGGCGGCGTTACAGAGTCAGGTGCAGCAATTAGTGGCGGCCACCGCCAGCAGCCTGCAGCAAAGCGATTTCTCCTTTAGCGTGCTGTTGCCAAGTGACGATGATGCGTTGTTTGAGCGGCTGGAAGCACTGGTTGAATGGTCGCAGGCCTTTTTAGTGGGCTTTGCGGTGCAACAAACGGATTTGTCTCTGGTATCAGAAGATGTACGCGAGGCGCTCGATCAGCTAACTGAAGTGACCCGGGTTGATATTCATACCGTAACGGACGGCAGCAGCGATGAAAATGAAGAAGCCTATTTTCTGGTGCTGGAACATGTGCGCATGATGGTGTTGTGCTGCTTTAACGAAGTTGGCCTGAAGTACAGCCCGCAGCCACCGCATGGTAAAACGCTGCATTAAAGCAACCAGGTCTGGCCACTTTTGCTTGGAAGGATTGACATGGAAAATTCTGTATTCGTTAGGCGCCGGGCGCAGCTAATCGCGGCCCTCGTGCCCAACTCGATTGCCATTATCAGTGCTGCCACAGAGCAAAGCCGTAGCCGTGATACTGAGTATCCATTTCGCCAGCACAGCGATTTTTGGTATTACAGCGGCTTTAACGAACCCGATGCTTTACTTATTTTAACTAATCGTGCCGATTTACCCGCTGTGCAGCTGCTATGCCGCGAAAAAGACCCGGCGCTGGAAGTATGGCATGGCCGCCGGCTGGGCCCGGCTGTGGCCAGTGACAGCTTGCAACTGCAGGCGGCGGCACTTAGTGAGCAAAGCGCCCTGTTGTCGCAGGCTATCAATGGCAGTGTTGCGGTATACCTGAATATCACAGAACAGACTTCGTTGCTGCAGCAGGTCACGAAGCAGATGCAGCTCTTAAAGCAGCGCGAAAAACGCGGCGATATTGCACCAGGCCAGCTGGTTGATTTAGCGCCACTGAGTGCCGCGCAGCGGCTGCTTAAAGATGACACTGAAATTACCCTGATGCGCCGCGCTGGCCAGATCAGCGCGCAGGCACATATCCGGGCCATGCAGCTATGCCGGCCGGGGCGCTTTGAGTATCAGCTGGAAGCAGAAATTCTGCACCACTTTGCCTTAAATGGTGCGCGTTACCCGGCGTACAACAGTATTGTCGGTAGTGGTGGAAATGGCTGCATTTTACATTACACCGACAATAGCAGCGAGCTGAAGGCCGGTGAGTTGGTATTAATAGATGCCGGCTGCGAGTTACAGGGTTACGCGGCTGACATTAGCCGGACTTTTCCGGTATCGGGCAAATTCAGTGACGAGCAGGCAGCGCTGTATCAGCTGGTGTTGGATGCGCAGTATGCCGCCTGCAATGCAGTCGCGCCGGGCAGCGATTTTGCTAAAGTAACAGCCGCAGCGGAGCAGGTACTAACCGAAGGTTTGCTGGGCTTAGGTATTTTGCAGGGCGAGCTGGCACAGCTTATTGCCGATAAAGCCTGCAAAGCCTATTTTATTCATGGCATTGGCCACTGGCTGGGGCTGGATGTGCATGATGTCGGCGCCTATAAAGCGGCCGGCCTAAATGACGAAGTGCAGGAGCAGCCTTTCCTGCCCGGTATGGTATTAACCATTGAACCTGGCCTGTATATTCCGGCGGGCAGCCCAACCGAGCCACGCTGGTGGGACATCGCTATCCGGATTGAAGATAACCTGCTGGTGACGCCTGAGGGCCATGACAACCTGACCACGGCGGTACCAAAAGAGATTGATGCTATCGAGCAGCTGATGGCTGCAGCTCAGGGCCGCAACTGATAATGGCAACTAACCCCAGCAAGGCGCAGTTTGATATCGTTATTGCCGGTGGCGGCATGGCCGGTAGTTTACTGGCCTGGTGCCTGCTACTTGCCCGGCCAGAGCTGCGTATTGCAATGATTGAAAGGCAAGGTGCTTTGCAGGCGCAGAGTCTGCAAAGCGCCAGTTTTGATAGCCGCAGTATTGCGCTGGCGGCGGGGAGCGTCAGCTTATTACAGCGCTGGGGGCTGTGGCAGGATTTGGCCGCTAAGGCTTGCCCGCTTGAGCAGATATGGGTATCCGATCGCGGCCACTTTGGCAAAACCCGCTTAACGGCCAGCGAATATCAGCAAGCTGCGCTTGGCCAGGTAGTAGAAGTAGAACACCTGGGCAACTTGCTTAGCACTAAGCTCTCAGCGCAGCCCAACCTGAGTTATTTTCAGCCCGATTTTATTACCGCTATCAAACCGGCAATCGACAGCCAGCAGATCACGCTGCACAGTGGCACTGAGCTTAGTGCTAACTTATTAGTGATTGCCGAGGGCGGTTTATCCCAAAGCCGCCAGTTGGCTGGCTTTAGTGTCAGCAGCGATGATTATCAGCAAAGCGCCATTATTGCTAACCTGGCGCTGGCGCAGGATCACCATAATACCGCCTTTGAGCGCTTTACCGAGCATGGCCCTATTGCGTTATTGCCGCTGACTGGCCAGCGTTATTCGTTGGTGTGGACGGTAGCACGCGATGCAGCCGCAGGCTTGTTAGCGCTGGACGAGCAGCAATTTACGGCAGCTATTCAACAGGCTTTTGGTTATCGGGCCGGGCTGTTTAGCGGCGCCGGCTCCCGGGTACAGTATCCGTTAACGCTGCGCCGGCCGCAGCACATCGTGCGCCATCGTACGGCCTTACTGGGCAACAGCTTACACAATTTACACCCGATAGCCGGCCAGGGCTTTAACCTGGCCATCCGTGATATACAGGCACTACTGCTGGCGCTGGGTGATGCTCGTGCTGGAGCCAGCATGGCTCGTGGCGCAGCCGGGGATGCGGGCAGCTACCCGGTGCTGCGCGCGTATCAGCAGCTGCGCGAGCAGGACATTAAACGAGTGGTCTGGTTTACCGATGCGCTGGTGCGGGGTTTTTCCAATAATTCACGCTTAGTGGCGCTGGCCCGTAATACCGGCCTGGCGGCGATGCTACTGTGCGACCCACTAAAACGGCCGCTTGCCATGCAGGCGATGGGCCAGGGACATTCTTATGCAAAATACTGATATTACCATTGTCGGTGGCGGTAGCGCAGGCCTGACCCTGGCTTTACTGCTGGCCCGGCAACAGCTGCGGGTGGTGCTGGTAGAGCAAGGCCCGGCGCCCTCTGCCGCCGCGCCAGCATATAACCGGGTAAGTGCGCTTAATATGGCCTCGCGCAGTTTATTTCAGCAGTTGGGCATTTGGCCGCAGCTACTGGCTGGCGCTGCCGCATACACCACTATGCAGGTGTGGGAAGCGGACAGCTTTGCCAAAATAGGCTTTTCGGCAGAGCAGCAGCAACTTGAAGCGCTGGGCTACATTTGCGATAACGAACATATCCGCCAATTGCTGTACAGCCAATTACAGCAATACAGCAATGTGCAATGCTACTTTAACGTCGCTATCAGCCAGTTAAAGCAGGGCGAGCGCGAAGTAATGCTGCAACTGGATAATAACGAGCTTGTTTTAAGCCAGCTATTAGTCGGTGCTGATGGCGTGAACTCCTTTGTGCGCCAGCATATGCAATTACCACTCACCCATTGGGACTATCAGCACACCGCCATAGTGGCGAAAATTCGCTGCACTGAACCCCATCAGTTGAGCGCCCGCCAGGTATTTCTACCCAGTGGCCCGCTGGCATTGTTACCACTGCCGGAGCCTGATGTTTGTTCCATTGTCTGGAGCGCCGAAACGGCTGAGGCCAAACGCCTAATGGCGCTGGATAACACGGCCTTTGAACAGGCACTGTGTGCCGCCAGCCAGGCAGTACTGGGCCCGGTTAAGTTACAAAGCGAGCGCCAGGCATTTGGCTTAACCATGCGTTATGCCAGTAGCTGGCAGCGGGGCCGGGTAGTGCTGGTGGCCGATGCGGCGCACAGTATTCACCCGTTGGCCGGCCAGGGCATGAATTTAGGCCTGATGGATGTCACGGCACTGGCGCAGCTGATTGGCGAGCAGCAAGCGTTGGCTGAAGATATTGCGGCCACCGCTATGCTACGGCGCTATGAGCGTTGGCGTAAAGCCGAAGCGCAAAGCATGATAGTGGCAATGGAGGCTTTTAAACGCGGCTTTAGCGCTAAACCTGCGCTGGCCAAATTGCTGCGCGGCTTAGGTTTAGCGGCGGTAGATCAGTTGCCGCTGATTAAACAGCAATTAATGGCGTATGCGCTGGGGCTCAAAGGTGACTTGCCTGAGCTTGTGAAAAACCAGGGCGCCGTGGTGGACAGTTTGCCTTAGTTTTATTTGTAACCCGGCTTGTCGCATTACAAAAAGTAATCCAAATTGGGCTGTTTGCCGCGGGGGCTATGCGGTATAATCGGTCGGTATTTTTTAGTCTCAAGCTTAGCATTTTTACGTAATAGCCTGAAAAATAAGGCTTATTGCTATTGTTGGTTTTACCGCTTGTGGCCCTCACAATAAGTAGGAAAAAATAATGGCTCAAAAAACTGCGTTACATGCCAGCCACCTTGCTGCTGGTGCCAAAATGGTCGATTTTTTTGGCTGGGATATGCCAATTAACTACGGCTCACAAATTGAAGAGCACCACGCTGTACGCCGCGATGCCGGTATGTTTGACGTTTCCCATATGACCATTGTTGACTTAACCGGCGAGCGCAGCCGTGAGTTTTTACGCTATTTACTGGCTAACGATGTTGCCAAACTAACGGTACCTGGCAAAGCGCTGTATACCGGCATGCTGAACCAGCAGGGTGGCGTGATTGACGACTTAATCGTCTATTTTATGCAGGACGAATTTTTCCGCTTAGTGGTGAATTCTGCCACCCGCGAAAAAGACTTAGCCCATATTAATGCCGAAGCCAAAGCCTTTAATGTTACCGTAACTGAGCGCCCGGAATTTGCGATGATTGCAGTACAGGGCCCGAATGCCAAAGCCAAGGTCGCCACCTTATTAAGCGCTGAGCAACTAGCCGCCGTTGCTGGTATGAAGCCCTTTTTTGGTGTGCAGGCTGGCGATTTATTTATTGCCACCACCGGTTATACCGGCGAAGACGGTTATGAAATTGCCATGCCTGAAGATCAGGCCGCGGCCTTCTGGCAAAAATTACTGGCAGCCGGCGTAGCGCCAGCGGGCTTAGGGGCGCGTGATACCTTGCGCCTGGAAGCAGGCATGAATTTATACGGCCAGGATATGGATGACACCGTATCGCCGCTGGCGGCCAACATGGGCTGGACTATTGCCTGGGCGCCAAGCGATCGTAACTTTATTGGCCGCACGGCGCTAGAGCAGCAAAAAGCCGCAGGTACCGATAAGCTGGTTGGTCTGGTAATGGAGCAAAAAGGTGTACTGCGCCATGGCCAACGCGTTGTGGTTGAGGGCGGCGAAGGCATTATTACTTCGGGCACCTTTTCGCCTACTTTAGGTTACAGTATTGCCATGGCCCGGGTACCGGCCACCACCGGCGATAGCGCCGAAGTGGATATTCGTGGCAAACTGGTTAACGTTAAAGTGGTGAAACCGGCTTTTGTACGCATGGGTAAAAAAGTCATCTAAAATCAGAATGTATAACATTAGAATTTATAACAGCAGACGTAGCACAACATACGTATAAAAACAGCGAAGGAATTTATAATGAGCTTAATCCCTACAGAATTAAAATATGCTTCTAGCCACGAATGGGTTCGCAACGACGGTGATGGTGTGTTCACTGTTGGCATTACCGAACACGCGCAGGAGCTGCTGGGCGACATGGTATTTGTTGAGCTGCCAGAAGTTGGTGCCAGCGTCAGCCAGGGCGACGATTGCGCTGTGGCAGAATCGGTAAAAGCGGCCTCAGATATTTACTCACCGCTGTCTGGCGAAGTAGTAGCAGTGAACGACGCGCTGGCAGACTCGCCAGAGCAGGTTAATGCCAGCCCGTATACCGACGGCTGGATGTTTAAAGTTAAAGCCAGTGATGCAAGCGAACTGGATGCGTTATTAGACGCTGCCGGTTACAAAAGCAGCATCGACGAAGCGTAATAAACAGATCGCAACAGCATAAAGCCCCGTACCTTACCGGGGCTTTATCTTACTAACAGCTGTTCTGAACGCTGTAACAATATTAGGACATTCAAGGCATGACCCATACCGCTGTGAAAACCCTGTCGCAACTTGCGAACCACGACGAATTTATTCAACGCCATATTGGCCCGGATGCGGCTGAAACTGCCGCTATGCTGGCTGAGCTGGGCGTTGACAACATGGAAACGCTGATTGCCCAAACCGTACCAGCCAGTATTCGCTTACCTAAGCCACTGGCCACCGGTAACAGCCGCACTGAACATGACGCCTTAGCGCATTTAAAGGCGGTGGCAGCGAAAAACAAAATGTATAAGTCATACATTGGTATGGGTTATCACCCGACGTTAACTCCGAATGTTATTTTGCGCAATGTGCTGGAAAACCCGGGTTGGTACACCGCTTACACGCCTTATCAGCCTGAAATTGCGCAGGGCCGTTTAGAAGCGTTGTTAAATTTCCAGCAAATGTCGTTAGATTTAACCGGCATGGAGCTGGCCAGTGCCTCACTGCTGGACGAAGCCACTGCTGCCGCTGAAGCCATGGCGTTAGCCAAGCGGGTAAGTAAAAGCAAAGCCAACCTGTACTTTATTAGCGACGATGTGCACCCGCAAACCATCGACGTGGTAAAAACCCGCGCCGAAATGTTTGGTTTTGATATTGTGATTGGTAAAGCAGAAGATGCCGCCAATCATGAGGTGTTTGGTGCCTTAATTCAGTACCCGACCACTAACGGTGATATCCGTAACGACAGCGCGTTAATTGCGGCGCTACAGGCGAAAAAAGCGGTGGTGGCGGTAGCCACTGATCCGATGGCATTAATGCTGTTAAAATCGCCGGGCGAGCTGGGTGCCGATGTAGTACTGGGCTCAATGCAGCGCTTTGGTGTACCGATGGCCTACGGCGGCCCGCATGCCGCGTTTTTTGCTACCCGCGATGCCTATAAGCGCTCAATGCCGGGCCGGATTATTGGTGTGTCGAAAGACCGTCGTGGCAATCAGGCACTGCGGATGGCTATGCAAACCCGCGAGCAGCATATCCGCCGCGAAAAAGCCAACTCGAACATTTGTACCGCCCAGGTATTGCTGGCCAATATTGCTTCGTTCTATGCGGTATACCATGGCCCAGAAGGCTTAAAAGATATTGCTGAGCGTATTCACCGCAGTGCCGATATTTTTGCTGCCGGCATCAAAGCCAAAGGCGTTGAGTTAGTTAACAGCCACTGGTTCGATACTGTCAGCTTTAAAGTAACTGACCGCGCTGCAGTAGTGAAGCGCGCGCTGGCGGCTGGCGTTAACCTGCGCACCGATGTTACTGACAGCCTGGCCGTTAGCTTTAGCGAAGCCACTCAGGCCGCTGATCTTGCCGAGCTGTTCGATATCGTATTAGGTGCTGATCACGGTTTAAGCGTTGATACGCTGGATAGCGCTATTGTCGCCAACGGCTCTGCGTCTATCCCTGCAGATCTGGTGCGCACCTCAGCAGTATTAAGCCACCCGGTGTTTAACCAGTATCACAGTGAAACGGAGATGCTGCGTTATATCAAAAAGCTGGAAAACAAAGATTTAGCACTGAACCACTCGATGATTAGCTTAGGGTCGTGCACCATGAAGCTGAACGCCACCGCTGAGATGATCCCCATCACCTGGCCGGAGTTTGGTTCATTACACCCCTTTGTGCCGCGCGATCAGGCCGACGGTTACTATGAAATGATCACCGAACTGGGCGATTGGCTGGTGAATATTACCGGTTACGATAATATCTCGATGCAGCCAAACTCAGGCGCCCAGGGCGAATACGCTGGTATGGTAGCCATTCGTAAGTACCATGAAAGCCGTGGTGAAGGCCATCGTAATATCTGTTTAATTCCGGTATCCGCACACGGTACTAACCCGGCCACAGCGGCCATGGCCAGTTACGATGTAGTTCTGGTAGATTGCGATAAGTCGGGCAATATCGATATGGCCGATCTGAAAGCCAAAGCTGCCGAAGTGGGCGAGCGCTTAGCGGCCATTATGGTGACTTATCCGTCTACTCACGGTGTGTTTGAAGAAACCATCGCTGAGTTGTGTGAGGTAGTTCACTCGTATGGTGGCCAGGTGTATATGGATGGCGCCAATATGAATGCTCAGGTGGGCTTAACCTCGCCAGGCTTTATTGGTTCAGACGTATCGCACTTAAACCTGCATAAAACCTTTTGTATTCCGCACGGCGGCGGCGGCCCGGGCATGGGCCCCATTGGCGTAAAAAGCCATTTAGCGCCATTTTTACCGAACCATGCGGTAGTAAAAATTGATGGTACCGCAGCAACAAACGGCGCGGTAGCGGCTGCGCAGTTTGGTAGCGCCGGTATTTTGCCTATCAGCTGGATGTATATCGCGATGATGGGCGGCGAAGGCTTAAAGCAAGCCACTGAGTTTGCCATTTTAAATGCCAACTATATGGCGAAAAAGCTCGACCCATTATTCCCGATCCTGTACCGCGGCACTAATGGCCGGGTAGCGCACGAGTGTATTATCGACATTCGGCCGTTAAAAGAAGCCAGCGGTATTACCGAGATGGATATTGCCAAGCGCTTAATGGACTACGGTTACCACTCGCCAACCATGAGCTTCCCGGTTGCCGGCACCCTGATGATTGAGCCTACTGAATCAGAAAGCAAAGCAGAGCTGGATAAGTTTATCGAAGCGATGACCAGTATCCGCGCCGAGATTGCCAAGGTAGAAGCCGGTGAGTGGACAGTAGACAACAACCCACTGGCCTACGCGCCGCACACCATGGCCGATATTCTGGATCCAGCCTGGGATCGCGCCTACGAGCGCACCTACGGCGCCTTCCCGGTAGCCTATGTAGCCGAGAACAAGTTCTGGCCAACCGTTACCCGGATAGATGACGTGTACGGCGATCGCAACTTAATGTGCGCCTGTCCAAGCCCGGAAGCTTATCGGTAAGCAAATCACTAAGCGTGTAGCGTTTTACCGCAATAACTACAAACCCCGGCCAGCGTGTTGGGGTTTTTTTATGGGTATATTGCCCAGCATGCCGGATACAACGCTCTTCCTCACTCGCCGGGGCAACTCGCCAGCTGCCACGCGGCAGGGCTCAGACACTCCCCGGTTCCTTCAAAAGAGGTTCTATCCTACCAAAACAGCTGTACCTATAAGTTGTTGTAAATTTTAAAGAAGCGGTGTAGTGTTCTGTACATTAAATTTACAAAGGCAGGTTGACTCATATTTAAGTGCGGGTCGACCCACTAATAAGCGCTACACACTTTTTTAAATTCAGCTTTAGCATCAGGAATGTAAATGGATAAAATAACAGGTTCCCTATTGCATTCTTTTGTAGCTCAAAATGAGCTTGAAAGAATGGACGAGTCGACTCAATTTGAACACTTCTCAAACTATTCAATTGCTTCTAAGCACTTCAGGGGAAGTTTTGAATTAGATGATATTCATAGTGGGGCAGGTGGAGACTGCGCAATTGATGGAATATTTATTATTGTCAACGGGAGAATTGTTACAGAAGCTGATGAGCTCAACGACATTGTTGATACTGCAGGTCATTTAGACGCCGACTTATATTTTATTCAATCTAAAACAACCTCATCTTTTAGTGGGGCCGATATTGGTTCATTTATTCATGGTGTGAAAGATTTCCTCAGTGATACTCCGCAACTAGTTCAAAATTTGAAAATCCAGAAAATAAAAAAAATATGGGAGGACATAATATTAAAGTCTTCGTACATGGTGAATCGGCGACCATATTGTAAGTTATTCTACATTTGTACAGGAAAGTGGGTAGAAGATAAAAATTTAAAAGCTGTAATTAGTTCAGGTGTAAATGAAATAGATAGTATCGGTTTATTTGACTCTGTTAACCTGGAGGCTCTCGGTGCTTCTGAAGTTCAGAGGCTTTACCATGAAACAAAAAATAAATTATCAGCGACAATTACCTTTCAAAATAAAGTAACCTTGCCTGATATCAATGGTGTATCAGAGGCATATTTAGGAGTTATTCCTTTTGGTGAGTATTTGAAGTTAATACAAGATGAAAATCAGACTATACATAGTATATTTGATGATAACGTTAGAGATTTTCAAGGTAACAACCAAGTAAATAAAAAAATAAAAAATACCTTAGAATCTGGAGATTTTGATCTTTTTTGTGTATTGAATAACGGTGTAACAATTGTTGCTACTTCAATAACACCTGTTTCTAACCGGTTTACGATAAGGGATTACCAGGTTGTTAACGGCTGCCAGACAAGCCATGTACTTCACGATTGCCAAGGAATTGAAGGGGTTGAAAGAGTATTTGTTCCAATAAAAATTATTGTTACAGACGACGAAGATATTAAAACTAATATTACTTTGGCTACAAACAGCCAAACGGAAGTTAAGACAGAGCAACTAGAAGCACTTAGTGTATTTCAGAAAAAACTGGAGCTTTACTTTAATGCTGAAAAAAACAGCATTCCTTTGTATTATGAGCGGCGTTCGCAGCAGTATAATTCAAATGCTGGGATCAAAAGAACTCAGATAATATCTATACCAATTCAAATAAAATCATTTGCGTCCATGTTTTTAAGTTCACCACATTTGGTTACAGGCTACTATGGAACAATTGTCAAAAGATTTTCAGGGCAGATGTTCAATGAAGAGCATAAATATTCACCTTATTATGTTAGTGCATTATCTTACTTTAGAATCGAGCAGTTTTTCCGAAGTGGAGATCTGAAGGCTGAAAATAAAAAGGCTCGTTTTCATATCATGTTTATAGTAAGGCTATTATGTATGGGTGAGCAGTTAGACTTATTCAATAGTAATAAAATGGATAAGAACTGCGAGAAATTCAAAGCAACTCTTTTAAAAGACAATGAAGCGTTGAAAGTTTTCAAGGAGGCAGAATCTATTTTTGAAAATTCAGGCTTAGATATGGATAAAAAACAATATAAGTCAGAGTCAGAGACGGAGCAGTTAGTTTCAGCTTACAAAGCGTATAACAAAGCAAGTAAATCGGATGGAAAAATTGCTGCGGGTTCTTGAATAGACAAGAAATCAAAGGAGCAGGTTTATTGATTTTGGATAATTGGGTTGCTCTAGAGGAAAACTAATTTCTCAAACCAATCCTCAACCGACAAATCTGGTACCCGCTTACATCGAGGTGTAGGGTCAGGTCTTGCGAGGCGTAGGGTCAGGTCTAATGTGATGACTCGCCTCCCATCCTGTCTTGGGTGCGGGGTCAGTGGGTGCGGGGTCAGGTCAGTGGGTGCGGGGTCAGGTCTTGCCTTTTGTGGGTGCGGGGTCAGGTCTTGCCTTTTGCCAAGGAGGCACGGGGTCAGGTCTTGCTTTTTGCCAATCGAGAAAGGCAATAATGAAGTAAAAGTACCAATGTCGGCGGCGATAAGGCAATGTTTGTTATTAATTTCGCTGGCAAGGGCCTAAATATGCAAATCCGATCCTTAGTTCTTTCTGTGTCACTGTTTAGTGCGCTTATTAGCTGTACAGCCTTGGCTACCGGCCAAGATAATGCCAGGGTGCCGCTGGATCGCCTGCAGGCCTTAAGCAACGGCCAGCCAGTTACGCCATTGCCGCCATCATTTTCAGCGCAAGCTACCAAGGGTATTGCCAATGATCAGTTAGCGATGTATCTGGCCGGTGTTATCGACAGTGGCGAGGGGCAACATTGGTGTGTCGCGGCATCGGGCTTGCCACCGCATGACGTTAATCAACAACTGCTGGCAGAACTGCAACGCGATTTGCAGCAGAAGAAAGTCGCTGCTAATGCTAACTCCGCAGTGCAGCTGGCCAGCAAATTAAAAGTTTTATTTCCGTGTAAATAACGTTGGGTTAGATAGGTTGTAGCTATTATTTAACTGGCGCAGATAATCGGGCTTTTAACCTGCTGAAGACTTTTTCATCTCAGCAACAACTTCCAGCCTGATATGCCACACTTTTTGCTGGTATTGCACCAACTGCTTAAAGCGCTGCGTACTGAACAATACTGCGGCAATAACACCAGCCACTATGCCTATCCATGCCAGGGCAGTGAGTAATGCCGGGGAAAAATGGTCATAAACTAATAGCAGCCACAGTGCGCCTGCGACAGTAAAGAAAATGGCGTACGCCTGAGCCAACTTTATGCTGCCCAGTGAAGCTCTGCCTTGAATTAATCTGAGCAATAGCGACATCAGAACAAAAATCAGGGCAGTATCAGCCAACATCACCAGTGTAGAATACTCAAACCAGGTAAAGCTGAATAGCAACAGCAGCACGAAACTGGATAACAAAGTGCTCATCAATGCCGATAAGCCAATACCAAAATGCGGTGGGAATAAACCGTGGTAGTCAGTACCCATTTTGGTCTTTATGGCATGCGCAATTGAAATACCAGACAAGATACTTTGGCGCTCACTTTTAAAGGACTTCATGATTATTGTTCAATGTTCCAAAATTCAAAATCAAAAAGGTCAGCATCATTGATTTTGGCTAAGTGGGTTGCTCTCGAGGGAAATTAAGTTCTCAAACCGACCAATCTTCAACCTGCAAATCCGCTACCCGCTTAAATTCCCGGGTGTTGTTAGTTACCAAAATACAACCTGCGGCGATGGCATTACCGGCGATGGCGGCATCGTTGGCGCCTATGGGCGTACCTTGCTCTGCCAGATAGCGTTTAATGTTGGTGGTGGCGTCGACGGCCGCTTTATCCCATGGCAGTATGGCGTCGATACGCTCAATAAATTCGTCGACAATAATATTGTGCCTGGGTGAGGCTTTTTTACCGATGGCGCCAAACCGTAGTTCGGCATAGGTAATGGCTGAAATAACCAGCCGGTGTTTTGCGGCAACGTACTGTTGCAGGGTTTGCAGCAATACGGCGGGGCGCTCGCGCATAATGTATGAGCAAATATTGGTATCGAGCATATACAGGTTTTTCAAAGTACTCTTTCCTGCACTTTTCATAGTTCTTGTCACAGCACTTGTCATAACAGAACCCGGCCATCTTCAACGATGTCAGCGCGCTCCTGCATAAAATCGGCATCAGCTGCAGGCGCACTGGCAAAGCTAGCCCAGCTTTTACGGGCAGGGCGTAATACCAGGGTATCGCCTTCGCGGCTTATTTCTACTTCGGCCACACCTTCAAATTCATATTCTTTGGGGATGCGTACCGCCTGGCTTCTGCCATTGGTGAATAACGCTGCTGTTTTCATCTGCCACCTCAATTAAGGCCTATTACAGGTATAGGCCAGTGTAGTAGTTGGCTTGTATATGTCAAGCCTATGTATATGGTGGCCGATTATCGATGCTGTGATGAGCCAAGGCGGGTAGTGCTGTTGTTCTCTCAACATGCCGGATACAACACTCTTCCTCCCTCACCGGATTGCTTCTGCTGACATATCAATGAACCTGACCCTATCGATCCATCTCTTGCTGAAATCATGCTTAATCACTATGATTAGTAAATAATCATAGTGAATCAGGAGTACACCTATGGCTCAAGCCGGAACTAAAGTGCTGACAGCCCATATACCTCTGCCACTGGCAGAAAGGGTTGATCAGCTTGCGCTGAAGTTAGAGCGCTCACGGGGGTGGATCATGAAACAAGCGTTGACAGCCTGGTTGGAACAGGAAGAAGCACGGGAGCGCCTGACGCGGGAAGCCCTGGCAGATGTTGACGCCGGGCGGGTAACTGATCATCAGGCGGTGTTGGCGTGGGCTGAAAGCCTCGATACCGATCAACCCTTACCGACACCTCGCTAATGCAATTAAAGTGGACCAGCAAAGCGCTGTCTGATATTAGCCGGCTATATGAATTTCTGGCAGAAGAGAATAAACAAGCCGCGGCCAAAACCGTGCAAAGTTTGACAAAAGCCCCGGCAATTTTAATAAGCAATCCACGGATAGGAGAGCAGCTATTTGAGTTTATGCCCCGGGAGGTGCGCCGTTTATTAATAGGCAATTATGAGCTGCGCTATGAATTGCAGGATGGCACGATTTACCTTTTACGCTTGTGGCATACACGTGAAGAGCGCTAAGGGCAGCCGTTGCCTTGCTGCTGAAATATCAATGAACCTGATCCTATCGATCACATAAACTCTAACTCAGCTGTGCAACTTGCCAGCAAATTTAAAGTTCTATATCAGTGTAAAATAACATCGAGTTAGACAAGCTCAGGAAAATTCGCAGCGGGTAAAAAATACGCTATACTGCACCAATAGTATGATTATTAGCGAGGTAGTACCATTATGGCTGCGATCCGAAAAACAATTACTTTAACCGAGCAGCAAGGCGAATGGGTTAAAACACGTATTGCCTCTGGTGATTTTACCAATGACAGTGAGTATTTCCGTGATTTAATTCGCCGCGATCAAGCCCGCAATGAGCAACTTGAAGCAGTGCGGGCAGCGCTAATTGAGGGGGAGCAAAGCGGTATAAGCACTCGTTCTGCTGATGATATTTTGCGAGCTGCAAGAAAAAGGCTTAAAGCTGATGGCACGATACCGGCTTAGCTGTAGCGCAGATCAGGATCTTTTCGATATCTATATCTATGGAGTGCAGACTTTCGGCGTTAACCAAGCTGAAGCCTATGTTGCGGGTATGCAAGCCCGTTTTCAAAACATTGCTGATACGCCCCGTTTATATCCGACTGTTGACAGCATTCGGCTGGGCTACCGTCGAGGCGTTTACGGTGTACATGCCATTTACTACCGTGAAGATGCTACAGGTGTGTTGATCGTTCGTATTTTACGAGGGCAGAATTTACCCACAGCATTTCAGGCAGATAATAGTTAGCAAAACCTCCCACCCAAAAGGTTTTATCTTCGAGAGTTTTAGGGGCAGATAAAAACTAACCGGATAATATTAGCGTTTCGATATACTGCACCCAGCGGCGACCAACCGATAAAATCATAACCCCGGCAATTAAAGGCTTAACCCAATGAGCAAGATTTACGTGTTACATGAAAACAATGAATGGACGGTTCACTTACAACGTAGACTCGATGAATTACATTTTCCTTATGAGTTATGGCATTTAGATGAGGGCTCGATTGATTTGTCGGGCGAGCCACCGCAAGGTGTTTTTTACAATCGTATGAGTGCATCGTCGCATACCCGGGATCACCGCTTTGCCCCTGAACTGGCTGGCGCGGTTATCGCCTGGTTGGAATATCATGGGCGTAAAGTGATAAACGGCAGTCGCGCCTTGAGTTTGGAGATCAGCAAAGTACATCAATACTTAGCTTTAGAAAAAGCAGGCATAGCTACGCCAAAAACCATTGCCGCAGTAGGAAAAAAGCACATTGTTGAAGCGGCAAATGCGCTGGGTATAGGCTCATTTATCACCAAGCATAATCGTGCGGGTAAAGGGCAGGGGGTGCAATTATTTCACTCGGTACAGGCATTACAAGACTATCTTGAAGGTCCCAATTTTGATGCGCCGGTTGATGGCATTACCCTGATTCAGCAATATATTAAAGCGCCCGAACCTTTTATCATCCGGCACGAGTTTATTGGCGGCAAGTTTTTGTATGCGGTTAAAGTTGATACTTCTGCAGGCTTCGAACTTTGCCCGGCCGATGCTTGCGCAATAGGTGACATGTTTTGCCCCACTGACGAAACACTCGCTCAGCCAAAGGCAAAATTTGAAATACTTCAAAATTATCGGCCTGCGTTTATCGAGCAGTATGAAATGTTTCTTAAAGCGAACGCCATTCAGGTTGCTGGTATAGAGGCAATTCAAGATGCCGACGGCAACAGCTATGCCTATGATGTGAACACCAATACTAATTATAATTCTGACGCTGAGGCAACAGCGGGGCAATTCGGCATGCTTGAGCTGGCTCATTATCTTAAAGCTGAGTTAGATAAAATATCGTTGTAAGGGGCGCTTGGGATCATGCCAAAATCAAACGGTCAGTGTCATTGATTTATAGCTGAGATCCACGAAGTAAAACTGGCTCGCCTGCGTGAACAATTGAAAGTGGGTACTGACCAACTGGACCGTGGCGAAGGTATCGCCATTGAGTCAAAGGCGGCACTGGATGTACTGTTTGACGATATAAAAGGCTAAACAGGAGGGCTTTTGCACATTATTGATACCTTTATCGCGCCGGCCTGTGCAGACGTTGTGAATATTTTATATCAGGATGCGGACATTTTATTAATCAGCAAGCCCTCTGGCCTGCTGAGTTTATCGGGTAAAAACCCGCTTAACCTTGACTCGGTGCACTATCGGTTAGTGCATGGTCGGTTGGTTAATGGCCAGTCCGGGATAAGCCCGGCGTTGGCGCTGGCTAAATTACCGCATCGGCTAGACTTTGGTACCTCGGGTATTATGCTGGTGGGGCTTAACCAACATGCCTCTGTGCATCTGAATAAACAATTTCAGGCAGGTTCAGTGCAAAAGCGCTATACCGCTATGTTAGAAGGCTGGGTGAGTGCTGACGAAGGGGTAATAACGGCGCCTATTGCCAAAGATAACAGCCAGTTTCCGAAGGTTAAAATTTGCGATAGTGGTAAAGCTGCCTCCAGCCACTTCAAAGTATTAAAGCGGTTAAGCGAACCCAAGCGCAGCCTGGTGCAATTTACGCCTTTAACCGGCCGCACGCATCAGCTGCGCATTCATAGCCTGAGCATTGGCCACCCCATTCTGGGGTGTGATTTGTACCACAGTGACAGCAGCCAACAGCTGGCGGAGCGCTTATTACTGCATGCCAGCGATATTTATTTTCAGCATCCGGCAACCGGTGAGCCATGCCATGGGCACTGTGCCAGCCCTTTTTAGGTTTTATCCTCTATTGGTTAAGGCAATACTTGAAAGAGAACGGGTGTTGCAGTTGTTCTCTCTGCACTACGAATAGAACCTCTACCGCTATTGCTTCAGCTGATGACTGTATCTGCGACTGTCGCTACAATAGCCTGACCTGTTGCAAAGGGAGTTATCAATGATGAACAGTTGGCAATTGGCCGGTGCGGTGTTGGCGCTGTTGTTATTGATTTATAGCTACCCGCGCGAATTTATTCCTAAGTTGCGCGCTGAGCCTGATTATCAACACTTTGTGTTTGCATCAGTCGTGGCGCTTAGTTTGCTGTGGAGCGTGCAAGCGGGTATTAAAGACGGCCTGAACCTGCACTTTCTGCTGGTAACGACGCTGGTGCTATGTCATGGCTGGCGTATCGCCTGCTGGATTTGTCTGCTGCCAATGTTATTGTTAATCGGCTTTAATAAACTGCCCTGGCAAGACGCCGGTTTGTTTGCGCTTTGCAGTTTTTTGCTGCCGGCACTGTTTAGCTATAGCCTGTTTTTAGCCAGCTATCGCTATTTAAACCGACATTTGTTTGTGTATATTTTTGTCGCCGGCTTTTTAGCTGCGGCATTAACTATGGTGCTGAAAATCAGCCTGACAGCCTTATGGTTTGGCCTGGCCGGCCACTACAGCTGGCCAGAAATTATCGATAATTACTGGGTTTTAGCCATATTAATGTGGTTTCCCGAAGCATTGCTTAATGGTGGTGCTATTACTTTGATGGCCATTTACCGTCCACACTGGTTACGCACCTTTAATGACAGGGAATACCTGTCGCCTGAGCGCTAAACTTTATTGGTTAAGCCGACACCGAAAGATAACAGGGGGGGCAGTTGTTCTTGTATCAAACCGTCATTAATTCTTCACTTCGCTGCGTTATATGCTTCGGTGCCCCACAGCGGTACGGTAGACAGGCTGTGCTTAAAGCTGCCGGAGGTTTCCTTGGTCGAGTACGATACATACATCAGTGTCTGATTGTCAGCATCAAGAATACGGCGAATTTTCATGCTTTTAAAGAAGATACTTTTTGATTTGCTAAACAGCACCTCACCGCTCTTACTCTTATCTATTTGGGCAATCATTTCTGCGGTAATAGGGCCAGTCTGGCGACAGGCGACAGAGCTGTCCGATGGGTCAGAAAAGTCCAGATTGGCTTCAATGCTCGAGACATGACAGGTAACGCCGGTCACCACCGGATCGATAAAAGCATCTATCTTGATATCCTTGGTGGTGAATACGCCTAATGATACGTCGCCCACTTCATTTTTGTTACAACCGGCGAGTGTCAGTAGCAGCAATACACAATAAACAGGGCGCATAGTCATATTTCCTCAGGTTGATGATGTTAATTCTGCCATCCTGGTAGTCGGCACCAAAGCAACATCAGCTGTGAACCAGCATAGCATTGCCGGCAATGTAAGTGATAGATGGATAACGCACTCAAACTCACTTGGCGATCCTTTTCTTTTAAAAATACCTAAATCAGGTTACCTTTTATCCGGTTTTTCAAATGAATAAATACTGCAAAAGGAAGTGGTTATGTTAACTAAGTTAGTCGCGGTAAGTCTGTTATTACTGGCCAGCTATGCCAGTTTCAGTGCCAGCGCTGATATCAGCCTGGCGTTACAACATGAGGTGCGTACCGACGCGAATAAAGTGCGGGATAATGCGCGTAAACCTGAGCACACCCTGACATTTTTTGAGGTGGCACCACAAAGTACCGTGGTAGAAGTATGGCCGGGATCGGGCTGGTATACCGAGATCCTGGCGCCGCTACTGGCCGGGCAAGGTAAACTGTATGCTGCCCATTTTTCAGATAAGTTTAGTTTGCTGCCCGCAAACTATATGCAGAAAACGCGTGCTGACTACCAGGCCAAACTGGCGGCGCACCCGGTGTATGGCAATGTTAGCTTAACTGAGTTTGCGCCCCTTGCCGATATGGTTATAGCACCGGCCGGCAGCGCTGATGTCGTGCTGTCTATTCGTAATCAGTTTTATATATTTGAAGGCGAAGAGTCGTTAAAGCACGCTTTGGTGACCTTTTATCAGGCATTGAAGCCAGGCGGCGTATTAGGGGTGGTGGCGCCGCGTCTGCCAGACCATTTACTTGACTCAGATTGGAGTAAATCGGGCTATGTGCCCGAGCAATTATGGTTGGCGCTGGCTGCAGACGCCGGGTTCAGCTTTGAAGCGCAAAGCAATGTGCTGCTTAACCCGAAAGACACGGCGGACCACCCAGCTGGGATCTGGTCTTTGCCACCTGCATTGGCCGGTGATGAAAAAGATAAAGATAAGTATCTGGCGATTGGCGAAGCGAACCAGATGGTGCTGAAGTTCAGAAAGCCACGCAGTTAGGCTTCAGCTTTAAAGAGAAAAAGCATGCGGCTAAAAGGAAAGCCAATACCAGCACCCCGCTATTGGCCGTTAAAACTCGAGCTGCTATTCTTTATGCTAATGGCGCTATTGGTGTGGCTTGTGGCAAGGTGACCTGCACACGAGTGCCTTGTTCAGAGCTTTGAATATCGCAGTGTAGTTGCCATTTTTCACATAAGCGGCTGACAATAGACAAGCCCATCCCTTGTCCCTGGCTGTGCGGTCCTTTGCTACCCGGCCTAAATAGCTGCGATTGCAGATCTTCGGCAATGCCACTGCCACTGTCTGACACAGTTAATAGTGAATGTTGGTAACTGATAGAAATGGTACCAGCATGGGTATAGCTGAACGCATTAGCCAGCAGATTATTCAATAGGATCAATAGCGGTGCCTCAGCTATTGCTACCCGACTGCCGGCTGCGATAGTCAGTTCTAGCTGAATGTCTTTATCAGCTAACAAGTAGTGTTGCTGCAGAATACTGGTTTCTACTACGGGTAACAGTTGGCAGCTACCTGCTGCGGGTGACTGTTCACGTGCCAGTGCCAGCAGGCTACTAATGGTTTGTTCTATTTGTTGCTGAGCTGCATTAAGACGATTTACCAGGATACTTTGTTCTGCGCTGAGTGGGCTGCCAGCCAGTAAGTTTAGCGCCCCCTGACTTATCGTTACCGGGGTGCGCAGCTCATGTGATAGATCTCGGGTAAACAGCTGCTCCCGGTTGATAAAGTCGTTGGTGCGCGCCCAGGATAGCTCTAGTGTGGTAGCTAACTGACCAATTTCATTCGGTGTAAATTTGGCAGCAAACCCTGTTGGCGGGGATTGCTGTGGCGTATTGCCAATTAAAGCGGTTAGCTGCTGCAATGGCGTAAGTAGCTTGCGGGCGATTAACCAAGCCAGGCAACTGGTTAATAGCAGGGTAATCAGCAGTTCCAGCAACAGAAACTTCAGCATTAGCGGACGTATGTCACGTACAATTAAATGCTGGCTGACTTCTGCCAGTAAATAACCTTGTGATAGTTGCTGTAAATGAAAGTGCTGGTTGTCGTCACCGGTAAATTCAGTGCGCCTGGGTTGGCGTTTTATGATGCTATCAATTCCAGATGGCAGTGCTTCCACTGTAGCGTAGTAATGCATATAAGCGAGCCTGGGGGCCGGTTGTAAACCGGCCGCAAGCTGTTGCTCTGCCATGATTGCTTCTTCGGCCAGTTGACTGGCAAAGAAGCGATCTTCTATATGGTAGGCGAACAAAAAAGTGGTCAGGCTAAATACGACAGCGATAAACAATGTCGCCAAGGCAAACGTTGCCAGAATTTGCTGTCGTAAAGAGGGGGCTTTATTCATTGCTGTTTAGCTCCAGCGCAAACCCAACACCCTGTATCGTTTTTAACATGGGCTTGTTAAAGGGTTTATCCAGCACTTTTCTAAGCTGATATAAATGTGACCGCAGCGCATCCGATTCGGTAGACTCATCACCCCAGATCTTACTGTATAGTTCGCTGCGGCTGACGGGGCGCGGATGGGCTTCTATTAATAAACATAAAATTTGCCAGCAAATTGGTTTTAGCTGCAACATTTTACCCTCTCTGCTAATTTGGCGACGCTGTTTGTCCAGCAATAATCCGCCAAGTTTTAGCTGATGGGGTTGATGTAAGTTGCGCCGGGCTAATACCTGACAGCGAGCCCACAGCTCAGAAAGCGCGAAAGGCTTGGCCAGGTAATCATCGGCGCCGCTGGCAAAGCCCGCCAGTTTATCATCCAGGGTATCGCGGGCAGTTAACATCAATACCGGTATGTGGCGGTTAGCCTGTTGTCGCAGCGTTTTACACAGCGTTAATCCGTCCAGCTGTGGTAGCATTAAATCCAGTACAATAACATCGTAGTAATGTTGTAGTGCCAGTTGCAGCCCTTGCTGGCCGTTTCTGGCAAAATCCAGCACAGCGCCACGCGGCGTGAAATATTCAGCAATATTGGCACTGATAGCGCTGTTGTCTTCAATCAGTAACAGGGTTAACGGCTGCTCAGCCATGATTAGAACCAGCTTTCCAGAGTTTGCACATAAGATGCCGGTAACAGGTGGCCGCCGTCAAAGCTAAAATGCATTTTGTTAGTGTTGGGCAGCGCTGCAAAAAGTTGCTGATTCTGCTTTTTACTGGCGTATTCATCGCTATTGGCGCTGAACAACCACACTGGGTTATCTGCCAGGCCGGACAGCATATTCAGTGGTGCGACGATAGCAGTCCGGTTATTGATATGCGGCGGCACTATCGCAATAACCCTGTTAATCCGCTCATCCGTCGCGGCCAGTAATAAACTGATATGGGCCCCCATACTGTAACCGGCAATATTGATATTATCAGCTGCAAACTGTGGTTGCTGTGCCAGCCAATCCAGCAAGACTCTGTGATCACGCACAGTATCAATCAGCATGCTTTCATAAGGCTTGCGCTTACCCCACCAATGCAGATTATGAATAATATCAGCTATGCCGTTGGCCGGATCTTTGCGCTCGCCATGGTTGCGGGCGTCGATGGTGATCACGGCATAGCCGTTAGTCAGCGCCATCGCGGTGATTTGGTCGGTATTTTCCCGGGTAGGGCGGCCGTTAAAGCTGTCTTGCCACCAGCGCACCTGGGCGCGCCCCATTGCATGAGCGCCTATTAATACCGGTAAAGGCTTGCCGTGGCTGGGTAAAGGTTGGGGATAACGCAGTTGGCCGTTTACCGTTGCACCATCAAAACTGCGGTAGCTAAAGCTGTAGCTATTGGTGTCGAGCTGTTGCAACTGCATGGCGACAGGTTGCACTATCGGGTAGCTATAATGCTGGCTAATCTCTTCCGGGCTTACCTGATAAGGCTTTAAACCAAATACTCCGTACCAGGTGCCGGCAAGTAGCGCAGTGGTGCCAAGTAATGCCAACAATCCTATTTTTAGCGTTTTCATTTTCATTATCGTGCTCCATAATCAGCGTTGCGGTTAATCCGGGCCGGAGTAAGCGTAGCGCTATGCTTGTGAAGCAGTTGTGAAATGTTAAACGCAGCTCAAAACTCAGTAAGCTATATGGCGTGAGGGGTATGCCCGCACTGGTTGCGACCTTTTAATGACAGGGACCTGTCGCCTGAACGTTAGCAGCTAAGGAGTTTGGGCTAGAATTAGATGAAAGGCACCATTTACCTCTGGTGCCAGGTTCGTGCCTGCAGAATGTGTTGCCTGCTCTGGGGCTTAGCGATGATAAGCGCCTTCGCGCTCTGGCTGATATAGCACTTCTTCCACGGTAATGCTCGACATCTCGCCACTGGGTAACGGCCAATTAATGGTATCGCCGGTTTTCAGGCCGAGTAACGCGCAGCCAACCGGTGCCAGCACCGAAATAGTGTTGCCGCTTTGGTCGGCGTTTTTCGGGTATACCAGGGTTAAGGTACTGATTTTGCCGCTGGCCAGGCGAAAACGTACCGTGGAATTCATACTAACCACATTGGCCGCCAGCTGCTCCGGTGCCACGACATTGGCGCGTTCCAGCTCCTGGCTTAAGGTAACATAGCCAATACTGTCTGCATTAAGGCTGGTAAGTAACGCGTCCAGCCGATCATAATCGGTAGTGGATAGGGTGATATCGGGAGAGTTCATTGCCGGCTCCTTAATTTGCCAGGTTTAACATTAAGCATAAATAGTATGAGTAATAAGCAGATGTTAGGCCGGTTTCGCGCAGGGCAAAACCGGCCTAGGAATGGCAGGCGATTGCAGTACTATGCTGGCAATAAACCAGGTGGTTTAGTGCCTTAAACTTAAGATAGGTTTGCATCAGGCAACCATAGTGTATTGGCTGCAAAACTGCAACAGCGTTGTGGTGGCAAAAGTCTTTAGCAATGGTATTGCTCGGAATACCAGGGGCGGATAACAATTTAATCCTAAAGCGGCCAGCTGCATTCGCTAAAACAAGCCGCTATGGGATGTTTAGCTCTATGAGTACTTCATTTTTGCGCAACATCGGCAGTGTTAGCGGTCCGTTATAGCCGGCCTCTACCGGTTCACTACTTGCTGTGTAGCCATTTTCTGCAATCCAGGCTTGCAGCAGGCGGGAGTGTTTTGCGACGTTCCGCTTGCTGAGCGTACCGCTAAACTGTATCGCCGCCACGGTGTAGTTTGTCAGCTCGCTAACCTTAACATCGGGGTTGGTCGGTTTAGGGGTGCTTTGCAGCGTAAACTCTTTGGGCATCACAAATGACATCATGGCGTCAGTATCAGTTCCTGTCATCAACACCGGCGCTGTCATCGCAATTTTCTCACCTTTAGCTGCTGCCTGCTCGCCCATAAATACCGGTGCTGTCATAGCGATAGTGCTGTTGCCTTCGTTTTCTCCACCGATATAGCGAAACAGCTTTCTAAAAGCACTATTGCGGCCATCGCCAGACATAGAGGTGGATACCAATACCATGGTGTCGTAACGGCGCACTTCTATGTTTTGCTGATCATCCGCTGTAATCAGGGTGTAGGGGGCGTCGTCGACACCGCTGTGGCCAAACACCGAACAGCCACTGAGCAACAGTGCCGCAGCAGTAGAGAGTAGTAATTTCACTTGTTTTCCTTTAAGTTGCCATAGCATGCAGCCTTATACGCACAACAGGCAGGAAGGTAGCAAGGTTTTTAAACATTTTAAAAAAGAGACCGCTAATGCGCTTAAAAGGAAAAATAACCCAGTGGTAAAGTCAGCAGGTACCTCAAACCTTTGGCCACTAAAACTGGTGCTGCTGTTTTTTATGCTGCTGGCGCTGCTGGTGTGGCTTGGCAAGTTACCCTTATTGGTGCTGCTGGCTTATGCCGTGCTCAGCCTGCTAGCCTTTGCTGTTTATGCCTGGGATAAACGCCAGGCGAAAAATGCCGGCCAGCGCACGCCAGAGTCTACCTTACAGCTATTGTCTTTGATACTCATTGAGCCTTCTCCCCCAG
>NZ_LAHO01000020.1 GCF_000987775.1 Arsukibacterium ikkense
TGGATGGTGTGGTTGCTGCAACGCTTACCGAGTAGCATTATAAAATTAAGGAAGAACAATGAAGAAAATAGTTTATGGAATACTGCTGCTTATAATGGGATGCCACTGGAGTAGCTGGGCTGCAGCGCGTCTCCCTGTATTACAAGAATTGGTGATTGATAGTGTTGTGCTTGGCGAAAAGCGTAACCTGGTGATTTACTTGCCGGCAGGTTATCAAAATAGTCAGGAGCGTTATCCGGTGTTATACCTGACCGATGGCGACATTCAGGCCCCACATACGGCGGGTACGGTAGATTATTTAGCAAAATTTGAGCAGATGCCGCCAATGATTGTGGTAGGTATTGTTAACCCGCCTGAAACACGCGCCAGAGACCTGACTGTAACCTCTTCAGAGAAGCAAAACCCTAATCAACTGGAAAATGCAGACAAATTTTTATCCTTTGTTGAGAACGAAGTTATCCCATTTGTTAAACAACAGTACCGTACACTGGACTATCAAGTGCTGTCTGGCACGTCGCATGGTGGTCAGTTTGCTATCAATGCATTGGTAAAACGACCAGGCTTGTTTAACGGTGTAATAGCGATCAGCCCATCCTTATGGTGGAATGATAAGCAAGTGCTTGGATTAGCTGAGGTGGGTATGAAAAGCGATCAGCTGCAAGGGCGTTTATATATTTCTATTGCCAATGAAGAGGCGGCAATGACAGAACCATTCCAGCAATTTGTCGAACTGACGGAACGCTATGCCAGCGAAAAACTTGTAGTTGCGAGCCAGATTTTTAGCAATGAAACTCACAATACAACCGTGTTGCAAGGGCAATATGCCGGCTTAAAGTATTTGTTTTCCGAATGGCCTATTCCAGAAGGTGAGCCTAAAACTTTGGCTGATTTGCAGGCAAAATTTGCCAGTCGCTCGAAACTTCTCAAAACAGACATCATGATCCCAGAAGATAAAGCCAGCGGTTACGCTGGGTGGTTGCAATATTTAAACAGGCAAGATGATGCTTTGGCATTGCTGAAGTGGAATCGGGAAAATTATCCTCAATCTTTGAATGCTCATACAGCCTTAATCAAAGCTTACTTACATTTCAAAATGGCACAAGATGCCAAAGCAGCACTTAAAGATGCATTGAAATCGATAAATGAGCTTAGCACTGAACAAAAAGCACAGCTTGAAGCTTTGTTTACTTAGCATGTATTCGAGTTAAGATGCGCAAACAAACGCCAGTAAGGTACGGGGTCAAGTAAGGTACGGGGTCAGGTCTTGCAATTTGCCAGTGAAAAAAACAAGAAACAATCCCTGCCCCTGAAATCCCTTAAGCTACGGTTTTTAAAATTTTAAAAGGATTTTTTACTATGAATAGGGTTTTGTTGTTCATCGTTGCGCTCGCAGCCTTTGCATTCACCAAGCCATGCCTGGCTGATCTGTCTTTAACGTTAAATAACGACGACATGGCAAAAGCGGAATCCATGTATCAACGCTATTGCTCTTTGTGCCACGGAGTGCAGCGCGAAGGTTACAAAGCCGACCATGCGCCGTCTTTACGCTCACAGTCTTTGCTTAGCACCGCCTTCCCTCAAATGTTGTTCGATTCTATTGCATGGGGCAGAGTCAATTCTGCGATGGATGGATACATCGACGAAACCGGTGGCCCTTTAGCAGAATCAGACATTCTGTTACTTATCAGGTGGCTGGCGCAAAAAGAAAACAGTTCTGCTATTGATTTAAATCAGGATCCTATACCCGGTAACGCTTTGAGGGGTAAAAAGCTGTATTCGAAAAACTGTGCAAGTTGTCACGGTAACGAGGGGCAAGGTATTACAGGGACGGCTTTAGCAGATCAATTATTCTTAGCAAGCGCAACCGACAGCTATCTGAAATACGCTATCGTAAACGGCAGAGATGGCACTCCTATGCAAAGTTTCGCTGGAACGTTACAGGATGAAGATATAAACGACGTTGTTGCCTATATCAGAAGCCAGGCGTCGGGTTGGAGCCCGCAACCGCCTGAACTAGCGCAATGGCCGGATGCAAGTGAGTACGTGATGAACCCCAATGGTGAAGCGCCACAATTTAATTTAAGAGAAGGTAGGTATGTGCCCGCTCGCGAAGTTGAAAAGGCATTAAAAGATAACAAAAAATTTATCATTTTGGATACCCGGCCGGGTTCAGCGTGGCAACGTATTCATATTCCTGGCGCGGTACCGATGCCGTATTACCGGGACAAATCAAGAATTGCCGAAAACTTACCCAATGACGGAACCTGGATTATTGCCTACTGTGCCTGTCCTCATGCGGCATCAGATTCAGTCATCAATCACCTGCGCAGTTTAGGTTACCAAAATACGGCGGTAATTGATGAAGGTATTATTAAATGGATTGAGATGGGCTTACCCGTTGTTGCCGGTAAAAACAAAGTCAACTAAAGGTGTGGGCCAGTTCAAAATGACAAAATTTAGTGTGTTTACCATGCTTTGCGTATTATCCGCCTGCATCGTCTGCTCTCAGACTTCAGCTGCAGATAGCCATGCCGTAGTCGATGCTCAACTGCGCACTAATCAACAAAAGCATGGCATTCCCGGCCAAGCCGTGCTTGTGCTGCACAACAACGATATTTTATACCGCAATGCCAGCGGCACCACTGCGCTCGGAGACGGTGTACCTGTAACGCCTAACACAGTTTTCCCTGTTTACTCGGTAAGCAAGCTTTTCGCCATCACCCTTGCAATGCAATTACACGAGGAAGGAAAGCTCGACATTGCTGCGCCTGCCTCACGCTATGTCGAGAATCTGCCACATTCCTGGCGTAATATCCGTATCGATCAGTTTTTAAACCACGTTTCGGGCATTCCAGAATATTTTGATAGCAATAATTTTTCGCGCCCGTTTCCGCCCAGCCTGGCAGCCGTTTTTGCGAACTTAAAAGATCTGCCGCTGCTATCAGCACCGGGCGAGCGAACTCGCTACACCAATACTAACAACCTGGTGATCGCAGCTGTCCTTGAGTCCGTCACACAGACGTCGTATCGGACACTGCTGCGCCAGCGCATCATCGAACCGCTTGAGCTTAACGAAACATGGCTGGACCTGGCCGACGTACCCAAAGACCGCCTTGTTGAAAGTTATCGTGCGAAGGGGGGCCAGATTGTGCCTGATCTGTCGATTGCGTGGCCGGATTACAGTGCCGCGCACGTGGGTGCCTTCATGACACTGGATGACGCGGGCAAATTTATGTCCGCAGTCGCGCAAGGACACCTTGTGTCAAAATCAGAACTGCTGCGTCTTTGGCAACCCTATCAGTTCGCTAACGGCACTGTAGGTTTTTTTGCAGCCGGTTGGGACTATGGTGAGTCAAGTCGCTGGCGAGAGGTTGGCCACGATGGTGGCACCAAGGTGCGGGTGCGCATTCTGTTCGATGACAATCTCGATAATCATTATGTGATCGTCTATTTAACCAACGGCAATAACGATGGAGTGTGGTCGAGCACACTTGTCAACTCGGTCCAGAACCTGATATTACCGAAATAGCTGAAGTTTTGCGGGGTCAGGTGCGGGGTCAAATCTTGCACTTTGCTAGTGAAAAAGGTGAGAAACAATCCCTGCCCTGAGGCCCCTTAAAACGTTGTTGCCTACTCTAGAATATATAGATAAACCCGACGCCTACTTCGGCCTCATAATTGCTGCGGGCGATTGGGCTGGCGCGCACGTCACTGCTAAAGTACTCATAAAGTGCTTCGCCGTAGATCTGCCAGTTCCGGTTGAGGTTGTGACGGTAATTGTAATCTATACCAACTGAGCGCAGCCCACTGCTTAATCTGGTTTCATTCAACCCCGATGCCGCGGCTTGCTGCGCGTTGATGCCAAAATCTTTATTGGCGTATTCGCTATCGTGAAATACCGCAACAAGGTTAATCTCGGAGCCGGAACCGTCAACTTGGTTACCGAAGCGGCGGCCTACGCCAAATAGGCCAAGGTTACCATTTTTGCCAGTCACCACCCGACCAACCAGCCAGTAACGCCAGTCGGCGCTGAACGCACGACGTGCTTGCAATACGAGTTCAAAGCCCTCATCGCCGTCACCCAGTCCATCCAGATAGCCCTTGTCAGAATCACCTTCTTCCCGGCCTTCTTCAAAGCCGACCAACGCTTCAAGTAGCCAGACATCAGCACGCAGGCCACGCCAGCCTAGTGCTTCACCGGCCCAATAGAAAATGTTATTGCCACTACGCCACTGCACGGCGCCGGCTGGTTGCAGCTCAAACCCAAATTCGTCCGAGCCTTCGTAGGCAGTTTCATATTCAATACCAAGCCCTAGGCCAAAGCCCCAGCCGTCCTGGCCCCGGGTGAAGTCGTCAAGTGAAGGTAACGGCACCAGAGCCGTCTTTTCCTCTTGCGCTATGGCTGTTTGCAATAAAAAGCCCTGTAGCAACACAACCAGCATTAAACTTGTGAATTTTTTCATGGCAAATCTTTCCTGTGCGCGCGGGCAATGAACGCCCGGGAGTGGCGTTATTTTTTCAACTATACGACAAACTCGAAAAATAAGATCTCAGCTTGGCGTTTTATTTAAATATGCAATTGGCTCTTTGCTTGCGACGTCTTGCCAAGAATATTAGGGTCATCACAAAATTAATCTGAATGTCCTTTTCTCGCTCATAACTGATTGTCAGGTTACATTGGAACCTCTCAGCTAAGCTGTTGGATCTGATATAAGCCACTGAAATTTAAGTCCGAAAAATTAACTCAGTACTTTGTTCGCGATGTCTTTTTCTTTCTACTCTGCGAAGCTGTTTTCTCCATTATTTTATTGACCACTTTCTGGGCAGTTGCTGATGAAGTTGGTCTGAAATGCCCTGAAGAGGCCGTCACAACAACATCGCTCTTTTCTGATGAACCATATCGTAATGTCCCTGCACATTTTACGTCTGGATCACCACCTACAAGTGTCGGATGCGGTAGCTTTTGGCCATCACTTCTAATTGCGACATGCAATTCATCGCTATTTGATAAAACATACATGTGCTCATCTTCTTCTCTGTTATCTAGGTAGGATGTGAGCTGTTTTTCAGAAGTAACTTTCTGCTGACTCAATACTGCATAGTCCATCATTGCTGCAGCTCTACTGGCATTTACCGCGCCGTCAACGGCGATATTGGACGAGGAACTAATTGCTGCTCCGAGCCTCCCCTGAATATCTGCTATCGTGTGATTTTCAAATAACTTATTAACTTTGTCATGCCTTAGATCTCCTCTAACGTGATCATCTGGCACTACTAAACGTTGTATTGTATCAACCTGGCTCAACGGCGACGCTCTACCACCAATTTCATTTTTCCTGGCAACAACAGCTTGTGCCTTAGCCCCCATCACATCGGCTTCATGCTCCAAACCCGGGTCGTCGTTTATCGCTTCGCCTTTTAGCTGAGTCGTCGCCCTTACTCTTCCCTGCTTTTGCTGCACCACGTGCCAGGCTTCGTGTGGTAAGTGTTGCTCCTGTCCCGGGGCTAGGTGAATATCGGTGCCCTGCGCATAGGCATGGGCTTGCATTTGCGCCGGCTTGGCCGAGTTATAATGCACTTTGACATCGTCCATCGCATAGCCGGATAAATTCTCGATGCCGGTTTTTAGTTGTTCCGGCATGCCAGTGTTATTGCTGCTGGTATCTGCCTGACGCTGACTAACAGCATCAGGCTCAAACTTTCCCTGCAATGGCTCCTCTTCGTCCAGCTGCAGTTGTTTGGCTGCATCAAACTTGCCTTGCAGCGGCTCCTCCTCTTCCAGCACTGCCTGCTGCAATACAGCAAACTTGCCCTGTAGCGGCTCTGCTTCATCCAGGCTTAATTGCTGGCTAACCAGGCCTTGCAGCTGCTTGCGTTGCAGCAACTGCTGCGGGCTTTGCTGAATCGCCGCTATCTGTTGTGATTGCTGTTGCAATAGCTGGCTGTGTTGCAGCGCAGTACTGGCCACACTGGCCTGCACTGGTGGCTGCTGGGCTGGGTTTTCTTTGGTACGACCCTGGGCAAATTTCATCTTAAGTATCCTTTTGCTGTGCCAATACTGCAGCGGCGGTTATTTGTCTTACAGTGTAGACGGTCTTGTTCATGCCTACGGATAATGTTCACGCCTTTGCTGTAAGCGGCGGTATAAAATAAACCCCAGCAGCAGCAAGGCCAGCGCAACAATTAAAATAATGGATTGAAACTGATGCCAGTAAGGATCGCAGGATAAAATCAGCAGTAAGCCGATAGCAAATACGCCCGGTACGCCGTACAACATAACCGGATGCTCCAGCCAGCGCTGCAGCGGGTGATAAAACAGGGTTGCCAGCAGGTACACCGCCAGCACTGACAGCAGCAACATTGCCAGCACTAAGCGCCAGAACCAGCGCTTTGGGCACACTCTGTCGCACAGTTGCAGCAACACCTGCTGATAACCATAACTTGGCACGCTAAACGCCTGGTACACAATGTCGTACTGCGCCTGGCTCAGCGGTAGGGTCCAAAAAGCGGCGCCACTGAAATTCCAGTTGGCATAGGTTAAATCATTACGCAAATCCTGCTCAGTCAGTTGGCCACTTTGCTGCAATTGCGCCATTTCAAACAAGGGCAGAATTTTTTCCAGTAACAAAGTGGCATCATCGGCGTTGGCCATCGAATCAATAGCCGTTTTTAACAACTTCATTTCCCGCCGGAATTGATATACGTCCGGCTTAGCCGCCGAAGAGTGCCCCACTGAGTCTGCTATGCTGTGATCAAACCGCACCAGCAACAGGTTTACCAGCGGCGCCAGCTCGGCCAGTTTTTCAGGTGAGTAAGGGGTATCAGCCGCACCGGGGCCCACCGCAACCTTGTTAAGTAAGGCCATTACTTCCTTTGGCAAGGCGGCATTTAATACCGCCTTAGCGGGTATTTTTAAATTAATATAATAGGTATCAGTCGCGGAGGCCTCTGCCGGCAAATTCAGATCTGCACGTAGATCGCTTAAAAACGTCTCAAAATTCAGCTGCTCAGCGACGGTCAGGCTGCTTAAATCCAGGTTAAAGGTGACACCATCGGCCAGGGTGCGACGGGAACTTAAGCCAAGGCTCAGCCAGGGCTGTAAATTATTCAGCGCAAAGCCAGCCATCGGTGTCGTCAGCTCTGCCACCAGTTGCTCGCGCAAGCGCTGTAAATCCGCCGGATGATAGCTAATGCGGTCAAATGCCGTAACCACAATATCCAGATAAGTATTATGAGACTGTGCCGTGTTAATAAAGTCGTTAAACTGCTGGTTATTACGCCAGTTTGGCGGGCTTTGCAGCTGATTATGCTCCCCCAGCGTAAACGAATATAAGCCAATGCGATTAAAGGCATTAAAGGCAATTTCACTGTCACCGCTTTGCCAGTAAGGTACCAAACCATAGCTGAAATTGGTAAAACGCTCCTGTCTGACGATTTCCGGTGCGCAACCGCAGCGCGGCGTAGCTTGCCAGCTCAGCGGTGTCGGAACATGCTGCCGCCAGTGACCCGCTTTAAAACTGCTGTTGTACACTAGCTGGCGCCATCTGCTCTGTTGCTCGCGAGTGAATGGCGTTGCCGTTTTATCATCTGTGGTCGCAAAACCTATAGTGTCCAGTGCCACTGCCAGCAGCTGCTCACTGTGAAATAGCTGATCCTGCAACAGCTTCAGTTGCTGCAGTGGCGTTTCAGGCAGCTGCTGCGCCAGACTGGTTAAGTCCTGCCCGGTCAGCTGGTGGTAGCCGATAATGCTGACATCTGCAGCATCAGTATGACTGCTGGCAACAGTTTCAGGCAGTAAGGTAAGCCCACACCAAAACAATGCAACGACATAACAGCGCAGCCGTCTCATACCATCATTCCTTCTTTGCGCCGCTCACGGCTGATGCCCTGTAATAAGTCTGCCTGCGCCAGCGCTTTGTCACCGCGCAATAAGGCAGCGATAGCGGCGTAACGTACTACATTGGTTATCGCCCCGCCCGACAACTCAAACTCATGCGCCAGATAGGTTAAATCGACATCGGCAGCCAGCATGACAGCGTCGCCAAGGATATGCCGCCACAACCGCAGCCGCTCAGATACGTCCGGCAACGGAAAATACACCATGGTTTGAAAACGGCGGGCAAAAGCTTCATCGATATTAGCTTTCAGGTTGGTGGCCAGCAGCACCACGCCGGGAAAATCTTCAATCCGTTGCAGTAGGTAAGACACCTGCTGATTGGCGTATCTGTCGTTACTGCCGCTAGTCTGGCTGCGCTTACCAAACAGGGCATCGGCCTCGTCAAAGAATAAAACCCAGTGCCGGGCCTGCGCCTGTTCAAACACTGCAGCCAGATTCTTTTCTGTTTCACCAATATATTTCGATACCAGCGCCGATAAATCGATGCGATAGACATCCATACCGGTTTGCTGGCCAATTAAGGTCGCCGTCAGGGTTTTACCTGTACCCGGCGGGCCATAGAACAGGGCGCGATAACCCGGTTTAATACTGCGCCCCAGTTGCCACTGCTGCATTACCGTATGCTGGTGCTGGATCCAGCCGGTGATATGGGCAATATCGGCCATCACGGCCGCTGGTAGCACCAGATCCGGCCAGCCCAATGCGCTGGTTAACAACTTGGCCGGAAAATAACTGTTGTAGTCCGGCTTTTGCCGGGTGCCGGTTACAAACAACTGCAGATACTCCGCGCTAAGGCTGAGTCTGGCGCTTAGAAACGGCTCATCGCCGGTTTCGTGCAGCAACTGCAGAATATTGTCACGCTGCAGCCGTTGTTCAGCCTGGAGCAACTGCATCACCTGCAACCGCTGCGCCAGATCATTGCCCGCCAGCAGAAACGCGGCAGTCTCAGCACTGGGTAAAAACCCGCGGTGTTGTTTGCTGCTGCAACCGCCAAATTCGGTAAAGCTGCGGCCAAGGTTATCATTGCGGACAAAAAAGCTGTCCAGCAACTGCGGCTGTAAATGCGGCGCCAGCGCCAGCAGCAGCATAAGCCGCTCTGACACGCTGAACTGTTGCTGCAACACAAAAGTGGCATAACTGCCCTGCCCGGCCATTAACTCTGGCGGCGGCGCCTGCTGCAGCAAGTTTAGCGGCTGCTGCTGAAAATAACTGTGCAGTCGCAGTTCAATGCATTGTGCCAGCCAGTGCAGATCCTGTTGCAGGCAAGCGGCATTATCATCAATGGCTACCGGGCTTAATTTAACCGCGCCAGTGGACATAAAGTTCTCCCTGCATCCATGGATAACAAATTAATGAAAACGACCAGGGCAGCCCCTCAAGCAGCATATCGTAGGGGCCGCTATCTAATTGCAACTGCCAACCACTGCCGTTACCAAGGCGCACCAGGCTGCCCCCCCGTTGTAAAAAGCATTGCCGTAAAGTTTCGACTGAGCTGTTAGCCAATTTAGGCCACTGCGCCAGAATACCGGCCAGCAGGCTATCAGCCAGCTCCAGCTGGGTGTCACTAAGCCTGATATCAATATCAACCGGGCCAGGCGGTTGGCGTCCGGTGAGCAACATGCCCAGCCGCCACTGCTGCCAGTAGTCAGCCCGGATCAGCTCTGCCGTTTCGCCAGTGGCCATATAATGCAACAGCGCGCAGGCCTGCCAGGCATGCTGTTCGCTATTAAACCGCTGCGCTGCAACCCAGCCCAGCCGCTGCCATAACAGCGGCAGATAAGGTGCCGCCAGCACCAGACCAGCATTACTGACCAGTTGCATCGACTCTGCCGGTTGCCTCTGTGCTGCAAGATCACCATCCCGCCGCGCTGGTTGCCGCTTAGCGGTTTGCGCCACCTGGCTGTGCGGTGTTTGATACTGCGCCGTTTTGGCGTCAGCTAATCTGGCTGGCGTTGCCTTACCCTGCTGAACCTTGGCGGGCTCTGTGCCTGGTGGCTGCGGCAGAGGCGCTGTGCTGACTGGCGGGTAGAGGCCGCAGCCATTTGCGGTACTGCCAGGCTGATGCGGTAACCGTTCAGGGGCCAGATATTGCAGCAAACGCTGCAACTGGCCCAGCAACAAACTGCTGGCCCGGCCCGGTGTGGCCTGCTGCAGTTTACTTTGGACATTGCGATAAAATGCTGAGCTGCTGGCCGGAGCCAGCGCAGACATCAGTGTACTTAGTAAGGCGCTGCCAAGCAGAACTGCAGTGCTATCAGGCATGGTTTCCGGCTGGGGGGTTAACACGCTTGCAGCCGGCTGCCGATTGACAGCTGACTGCGCTGCTATTGCCATTGTACTGGCAGGCTGTTGTGTTGCAGGTGTAACCGGCAGCAGCGATGACGGCACAAACTGCGCCACAACATGCTGACACAACAGCTGGGCCCGCGCTTGTATCGTCGCCGGTAACGCCTGCACTACCAGCTGAACCAGCTGCTGCCACAGTGGCCCGGCGGCCACGGTATTGCCAACAGCTGCGGCTGCAGCCAGCCTGGCTGGCACTGGCGTTGTCGCCCAGGGGGCCGTTACTGCCAGCTGCCACTGCAGTTGCTGCCACAGCCGGGCGCTCTGGCTGTCAGCAGCATTGGCGATATTACCGCTGTAGTACTGCAGCTGCCCTGCCAGCTGTTGCAACGTATGCCGGCCGGCTACGGCGCCTTGCTGCGCCTGCAGCCACAGCTGCAGCTGCACCAGTAATAAGCTCAACGTCAGTGGCTGGGGTTGCAAAGCACATTGCAATAACGGCTGCCATCTGGCTTGCTGCTGCAATGGCAACGGTAAATTTATTGCCGTCAACGCCCAATGTAGCAGGCGGATATAAGGTGTAAGAGCGGCGACACTGGCCGGTTGCAGCTGCTGAAATAACCGTTGCAACAACTCTGGCTGCGCATACTGCACCAGCGATGGCAACAGGCTGAGTTGCTGCATTTGCTGGCGTAATTGATCCAACCACAAGCTGCTGTTTTGTTGTAATAGTTGCAACAGCAAACCATTAAACTGCCGCTGCTGCGCCAGCGTCAGCCTGGCCTGACGTAGTAAATATTGCCACCGCTGCCAACGCTCGGCAGGGTTAAGCTGAGCCAGCTTGTGTGGCAAGGCGGCCTGCGGCCGGTGATAGCGCTTTACTGCCGGTAACACTGCGGTACTGAGTGCCCGCCGCTGGCTGCCATAGGCCAGACCAGCTGCTACAGCTGTATTTACTTCGCCCGGCTGCGGCAGAGTCAATAGCGGTTGCAGTAACTGGGTTAATTGCAGCAATAACGGGCTGTGGGTGGCAAAGTAGCGCTGACTGTGCTCTAAGGTCAGCAGCATGTGCTGTACTAACGCCTGCAATGACACATTGTCATGTGCCGCCATCCGCTGCAGCAAATAATGCAGATAGCTTTGCCGGTTAAACCGGCTGCCGCGCTCAACCAGTAAGTAACTCAGGCTAAGCTGCCATAGATGACGCTGCCGCTGGCGCAGCGCTGGCGGCGGCAGCTGGGCCTGTTGCCGCACCGCATGGCTTAACCGGGCAGGCGTAACAGCAAACAGTTGTGGTTGCGCTAGCAGCTGCAGTACAAAACGCTGCTCAGTCGGCACCAGCAATTGCACCAGCTCCGCCAACATATCAGTGTTTAAACCAAATGCCAGCACAGTACAAATATCACCACTGGCCGCTAGCTGGCGCAATAGCGCTACCAGTTCACTGGCAAACCGCCGGTACAGTGGCCAGTGCAGCGTTAACGCCGCACTGTCGGCGCTTTTCAGGGCGCTGATTAAGTTATTACGCTCAGTCGACGTTAACTGCTGTTGTTGCCGGGTTGCCGCAGTGGTTGCCTGGGGCAGTAACAACCATAGCTGGGTGCGCAGCGCCTGGCGAAAACTGTGTTGCAACAGATAACGGTCGCCAGGCAGACACATCGGCGGCAATTGCAGGCAAATCTCGTCGAGCTTGACCTCGGCAGCAACGTCAAACTCGTCCAGCACCTGCTGTGCCACCGGCAACAGTTCATGCTGCCACAGCTGTTCGGCACTGTCGTTAAACCATTGTGCGGTAGCCATAGTATGGCAGCTGAAATTCAGCTCAATTTCAGTCAGCTGGTGCATCGGCTCTCTCCACTGCCGCTTCGTTGCTCAGCGCATACAGATACTGCGCCAGTGCAACCGTTTCCGGCCCGGCGCTGTCACGCCCGGCTTTAACAGCGCTGCGCCAGTATTTAAACAGGCGCTCAAACCGATGCATGCGCTCAAAGCTGATAAACAGCACCTGACAGCTTAAATGCGCCGGGCAATTCAGTTGCAGGCTTTCAGTAACCAGCCGCTGAAAACCACTGTCGGCAAAGCGCGCCGTCCAGTTCGGACACAGCACCGTAATGCGGCCATCGTAGAATTCAGCCGGCAACCTGGCTTTGGCTTTCGCCGGCAGTAACAGCACATGTTCAATAAGATGCAGGCCTTCTGAGGTATGGCTGATATGGCACAAAAACCGGCTTAAACAATTGGCCAGAATAAGCGCACGGCGATAATGCCGATAACTGCCGCACAGCCACCATTCGTCCCGCTGGCTGTTGGGTACTTTTAGTAGCAGCTGATAGCGTTGTTGCTGCAAGGTGATCCGGTAATTACTCAGCGTCACCCCGCTTTGCACCACTTGCTGCGGCAACGTATCGCCTTCCAGACAGATGGCAGTGGCCAACCGCCGGCGCAGCGCGGGGCTGTCAGGTGCAAAGGGCAACCGCAGTGCCGCTACCGGCTGTAGCAAATCATCAGCGCGGGTTTCATCCAGATACAGGCTTTGCAGCTGCCGCTCGCTGCTCAGGCGTAACTTATACTGTAATACCGCAGTGGTCAGCGACTGCGCCGTCTGGCCCAGATCCAGCAACAGCGCCTGCTTTTGCACAAAGCCGCCAACAGCATCACGCCACAGCGGCGCATAATGATCCGGCGCCGCCACCCGATCCCGCGTCATTGTGACTATCTGTTGCAAATACCGGACTTTTTGTGCCAGCCGCCGCGCCGCGCCGCTGTAGGCATTATGATAATAATCAAAATGTTGCAGGCTGTGCTGGTACAGACTCTCACCATACAGCGCCAGTAAGTAATCCAGCAGCCGGTGTTTACGCGCCAGCACATTGTCAAATTGCTGATACAGCTGGCCGAGCTTTTCAGCCATATCAGCCGGATACAACTTGCTGATGCCCGAGATCTGTTGCTCGTTCAGCACTTGCCAGTAATAGCTTTGCTCAGTGTTAGATGGCGAGAACAGCGCCGGCACCTGCTGCAACTGGGCGAGAAAATTGGCCAGCAGTTGTTCAAACAGCAGCAGATACCCCTTCAGCTGCCACTGTGCTGGCTGCAACTGGCCGCGGCTTTGCGCCAGGCCATAGTTCACCGGCAAAAATGCCTGCAGTGAATGATACTGGGCCAAGGGCCGCAAGCGCCCCTGTGGCAATGCACACACCCCATCCAAATCCACCTGCCAGCGGCTTTGCTGGCGAAACAACTTTTGCCGGTAACGCTGCAACACGGCGGCTAAATCAACACTGACGGCTTTATTGCCAACATACAGCTGCACGTTAAGTTGAGCTGCGTTGGCAGGCAATTGCAGGGCGTACAGCGCCAGGCCATGCTGCAACGGCAGGCTGTCATAATAGTGTTCGCCATTGCAGCAAAGCGAGAACTGTGTCAGTTGCACCACGCCATCGATACTTTGCAGTGGTTGAATAAAATCATGTAATTGCACGCTGGTGGCCGGCTCGCTATGTCGCAACATACCCGCAGGTGTCAGTGGCCCGTCAAATAACTGCGAATAACTCAGCCCCTGCGCCAGCAAATCGGCATAACTTTGGCGCTCAGTGCTTTGTTGCAGCAACTGCTGACAGCAGTAATAAAATTCAGCTAACAGTTCAACCGGATCAGCTGCTGCACGGATCTCAAGCTCAGCGGTCGGCTGGCAAGCCAGCGGCGTCAACAGAGTAATATCGCCAAGCTGCTCGCCCAGATTGCGCTGAGTACTGAAGCAGCGGCGAATATCGATGTCCAGTTGCTGCACATCAGGTCCTGTCGTCGTGCCGGTGTCAGCCGCCACGGCCAGCACCCGGTACAACCCGGTCATGTTGTCAGCTAACAGGTAGATATCAGTCAGCTGCGGTAACTGATCCAGCAAATAACGCCGGTAATCAGCAGCAGTCACCGGCCGGCTACTTAAAATGTGCTGCGGTGCCACCAGCCCCAGGGCTGCATAGTCTATCTGGCCATCGGCACTGCTTAGCAGGTCGCTGATGGCAAAGTCGCAGCGGTATTGCAGCTCTGTCAGGCTAAAACACAACTGCTCCAGCAGGGTGATCCCCGGATCGTGCAGGTTATAATCGGTCCAGCGTTTACCGGCCAGACGCACAATATCAGCCAGCCCCTGCTGTTTCAGCCGGTTAAAGCTGTCCGGGTCATTGGTTTGCCGTCTGGCTATGCTGGGGCCGGCTTGCAGCGGCGCATCACGTTCAGCCATTGTCGCCCCCCTCATTGCCTGCAGCGCCCGTCAGATCCGGCGCTTGCCAGCACTGGCTCATCAGCTCGTCAAACCACAACCGGATCAGGTAATAACTGATCCGGATATCCGGCCCTAAATCACTGCGCGAGCGTAATTGCAGGCAGTAACTATCGTCCGCTAATGCCTGCCAGCGCAGTTCAAGTTTATTGCTGCGCGCCAAATAATAAGCCTGCTGCACCCGGATACGCTTTTTACGATTCAGAAAATTAAACCACCACCCTGTCGGATTAAAGGTATTGATAGCACTGGCTCTGAGCAGTGCGTACTTGCCACTGCCTTTGTTGCCGGTACCCGCCATCACGTCAAACGCGTGACAGCCGTGCAACGGGCCGCTGATATCATGCCACTGGCCATCAGCGGGGATCTGCGCTTTGCCGGTTGGCTGGTAGCCACGCTGGCCCTGAACGCTGACGACCCCGGCGACATCCAGCGTGCTGCCTGGCGTACTGGTAGCAATACCGACTCGTTGCTGTGGCGTTACCGTCAGTACAGGCGCTCCGTTTAGCGGCTTAAATTGTAACGCATTGCTTTTTTCATCAAACCGCAATTGCCACAGCGGTTGCTCGGTCAGGTTGTCGCGAAAAAAGCTTAGCAGTTCAGTGTGTTTGCCCAGCACAGTAATTTCAAAACCATTGCTGGCCGATTTATCAAAGCCATCTTCCAGCGTGTTCAGCGACGAGTCGATAAGATCGGCAAATTCACGAGCCGTAGGCATCGCGCCATCGCGGAAAAAGTTTTTCAGCGTATTGCGGTTACGTTTAGCCATCGCCTGCTTCCTGCGAAATAATAAATGTCTGGCCAATTTCCAGCTCGCTGATGCCGGTCGGCTCTGCTGCAATCGGCCGGCTTTGGCTGATCAGCTGCAGCGCATGCTGGCTGGCCGGCGTTATTAAATGCCAGGGTCGGGAGGGCCGCAGTACCGGCTGGTGTCCGCTGCTGAAGCAGGCGCTATCCAGCATACGGTACTGCCGGCTACCGTACTCGCTGATATGTAACAAGGAGAAATCCGTCACGTAATCAATATAAGACCGCTGCTGAATAAACGACTGCAGCAGCTGTGGCCGCAGCTCCCAGCCAAAACGGGCTAGCTGCCCGGCACTGACCCAGGGACAGAGATAGTCAGACAGCTCCTGCTGCAACAACTGCAGGCCATCACCGCCCTGGCGCATGCCGTTCAGCTTAACCGCGCAGCGCACCTGCAGCTGCTCAAATCCCGGATTGGCGACTTCTATCGTGGCAAAGGGTGATGCCAACTGTGTCACAAAGTGCTTAATTTGCCGCAGCAATTCACCACTGACTAATACCTGGCTGCAAGCCCGATGCTGACACGCGGTTACTTTCGCCAGCACCACCAGCAATAAACGGCCAGGGCTTAACTGCGTGTGCTGCAAGCTGGCATTGGCAAAACATTTCACTTTGGCCAACTGCGGAAAGGCCTGCAACACCAGACGCTCGTAATCATAAGGGGTGCAGGCGCGCTGCTTGTGGCTTAAACGCTCCGCGATCCGCTGTATCCGTGCACTTGCGCTCTCAGCCGACCTGACATCTTGCAGTGGTAGCAGATAATCGGGCGGCCCCATACCAGCCAGTTTGCTGTGGTATTGCCATTGCAGCGGCACGGCACCTGCCAGCTGCTGCGCACTAAGTTGCCGTTCAGGGTCAACGGCCTCGACTGCCACGGCATTGGTTTGAATGCGCCGCAGCCGACCATAGCGGCGGCTATGCGCCGGGCAACACAACCGCAACCAGGCCAGACCTGCCGGCATCAGCTGATGTTGCTGCTGCAGGCGGTGCGGTAGCTGCAGCAGCACGGCGCCGCTGCAGGTCAGACCGTAGCTACTGTCGGATAACAGCGCCTGCTGCGGCAAATCCTGCCATTGGTCATTGTGCAGATACTGCCAGTGCAGTGCATCTTCCGGCACGGTATCGCTACTGCCCTGTGCCGGCTCAAGCTCAAACAGCAAGCTAAGCTGACCACTGATGTCATCTCCCGCTAACCCCAAACATACATATGCCTGATGCGCAAAATACGGCAGTAAGCGCACAGCGCTGCGATCGCTAAGCGGATAGCTCTGGCGCTGACCAAACGGATATAGCTGCCGCAACCGGTCCAGGCTACCCACTGGCGGATCCTGCCGGGTATAAATATCTGCACTCGCCCGGTAATTTACACTAAACAACTGCAATTGCGGCGCATAGGGCGTTAATGGCAATGGCTGTGGTCTTTTGTGGCGGGCGTTATACAACAAGGCGCTACTAAGCGCTGTAGCATAATGGCTGTGGCCAAACGCCATTGCTGGCTGGCGCAACGTTAAGCGAAAAAAGCCCGCAGTAGCGCTATTCTGATAAGGCACATTTGCCTGCACACTGCTAAGCTGGAACGCCCGCACATCAGTAAATATCAGGCTCTGTTTGCCAGCCAGACGGTTACTGTCAGGCTGACTGGCAAACAGGCTACAGTCGGCGCTTTGCTGGCGCTGCTCAGTCAGCGTCTGCCACTGACCGGTGTCGAGCAAATCCAGCTGCGCTTTAAAACTGTAATTGCCAATACGCTGTTCCAGGCCGGCACCTGGCTCCGCATAGCCCGCATAATGGCTGACAAAACCATCAATATGTTCTGGCAGCTGGGTCCAATGCAGTTCTAACTCAAGCTGTTGCAGCTGTTTTTGCTGCCAGTCTGCGTGGTTAAACAACAGATAACTGCCGCGGCCCGGTACCGGGCCAAAAGGCCAGAATGGCTTGCTGCCATCAAGCGGCCCCTGCTGATTAGCCAGATTAAGCTGGCAGGCACCGCGCACACTGACCTCAATCCGGCAGTGTAATAAATCAAACTGACTACACAGCGTATAGCCACACAGCTTGGCCGTGGGATTCAGCAGTAACTGCAAACTGGCCACACCTTGCGCATTTGCCTGTACTGGCGCAAAACTGCTGCTCAGCTGACAGTTCAGTAGCAAGCCAAGCCGGTCGTTGCCCAGAGGTTGCAGGCTATACTCGGCCACGTCGCTGTAACCGTCGGCGCTAGACAGGCGCAGCAAAAACAAATTGCTGCAATAGCGGTAAAACACCGTCATTCTGTCATCCTGCAGCAACTGGGCGATACAGTTATAACTGTGACTGGCACCCTCCGCCAGGCACAGCAGTTTGGCCTTCTGCTGCAGCCGCATTTTATCCTCATCACTCAGCCACTGTTCAGGGCCAAACAGGTAGTAGCTGAATAACAGGCCAAACAGCCGGTAAAACTCAGTTAGCTGCTGGCATTGCAGTAACAATGGCTGCAAGTTGTTAAATTCGGTTGTCAGTTCGTCCGGCACAGCCAATGTCAGTGCCACACTAATGCTGCGTTCACCTTCACTGAGCGCCAGTGCTGCCGACTCAATAGCAAAGCCGGGTAAACGCGCCACGGTATCATCAGCAACAAACAGTGGCTGGGCGGTATTAAGTTCGGCGCTGTGGGCGCTGCTGTACATGCGGCTGACAAAACCCAGCTCGTGCTCCGGCGAGATACGCTTGCTGCTGAGCAAACTGACACTGCACAGCTGTTGCACCTGCACCCTGGCTAACCATTGCGGCTGAACGTTGCGAAACAGCACCGGCTTACCCGCGCTGTCTTTACCGGCACTGAATAGCGTATTGGCATTAAGTTGTATCGCTGTGGCCTGCCCCTGCAGCGGCAGACTAAGCCACAACCGCTGCCTGGCCGCTTGCTGCCAGCGCATTTTCAGACAATCATCGTAATAAAACGCCAAATGACGTGCCGTTAGCTGGTTTAATTGCTGCTGCTTGCTCTGATACAGCTTTAAAAACGCCAGCAGCAAAGCCAGCGCGGGCTCGGTCTGCCCCGACTGCCACAAGGGTGCCAAACGCTCCTCAGACTCCTGCTGTAAATAGCGGCCCAGTTCCATGGCAGCAGCGCAGCAGCGCGCCAGCGCATCAGCCACCGCAATCGCCGGGCTGTGGGCAGGCGCTGTCAGCGCAAATAGGCTGTGGCGCTGGTCAAACTGTGCAGCCGGCACTAATGGCAATTGCTGCAAAGCTGGCGCGAGGTGCAACTGCCAGCTGGTACTCAGCTTATCAGCCAGCAACAAAGCGGGCTCAGAGCCGGCTGCCAGCAGCTGCTGATACCAGTGATTAAACTGCAACAGCAACCTTTGCACAAACTGCAGCTGCTGGCGCTGGGATTGTTCTGCCAATGCCTGCCAGTCTTGTTGCAATCCTGACAAGTCCAGCGCCGCAATTTGGGCCAGCGTTACCAGCTCACTATGATGGA
The DNA here is from genome assembly GCF_000987775.1 of Arsukibacterium ikkense. Lineage (GTDB taxonomy): Bacteria > Pseudomonadota > Gammaproteobacteria > Enterobacterales > Alteromonadaceae > Alishewanella > Alishewanella ikkense. Next base: position 18,736 of record NZ_LAHO01000020.1, read on the forward strand.
ACAGTGGCTGCCAATTGTTGCCGGTAGCTGCCGCACTGTCTTCGCTGTTGTCGCTGATAAAACGGATCTGCCCGGCCAGAGCGGCAGTTAAACTCAACAACTGATTAATATTCAGCTCATCCACCTGAAAATAGCCGGCCTGCAGCGGCGCATAGCGCTGCTCTGTTTGCGCGGTGCCGTCAGTATAAAACTGCGCTGGCCAGCGCATGGCCTGATTATGATCAGCACTCACAGCGATACCTCTGAGCCTTCAAGCAGGTAAAACGGATACACCATATTGTGCCGGCTGTTACTGGCACGGATCTGATAACTCAGCCTTAGCAGCAAGATGCCGTCGTACAATTGTTGCAAGTCAGGCGTGACCTGCAACAAGCGGATGCGGGGTTCATAAAACAGTACTGCGTGCTCTATCGCGGCAATAATATTGGCCAGCACATGCTCATCCACTGCGCTGAACACATAGCGCTGCAAAGCACAGCCGTATTCTGGTTGCATTACCCGCTCACCCGGTTGGGTGGAAAATAAAATCCGCAGACTTTGCTCAATATCCAACTCGTCGGTTACCATCGCCACCTGGCAAGTAGACGGACTGAACGCCGGAGGGAAAGCCCAGCCGATACCAATAAAGGCGTTATCCGGATGCTCGCTGCTCATTCAGCCTCCTATCATGACCGTAGCGGCGCCCATTACCACAGTACCACCATGGGCACAATTATCACCAAGACGCGCGGCAGGTTTACCGCCAATCATTACCGTAGCCGACCCCTTGATAATACTGTCGGGCGGCCCGACACAAATACAGCTGTCGCCCAACACCGCGGCCGGCAGTTTTTCAATTAGTACTGTGGCAATGCCAGGCCCCAGTACCGGCCCCCCAACATGCGGGATCGGTGGTAAACCCGGGGTCTGCATCGGGCATTGATGCATATCGGTTAAGCGTGCAGCAGGTGGCATAGTTTCTCCTTAATTGATCAGCACCATAGCGCCTTTCACCGTGGTCTGGCCGCTGGCCGATAACTCAGCGCTGGCGTTGCCTTTGGCGGTAAAACCTACTTTGGCCTGCTGGCTGATATTCAGCGCTTCTGCGCTAAAATCCGCTTTGGCGGCCAGTTCAATATTACCGACGGCCTGCAGGCTGATTTTACCTTTGGCGTTTAAACTGATGTCTTTTGGGCTGTCCAGTAAGATACCACTGGCAGACAGCTCAGCTTTGTTGCCATGCTGGTCCTGCAACAGGATGGTTTGGCTGTCATCATCCAGCACCACTTTGTTACCGGCCGGGGTAAAAATACTAATTTTTTTCTTCTGCTCGTCGTACTCCAGCGTCAGCTTGCTGCGGCTGACAAAGGCTTTCAGGTTATTATCTGCCGCGTGCTCATAGGCTGGCTGTTGCTTGCTGCTATATACACTGCCCAGGATCACCGGGTAACAGGGATCGCTGTTCAGATAACCTAAGATCACCTCGTCGCCAATTTCCGGCAGGCAATACTGGCCAAAACCAGCCGAAGCATAAAAGCTCAGCAGCCGGGCCCAGACGCCTTCGGTTTCAGCTTCTGCTAACGGCACTTTGACCTGAATACGGTATTCACCGCCCGGATCGGCATCCAGCTTCAGCACCACACCAATTTGCAAACCGTTTACCCCCGGCAGTACGCCAGCGGCCAGCGGCGCACTGATATCGCTGTTTTCCGCAAACCACTGTGCCGACATACCAAAGCTGACCTGGCTGACCCAATCACCCTGTATCACGCTGTGGCGCACCTGGCTGACAAACACCTTGCCGTTAAAGCGCTCACCCACGCCGTCAACCTGCAGCAACACGCCCGGTTTTAGCAACGCCGAGCCCTGACAGCGTAGTTCGCCACGAATACGTGACAACGCCGATTTGAGCTGCTGCCCCTTAGCCCAGCTCGTTAAGCTGTCGCTGCTAAGCGGCACATGTGTTTGCAAGCGAAGTTCCTTGATCGCCGCCACCTTGGCCAGCGTATCGGCCGCCAGATTGCCCTGAGCGGTTAACTCTGCCGTGGACGCCTCGCTGTTTTGCAGTTGTTGACTGGCGGGGTCCCAGCTCACCGCTTTGACGGAGCTGAACTGCTGGCTGGCATCCAGACTTGCATTGAAACTCAGCAAATCATCACCGTAGGTGACTTTCAATACCGGCTCGCTGCTGATATCAGGCGGCGCTACGCTTAACTTACCGTCATCTGCACACAGCAGCATGCCGTTCACTTCAGCGCGCAGCAGCATAAAATCCCAATCGCTGCTGTAGTACTGCACCAGCTCGGCATGGCTTTCACTGGTGGCGGTGGCTTGACAACTGGCACCATATTTACCGGCCAGTTGCTGCCAGATATCACTGTCGGTCATGTCGACATAGTTGGCGTTATGGCGTGCCAATGTGGCAGCAAACAAGCTGTCACGACACTCCACCACCAAGTCGGCCTGATTGTTGCCCCTGATGCTTAAACTGTGCTTGACCACTACACCACTGAACACCTGTTGCTCGTCATCACCATAACCCAGTTTCACCACCAATTTAGCCCCGGGTGCCAGCTGCGGCTGGTTCGATAGCGGAAAGTCTTTATTCGGCATATCGCCATCACTAAAGGTTAAAATCGCCTGCGGAATGCGATTTAAAGCTTTGCTTATTTCGACACTGATCACACTGACACTGTCTGCCAGCACCTGGCCATCACTGCTGATCACCAACCGTACCGGGCCCTCGGCCCCCTGCAGTGGAGAATTTGCCATAGTTACCTCAACGGCGGAAAATACAGCATGGTGCCGGGCGTAAGCACACTAACGCTGTTCAGCTGGTTAAACTCGGCCACCGCCAGGTAGTAACTGCTGTCACGATACTGGCGGTAACACAGCAACGGCAGGGTATCGCCGGCTTTTACCAGGATCTGATGGGTTAAGTCCGGAGACTGCCTGTCGGCCTTTAATGCCTCCTGTTTATTTGACATATAGCTGCCAAAATTCAGTTTTATTTTTGCCCGTAGCGGATCGCCGCCGGGTTTAAACAAGGTGTAATCCACCGTCATACTGCTTAAACGGCCAACAAAGCTGAAACTCTGGCCCCATTGCAGCTTGACGATGCTGGGCTCATGCTTTTCACCGACATAGTGATACACCACGTTTTTCAGCTGCTGTACCTGCTGGCTGACATCAACTGCCGCAGCTTGCGGCACCACGCCGGTACCATCCAGTATCAGCTCAAAACTGAGCTTTTCCTGCTGATACTGGCTCAGCTTGCTTTCCACCGCCGATTTACCAATTGGCAGGCTAGTACTGTTGTCACTGTTATAGCTGATGCCCAGCTGATGGTTCAGGCTGGCCGGGTTGATCATGGCCTGAAACTGGCCTTCGCCAGTGGGCTGACCGTTATGATCACAACAACTGATGCTAAGCAGGGTTTTGCTGCCACTCATTAGCGCGGCCTCTGTTCAAACCGGGCCTGTTCAACCAGACGCTGGCATTCCTGCAGGATATCCTCCTTTAACTGGCGCAGCGCCTGGGCTTGTAATGCCTGCAGCTGTTGTGGCTCGGGTTCAGGTTCCAGCAAGGTAGATTTAACTATCAGTCGGCTGACTTCAATTGGCATTGGCTTAGCCCTCCCGGCTCAGATATTGATAGCTGAATTCCAGCTTTTCGATGGCCACTTCGTTTTTACTGGCATTAAAGGCCTCTACCTGCCAGCTAACCGGCCAGGCATTAACAAAACCCCAACTGCGCGCCGGCTGGCCATTGCTGTCGAGCAAAGCCACGCTGATGGTCATCGGCGTAATAGCACTGTCCAGGCCCTGTTCAAATACCTTAAGACACCACTTGATTAAGGGTGAATTTACGTCGGCGATACCACGCTTTAATACCAGATTGCTGTGTTTAACCGCTTTGGGCAACTTGTGCACAAAGCGGTTTTCACCGCCTTCTATTACCTCTTCAGTATCCATTTGCACCCCGATGCCCGACACCTCCTGAAAGGCGGTGTCGGTGCTATCACCTGTTGCAGCAAATTTCACCCGAAAATAAAACGCCGGTAGCGGATATTCCGCTTGCTCAGTCATACGTTTTTACCTGTCAGGGATTATCTATAGTGATACCTTCGTGCACAATTTCGATGGTTTCTATCGCCACCTCATTGCCGTCGGATTTCAGATCAGTACCGGTGATCTTGGTAGGCCAGGCGTTGGTTAAGGTCCACACCATAGTTGTCCCCCCTTCCTCATCCAGCAGACTAATGGTAATGGGCAGCCGTTTTATCGTGTTCATCTTGATCTGGCTGAACCAGGTCCAGAATTTGTTATCCGATTTATACACGCCTTTTTTCATGGTCACGTTGCCAGACTTTTTCAGCCCCGGCATCTTAGTGGCGGAAAATACCGGGTTGTCGCCAGCGCGATATTCAATAATTTGCGCCTCAACATCCAGGCCAGACACCTCCTGAAACGACATTACTTCAGAGTCCCATTTCACCTGAAAATAAAACTTCGGCAAGGGCCATACCGAAGTGGATTGGGTTGAACCGTCATCAGCCATTGTTAAGCTCCTTAATAAGCATGTTCATTGTCAGTTACTCACTATTCGGTTAATCAGTCGGTTAATCAGGATTTCTGCATCTGCTGCTGGAAAGTGATTTCAATAAACTCAGCCGGCCGGATCAGTGCTACCAGCACAGTAACCCGCAAAATACCTTCGAGAATATCTTCCGAGGTCATGGTTTCGCCTAGTCCTACGCTGACGGTGAATGCATCGTCAGGTGAGGCGCCGGCTAAACCACCACGCTTCCAGATACCAGTGAGAAAGTTGCGGATCATGCTCTTAATGGTGACCCAGGTACTGGCGGTGTTGTTTTCAAACACATAGGCTTTAGTGCCAAGCCGGATGGATTCCTCCAGCATCACCATGGTGCGGCGCACACTGATATAACGCCAGTCGAGGCTGTTACCATCCAGTGTTCTGGCGCCCCATACCAGGGTGCCTTCACCAATAAAAGTGCGAATGGCATTCACGGATTTGCCCTGGGTACTGACGTTTAAATCTTCCTGCTCATCGTGGCTGATATTGACCGCCGGTGATACCACGGCACTTAAACTGACGTTGGCCGGCGCTTTCCACACGCCCTTGGTGTTATCCACCATAGTGTAAATACCCGCCATGGCGGCAGCCGGTGGCAGTAAATTCAGCATAGTCCGCATCTGACCAAGTAACTGGCTGTATAAAGGGCTGATGGCTTTTAAGCTTTTATGCAGCAGCATTTGCTTGGCCACGCGCTCGGCGCTTTCCAGTTTGCTCCAGTCAGCGCTGATTTCGGCTATCGCATCTAACTGTTGCTGCAGTTTCAGCTGGGCCGCTTTATCGGCGGCAGTGGCAGTTTCGGCCAGTTTTGGCAGCTCATCCGGCAAATTCCGTTCTTGCTTTAACAGCTGCTGCAGCAGCTCAGCCGGCGCCAGGTTCTGGTAACTCAGATCACGCTCCTGCACTATGCTGGTGTTCAGCCACGGATAATAGGCGGTGGCGAAATCAAGGTAGTTGATACCCAGTTTACCGCGGAAGTTGTCGATGCAATCGCCATCCGGATGCTGCCGGGGTTTATAGCCCTGCCAAACATCTAAAATCGCCACCCGGTTGCGCATCTTGCCACCACAATGTGCCAGCGCGGCCTGCTGCACTGCGATGCAGTCGTCTTCGCCCAGCAGTACCGCTTCAGGAACAACCAGCATGGTAGGCTCCTGCTCCTTAATCAGCTGATCAATGCCGGCCATTAGTTTGGCGCCTGCCACATCGTCGCCATAATTACCTACTGACACGATATAACAGGGGCCACCACCATTCTGGTAAAACAGCATCATGGCGTAGTACAGCAAATTTTTGCCGCTATCGTGGCTAAGCTGATACGATTTAGCGCCGACACTAAAGGTATTGTCATCCGGCGCAGCGGCTTCGGCCAGGCCGAACATTGGTGTCGGTGCAAAGCCAAAGTAATTATGAAACTCTGACATTGAGCTGATACGCATAGGATGATTGGTCAGTGACTTAGTGCCATTCAATGCTTTTTCGGTATAGCCGATAAAAGCCGGCACTGCCGTTGCCACTTCCACCACCGAATTGGGAAAGGCATTTTTTTCTACGATATAAACGCCAGGCGTTTTCATCTGCCCCATGATTGGATCCTTTCTGGTTAATAGTTAAGATATATTTCCGCTATGTTGCTCGGTACTCCGTTTGCTACTGCCAAACCACACTGTCCGGCTGCCGCCACCGGCAACCGTTTAATGAGGATTTTTTCACTTTGTTCGTCCTGGCTTACCAAGGCAAAGCGGTACAGGCTCTGCTGTGCCAGTGCCAGCGGCGCGCTGGAGTCAAATACTTTGGCGCTGCGCCCATTGGCCAGGGTGACATCAGGCTGCTGCACAAATTGTGGTGCCGATAGTGTTGAGCCATGCGGCGCCAGATCGCGTATTTGCACTGGCTGCGTAAAGCTGTCACCACAAAGGTAATAGCGCCAGATACGGCGCCGGCTGCCAAAGCTAAGCAGATAATGTCGCACCTTAGCAGCCGTAAGCTGGGTGATGTCTGAGCGCAGGATCGTCAGAGCCAGCACCAGAACCGGCAGCGGTGTCTGTTTAAGTTCAGGCAGTGCCATCAGTTTAGGGTCAGTGCTGCTGATCACATCAGCTGCATTTAATTCAGCGCCGCTATGTAGACGTAACTGCTCATCCTGCTGCAGCGGCGTACTATTGTCGCAATACAACAGCTGGCCCTGTTGTAACGCCGGCTCAGTGTAACTGCCAAACTGCGCATCACGGCTGTACAGCAAAAAATGCAGTGTCAGGGGGCTGTCGCAGCATGCCGCGGCGATATCACGCCGGCTGCTATCAAGCAGCAACATAGCGCCCTGCTTGGTGGCTTTAAACAACAGTTGCGCATTATGCAGCCGTCGCGACGTGTCAGCAGTGGGTTTCAAATCAGCCTGTTGCAGATAGCCTGTCGTGAAATAACTGTGCTGTAGCTGTATATAACACAGCGGCAGATAACTCATACCCGGCTGCCTATATCACTAACCGGTTTGCTTAGCAGGCTGCTCTGGCCGTAAATGTCGGCACCGTCAAAGCTGACCATCCGCACCTTATACAGCACAGATGGCAGGTATTTGCCGCTTAACATGCCCCATAAGTTACTGGCGTCCTGAATGCTGAGGTTTTCCAGATCCAGTGCCAGCCGCTCAATCGCCGGGTCCAGTTCTGGCAGGTTCTGATGGGTAAAAAGCGGATTGCGCTGAAAAAAGCTGATACTGGCCGACAACAAAGTGAGTGCGTCGCTGTAATTGGCGCCGTTGAAATTCGCCGCCAGCATTAAGTATAAATTCAGGTGCAGCGGCGGTGTGCTGTTAGCACTGCGGCTAAAACCTGTGTCGAGCAGGCTGGGGTTATGGCGTGAAGCGGATTCTTTTTCTATACCAACCAGAAATAACGCCAGCTTATTATTAACGTGGGTACATACGTTACCGTCGGCTTCATTTAAATTTGATACCAGCACGATATCTTCAGCCAACTTAAAATTATGCCGCAAGAAACGGTTAAGTTGAACCGCCAGTAGCGCCAACGTCTTTGCTATCATATTGTTATTGTTCCAGCCAAACGCACACCACATAGCCGTCAAGGCTATGAACGATACATCTTGATTTAACTAAAAATCGACGGCTAAACAGCTTTTATAATAGCTATCGCGTCAGCCCTTTCCTGCAACAGCGACAGCACAAATAACAAAGCAAATTTCTGTTATTTATACAAACAAGGGGACCTGATGCATATAAAGATAGTGGCTAAAACAAACAATGCAAACATATCGAAAATTTATCGCAAATTTATCATCTATAAATACCAACATAAAAATAACGACTTAATGACAAGGTGAAATTACCACAATACAATTACTCGCCAGGCTGCTGGCGCAGCATTTTATGTTTAACTTTGGGGTGCTGTGGTCTTGGGAAAGCCTGTTTCGACAGTCAGAACACCAGCGACAGTTGTGCGCCAACCGTTGTCCGACTAAACCGCTGATTGTCAGCGTAATACTCTGTACTCCCCGGCCTGCCTAACATATTAAGCGACTGATACCTTAAGTTGTACCAATTACCATATAGCTCAAATCGAATAGTGTCGTGCAGTTTAAGTTCCAGCCCGGTTCTGGCCATGGCGTGGCAGCAACTGTCGTTGTTAGTGTCTAACCACTGCATCAGGCTGCCGTTTAAATCAATCCCGGCCTGAAAATAGGGGCTAAGCCACCAGTCCATGCCCAGCCGCCCATAGAGAAACAGCGGCCGGATCCGGCCCTCATCATAACCAGCCGGTTGCTGTTTTAACGTGATCCGCTGATAACTTACACCGGTCTGAAAATACACATGGGTGCGGTCTGCTGTGCGTAAACCAATAGCAAAGCCCGTGGTTTCGGCTTTAGCACCTTGTTCGGTAAATGCCGATAGCACTTTCTGGCTGTCAGCAAATACTGCCTGCGCTGCTGGCGCCGCTAACATTCCTGTCAGCGCCAGGCCTGCCACTATTAATTTACACATTCCCATTCCTACACTAAAAATTAACATTAACGACAAGGGGCGCAGATAGTAGCGTAAAGACAATTGCCTCGCCAGCATTGAGTAAAACCATGGCCTCTGCAACAATGTAGCCACTTCGGATTTTCAACGTGTGACCTGTTATATGTCGACTTTGCGCTATCGCCTTACTTGCTTGCTGGCTCTGCTATTGCTCACCTCACCCGCTCAGGCCCAATGGCACCGGCTACCGTTTCAAACCATGGGCACTGAGGCCTATGTCGAATTGTGGGCCGAAGATGATGCAAAGGGCCAGGCGTTGCTGCATGGCGTGCAAGCTGAATTTGAACGGATTAATCAGCTGATGAGCCCTTATATCAGCAGCAGTGAACTAAGCCTGTTAAATCGTGAGGCGGCGGCCAGGCCAGTGACCATCAGCAGCGAGCTCTACCAATTACTGCAACAAGCCGAACAACTGGCCATACTGAGTGAAGGCGCTTTTGATATCAGCTTTGCTTCTGTCGGTTTTAGCTACGACTACCGGCAGCAGCTTAGACCCAGCATCACAGAATTGACCGAGCAGCGCCCGCTGATTAATTACCGGCATATTCAGTTACTGGCTGACAACCAGGTTAAATTTGCCAGGCCCGGCGTAAAAATTGATTTGGGCGGTATTGCCAAGGGCTACGCCGTTGAACAAGCCATTGGCTTGCTGGCCAGCGCCGGCATTAAGCATGCGCTGATCACCGCCGGTGGCGATACCCGTTTGCTGGGCGACAAACGCGGCCGGCCCTGGCTGGTGGCCATTAAACACCCGCGTAAAACTCATGATATTGTGGCGCAATTGCCGCTAACAGACAGCGCCATAAGCACCTCGGGCGATTATGAACGCTTTTTTATTGAAGACGGGGTGCGTTACCATCATATTTTAGACCCTAAAAGCGGCCAGAGCCCGTCCGGCTTAATGAGTGTAACGGTATTAGGGCCAGACAGCACCCGCGCCGATGCCATGTCAACCACGTTATTTGTGCTGGGGCTGCAGCGCGGTATGGTCTTTATAGAGCAACAAAGTGACTTTGAAGCCATCTTTATCAGCAGTGAGCATCAGTTGTACTTTTCATCAGGGCTGGCCCAATGAAGCAGCAACTAAATTAGCAGTATCCGCGCACCAAAAAGCCCACTATACTGAACCTGCTGCTAATTTAAGCAATCTTACTAATAGCATGTTAACTGGCAGAATAGCTAAAACGGAAACCCGATGTTAAAAGCAGTATTACAGCTTGTTATTCAATTCAGTATAGTGCTGTGGCTATACTCACCGCAGGCTGCCGCCTGCAATTTACGCTTGGGGATCGAGACTCATTTTCCGCCGCACATTATTCACGGCGAGACGGGCTGGAGCGGCCTCAGCATAGAGCTGGCACAGCGCCTGGCCCAAGAGGTAGAGTGTGACCTTACCCTGGTTGAAAGCCCCTGGCTCAGAGCCATGCGCCAAATCGATACTGGCGAGCTGGATCTGATAAGCCATTTAACCTTCAGCACTGAGCGGCTGGAACGTTTCGCCTTTATTGGCCCACACCATCTGGAACAGATTTTCTTAGTGGCAGACCCTGACGCCATTCCGCCACTCAGTTCAGTAGAACAACTGAGCAATGAGATTGATCTGACTGCTATCGCCATGCTCAATGGCGCATACTATGGCGAAGATTTTGCCCGGCTGCAGGCACAACCCGGCTTCAAAAGGCAATTAGTTTACATCACCAATAGCCTGGATAAAATGGCGTTGCTACATGCCGGCCGGGTCAACGCCGTGCTGGAAGATTTGTCTGTACTGCGTTACTGGCAAACTGAGCACAACACTACCTCTAGCCGTTTTCAGCCATTGCTGGCCATCCACCAGGGGCCGGTGTATTTTGGTTTTAATAGAAAAACCTTGTCAGCAGCCCAACTACAGCAACTCAATAATGCCTGGCAACAGTTGCATAGCAGCGGCGAGCTGGCCAGGATTGTTGCCCGCTACCAGCAGCGTGAAACAGAGTTAAACATACCGCCACCTCAGCCACATTTATAACCTGAATGCGGCCTGCAGTGCATCAGTAACTCTGCGGCTACACTATAGGCGCAAACGCGGTTAGCCTGTCCTGGCTGGCTGCATTGCCCAGACCATGAAACGGTGCCACCTCCGGCAGCCGGCTCTGTTCACCATGTAACGCCAGATAGTTCAGCAGCACGGTTTGTACCAGTAAGTTCACATTATTAGCCGCCATGGATGAACCTGTTTCTACCGAGCCATCCGGGCGCATAAAGCCAATTTGCTGATGGCGGGCTTGTTCGGTTGTGCTGCCCCCCAGCAAGGCCGGCCGGCCATTCGGGTTATATACCAGGATGGCAGATGCCGCGGTAGCAGAACTATCACCGGTCCACTCGCCTTTACCGCGGCCATTGACGCTGTCGTCTATCCGGCCATTACTGCTGACCGAACCATCGGAATACAGATATATCATCAGCGGCTGATTGCGTCTGGCGGCATATTCCAGGCAGGCGCCTATGCAGCGGCCCGCCCGCAGATCGCGCAGCTCTCCGGTGCCCCGCTCGCCGGTATGATAATCATAACCGCCAATGGTCACGGTACCGGCGCCGGCAAAACCATTAACCACCAGTTTCATCACAGAGGCGGTTTTACGAAATTCAGCATCGCCGTTAAATTCAGCGCTTGTGAAAATGCCGGCCGCACCGACAATGTCCGGATCAGCGGCCGGGTCCAGCGTCGCCGGGTTACCAAAACGGTCAGCCAAGTCGGCACTTTTCACATAGCCACAACGCACCAGATCTTTGATTACCGCATCGCGGCTGACACCACTGTTTACCCGGCTCAGTTTACTGTCGCTTAAGCGTTGAATAGACTCCATTACCGCCACAGCGTCATTCTGATCCAATAACCCGAATAAATCACCAACATCTACCAGCCCTGTTACATCACTGGGCCGGTCAATTTTGGTTGGCCGCCACTCCGGGTTATAAAATTCGGCTGGCGCCATCGAGTTAGCACCAGATTCTGAATTACGTGAGCCAATTAATGGCATTAACGAGCCATTGGCACCGGCTTTGGCGATGGCATACATCGGATTATGCGGATTATTGCCAGTGTCGTTCTCCGAGCGTGACGGCATCACCGCTCCATTGGTCATGGCCTGAGTGGCCATACTGGTGCGCTCCAGGATACCAGCCAGCATTTGTGAATCGCTGTGAAACGCCAGGCCCAGCTGATCATTGATAAAGCCGCTGGCCGGGTTAGCTGCATTTACTGCCGTGGGCACCATATCTGCGGGCAAGCCCTGCCGGCTGTAGCCCTGGGTAGACAGAAAATCGAGCTGGCCGCCCGCACCACCCACCAGAATATTAGAACCGGCGATATTGGCACCACCGGCCAGGTCAAAACAGATAAACGGGATTTTTCCGGCGCCTTCCACGTTAATACCACACTGGTTTTTTAACAGTTCCAGATCCGGTGATAAATCCGCAAAGGCTTTGCTCGGATTAGCAAACAAGCTAAATACCGAGCCGGTCGTCAGTAACCCCGCGCCGACACTCAGGCCACAGGCGATAAAGTCGCGCCGGGTAACCGGCCGGCTATGGCAAGCGTGCAGTAAGGGCGCATCCGGATGTAAGGCTTTTTTTAGTTTCATCAGTTTAATCCTTGGTACATCAGCATTAGTACCTGTTGTTAGTACAGCAGCAGCTGGGCGCTGGCGAGCATGGCAGTGCAGGCAGCTTTGGCAATGGTTCGGGTGCGCTGGCTGTCGCAAGCGCCGTTACACTGGCTTAAGCGCTCGATCAGGTTATTCAGCTCAGCTCTGGCTTCACTTTCAGCCGGCGCAGTCGCTGGCTGTAACGGCGCAAACCTGTGCAACAACGGGCTGATTAATGCCTCGCGGTTGGCCGGGCTGAACGCCTCTGCCGGGCTGGCATTAAAATTAACCGCCGGGAACCAGGCACTGCGAATAGCCGTGTCGTTGATCGCAGCATTACAGTAGGCAATACCCAACTGGGTAATCGCCATTTGCTGCGCTGAAATAAAGGTTTCAATGTTGCTCTGCGCTGGTAATTGGCGCGAAATAGTCTGGTAAGTACTGGCAATGGCCGGCGTAGCCTGAGATACGCCGGTTAGCTGACTCATACTGGCGTGAATAGCGGCAAAAGGCCGCATGCCAATATCGCTGCTGTCCGAACTCAACTGGCTGATTTGCTGCACAGCAAATACCGGCTGGCTTCGAACATTACTGTACTGGCCAATCTGGCCAAACGACAGAAAAAACTCATCGCTGGCAGCCCCCGCCTCAGTGGCAATAACGGTCCCCAAGCCAGACATCGGCACAGGTTCACTCAGGTTAGTGCCGCTATTGAAACTGAATTGCTGACGAGTCCAGGCCTGGCCGGCAGTTATTTCCCGGCCGTTTAGCGCCAGCGCCATGCCGCTAAAGGTGAGGTCTGCCGGTAGCGCCAGACCATCCAGATTAATCAGGTAAGGCTGGCTAAACAGGTAGGAATAGTTATCGAACTGCGCCACTTCAAACACAATATAGCTCTGTGGCAAATCAATTAAATGGCCAATCGCAAACGGCAGATAAAACTTCTGGCCCACGCCGACACTGAAGTTCTGGGCAACTTGCGCTGCGCTGAGCGCCCGGTTGTGCACCGCCAGCAGGCGGATACTGCCCTGCCACTGCCGGCTGCCATCGGCTTCATTGCCCAGCATCAGCGCAAAACTGTTATCCCAGTTGCTGATGGCAACAGACGCGCCCTGCACACCACTGTCGGCACCATTAACATAAATGCGCTGGCCGTTTACCGGGTCCTGGGTCAGCACCACGTGCTGCAAACTGGCTTGTAACAGCTGATCCGCGTCGGCCGTACTAACTGCCGGCATACCGGCAAAATTACTGCCACTGCTGCGCAGCAAGAAGTCATAGTTATACTGGCTCTGGCCCAGGGTGACATTGCGACTAATGGCACTGCCAGCGTAACTGACAATAGCTGCCGGTCCTTGCTGCACCACATTGGCCGGTATCAGCCAGGCTTCAATGCTCAGCTCGCCGGTAGCGCCAATCAGCTGCGCCAGCTTGGCACTACTTTGCGTACTAGCCTGCGCCCGGCCACTGTTAATTTGTAAGCCCCAGCCGGTTAACCAGTTAAAATCGCCCTGCAGGGTCAAATTAGCGGCAGGCTCTACCCCGGAGGTATCAAATGCCTGATTGCCCTGGCCTTCTTTAAACTGATAAAAGGCAATCTGATTGCTTTCATAACGCCCGCCACTGGAGGCCACCACACCGTCGTCCAGCCGTAAGGCTTTTGACGGTATTAATTGCGGGTCCAGCTCAGTTAGTGGTACCGCATCACTTATTGCCCTGACTGCAGAGAGCATCATAGCCGCATCGCTGGCGCAATCTGACCAGCAGTTATGAAACTCACCGCCTAAACGGGCAACCAGGCGTGACAATTCCGGCCGGTCCAGATTGATTAAACTCCGGCTGGCCTGATAGGCAGCAGCAACGTCGCTGGCAGCAAAAAAAGGCGCCTGGGCCACGGCCGCATCCGGGCTATGGCAGCTGGCACAGTATTGCCGCAGCAAGGGGTAGACTTCAGCGGCAAATAATCCCGAACTTTCAGGCAGGGCTTTGCTGGCACCCGGGTCGCGGATCACCGGTGCTACCAGCGTAACTGCTGCTTGCTCGGCATCGGTGGTATCGCCCCAGTTACGCAGCCACTGGATTATAGTGTCAGCACAGGCCGTATTGCTGCTAAGCCAGCAGTTATGGCCACCGGCCACTTTCTGCACCAGCAGCGATTGCGCCGGATCAGCCAAATTGACCAGTGGCAACATCGCCGCATATGCCAGATTAATATCGTCACGCCGCACAAAATACGGCGCGGTATTGCCTTGCTGATGGCAACTGCCGCAGCGGTTATCGGCCACCAGGTTATCCCACAGATTGACCTTAAATTGTTGCACATCGGCCGTTTGTGGCACCGGCCCGGTGTAATTATTGGAATTGTCCTGCTGCGGTGGTGGCGGGTTTTGCTCTACCTCTGCGCCACCGCAAGCGATTAACAAGACACAAAGCATACTCAGCAGTACAATTCTCATGCTTAGTCTCCCATACAATAGGTGGCGGTGTCGGCAAACACCTGTTTTAAGTTATAACCACTCTGGCTGAAGCGTTCGCTGCTTTGCTGAATAAGCTGCACATCTGCCAGACTTTCAGCTGGCCGTAAACAAGTGGTTTCAAATGCTTTTTTAACCTGACACTGAGCAAAGGCGACCGAATTTGCCAATTCTTCGCCTAAACTCTTCGCGCCATAGCCTTCACCCGGTAAGCTGCTATCCCAGCCCAACGCCTGGTTCTGGCCCTGACGCCAGTAATTTTGCCAGTAGTCATCTTCGGTTTTATAGCCAAAAGGGAAATTACCGGCGTTAATATGATATTTCGGTTGCACCCGGCTGCCGGTCTGGCTGTTACTGCTGCCACTTTGCTGATAAAACAAGCGGCCATTATCGCCGTTTTCGTCAGTAAACTGATAATCGTAATAGGCAAACGCCTGCGCTAAGGGATCCATACCCGCATGGCAACCGAGGCAGCGGTTATGAAAAATCCGGCTGTCACCACCGGGGCTGCGGCTGACATCCTGCCGGATCCGATCGGCAGGCGTGCTGTTGTCTTTTAATGGCTCCAGATCAGTGCAGAGCTGACTCATCAGAGTAAAGCGCAGCATCGCCCGGTTAGTCCCCAGATAAAAGAACGCCTTGGCCCCTGCCCGGCTGGTCATCACCCCGGCACTGGCTGCTGCCGGTATACCCAATAAGCTGCTTTGTGAGCGCGGCTCCAGATATTGCTGCAAGTCAATGGCTTGCTGATCCAGCGCCTGATAATGGGCATTATTGTCTGGCGCGTAAGGGGGTAAACCTAAACTGTCGGCCGCCACGTATAACACATCTGTTTGTAACAGCTGCCGAAAATCAGCATTGTCGCGCACCAGGCCAATCAGCGTGGCGCTGTAATCGTTCAGTGGCTCAAAAATATCTAAATCGCGATTGGTGGCCGGGGTGGCAAACAACTTTAACGTGGTGCGATAAAAATCCGGGTGCTGCATCGCCAGCCCGGCAGCTGCCTGGGCATTACCCTGGGCTATCAACTCTGCCATCTGTTGCAAAGTATCCGCATCGGCCGGTACACCAGCCAGGCGGTCATGCAACCGTTTTGCCTGCTCCAGCGGCCCGGCAGCTAAAGCAGCACTGAACAAGATGGCCAGTACCGCCACCAGCAGGCCCGGTGCCGCCGGTTTAATATAACGTTGCATAGTTTTCTCCTGCCCGGTTAGCCGGGTAAAAACGCGATGGTCCAGGTTGAGCGGGTTGCCGACACCTCGGCTGCGCCGAAGCTGACCGCCTGCAGGCGCAACATTAACTGTCGCTCCAGCCGCTCATCATTTAATTCACTTTCAATAATTTTCACTCCGGCTAAACTGCCGTCCGGGTTAATAATCAGCTCAAATACCACTTTACCTTTAAGCAAGGGGTTAGCCCGCAACGCCCGGTTATACAGGGTATACAAGCTGCTTTTATTCGCTTCCAGCGTTTGCCGGATACTGGCTTCTGAGCGCCCACTCTGGCGGGCCGAATCATTGCTCGCACTGCCACTGCTATTGCCGGCAACGGGCGCAGCAGTGGCCAGACCACGTAATTGCGCATCCGCCAGGGCAATGTTTGCCGCTGTGGCTAAATCAGCGCGGGCTACATCAGCGCTAACCGGCGCAGCCGCTTGCGCGGCTGTTTTTGCCAGCATCGGGTTGGCAATTAACTCAGGCTCGGCAACCGCCGCCGCTTGCTGGCCGTCCCGCTGCAATTGCGGTGCCGGCTGCTTGACGGTAAACGTCTGGCGCAGGGCTGCCAGCTCGTCCTGCATCGCCAGTAAACCTGCTTGCTGGGCCTGAGCCCGCGCCTGTTCCGTGGTGACCGGGCTGGCGTCTACCACGGTTTGTTCCGGCTCGGCTGCGGGTTCTGGCTCCGCAACTGGCTCAGGTTCAGGTAAAGCAATCGGCTCTGGTGGCACAATGTCCCGCTGCTCTAACATCACCCGTGCCAATTGCGGCGGTAATTGCTCCAGCTGCGCCCGGCTGCGCTCGGGCACCTGATACAACGGCACGGCTATAGATAACAGCAGTAATAGCAGCAGGCCGGCGATCACCACCTTAGTGAACAACTGATCTTCACTTTGCCAGCCCGCACCGCCGTGCCAGGTTAAGCTACTCATGGCGTGGCCTCCAGCGCGTTGCTGCGCTGCTCTACCGCCAGTGACACGTCGCGGTATTCGGTGGCCGCACTGATCGCCATCAAGCGACGTAGCACCGCATACGGGGTCGTTGCATCGGCCAGAATAGTAATCGGCCGGCCCACCGCCTGTTGCTCCGTGTTTAGCGGCGCTGCGCGCCCGGCCAGATACTGCAGCTCTTGTTTAACGGCAACGCTTAGCGGTTCCTGCCACAGCTCGGCAGCTTGCTGCCAATCGCCGCGCCACACCTGTTTGCCTTGCAGCAGCACGCCATTAGGCGTCACCGTCAGCAATACCTGCTCCCGCGGCAATTGCTCTGAGACCGATTGCGGCAGGCTCATCTCTTTGTTACTGGGCAATACCACCACATCAGATTGATTTACCATCAGGAAAAACACCAGAATGGTAAAGATATCCATCAGCGCCACCAGGTTTAACTTGGAACTTTGCGCCAGCCGGATATTTTGTTTTAACATCCGTTTGGCCCGAAATGACTGCTTCATTCTGGCCCCTCGCTTGTCTCTGCCGGCAACTGGCCAAGCGAAATCAGCGGAAATAACTCAGCATCCACGACTGAGGCTGCCACTACCGTTTTAAAGGCCCGCACGGTGTCCATGGCACTGACCAAGGTCTGATAATCCAGGGTTTCCGGCGCCAGAATACTGATATCACGCTTGTCTATTTGCTGTTGTTGCCAGGTCAGCTTTAAATCCTGTAAAAAGGCCGATAGGGCCGTAAAATCGGGCTGGCCTTGCTCGTTATGACTAAACTCGCGCAGTAACTGACCCGCCGGATAATTCAGCCGTAGCCGATCAACGCGCAGCTCTAACTCCAGAATTTGCGGGTTGTCCTGCTCCTGCTGCAACAACTGCTCGGTTTGCGGCGGCAGCTGGATGTTCAGCACGCGGATCTGGGTAAATACCAGGCTCAGCAACAATACCGGTACCAGTACGATCATCAGATTCATAAAGGAGGTAATGTCGAGCTCCGCCTCTTGCTGGCGGATTTTATGCTTTCTGATCATCCCGGCCACCCGTGAAACGTTGTCCGATGCTATTCATTAACTTAATACCGGCCATTTCCATGGTATCGACAATACTGGCGGTTTTACTTTGCAACAGCGCATGCACAAACACCAACGGAATGGCAGTCATCAAGCCAAAGGCGGTGGTATTCATCGCCACTGAGATACTGGACGATAACAAACTGGCTTTTTCGGAAGGGTCGGCATTGGCCACCGCTGAGAACGCTGCAATTAAGCCGACAATGGTGCCCAGCAAACCCAGCAAGGTGGCAACGTTAGCCAGCGTTGCCAGGAATGGAGTACGTTTTTGCAGACGCAGGCTGTATTCCAGCACCACTTCTTCCATGGCGTATTCCATATCTTCCCGCCGGTGCGATGAGGTTAACCGGTTCACGCCACTGGCCAGCATTAAACCCAGCGGGGTTTGCTCAGAGTCAGCCTGTTGCAAAATCGCTTTGGTATCGGCGGCGGCGATGGCCGGTTGCAGTTGACGATAAGCCCGCTGATTACTGGCATACACCGAGCGTAAAAACCACCAGCGCTCTACAGTAATGGCAATACCCAAAATCAGAATAAAGGCAATGGGGTAAATAAAGTAGCCACCCTCTTGCAAAAACCGCACTATGCTGTTGACAAAATCCATGCTGTAACCCTCTTAATTATTGTTAGTTGATGCGGTACTGGCAGCTGGCTGGCTAAGCGACTGTGCCTCAATAAAACGTAGAAATTGCTGGCGGTCCAGTGGCTGTATCGGTGCCGGCTCGCTGTTAATATCGGGTGCCGGAATGCGGATCTGGGCAATACTGTCCTGCCAGGGCAGCACATACAGAGTGCGTGGCTGCTGCTGATTGCCGGTGATAGTGCTACTGATATCAACCCGTACCTCAGCTCCCGGCGCCTGCTGCGCCTGACTGCCCCAGGTCAGCAGAGCCAGGCTCAACCCCGTGGCGATGACACTATAACGACGCATGTGTTACTCCTGTTGCGGTTCAAGTAAGCTCAGCCAGGCTTCGACCAGCGGATCGCCGGTAAGCTGCTGATATTGCAAATAGTGATAGCGGGCTTGTTCCGGCTGCGCTAAATACAACTCGTATAAAAACCCCAGATTTTTATGCGCACTGGCAAAATGTTGCTGCTGCGCCAACGCATCCAGCCAGTGACGCCGGGCCTGGTTAAAATCACCGGCCTGGCGGGCCAGTACCCCCAGTAAATTGGCGGCATCGACATAAGCCGGATCATGCTT
Organism: Arsukibacterium ikkense; assembly: GCF_000987775.1. Classification (GTDB taxonomy): domain Bacteria; phylum Pseudomonadota; class Gammaproteobacteria; order Enterobacterales; family Alteromonadaceae; genus Alishewanella; species Alishewanella ikkense. The sequence goes on from NZ_LAHO01000020.1 coordinate 37,881, forward strand.
TAGCACGGCATGTAATTGCTGGCGGGCCTGCTCAGGCTGCTGCAACTGCCAGTAACAGATCGCCAGGTTATAGCCTATGCCGGCCGCTGCTGGCACTTGCTGTGCCAGTGGCTGAAGCAGGGTGAGCGCTGCCTGATATTGCTGCTCACGCAGCAGCTGCTTAGCCTGCTGAAACTGGGCCTGCAAATCAGCAGTTAAGGTTGGTTTAGCCTGAATACCTGTTGCAGTGGTCTCGGTTGGAATGGCTGGCTCTGCCGCTAACGGCGTTCCCGCGCCTGGTGGCGCCGCATCGATGTCCGGCAGCTGGGCACAGTGGCTTAGTGCCAGCAGCATAACCACAGCGCTGCCCAGCCGGTATCGTTTCGCAGCACCCGCACTGAATAAGCGGCTCAGAATCGTTTTAATACGGATCATCAGCCAGCTCCAGATACTGTTCAGGTTTGCGATAACGGGCCGGAAACAGCTCGGCCAGTTTACGGAAACTGGCAGCAACCCACTCGTCGTACAACGGCTGCGCCACCAAGGCCGCATTTTGCTGATAAATTTCAATCGCCAGCTCTTCAAACGGATAGGCTTGTTCTTCCAGCAACAACTCGTATTGCTCCAATGCCAGGGCATCAAGCCCGGTTGGCCGCTCAGAATCAAGCAACGCCGTGGCCATCTGCTGGTACAAGCTGGCAACCTGAAACTGGGCCTGGCTATAAAAATCGGCTACCTGCCAGCGCATGCTGGTTTGCAGCAGCTGAATGGCACTGGTCATATGGGTTTGCTTTGTCTGCAAATTAGCGCGCAGCGGCTGGCGCAGGCGTACCGTCTTAAACTGCCCGCTATGGTGCAAAGCCAGCTGCAACGCCGCCTCTGCCGCCAGATAACGGCTGCGCTCGCTACCGGTATGTTGCTGCTCAGCATTTACCATGCGCTGATACCAGAAATTGCGCCGGCTCAGATCATGCTGCTGCTGATACAGCTGTACCAACCTGGACCGGGCTTCCTGCGCCTGCAGATGGGGCTCGGGGTACTGGTTAGCGTAGCTACGATAAGCCAGCCGGGCTGCTTCGCTATTGCCGGCTTGCCAGTAATACCCTGCGGCCTGATACAACAACGCTTGGTGCTCGGCACCGGCCGGTAACTGCGCGACTTGCTGGCTGAGCAGTTCAGCAGCACTTTGCCAGTCCTGCAATTGCTGGTAGCTATTAAGCATAGCAGCGGCAATGGCTGACTGTTCGGCACTGTCCGGATAGCGCTGCTGATAGGCTTGCATTAACACAATGGCCTCGGCCAACGCCTGTTGTTCCAGCAGCAGGCTGATTTGCTGATAAGCCGCGCTTTGATGATATTCCGACTGCGGCAAGCTTAACAGGCGCTGTAAATGGCCAAGCTGCTCGCTGACCGCTAGCCGGCTGTCCTGCGCCTGCTGATACACCGCGGATGCCAACTGCTGCTGCAATAACCGGCGCCGGTCGTGAGCTGCCAGGCTATCATCAGCCTGATAACGCCTGAGCAGACGCTGAATACTTTGCTCGGCCAGAGCATAGTCGCCCTGGGCCAGCTCACTCTGGCTGACAATAAACCAGGCTTCATTTACCAGTAATGGCTGGCTTACTTGCGGGTGCGGCCAGTCGGTTACCCGCCTGGCATAACTGGCCACCTCGGCATAGGCTTGTTGCTGATAGATGTCAGTCAGCTGATTTAACGCGACCTGTTGTGCCTGGGGGTGTTGGCTGTGCCAGCGCACAAACTGGTTTTGTTGCTGCCACCAGTTAGCTGCCGCAGTGGCACTGGCGGTTGGGTCATCTGTACCTTGTTTACTGAGGTCTTCCGTTAACTCTTTACTTAATTTCTCACTTAACTCTTTACTTAACAGCAAGGCCCGGTAAGCCGCCTGCTCAGCGGTAAAGTTACGGGCATGCAGTGCGCTGCTGGGGTAACCCAGTTGCTGATAGCCGTTCAGTGCGCCCTGATAGTCACCGCTGGCCGCCAGGGCCTCTGCCAGTAAATAGCGCACATCATCCGCCAGCATCAACGTATCGTCGACCGACTCAGCTGCCAGCAGCGGCTGTACCTGCAACAGTTGCTGCCAGTATTGCACCAGCTTAACGGCTATAGCGCGCCGTTCTGCAGCGCTGCCCTGCTGCGCTTGTAAATAGACCTTACGGCCAAAATAATCCAGATATTGTGCCAGCTTTGGGGCTAGCTCAGCTTGCTGGGCTGGCCTTGCCTGCTGCCAGAACGCGGTTGCCGGGCCGAACCGGTTGATAAAATGCTGCTGCGCCTGCTCGGCGTCATTCGCCTGTGCCTGCGCCAGATGATACTGCACCAGCGTCAACTGCATCCGGGCCGCCTCAATAGCCAGTGGCTGCTCGGTGATAAACACGCGGTAACTGGCCAGTGCTGCCTGGTGCAACTCTTTTTCAAATAAGAAATCGGCCAGCGCCTGAAACAGGGCGGCCTGATAAGACACCGGCCGCTGCTCTGGCGGGCCATCCCGGAAGCTGGCACGCTTAAGCAGCGCCAGCAAACTGTCAGCCTGCTGCTGATAACTCAGTGAAATACTGAGGATCCGCTGCAATTCCTGGCGCAGGCTTTGTTGCTCATCGCTGCTCAGCCGTTGGTGGTAGGTCAAATCCAGTGCCTGCAAAAAAGCATCGTCGGCGTTAGCATACTGCTGCAGCTGAAAGTGACTCCAGCCACTCATATACAGCGCATGCTGGCGTAATTCCGGCCCCGCCAGGCTAAGTACCTGCACAAAGGCCGCTAACGCGTTGGGATAGTTCGCCTGGCTGTAGTAAATATCTCCCACTCTGAACCACAGCTCAGCGGCAAATTCACTTGCCGGGTATTGTTGCAGCAATAGTTGCATTTGTTGCTGTGCTGCCCGGCTGTCACCGGTTAAATCCAGCGCCCGTGCCAGCTGATACTGGATAAGCTCATTATTCGGATCAGCCGGAAATTCCTGTAACAACGCCTGATATTCAGCAATCAGTGCGCTAAGCGCCTGCTGCTCGGCGTTAGCGCTTAGCTCGGTTTGCTCCAGCTGCCGGGTGTTAAGCTGCGACAGCCTGTACAACACTTTCTGCCGCACCTCAGCTGCCGGCGCCAGCGCTAACAGCTCCTGATAAACCTGCTGCAACTGCGCCGGGGTGACCAGCACCGGCTCAGCCAGTTCAGCCGGGCTAAAAGGTGCCAGCTCTGCCAGGGTGGGCCGACGCAACATGTTATCTGGTGAGCTGCTGCAGCCCGTTATCTGCAACAATATCAGCAACAGTGCCAGCAGCAGGATCACAGCACGGCTGTTGCTCTGTCGACGAAAGCGATAGGCCCGGTGCAACATTACTGCGCCTCCTGCGAGGTCAGCAGCAATTGCTCCATCACCCGGGCTATCGCCTGGGTATTTAGCCGCCGCAAATCAGCCAACTGCTCGCGCTCAGTCTGACGTAACTGCTGTAAGCCATGGTTCAGCTGTGCCAGCAGCAGTTGTTGTTGCTGTGCCACAGCGCCACTAAATTGCTGCTCTGTTGCCGCCAGCTCAGCCAGTTGCTGTTGCTGCACCAGCAACCGCTCGGTTTGGCCATCCAGCGCCGCCAACCGCTGCAGCGCACCGTTGCTAAGGCTTAATTGCTCAGCCAGTTGCTGGCGCAGGGTATTCAGTTGCCAGTGTCGCTGCGCACTATTTTGCTGATAGTGCCACTGCAGCAAGCCCTGCAACCGGGCTAACCGCGTTTCTGCAAGGCTTACTTCCTGCCCGCCACTGGCCAGCAGCGCCAGCCGTTGTAAAGCACTGCTTAGCATCCGCTGTGAGCCAGCAAAATCTTGCTCGCTGCTGTCCAGCCATAACCACTGCACCAGCGGCTGGCTTGCTGCATCGGCCAGGGCCAGGTCCAGCTGCGCCACTTGCTGTTGCAGCTGCTGCTGTTTACTGGTTAAGTCGGGCAACGCCGCCGCTAATAATTGTTGCTGCTGTGCTAACTTAGTTTGCACAACCTCGGTAAGGTGGGTTAAGCGGCTGACACGCTGCAAATGCAGTTGCTGTAGCTGCTGCATCGCGTTTAACTGCCGGTTAAGCTGATACAAGGAGGCTTGCTGGCGCAACTGATATTGCTGCCAGCCGCTAAGGCCAGCAGGCTCAGCCAGTTGCTCAAGCTGCAGCTCGCCGGCATGGTCGTTATTGGCCACCAGTTGCTGCTGATAATAGTGATCGGCCCAGCGGTAAGCCGCCAGGGCATCTTTTTGTGCCAGCGCGCGCTCAAATTGCACCCCCAGCTGATGCGCCGCCAGCCAGCTGGCAGGCGCATAAGGGTAACGGGCTATCAGCTGTTGTAATACCGCCAGCAAGCTTGGGATTTGCCGGTTCTCGCTCAGTACATCCCGATATAACAGCATCGCCGGCAAGGTCAGCACACTGTTACTGGCAAACTCACTGAGTACTTGCTGGGCACTGGCCCACTGCAGTTGATCAACCAGTAAACCGGCTTGCAGTAACTGCAAATAATCGGCCAGTGCCTGCTGCTCACTGCTGGCTGCAGATGTTTGCGGGCCAGAGCGCCAGCGAAATAACTGCATCCAGAAGCCCGGCTGCACTTCGGTTTGCAGCTGGCCGCTCAGTCTGGCCAGTAATTGCAGCGCTTGCTCGGGTTGCTGCTGCTGGCGCAGCGCCAGAATATGATTAATAACCACATAGGGCAGTTCAGCTTGCCCGGCCAGCCGGCTAAAAATCTGCGGATCAGCATGGGCCAGTGCAGGCCAGTTAAGCAATTGATTTAACAACTCCGCCTGGCCGCTAAGCGTCTCAAGTGGCCCGGTTAGCTGCTGCAGGTAGTGGCGGGCCTGTTCGCTGCGCTGTTGTTCAAAAAGGTAACGGCTGAACTGCAGTAGCGCAACATTGCGCAATTGACGTGGCAACTGGCCGCTGAGCGTTTTATCGGCCAGTAAAGTTTGCAATAAAGCGGCGGTGGCAGCTGGCATATCCAGCTGCATTAATAAGCCGGCTTGCAATAAGCGGGTTTTGGCAACAGGTTCAGGTGCCAGCGCTAATTGTAACAACGCCTGATAATAATCATCCTGATAAAAGTGCCAGGCGGCCAGCCGGTACTGCTTTTCACTGCGCAATAATGGCTCTGCCGTTGCCTGCGGCGCCAGCGCCAGTACTGCCAGAGCAGACAGCGCGGCCAGGCCGGCAGAAAGCGGTTTTGTTAATTGCCAGACCATACTTCTACACTAAATTCAGGCTGATAACTGGCAGAACTGTCGCTGATTTTCAGCTCCAGCAACATGGCATCGTCGGCCTTGGTAAACCGATGACTGACCGCCCGGCGATAATCGCGGTCTGGCGGGCCTTTGCCGACAAACACTGCGGTAAGGGTATGCTCACCGGCGCGAATATTACCTTTGTACAGCGGCTGAATGGCACCGCGTTGTAACCCGGCCAGCTCGGCCGCCGTATACAGATGGGCGCTAACCGCCTTGTCATTAATTTTCAGTTGCACACTGTCGAGCTGGAACAACAGGCCGGCATCCAGCGACACAAATACCGCTAACTGGGTTTGCGGTGGAAATAGTAATTCCTCTTCCAGCATAAACAGTTCACGGTTCAGTGCTATGGCTTGTTGCCGCAGTTGCTCAAGTTGCTGCTCGGCCGACTCCTGTGCAGTAGCAACGAACGGCACTGCGGGCAATAGCAGCAGGATGGTTAGTACTAACGGTAAACATAACAGATATCTCATAAGGCCATCCTGCTAAAAATAAACACTGAAAAACAGCCGATAGACATTGGCGGTTAACCGGTATAACGGTTCAGCACCCGCTGCAGTGTCGGCAATAGTGACATTGCGAAAATTATTGTAGTTAAAGCGGATATGGTCCCATTCCAGGTTAAGCTCCGGTGTCGCCGTCGGCCACCAGCTCCAGTTGGCAAAGCGGTAACTGGCGCCAATGCCCAGGCTCAGGTTGGTAAAGTCACTCAGCTCTTTATCTCTGGCCATAAAATTTTGCTGGTTAGCAAACTCAAATAAGTCAGCATAAAACGACGCCTGACCCTGCTGATACCAGCGCACATGGCCATCCAGCAGCCAGCGCTCAGCAATGGGATGAACATATTCCAGCTCGGCATCAAACGCCCGGATATCCCAGCTGTCCTGATAGTGGCGTAAAGACGCGGTCAGCGCCGCCCGGTAGGGCAGGTAAAATTTATTCACCAGGCCCAGCGCCAGGCTGTTACGGGTATTCGGATACACTTCAAACTGATAACCATAGCCAAGCGGCGCCAGCGGATCGCGATAACGGACACTGCGATAAGGGTTATTCAGAAACCCCTGCTCCATATCCACCTCAGCATTCAGGGCGCTGATCCAGCGGGTGGTTAATACCTGGGTAATCCCCAGGCTGTAACTGTAACGGCGCAATTGCTCACTAAAACTTGCATCACCATTGCGGCCAATTTGATCATTACCAAAGGCGGTGTTCAGGCTCAGGGTTGTCATACCGCCAAAGGTATCGTGCGCAATGCCAAAGGAAACTGATTTGGCGTTGTAGTCATCTTCATCACTCTGGGCATAATTCAGCGAGATAATACTGTTGCCGCTCAGATAATCGACCCCCAACCGGCTTTCTCTGCGGGTTTCGCTGTAGGCTGAGGCTGTAGCAATAACATCAATCGAAGCCCCGGATACCGTATCAACGTAGTAAAAACCTGACACCGATAGCTGTTGGCCAATTTTACTGCGCAGCATCAGCGCCGGGCCGTCAATCGACACCCCGCCACCCTGATAGCTGTGGTGCATCAGGTCAATCCGGTTGTCCGGTAGCACAGCCGCGGCCACCACACCACTGAGCAACAGTGCCGGCAACGCCGCAAGCAGATAGCTAGTTACAGCCACAACCGCCTCCGCCACTGCCATCGGCACCTTTGGCCGCCTCGCGCGAGTCCCGCACGTGGGCACTGTGTTGCAGCGCAATCGGATGGCGGCCAAACGCCATGATCGGATCAGCCAGCTCGGCCCGCTCATAAGGCTTAACCCAGGGTTCAATGCTGGCACAACCGGCCAGCCCCAGTGCCAGCAAGGCCGACAGCAGTAATTTAGCGCCGTAGCAGGGTTTTAATATCATCTTCATATTTTTGCTCATAGCCCGGTTTGTAACCACGATGCACACTATGCACCTGGCCATCTTTATCAATGATCACCGTCGTTGGCATTGCTTGTACCTGATAACTCGCTGACACGCTGTTTTCGGTATCAAACAAAATGGGAAAGGCCACCCTGGTTTTGCTCAGATACCGCTCTGCGGCACGGCTGTCAGCCTCGACATTGACGCCCCACACCTGCACGCCTAACGGCTGATACTTGCTGGCCAGTTTATCCAGCGCCGGCATTTCCTGCAGGCAAGGCCCACACCAGCTGGCCCAGAAGTTCAGCACAATAATGTCACCTCGTTGCTCGGCCAGCCGTAAATTCACGCCGGTAAGCGCTTTGAGGGTAAAATCAGGTGCGGTTGCCGACGTATCAGCACGGCCACCGAATGACAGCCCAGCCAACAACACAATAACTAACAGTGTTTTCATACCACTTTCCTATCCGTTAAAAATAAACAGCCAGCCCCAGCGCCAGATTTAAGTTATGGCTGGTTTTGGTTTCAGCCAGCATAGTGGTTTCAAACACGTAGTCTGATACGACTAAATCTACTGCCAGCCAGTCGGTGACATAAACCCGCAACTGACTGCCAAACTTAAGCGCAAATACCTTATCGCCGGCAAAATCGACATTGCCGCCGCCGGCAAACACCGACCAACCGGTATTAAAGACGTAGTTTCCGCCCGGATACACCTGACCGGGCAATAGCACATACCCCAGCTCGGCGCCATAGTAGCGCCACTGGCGCTCGCTATCGGTCAGCAGGGGCGCTGCGCCACTTAACCGCTCATAAGAGGTCAGGCCGGCTTTGGCCTGGGCATACTCAACGCTGAGGTAAAAGTCTTCGTTAATATGATAACTCAGCTGCAACGCCGCCAGGCCACTGCTGCCGAAGTCTTCAATTGCCAGAACGCCTGCACGCAGCGCCACGACAAAATTCTCCGTATCCAACCGGGCAGGTATCACCTGCGACTGCTCAATGCGGGGTTCGATCCGGGCACTGCCAGCGCTGCCTTGCTGCGCATGCAGCGGCAACCCAAGCCCAACCAGCGCACTGACTAAAATGCTACGCGTAAGCCAATTAACCATGTATTCGTCTCTTCGTTAATATCTCGTTCGGTGCTGATCAATGCCCGGCGATAGCGCACATTGGCCTGCACCCGCTGGCTTAATGGATAATTGACGCCAAGCTCCATGGTCGCCAACGGGCTGTTGCGCTCGGGCGTTTGTACTAATACCGTGCGCTGACGGGTTAACAGCACCCCACCACCCAGCGCAAAATAAGGTGACAGCCGCCAATGGGGCCAGGGGCTCAAACCTAGCTGCAGCAAAAACTGCTGATTGCTGGCTAACTGGCCACTACCCTGGCCGGCGCTTAGCTCCAGTGCTACCACATCGGAAAACAGGTAACTGGCACTAAGCTGGTAATAACTGGTACCAGCAAAGTCGCCTGCTGCCACCCCCAACTGCCAGCGTGCGGGCGTTTGGTTATCCTGCCACAGTGCCGCCAGGCTCTGCTCGCTACCTGTTGGATACAAATAGTCCAAATCGGTCGCCGCCAGCCATAATTGCTGCTGCCGGTATTGTACTTTCAGCCAGCCAGTGCGCTGCTTCAGCAGCACTAAAGTGTCATGCTTCAACGCCACCTGCACCACCGGATAACCGCGCCCGGGCCCGCTGCGTAAATCGACAAAATCTTGCTGAACCACGACCTGCTCTGCCGACACAGACGCCGTCAGCAATAGCAACAGCATGAAGCCGAACCAGCGCATCTATTCCAGCTCCACGGCAAAGGGGGAGTTATAATACTGGCCCCCCATATCCAGCCAGTGGCTGAGCAGCCGCAGTTCGGCTGGCGATAAATACCCCTGGTGGCTGCCGCCCTGTGCAAAGCGCTGAAAAAACGCCACGCTGGCCAAAGCGCTGCCCGCCCGCATACTGGCAGGCACCGTCACTGTTACCATCAGCGGGATCGGCTGGCCGTTATCATCCAGGATCAGTTCACCCTCTGCATCACGTAAAAAGACCGGGTTACCATTGGCATCGACCGCCTGCACCAGCCGGTCAACCAGCACGCCCCCCACCAGCTCTTGTTCGTTGTCATTACTGAGTAATTCACGATAACTGGTCATCTGCTGCGCCTGCAGATCTGACGCTTGCGCTGTTAACTCCAGTTGTGCCGCCGGTAGCTGGGTGTTTCCTGCCGCATCGGTCCGGCTATGGCAACTGACACAGGTGTTATCCCGGACAAGCTCATTACTTAGCGGGTCAAACTGGCGCCGATCCAGTTGCCATAGCGGCTGAATATGAACCGGGTAATCAATGCGTAAGCGGCAGGCAGCCTGCCAGCTGGCAAAGCAATCCAGCCCGACCGGCGTGGCAGTGGCCAGCTCAGTAAACTGATTTAACTCAGCCGGATCCGGTTGGCGCAGCGCAGGATCTGTCCATAAATCTTCAAAATCTAAAGCGGCACTGAGCCGTTGCTCACCGAGCAAGCGCGCCATGGTTTGCGCCATGGTTTCGCCGGCATTGGGCGGTAACCGGGGGTTAGCATTAGTAAAAGATGACGCCGCATTCAGCGGGCCCGGATTTATCGTTGGCCACTCGCCACTTTGCCGGCCATGCGGCCGGGTGTTATTGGCAGCATGGCAACCATTACAACTTAAGGTTTCGCCTGGTGCCAGCGTTATCCATTGCTGGTGCTGCGCTGAGATAGCCTGGCCCTCGCTATTGAGTAAACTCAGTGCCAGCGGCACATTGGCCGGCACTGTTACCCGCACCGAGCCGTCAGGTTGCACCGGGGTAATACCAACCAGCTCGCGCATCAGCTGCCGCCGATTGACCCCAAAAGCAAAATTCGGCACCTCACGCACTGCCTCAGGTGGGATTGGTACGCCGCGGATCAAACTCAGATAACGTACTGGCCGCTGCGCGGCGCTGGTTTGCATCGGGTCGGCTAGCTGGGCTATCGGTAGTACCGCTTCCCCCCCAATATCATACACACTGCGAATATCTAGAATGGCCTCGCCATTGCCGGCAAGTTCCGGGTTTGCCGCCGGATTTGCCGGTAAGAAGACAGGCCGTGGATAGTGCTGCATCACCACCGCTTCGCTGAGCAGCAACTGGTCGCTACCTAACTTTACCGGCACCTGTGTCTGTTTGGCTAAATCAAATAACCATAACCCGAAGCGAGGGCTGGCCAGCGGATAAGCAGCCGGGTCTGCCACCAGTGCACAGCCAATAACCTGCTCCTCTACCATTACCTGACAAGGTGACCAGCTCACCAGAAAACGCGAAGATCCATCTTGTAGCGCAAACAGGTTTTGCACAAAACCTGAGGGCTCTGGCCGTGCAGCATTGTCAAAATTCCAGGGTAATAACGGCGTTTGCGCTGGTAAATTCAACACCTGCTGATAAAGCGGTTGCGCGTTGTCACTGGCCAGCGCCAGCGCTATCTGCACCGGCATGGCATTCAGGCCAGCTTGCTGGCGCTGGCTAAGCAAAGTTGCTATTTCACCATCGGCCAGCAACAATGGCTTAGCAAAGTCAACCCGGCTGTTAGCCGGCCCGGTTTGATGAGAGTGCCAGCCGTAAACCAGCTGATTAGCGGAGCCGTCGGGGCGCATCTGGTACCAGTTATACATATTGCGATCGCTCTGGTTATCCCAGCGGCTGTACAGAATATGGCCATCTGGCTGCACCAGCGGATATAAGTCGTGGCTAAGATTAAAGCTAATTTGCTCGATGCCAGAGCCATCAATGTTCATCACATGCAGGTTAAACGCCGGGCCCTGCAAGCCTTCATGCAGACCACTGTATTGCGGTTTAAATTCATCCAGTAAAATTTGCCGGGCCTTTTGCTGGCGACTGGAACTGAATACGATGCGGCCATCGGCTAAAAATGCCGGGTTAATATCGTGGCCCAGCTCAGCGCGCAATGGGTCGGCGATGACAGGCGCCAGTGTATCGCTGCTAAGGCTGTAGCGCCAAATACTCCAGCTGGGCTGCAGCTCATCCGGTACATCAGCCAACGCAGGCGGGCGCAGTGCAAACAGCAAGGTATCGCCATCTGGCGACACGGTTAAATCTTTTATATCAAGGGGGCTGTCGCCAAATAGCTCAGTCAGCAGCTCGCGCTCTGCTGACTCGGCAAAGGCATTTTGTTTGATAATAAGCCTCGCCCCCGGATTAAATTGTTCGGGGGCATTCAGGTTAAGCTGAAAAGGGTTGCTGTCCTGGTCCGCTAATGGCCGGCTAACATAGGCAAGGGGGTAATCCTGGGCGACCGGGTCCGTGGTTTCGTCTTGCACGCTGATATCGGCATTACAACCCAGCAAACAGCACAACGCGGCCAGCAGCATTAAGGTGTTTTTAATCATTATTATAATTACCGGCTACCCGTTCGCAGCCATGACTGCAATGTTAACAAAAACATTAATTAAGTAAAAAACAGACTTAGCAGATTAACGCTGGCCTAACGACAGAGCAAGCCAAAATTTTACTGTTAGCCGCCGCTTTGCCGCAGTGTTGCCGCTACACAGCGCAGGGTTCACCAGCAAGCTGAAAAGTTTAGCCGCCAGCTCAAAGGTTTAACGCTGGGTTGCTGGCTGAATTGCCGCCAGCACAGCGATATTCCGGCGGCAGAATAAAACAAAAAAGCCAGCAAAAATGCTGGCTTTTTCTAGTACAAAAGTATTACAAATCGGCTTCGAACTCAGCCGGAATGGCCTCTTCAATTGGTTTTTCGCCTGGTTTAAGCAACAAGCGGGTACGCAATTCTTTCTCAATTTCATCCGCTATTGCCGGGTTGTCGGTCAGAAACTTCATGGCATTAGCTTTGCCCTGACCAATTTTATTGCCCTGATAGGCATACCAGGCACCCGATTTATCTACCAGGCCTTGCGCTACGCCAAGGTCTATCAGCTCACCGTTTTTATTAATACCGGCGCCATACTGAATAATAAACTCGGCCTGCTTAAATGGCGGCGCCACTTTATTCTTCACCACTTTAACCCGGGTTTCATTACCGGTAATTTCATCACCTTCTTTTACCGAGCCAATCCGGCGGATATCTAACCGGACAGAGGCATAGAATTTCAGCGCATTACCACCGGTGGTGGTTTCAGGGTTACCAAACATCACGCCGATTTTCATCCGGATTTGGTTAATGAAAATGCACAAGGTATTAGAACGCTTAATATTGCCGGTAAGCTTACGCAATGCCTGCGACATTAAACGGGCTTGTAAGCCCATGTGGCTGTCGCCCATATCGCCTTCAATTTCGGCTTTAGGGGTTAACGCCGCAACGGAGTCGACTACCACTACATCTACTGCGGCTGAACGTACCAGCATGTCACAGATTTCCAGCGCTTGTTCACCGGTATCCGGTTGCGACACCAGCAAATCTTCTACTTTCACACCAAGTTTTTTGGCATACACCGGATCCAGTGCGTGCTCCGCATCAATAAAGGCACAGGTTTTACCAGCCTTTTGCGCTTCTGCAATAACCTGCAGGGTTAAGGTGGTTTTACCCGATGATTCAGGGCCATAAATTTCAACAATCCGGCCATAGGGTAAACCACCTATGCCAAGCGCAATATCCAGGCCCAAAGAGCCAGTGGAGACTGAGGCGATATCCAGCGCCGTGCTATCGCCCAGGCGCATAATAGAGCCTTTACCAAACTGACGTTCAATTTGAGTAAGGGCTGCACTGAGGGCTTTTTGTTTATTGTCGTCCATTATTCACTCCAGAAAATTCGGCTTGCACAAACACTGTATGCTCGTACAGTAGTCTAGTTTGGCAAAGCTGTCAATAATAAGATGCTGTGTTTAAGGGCATAATCAATGGCCTGCTGGCGTACCTGCTCGCGATTGCCGCTAAAAAATTGCTGCTGGCTGCTAAGCTGGCCATTCAGCCAGAAAGCGAACCAGACGGTACCCACGGGTTTGGCCGCTGAGCCGCCACCGGGCCCCGCCACCCCCGACACGGCTATCGCCAACTGGGCATTGGCCGCGGCGGCAGCGCCAATGGCCATTTCTTTAACCGTTTCATCGCTTACCGCACCAAATTGTAATAAAGTGGCACTGCGCACCCCCAATAGCTGCTGTTTCGCTTTATTACTATAAGTTACAAAGCTGCGGTCTAAATAAGCAGAGCTGCCGGCAATGGCGGTTACATAGTAAGCGATACCGCCGCCGGTACAGGATTCAGCAGTGGTGACAAACCATTTTTTCCGGGATAATAACGCGCCCAGCTGTGCAGCCAGTTGCTCAGTATCGGTTGCAAGTACCATAGCCAATCCAACAGGGAAATCAGAATTACATTATGCCGTCAGACCAGAAACCAGAGCAAGCCTTAGGCACACATACCTCTACCGTGTAGCCAATTAGAAAAACTACCGGCAGCACGTTCAGTTCTGTATCAAAGCAAATAGCTGAGCCCCCACCACAACTACTTTGGTTTCACAAGCGTCTCAATCGCGTCGGCCACAGTTCCCAGTGCATTGATTACACCATCCATTACGAAATCAAGCGCCCTTCCATATCCGGCATTGACATTCGCAATATCAAAACCGAGTCTTTGTAAGGTTTCCAGACACTGCCCTACTGTTTCATGCGCATCGGCAATCCTAAGATCATTGTTTAAAAACAGGGGGGCCATGATTTCATTACGATCACACCAACCTTCAGACTCCTTATCTGATGCAAAAGCATACATAGCCTCCTCATGAGCATTCAGTCCTTCAACTATATTAATAAGTGCCTGAAGTAATTTGAGACTTCCGAGATCTTTGACAGAAGCTCTCGAACATCCGGCACGCTCTAGTAATAGCTTGAGATAAGCATTGGGAATGCGCTGCCATACCTCGTGTAAGCTCTTGCAGCGAGCAAGGAACATCTGTTGTGTCATATCTAATGGTGCGACCTGAGCTAACCGACAAAGCGCCGGATAGGCCAACCAACCATTAGCTCCCACCTCTTCGCGATCAAAGCCGGTAAGTTCTAATACTGATTTATTCAGTCCCAAGGATGCACCGAGTGCGGAAAGACAATCTCCCAATCGCAAGAGTACGTCGAGTAACCGCTGCACCTTGGCAACTACATGCTCTTCATTTAGATCTATATGTACCAAGTCAGCCGGATCGATTGCAAATGATCTGGCATGCACAATCTCGCGATCCGGTTTAGGCTTATACAGTTCTCGCATAGGCACTTGGATCAGGTTTCTCCCAATACGCTGACATTCAGTGAAACTCCACTGCCCTTTATAAGATGGACTGCAAGACCACCGCCCCCAAAAATAGGCCGGTGCCGACTCATAAAAAGTACTCTGTTCATACTTTAGGAGAAACTGATCGTTAAGATAGACAGGTTTATCCCTCAGCAAAGCACTCGCCTGGTCGTGCGTCATCGGCTGTTCATAACCGGGCCACAAAATGCCTTCTGCAGTTTGCTCCGGACAAAGTTCTGGCATAACCGCTTCTACAGATGCCCATAACTGAAGCAAAAGACCAGTTTTGTGCTCACGAATGTCCAACTCATACCAGGCAACTCCATTTTCTGGCTTTAAAACTACATGGGGCTGTCCAGCCATGAGTGCACGAAGTTCGGGGATATCTGTTAATTGAGCTTCATAGAAAAAGACTCGTACCCCGCGAGCCCCTCTCATCCAGAGATAACGCCGAAGATATTCATTTGTCATTCGCCAAGTAACATTTCTCTTTAAATTCCAGTGGTAACTACTGGAAACTTCACCCTCAGCAACACCAAACTCAGGCAGCCCTAGATCGTCATAAATCAAACGTTGCTGATCATTACCTACACAACGCGGAGTTAGTCCGAGAGTCATCCAAACTTTTTCAGCGAGGTTGAAGCTATAGAAAGAACTGTCCCCCCAGGATGCAACAATATAGTCATAACCTGAGATCGATGGCGTTAACTCATCAACACACCCGAAGTTATCACAAGCCGGAACCGAGTATTCAACTACGCCATCGCCAGCTTCTGATAGAACTTCAATCGGTCCATCTGCCTCACCTGGCACAACAGCCATTTGCAAGTGTAGGTGTTCAGCTTGCTCACTGTACTGATCAAACTCTTGCATGGAAGCGACTTCCACAAGTTGGCTTGGCGACAAACCTACGGGCTCAAGTAATTCTCGCAGCTTTGGCGGCATCACATGAATTGGTATAGGAAATTCTGCTATATAGTCAAACGGCATATTCTCTCCAAAGAGTACGGTACCTCATCAAGCGGCATCTCCTGTATCGCCGATTTTCCACAACCCTTTGCTACCCGGCATATAGCTAGCTAACTCCATCCAGCAAAATTGTCAGTGCATCTGCCTGCTCGGCAAATTTCTTCGCATTGCTCTTTTTTAACTGTGTCAGGTTGTGCAGCTTCCAGCGAATACCTGGCAGATGTTCAAGGTGAGCAATACCCAGCAACGCCCAGTCGGGTTCACCGGCCACCAGCGATAGCAGAAACTGCCGCTCGTTGTCATCCAGCCCAGCCTGAAGTTCACTAATCATTCGGTCGCGAGTCATAAGCAATGCCTCAAGCGACACGGCATCATTCGTCATCCCCACAAAGTTATATTGGTAGTCATGGCTAATGTTTTTTAACTGTGGAAACAGCACTTCATGCACCGGGCGGTTGTGACAAGCCAGATAGACAACAAAGGCTCGCCGGATGCCCGGCGTAATACCCTCGTGCTCAAAAAGTTGCATTACGTCAAACAGATCGCGCGGATGCTGGCGGTCCAGCGCAGCAACCAGCTTGCCTCCGTATACGTCTTCCAACGAAGCCACCGGTATCTCCAAATCAGCCATCAATATTTCACGAGCTACAGGCATCAAGGATGCCTGCCGCACCGGCTGTACTGTACCGCGTAACACGAAATTAGCCTCGATCTTAACTTCAATGCGGTCACGGCGTACCAGCAGTTTGGTTTCACCAACAGTGGCTTGCGGTATATGTATTTGGAAGCCCCGCTTTTTAAGCCTCTCGCCCGCTTGCAAGATTCCCTTATTAATCCGTTCCAGCGCCTTATCACGCGGCAATGCATGATCAGAAAAAGCCAGATCAAGATCGACCGACAAACGAGGCATATCGCGTATAAATAGATTGATCGCCGTGCCACCCTTCAATGCGAAGGTATCGTCCACGAACACCAAAGGCGCAATCTGCGTTAGCAAGCGGGCAGTATCAAGATAGACAGAATTCATGATTTAAGTACCAAAATGCCATCGGCTGAGCGGGACACCCAAGGTTGGTCACTCCCTGTCGGTAGGGTGGCCGGATCAAGTTTTTTCACCCAAGGCAGCGAACCTTCCCGGCCGAGTTGCAGGCACAGCCGCACAGTTTTGACGCTCGTACAATGTTGCAACAGTTCGTGTAGTACTTCGGCACGCAAATTGTAGGTACTTTCAACCAGTTCCCGGGCCTCTTGCAACGACTGGCGCACACCTACTTCGCTTAATAACTCAAGCAGCGCCCGTTCTGGTGTGGAAACCTGTGGCGCCCCAATGCGCCTTTCAAAAGCAGTTACATGCAGCAATGCTGCAGGCTGCTCCTTAAATAAACGCTTGCGGTGGTAAGTGGCCGGAAAGCGCTCAGTAAACCACTCTGGCAATTGACCGGCAGTCCAGCCATATAAATGCAGTACGGGTTGTTGTGGCACATAATGCCGCATACCATACCAATCCAGCGCAGATTTACCCCCAACGTGCAAGCCCTCGAATTTGCGTTGCAACAGTAATAAACAGGAATGCAGAGACAAAGTATCATGCGGACGGCTATATATTCCACGCGCTAATCGCGTGAGCCAGCCTGCCCGGACATAGTGAACGGCAAGATCAGCAGAGATGCCCAGCGCCGCCAGATCTTCCGAAGCCAAGGGCGCTCCCGGTATCGAACGGGTATAGAGCAAATTTAATTTATTTAGATTAGTCGTAGTCATACTACGATTATTACAACTTATTCAAATAAGTCAATTTAGATTTATTAAAATAATCGTAGCCAAACTACGATAATGACAGCTTTTCTAAAAACTAACAGCCCAAACCTGACTATAACACGCCCTGCCAGACTTCTGTTATAATCCCAAGCTTTATCAACGCCAACCGTCGCGGATAAGCACATCTGTATGAATACAATCAAAAACCTGGATTCTCACACCCCGATGATGCAACAATATCTGGGTTTAAAAAGTGAACACCCTGACATTCTGCTGTTTTACCGGATGGGTGATTTTTATGAGTTGTTTTTTGATGATGCGAAAAAAGCTGCTGCCCTGCTGGATATTTCGCTGACCAAGCGCGGCCAGAGTGCTGGCCAGCCTATTCCGATGGCGGGCGTACCCTATCATGCGATTGAAGGCTATCTGGCCCGGTTGGTGCAACTGGGCGAATCGGTAGCCATTTGCGAGCAAATTGGCGATCCGGCTACCAGCAAAGGCCCGGTTGAACGTAAGGTA
This sequence comes from Arsukibacterium ikkense, assembly GCF_000987775.1. Taxonomy (GTDB): domain Bacteria; phylum Pseudomonadota; class Gammaproteobacteria; order Enterobacterales; family Alteromonadaceae; genus Alishewanella; species Alishewanella ikkense. Next base: position 55,482 of record NZ_LAHO01000020.1, read on the forward strand.
GTACGGATTGTTACCCCCGGCACTGTAACTGATGAAGCGCTGTTAAATGAACGGCAGGACAATTTACTCTGTGCCATCTACGAGCAGCGCGGCCAGTTTGGCCTGGCCCAGCTGGATTTAAGCGCCGGCCGGTTTTTAATAAACCAGGTAGCCAACAGTAGTGACCTGGCAGCGTTGCTGCAACGGCTGAATCCGGCAGAAATCCTTTATCCTGAACTATTCAGCAACCCGGCGCTTTGTCAGGCACGCAAAGGTGCCCGCCGCCGGCCAGAATGGGAGTTTGAACTGGCTACCGCCAAACGGCTGCTATGCCAGCAATTTGGTACCAAAGATTTAATCAGTTTTGGCGTCGATGACGCGCCGGTGGCATTAATGGCCGCCGGCTGCCTGATGCAATATCTGAAAGATACCCAGCGCGCCAGCCTGCCGCATATCCGGGCCATAGCGTTGGAACGGGCAGAAGATTATATCGTACTGGATGCCGCCACAAGGCGTAATTTAGAGCTAACCCACAACCTCAGCGGCGGCGTTGATAACACCCTGGCTGCTGTGCTTGATCGTAACCAGACTGCCATGGGGTCTCGCTTATTAAAACGCTGGATCCATGCACCACTGCGTGATCAAGCACAGGTTAACGCCCGGCTCGATACAGTAAATGAGCTAACCGACGATGTCGAAAGCGTACAACCGGCCTTAAAGCATATTGGCGATATTGAGCGGGTAATTGCCCGCCTGGCGCTGCGCAGTGCCCGGCCGCGTGATTTTGCCAGGCTGCGCCAGGCATTAGCGCAGCTACCGGCCTTACAGCAGGATTTAAGCTTTGCCAACACCCGCTTGCTGCAACGCATTGCCAGCGACAGTCAGCCACTGCCCGAATTACAGCAACTGTTAACCGAGGCGATAGTGGAAGCCCCGCCGGTACTGATCCGCGATGGCGGAGTGATTGCCGATGGTTATAACAGTGAGCTGGATCACTGGCGGGCACTGGCGAGTGGCGCCACTGATTATTTGCTCGAGCTGGAGCTGCGCGAGCGTGAGCGCACCGGCATTGCTTCACTTAAAGTGGGCTTTAACCGGGTACACGGTTATTACATTGAAACCGGCCGCAGCGCCGATACCAAAGTACCGCCAGAATATGTCCGCCGCCAGACCTTAAAAAATAACGAGCGTTATATTATTCCGGAACTAAAGGAATATGAAGATAAAGTACTGGGTAGCCAGAGCCAGGCGCTGGCGCTGGAAAAGCAGCTTTACGAGCAGTTATTCGAGCTGGTAAGCCCTTATTTAAGCCAGTTGCAGCAACTGGCGCAGGCGCTGGCTGAACTGGACGTACTTTGCACCTTTGCCGAACGCGCCAGCAGCCTGCACTATTGCCGGCCACAACTACGCAGCGAGCCAGGTATTGAACTGGAACAAGGCCGCCACCCGGTGGTAGAGCAGGTATTAAGCGAACCCTTTATTGCTAACCCACTTAGCCTGCATGCGAAGCGACGGATGCTGATGGTTACCGGGCCGAATATGGGCGGTAAATCGACCTATATGCGCCAGACAGCATTAATAGCGCTAATGGCCTATATTGGCTGCTTTGTGCCCGCTGCCAGTGCCACGCTTGGGCCGATTGACCGCATTTTCACCCGGATTGGCGCCTCGGACGATTTAGCCTCGGGCCGTTCGACCTTTATGGTGGAAATGAGCGAAACCGCCACTATTTTGCACCACGCCACCGAACACAGCCTGGTGCTAATGGATGAAATTGGCCGCGGCACCAGCACCTATGACGGTTTAAGCCTGGCCTGGGCCTGTGCCGATTACCTGGCAACCCGCATTAAAGCGCTGACCTTATTCGCCACCCATTATTTTGAGTTAACTGAACTGGCCAGCACGCTGGCGGGTGTGGTTAATGTGCATTTAGATGCAGTGGAACATGGTGATGATATTGTGTTTATGCACCATGTGCAGGATGGTGCGGCCAGCAAAAGCTTTGGTTTGCAGGTGGCGCAACTGGCCGGCGTGCCAAAAACCGTGATTAACCAGGCCAAACAAAAGCTCAGCCAGCTGGAACAACAAGGCCGGGCGCAGCTGAACGTAACCACAGCGGCCCAACAACATGCTGAGTTTCAACAACAATTACCACTCATCCCAGCCGAGCACCCGCTACTGCGTCAGCTGGCCGCACTTAACCCGGATGAGCTCAGCGCCCGTCAGGCGCTGGATTTACTGTACCAGCTAAGCCGGGATGCAAAGGACGCCTAATGGTATTAAAAGATATCAGTTTATCCGCCGTTGTGGCCGGCTTTGTCGCCGTGTTAGTGGGCTTTGCCAGCTCGGTGGCTATTGTGTTTCAGGCGGCCAGTGCCGCCGGGGCCAGTAATGAAATCATGGCGTCCTGGCTACTAGCGCTGGGCATTGGCATGGCCATAACCTGTATTGGCTTGTCATGGTATTACAAAGCACCGGTCATTACGGCCTGGTCCACGCCGGGCGCGGCCTTACTGGCCACCAGTTTGCAGGGGCTGAGTATTGAACAGGCCACCGGCGTGTTTATTTTTACTGCAGTGCTGGGGCTGATTATCGGCCTTAGCGGCTGGTTTGAAAAACTAACCAAACTTATTCCGCTACCACTGGCCAGTGCCATGTTAGCCGGCATTTTGCTGCAATTCGGTTTTGCGATATTCAGCTCAATGCAAAGCCAGTGGTTGTTGGTAGGCAGCATGTGTCTGGTGTATTTAATCGCCAAGGTATACTTGCCACGTTATGCCATTTTGCTGGTGCTATTAAGCGGCATTATTACCGTAGTAGCCGGCGGCAGCCTCGATTTATCAGCGGTAACCTTTAGTCTGGCGCAGCCGGTGTGGATTAGCCCGGAATTTTCATTCAGCGCCTTGATTGGCGTCGGCCTGCCCTTGCTGCTGGTGACCATGGCCTCGCAGAATATTCCCGGGGTAGCGGTACTCAGAGCCAGCGGTTATCAGACGCCGGTTTCTCCACTGATTAGCAGCACCGCGCTCAGTACCTTACTGCTGGCGCCATGGGGTGCCTTTTCCATTAATCTGGCCGCCATTACCGCCGCCATTTGCACCGGTACTGAAGCGCACCCGCAGCCCCAAAAACGCTATATTGCCGGTATTGCCGCCGGGCTGTTTTATCTGCTGGCCGGCTTAGCCGGTGCTACTGTGGTGGCACTGTTTGCCGCCTTCCCCAAAGAAATGGTGGCGGCGCTGGCCGGTCTGGCCCTGATCAGCACAATAGCTGCTAACCTGGCCACCAGCACCAGCGAACCAAAGTACCGCGACGCGGCGGTGATTACCTTGCTGGTGACCGCCTCTGGTGCCAGCTTTTTTGGCCTGGCCTCGGCATTCTGGGGCTTAATCGCCGGCGCGGTTACGGTGGCTATTCAACGCTCTCGCAGCTGAAAAAATGCAGTTGAAAAAGTAAGGGCGCAATAATGCGCCCCTACCGTCAAGCATAGTTAACGCAGCGGGTTAGCATGCGCCGCACCGCGAAACACCGCATTAATATACAGCAAGTGCATGCCATCCACATAAGCGCGGAAGTTTGGCTCCTGACTGAAGCTTACCACCTGGCCGCGGCCAACAGCCTGCACCATTACCAATGGTTTATGGGCAATTTGCTGACGGTTTTCATCCCAGACAAAACCACCTGCCAGCAGTTGATCTGCCGGGGCAAAACTAACAACATTGCGACCATCAGCGATGGTTAACGGCTGATAGACCTGATTACCCACATAGATACTGTTAACAGTTTCAGGCACGCCTGCGGTCAGCCAGTGCTGCTGATCCACCTCAGCACGGGCTATAAAACCCGGCACCCAGTCCGGATCAGCCTTTTCCGGTACCAGCCACTGCTGATATTCCTCTGGGGTTTTAATCACACTGCCGGCAACCTTGCTCTCTTTCTCCGTTTTTTTCGCTTCGCCTTCGCGCACTTTATATTCGCGCTTGCTACTCAGTAGGGGAGTTTCGCCGGCCAGCAACAAATCGGTGGCATTGCCCAGAGCAATAAGCACCCCGCCGCGCTCGACAAAGCTGCGTAAATTCGCCAGACCCGCATCGCCCAGCGCTGGCTGATAACTGCCACGGGCGCTGGCCGGGACAATTAACACCTGATAGTGACTCAGATTAGCGCTGCGCAGCTGCGCCGGGCGCATTGCGGTGACCGGATAGTTTAAATTACGCTCCAATACAAAACGGGCACTGCCAGCACTTAACGGGTTACTGGGCTCATCCCACAGCATGGCCACATTAGGCTTATGCAGGGTTTTTACGTTAAAGGAGCCAAAATTAGGGCCGTCGGTTACCCAGCTGCTGTCTACGCCCGTTACCACAGCCCCACTGTCGGCGGCTAATTGTGCTATCAGCGCGCTCAGCTGCGGGCCGTTGTCTGCTTTGCTAATAACCAGGCTGCCCGCCGGGTAACGCTGGCCGTTCTGGTGAGTAAAGGCTAAATCGCTGCTTTTCAGCTTTAAACCCTGCTGCAAGGCGGAACTCATAAAACGGGCTGCTGCCATATCGCCCCAGGGTACAATATAACCAAAGCCGGGCTCTGGATTTGTCACACTTCCGGCCAGCACCCGCTGACTGGTCACTGCAGTGGTAGCAACATTAACCGCCCGGTTGCAACTGATGACAGGCAGGTTATACATCAATGGCAATGACCAGGCGGTAACATCGTATATTTGATCCGGCAGGTTATTGGCCCGGCGCTGCTCTTGTTTGGCAATAAATGCCTTGTCCATTGGCACCGTATCATCCAGCAAGGTACGGATTAAATGATAAGTCGGCTGGGCAGTATTAATCACATAGCTACCGGCCTGGTAACTTTGGCCACAGGCTTTAAACGCCTCGGTCGCCTTACCCACGCTAATGCCATGCTCTGTCAGAATAGCGCCTAATTTGGTATGGCCAGCACTGTCGCGTTCCGCTGGAAAAATAAAACTACGCACCGAACCTGAATTGCCCTGGGCAATTGCCTGTTTGCGATACTGATAAAAGTTGCGTAACAGCTCAGGCGCACGCTGACTGGCCGTTTCAATGGTGGCCATAAAGGCCACGAAATTACGCTGCACACCGTCGGCAAAGGTCAGAATATCACCATCGGCTTTGCGGTACTGATGGCCACGGGCAGACGCCATCTCATAGGTCATGGCAACACTGCCCTGATACAACGGCCAGCTGGCGCCATAGCCCGGGTAAAAGGCATCAAATATTTCCCGGGTAAAATAATCGTAGCCAAACTTGTCAAACCAACGGGCATTGTTTTCACCCAACCATTGCAGGCTTTGGCGCTGACTTGCCTGAATATGCGGGTTGTATGGCTCGGCTTCCGGGCTGAAGTAGTAGCCCATATCGCCGCCCATTTCGTGTGAGTCAACAAACACCAGCGGATATACCTGCTGCAAAGCTTGAACCCGGCCGCGGGTTTCTGGTTGGGTTAACGAAATCCAGTCGCGGTTCATATCAAATAAATAATGATTAGTGCGGCCATTGGGCCAGGGCTCGTTGTGCTCGGCCGATAGCCTGTCAGCCGAATGGGCTAAGCCGACAGTGGCATAGTAACGACTGACAAAACGGTGATGACCATCCGGGTTTTGCAGCGGATCAATATACACCAGGGTGTTTTCCAACAATGTGCTCGTTTGCGGGCTCTGGTCAGCCAGTAAGTGATAGGCCAGCGCCATAGAGGCTTCCGCCGGGCTGATTTCATTGCCATGCAGCGTATTGGCTATCCAGACACTGGCCGGCAGCTTACTGATCAATTGCCCGGCCTGGCGCTCATTTAAACTTTGCGGGTTGGCCAGCTGCTGCATCTGCTGCTGAATATCGGCCAACTGACCGATGTTTTGCTCGCTGCCAATCACTACATAAAACAGTGGCCGGCCCTGCCAGCTCTGGGCATAGGGTACCAGCTTAATCCGGCTGGGGTGCGCTTTAGCTAACTCTTCAAAATACTGTTTTATGGCTGCAGGTTCAGAGATCCGGCTAGCCAGTGGATAACCCAGTATTTGTTCTACTGATGCCACGGCCTGATTATAGTCACTGTCCGGAAAAACCGGCACGGCCTGACTGGCCGCAGAGTACAGTCCTAACGCTGCAGCCAGCGCCGTAATTTTTAATAAAGACATGCAAAACCCTATTTCATTACCAGATACTAATGAAGATAAGCTAAGCGGCTGGCGTAAAAGATGCAACCAGCAGCAGCCATGGTTGCGACCAACAGGGACCACGATAAGCCAGGTGTTTGCTTATTATGATAATTCAGCCAATAAAAACGGGCGCCTGAGCGCCCGTTCTGCTGCTGATAGCGGCGGTTAATCCTGAAACAGGGTTTCAATATTTAACCCCTGGTGGGTCACAATTTCTTTTAAGCGGCGCAGCGCCTCTACCTGAATTTGCCGCACCCGCTCGCGGGTTAAGCCAATTTCGTGGCCAACGTCTTCCAAAGTGGAGGGTTCGTACCCCAGCAAACCAAAGCGGCGGGCCAGCACTTCCCGTTGTTTCGGGTTTAACTCGTCCAGCCATAACACCAGATGCTGCCGAATATCTTCATCCTGCAGCTCAATTTCCGGCCCCTGTTCTTTTTCGTCAGCAATCACGTCCAGCAACTGCTTTTCAGAAGCGCCTGCTACCGGTACATCGACCGAAGTTATTTTTTCATTTAACTTTAGCATTTTACGCACTTCGGCCACCGGCCTGTCGAGCGCCGCAGCAATTTCTTCCGGGGTGGGCTCATGATCCAGCTTTTGTGACAATTCCCGGGCTGCGCGCAAATAGATATTCAATTCTTTGACGACATGAATAGGCAGCCGGATGGTGCGGGTCTGGTTCATAATGGCGCGTTCAATGGTCTGACGGATCCACCAGGTGGCATAGGTCGAAAAACGAAAGCCGCGTTCCGGGTCAAACTTTTCAACTGCGCGGATCAGGCCCAGATTGCCCTCCTCAATTAAGTCGAGCAGTGCTAAACCACGATTAATGTAGCGCCGGGCTATTTTGACCACCAACCGCAGGTTACTCTCAATCATTCTTTTGCGGGCAGCCGCATCGCCTTTTAACGATAAGCGGGAAAAATACACTTCTTCTTCAGCGCTAAGCAGCGGAGAAAAGCCAATTTCCCCCAGATAAATCTGGGTGGCATCCATGGCTTTATGACTATCATCCTTGGCAAAAACCTCGTCAGGTATGACGTCTTCGCCAGCTAACTCTGCTACGTCAGGTTCCAGCTCATCATCAAGCGTCGCCACCTCATCTGCCAGGTCATCATCTTTTAAATCTACATCTGACTTTACAACGTCATCTCTTTTAAGTCCCATATCCTTTCTCCCACGTCTGCCGGGTATCAGGGGCCTGACTCAGCTACCTATCCTGCCTTCGTGCTTGTGTTTAAATGCCAACCTTAATGGTCAGTCTTGTTGTCACGGTATCGCTTTGTCAGGGTAAATATCGTAAAGGGTCAACTGATTTACCCCGGAAACGAATTTCAAAATGTAACCGGGTGTCTGTTGCATCAGTACTGCCCATCTCCGCTATCTGCTGCCCTGCTTTTACTTGTTGCCGCTCTGCCACGACAATACGTTTGTTGTGAGCATAGGCGCTTAAGTAATCATCGTTATGTTTTATAATAATTAAGTTACCATAGCCGCGTAAGGCACTGCCCGCGTATACAACCTGACCATCAGCCGCAGCATTGACCCTGCTACCCTCCGGCCCCGCAATATCAACCCCTTTGTTACCATGCTCCTGCGTTGAGAAACGAGAAATTATTTTACCTTTTACCGGCCAATGCCATTGCACCTTGTTTCCAACTGGGGTATTATCCGCGGTTTTTTGGCTATTTGTTGCAGGTGATGTCTGAACATATCTTGTTTGATTTGACGACGCAACAGGTTTAGCTACATTTGCTGAACTATTTGATTTTGCTTGGTTTGAGTTAGTAGTCGCCCGACCAGTCACTGGCGGCGTTACCGGTTTCGGCTGGGTTGGCCGGGTACTGGCTGCGGGCACTGGCTGACGAGCAGCGGCTGGCCTGCTGGCCGTTGTGGTCTGACTGGTGGCAGGGCGCGCTGCGGCTGCGCTAAGTTGCAACACCTGGCCCGGATAAATAGTATAAGGGCTGTTAATATTATTACGGCCGGCCAGGGTGCGCACATCCAGGCCGGCCCGAAAGGCAATGGCATACAGAGTATCGCCACGTTGCACCACATACTGACTGGCTGCCAGGCTGCCGCGATTGCGTTCCCGGTAAGGATTCTCCCGCAGCTCCAGGGTAGTTACCGGTGCAGGGCCTGAACTGGAGGTGCAACCACTTAGTGCCAGTAACAGCACTGTAAGCAGCAGTAACTTCAGCTCAGTCAACCAATTAATAGACTACTCCTTATGTATCACCGTTGTCGGCATTATTAAAAAGTCGCTCTATATTCAATAATAAAGTGATCATCAGAATACCTGCAACAGCCGCCGCAACGGCCAGCGGCAAATCGTGCGGTGCAACCTGTTGTTGATATTGCCATGGGCTGAACACCTGCTGGTTAAACTGCCAGGGCCAGATACGATATAACGCCCCGATCACTACGCCCGTCAGTAAGGCCAGAGTCGCATCATGAAAATGTTTTAACAACCAATTGAGCAACCTGGAGAAACTCAGCAAACCAAGCAGACAACCACTGGCCACCAACGCCAGAATGCCAAACTGCAGCTCAGTAACAGCCAGCATAATGGGTGCATACATGCCAAGGATTAATAGAATAAAGCTGCCGGAAATACCGGGCAAAATCATGGCGCAAATGGCGATAGCCCCTGCCAGAAAAAACATATAAGGCGCGGGTTCCAGCTGCACCGCTGCCAGCATACCAACCACTATTGCAAACAGCGCGCCGGTAACTAACAGCCCCAGCCGCAGCGCAGACCAGTTAACACTGCGCAACAACACCGGTAATGATGCCAGAATTAAGCCATTAAAAAACGCCCAGAGCGGTACGGGCCTATGCACAAGCAAATAGCTGATAACATTAGCCAGCGAAAAGATACTGAGCAAAATACCGCTGAACAAACAGAGCAAAAAAGTACCGTCTATATGCTGCCACAACTCTTTCAACCGACCCGCCAGCAGCAGTTTTACCGCCGCCATATTTACCGAGCTAATCGCCGCTAACAGCCGCTCATAAATACCCAGAATAAACGCCAGAGTGCCACCCGACACCCCGGGCACCACATCAGCCGCGCCCATGGCCAAGCCTTTAATTATCCACTGCAGATAGTTTTTCATAGTCCTTTATTGCTGCCCCGTACTGCTTGTTACTTAACCCAGTTCACCTGGTATCAAAGGCACAAAACGCACCGCTTCAATATCCTGGCTGCTAAAAGTATCGGCATCACGCTGATACACCCGCAGTACCTGCTCTTTGGTGCCAACCGGAATCACCAGCCGGCCACCGTCATTTAATTGTTGTAATAGAGCGGCCGGCACTTCAGCCGGCGCAGCGGTAACAATAATACTGTCAAAGGGTGCCTTACTGGGCCAGCCCAACCAGCCGTCACCGTGTTTCATCGAGACATTATGTAAATCAAGCTGTTGCAGCCGGCGTTTGGCCTGAAACTGCAGTGATTTAATCCGCTCTACCGAACAGACATGGCTGAATAAGTGCGCCAGAATTGCCGTTTGATAACCTGAGCCGGTGCCTATTTCCAGCACCTTGCCCGGCGCTTTGCCCTGCAATAGCAGCTCTGTCATGCGTGCTACGATATAAGGCTGAGAAATCGTCTGGCCCTGGCCGATCGGTAAAGCTGTGTTTTCATAGGCTTTATGTGCCAGCACCGCTTCCACAAACAAGTGGCGCGGCACCTGGGCTAACGCTCGTAACACCCTGGCGTCAGTAATGCCTTCACTTTGTAATTTTTGTGCTAAAACCGCTGCACTGCGCGCTGTTGCTACTGCCATAATTACAACCTGATCCCAGCTAACCATTGCTCAAGCGTGGCCATGCTTTTATACGCCGACATATCGACATGCAGCGGTGTGATTGAAGCATAGCCGTTGGCAATCGCAAAAAAATCGGTGCCCTCACCGGCGTCCAGCTCTGGGCCTAACGAGCCATACCAATATATTTTTCGGCCCCACGGATCGGTTGCACTGCTCATGGTTTCGGCTTTATGGCGCCGGCCTAACCGGGTTACCATTATGCCTTTCAACTCACTGAGAGCAATGGCTGGCACATTGATATTTAAAATTTGATCAGCAGGCAACGGGTGCGATTTCAGTTTTTTTATCACCTCAACCGTCACATGCGCTGCCGTAGCAAAATGCGCTTCTTCCCGGCCCGCCAGTGATACGGCAATAGCTGGCAACCCCAGATGGCGGCCTTCCGTAGCGGCAGCAACCGTGCCAGAGTACAGCACATCATCACCAAGGTTAGCGCCATGGTTAATACCGGCCACCACTAAATCCGGGGTAAAATGCAGCAACTGGCTAATTGCCAGATGCACGCAATCGGTGGGGGTACCGTTAACAGCAATAAAGCCGTTCTCAAGGGTTTGGGTACGCAGCGGGTTTAACAGCGTCAGCGAGTTACTGGCGCCGCTGCAATTGCGATCAGGGCCAACGGTGGTTACCTCTGCAATCTGGCATAACGCCTGCTGCAGTATCTGGATCCCTTTGGCATACACGCCATCATCATTGCTTAATAAAATTCGCATAGTTACTCCCTATATTTACTGCGCATAGTTAGTCCATTTCAGCCAGTGGCCTGCTGCCATCCCGGTAACTGGCCAATTCTCGCAGTACACTGGTAGCAAAACAACCTGCCGGCAAGGCAAATTCCAAGGTAACACTATTACCTTGTATTGCGGCGCTAAGTTGTTGTGGTATTAACCTGATACTGCGCCTGGCGCCCTGTAACCGGTAGTCGGCCAACCCCTGGCACCACTGTTGATGGGCGGCCAGCGCCTTATCTTCCAGCGAGGCGGCTTGCAAGCCTGCCGGGCTACCCTCTATACCAACCAGTGGCGCAGTGGGATGGACGTCACCGTCAAGCAGCCGTCGTTGCAAGGTACTATCGACGGCGGCCACCGTAAAGATAGAGCCACTGCCATCCAGCTGCAGAATATCACCGTCCAGTACCTGATTGAACCAGCCCTGCTCAATCCGGGCAGATAACACTGTATTAAATAAAAACGAGCGGCTGGCTGATAGCGCCAGGCCGCGGATCTGCCGGTCCATGATCCGTTCACCGGCAAACAACCTGTCCGCTAAGGCTAAATTGCCGCCACTACGACCAAAACGTTGTTCGCCATAATAATTGGGCACCCCGGCTTTAATTGAATCAAGGCGTTTAACTAATGCAGCCGGGTCGCTAACTTCGGTTAAGGTTAACTGAAAATGATTGGCCTTTAAGGCCCCTAACCGCAATTTGCGGTAATGGCGCACCACCTGCAAGATACGGCTGTCTTCAATCTGCCATTGCTGCCAGGCCAGTTCCTGCTTAATCGGCCATTTAAAACAAAACCATTGCCGGGTTAACGCATGGCGGTCTTTTAAACCGGCATAGCTGATATCGCGCATGCGTAAACCAGTCAGCCTGGCTAACTGCCTGGCAATATACTGGGTATTCTGGCCCTGCTTTTCAATTTGCAAGAGCAGGTGTTCACCGCTGCCACTGGGCTGAAAATTCAACTGCTCATCAACAATAAAATCTGTCGGCTGACTGCGGATCACCGCGGTAATGTCTGGCTTGCCATACAAATACTGCCACTGGGGTAATGGATTAGCTGCTAGCTCATTCATTGCCGCTTAACCAACAACACCACTGCCTCTGCGGCTATGCCTTCTTTGCGCCCGACAAAGCCCAGTTGCTCAGTGGTCGTTGCTTTTACATTCACCTGGCTCAACTCAGCGGCCAAATCGGCTGCCAGGCACTGGCGCATCGCGTTAATATGCGGCGCCATTTTCGGCGCTTGCGCCATAATGGTCACATCCAGGTTATTCAGCTGATAACCGGCTTTGGTTACTTCGGCAAATACTTTGCGCACTAAAATACGGCTGTCGATCCCTTGTAAGCTTGCATCAGTATCCGGGAAATGATGGCCTATATCGCCCAGCGCCAGAGCACCTAATAAGGCGTCGGCAACGGCGTGCAGCACCACGTCACCATCTGAATGCGCCAGCAACCCCTGTGAGTGTTCAATTGCTACCCCGCCGAGCGTGACCGGGCCGGCCCCACCAAAAGCATGGACATCAAAACCATGGCCAATCCGAAAATTCATTCTAATGTTTGCTCCAGATGTTGTTGCTCAAAAAAATAAGCCGCCAGCGTTAAATCTGCCGGGCGGGTAATTTTAATATTGTCAGCCTGCCCTTCTACTAACAACACTGGCTGACCAGCCCATTCCATGGCTGAGGCTTCATCAGTAATAGTCACGCCTGCTGCCAATGCCTGCGCTATGGCCTCACGCAATTGTTGCGTCGGGAAAAATTGTGGGGTGAGCGCATGCCATAACTGTTCGCGCTCAACCGTTTCTGCTACCAGGTTGCGCCCGGCAGTAGCCTGGCCTCGTTTCATAGTGTCACGAACCGGGCTGGCCAGAATGCCGCCATAGCCTGCCTGCAGGCAGCCGTTAATAAGGTTAGTTATATCAGCCTGGCGCACCAGCGGCCGGGCGGCATCATGCACCAGTACCCAGGGATAGGCTGTTGCGTCAATGAGCTGTAAGGCATTTAACACTGAATGCACGCGTTCACTGCCACCGTCAACCCGTTGCAGGGCTCCGTTAACTAAAGGCGTGCCGGCAAAATAAGGGTCGGTTTTATCCAGAGCCAGCCAGAGCGCCGCAACCAGCGGATGCTGGGATATTCGCTGCACACTGTGTTCAAGAATGGTTTTGCCGTTAAGGGGTAAATATTGTTTGGGGACAGCCACCTGCATTCTTTTACCAACGCCAGCAGCAGGGATCACTGCGGCTATCGCCAGTTCAACCCGCTTGGTCATGGTTTTCCCTTGCTGGCATCCTGCTGCGCATCTACCGGCCCTGCTGATTGCACTATGCGGAAAAACACTTCGTCTTCGCCAATTAAGCCCAGCTCATTGCGTGCCCGCTCTTCTATTGCTTCATACCCTTGCTGCAAGTCGGTTACATCGGCCATTAACATCCGGTTGCGCTTTTGCAATTCCTGGTTGCTGGCACGCTGGGTGGCAATTTCGTCCAGCCGTTGCAAATAGTCGGTTACGCTATATTGACCAAACCACAAGCGATATTGCAGCAGGCAAAAAAGGATCAGCAATATTCCGGTAAGCAGTCGCATAGGCCAGTGTCTGTCAGAGTAATGGCTTTATTATGCTGGCTTGCACCCGCGCTGCAAAGCCCTAATTGCCACTGCAGTGCGAATTAATGCGCATTTTCTGCTTATTTCAGCTCGCGGGCGGCCTGATAGGGTTTAGCAAAGTTATGCCAGTTTAAGCGGCTGGTTAATAATAACTCACGTAAACTCAGTACTCTGGGGGCTTTTTTATCATTATTTAACCACTGGTGACCACAACTGGCCGCGGTAACAATGGCCTTGTTCGGCTTTAATAGAAACTTACTGGCATTGTCGTTTTGCAGCGGCGTACCATTAAAACTAAACCAGCCGTGTTCGTTACAATGTAAGCGCTCACCAACGCTGTCTACCTCATCGACGCTATCAAGCACAATTTGCTCCAGCGTCAGCTGTTCAATATACACCGGTACAATCAGCCCGGGTTTGGCGGCTTTCTGGTAAAAATTGGCGATAGGGTCCGCCTGCTGCTTGCGCGCCGGGCAACGGCCCAGCTGCTTATGAAACCAGGACGCATTCTGGCTGTCCAGCTGCAATTCACTACGATAAGTAACAATATTGGCCGCGGCCCGTCGGATATAAAACGGCAGCGCTGCCAGCCGTTTTTGCAACAACGGCAACTGATCGGGGCTCATGTTTGCCAGGCGCAATAGCTCACGCTCATACAAAGCATTGCACAGCTCGGTATAAGTCTGGTTATCGCTGGATACCTGCCAGAAATGTGGCTGGTTGCTCAGGGGCTCAATCATCCGCTGATGTTAGCTAATCGGCTGCAGCTTGTAAAAGTAAAACGTAAAAAGTGGCAGCCTGCATATAAAAAATGCTAGCTTAGCGCTTTTAGTAAGAGGTTGTAGCAACAGCGTATGAATCGTCGCCAATTTATACAAGCCAGCCTGCTGACACCGGTCGCGCTGGTACTGACCAGCAAGCTGGTCGCGACTATCCGCCCCTATCCGCTGTCTGAGATGCTGGTGCAATTACGCGCCATGCCAGCAGCACGCTTAAGCAGCAGTGGCCCGTGGAATGTCAGCCAGATTTTGCAACATTGCACGCAAAGTATCCGCTACTCTATTTATGGCTATCCCGAGGCGCGCTCGCCCTGGTTTCAGTACAGCATTGGCAAGCTGGCGGTAAATGCCTTTGCTGCCACAGGTAAGTTACATCACCCGCTGGATGAACCCATTCCCGGCGCACCAGCGCTGCAACCCACTCTACCTAACGATGTTGCGCTGCGTGAACTGATTTATACCGTGCAGCAATTTATGGACTGGCAAGGCGAGCTGCAACCGCACTTTGCTTTTGGCAGCCTGACCAAAGCGCAATACTACAGCGTGCATTACCTGCACCTGCAAAGCCATTTAGATGAAATCAGTATTAGCTAAATAAATAAGCCACCTTGCGGTGGCTTATTTATTTAAGCAGCTAAGCGCCAGTTAATAACTACTGGCCTTTAATTTCGCTACGGCCTTTGTACGGTGCTTTGTTGCCCAGCTCCTGCTCAATGCGCAGTAACTGGTTGTATTTAGCCACCCGGTCAGAGCGGCACAGTGAACCGGTTTTAATCTGGCCGGCGGCGGTGCCTACCGCTAAATCAGCAATAAAAGCATCTTCGGTTTCGCCGCTGCGGTGCGAGATAACCGCGGTAAAGCCGGCATCTTTGGCCATTTTAATCGCCGCCAGAGTTTCGGTTAATGACCCAATCTGGTTAAACTTGATCAGGATAGAATTAGCAATGCCCTGCTCTATACCGCGGCTTAAAATTTTGGTGTTGGTGACGAATAAATCATCACCTACCAGCTGAACCTTGCTGCCAATTTTATTGGTTAAATCTTGCCAGCCATCCCAGTCACTTTCGTCCAGGCCATCTTCAATGGATACAATCGGGTAACGCTGGGTTAAACCGGCTAAATAGTCGTTAAAGCCGAACGAATCAAAGCTTTTGTTCTCGCCGCCTAACACGTACTTGCCGTCTTTGTAGAACTCCGTCGCCGCGCAGTCGAGCGCCAGTGTCACGTCTTTATTCATTTCATAACCAGCCGCTTTAACCGCTTCAACAATAACGGTTAACGCTTCTTCGTTTGATTTGAGATCCGGCGCAAAGCCGCCTTCGTCACCGACTGCGGTGTTCAGGCCACGCTTTTGCAGTTCTTTTTTCAGGCTGTGGAAAATCTCTGCGCCCATCCGCAAGGCTTCAGCAAAGGTTTTGGCGCCCACCGGCTGCACCATAAACTCCTGAATATCAACGTTGTTATCGGCGTGTTCGCCACCATTGATAATATTCATCATCGGTACCGGCATGCTATACACACCCGGGGTACCGTTTAGCTCAGCAATATGCTGATACAGTGGGATCTTTTTATCCGCAGCAGCAGCACGAGCAACGGCTAAAGACACCGCCAGAATCGCATTGGCACCCAGCTTGCTTTTGGTGTCAGTGCCGTCTAAATCGATCATGATCTGGTCAATTTCGGCTTGCTGACATGCATTTTTGCCGGTTAGTGCCGCCTGAATAGGGCCGTCGATGTTGGCTACGGCTTTGGTGACACCCTTACCTGAGTAGCGGCTTTTATCACCATCGCGCAGCTCGAGCGCTTCGCGCGAACCGGTAGAGGCCCCTGATGGTGCGCAACCGCGGCCCATCGCACCGCTGGCTAAATACACATCAGCCTCAACCGTTGGGTTACCGCGTGAGTCCATAATTTCGCGGGCAATAATTTTTACAATATCAGACATGCTATCAATCCCCTGTTCTGTAAACAAAAAGCCGGGTTATCCACCCGGCTTAGCAAAAGTTATACGCGTTGCTTTTTCTGGATTTTGTACGCCGCAGCGACAAAGGCCTGAAACAGCGGGTGACCATCGCGTGGGGTCGAGTTAAATTCCGGATGGAATTGGCCAGCCACAAAAAACGGATGAGACGGTATTTCAATCATCTCAACCAGTTGATTGTCTGCCGATAAACCCGACACCACTAATCCTGCCTCTTCTAGTTTTGGCCGTAAGTGGTTATTCACTTCATAACGGTGGCGATGCCGCTCCTGAATAACCGCTTTACCATAAATCTCGCGGGCTTTAGTGTTATCTACCAGGTTACAGTTTTGGCTACCCAGGCGCATGGTGCCGCCCAAATCAGATGCATCTGAGCGGGTTTCCACTGAGCCGGCAGCGTCCAGCCATTCGGTAATTAAACCAACAACCGGGTAAGGTGTATCTTTGTTAAATTCAGTAGAGTGTGCGCCAGCCATGCCGGCCACATTGCGGGCATAATCAATCAGCGCCACCTGCATGCCAAGGCAAATACCCAGATAAGGCACGCCTTGCTCGCGGGCATATTGCGCCGCCAGAATTTTGCCCTCGACGCCACGCTCTCCAAAGCCGCCCGGTACTAAAATGCCGTCCAGCCCGGCCAGGATAGCCACGCCTTTGCTTTCAACGTCTTGCGAGTCAATATACTTGATATTTACAGTCACCCGGTTTTTCAGCCCGGCATGGCCCAGTGCTTCGTTTACCGATTTGTAGGCATCGGGCAGCTCGACATATTTCCCCACCATGCCAATGTTAATCTCACCAGTCGGGTTAGACTCCTGATACAGTACCTGCTCCCACTCTACCAAATCGGCTTCTGGCGCTTCAATATGAAAACGGCGGCAGACTAAATCGTCCAGGCTTTGCGATTTTAACAACGCCGGAATTTGATAAATACTGGACACGTCTTTTAGCGAAATAACCGCTTTTTCTTCAACGTTGGTAAACAAAGCAATTTTAGCGCGTTCGTTGGCCGGAATAGCCCGGTCGGAGCGACATACCAGAATATCGGGCTGAATACCGATAGAGCGTAGCTCTTTAACCGAATGCTGAGTAGGCTTGGTTTTTATTTCACCGGCAGTGCCTAGATAAGGCACCAGCGTCAGGTGCATATACAAGGTACGCTCGCGGCCCACTTCGGTGCCTAACTGGCGAATCGCCTCTAAAAACGGCAGCGATTCAATATCACCCACAGTGCCGCCAATTTCGACGATAGCAATATCGTAGCCTTCAGCGCCACGCACCACCCGGTTTTTAATTTCATTGGTAATATGCGGAATAACCTGAATAGTGGCACCTAAGTAATCACCGCGGCGCTCTTTACGCAGCACTTCAGCGTAGATACGGCCCTGGGTAAAGTTATTCAGCTTGGTCATTTTGGTGCGAATAAAACGCTCGTAATGGCCAAGATCCAGGTCAGTTTCAGCGCCGTCTTCAGTCACAAACACTTCACCGTGCTGAATAGGGCTCATAGTACCCGGGTCAACGTTAATGTAGGGGTCAAGTTTGAGGATGGTTACCTTTAAGCCACGCGCTTCCAGAATCGCTGCCAGCGACGCTGCAGCAATGCCTTTACCTAAGGAGGAAACCACACCACCCGTCACAAAGATATATCTTGTAGTCATGAGACCCCTGAGACAATGTTAAGCAATAGAGAAATACCAACACTGCAAAAACACCAGGCTGCCGGTGGCAAAACACAGGGCTGCTATGGGTGTGCAAGAATTGGTATCAGGACGGGAGGAAAGTATAGCAAAGGCTGCGCAGCCACTCAATGTAAAGCTGAACACGAATGCAATTTATCTCAATCGCCGGCACAACCATCGCGAGTATCAGGCTTTTTGATTAGCGGCCTGCTGGCAAAGGCTAACAGCAAAAACGCTACCGCCAGCGGGATAGCAATAATTAATGAGATTGCTGTAACCTGCGCTCTCAGCACCGACGCTAAACAAATATGGCTAGCATACCAATCAAAACAACGGCATCTCAATTTTGGCGTTCCACAAGAAACCGGTTACGGGCGGCATGACGATTTATTTCACCTAAATTAGCAGAAAGCAGGACTTCCCCACCGAAAGCAAACAAACTGCGGTCATGGTCTCTAAAGTCACCATCGACATACAGCTTAATACCATGAAGCCAGCTATTAACAACTTTAATTGAATGGCCTTTTACTTCAAAATTCCATGTTTTTCTCATTGATTACTCCGTAACTCAGAAAACGTATAACGCTTTGCTCACCGGAAAATGACGAGCGCCAGCGAGTTATTTTTCCGGTGCAGTAACTTGTTAAATTGCTATCGCTCACTTTCAAGCTCATGCCATACTCGAAGAACAATGACTGCACTGGTGTGAATAGAGTAGCGAACAACGTATTTTCCAAAAACCATATCACGGATGACATCTGGAACAGGAGCCATCTGAACCGGCGTGCCCATCCTTGGAAATTCTGGCAACAACTCCATTTTTGCGATCAATTCTGCTGCTATTCTGCTAGCTGCGGTTGGATTATGAACTGCAATAAACTCCCGCAAAAGCTTTAAATCTTCGATTGCATCATTGGTATACACTAACTTCACTTACCAGACCTCGGCGCATCCTGCTCTTTTTCTGCACCCCAACTGTTTAACCAGTTGTGCACTTCACTAGCGTCAACCACTTTTCCTTGAGCAGCTGACTCCATCGCATCCAAGGTTTGTTTCCAGCGCTCTTGCTGCAAATGCTGTTTATCAATATATTCCGATAAGGCTTGATTGATCACCCATCCTTTGCTCCGATCAAGCCTGCTCGCAATAGCTTCCAACTGTTGCTCAACCTCTGCCTGTAAGCGAACTGTGGTAACACTCATGACGACCCCCTCTCAAACAAAAACAATGTAATACATTGTAGTCAACGAGGGCTCGCAAAGCAATTTAACGCCCGCCACACACGCGAGCAACTTGTTGCGAGTCGAGCGCCCAAAGGGCGCGTATGTGCTGGCAATAACATGGACTTCCCCTCACTATCCGGCATCGATGTGCCAAACTGAGAGTGTCTAATCAAACAGTCACAAGTGAGGGGAAGTCGCATGGAACAGCCTATACGTTGTGGGGTCGATATTGCAAAGCTCGTGTTTCAAATTCATGGCGTTAATGCTAAATCCGGTGAAACATCAATGGTAAAAAAGTTAGCCAGAAACGAAGTGCTACGCTATTTTGCCAACAAACCACCGATGCTTATCGGTATTGAAGCTTGTGGTGGTGCACATTATTGGGCGCGTGAGCTGACTAAGCTCGGTCATACGGTAAAGTTGATGACACTGCAGTATGTGGCACCTTACCGGCGTGGTGGTAAAAACGATGCTAATGATGCCGAAGCCATTTGCGAAGCGCTGGCCAGGCCAAACATGCGTTTTGTTGCGGTTAAATCTGAATCACAACAAGCAATATTGGTGATGCACCGCATACGCGAGCAATGGGTGCGTGAGCTTGTTAGCCACTATTAAAAGCTAATTTAAAGCGAGGTAAGCTAAACGATATACCAAGCAACTGCCATTACGACCAAACCAAACGCAAATCCATAAATAAAAGACTTAAAACGAAAATCTGGTGAAGATTGCTTGTTTTCCATTTTAATGCTCCTTGAGAAAAACAGTTCTTAATTCAAAACCAGGGTTAACGCCCAAATTTAGCGCGGAAAGCCGCGCAGCCAGCGCTTTTTGCTGGCGATAAAATTTGCTTGATACTCATTGAGCCTTCTCCCCCAGC
>NZ_LAHO01000010.1 GCF_000987775.1 Arsukibacterium ikkense
AAAGATACGCGCACTTAATAGTGCGCGCGGGTTTGGTTACGCTGTTGACTCCGAGAGGCTAATGGGTGACCCTAAATTTACTAAATTTACAAGCTGCGCCACATTCTTTGTTGGCCAACCCAGATTACATTCCAACCAACGTAATAAATGCGATAAAACTCAGAAATTTAGTCACCAGCACGAGTAAAATTAAATCAGGCCAAACAGCAGCGCCGGTATACTGTTTAAGTAAGTAAAACAAAGCAATGATCGAGAGAATCCAACCGAAGCCAGGGATCAGTGCCAGAAGTGATGAGGCACCAACGCATACTACTCCTTCTTTGTATCCGACCTGAACAGTTGTTACCTTCCCGGCAAGCCACAGAAATAGGCCGGTAATAACAACATCTAAAATTAAAATTAAAATAATTTCCACATCACACTCCTTTGTAATATAACAATATAAAGCAAAAAATCAGCAGGCAAAGCTACCTAGCGGGCTTATGTGGCAGTCAGCGATTTTCACAGGCGATAAAAATTTATAGTCAGGCAACAGGGCGGCTCATATAGTAAATCCGTTCATCTTCGCTGGTTAAACTAAACCCCTGTCGTTTATACAACTGCACAGCCGGACTATTTTTAAACACTCTGAGTTTAAGCAGAGGTAAGCAATGTTCTCTGGCAAGGCGGTCTGCTTCAGCAATTGCCTGAGAACCTATACCTTGATTCTGACAACTTTGATCGATTTGCAAATCGCGCAGATAACAGCCTTCACTGTCAAAAGACAACCTGATAACACCCACCGGCTCACCGGCCAATAAAATATCGAGATTGACCAGTTCTGCTGTCATTTTTTCAATTTCAGCTGCATCCCATTCGACCGAGTACTGTTCATAATAAGGCCGCATATTGCTAAGGGTATAACGAGCCGCTTTTGCCAAATCTGTTGTGGGTTTAAATGTCACCAACAATATAATTTCCTGGTTTTGCCCGGCCGGAATATCCGAATTTAAACACGCATATTTCCAGCTTTGTAAATTTGAATTTGATGACACTACATCGGGTTTGGCTTATTTTCAATAACTTATGGGTACAGATATATTTGATATAAATAACAAGTGAAACCTCCGTACCGCAACAAGTGGGCACTTGCGGAGAGAATCAGCTTGAGCAATAGAGGATAGAACCTCTTTTGAAGGAGCTGGGGAGTGTCTGAGCCCCTGACGCAGACAATGGGCGAGTTGCCCCGGCGAGTGAGGAAGAGTGTTGTATCCGGCATACGAAGATAACATAGTGAAGTTATCTGCCCGCTATTGTCAGCCAACTGCCCTTTCCTGCGTTTCAGCCAACCGAATAAAACCACGCATTCAAAATCAAACCATCTTGTACCTCATACACCACGATTACCTCGTACGGCTGTTCGGCCAGGCCGTATACCCTTTCATGATCTATTACTTTATTGCCCACCATCATGCGCTGCAGCACCTCAGCGCGTAGTGCCGCTATGCTAAAGCGTTCAGTTTGATAAAAGGCAGCCAGGGCGTCACGGCCAATAAGCGTTGGCGCGATAGCAGGCATGCGGTAAATGGCAATATCCGGGTGGTAACAGCCAATAAAGGCGTCAAGATCTTTTGCGTTGTAGGCGTCGAGCTGACGCTGTACCGGGTCTGTTTTATTGGTCATATTCAGAAAACTCAATGTTAAAACGCCGGGCTAATTGCAGCAGGCTGTTATCTTGTGTCCAGCGTGTCAAACCCGGATTCATGCCGGTTGTTCAGGGTATCGTTTAGGTTGCAGCATATCGGGTGCAGTTCCGCCCAGCGACGCCAGTCTGCGGCCCGCTTGCACCCGGATATAGGTTCTAATAGCCTCACGAAATAATTCCGCTTTATCCATATCGGGATCAGCCAGCGCCAGTGCCTGTTGATATAACTCATCGTCAATGGTCACAGTGGTACGCATGTTGACCTCGGCATCAAATAAAGCATAAGTGTGCGTCAAATTGCGCATCTTTACCAATCACACAAGACTTTTTGTCAGTACAGCGCTTTGGTCATAAACAGACTATTCGGATCTTCCGGGTAATCAGCAAAGGGGCCACAGTACTCAAAACCGGCGCTTTGGTACAAGGTGCGGGCCGGCAGGAAAAAATCCATTGAACCCGTTTCCAGATAAAGCTG
This sequence comes from Arsukibacterium ikkense, assembly GCF_000987775.1. Lineage (GTDB taxonomy): Bacteria > Pseudomonadota > Gammaproteobacteria > Enterobacterales > Alteromonadaceae > Alishewanella > Alishewanella ikkense. Next base: position 2,160 of record NZ_LAHO01000010.1, read on the forward strand.
ACGAATGCCGCTCTGGCGGGCTTGCTCGAGTAAAAACTGCAATAAAGCGCGCCCTACGCCCTGCTTCCGTGCTTCGGGTGCCGTGCGCATTGATTTAATTTCGGCCATCTGGGCACTGTGCTGCTTTAACGCTACGCAGCCCAGTAACATCTCGCCCTGCCAGGCACCCCAGAAGCGGATATCCGGCGCCTGCAGTTTACTGATATCCAGCGCATGCACACTCTCTGGCGGAGACGTGGCATACATATCATCTAAATGGCCCTGCAATAGTTGGATTACCGCTACTGAATCAAGCAACCCGGGAATAATCTGCATCGTTAACCTTCCTGAAACACAATATTAAGTGGCAATGTCAGCGGCAACAGAGCTAAGCAATTGATAACAGCCGCTGCAACTTGCTAAACGAGCAACGCAACGCCTGTATGTCTGCATTGACAGCATGGATAAAAATTTAGCCACCGACAACATTTTTTCCCTGCAAATCTTTTTAAAATCCTGTATATTGTCGCACTATTTTCAAACCCTAGCTTATTGAGATTACTATGTCAGCAGATTTATCCCTATACAGAAACATTGGTATCTTCGCCCACGTTGATGCCGGCAAAACCACTACTACCGAGCGTATCCTGAAACTGACCGGTAAAATCCATAAGTTAGGCGAAGTTCACGAAGGTGAATCAACTACCGACTTTATGGAACAGGAAGCCGAGCGCGGTATAACTATCCAGTCAGCAGCTGTTAGCTGTTTCTGGAAAGGCTACCGTTTTAACGTTATCGATACCCCGGGACACGTTGACTTCACCGTTGAAGTGTACCGTTCATTGAAAGTACTGGATGGCGGCATTGGTGTATTCTGTGGTTCTGGCGGTGTTGAACCGCAGTCAGAAACCAACTGGCGTTATGCCAACGATGCTGAAGTATCTCGTCTGATCTTCGTCAACAAGCTGGACCGGATCGGTGCTGACTTTATCCGTGTTACCGAGCAGGTGAAAAAAGTACTGGGCGCAAACCCATTGATTATGGTGTTACCTATTGGCCGTGAAGATACCTTCAAAGGCGTGGTTGACCTGTTAACCCAGAAAGCGTATATCTGGGATGAAACCGGCCTGCCAGAAAACTACGAAGTTACCGACGTACCAGCAGATATGCTTGATGACGTTGAAATGTACCGTACCCAGTTAATCGAAACCGCATTAGAGCAGGACGATGACCTGTTAATGGCTTACATGGAAGGTGAAATGCCCTCTGTTGAAGACATTCAGCGTTGTGTTCGCAAAGGTACCCGTGACCTGGCATTCTTCCCTACTTACTGTGGTTCTGCCTTTAAAAACAAAGGTATGCAGTTAGTGTTAGATGCAGTTGTTGATTATCTGCCAAGCCCGACTGAAGTTGTTCCGCAGCCACTGACTGACGAAGAAGGTAATGAGAACGGCGAGCATGCCATCGTTTCTGCTGATGAGCCTTTCCGCGCCTTAGCGTTCAAAATCATGGATGACCGTTTCGGCGCCCTGACCTTTATCCGTATTTACTCTGGTGTACTGAACAAGGGTGATACCATCCTGAACTCTTTCACCGGTAAAACTGAGCGTATCGGCCGTATGGTTGAAATGTACGCCAATGACCGTATCGACCTGACCTCTGCTCAGGCCGGTGACATCATTGCCTTAGTAGGTATGAAAAACAACACCCAGACTGGTCACACTCTGTGTGATCCTAAGCACCCTTGTACGCTTGAGCCAATGGTATTCCCAGAGCCGGTAATTTCTATCTCTGTGACGCCAAAAGACAAAGGTTCAGTGGAAAAAATGGGTATCGCTATCGGTAAGATGGTGGCTGAAGATCCAACGTTCCGGGTTGAAACTGATATTGATTCTGGCGAAACCATCCTTAAAGGTATGGGCGAGCTGCACTTAGATATCAAAGTAGACATCTTAAAGCGGACTTACGGCGTAGAATTAGTAGTAGGCCAGCCACAGGTGGCTTACCGCGAAACCATTACCCGTGAAATCGAAGACAGCTACACCCACAAGAAACAATCTGGTGGTTCAGGCCAATACGGTAAAATTGATTACCGCATTCGTCCGGGCGAGCAGAATTCTGGCTTTACCTTTAAATCAACGGTAGTTGGCGGTAGCGTACCAAAAGAGTTTATGCCTGCTATCGAGAAAGGCTTTGCCTCTATGATGACCACAGGTACCCTGGCTGGTTTCCCGGTATTAGACGTGGAAGTTGAAGTATTTGACGGTGGTTTCCACGCCGTTGACTCATCAGCTATCGCCTTTGAAATCGCCGCTAAAGGCGCTTTCCGGCAGTCAATTCCAAAAGCTGGCGCACAACTGCTTGAGCCTATCATGAAGGTTGACGTGTTCACCCCGGAAGATCACGTAGGTGATGTTATCGGTGACTTAAACCGTCGTCGCGGCATGATCTCTGGCCAGGAAGCTGGCGTCACTGGTGTACGGATCAAAGCTGACGTACCACTGTCAGAAATGTTCGGTTATATCAGTACTCTGCGTACTATGACCTCTGGCCGTGGTCAGTTCTCTATGGAGTTCTCGCACTATTCACCGTGCCCGACTAACGTCGCTGAAGCAGTAATCCAGAAAGAAAAAGAAAAGAAAGCGGCCGCTGCTAAAAACTAAGCAGTAACGCTGTAAAAAGCCCCACCGGTGCAAACCGGCGGGGCTTTTTTGTGGCTGGCAATCAGCAAAACGATAACGTACGGCATAACCTGTCGCCAGGTAATCCACCGTTATGGCTCAATCAGTACCGGGTATTTCAGGTACTGCTGATCATAAAACGGCATTTGCCGGTAGAACCAGTTATAGCGCTCGCGCGGACTATTGCGCAGCGCCTCGTCTTCTGCCAATGCCTGCTCAAATTGTTGCTGCAGCGCCGGTTGATCCTGCAGCATACGGGCAATTAATGGCTCTATAGCATAGGGCTCAAAGTATTCCGTGCGCTCAAACATGCCGGGGAAAAAGCCCCAGCTAAAAAACGAGTCGGGTGCAGTGGGTTCCAGCAAGGCCACCGCCAACCGCCCTAAGGCCTGGTCGGTACTCACTTTAACCCAGCCCGCTGGTACAGTGCGGCTGATGTTGTCACGGCTGAAGCTGGCATCCTGCAGCATTAACCGGCTTTCAAACGGCTGCTCAGCAAAACGGTAACGGCTAACACTCAGCTGCTGTACGCTAATGTTGGTGGCTTTGGTTAACAGCGTCAGTTCAATACCATGTTGTTTTAGCCGCTGCATAACCTGCTGCTGCTCGGGTGGTAACCAATAGGCTTTAGGAATAATAATGTCCCTGGTCACTACTTTATCCCAATATATCGGTAACTTCTGGTATAGCCGTGGTTCACCGGTCCAGGCCACATAGCTCTCGCCGCTGATCGCCGACTGCCGCACTTCATAGCTCATACCTTTAAAATCAATATAGTCAGGCTGCTCACTGGCTTTAAAACTTAATGCCATCCGTTTTGGCCTGGCGTTTAAATCGGCCTGGCGCGCCATAATCAATGCTTTACCTTGCTCATTTAATACCTGCAGACTGCGCTCTAACAACACATAGGTGCCCAGCACACGCTGGCGGTAGGGTTTCAAACTGTGGTTCTCAACCAGTACTGTCGGTAAATGCCGCACATCGCCATAACCATTGGAAAAGCGGGGGCTGGCGGTCCAGCCGCCAATACCTTTGCTGAAGTCTTTGTTGTCAACGCCAAATACCAGTGGCCCCGGGATATGCCCGGCCTCTGTCAGCGCGGCGTTAACCGCTGGTCGATACACTTGCGCCAGCCAACTGGCGCCGTTAGGGCTAATGGCAGCAAAGGGCTCATTAAAGCCATAGGTAATGTCGTACTGATAATCCTCACCGTCCGTTACGTGCACATCAATATACAAATCTGGCTGATACTGCTGTAACACGCCCAGCAGTGCCTGCATCTCTGGCGCGTCAGCCTTGGCATAATCGCGGTTTAAATTCAGGTTTTGCGCTGTTGTTCTCCAGCCCTGCTGCAACGGGCCGCGCTGATTCATCCGGTTATACGCTGAGCGACGCTCGTGGCCGTCGACCGATAAAATGGGAATAAAAATCAGGTCGGCGTTTGCCAGCAAGTGGCCCTGGTTACCATGAACAATATCGCGTAACAGCATTAAACCGGCATCTTTGCCGTCAATTTCACCACTGTGAATGCCCGCTTGCACCAGCAATAAAGGCCGGTCCGGATTATTGGCAATCTTGGCCAACCGCTTACTGGCTTTTACCAGCATCAGTGGCCGGCCCTGGGCACTGAGTCCAAATTGCTCTAACTGCAGCAGCTCTGAGCTGGCAACCAGCGCCTTAAGATAAGCCATGGTGGCAGCATAATCCGGGCTGTCGGTTAAACCGTTTAGCTCTGCCGGTGTTAGCCAGGGGTTATCCTGGGTTTGTATAAGCGCTTCACTGCTGCCCTGCCAGGCTGGCAGCGGAGGCAGCCAGTCACCGGCATGGCAGCTAATACTGGTTAGCAGCACGCTGCCAAGTAGCGATGGTAATAACGATTTCATCAGAGTCCTTCGACGGTTTTAATTTTAAATACCGTGCAATACAGCACCGGCAAGAATAGCAGCGTTAACAGCGTTGCAAAGCCCAAACCAAACATAATGACTACCGCCAGACTGGCAAAAAACACATCACCCAGCAGCGGGATCATCCCCAGAATCGTGGTAATGGCGGCCATGGCCACCGGCCTGACCCGGCTGACAGCACTGTCAAATACCGCAGCAAATGCCGCCTTGCCCTCTGCCAGTTCCAGCTTAATTTGCTCCAGCAACACAATACAGTTTTTAACCAGCATGCCGGATAGGCTTAAAAAGCCGAGCAAGGCAATAAAGCCAAAGGGTGCCCCCAGTAACAACAAGCCAAAACTGACGCCAATAATCGCCAGCGGCACGCAGGCCCAAATTACCAGGGCACTGCGCAGCGAATTAAACAGCAGCACCGTTACCACAAACATAAACAGGTAGCCAAGCGGTAATGAGCTAAACAGCGCACTCTGGGCTTTTTGCTGTGCGTCATACTCCCCGCCCCAACTCAGAAAATAGCCGGTGGGCAATGCTATTGCGGCAATTTTAGCCTGCACTCTGGCTTGCAGCGCCGAGGCAGTATCATCTGACAGCGTATCGTGATCTGCCATCACGGTAATGGTTCTTTTCCGGTCACGGCGCTGAATTTGCGCATCTTCCCACACCAGATCAAAACCGGTTACAACCTGGGTGATCGGCACATATCGCTGCAATTTATTGCTATATACCTGCAAGTCGTACAAGGCGTCCACGTTATCGCGCTCGGCCAGCGGTGAACGGGCAATAATCGGCAACAAATGGGTGCCATCCCGGTATATGCCCACAGTGCGGCCAGACATACTGGTTAGCAGCACCTCGTCAATATCCTGCTTGCTAACCCCTACCCGGCGTGCCATTGCTTCGTTAAAGTGGGGCCGGATCACTTTGGCGCGCTCGCGCCAGTTATCCCGTACACTCACTGCCTGGCCGTCGGCCAGCAAAATCGCTTTTGCCTGTTCTGCCAGAGAGCGCAGCACATCCGGATCAGCGCCACTAAAGCGCGCTTCAATTTTTGCCGGGGTGGAAGGCCCAACTTCTAAGCGCAGCAGCTTATGCTGCAGCCTGGGCAACTGCTCAGTAATGTAATCGCGGGTTTGCTGCATTAACAGCGGCAGCTGCTCTCGCTGCCCGGCGCGAACAATCAGCTGGCTGTAGGCGGCAAAATTTTTCTCCGGCTGATAAGTCAGCATAAAGCGCTCAGCACCGCGGCCACTGGTACTGGTAACGTGACTTACCCCATCAAGGCTACTTAGATAATTCATCAGCGTCAGCGCATCCTCGCTGGCATGGCGAATATCGGTACCTTCAGGTTGCCATAAATCCACCAGGAAAATTGGGGTATTAGACGGTGGGAAAAACACCTGTTTCACCTTACCAAAACCAATAACCGCCACCAGCAGCAGGCTAAGCGTCAGCACATAGGTCACCGCCCGGTAGCGCAGAGCCAGCAAAAGCACCTTGCGGTAAACGTTGAAAATAACCCCCTGATATAACGGCTCAGGTGCACTGTCTGATGGCAGGGCCTTATCTTTAAACAGCATGCTGGCAAAAAATGGCGTTAAGGTAATGGCGGTTACCCAGCTTAGCAGCAAGGACACCAGCAAAACCCAAAATAAGCTGCCGGCAAATTCGCCGGTGGCATCGCTGGATAAGCCTATCGGCGCAAAGGCGGCAATAGCAATAACCGTGGCGCCCAATAATGGCCACTGGGTTTGCTTCACAATTAAACTGGCCGCGTCAGCCAGTTTTAAGCGGCGCTGCATACCAATTAAAATACCTTCGGTAATGACGATGGCGTTGTCGACCAGCATCCCCAGCGCGATAATCAGGGCACCCAGCGACACCCGCTGCAACTCAATATTCATCTGCCGCATAAAAATAAAGGTACCCAGCACGGTCAGCAGTAAAATCAGGCCAATTAAAATACCGCTGCGCAGCCCCATAAACAGCAACAGCACCACGATAACAATGGCCACGGCCGCCGCCAGATTGATAATAAAACCACTAACCGAGCTGGCCACTTCATCTGGCTGGTTATAAATGGTATTTAACAGCATACCGACAGGTTTATTGTATTCCAGCTCGGCTAAACGCTGTTGCACCTGCGCCCCGGCATCGACCACATTTACCCCACCGGCAAACGACACGCCCAGGGTTAAAGCATTCTGACCATTAAAGCGGATCAGCTGATTGGGTACTTCGGCATTTTCGCGATAAACCCGCGCCACATCGCCCAGATAAATCAGCTCTTTGGAATCAGGGCTGGAGATAATCAGATTCTCCAGTTCGGAGACGGCTTGAAATTCGCCGGTAGGATAAATCCGCAGCCGGTCCGGCCCCACTCTGATAGAACCAGCATTCGCCACCATATTCTGGCTTTGTAATAAAGCCGACAAGGTTTGCGGCGCTATACCCAAAGCGGTTAAGCGTGGCCGGGAGATCTCAACAATCACCTGCTCTTGCTGGGTGCCCCCCACTGCCACCTTACCAACGCTGGGCACCAACACCAGTTCACGCCGCAGAAAATCGACATAGTCCCGCAGCTCATCATCGCTGTAGCCCTCACCGGTAAGCGCAAATAAAATGCCGTATACATCGCCAAAGTCATCTTTAACCTGTGGTGTTTTCACCCCGGGTGGCAATTGCGCTTGTAAGTCGTTCACTTTGTGCCGCAATTCATCCCAGATTTGCTTTAATTCTTTTGCCCGGTAGGTGTCTTTCATCTCAACCATCAGTTGCGACAAACCGGCAGTAGATACGGAACTGACATGATAAACATAAGGTAGCTGTTGAATGGCGCTTTCCAGAATAAAGCTGACTTCTTCCTCAACCTGGGTGGGCGACGCGCCAGGATACTGGGTAATGATCAACGCTTGTTTTAGGGTAAACTGCGGATCTTCCAACCGGCCCAGCCCGGTATAGGACACTATGCCGCCAAACAGCAAAATGGCTGCAAACAACCAGGATGAGGTGCGGTAGCGGATAAAATAGCGAGCCAAATCCATGCTTACAGCCCCCGCTCACGCACCCAGGGCCTGACTTGCTGGCCTTCACTCAGGTGCTGCACGCCGGCACTGACAATCATCTCCCCTTCGTTTAAGCCTGCGGTTACCGCTGCGCCAGCGCTGGTTAAACTGCTGATAGCAATCTCACGCCGGTTAACCTGGCCATTATCAGGGTTATAAACCCAGACAAAGCTTTGCTGGCTGCTCAGGCTGATATCGTCAGGCATAAAAATCGCACTGGCCGGAATAAACAGGGCATTGACATAAGCGGCATTAATTTTACTGACTTCAGCAATCACGTTAGCAGTCATACCTGAGAGCACGTTAAATTCGCTGGGCGTGGCCATACTAAACACCACTTTAAAACTGTTGGTAGCAGGATCAGCACGGCTGTCCCACTCGCGGATCCGGGCGCGATAGCGATAAGTTGGGTGCGAGTCAAATACGACTTCCGGCTGATAGTCAAAATCTTTGCGGACGTTCGATATCACGTCTTCCGGCACCTGGATCACCACATCAACCTGATCCCGAACCTGCAGCTCCATTATGGCTTGCTGTGCCGCGATATTTTCGTGGTTCTCGACCAACAAGCGGGAAATAATGCCGGCAAACGGCGCTTCTAACCGGGTATAGCTGAGCGCGGTTTCTGCGGTGGACAAATCCGCCTGCGCCACCTGTAACTGCGCTCTGGCCTCGTCAAATACTGCCTGAGATACCAATTTCTGGGCTATCAGCTGTTCACTGCGGGTAAACTGGGTTTGCGCCAGTTCAAAACGGGCCCTGGCCTGATCTAACTTTAAATTAAAATCGGTATCATCCAGCCGGGCTAACAGGTCGCCTTTTTGTACCGCCTGACCGGGCCGGGCAATTAGCTGTACCAGTTTACCATGCACCCGGAAGGTTAAGTTTGCCCGCTCGGTGGGTTCTACCACCGCCGGAAACTGGCGCACAGCGCTGCTGCCAGTATTGTCTACCTGATGCAATTTAACCGGCCGGACCAGGGGTTCTTTTCTGTCAGTTTCCGGTTCAGTACAGCCTTGCAATACCAGGCTTAAACTTGCAAACAACACTATTAAAGATACACGCAGCATAACCATCATCCTGAAATAAAGTTGGCAGAAGCCATATTTAAGTTGGCCCAATGACATCAGACCAGTATCGCTTATTAAACAGCAAAAATGAGCAATACACAGCAATTTTTTAGCGCAGGCTTACAGCTCTAACAAGGCCTGTTTTAGCTGATGCAACTCATCACGCAGCGCTGCCGCCTGTTCAAACTCCAGATCTTTGGCATGCTGCAGCATTTTTTGCTCAATCTGTTTCATTTGCGCCTGCAGCTGATAAGGGGTTTTGCCTTTAATCAGCTTAATTTGCTCAGCCACTTTGCGCAGTGCCGTCGGCGCGGTAGGCGCCTGGCCTAAATCCATCACATCTGAGATTTTCTTCCGGATAGCCGTTGGCACTATGCCCTGCTGCAGATTATGGGCAATTTGTTTAGCCCGGCGCCGTTCGGTTTCATCTATTGCCCGTTGCATTGAGCCGGTGATCCGATCAGCGTATAAAATGGCAGTTCCCTTCAAATTACGCGCCGCCCTGCCCATGGTTTGAATCAGGGAGCGGTCTGAGCGTAAAAAGCCCTCTTTATCAGCGTCCAGAATGGCGACTAACGACACTTCGGGAATATCCAGACCCTCGCGCAATAAATTAATCCCCACCAGCACATCAAATACCCCGAGGCGTAAATCGCGGATAATCTCCATTCGTTCTACTGTATCAATATCTGAATGCAGATAACGCACCCGGATCTGATGTTCACTCAGATATTCGGTTAAATCCTCCGCCATCTTTTTGGTTAAGGTAGTCACCAGTACCCGCTCGCCCAATGCCGCCCGCGCTATCGCCTCTGACATTAAATCATCTACCTGAGTTGCCACCGGCCGGATGTCAATCACCGGGTCAAGCAGGCCGGTAGGCCGCACTACCTGCTCAATCACTTCACCACCGGCTTGCTCCAGTTCATACTTAGCCGGGGTAGCCGACACATACACCCGCTGTGGCGCTATCGCTTCAAACTCGTCGAATTTTAGTGGCCGGTTATCCAAGGCGGAAGGCAACCGGAAACCATAATTCACCAGGTTTTCCTTGCGCGAGCGATCGCCTTTATACATGGCGCCAATTTGTGACACCGTGACATGCGACTCATCAATAAACATCAGACCATCGGCGGGAAAGTAATCCAGCAAGGTAGGTGGTGGCTCGCCATTAGCACGGCCGGATAAATAGCGGGAATAATTTTCAATCCCCGAGCAATAACCCAACTCAACCATCATCTCAATATCAAATTGGGTGCGCTGAGCTATCCGCTGCTCTTCAATCAATTTATTGGCGCTGAGTAAATCGGCACGTCTTGCTGTCAGTTCCGTTTTAATCTGCTCCACCGCAGCCAGGATTTTCTCGCGGGGTGTCACATAGTGCGTTTTCGGATAAATGGTATAACGGGTTACTACCTGCTCAACAGCTCCAGTTAACGGGTCAAACAGACTTATCCGTTCAATTTCTTCATCAAACAACTCAACCCTGACCGCAATCTCATCTGACTCTGCCGGAAAAATATCAATAACATCGCCGCGTACCCGGTAGGTCGCGCGTTGAAATTCAATATCATTGCGGCTGTATTGCAGCTCAGCTAAACGGCGTAAAATAAAGCGCTGATCAACAATATCGCCCACTTTTAAATGCAGCAGCATTTTCATATAAGACTCAGGGTCGCCCAAACCATAAATGGCCGACACTGAGGCAATAATCACCACATCGCGCCGTTCCATCAGTGCCTTGGTCGCCGACAAGCGCATCTGCTCGATGTGCTCATTAATAGAGGCATCTTTTTCAATAAAGGTATCGGTGGACGGCACATAAGCTTCCGGCTGGTAGTAATCGTAGTAAGAAACAAAATACTCCACCGAGTTATGTGGAAAAAACGCCTTCATTTCACCATAGAGTTGCGCCGCCAGGGTTTTGTTATGCGCCATAATCAGCGTGGGCCGGTTTACACTGGCAATTACATTGGCCATGGTGAAGGTTTTACCTGAGCCCGTTACGCCAAGCAGTACCTGATGCGCCAGGCCAGCGTCCAGGCCATCAACCAATTTAGTTATGGCTTCAGGCTGATCCCCGGCTGGTTGATAGTCAGATACCAACTCAAATGCACGGCTCATACTGTCTCCTTTAACTTAAATAAACTAACCCGGGTAAACCAGTTGTAAGCAATAGCGGCGGTAAAAATATTGGCGATAACACAACCGGCGAACACGCCGATAACACCAAACAACTTGCCGCCGGCAAAGGCCAGCGGCACATAAAAAACAAATAACCTGATTAAGCTCAGCCACAGCGCCTTTGCCGGTAAATGCAAAGCATTAAATGAAGAGTTGGTTAAGATGGTAATGCCTTGTAAGCCATAGGCCAGCGGCACTATCCACAGAAACCAGCGAATAAAGCGGGCCACTTCCGGGTCATCGGTAAACAACCCGGCGATAGGCCACGCCAGCGCCGCTAACAGCAGGTAAACGGCAAACTGCCAGCGAATGATAAAGAATGTGGTCTGTTGATAGGCCTGTTGTACCCGCTGTAACTGATTAGCACCAAAATTCTGACTGATAAAGGGCGGTAAGGTCATCGATAAAGCCAGTACCACTAACGAGGCAATACTTTCCAGCCTGGCGCCCACCCCAAAGGCGGCTACCGCCGCTGCACCATGAGTCGCCATAATTGCCGTTAAAATCGCCATCGCCAGCGGCGTTAGCATATTGGCACCGGCGGCCGGCATGCCAATACGCAGGATTTTCCGGTAAATGGGCAGACAAATTGCCAACGGCTGCCAGGCGCCGATCAATAAACCGCGTTTAAACAACAGCCAGATAATCAAGCCACAACCCAGTGTCCAGGACAATACCGACGCCACGGCGGCACCTTGCATACCCATGGCGGGCACAGGCCCCAGCCCGAAAATAAAGATGGGATCTAAAATGGCATTCATTACCCCGCCCGAGGCCATAATAATACTGGGTGTTTTGGTATCACCTGAGGCCCGGAGTACTGCATTGCCCACCATAGGGGTCACCAGTAATACCGCGCCGGCAAACCAGATCAGCATATAGTCATGGATATAAAGCAGGGTATCGGTGCCCGCTCCCAGCAGCCGGAACATTGGGTTTATCAGCGCCATCCCCAGTAAACTCAGCGCCAGTACTAAGTAGGTGGCCAGCCATAACGCCCCTAACGCATCAGCCTGGGCTTCTTTACTGTCACCCGCCCCCAATGCCTTCGCGATCACGGCCGACGTGCCAATACTCAGGCCAATAGCAAGACTGATCACGGTGAAGGTCACCGGAAAGGTAAAACTTATCGCTGCCAGCGGCGTGGTACCCAGCATACTAATAAAAAAAGTGTCGACCAGGTTAAAAGTCATCAGGGTTAACATACCAGCCAGCACTGGCACCGTCATGTGGCGCAAAGTCTTGCCGATATCAGCATGTAAAATATGATTGGCGGGCGACGCCTGGTTACTCATACACCGAGCCTGCTGGAGAACAAGCCGCTATTGTAGTGAAAAGCGCCGGGCCATACTATGGCAAAGCCTAAAAAAGGCTATGGCAAAGCCTTAAAAAGCGCCAGATTAGCGATATTTTAGCCAGATAATCCTACCAGGATGGTAAATAGTTCACAATTCGGCCCCTGCTTATTTTGTGCCAGTTTGGAACGCTTTGCGGTAAACGGCCGCCAGCCACATTATTTGTAACCGACTGTTTTAATTGACTATTATATTTTTCACTTTCTGGCTTGACCCCCCTGAAAGGCACAGCAGGCAAGGCCTGCCCCCTCTAAATACAGAGTAACGCACAGACTTATCCACAACTTCTGTGGGTAACTCCCGACAAGCCTGCAACCATCAGTGCTGGCAGCAATTACGGGACGAAAACAATGCGGCAGATGCGGCAGGATCAAGTGGCAAAGGTCGCTGTTTTTAGCTGAAAACGGTGGCTTTTGCTTAAACAATACGCAAGTAAACCAGTCAGAGCCAAATCACTGCAGCAAAGTGTTGACAGGCTCCATAGCTGGCATTAGTATTGCGCCCCGTTGAATGCTGTTCCCCAATAGCTCAGCTGGTTAGAGCGGCGGACTGTTAATCCGTAGGTCGTTGGTTCGAGTCCAACTTGGGGAGCCAACAGCAACAACAATTTTCTACCTTTCCCCAATAGCTCAGCTGGTTAGAGCGGCGGACTGTTAATCCGTAGGTCGTTGGTTCGAGTCCAACTTGGGGAGCCAAAAGGTACTGTTACTCATTATGTCATTTCCCCAATAGCTCAGCTGGTTAGAGCGGCGGACTGTTAATCCGTAGGTCGTTGGTTCGAGTCCAACTTGGGGAGCCACTGCGCTTATTTCAGCTGTTTTTCCTGCTATCTGTCGTTATTTATTCCTTTCTAGGTATTTTTTTGATTTAATTAGCTTTCTATTCTTTTTGGCTACACTATATTAAGCGTTACACAAGGAAGCGAATTATGTTTGGTGGTCAGGGCGTATGAAGATATTTAAAACTTTATTAATAGCACAATTGCTAACTGCACTTATTTTAGCAGCGATTGGGGTGTATGCGCTGGTGATATACAGTCAGCAACTGGTTGAAAATCGTGACAGGGATGCACGTAACACCATAGAACAAATTCTTAATCATCACCTCTCTGGCGATGCCAAGGTGCTTAGCCGCCAGCTTGATCGCAGTTTTGCTTTTCAAAGCCTGAGGATCAGCCAGCTGGATAATACTGTATTGCATGAACAAAACAGTGCCAGAATGCCAACCACCGCAGCCATGTGGGCCTTGCAAACAGCAGGCAGTCAGTTTCGGCCAGTCCAGTTACGCAATGAAGAGCATGACATTCAGCTTACATATCAGCTTAATCACCGTCGCTTGTTAGCACCATTGCAGCAACTGGGTTTTGTGTTGCTGATAGCGCCTTTTGTGGTGGGCTGGCTTACAGTATTTGTTGCCAAAAGCAGCATCAACCGTAACTATCGCAAAACGTCCAGTGCGGTCAATCAACTGATTGATGGCTTTATTACCGATCCACAAAAAAACGAGCCAAACTGGAATACCCTGCCACCGGAATTTGCCGATATTAATATCGCCCTGCAAAAGCTTGCCAGTTACAGTAAAAAACAATACAGCGAAATGACCACAGCGGCTTACCAGATAGCAGAGGAAGCCTACAAAGATCCGGTTACTGAGTTACCAAATCGCAACCGTTTTGTGCAGTATTATGAAGATCATTGCAAACAGTCGAAAGATACTGATTTTGGCGTTTTTGCCATCACCCGCTGTACAGAGTTGCAGGGCCTGAACCAGACCCGCGGCTATCAGGAAGGTGATCAGTACATCAAAGATGTAGCCAATATTGTGCGCAAAGTGGCTGATGCCTATAAAGATGCCCGCTTGTTCCGGCTGAACAGTTCAGATTTTGGTATTTTATTACCCAGGATCACCCCCAAAGAAGCGGAAAACTTTGCACTGCAATTACAAAGCCGCTTTAACGAATACCAAAAAAATGCCGAGCTCGATTCCATCGCCTATACCGGTCTGGTGACCTACGAAAGCGGTAAAGCGCTGGGCGAGCTCTTGGCAGTAGCTGATACGTCTATCAGTCTGGCGCAAACAAAACAAACCAACGCCTGGCATTTACAAAAAGATTCAGCCGGCCTGGAAATGGCCAGCAGCGGCTATGGAAACCAGAACTGGCGCAACGTGATTGAAGAGGTGTTAAGCAATAACCGGATTTCCTTGCTGACCCAACTGATCCAACCGTCTAACCGCTCCGCAAAAGCCTACTCAGAAATTCTGGTTCGGTTTAAAACGGTGGAAAACCAGGTACTGCCAACGGCGTCATTTTTAGCGATGGCGGAAAAACTGGATAAAATTATCGCCGTTGACCGCTTGATCATTGAAACGGCCCTGACCACCATTAAAAACCGTAACTTGCAGGATCAGTATTTTGGCTTAAACCTGTCGCCACGTTGTGTGCATGACGACCAGTTTGTGATTTGGCTGGAACGTCGCCTGTTAAAAGATGCGCATATTGCCTCTAAATTAATTTTTGAAGTATCGGAGTTTGGTTTACAGCAAAATCTGAAAACCAGTAAGCGCTTTATCGATATGGTGCATCGGGCCGGTGCGCGGATCACGGTCGAAAAATTTGGGGTGGGTATTACCTCCTTCAAGTTTTTCCGCGATTTAAAGCCGGATTTCGTGAAAATGGATGGCAGCTACACCCGCCATATTGATGAAGATAAAAACAATCAGTATTTTATGCGGCTGATGATTGATCTGGCGCACCGCATTGGTGTGGGTGTCTTCGCTGAAAGTGTCGAAACTCAGGAAGAGAAACATATGCTGGAGTCCTTGTTTATTGATGGCAACCAGGGTTACTACGTCGGTAAGCCGGCCCCGATGTAACACCCGCTATGCTCTGGCAGTTAACCCGGCCGCCTGACTGGGTTAACTGCCCGTTTAAGCTGACAAAACGCACAGCAAAGCCAATACCCCTACAGTTTGTTTGGTTGTAACCACTTTGACATCATTGCATAATACCGGCCTGTGTTCAGGCTAAGTCGCACTATGACCGAATTTTTGCTTTTACTTATTAGTACGGTGCTGGTAAACAACTTTGTGTTGGTTAAGTTTCTTGGCCTGTGCCCCTTTATGGGCGTTTCTGCCAAACTGGAAACGGCTATTGGCATGGCGCTGGCCACCACCTTTGTGCTAACCCTGGCCTCTATCTGCAGCTATCTGGTCGACAGTTACTTACTGGCGCCTTTCAATCTGCTGTATCTGCGCACCTTAAGCTTTATTCTGGTGATTGCCGTAGTAGTACAGTTCACCGAAATGGTGGTGCATAAAACCAGCCCCACCCTGTATCGCTTATTAGGCATTTTTTTGCCCTTAATCACAACCAACTGCGCGGTACTGGGCGTAGCCTTATTAAATGTCAATGAGCGACATAACTTTATTAACTCCGTCGTATATGGTTTTGGTGCAGCAGTCGGCTTTTCGCTGGTATTAATTTTATTTGCCGCTATGCGCGAGCGTCTGGCCGCTGCCGATGTGCCGGTGCCATTTAAAGGTGCCGCCATTGCTATGATCACCGCCGGATTAATGTCATTGGCCTTTATGGGCTTTACCGGCCTGGTGAAAGTCTGATGAGCTTATTTACCGCGCTGCTTATTTTGGGGGGGCTGGCGTTAGTCTTTGGGGGCTTACTCGGTTTTGCGGCCATTCGTTTTAAGGTTGAAAGCGACCCGCTGGTAGAACAGATAGATGATATTTTACCGCAAACGCAATGTGGCCAGTGTGGCTACCCGGGCTGCCGGCCCTATGCCGAAGCCATTGCCAACGGCGATGATATTAACAAATGCCCGCCTGGTGGGGACAGCACTATTCGCAAGCTCGCTGATTTAATGGGCGTGGAAGCGAAGCCTCTCAATGCGGCACAAACTATTGCCATCAAGCGGGTAGCCTATATTCGCGAAGATGAATGCATTGGCTGCACCAAATGTATTCAGGCCTGCCCGGTAGATGCCATCGTCGGCGCTTCAAAACTGATGCATACCGTGATTGTTGATGAGTGCACCGGCTGCGATCTCTGTGTCGAACCCTGCCCGGTGGATTGTATTGACATGTTACCGGTCAGCCCTACGCCAGAGCGCTGGAAATGGGATTTACAAGCCATTCCGATAACCCAGGTGGAGTAACAGGTGCCAAGTTTATTTCAGCAAATTCAGGCTGGCAAATTATGGGATTTTCACGGCGGTATTCATCCGCCGCTCCGTAAAGCCCAAACCGCGCAAAAACCTATCGGTGTATTACCACTGCCCGACCGGCTTTATATTCCGCTGCGCCAGCATATTGGCGTGCCTGGTAAACTGTTGGTCAGGGTTGGTCAACGGGTGCTAAAAGGCCAGCCGCTGACCAACGCCGATAACTCGATGGCAGTGCCGGTGCATGCACCTACCTCGGGTACTATTATTGCCATTAATGAGCATATCAGCGCCCACCCTTCGGCTTTACCCGAGCCCACTATTACTCTGGCACCGGATGGCCAGGATGAGTGGCGCGAACTATTTCCGCTGAATCTGGCAACCAGCGATAACCTCAGCCTGTTAGAACGTATTCAGGAAAGCGGCATTGCCGGTATGGGCGGCGCTGGTTTTCCCACCCATTTAAAGGCCGGCTTAACCCAGCCGGTGGATTATCTGATCATCAACGCCGTGGAGTGTGAGCCCTATATCAGTGCCGATGACGCATTAATGCAGGAAGGCGCCATTACCATTGTTAAAGGCATCGACATTTTATGTAAGCTGCTTAACCCTAAAGCCGTATTGATTGGCATTGAAGACGATAAACCGATTGCCAGCGCATCATTAAAAGCAGCCTGCAGCCAGCGTGAACATTATTACGTGCGAGACCTGCCAACTAAGTACCCGTCGGGCGGCGAAAAGCAGCTGATTCAGCTGTTAACCAATAAAGAGGTGCCTGCCGGGCGCCGACCGATTGATATTGGTATAGTGATGCTAAATGTCGGTACGGCCTTTGCTATTGCCCAGGCCGTACTGGATGACCATCCGCTGTTGTCGCGGGTGGTTACCGTGACCGGTGAAACCTTGCGTCAGCCTCAAAATGTGCTGGCGTTAATCGGCACCCCGGTTATTGATTTACTGAATTTTTGCGGTTATCAGCACCAGGCCGAAGAAAAAGTGATTATGGGCGGGCCAATGATGGGCTTTACCCTGCCCGACTTAACCGTGCCGGTGATTAAAACCACTAACTGCATTCTGGCACCAACCAGTATTGAGCTGCCGGCCCCCGGCAAAGAGACCGATTGCATTCGCTGCAGCGCCTGTGCTGATGTTTGTCCGGCCAGCTTATTGCCGCAGCAATTGCTGTGGTATAGCAAAGCCAAAGATCCGGCTAAGCTGGATGAGTACAACTTATTCGACTGTATTGAATGCGGCGCCTGTGCCTATGTCTGCCCCAGTGAAATTCCGCTGGTGCAATATTACCGGGTAGCTAAAGCCGATATCCGGGAGCAGCAACGTGAAGCTGTTAAAGCCGAGCAAGCCAAAGCCCGTTTTGAAGCCCGTAATGCCCGGCTGGAGCGCGAGAAGCAAGAGCGAATGGCTCGTAACCAAAAACTGGCTCAGGCTCGCGAGCAGGCACAGCAAGGCGCTGGCAACAGTGATGCAGTCGCCGCAGCGCTGGCCCGGATAAAAGCCAAACAAGCTGAGCAAAGCGCAGCACCGGCTGATCGCGAGCAGATGCTGGCAGAACGCGAAGCCAAGAAGCAGCAGGCCCGTGCTTATCAGGCGGCCAGGGCTGCCGACCTGCTGCCAACAGAGCGAGCAGCTCCAGCAGCGCAACAGAATAATACTGCCAGCGGCGAAACCACCACTACCGAACCGGCCGCTGCCAAAAATGCCGCAGTAGCGGCCGCCGTCGCCCGCGCCAAAGCACGCAAGGCTGCCCAGGTTCAGGCAGAGCAGCAAAGCCAGGTTGTCGAGGCCGAACAAACCAAACAGCCTGAGGCGATAGCACCGCCAGCAGCACAGGCCGACATCGATCCGCGCAAAGCCGCCATTGCAGCCGCTATAGCCCGGGCTAAAGCCAAAAAACAAGCAGACAGCGAGAAATCATGAGTTTTAAAATTGCCAGCTCGCCGCATAACAGGATCAGCCGCAGCACTTCACAACTCATGTTGCTGGTGGTACTGGCCTGCCTGCCGGGTATTATCGTGCAGGCCTTGCTGTTTGGTTATGGCGTACTGGTACAACTGGTACTGGCCATTGCCACAGCCTGGGCAGCTGAAGCCCTGATCATGCGCCTGCGGGCCAAACCGGTACTGCCCAGGTTAAAAGATCATAGCGCTCTGCTAACCGGCGTATTGCTGGCGGTGGCTATTCCACCTTACGCGCCCTGGTGGTTAATCATAATTGGTACCGGCTTTGCCATCATTATTGTTAAGCAGCTGTATGGCGGCCTTGGCAACAACTTATTTAATCCGGCGATGGCCGCCTATGTGATGCTATTAATTTCGTTTCCATTGCAGATGACCCAGTGGCTGCCCAGTGCCAGTCTCCAGCCGGAAGCCTTAACCCTGCTGGATGCAGTCTGTACTGTGTTCAGCCAGTACAGTTGCAGTGGTTTTAGTGTCAGCCAGTTGCAAACCGGTATAGATGGTATATCTATGGCAACGCCGCTGGATACCCTGCGCACCGATCTGGCGGCAGGTAGAACCTTAACAGAAAGCCTGCAACAACCAGTATTTTACGGGTTTGCCGGCGCCGGCTGGCTGTGGGTAAACCTGGCCTACCTGGCTGGCGGCTTAGTATTGTTAAAACTGCAGGTCATTGGCTGGCGCATTCCGCTGGCGGTGCTTGGCACCTTGTTTGGTTTAAGTTTGCTTAGCTGGCTGGCCGCAGCTGACACCAACCCCAGCCCGTTATTTCAGTTGTTCTCCGGTGCTACTATGCTGGCTGCCTTTTTTATTGCTACCGACCCGGTCTCGGCCTCTACCACCAATCAGGGCCGGATCCTGTACGGTATGTTAATTGGCTTGATGATATTTATTATCCGTAAGTATGGCGGTTATCCGGACGGGGTGGCTTTTGCGGTTCTGCTGGCGAATATGGCTGTACCCTTAATTGACTACTACACCCGTCCCCGTACTTATGGCCACCAAGCGAAAGGAGCCGGTAAATGATCATCCCTGTCTCCAAAAATGCGCTGATACTCGCGGGGATCGCGCTGGTGTGTGTCTCAATCCTTGGCTTGGTTAACCAGCTGGCCCAGCCCAGAATTGCCCAGCAGCAGCTGGCCAATAAACTGGCTATTTTAAATGATGTACTACCGCAAAACAGTGCCAGTGCCAGCCTGCTGGCCGATTGCGTTCTGGTAACCCAGCCGCAATTACTGGGCCGGCCTACCCCGCAAGCGGTCTATCGTTTACGGGATGGCGAGCAGATCAGTGCCTTTGTGGTAGAAACAACGGCGCCGGATGGCTATAGCGGCAATATTGATTTAATGGTGGCAGTAACCCCGGACGGCACCATTCTCGGTAGCCGGGTATTAAACCATCAGGAAACGCCGGGCCTGGGCGATAAAATAGAGCGCCGCCGCTCTGCCTGGATTGATAGCTTCAGTGGCCAGCAGGTTAGCCAGGCTAATAAAAACAACTGGGCAGTGAAAAAAGACGGTGGTCAGTTTGATCAGTTTACCGGCGCAACCATTACCCCGCGGGCAGTGATTGCTGCTATTTACAATGCCGGTCTGTTCGTTCAGCAACAGCCAGAGCTGGCCAGCCGGTCTGCCAATTGTGAGGCAAGCTTATGAGCGATAACCCCAATAGTATGCGTGAGCTGACAGTGCAGGGGCTGTGGCGCAATAACCCAGGCCTGGTGCAACTGCTGGGGTTATGCCCTTTGCTGGCCGTTACCGGCACTGTCACCAACGCTCTTGGCCTGGGCCTGGCTACACTGTTGGTGTTACTGGGCTCGAATATAGTAGTGTCAATGGTGCGCAAGCTGGTACCTTCGGAAATCCGCATTCCGGTATTTGTACTGATTATCGCCAGCTTCGTGACGGTAATTCAGTTACTGATGAATGCGTTCACCTTTGGCTTATATCAGTCACTGGGTATTTTTATTCCGCTCATTGTTACTAACTGCGCCATTATTGGCCGGGCCGAGGCTTTTGCCTCAAAAAATGCTGTGCTGCCAGCGGCGATTGATGCATTGATGATGGGCCTGGGATTTATGCTGGTGCTGCTGGCACTGGGTGCCATGCGGGAAATTCTGGGCCAGGGTACCCTGTTTGATGGCGCCGACCTGCTACTGGGCCCCTGGGCAGCAGTACTGCGCATTGAGCTGTTTGCACTGGACACTCAGTTTTTACTGGCAATGCTGCCGCCCGGCGCCTTTATTGGCATGGGGCTACTTATTGCCCTGAAAAACGTGATTGATGCCAGATTACAACAACGACAAAGTGCCGCCGCCGGTATTACCCGGGCCCGGGTAACCGGTGCGGCGCAATAACGTATGAATAAGCAAAAACGTATCGAAATGCTCAGCCGCCTGCGCGCCGCCAATCCAGAGCCCACCACCGAGCTGGAATACAGCTCGCCGTTTGAGTTGCTGATTGCGGTATTGCTGTCTGCCCAGGCCACCGATGTTGGCGTTAACAAAGCCACCAAACATTTATTCCCGGTGGCACGCACCCCACAAGCGATGCTGGATTTGGGTGTAGACGGCGTAAAGCACTACATCAAAACCATTGGCTTATTTAATACCAAAGCCGAAAACGTTATTAAAACCTGTCGTATCTTGGTCGAACAACACGGCGGCGAGGTGCCGGAAAACCGCGAAGCGTTAGAGGCTTTACCCGGCGTTGGCCGCAAAACCGCCAACGTGGTGCTCAATACCGCTTTTCGCTGGCCCACCATCGCCGTAGACACCCATATCTTCCGGGTATCGAACCGTACTAAGCTCGCTGTCGGCAAAAACGTCGACCTGGTTGAACAAAAGTTATTAAAAGTGGTACCAGCGGAGTTTAAACTCGACGTGCACCACTGGCTTATTCTGCACGGTCGCTACACCTGCGTAGCACGCAAACCACGCTGTGGCAGCTGTATTATTGAAGATCTATGCGAATTTAAAGATAAAACCGATTAGGAACCTGTTATGAGAATGTTACACACTATGCTGCGCGTGGGCAACCTGGAGAAATCTATCGCGTTTTATACGCAAGTGCTGGGCATGCAGCTGCTGCGTCAGTCTGAAAATACTGAGTATAAATATACCCTGGCCTTTGTCGGTTATGGCGATGAGAGCGAACATACCGTGCTGGAGCTCACCTACAACTGGGGCACCGCCAGTTACGATTTAGGCAATGCCTTTGGCCATATTGCGCTGGAAGTGGAAAATGTATACGAGGCTTGCGACAACATCCGCGCCAAAGGTGGGGTAATTAGCCGCGAACCTGGCCCGGTGAAAGGTGGCAGCACTGAGATAGCCTTTGTGCGTGACCCGGACAACTATGCCATTGAGCTGATTCAAAAGAAAACGCGCTACGATAGCCTGTAACTCACTCTACCTTAAAGACAACGGAGCAACCATGACCGATCTTACTGTGCGCCCGGCCAGCCCGGACGACGCCGCCACGATTTTGCAATTTATTACTGAGCTGGCGATTTTTGAAAAAGCTGAACATGAGGTACTCACCTCAGAGGCGTTAATCCAGCAAACTCTGTTTAACAGCGATGCCAAAGCCCATGCACTGATTTGCGAGCAGGCCGGCCAGCCGATTGGTTTCGCGGTGTACTTTTACAATTACTCCACCTGGCTGGGTAAGTATGGTCTGTATCTGGAAGATTTATATATTACGCCGCCGGCCAGGCGCAGTGGCGCCGGCAAAGCCCTGTTTAAAGCGCTGGCCAAAATTGCTACGGCCAACAATTGTGGCCGCTTTGAATGGAGCGTGCTGGACTGGAATACCCCGGCAATTAAATTTTACCAGGCGCTTGGCGCCAGTGCGAAAACAGAATGGGTGGGCTATCGCTTAACAGAACCGCAAATACAGGCTCTGGCGGGTACGCCTGACTAAAGGTGCAGCGGCACCTTTATAAACAACGCTATTATTGCTGACTTGCCGCGCTGGTTTTAGCAAAGGCTTCCAGCCGGCTAATCATCTGCTCAGTATAAATACCCTGATAAAGACCGCGCATACTGCCATCCAGGTAGCTATGTTCCAGTACCTGTTGCCAGCGGGCTATAGTGCTGTCGTCAATATCTCGGGAAAACGCCAGATACAACCTGGCTTCAGTTAAGGCTTGTACCATGACTAATTCATGGCCGCTCTGCTGCATTTGCAACGCGTACCCGGCAGCACTGGTATCGTTCATTGCGGTCAGGTGCACCCTGCCGTGGCGCAATAAGTTAAGGCAATCACCATGGTTTACCGTCAGGATCAAATTGCGCCCTTCGGTAAACCCCAGCCTTTTTAAGGCATTAACATGCACCGAATCGCGGTATTCACAGGCCAGATACCTGCTGCTGGCTCCAGGATTAATCTGGTTGCCCTGAAAAACATCACTGCGACCATATAAACCTATGGTGTAAACCTTTAAAGGCCCAACCCACTTAAAGCGCGCTTCCCGCTCCTTGTTGCGAACGGTTTCAAATAAGGCGGTATTTTGCTGCGACTGCGCCAGCTCGAACGCCCGGGCCCAAGGGAGTAATTCAATGGTCGCGGGCTGATCCAGCCGCTGCAACAGCAAGCGGATCAATTCAACCGTTGCCCCGGCAACCTCACCGCGGGCATCCAGATACTCACCTGGCGGGCTGTGCTCGGTATATAAGCGTAATAGTTGCGTTTCAGGCTCAGCAGCGCTAACCGTTGCACAACTCAGTAACAGCGATAAAATAATCCACAATTTTCTCAGCAGAAACTGCCGCATGCCACTACCTCCTGTTTAGTTTGCCATTTGCGCTAACAGGCACAGCCCACGGCTGACACTACTAATTTGACAATAAGATTAATGGCAATTTCTACTCAAGCGTAATCAGCACTTTTTCATTCAGCGACATGGCCAGATTATTATCGTAATAGGCCGCCTCGTTGATAAAGGTAGGATATACCGTCTGCTCGCCCTCGTAATAGATTTCCGCGCCATCGAACAACTTAAAGATCGGATCGCCCGGGTTAATGGGCTGATAGTCTTTATCCTGCACATTTTTATGCACCATACCCAACCGCTCGCCGTGCTCGTTCATCGGCAACTTTATGCTGTAAAGATAGCGAAAGGCTTCGGTCTGTTTTGGTAACGCCGGCACACTATCAGTATTATACAATTCAACAAAGTCCAGAATATGCCGGGTCATGCTATCCATCAGCTCCAGCACATCGTGGCGCAATACTGATTGTGGCTGTGGCCCTACCTCCACCAGCACGCCATAGCGGCCCAGCGTACACATCAGCGCATGATCTTCTGCTGCAAAATGGTCTTCATCGCAGGAAATAATAGCTTCAGGCATCACCATTTTTACGTACGCCGCCAACTGGTTATAAAATGGGCCAGCCTGAGTCAGAATTAAACAGGCTCCCATATTGCTGGTGGTATTGTGTAAATCAATCAGCAGGTCGGTTTTGGCGGCGCCTTTAGGGCCTAATTCGGCATTGAGCACCTTGGCCCGGCTTTGCTCATAATTAGTTAAGGCTGGATTGGCCAGATCAACATTTTTAAACTGGCGGTTTAAATCGCTGTGTAAATAGCGTTTATTGGCATGGTGCGCTTGCGGATTGGCCCAGACACAGCGGCTGGTAAAGCTGCTGCGGCTAATCAGCTCTGGCTTAGCCTGGTACTGTTTAATTAAATAAATACCCGTAAATTCATTGCCATGCACCCCACCGATGATGGCTACCTGCTTTATTTTATCCATTATTACTCCGCTGCTATTCCACCTGGAAGGTGAGCTACATTGCTTAAGCTTAGCCGATAATCAAGGCACCATTATGAACACAAGCTGCAGAAAACAGAACCCGGCAGAATAAAAAACATCTTTTAATTCTGTAAATTAAAGCTTTAAAGATGTGAGATGAACAACTAAGCGGGTAAAGCAGGGATCCTGCTGTTCAGGCGGCGGGTTTAGCCAGATTATCGATTTCGCGCGGTTGCTTAACCAGTTCGTTGTGTAAAATAGCACTGGCCTGACACACACATTTACCGCATTGGCTACCCACACCCAGGCCGGCTTTTAATTCACGCATGGTGCAGGCACCATTAGCAATGTGTTGCTTAATAGCTTTATCGGAAACTGCTTTGCATAAACAAACATACATGGCGCGGCCTTTTACTAAGAAGACCGCGCCATTTTAATCTAACTACGAATTGTTATCAATACCATTTTGCCAGAATGGTTAGCGAAACAATACTTTTTCCTGCTGGAACCAATGCACACAAAAGGCAATCAGCGCACAAGCCAGCGCGGTGGTCGATGCAAATATCAAGGCCAGTAAGCCATAATCAGCCGTACCTTTTAACAGCTCTTTAATAGCCAGCGCGATATTGGTCAGCGGAATTAATGCAGTGGTCACGCTTAGCTCCATGCCGGGCGCCATCGCCACCATTAAAGGTACTATCACCAAAATGGTCAACGGGCTCATATAGTTTTGCGCTTCTTTAAAGGTACGGGCATAAATGGAAATGGCCAGCAATAACGACGCAAAAATGGCCGCCGTTGGCAGCAACAACGAGAACATCAGCACTAAATCCAATACAGTAATACTGGCCAGCGCTTCGGATACTTTAGATAAATCGGCAAAGGCACTGATAATAGCCCCCCACACCCCCAAACTGACCACGGTTATCAGCGCCGTCATTAAGGCAGTCGTCAGCACGGTTAAAAACTTACCTAATACAATAGCAGTGCGGCTTACCGGGCAAATTAACAAGGTCTCCAGGGTGCCGCGTTCTTTCTCGCCGGCGCCCATATCTACCGCCGGATACATGGCGCCGGTTAAACACAACAGCACCAGCGCATAAGCTAAAATGGCGCCCATACTTTCACCCAGATTTTCCCGCTGCTCAGCCGTATTTACCCGGCTAAGCTGTACCGGCTTGATAATGGCGTTTAAATTGGCCGGGTCCACGCCCAGCTGGCTCAGGGTGGCGCGCTGTAATTCTGCGGTATAGCTGCTCAGCATGTCGTCGAAATAGTTGTACATAAAATCAAGCTGTGACGAGCGGTTATAAATCAGCTGCCACTCGGTCTGCTGCACCGCGGCTTTGCGACTGGCAAAATCGGCTGGGATCACCAGAGCCACATCAAACTCATTATTACGAATAGCGGCCACCAGCTCTTGCTCAGTGCTTAAGGTAGTGTCAACCTTCTTAAAGTTTTTATGGTAAAACAAAGCTTCGGCAAACTCTGGTGCCTGTTGCTCGTTAATAATCACGTAGCGGTGTTGTTGCTCCATTGCTTTACTGGTGGTGGTGGCCATCACCAGGCCAACAATGCCAAACAGCACCGGAAAAATCAGAATGGGTAATAAAATAACGAAAATAAGGGTTTTTTTATCACGTAATAATTCAGTCAATTCTTTAAAGTAAACCTGCCACATCTTAGGCTGCTCCCTGCTGAGGTTGATTAGCGATAACGGCGAGAAATGCCTGGCGTAAATCACCATCTGGTGTCAGCTGCTTAAACTGTTCCAGGCTGCCGGCAAAGCTGCTGATGCCTTTGTCTATCACCACCACCCGGTCACACAAAGCACTCACTTCATCTAAATGGTGGGTGGAGAAAATCACTGGTGTGCCCTGCTCTTTTAATGACGTAATAAAATCCAGCACGGTTTGCACCGTCATAATATCAAGCCCGGTGGTCGGTTCATCTAAAATAACCACCTTTGGCGAATGCACTACGGCGCGGGCAATGGCAGTTTTTTGTTTCATACCGGTAGACATCGTATCCACCCGCCGGTTTGCAAAGTTGTGCATGTCCAACAGGGTAAACAGCTCGTCGATCCGGGTTTTTAACGCGGCCTCTTTCATGCCATGCAGCCTGGCAAAGTACGCTATGTTTTCAAAAGCAGTTAATTTGCCATATAAGCCGGTATCGGCAGATAAAAAGCCTATTTCCTTACGGGCTTGTATCGGCTTTTGCAGCACATCTATACCGTTGATAAACACCGAGCCACTGTCTTGCTTCAGCGCCGTGGATAACATGCGCAGCGTGGTGGTTTTGCCTGCGCCATTTGGCCCCAGCAACCCCAGCACTTCACCTGGCCCACACTGAAAACTGACATCACGCACCGAATGAAACGCCTTGTCGCTGTAGCGTACATCCTGCTTTTCAGTTGCGGATAATTTGTTGCTTTTGCTAATGGCAAACGCCTTAGCCAACCCTTTTATTTCTATCATGTAAGCTTCCTGATTATTGCTTAGATTTTTGCGCTTGTTTCTCTTGTGCTTATTTTTCTTGTGCTTAGCGCTCGAAAATACTCTGTATTCTGGTAAAAATCAGCCTGCCGGTTGGCATCCCACCAACCGGGCACCCCCAGCAATGGCAACGGGGTCAGTTGCTGATTATCAAGAAGTAACGCGCCGTTAGCAATTTGTTGCTGCAGTTTTTGGTCAACAAAACTGTAAGCATCTGTTAAAGACCATTGGCAAAAGCCGGCAGGTACATCAATAAACAGACATTTAGCGGTTAACCCCAGAAAAGGCAACGTGGCCATTTCATAAATAGCATGGCCGAAAATCAGCGGCCGGATGCCATGCCACCAGTCACTGCGCCGGGTAACAAAACTTTGCTGCCACTGATGTGTTCTCAATAGCCCGCCGTGCTGTGCCGCTGCGCTCTCCAGACAAATAATCACCCCGCACTCATCAAACAAGGTTATTTTATGGCGCAGCTTGCTGCGTTGCTGCAGGCCATGTTCTGCTATTTCTGCCATATGCAGCTGGTTTAGCAAGGCTTTGGTTGCCGGAAACAGCCCCCAGATGCAGGCGCCAAAAAAATCGTGCCAGTTATGCAACCTGGTAGGCACCTGCCTGGTGGCATAAATAAACTGCTCATAATAGCGGCCATCTTCTGCCAGGATCTCGTTGGCCACCAGCTGACAGGCGCTGTGCTCCAGCCACTGATTTAATGTTGCCAGGCTTGGCCAGTCGTTGCAGTTAGTCAGCGGATAGTGCGCTGTTAAATCCCGGAATATCGGGTTTTGCTGCAACAACCGGCCTGACCAGTGCGCCGGGGCGACAAAGCGGTTTTTCGTGTTTTTGCTACTCATCGTCTGCTGTTGTTATCCTGTCTGACTGCTTAGCGGTTTCATTTCGCGGAATTAGTTGGCCAAACCGGCAAAAAGCACTTGCAATTTTATGCTGGCATGGCACATTCAATGGGTGCGTTTAGACGTACATACTGCCAAACTAATGTGTTTATTCAAAAATAATTAATAGAGGTTATCATGTGTTCGATATTTGGGGTGCTTGACATCAGTACTGATGTTAAAGCGTTGCGCCAGCAGGCGCTGCAGTTATCTAAGTTATTACGTCATCGCGGTCCGGACTGGTCGGGCATTTGGAATGACGATAATGCCATTCTGGTACACGAGCGTCTGGCCATTGTAGATACTGAAAATGGAGCCCAACCCCTTATCAATGATAATCGAAATCACATTCTGGCAGTGAATGGCGAGATCTACAATCATAAGCAACTCGAGCAGGCGCTTGCGACGCCCTATCCATTCAAAACCAAATCAGATTGTGAGGTGATCCTGCCGCTGTATTTAGAGCATGGTGCCGATTTTATTGATCAGCTGCACGGCATGTTTGCCTTTATTTTGTATGATGCGGAGCAAAGCCGTTACCTTATTGCCCGTGACCATATTGGCATTATTCCGCTGTACTATGGCTATGACGAAAACGGCCAGTTATTTGTTGCCTCAGAATTAAAAGCGCTGGTGCCGGTATGCAAGCAAATTAAAGAATTCCCGCCAGGTCATTACTTCGACAGCAAGATTGGCGAGTTGCGCAGCTACTATAAACGCGACTGGCAGGATTATGACGCGGTAAAAGACAACCCGGCCAGCGAAGCAGAGCTTAAAGCCGCTCTGGAACACAGCGTTAAAACCCATCTGATGTCTGATGTACCTTATGGCGTGCTGTTATCGGGTGGCCTGGATTCATCGCTGATTTCTGCTATCGCCCAGCAATACGCCAAACGGCGGATAGAAGATGATGATCAGTCTGAAGCCTGGTGGCCGCGCCTGCACTCTTTTGCGGTAGGCTTACCGGGTTCGCCCGATTTAATTGCCGCGCAAAAAGTGGCTGATGCCATTGGCACCGTGCATCACACCGTGCACTTTACCGTGCAGGAAGCATTAGATGCGCTGCGCGATGTGATTTACTTCCTGGAAACCTATGATGTTACTACCATCCGGGCCTCTACCCCGATGTACCTGATGGCCCGTAAAATTAAGGCGATGGGCATTAAAATGGTGTTGTCAGGCGAAGGCTCTGACGAGCTGTTTGGTGGCTATCTGTATTTCCATAAAGCACCAAATGCCCGCGAGTTTCATGAAGAAACCCTGCGCAAGCTAGACAGATTGCATATGTTCGACTGTAACCGGGCCAACAAAGCCATGGCCGCCTGGGGCATAGAAGCACGGGTGCCATTTCTCGATAAAGAGTTTATGGACGTAGCCATGCGCTTAAACCCCCAGGCAAAAATGTGTGGTGGCGGCAAAATGGAGAAGCATATTCTGCGCCAGGCCTTTGATGGTTTATTGCCAAACGAAATTTTATGGCGCCAGAAAGAGCAGTTCTCAGACGGGGTTGGCTATAACTGGATTGACAGCTTAAAGGCCCACGCCGCCAAAGAAGTCAGCGATCAGCAAATGGCCACCGCCAGCTTCCGCTTTCCGGTTAACACGCCAGACAGTAAAGAAGCCTATTACTACCGGGTTATTTTTGAAGAGCACTTCCCACACGCCGGCGCTATCAGCTGTGTACCGGGCGGTAAATCCGTTGCCTGCTCCACCCCTGAGGCCCTGGCCTGGGATGCCAAAATGGCGGAAATGACCGATCCATCGGGCCGGGCAGTCCGTGATGTGCACTCACAAGGCTACTAAGCTAAGCGAATGCCCGTTTAAGGCCACCTAACCGTGGCCTTTTTTATTGCGGCCATGTTTAATGAGCAGCAGCAATGCTGGCAAGCTGATATTGGTATTAGCCGCATTAACTGGCACAATGCCATCAGCCTTATTTGCCTTTATTAAGAGTTCAGTTTATGCATGCTTTGCGCTTTAGCCTGATCACCAGCCTGCTGCTTGCCGGCACTGTAACCCTGGCAAATGCCAGCGACTTACACCTGCGCGGCACCTGGCTAACCGATACCGCAGCAACGCCACTGCTTGACCCGCAAAGCTCGGGCTTAACCCTGCGCCATGGTGAACTGATCCATATTGGTGATAACAGTGCTGCCCTGCCGATGCGCAATGTGCTGCTGAAAATTAACCCGGCAACCGGCCAGCTGACGGCGCCGCCGGTGCAACTTACGGTGGCTGCGCCATTAACCCAAGGCTGCTTTGGCGAATTATTAATGGGCTACCCGGACTGGGAATCCTTAAGCTGGGACCGTAAGGACGATACCAGCTTAATTACCGTAACAGAGGATTCCTCCGACTATCAGCTGAGTGCTGAGTGCGCCAGCCGCTATGCTGATACTCACTCAACGCCCTACCCGACCTTACTGGTAAAAATAACAACCGATAAAGCGCTTACTAAAGCGGAAATTGTCGCCGTACGCCCGGTTCAGTTTCCAAAAGCAGCCGAAGTGGGTAATTTTGCCAATGATGGCATTGAGGGCCTGGCCTTTGATAACAACGGTAATTTGTATCTGGCTCTGGAGAAAAACCAGGCCAATGCACCGATGATTTTTGTTACGCCCTATACCACTGATTTCTGGCAGAATGAAGAGTTTGTATCCGTCACCGACAGTGGCTTTAAGCTGCCGGTACCCGATGCTAACAATCACCCGATTAATGGTCTGGATTATCTGCCGCACCCGAACCCAGAACATCCCGGTTATTTAGTGGCCGCCGCGCGCAATGATGACCAGTTATGGCTTATTGATATCAGCCAGCAACAGGCGCCCTTTGTGCAGCAGCTGCATTTTTATGCGCCAACTTACCAGTTTGGCCTGAGCGCTGGCTGCCCGCCTTATGAAAAATTGCGCAATACCTCGATTGAGGGCGTCGCGGTTGCCGGCAACAGGCTTTATCTGATCAATGACCCCTGGCAAAGTCAGTATGCTAAAAATATTCAATGCCCGGCCAATGCTGCCAATTTTAACCAGTTTTCGCCGCTATTGTTTCAACTGCATATCGACCCGCGCTGGTTTATGCCGTCTGACCCAACAGCCAGTAAGCAACACTAGGTGGTGCTGCTGGCTTCTGCTATTATTGCTGGCTAACCAGCGCCAGCTGTTAACTGATAGCTGACAGATAACGCCAGCACTTACACAACCGTTTTGCAGGACCGCCCATGATTAACCATTTTCGCGTACTTGGAGTAAAAACCAATGCCAGCGATGACGACATTAAAAAAGCCTATAAGCGCCTGGCCAACCGCTACCACCCGGATAAACTGCTGGGGCTGAACGAAGACGAGAAAGAGCAGGCCGCCAGCCAGCTGCAACGGGTAAAACAAGCCTATGATGTGCTGTCTGATCCGAAACACAAATCGGCCTTTATTAAAGACTTTAACAACGTTATCGTCACCGACCCGGCTGCTGCCATGCAGGAGCTGTGGGATCAATACTATTAAGCCACTTGCTATTGCCAGCAGGATTTATTATTACTTTTAATATCGCTAGCTTACTACAATAGGGTTGTTACCTGATTATGGCTGCAAAACTGAATTTAACACGCATTCGCGCCCTGCAAACCGACGCCAGAGAAAATATCGAGTCATACTCGGATCCGGAAACGCCCAGGGCACTGGAGCAATACACCGCCAAAATGAAAGCGGTACTGCTGCGCGACCCCAAATTGCTGGAATCGCTTCCTGAATACCTGCCTGTGGCATTGTTCGGCCGGGTAAAGTTTCCCCCGGCCGCCAAGGTAAAATGGCAGCAATGGCTCAGCACAGGCACGGCCCCGGACTGGGATGAATTTAAAACCTCGGCGGCCTTTAACAACGCTGATCTGGAGCTGGTTAAAGCTATCCGCGCTTATTCAGAGCCGCTGCTGATTGAAAGCTGTGCCGTGCTGTTTTTAATGGCGCATGCTGACAGTATTGGCAGCACTGGCGCTACTCCTGCCGCAGATAACGACCATGACGAACAGGCAGATGATGACGAGTTTGCTGCCAATGGCTATGACAGTGATGATTATCAGGATGATGAGGATCCAGACGAGCCGGGTTACGACAACCAGTACGACGACATTCGCTTTAACAGAGAGAAACCTGAATGACCAATTTAATTGAAATTGCGGTTGCCGAAATTAAAGAACTGGCGGTAATTGAACCGAAGCAGGCCAGTAAAAAGTTTGAGCTGATTGCCAATACCATGAGCGATGAGCAGCTGGTTGAAGTGATTGAAAATATTGATATTGTCACCCTGACCCAGATGAACAGCCAGCATGACATTTCGTTTCCGTCGATTATTTCTGAGCTGATGAGCCCGGAGCGCATTCGCGATATTGTCTGTCAGCAACCGCTGTACTGGGAAGAGAAAATTAAAAATAATGCCGATGAGTTGCAGCAGCATACCTTCGATTTTCTCACTTACCTGATCCGTACTCAGGACAGCGAAGATAAACAAGCTGAGATTTTAGAGTGCATTGCTGAGGATCCGGCCGGGCTGTTTTATCTGTCCATTCCTTTTATTGAGCTGTACCGCGCTGAAGCCGTGCCTGATGACGAGGGCCTGCACGATATGCTGCATGACGAAGAAGAAGACTTAGAAGAAGCGGTGCGTTATACCGAGCGCCAGCTGAACGAAGACGCTCACGGCTTAGGCATTGACGACCCGCGCAGCCTGCTGGCCCTTATCCGGCAATTGACGCCGCAGGTAGAACAAGCCATTAAAGCCCTTATTCGCAATGAAAACTCCGGCTGGGAAGGCATTATTAATAAATTTGCCACCGAGCTGGTGATGCAGGCGAAAGAGAAAAATCAGGCCAGTGATGAATTTGCTGAAGTAGACGATATGTTTAGTTTTCTGGACTAAACCGGATATGAAAGGCCCATTAATAGGACAACACTAATGCAGTTAATGGTACGTGACGGCAGCACCGGCCCGTTTTTAAGCCAGGTTATCAATAAAGCACTGGCAACAGAGCAACTCAGTGCGTTGCAGCTGACGCAAATTAAAAGCAAAGCCGTGCTGATGAGCCTGAAATTTGCCGACAAATTTTATAATAAATACAAAATGCACCTGCTGGAGCAAGCCGCTCACGATGTGATTGGCGTGGTAAGCCTGGGCCTGCTGGAGCTGGCAGATAAAGACTCTGAGCGCGCGCTGGCGCTATTGCTGGCGCCGGAAGGCCTGGTAAAACCCTTTCAAAAAGGCTGGAACATGCTCAGTACCGTTAGCCGACATAGTGGCGCAAAATCGCTGTATGGCGAGGTAGACGCGCAATTATTGCAGCAATTGTCGAGCCCTCCCGATGCCGAAGACTGGCCCGGCTGGCAGCATTATCAGCAGGCGTTAACTGAACACCGGCGTAACCAGTCGATGCAGCTGCTGCAACAGCAGTTTTATGCCCGCAGCCACTTTGACGAATTTGAGCATTTCAGCCTGGAAGAGGTACTGGCCGAAGTGGTATTTTATCGCGCGCTAACCGGTGGCGATATGGTGCGGCAGGATTTAAAAAAGCGTTTGCTTAATATTAGCCTGCAACCGCATTGGTTTAACGACACCTTTTTTGCACTGCAAACCGAAGCGGCTCTGGCCGAGCTGCCTGCCGCTAATGCTGAGGCCATCCGCAGCGATTTAGGCCAGCACTTTGTGCCGGCGCTGCTACGCACCCTGCAATTTGCTAAAGATTATCAGACGCTGGCCCGGCAGGACGCCTCACCGGAAAAGCTCGACAGTTTTGAAGGCAAACAAGGCTTAACCAACCCGCTACTGGGCTGGCCGCAATACCTGGAGTTATAAATACACTGTAATCTTCAGCAGGTTCCAGCTAAGCTCATACTCACTGTCTACCAATATCTGTGAGCTTAATGCGAGCCTTGCTGACCCTGTGCGGCTATTTACTGGCCATCTATTGCCTGCTTTGCCTGGTGTTATATCTGCTGCAACGCCAGCTGATTTACTTCCCGGTACCAGCGCAGCTGCCACCAGCCGAGCCGCTGATTTTACCGCGGCCCAACGCAAGCTTACTGATAAGCCAGCGGCCACTGGATAGCCAGCAGGCACTATTCTATTTTGGTGGCAATGCTGAAGATGTCAGTGTTTCCCTGCCCGAGTTTGCTGCGGCCTTCCCCCGCCATGCCATTTATCTGATGCATTACCGTGGCTATGGTGGCAGCAGTGGTAAGCCATCAGAGGCAGCATTGGTTGGCGATGCGCTGGCGTTGTTTGACCAGCTGTACAGCAAACATCAGGCTATTACTGTGATAGGCCGCAGCCTTGGCTCTGGTGTGGCCGTGCAACTTGCCGCACGCCGGCCTGTCGCGCAATTGGTGCTGATCACCCCCTTTGACAGCCTGAGCGCCGTAGCCCGCCAGCAAATGCCTTATGTACCAATAAGCTGGCTGCTAAAAGACCGCTTTGAGTCACACTATTTTGCTGCAGACATTCGCTGCCCTGCACTACTGCTGGTGGCTGATCAGGATGAGATCATTAACAGCAGACGCAGCGAAGCGCTTTACCGCGCCTTTAATGCCGATACCGCCCGGCTTATGCGCTACCCGGGCAGCCATAACAGCTACCTGCCCGCCAGCCAGCTCGCAGAATGGATCCAGGCGCTACACTAAATCAGGCTGGCGTATTTCGCCTGGCCCAAAGCGCAAACAATGAAGCACTACCAAACATCAGCAGGCTGTATACGCTGGGGGCTATCGACATGGCGGAACTTTGTAAAATACCGGTGGTGATAAGCAAGGCCAAAGTGCCATTTTGCAGGCCCACTTCCAGACAAATTGTCCGGGCCTGGCGCTCTTGCTGCAACAGCCATTTACCCAGCAGATAACCCAGCAACATGGTCAGCAGGTTAAGCGTTAATGCGGCCGGTCCTGCTTTGCCGATAAAGCGCCATAAGTCATCACCTAAATCGACCGAAATGCTGATAATCAGCAACAGCAGCACAAGGATTGAGAAATTACTGATCACCGGCTCAGCAGCTTTGGCAAAGCCCGGCCATTTGGCCCGCAGCGCCATGCCCAGCAACACCGGTAGTACACTGACAATCATCAGGGTTAACCAGGTTTGCAACACTGGCAGCTGCAAGTGCGACTGGGCCCCGCCGTAAAAACCAATGGCCCAGGCGGCCAGCAGCGGTATGCTAAAAGGCGTAATAAAGCCCACCACTGCAGTTAACGATACCGACAAGCCAACATCGGCCTTGCTTAAGTAACTGTATAAATTAGACGTGGTACCGCCCGGGCACAGCGCTAAAATAAACAGCCCAATTGCCAGCTCAGCCTGTAAACCAAATAGCGCGATAACCGCTATTGCAGTTACTGGCAACACTAATAACTGGGCTAAAGCGCCTAATATAAACCCTTTTGGCGCCGCAAATACCCGGGAAAAGTCGGCCGGGCGCAGGCTCATACCTACACCGCTCATAATCAGGATCAGCGCCAGCGGCAAACCAATCTGGGTTAAAGAATTAAACATCGCCGTCCATTTTTTACTAAAAACACCACGTTACCCTAATAAGGGAGGGCTGTCAGCTTTGGGGTAACTCTGTTTTTGGCGGTGCCTTAGTCAATAATGCCGCGTCAGCTTTAGCGGCTTTCTCCCCAACCAGCACCGCGCCCCAGCGGCGCAACAGCTCAAAGCCTGCCAGGCAGGCGGCTACCGCCAGTAAAGCCCATAGCATGCCGCTAAGCCCCAATCGTTGCTGCTCAGTAAACAAGGTCCAGATAAACTGGCCAACGCACAACGTTGCCACTACCAGCAAAGTGGGTTTACGACCAATTTTCGCGACAATAAACACCCCAAGCGGTGCGCCAATTGCCACCACCGGCGCAGCCGCCAGCCAGTTTTCAAATACGCCCGGCGCCAGGCCCTGGCCTGATACCATTTTTACCACTACCCCCAGTACTGAGGTAAAGGCCATAATCACCACTGACGTTGGAATAGCAATTTTTAAATCGGCCCGGCACAGTAATACCAGCGCGGTGTAAAGCACCATATCAATACCAACACCGGTTACCGCCGCCACCGTGGCGCCCGCCAACAGACCAATCCACAGGCCCAGTTTAAAATCCCAACGCTCGTCAAAGTCAGTAATCCCACTATGGCCGGCAATTTCATTTAAGCGAAATAAATGCAGCAAGCCAAAACTGGCCCAGACGATGGCAAATACCAGCTTAATCCACAGCTCAGGAATGTAAGGGGCAATCAAGAAAATACCAAAGGGTGTGCCAATTAGCGACCCCAGCATGGCGCCTTTTAAAATGGCCCAGGCCAGCGGCTGGCGCCTGGCCAGAATAAAAATTGCCGCACTGGTCATGCCGATTGACTGAATCGCAAAGCTGAAGTCCCGCCCCAGGCTGGCCGGCAATTCAAACAACAGTACCAGCACCGGAAAGCCAACGGTACCGCCCCCCATTGGCGTCGAGCCCGCCGCATAGCTGCCAATCGCCATGGCAACAGCCATGGGCCAGTGCGCTACCGCTGTGGGCCAATAGCCCTGACCCGCCACTAAATACAGCCACACCGCATAAAAACCGGCTAACCACAGCAACCAAATCCATAATTTTTGCTTTAATGGTGGTTTTGTTGGTAAGGGTACTGTCATGCGGCACTTCCTGAGTATGTAGATGGTTTTATAACAACGTTTTTATCGCGCTGCTTAAACCATCCAGCGTTAATGGATGCATTCGTTTGGCCATCAACTGATTAATCATGTCAATGGAATAATAATGGTTCCACCACTGCTGCGGCTGCGGATTAAGCCATACTGCTTTAGGGTACTGGTTTAACAGACGCTGTAACCACACTTTGCCCGGCAATTCATTGTAGTGCTCAACACTGCCACCCGGATAGTCAATTTCATAAGGGCCCATGGTGGCATCACCGACAAAAATCAGCTTATAGTCGCTGCCATAGGTATGAATAATATCGTCTACCTTCACCTGCTCAGTGTAGCGGCGTTTATTGTCGCGCCAGACCCCTTCGTACACGCAGTTATGAAAATAGAAGAATTCCAGGTGCTTAAACTCGGTTTTTACCGCCGCAAACAATTTCTGGCATTGCTCGATATGATCGTCCATTGAGCCGCCCACATCGAAAAACACTAATAGCTTAATGGCGTTGTGTCGCTCGCGGATAAAGCGTAAATCCAGCCAGCCGGCTTGCTCTGACGTGGCCTGTATCGTACCGTGTAAATCGAGCTCAGTTTCCGCGCCGCTGCGGGCAAATTTGCGCAGTTGCTTTAGCGCCAGTTTAATACTGCGGTTATTCAGATCAACATCGGTGTCTAAGTCTTTAAACTCACGCTTATCCCACACTTTAACCGCGCGCCGCTGGCCACTGCCCTGCTGGCCAATCCGCACCCCCTCAGGGTTAAAGCCATAAGCGCCAAAAGGTGAGGTGCCGCCGGTACCAATCCATTTATTGCCACCGGCATGCTTTTTTTGCTGCTCGGCTAAACGCTCGCGCAGGGTTTGCAGCAGTTTATCCAGGCCACCCAGCGCCTGCAGTTTGGCTTTATCTTCGTCGCTTAGCTTGCGCAGTACCTCTGGCACTAACCACTCGGGCGGAATACTGGCGGCGATATCCACCTCGGCCACCCCTTGAAAATAGTCGGCAAAGGCGCGGTCGAATTTATCGTACTGGGTTTCATCTTTGACCAGACATAATCTGGCCAGCTGATAAAAGGCCTCAGTGTCGGCAAAGATAACCTGCTGCTTCAGCGCATTAATTAAATCCAGCAGTTCAGTAATACTGGTTTTTAAGCCGTATTTTCGCAGGGTAAAAAAGAAATCAATTAGCATATTCTATTGGTCATTAGCTAAACCATCAAAAGAGACGACCAGAAATTTGTTCTGGTCGGCGCAGAGTGTCTGAGCGCAGGCGCCAGCCGCAGCGAGTTGCTGCGACGAGCCAGGGCAAATATTGTGGTCGGCTCTTGTTGCACCGATATCACCGCAATATAAATTCACCAACTACCTTCCTTGCCGCTTGGCTAAAAATGCCAGCTTTTCTACCAGTGCCACATCCTGCTCGTTTTTAAGCAAGGCACCAAACATCGGCATTAAGCCGCCTTTTTGCTGTTTATCGGTCAGTACGTCGGCCGGTATATCCTCTGCCAGCAACAGCTTCAGCCAGTCTAATAACTCCGAGGTAGACGGCTTTTTCTTTAAACCTGGCAGCTCGCGCAGCTCAAAAAATATCTCCAGCGCGGTGCTTAACAACTGCTGCTGAATATTAGGGTAATGCACGGCGACAATATCCCGCAGCGTGTCGGCATCCGGGAAACGAATGTAATGAAAGAAACAACGGCGTAAAAACGCATCCGGCAGCTCTTTTTCGTTGTTTGAAGTAATAATAACAATCGGCCGGTCAATAGCGCGGATTTGCTCGCCGGTCTCGTGCACGTAAAACGCCATCTGATCCAGCTCGTGCAGTAAGTCATTCGGGAACTCAATATCGGCTTTGTCTATTTCGTCAATCAGCAGCACCGGGCGCTTTGCTGCGCTAAAAGCCTGCCATAACTTACCGGGCCTGATATAGTTGTTGATATCCTGCACTTTGTCACTGCCTAACTGGCTGTCGCGTAAGCGGGATACCGCATCATACTCGTACAGGCCATGCTGCGCCTTGGTGGTCGATTTAATATGCCACTGAATTAATTCGGTACCTAAACTGGCCGCCAGCTCTTCGGCCAGCCGGGTTTTACCGGTACCCGGCTCGCCTTTAATCAGTAATGGCTTCTCCAGGATCACCGCGGCATTTACCGCCAGTGCCAGCTCAGTTGATACGATATAATTGTCGGTGCTTTCAAATGCCATCTTGATCCTCTTCTGGCTATGCTTCAAGCTAACGTGAAATGATATAAGTTATAGCCAAACGCTACTTCACCTTTTGTACTGGTGGCGTATCCTTATAACCAAATTCTTTGTAATTGGAGCTATTAATGGCAAACGTATTTGCAGACAACACATTGTCTATCGGCCGCACCCCTTTGGTCAAATTAAACCGGACCGTTCCCGGCGGTGCTAATGTTTACGCAAAGATTGAAGCGCGTAACCCCAGCTTTAGTGTCAAGTGTCGCTTAGGTGCTGCGCTGATTTGGGATGCAGAAAAGCGTGGCGTGTTAACTGCCGACAAAGAAATTATTGAACCCACCTCAGGCAACACCGGTATTGCGCTGGCGTTTGTCGCAGCCAGCCGCGGTTACAAACTCACCCTGACCATGCCGGCCACCATGAGCCTTGAACGTCGCAAACTGTTAAAAGCGCTCGGAGCCAACCTGGTGTTGACCGAAGGCCCGAAAGGTATGAAAGGCGCAATTGAAAAAGCCAATGAAATTCTGGCGTCAGATCCAAACCGCTATGTGTTGCTGCAACAGTTTGAAAACCCGGCTAACCCACAAATTCACGTTGATACCACAGGCCCGGAAATTTTTAACGATTTAGACGGCAAAGTGGATATCTTTATTGCCGGCGTTGGCACCGGTGGTACCATTACCGGGGTAAGCCGTTATTTAAAGCAGGTTAAAAATCTGCCACTGCACAGCGTCGCCGTTGAGCCGGTAGAATCACCAGTAATTAGCCAGGCCAAAGCCGGTGAAGAATTAAAACCTGGGCCGCATAAAATTCAGGGTATTGGTGCCGGCTTTATTCCGGGTAACCTTGATTTAAGCCTGATTGATGAAGTTGAAACTGTTAGCAGTGATGATGCCATAGCCGCCACCCATCGCTTAATGCGTGAAGAAGGTATTCTGGCAGGGATCTCATCTGGTGCCGCTTTAGTGGCAGCACAGCGCCAGGCAGCCAAACCAGAAAACGCCGGTAAAAATATTGTGGTGATTCTGGCCAGCGCCGCAGAACGTTATTTATCCAGCCCCTTGTTTGCTAACATCTTTACCGAGCAGGAACTGCAGCCTTAAGCATGCTGTTGTCAGTTTTAAGGCCGCATTTTGCGGCCTTTTTGCTTTACAGCTGGCCAAAAAGCTTCCACACTGCTTACTTAACTGGTTACTAAGGTACGCTGCTGATGAAATTAATCCTGCCGTTAATCCTGAGCTTGTTGCTGCTGGGCGCTTGCGGTGAAAGACCAAAAAGCAACGTACACTGGGGTACTCCCGAGCATATCGCCACTGAATTTTTTCATGCGCTGTACAATGAAAAAGACCTGGACAAAGCCAAAAGCCTCAGCACCGAGGAGTTTGCTGCCTTGCTGGCATCTTATGTTACCGCCCGTCAGGCCGCCCGAACCTTACTGAACATGTCATATGATGAAGTCACCATTGAAGTAAACCGCAGTGGCCAGAACCTGCGCCAGCAATATGATAATGATGCCGATGTTACTCTGGTATTCAGTGGCCAGCTCGATGGCCGCCAGGTTGATAATCTGCGTACAGTCAGTATGGTAAAACAAAGTGGCAAATGGCTGGTAAAAACCGTTAAAAACGACCGTTTTAGTAATACTGCCACCTTCTAGTAACAGATGCGGCTTAGTATAGCCGCCTGCGTTATACTATTTTTTAGCAAAAAAACTATGCAGTTGTTGCTGACAGGCATCGGCTTGTAATAGCTCACTGAATATTTCCAGCTCGGTAGCGATGGTTTTCTCTGCTTTACGCTTAATTTTGCCCCGCATTAATGCCTTGCTCTGCTGCACTGCTTCAGCTGGGAGTTTTGCCAGCTGTAGCGCCTTGTCAGCGGCAAAAGCCAGTAAAGCGTCGCTGGCCACCTGCTGATTCACCAGCCCCATCGCCTCTGCTTTATCTGTATCAAAAGCGTCACCCAGCAATAAATATTGCGCAGCACGCTGATAACCAACCAATTGCGGCAACAGTAAACTGGAGGCCGCTTCCGGACATAAACCTAACTGGCTAAAAGGCATTTGAAACCGACAGCCAGGTGCCGCATACACTAAATCGCAATGTAACAGTGCCGTAGTGCCAATACCGATAGCCAGCCCCGCTACGGCAGCCACTATCGGCTTACTAAAGGCATTTAGCTGGTATAAAAATGCCACCGTCGGATGATTTGCATCCAGCGGCCCGGCACTGAGAAAATCCTGTAAATCGTTGCCACTGGAAAAACAGCTGGCAGAGCCCTGCAATACTACGACTTTTATTGCCGGATCGCGTTCTGCCTGCTGCAATGCAGTGGTTAGCTGGCGGTACATCGCCAGACTTAATGCATTTTTTTTATCTGGCCGCTGCAAGCTCAGGGTTAATACGCCCGCCGCATTCTGGCTAATGTCTACACTCATTTATTCTGCTCTTCTTAGTTTCGTCATAACTGACGTTAATGACCTGCTGCAGTGCCTTCGCGCCGGGGATCGGCGACACCTTGTAAAGTATCAGTGCTGACTTCGATGGCGTGAATACCCGAATTTAAATCCTGCAGCCGCACCTGATAACCCATGGCCTCTAACAGTGGTTTAAGTTCAGTCAGGGCTGTGCCCGACTCCAGCGCCAGATAATCGTTACGATGGGTAAAACGTGGTAAATTTACCGCCTGCTCTAAATTCAACTGCCAGTCGAGTACCGCTACCAGATTTTGCGCCACGTAATTAATAATCCGGCTGCCACCTGGTGAACCGGTTAATAACTTCAGGCTATTGTCGTGATTAAATACCATCATCGGTGCCATAGAACTGCGTGGCCGCTTATTGCCCTCAACCCGGTTAGCCACCAGTTTGCCGTTATGCTTTGCCGCCAAACTAAAATCCGTCAGCTGATTATTCAGCAGGTAACCATTTACCATTAAACCAGAGCCGAACACATTTTCTATACTAGTGGTCATACTAACGCCATTACCATACTGGTCCACCACCGATAAATGGCTGGTATTTTCAAACTCTATTGCCGGCGCATCGGCCAGCGGCACAGCCCCGTCAGGTTGGCCCGCCACTGCCGTCGTTAAATTTTGCCCGGGCTTAATCAACTTAGCCCTGGCAGTTAAGTATGCCGGGTCCAGTAAACCCGCTACCGGTACCGGACTAAAATCAGCATCTGCCAGATAGCGTTCACGATCAGCAAAAGCCAACCGGGCGGCCTGACTGATTAAATGCACGGCCTCAACCGAATCGGGTGCTAATTTATCCAGCTCAAAGCCAGATAACATCCCTAAAATCTGCAGTACCGCTATGCCACCAGAGCTGGGCGGCGCCATGCCACAGACCTGATATTGCCGGTAGGCCTGGCACAAAACGTCGCGCTCCACTGCCCGGTAATTTGCCAGGTCTTCCAGGCTTAACTGACCGGGGTTCGTCGCCGCCTGACGCACTGCTGTTACCAGCGCCTCGGCATTTGCTCCCTGATAAAAAGCACTGATGCCCTCTTTGGCGATAGCACGCAGTAGCCGGGCATACTCAGGGTTAGTGATCTGCTGGCCCGCCTGCAGCGGCTGGCCAGCAGGGTAAAAATAGGCATTGGCCGGCGCCAGGGTTTTCAGCCCTTCATTCCAGCCCATTGCCAGGTGCCTGGCCATCCGCGGTGTTACCACAAAGCCTTGCTCAGCGGCGCTAATTGTATCGTCAAATAATGCCGGCCATGGCAATCGGCCATATTGCTGATGCGCCAGCGCCATGGCGTGCAATACGCCGGGCACCCCAACCGACTTACCGCCGACATAAGCTATGCGCCAATCCAGCGTGCTGCCATTATCGGTAAATAATTCGCTGTTCGCTGCAGCCGGCGCCGTTTCGCGGCCATCAAAACTGGTTAAACGCTGGCCAAGGTTGTCCCAATGCAGAATAAAGGCGCCGCCACCAATACCTGAACTTTGCGGCTCTACCAGGCCAAGCATCAGCTGAGTTGCAATAGCGGCATCAATAGCACTGCCGCCTTTGGCCAGCATCCGCTGACCAGCCGCAACAGCCAGTGGATGCGCTGCCGCTACCATCGCATGTTTGCTTTGCACTAACTGCTGTTGCGTTAAACCCGTTGCCGCTTCCGGCTCGCGAATTTCCTGCTGAACTGGCGCAGCAGCATTGGCACTATGGCTCGCCAGCAACAGGCTGACAGCAGATAGCAACAGATAACAGGGTTTCATAAGTCACTCTCGTTACAAGCAGCTTTACACCCTAACCAGAAGCATGGGTCAAATCAAGCATGATTAGCCAGTTTTCACTGCGCCTGAACGAAATAGCGCTTGATATTGACGTCATTTTAGTTTGGGATACCGCTACATATTTGGCAACCGTTTAACGACAGGCGTAAATGCTGGCTTTATTTAGCACCAAACCGGGTTATCTCTCCTATTACGTAGTACTTTTGCTGGCAATATTGTTGTTTATGTTGCCAGATGCAGCGCAGCAACTGTTAGCTTATCAGCGCCAACCGCTGGCTGATGGTGAACTCTGGCGTTTGCTCAGTGGCCATTTGCTGCATTCTAATTTTTACCATTTGCTGCTCAATGCTGGTGGTTTGCTGATCATAATGCTGCTGCACGGCAATTATCAGCGGCAGCTGCACCTGATCTGGCAATTACTGTTCCATGCGTTATGGATAAGCGGCCTGCTATATTGGTTGCAGCCTCAGGTACAGCAATATGTCGGACTATCCGGCGTATTGCACGGTTTGCTGTTCTTTGGGGCGCTGCTGGATATTAAAACCGGCAAAACCGGCGGTGTGTTATTAACGCTGGGGATCCTGGCCAAGATAGGCTACGAGCAATATCAGGGCCCGGATGCAGAGCTGGGTCAGCTTATCAATGCCACCGTAGCTATCGATGCCCATCTCTATGGCGTAATCAGCGGAGCGGTATTATTTGCTTTGCTGTATCTGAAATACGTTTGGGGTAAAACAACCATACGCAAAGGCGGCAGTACCGACGCTGACCAGCCAGACCATGATTAATTGTTATTGCAATTCATCCGTAACCTCGTTAGCGTAATAAAATTCAGCCAGTAGTATGCGGTCATTTTCTTGTTAATAAGAGATATCATATTCAGACAGCTTATTAATTGTTTAGCGGTGATATTGCTTAGCATACCCTGGTATCTGGCAGCAGCAACAACAGCTGAGCAGCTGTTACCTGCGCCGTTACAACACGTCCATCGCCTGTCACCCGACAACGATTTAAGCCAGGGTAACGTTTTTAAATTGGCGTTGGACCAGCATAACAAACTCTGGTTGGCGAACGAGGATGGCCTCGACAGCTATGATGGCTATCGGGTAAACCCCATCCGCTTTGGTTTGTTAGCCACCACCACCTCTATCGAAGATTTTT
Organism: Arsukibacterium ikkense; assembly: GCF_000987775.1. Lineage (GTDB taxonomy): Bacteria > Pseudomonadota > Gammaproteobacteria > Enterobacterales > Alteromonadaceae > Alishewanella > Alishewanella ikkense. The sequence continues at coordinate 45,959 of NZ_LAHO01000010.1, forward strand.
TGTTGGTTCGTCCGGGCGTTATGCAACTGGCGTCTGGCAGACACGGTTTGTTACAGCTTAATTTAAACGACAATAGCATTAATGCGCTGCAACAAATTGACGAGAACCTGCCTGACAAGTACAGCCAGATGATTTATCTGATCCGCCGGGATGCAACAGGGAAGGTACTTTATGCCAACTTCAATACGATATTTCAGTTGCAGGATAAGCAGCTGGTCAGCATTTTCACACTCCCCGATAGTGATATAAACCAGCATTATATTCGCGATGTGCTGCACATTGGACAACAAGTATATATTGCCACCAACAAACAACTATGGCGACTGGACATCAGCAGCGGCCAGCAACAGCAAATCCAGTTTTTAGCGTCGAGTAGCAATGCGGATCAACACGATAGTAAGTCTTTGTATAGTGATGAGCATCATTTGTATATCGGAGCCGTAGCTGGCTTACACCGGATCCCTAAGCACGAACTGGCAGTAGCGTTTAGTAACACCGCGTTGCAGGTTAACAGCGAACAACTATTGGCAGGTATTAATGTATGGCTAATTAAACCTGATCCACAAGGTGGCATATTACTGGCAACCGGCAACGGTTTACTTCATCTGGCCACTGATTTGGCCATCACTACTTTATTTCAACCATCGCAGACCTCTCAGCCACACTACGACAATACCATCTATGATTTTGTGCAAGATAAATATGGCAATTTCTGGCTGGCGACCCGTGGCGACGGCGCCTACTACTGGCAACCACAGCAACAACGCTTTACCAATATTGGTGTGCAGCAGCAACTGAGCCACCCGGTAATTTTCAGCCTGTTCAGTGACAATGAAGTGCTGTGGGCCGGCAGTCAGAATGGTTTAAACCGGATTGAGCTGTCCAGCTATCAGGTCAATCGCTATCTGATTGACCCTGACCCCAATGTGGTTAGCTCAGCGGCAAGCATTTATCATATTCTGCCTGCAGCTAATCAACTACTCTGGCTAATGACCGGAGAAAACGTCCGGCTTTTTAACCGTGACAAGCGGCAGGACGTACCGATCCTAAACCATGAGGTTGTCAGCCAACTGTCAGCATTGCCGCACAGTATGGCGGCAGATAGCCAGGGTAATTTATTTCTGCAAAACGATAATGGTTTTTTTCAGATCAGTGCAGATGGCGCCGACTTGCACCCCTTGCCGGTTCTGAATGAAGCGGCAAAAAACGTTAATTACAGCAGCATTTATGCATTTGATCCACAACACAACAACACCCTGATTATCAGCTTTGACGCTGCAATCTGGCGCTATAACGTAAACAGTGCCCAGCTTCAGTTGCTCTATCAGTTGCCTGACGGTATGCAGCGAGAATCCAGTTATCTGGAAAGCATGGTGTTACAGGATGACAGCATATGGTTACTGTTTTATCAGCAAGCTCTGGTTGAACTGGACCGCAGAACGTTAACGGTAAAACAGCAAAAATTTCGTAATGAATTACCTGCCTATTCTCTTTATGCCATGCAGGGCGACAGTGCGGGATATTTGTGGTTGAGTAGTCACCGGGGGTTATGGCGTTACAATATTAAGGCGGATAATTTCAGACAGTTTACGGTGCTCGATGGCCTGGCGACCAATGAATTTAACGGTATGGTGCATGCCAAGCTGCCTGATGGCCAACTGGCATTTGGTTCCATGAAAGGCGTAACACTGTTTGATCCCAAACAGTTTATCCAGCAACAACACGAGGTAAGTGAACTGGCGGTAAGTCAGCTAAGTTTAATGTCCAGAAAGCTACCCGATGTCATGCAACCGCTGGCAAAAACGCGTATCGAGCTTGATCATCAGGACTATGGCCTGCAAATTCACTTATCTACCTTTAGCTATAAACAACAGAACAAAAGCCGTTATCGCTTTGAGTTAAGCGGCCCCTCCGCCATACCGGCTTTTAGCAGTAGTCAGCCGACGTTATTGTTGCCGCAGTTAAAAGCAGGCCGGCATATGTTAACGGTGACGGCTTTTGACCCGGTTGCAGAGCAATACACTAAACCGGCCTATGTCGAAATTGTGGTCAAAGCCGCTCCCTGGTTCAGCACCCCGGCCAAACTCTTATATCTGTTAATATTACTCTCTGCCATGGGCTATTGGCTCTATCGTCGGCAACAACAACGCTTGTTACTGCTAACACATAACCTGCAATTACAACAATCAGAGCAGCGGCTCATGCTGGCACTGGAAACGGCTGACAGTAATATCTGGCAGTGGCATGCCGACAGCAACCTGCTTATTCATGCAACGCGGTTAACCTTATTGGGTTGTGGGCAGCCTCAGGCCGGCATAGCATTTCACGACTATCTGCAGCTTATTCACCCGGATGATCTCGATGATTTTCAACGCAGCTGGCAACAGTTAATGCAACAGCAAACCGAGCAGCTGGACCTGACTTACCGGGTAAAAGATCAGCACGGACATTGGCTGTGGTTTAAAGATGTTGGCAAAGTAACTGCCGCCGGCCAGCCTTTCGCTCGCCAGATCACCGGTATCTATACCAATATTACCGCCCGTAAACTAACCGAACAGGCACTGGCACGGCTAACTCACCATGATGGCTTAACCGGTTTACCTAATCGGAAAATGCTGCTAAAACTGTTGGCTGACGCGCTGCAACCTCAATGCATGCTGGCGATATGTTTTATCGATTTGAACCGCTTTAAACAAATTAACGATTCATTTGGCCATGAGACCGGCGATCAGGTATTGCAAGTCATTGCCAGCTGGCTACAGAATGTGCAACGCCAGGCTGATATCCTGGCTCATCTGGGAAGTGATGAGTTTGTATTGGTGTTAACCCTGCAGCAACCGGAACAACTGGCAGAGCTGTTGCAACGGGTGCTACTGCAACTGGAACAGCCACTGCCGCTGGAAAACAAGCAATTGAGTATCAGCTGCAGTATCGGGGTCAGTCGTTACCCGGCCGATGGCAGCGATGCCGCCGATCTGCTAAAACAAGCGGATATTGCCATGTATCACGCCAAAAACCAGAGCCATCAGCCCTATTTATTGTATCAGGACACAATGCAGCAATTGGCCCTGCACAATCTGACGCTGGAGCACCAGTTTAAGCAGGCACTCGCCTGTCAGCAGCTGCAAAATTATTATCAACCGGTGATCGACATTAATTCAGGTGACGTCACCAGCATTGAGTTGCTGCTACGTTGGAATAATAATGGCATTATGGTGCCACCGGATCAGTTTATTATGCTGGCTGAGCAACTGGGGCTGATCGACCAGCTGACCTGGCAGTCACTGCGCCAGGCGCTGACTGATTTACAGCAGCTGCATACTGCCGGCTACCCGCTGGCACTCTCAGTCAACTTGTCAGCGGTACAATTGTGTTCGGCAAACTTAGCCGCCAATTTGCAGGCGTTGCTGGCCAGTCATCCAAATTTGCTGCGCCAGATTAAACTGGAAATTACCGAAAGCGCTATTATGACCAACCGTAAGTTGGCAGTTGACACTATGCACCAGCTTAAAAGGGCCGGTTTTAGTTTATATCTGGATGACTTTGGCACTGGCTACTCGTCTCTGACCTATCTGCAGGAGTTTCCGGTCGATCTGATAAAAATAGACCGGCGCTTTATCAGGGATTTAGTGCCGGGCAAACCTCATGCAATTTTAGATACCATTCTGACCCTGGCAGAGAATTTATCACTTGCCTGTATTGCAGAAGGTGTGGAAACCGCCGAACAACTCAGCTATCTCAAGCAACGTCATTGCCAGCTTATTCAGGGATATTTATTCGCCAAACCCATGCCGTTGGCGCAACTGCAGCAATATCTTACCGGGGCGGAACACTCTATTGCTGCCATACTCCAAAGGTTACGCTAACCCGCCACACCAGATAGCTGGCGTACTCGGCGCTAAGCTTACTGTATAAATCGTAGTTACTGAGATTCACGGTAAACATGCAATTCCAGCTGCAGTTAAGCGGCCGGAAGGTTTGGCTGCTGACAGTGCTTAAGCCCGCATTTAGCTGATGGTAGCTAATAAGTTTGCTGACCCGCCAGCCATGAAAATCACTGGTCACAAACTGCAAACGCTGTTGCTGGTTTAAGCGCTGGCGTAGACGACTGAATTCCTGATAGGTATTGTTGCCGCCATCAAAGCAATCAATCACCAGCCCTTGCGGCTGCTGACCTAACAAATAATCCTGATAAGGCTGGCAGTAACGGGTGGTAATAAGCACCGGCGCTACCTGGCCGCCAAGGCTTTGCCCCAGCCGATCCAGCCTGGCACGGGCGCAAGCCGGTAAGGTATCAGCCGAGCCGCCACAGCCCAGCACCACATAGGTACTGTCGCGCAATGGCAGGCTACTGCCACTGATTTGCGTAGCATAATAGCTACGCACCATATTGGCAAAATAGCTGTTTCCAGCCAGGTAAAACCCCAGCAGCAATAACCAGAGGCCTTTCTTACGATAAAAAATACAGGCAACTAACAAGCCATACAGAAAAATATTCTGCGGATACAAAAATGGTTCAAGCAGATCTTTCATCGCCCCCCCGAGGCACAGCTGCGTTACTGGTTGCAGTTGCAGCTGTGTTCATTAACAGCGGATTTAACACCGCTGCATTCATTAAGGCCCAGGGCAACCACAGCATGCCCGAAGTGACAATATGCCCGGCCAGCATGGCCACACCCAGCAATAGGCTATTGATAAATAATGCCGTGGCGGCCAGCGGATGCCTGGCCAGCTGGCGGATACTGACATAGAAAAACCGGCCAAACGTCAGGCCAAAAATCAGGCCACCGGCCAAACCATAAAACACCACTAAATCAAACAAGTCGATTTCTATAAAGTATTTTTTTAATAAAATACTGACGCCAGCCACCCCCACCCCAAATACCCGGTGTAATGGCGCATAATATTGTTCGGTGTGCTGCCAGATGGTCGTTAAATACAGATCGCGGGATGACAGGACAATACCCAGTACCCCACGTTGCTGGTAAGCATAGGCCAGTTTATCGAACAAGCCTGCCGCACGAAGCAGAGGCTCCGCCTGCCACACCAATACCAGCAGCCCGGTCATGACCAGCAGCAGACATAACACTATCCGCCACCAATACAAGCGGTAAAATCCAGGTCTGACCGACAATAAAGGTATGGCCACCACCAGTAACACGCTACCCAGCAGGCCGGTTTTAGTCAGTAACAGCAAGGCACTGGCTAGGCTTAACAGGCTAATCAGCACATAACACGCTTTATGCTCTGGCCAGCTGCGCCACAATAGCCAACCGCTGACCACCAGTAAAACGGCGGCCAGCTCGTTAGTCGAATAAAAAAAGCCTTTTACCCCTAAAAAGGCCTGCTCAACGTTCTCCATTGGCTGATATGCAGTGTCGCCAAAACCAGCCAGCCCCAATAGCAGGTTAACGATAATGATACTGAAACTGATGAACATCAGCCGGTCTGTCAGCTGCAAAAAGGCCACGGGGTAACGCCGGCAAAGCTGCACAGCAAAACTAAAGGCCAATAGCGGTGCCAGTGCTTTAACTAATAACGGCAGCTCTGTGGCCAGAAAGCCGCTTATACCACCACCTTGTAATACCGGTAATGTCAGATAACTGAACGCTGGCCCGATTAACCCCAGCAGCAACAATCCCAGCAACAACCACAGGCTTTTGCTGCGCCAAAGCAGCAGTTGCCATAACAATAATCCCAGCAACAGCGCTTTGTAAACCAACGACCAGGGTAGCGGCGCCGGCAGTTGCTGCAGCGCGCCACTGATACTGTCGACAAGTAGTACCCAGGGGGCCAGATAACACAACAGGAGCGCAGCCCAGCTGCCCGGCGCTAAGGCAGGCAGCTCGTCGGCTGGCTTAGTATTAGCGAACAACCCTTGCCACATTATTTTTTAAACAACCCGGCAACACCTTTGCTGAACAGCCGTATGCGTAAGCTGCTTAACCAGGCCATTTTTTGTTTCAGGTAGTAACGCCATTTCAATTTTTGCAAACCATAACGGCAGTGGCGCAGTAATTCCAGTAAACTGAGCCGCTGTTGCTCCATCATTAAGCGATAGAACATCTGGTTCTGCAAATTACGTTCATGCATCAGCGGGCGGTGTTTGGCTACAAACTGTTTATGCGCATCCAGCCGCTTGGGTGAATTGGTGATCCGGCCAAGCTCATGCCCGACATTTACTTTGTAGCTGGCATCGCTGATCCTCAGCGCAGGGCCAAAGGCTGCCACTAACCGCACCCACATATCATAATCCTGAAAGGCGGCCAGGCTTTCATCAAACCCGTGTAACTGCAGCATCCGTTCACGCTTCACCAATGTTTGATTCGACAGGGTATGTAAATCCAGTAAACTGCTCAGGGTGACCACTTCATCTTTGGCAAATAAGGTTTTCTGCACGCTGCCGTAATCCCAGATATAGCCCGAGCAGATACAGCTGTACTGCGGATCATAAGCACGAAATAAACTACTGAGTCGGTGTGCTAAAAATTCATCATCATCATCGATGCCAGTAACAAAATCGCCTTTTGCCTCACTAATAGCAAGGTTGCGGGCAGCACAAGCACCTTTACCTTCACTCTGGCGGAAAAAACGCACCCGCTCGTCATTAATATATTTATTGGTAAGACTGGCCCAGGTATCGTCAGTTGAGGCATCATCGACCACTAGCAACTCAAAATTGGGATAATCCTGCGCCAGCACCGAATCAATAGCCCGCATCGCCATCGTCACCCGGTTGAAAGTCGGCATATAAACGCTGATTAACGGCCACTGTTGTTGTGCATTCATACTTATCTTCCTGTTTAAACTTTACCGGTCCAGTACCACCAAAGATAACGCAGCAAACCTAGTTGTCTGCCGATCCGGCTTGGTTGTAACAATAAACGATATGCCCATTCCAGGTTCAGTTTACACCACAGCGCTGGCGCGCGTTTAACATTGCCGGTATAAACATCGTAGGTACCGCCTACGCCCATATAAAAGCAATTGGGGTGCGCCTGACGAATGCGTTGAATAAGCAGCTCCTGCCGGGGTGAGCCCATCGCCACACTGACAATTCTGGCTTCGCTTTGCTTGATCTGAGCGATAAGCTTAGCTTCATCGCTAAAATAACCATCCACCGCCCCAACCAGCTTAGTACCGCCGGCTATAAGCTGCGTGCGGGTCTGTGCCAGCACCTCAGGTTTAGCACCGACAATAAATACCGGCACCTGGAATTGTGCAGCTCTTAACATCAGAGCCTGCCATAGCTCGCAGCCCGGGATCCGCTCAACATGCCGGCCCAGCCGGCGACGTATTGCCTTGACCACCCCGATACCATCAGCGTAACGAATATCAGCGGCGGCTATCACGTCTCGTAGCTGTGAATTATTGGCGGCGCTCAGCACTTTCTCAGGATTAATGGCAATAGCGGAACCGGCAAACACCGGCCCTTCTGCCGGCACGATATACTGTAACAGCGCATTCATATCTTTAAACACTGCAACATTAACTACCCCGATCTGCACTTGTTCCGGCATCGTATCTGCACTGGTTTCTGTCATAAATTACACTTCCTGATAAAGACGACTAAGCTTTGCGGCAACATCGCTAACTAAACATTGTTCAGCCCAGGCCCTGGCAGCCTGCTGCATTTGCTGATAACGCGCCGGCGGCAGCTGCCACAATGTTTGCAGTGCGAGCTGCAAGTCAGCAATAAGCTGTTGCTCATTTAGCGGTGTTTCTGCTGTATTTTGGGCCACCAGATAGCCATTTTCAGCGTGTCGCAGCTGGGCTGCACTGCCATCAGTGTGGGTAGCAACCACCGGGGTATAACAGGCCATAGCTTCGGCCATTACCAGACCAAAAGATTCATGGCGTGACAAGCTGATAAAGCAGCGCGCTTGCTGATACCAGCTGGCCAGTTCGCTTACCGTTTGTGCTCCTGCCAACCTGACATTAGGGTATGGCGCCGCGGCCTGCTGTAACCGGCTAAGCCAGGGCCCCGTACCGGCTATCACCACTTGCTTATCCGTTAGTGCTGGTAGCAACGCGATTAACCGGTCAATGCCTTTGTTGTGATCCAGACTGCCGACATAAAGTAAATCTACCGGTTTATCGGCCAAACCCCGCTGCGGCTGCGCCGCGAAACTGTCGGCAATGCCGGCTGACAGTATTGTGCTGTGCTGACAAGGTAAACTAAAACGTGCTTTGAGCGCCGCACTGGTGAAAATCCAATGCTGTACCTGACTGGCACACCAGCGATACCAAAACCCAGCGGGCTGATACTTGTAGATATCGCTGCCATGGCAGGTCACTATAATTTTTGCTGCCGGGTTACGCAGCGCCCGGTACAATAGCGCCAGCCAGATAGTCGGATAAAAAAAGTGAACATGTACAATAGTGTATTTATGCCGGCTCAACAGATAGCGCCAGATAAAATCGACAACAAACACCGGATATTTCAGTAACCGGTTCAGCCTTGAGTCAGTATGCCAACGCATAAAATGATAACCAGGCTGAAGCGTGGCCAACGCCTCAACCTGCTGGCGCACAAACTGCCCCTGAAACGGCGCAGCTGGTTTAGGCCCCATGTTGGTGATAATAAGTACGTTCGGTTCGCTATCCAAGGTTTTGCTGTCCATAAGGAGGCATTCCTGACTACAATAGGCGCAACGGCCTGTAAAAACACTTATTTTATAACTAATTAGCTTAAACTAACCAGTTAAGTATGTACTTAAGCGGATTATAAACCGATAGCAGCTGACGTCAGGCTGAATAAAGCGGAATACTGAAAAACGATGACAATATCTGAAGCCAGTTTTAGTGTATTGCTAACGATAGCCGCCAGTCTGCTGGCGGTGTTGTTGTTGCGGCCAATAGCGCCCAAATTAAGCCTGCTGGATATCCCCCGGGGGCGTAAGCAACATAGCGGCGCTATCCCCTTGATCGGTGGCCTGGCGATTTATATCAGTTTATTGTTGGTGCTGGCCTCACAGGTGCCGGTTGACATTACCCTGGGTTACTATCTGGCGTGTGCTGCGGTAATAGTTATCCTTGGTGCCTTTGATGACGCGCTGGATTTAAGTGTGAAACTGCGTCTGGCCATCCAGTTGTTGGTTGGGCTGGCGATGATTTACAGCCTGGATTTACATATCAGTAGCTTAGGCAATTTATTTGGTCTGGGCGAAGTTAAGTTGGGTATGTTCGGTGTGCCTTTAACCTTGCTCGCCGTTATTGCTGCGATCAACGCGTTTAATATGACAGACGGCATAGATGGCCTGGCTGGCTTACTTAGCGTGGTTAGCTTTGGCAGTATTGCTATTTTTATGACGCTTTGGGGCCAGGCCAACCAGGCGTTATTACCACTGGTGTTTATTGCCGCGTTATTGCCTTATCTGGCATTTAACCTGGGTTGGGTTAAGCATAAAAAAATCTTTATGGGAGACGCCGGCAGCATGCTCATCGGTTTATCGGTGATCTGGCTGCTGCTGATCGCCACCCAGAGCGAAACAGCCAGTTTCCGGCCAATAACAGCGCTGTGGTTAATTGCGATTCCCTTAATGGATATGGTCGCCATCATGCTGCGCCGCATGTTAAAAGGCCAGTCGCCGTTTCTGGCAGATCGTGAGCATTTACATCATATCTCGTTGCGCCTGGGCCTGAATGCGCGCGAATCCCTTATTCTGATCACCGCACTGGCCTGGGTGTTTGCCTGCATAGGTATTATTGGTGAGTATTTACTGGTGCCGGAAGTGGCTATGTTAGTGCTGTTTTTGCTGGTATTTGCGCTTTACATCGGTTTAATGCAAAACATCTGGCGAATCATCTCTGCGCTGCGCCACAATCTGGGTAACCGGCGCTGAACATGGTTTTCGTTGCCTACTTTTTATTGAGCGGTATATGCTAAAAAAAATCTTAGTTGCCCGGGCAACTGCCATGTTGGGTGACCGGCTGGTTAAACTGATCTGTGCAGCAGTACTGACCATTTTTGTTGCCAGGGTGCTGGGAGCCAGTCAGCTGGGCATCTATTCTATTGTGATGGCCTGGAGCGCCTTGCTGGTGCCGCTAACCAGTATGGGCCTGAACAACAACGTGATCCGGCGTATGGTGCAACAGGATAATGGCCAGCAAGCCATGATTTTATTATACAGTGCCGTAAGCGTAAGGCTGGCACTGGGCTTATTTGGCGGCAGCCTGATGCTGCTGGGATTTTATTTGCTGTATCCCGACATGCTTAGCGGCAATACCGGCATTGCCATTCCGGTATTGTTTTTATTGCAGAGTTTTTTTGGCCTGTTACTGTTTGAATTTTACTTAAATTACCAGGGTACTTTTCGCAGCCCTGCCTATTGCAAGACCGCCATTACCCTGCTCAGTTTTGCGGCCAAACTGCTGCTACTGTACAGCGGCTTTGGCATTGCCAGCTTACTGCTAATGACCGGTATCGAGTTTATGCTGGTGGGCCTGGCGCAGTATTTGTTGTATCGCTATAAACAGCAGCCGTTCAGACCGGGCGAACAGCGCTGGCCGGCTTATCACCCGCGCTGGTTTAGTACCGCTCAGGTTATACCGCTGCTGAAGCGCGCCAGTTGGTTATGGTTATCCGCTATAGTGGCGGTAGTTTATCTGAAAATCGATATTGTGATGATAGGCAGCATGGCAGGTACCGAGCAAGCCGGTATTTATGCCGCTGCCAGCCGGCTGTCAGAACTGTGGTATGTGTTTCCGGCGACCCTGGCCACCCGATATTACCCGGATATGTTAAACGCTTATCAGCAAGGTGTCGCGCCGTATTATTTAAAGTTACGCCGCTTTGCCCTGTTGTTTTTCGGCGCAGCGTTTAGCATCGCATTATTGATGACCCTGGCGGCGCCCGGACTCATCAGCTTGTTGTTTGGAGAGGACTTCAGTGCCGCCGTAGCGGTACTGCGCATTCATATCTGGGCCGGCTGCTTTATTTTTGTACGCTACCTGATTAGCCAACATCTGGTCATCACCGAACAAGAACCGCTGTCGCTGGTTAGCCATGGTATTGGCGCCCTGCTGAATATTGGCCTCAACCTGTGGCTTATTCCCAGCATGGGCATTGTCGGCGCTGCCTGGGCTACTTTGATATCTTATGCTTTTGCCTCATTTTTCTTCTTATTTTTCTTCGCCAGCACCCGTGCACAACTATGGCAGCTTATTACTGTGCGCCGCACTGGCCAACACTAAAAGGGTTTTATATGAACAAGCCACTAATGGTTGAAATTAAAGGTGTTCAGTTTCGAAATAAAGGCGCATATCTGATGTTACTGGCCTGCCTGGATGGCTTAAAAAGCCTGCCAGATTATCAGCTGGTGTTATCACCCGGCCCCAACCTGCCCTATCCCGAACGAGCGAGGCTTGGCGCCTGGCAAAAACTGGCGTTCCGCCGTAAAGGCCTCGATTTAACCGGATTGATTGCCAAACTGCCTGCCGCATTGCAACGGCTGTTTAAGCGCTACGGTATGGTTACCGAGCGCGATGTTGATATTGTGCTGGAAGCCAGTGGCTTTGCTTACGGCGACCAGTGGCCGCTGCAGTTTTTACAAAATACCGCCAAAGAAGTAAAACGCTTCAGCGAAGCCGGTAAGCCCTTTATTTTTATGCCGCAAGCGTTTGGCCCTTTTGCCAGCGAACAAAGCAAAGCGGCCATGCGCACTATTATTCAACATGCCCGGCTGATTTTTGTGCGAGACCCGGTATCCTTGTCACATTTACAAAGCTGCGTTAATCCCTTGCCTGCAAGCGTTGTGCTAACCCCCGATTTCACCGTTGGCCTGTCACCGGTTAGCAATGAAGAAGTGCCGGCTATCCCCAAACCCTATGTCGCCCTCATCCCTAACTCCAAAGTAGTGTCAAAGTATAATCATGCCGACGCTGAAGCCATGCGGGCAAGTTATGTTGGCGCCTTTGCTGCGGCCGCAGACAAGCTGACAGTGTTAGGCTATCAGGTGGTGTTGGTAAATCATGAAGGGCGGGAAGACGCAGAGCTTTGTGCTGAAATTGCCAAGTTGTCACCTTGTGGTTTAGTGCAAATTGACAACCCATTAGCGGTAAAAGCCTTTATTGGCGGCGCCGAATTGGTGATAAGCTCACGTTTTCATGGCGCGGTTAACGCTTTAAGCCAGGGGGTTCCCTGCATCGCGACCAGCTGGAGCCATAAATACCACGCCATGATGAGCGATTTTGCGATGGCCGACTTCTGTGTCGAAGACCTGAGCCCTGACAGTCTGTGCCTGGCTATCGACTTATTACTGGCCAACAAAACCGATATTTTACCGCAGTTAGCTGAACGCGCCGGGCAACTAAAACAGGCTAATCAGCATATGTGGCAGTTGTTACAGCAGCACTTATTGCCGGCTAGGGTTGGCTAAAAGCTTACTCACCTTTGTTGCTGAAATGCACGGCCAGACGAAGGGTGTTATCCACTTTCTCTGGCCCGCCACACATCTCATCATAAGCCGATTGGTGCACCAGAAATGCCTGGCGCACCATGCATTCTGTCAGGGCCTGCTTTACCTCTTCTACACTATGAAACTGCTGTGGTCGGTCTTTATCATCGACAATAAAGCCTTTGCGGCTATCAAACAGCGCTTCTACCAGATACACCCCCATTTCAAAGGAGTGAATAGTAATTTCATCAATTCGGACATCTTGCCGGTTTAAATGAGCAACGCGATGGTAATTCATGCCAGTTCTCCGTGTGAATTTATATTTATGACGGGTTAACCCTGATACCTACGTAACAAGATAAATTATAGATTGTTTTGCCACTGCTGTTTTTAGCCATCGCGATCAAGCTATTCATTACTTTACCTGCGGCTTAAAATGACGCTACTATCAGCGACATCGTTTGCGCTATGCCCAAGGGCGTCGTTTTTTTGAGTACTGCCATGGATGCCAGTTTTTTTCGCTGTAAACAAGTTCTTGTAATCGAAAGCAGCGCAGCAATGCGCGCTTCAGTAAAAGCCATGCTGCAAACCATGGGTTTTGAAGCAATACATTTAAGCCGGGATGCAAACGATGCCCTTAGCCGATGTCATAACATTCCATTTGACTTTATTCTGTGTGATTTTAATTTAGGTGACGGTAAAGACGGTTATCAACTGTTTGAAACCTTAAAACAGCAAGTTTTAATGCCACCACTGTGTTGCTTCGTTATGATCAGCGCCGAGAGCCAACGACAACTGGTGCATGGGGTTATCGAGTTACAGCCCGACGACTACATTTTAAAACCTTTCACTTATCCGATATTAAACGAACGGCTGATCCGCGCCGTTAAACAAAAAATCGCCCTTCGAAAAGTGTATTTAAATTTATTTGCCAACAACGACGCCGATGCCATAAGGGAATGTGACAGTGTGGTAATCAACAAACCAGAGTTTTCTGCACAGGCACAGCGGTTAAAAGGCGAGTTATTGCTGAAAACCGGCCAGTACCAGCAAGCTGAACACTTTTATAAAAGCGTACTAGCGCATAAACCCCTGCCCTGGGCCAGGCTGGGGGCGGCTATTGCAGCTTTTTATCTGGAGCGCTGGGACGATACCGAGCTGCAACTGGCCGATTTAACCCAGTTTGACATCACCAAAGTGGAAGCACTCGACTGGCTATCGCACCTGATGGTAAAACATGGCCGCTACGACAGTGCTCAGCAAACGCTGTATCAGGCCGTACTGCTGTCACCTAAAAATATTAAACGCCAGCGCACACTGTGTAACCTGAACGTTATTATTGGTGATAAGGAAGCCGCTGCGCGAATTAACGCCAAGTTAGTAGCCGCAGCCCGCTACTCGGTGGATGACTCGGCCGAAAACTACCTGAACCATGCCCGCAGTTTAGTGGACGTTGCTTATAGCAAAAACCCGCTGGAACGCACAGTTGTTCTGCAGAATGCCAGTCAGCTGGTCGATATCGTTAGCAAACGCTTTGCCGACGGCAGCTGGCAAAAAGCCGTTAATGTGCTGCGCAGTCGTATTCTGGCGGCCAAAGGCCAGCTTATCGAAGCACGCCAGCCGCTGCTGGATAATGGCGTGGCCGACAAAGCAGAAAAAATGACCATCGATAGCTGCATGGACGCCGCCAAAGCCTATTTTGAACTGGGCGATATTCACAGCAGCCAGTTTTACATTGATAAGCTGGCTGGCTATTTAATTAATGATGATTATCTGACCGAAACCCAGAAAATCATGCTGAAGATGGAAAAGGTTCGCCATGAAGCACTTAAAGCAACCATTAAACAAATTAGTGCTGAGGCGGCAGAGGCTTACGAAGATGGCTTTTTTAACCAGGCATTCAGCCTGTTTTGTGAAACCTTTGACCATATGCCAACAAATAGCATTCTGGCGCTGAATATCCTGCAAACCGCCACAAAATGCAGCACCCTGGCCACGCCATCGTTGCGCTATTGCAAACACGCTATTAAGTTACTGCAGGCCAGCGAACTGGAAAAGCCAAATCTGTTGAAGTTTCAGCATTACGTTAAATTACTATGCGAGCAATATCCTGAGTTGGTGGTTCGCACTCGCCGGCCTAAGGCTAATAGCTAACAGCGAAAACTCAACAAAGAAAACCCGGCGTTTAAGCCGGGTTAGTCAGTAACCAGTGACGAACTGATTACTGGCCGGGTTTCTGACTTTTGCCAGGGCCGCTGCCTGGTTTCTGCTGGTCAGGTTTTTGTTGATTTTTTTGATCTTTATTACCACTTTGACGCTTTTCTTCATCCATGGCCGGACGGCCGCTTTGATCTTTTTGATTAGCCATGATAGGCCTCCTGATAGTTGTTAACATACTTATTTTGCTCATCATAGTGAGCGGTAGTACCGATTTTACTTCGTCACGTTACCCGGGGTAGCATTAACGGGCGTAGTAAGACTCTACCGTCGAGTTCCAGCTTGCATCAGCCATATTCGGCCAGCTATCTTTGTCAAAGCCAGGGGCATTCTTAATTCGCTCGGCATCGACATCCAGCATAAAACGCTTGTTTGCCGCATCCAATTTTAAAGCCTGCCACGGCACTGCAAACAGGCGATCGCCCATGCCCAGAAACCCGCCTGCAGACAACACAGCGTAACGGATCTTGCCCTCAGTGGTATCAAGCATGATGTCCTGGATCTTGCCAAGTTTTTCGTCCTGCATATTGCAAACTTCATCACCGGTAATACTGTCCGCGCTCAGTAACAGGGCGTGTGGCGAAATGTTACCTGCAGCGCTCGCCCCGCTGTTAAGGTGGGTTATCACATTGTTCATATTGATTCCTTCCTGTTAAGTGTTCCATTTCGCTTCTGCTGCAACTATCAATAGGTAGTGCTGCAGGGTGAAGCATCAGATTAGCTTGCATATACCGGATGATCTGTACGCTAGCCAACGTAAGCAACGTGATTTTTGTTCGGGCGCATGGTGTAACCCAAACAGCAATTTTAACCCTGACCCGATATGCCAATCCCCGAAGCCGGCTAACGGCTCTCATTTGTCTTTAGTGTTCGCTAGCGCACAGACAAGCCGATGCTGCGGCGACAAAATGGGTTAAGACGCTGATGGCGTTCCTATTGGACAATATTTTGTTTGAGAAGGACTTTTACTTTTCTTCAAAGGCAATAACCTGAGGCGATTTAATGCATGCCAAAAACAAGTGCTACGCTGCCTGAACCAGATGCGATTATGCCCGTACTGATAGCACTGACTGCTCTAAGCATCCGCCAGCGGCAGATTGCCATATTAATCGAAAATGGTGTCGAGCATGCCTCACTGGCAGCCCTTTATGGTGCATTAACAGATGCCGGAGCGATAGTCCATTTAGTCGGCACCAGAATTGGCATTTTTGTTGGTACTAACGGCGAAAATATAGCGGTTAATCAGTCGTTGGAGCATACACCGTCAGTACTGTTCGATGCCCTGATATTGCCCGACGGCAATAAAGCTGTACATGCGCTGGCAACCAGCCTGGATACCAGCGAATTTATCAAAAATCTGTATCGCAATGGCAAAACCATTCTGGCTTTAGGCTCAGGCAGGCAGCTATTGGATAGAGCCGCTATTAAAGCCTCTAATCAAGACGACGGTGTCTTACTCGCTAACAGTTCTGATGTTGCTGGAGTTGCTTTAACGTTTATTAAAGCCATTGCTGCGCAGCGCTACTTAGCTGGCAACCATCCACTACAAACTTAATTTTTGTCGCCCGCAGTAGGCACTGTTATCGCGGTGATCACCCTGCACCAGGTAATGCCCCTCAGGCACCTGCACAACACTGGCGCTTTGCTGGATGGACAGGGGCATAGTGACTTCCTGTATAACGTCACTGCTCGCTTAACGACGGGCAGATTTACCAAGCACCAGCATGCCCACACCCGCCACCGCAGCAGCGGCACCAAGGATCATAAACCAGGTAGTAGAGTCGGTGAAGCTGCCGGTAACGGCTTCTTTTAGCTGATCGCCCATACTTTGCGATGACTGGTACGCAAAGAAAAGCAGTAACAAACCAACTACCAGTAACACTATCGCGACAATTCTATTGTTCATTATTTCAATCTCTTTCTGATGGGTGGGGGAAACTGTTGACGATACCCGGAATTGACACTCTCATTCTGTGCGCCAGCTAACATAAGCAACGTTTTATTTGATGCTGGCAAATATGACTTACTGCACTCGGCTGGCAGCAGTGTGCGTTGTCGTACACACAGCCGATGCTGGTAATATCTTTTTTTAATGTAATAGAAAACGGCAGAGACTAATGCCTATGCCGTTTTTATATAATTTTTTTATAACAGAAACTTAGTCTCGCTTAGCAAAAGTCGTTGCCGAGGTTAAGTCTTCGCGGGTGGCATTGATCCGCAACTGCTGGTCATCAGCACTGCCAGAACGGGTAACATTGCTCCAGCTAATAGCAACGTCTTTCTCGCCCATGCCCAGGAAACCACCCACACTAACCACTATAGCCACTACCTGACCATTGCCATCAATAATCAAATCCTGCACCGAGCCGATATCTTCATTATTACTGGTACGAACATCAGCTCCAATCAGGTTGCTGGCTTGAATACCATTAGCAGGAACGGTGTCAATGTAGCCTCGCTTTTGCACTTGAGCCTGGCCAGGCATGTTTTTCCGATCCGTCTGCTTTTGCAGCTCTGCCTGACTGGTCCGTGGGGTACTCTGATCATTTTTGGTGGTTGATTGCTCAGCCAGAACAGAACCTGTCGCCAGGCTGATGGCTGGGGTAATCAGGGTATAAAAAATAATTGAATTGAGCTTTTTCATATGAATCTCCGTCGATTCGACTGTGGCTGTCGGGCAACATGTCCGATATAACCTTTTCATCACAGCTTACTTCCCGGCAATATTACGAGGAAGAGTCTGAATCGCCATATGTTCTGCTATTCAGGATGAGCCATTAGATTAGGCCAACAGGCGCCTGTCGTCGGTGCGCTGGCGCACTTACCGAAAACGGCCGGCTGCGTTGGATGGCGGTGTGATACAGCAACGGCAGCTGCTACAAGGTGGAAGAAGCCAAAGCCGCAAAGCGGCTTTTAACAGACTATAATGCGGCTAGAAATCGCTCTGATCTTGGCAGGTAATAATTGTCATAATCAAGGGAAAACAGCACCTTACCGGCACGGCCGACAATTTCATGCCGCGGTACAAAACCAATCACCCGCGAGTCGGCACTGTTATCGCGGTTATCACCCAACACCAGGTAATGGCCCTCTGGCACCCGCACCGGCGCAAAGCTGGCCAGGCCACCGGAGGCCGGTGCCAGCTTTACCGCATGACGAATACCCTCCAGTTGTTCGGTTAGCAGCACAGCATGCTCTGCTGCGGCATCCACCCGTGCTTTCGCCATGTCCTCGGCCTCATACGCCAGCTGCTGACCGTTAATACTCAATACATTTTGCTGCATTGCCACCACATCGCCCGGCACGCCGATAACCCGCTTTACCAGCCTGCTGCCCGCAGCTTCAGAGGCAAAAATCACAATATCACCGCGCTTAGGATCAGCCCGCTTCAGCATCGATACCGTGCTAAACGGCAAGCGCAGGTCGTATGCCATTTTATTCACCAGAATGCGGTCACCAATTTCAATGGTCGGCTGCATTGACCCGGTCGGTACATCGTTCCAGTCGGCCACTGCACTTCTGAATACAAACATTAAGCAGATAAAAACAATAAGGCCGCGGTTAGCGCGCCACAGCTGTTTTAGTTTATTCATAACGTCCCTTGTCTGTTACTTTTCAGGTTATTCACGTTTACCGGCTTTTACGAGCTCAGCCGCTCAGTAAGACCCTTATCCCGCCAGCAGGTTCACAGCTGCGGCTAGAAGATTTTCAGATTCTAATGGCGCTGTTTGCAAACATTTTTTGGAGCGGAGCCAAAGGCATGCTTAAACACCCGGCTAAAGTGACTAGGGTCATTAAAACCTAATTGATAACACACCTGGCTGATACGCTCACCCGTCTGCAATAAACCGTAGGCCTTTTGTAAGCGTAGTTGTTGCTGCCACACTGCGGGTGTCACCCCAAACGCCAGTTTAAACTGCTGATAAAACTTGCTGCGGCTCATGCAGGCAATTTTGCACAACGTCGTTATGTCAATGGCCTCGCTCAGGTGCTGTTCAATATAAAGTAATACGTTTCCAAGCGGTGTTAACCTGGTTTGCTGCTGACAACTGGCCAGCATAAGGTCACGGCTTTGTTGCTGCAATAAACGGGTAATCAGTTCATTTAATGACAAGTCGATCAGGTAATCCCGGTGCTGCTCGTTTTCACTGAACAATGTGATCATCCGCTGCAACAATTGCTGGGTTTGCGGATTATGCTGGCTATGCACTAACTTTGGTACGTACTGAAAAAAATCTGCATGGCTGATTTCCTGCTGAAAATTTAGTGCATCAACAACTTTGCGGATTTTATCGGTACTAATCTCTATCGCTAAGCAAGTGGTGGGTTTATTGAGTGAGGCATCAGGAAAGTCGATCAGTACCTGTTGCCCCGGCGCCAGCACAAAGGATTGATGAGGCATAAAAGCACTGTGGTACTGGCTATCGGCAACATGCATAATCTTTTTGCCGCTGATCATACCGCAAAAGAGTAACTCAGTAGATTGCAAAGCCACTTTTTGCGCATCCTGATAGGTATCGTAGATACTCAGCTCTGCGTTTTCTCCGGCAAAGCTCACTTTGTTTTCAATAAGTACATCGAGGCGTTGCCGTTTTCTTGCGAGTACCGATGTATTCATAATACCTCTCATTACCACACCGTAAATCTGGACAAATAGTCAAATAGTCTGGACTGCAAAGCAAGCCTGCATTCACCGGCTCAGCTAAGGTGGTGTGACGGCGGCTAAACAAACAATAACGTACCGCCAGATTTAGTCAACAATTTGGACAGAGGATACATCATGATTTATGCAAATCCAGGTACAGCAGGCGCCCTCATTCACTTTAAAGCCCAGTATGGCAATTATATTGGGGGGGAATGGCTTGCGCCGGTTAAAGGTAAATACTTCGACAATATTAGCCCGGTTAACGGTAAGGTATTTTGTCAAATTCCGCGTTCCGGCAAAGAAGACATCGAGTTAGCTATAGATAAAGCGCATCAGGCAAAAGCAGCCTGGGGCACGACGTCAGTCACGGCACGCAGCAATATTTTGCTGAAAATCGCCGATCGCATTGAGCAAAACTTAGAGATGCTGGCGGTGGCAGAATCCTGGGATAACGGCAAGGCAATTCGCGAAACCCTGGCTGCTGATATTCCGTTGGCGGCCGATCATTTTCGCTATTTTGCCGGCTGCATTCGCGCCCAGGAAGGCAGTATTGGTGAAATAGATGAAAGCACAGTGGCTTACCATTTTCACGAGCCGTTAGGGGTGGTTGGCCAGATCATACCGTGGAATTTCCCGATTCTAATGGCAGCCTGGAAACTGGCCCCCGCCCTGGCAGCAGGCAATTGCGTGGTATTAAAGCCGGCCGAACAAACACCGGTTTCTATCTTAGTGCTGATGGAACTGATTGGTGATTTACTGCCAGCAGGCGTACTAAACGTGGTCAATGGCTTTGGCAGAGAAGCCGGTGAAGCGCTCGCCACCAGTACCCGTATTGCCAAAATTGCTTTTACCGGCTCAACGCCGGTAGGATCTCATATTCTTAAATGTGCTGCGGAAAACATTATTCCCTCTACCGTAGAACTCGGCGGCAAGTCACCGAATATCTTTTTCAACGATGTAATGGACAAAGATGATGCCTTTTTAAGTAAAGCCATTGAGGGCGCGGTGCTAGCCTACTTTAATCAGGGTGAAGTATGCACCTGTCCGTCACGGCTGTTTATTCAGGAAGATATCTACGAGCAATTTATTGAGCGAATTCTGGCGCGTACCTTACAAATAAAACGCGGTAACCCACTGGATAGCGAAACCATGGTGGGCGCCCAGGCCTCGCAAGCCCAGTTTGAAAAAATCTTAAGCTACATAGAAATTGGTAAAAAAGAAGGCGCAACGGTGCTTACCGGTGGTGGCATTGAGCAGTTAAGCGATGAGCTAAACGGGGGTTACTACATTCAACCGACTATCCTGAAAGGGACCAATGATATGCGGGTATTTCAGGAGGAAATTTTTGGCCCGGTTATCTCCATGTCGACCTTTAAGGATGAAGCCGAAGCGCTGCAACTTGCTAACAGTTCAGAATTTGGTTTAGGCGCCGGTGTCTGGACCCGCAATATGAACCGGGCATATCACTTTGGCCGTAAAATTGAAGCAGGCCGGGTATGGACCAACTGTTACCACATGTACCCGGCACACGCCGCCTTTGGCGGCTATAAAAAATCCGGCATTGGCCGCGAAACCCACAAGCTGGCGTTAAATCATTATCAGCAAACAAAGAACTTACTGGTTAGCTACAGTGAAGATCCCTTAGGCTTCTTTTAAGCCGTTAAATCAGCTTTAACGCCGATAAAGCGCTACGGTTAGCGTAGCGCTCATTTTAAGTATGCTGACCTTAGGCCTGCTCGCATAATCTCTTTAATTTTTTGCAGTGTCCCGGGCCAGTATTGCCAGAGCCCTGCTAATACTGAAATTACTTTTTGTTACCTGGCGCATGCTTTACCCTCCGCTATCAGCGCTGCTCTTCCATCAAACCAAGCAGATTGCCATCAAAATCGCGGATAAAGCCAAGCCACAGATCATGATCCGGCATTTTGGTCACCAGATGCGGCGCCCGCTCGGCCACAGCCCCTTTGGCAATTAACTCCTGATAGGTCGCATTAATATCACTCACATTGAAATACAACACCGAGTTGGCGCCAACAGCGCCCGCCCCCTGGGGCGTACTCAGCACCAGGCGGATAGTACCCGCTTGCAAAAAAGCCAGTTCAGGCGATGGCTGAAACAAAAAGGGCAAACCCAGCACATCGCGGTAAAACCGCAATGCACTATCAACATCGCTGACAGTAAGTGCAATCTGGCCAATATGGCCGTGTATCTCAGGCATAAGCCGGCTCCATTAAAACCAATAAGCCTAAGTGTAGCTTGTTTAACTGAAAGTCTGCTATGAGCGACAAGCGGACGCTACTTACACAGAGATATTGAAGCAGCATCATCAGAAAGAAAGCGTTTTATCAGTTCTAAGTAAGCACCGTCTGCTTTTGTTCTCTCATTAGTTTCAAAGAATATATGCATCCCAACTCTACAGCAGATTTCAGACAGCATAGTAGCTTCTAAACGGTAAGTTCCTTGTTTAGTAGGACTCCAATTATCCGACCTTTTCATATTATGATGATGAAGGAAACCTCTAATTCTTACTAATTTCTTAATAAATTCTTCATATTTCAATGAGTCGTATTTATTCAAATATAGAGGCTTTATCTCATGAGGCAATGTATTAGCATATCCTGAAGACAATACTGTTTGCAGTACACAATCTCGCAATATAGTTGATTCAATTAGTTTCTGTTCTATTTGTGAGTTTTTGGTTTTCCCCTCACTAAATGTTGATTCTAGCATCAGATAAAAATCATAAAACGCCTCTATGTATTCTCTGCTTTTGAGATCTAAAATACCTCGTCTGTAAAACGAGAGCCGTACATCATGACTTTTCTCCTTAACAGAAGCTATTATTGGTTTAATTAACAGTTCCGGAGGGATTCTTGGTAAGTTTGAATGATCATAATCGGCAATGGATACTTTTATATTGTTAATTGTTATAAGCGTCTGTTCATCTTTTGATTCTGCTTCAAATGATATTAGAGGTTCGTCAATGTCAATTCTTTCGGCTCCCCATAAACTCCAAGATCCCTCTATCCCACTGACAATTTCAATCACTTCATTAAATTTGGGATAACTGAGATTTATTTGAGGTGTAATCAATTCAGAAGCTGCTTTCTCAATAGTCGGCAACTCGCTAATATCAATAGGGAAAGATAAGAAAATCTTTGTGATAAAACCGTCTGCCACCTCAAACTCAAAACGATAATCATCTAATTCAAAAGCCATGATCCTTTCAGGTTTAACCGTGCCATCAACCTCAAATGTATACTTGCATCTCATTTTCACACCTTTTAGCTAATTGTAAGCTGTAGCCTTTCAGCTAACGGATTTATAATTAATTTTCTATGTAAGCTGTTGGCACTTAGCAGCAAGCTGAAAGTCACTAACGGCAACTAAGAGCGAGCAGCTGTCATTACGCTAAAAGAAAAGGTGGTATTTCATTATGGTCGAACGAGAGCGGTGTTTTCTTTTTCAAAGATGCAAATATTCTGAAACCAACCTTCCCATTTTGGTGTGAGTCATGAATATTGCTGTGAACAGAAAGGTTTAAGTCACGAGAAAAACTGCCCGATATCATGGCCAATGATGCCGAAAATAAGTCTTGAGAAATATATTCACCTAAAAAAACCACATTAATAGCAGCAACTTCAAGATCTGATTTTTCAGATCGCTCTTTAAGCTCAGTAAGCTGCAAATACAACATATAAGGCAATTCGTTTTTAACAATTGCGTCTATATAGCTACCGGCAGACATAAAGGTGGTTCCTGCATGAAGCCATTCGTGCATGTCATCGAAGTCTACGCAGCAATATGATTCACCGCAAAGAAGATGAGCGTAGCATTCAATAATGGAATCCAATGACTCTCTATTAGCGGCTATGATTACGGATGAAGTGGTATTTTCGTTAACTTCGTTGATGATTTCCTGCTGTTCATATGTCAGCGACATCTCACATAGAACGACAACTTCAGAAGCTACATTTTTTCCAAACTTCTCTATAACTGATTTAAATAAGTTTAAAGATCGGATCTCTGCATCAATTACAAAAATGCTAAAAAAATCACTTTGATTTTCGAGTGTAAAGAAATCGTTTGGAGTATCTGACAAACGGATGTGCTCAATCCAACCAAACTTCCAATCAATTGAAAAACACTCAACAACTGAGCTACAAGAATTTCCAACAGTGAATATTTTCTTTAAACACCTACCATCATTCATTCTTGTGATACCCACTTAACAATTATTTTTTCGCTTTTCAATCGAGAAGTTGCAACCATTATCAAATCCAATTTATCACTTTATTTGGCTCAAACGAATTGAGTGAGTCAGTTACCCAATTGGCAACTTCTGTAACATAGTCTTCTTTATTCATTCTTTCTGGATGACCTACCCTCAAAAAGCAAGTCAGTAAACTTCCGTCAGCAGCGTAATATTTCCGCGACCACCATGAAAGTTGCTTTTGCCCAATTGGAATGCTCACATCTACGTCTGACTCATCCACATATTGTACAGCGGCCTTAGGTTGCATGCCTCTAATGTATTCATCATATGCTCTGCCTGTATAAAACACTACGACCTTTGGACTGACGACCTCTAGCTCCTTAAATGTAAACTGGTTCTCTTTAACACACCGGTTTACCTGCGAAGACGTTGATGTATCTTGTGTCGTCGAGTTATTGCACTTGATCAAATTGGTAAAACTGGTGTGCAGCAAAGCAATATCTAATGAGCCATAAACCTTCTCCATGATAGCTCTGGTATATGCCCAATACGCCCAATTTTTTTCCTTAATAAGATTAATTCCAGAAGATTCAACATCAATCAGCTTATCTGATACTAAAACCCCCATGTCATCACCACGTGCAATTTTACCAACAAAAGCGATGCAATTTCCTCGATTAGCTAGCTTACAGCTAAACCAAGGCCCAACTGCATT
This sequence comes from Arsukibacterium ikkense, assembly GCF_000987775.1. Classification (GTDB taxonomy): domain Bacteria; phylum Pseudomonadota; class Gammaproteobacteria; order Enterobacterales; family Alteromonadaceae; genus Alishewanella; species Alishewanella ikkense. Next base: position 70,150 of record NZ_LAHO01000010.1, read on the forward strand.
TGCAATATCTGGATTTTCAATCCGACACATTTGACATATTGAATTACTTCCAGCATTTAGGCTTTGCAGGAGCTGAATCATAGATTGTTCCATTCTGAAGTATTCCCTGTATGTACAATTTTTTATAGTTTTTTTGTTTTAATATTGGACTTCCCCTAAAACACTAGACTCATTCAGTCCGCTTTTGGCACTTAGCCGCTAGGCGGCATAGGTTTACTGGCAGCTACGAGCGATTAGCAGTCATTAATGCACGGAGCTCAGCCGAATACTGAGTTTCCGCGACCAACTGGAGTGTTGCAAAAAGGTTTTGTGGTGCTTCATTCACACGTCTCCTTGCTCACTGTTAAGAATTGCTCACCATCAATGAATCTATACACATATCTCAATTCACCACCTAATCCGATAAAAGCGCCGACAGGATTTCCTCTAGAACACATATTGTCTACAGATTTTCTCATTGCTGCTTCGAAGTCGGATAGCTTCAAACCACGTGAAGCGTATAAATTTTCAATATACGTCCTATCGAAATGCAACTGAGCCACTAATTGGATAACGTTTTTAATAGCTATTATGGATTCCAACGACATATTCTGATTTAGTTGCATTGGCAGACTTGGAGCCATTTCGTTTGCTAAGTTTCTGGCGTATTCGCATACATCTGTCTTCGTATATTTACTTAGGCACTCCTCATGTAGTGGCACACTAAATTGACATGATCCTCTGTAATCTACCGAATAATTAGGTTTGTCTACACTAAAGACGAATTCCATAGTTTTTTTGTTGAGACTGAGGGTATACCAAGATTCGATGTAGGTGTCTGATGTTTTATCGTAACTCATGGTCATGGAGGCGTCATTGCTGGTATTGGTGAAACCCAGCTCATTATCATGAATTTTGATAATATAGATATCTCCATCTACCGAACCATTTGATACGCCAAAATTTTCAGATTCATACTCGCTTATTCCTGAAAGCTCACTGACTGTACATTTGTACATTTGATATCTATCTGAGCCAAAAGATGAGCTTGTTAGTGAAAATAACATAAGGAAAATCATTGTTCTCATTTTGAACCTCTTTTTATGCTAACACTGGAAGTAGTGGCGAGAGATAGCGAGATCAGCACTAAAGATAAGGTACGAGGCTGACTTACCTTGCCAGCATTAAGTGACTGAATATATAGCAATTACTAAGCCAATGTTAATAAATATAGTTAGGGCACTAAAAAGGTAATTAACACCCGGGATTTGTAGTAGACCTGAAACAAAAGCCCCACCAAAAACAGCCAAAATAAAGTATAAACCCTCTAAAAAGCCATTTCCGTAATCTGAACTTACAAAGTATGCCGCTGGAAGAATGCACAACCAACCACCAAATACACCTAGTTCTGACATTAACCCCACAGTTTTATTGGAATAATGGCACCCCACAAATCGTTTGGCTTGTTTTTCAACGAGAGAGTTTGTTCCTATAAAATACCCCATGAGGATTCCGAGAAAATATACCATTTACAACTCCGATGTTTGTTCTTATCCATAAAACGTAGACACTCGGTTATACGAATTTGCGCACAAACTCATCCGGATAAATCTGTCTTTGTAAATTTAATGTACAAAACACTATACCGTATCTTTAAAATTTACAACAATTTATAGGTACAGCTAATATTTGAGTAAGCTGCAAATAAAGACTATCACGTCTAACATGCGCCAAGGGCATCCAGACATGAACTGGATTGATAAAATCAGGGCGCTTGTAATTTGGCTAAAGGTGTATGCATGTCCGCTTTTGGCACTCAACGGCTTGTCAGTTAACCGGCAGCAAGGAGCGAATTGCCGACATTAGCGTGTGATTTTATTTGCTTTCTTCGAATGATCTTGGGAATCTAAGAATGTAAATTCTAATGCATCCCTTTTGGGTTAGTGCGATGACACCTCACCCAAAAAATGGAAGGTACTGATATGTATTTGAAGACAACAGCGGTCGTTGAAGATATTAAATTGAGCGCCCGTTCGACTGGAGGAAACCATAAGCGATCGGTATCTTTTCCATTTGGAGATGTCGAAATAGAGTTCTTTGATGTGCGTGACAATTATAGTGATGGGTGTAGGGGAAGCTTTAAACTTACCTATATCAAAGAGGTGTTGGTCTCTGAACAATTAAAGAAACTAGTTGATGCATATTGTTCTGGTAAAAAACCAAAATCAAACAGTAATTCTAGAGCAATTTCAGTATGTGATTTAACTAACCACGACGGCCCAGAGCTTCCTTTATCAATGTACCCTAAGCAACTTGAACAATTCTTAAAGGATGAGGTATACCAAGCTTCCAATAGACTCAAAACCTTCATTTCCACATTAAGGTGGAGGTTTAACATAGACTCAAAATTGAAACCTTGGTCAAAGATTAACTCTCTATGCTCAGGCGATGGCAAATCTAACTGGAGGATAATTAGCCCCCTTGAAACTCATATTCGATACGCTGGGGACAACGTAATTCCGATTGATTTGGCGACAGCCGAAGATACTCTAGAGTTATCTGTAGCTGAAGACGGAGAGCCGACTGGGCATGAGCTATTAAGGGAAGCAAAAGAAGTATCAAATATTAGTGTAAGGGCTTCTTTAATCATGGCAATTGCTTCTGTTGAAGTGAGATTAAAAGACCTTATTAGCTCACGCTCTCCGAGCAGTGAATGGCTAATCAAGTCTATACCGAGTCCTCCGGTTGTGAAAATAGTTGCCAGATACTTGCCGGAGTTATTTGATGAATATAAGAGTGAAATAGAAGCTTTTAAAAAAACAAAACACTTTAAATTAATTGATAAACAAATTGAGAAAAGAAATGAAACCTCTCATTTAGGTGCTGAAGGCCCAAAAGATATGCTGATATATGAACTATTGGAGTCTGTAAAACAATTTCTTTGGTTTTGTGATTATTTATCAGGGTTTCATTGGGCTAGAGAATTCTTTGACCAAGAAACTGAAAGCTGTTTTTCAATATCTAAAGAATAACTCATCAGAGGGAGAAACGGCTATATCCAGAGACCGCTATTGGCACAAAGCAGCCGTAACGCCAATGTATTTCTGCCACAGGGCAAGCCGCAGATTGCTTTAGCAGCGCACTAATTGTTGTTTTACCCCTGGCATTATTTTGCTACCTATATTTTTACCGGGTTGGCGGCGCCCTCACCTACCACCGTATGCCAGGGTTTCACCTGCCAGCTTTTTACCAGGCCGTTTACTACGTATGGGTCTGCCTTGGCAAACGCTGCTGGAATGTCGGCACTGTCGCAACAAAACAGCAGCAGTGCGCTGTCTGCCGGTTCACCTGTGGCGCCACCGAGTAACAACTCGCCACGTTCAGCAGCCTGCCAGGCCAATACCAGATGAGCCGAGCGAAATTCAGCGCGGCGCAGCAGATAATCGGGTGCGGTTTCGTATATCAGTAAATAGTGCATCAGCATTACTCTGCTTTTTTGGTCGCCTGCCAGTTTACTGCCTGCCAATGGCCATTTTTACGGATAAAAGTGCCGCTGTTTAAAAAGCGCAGGGTTTCGGTAGCTGATTTTCCTACCAGGGTAAAAGCAATAACAGCGGTGTCGCCGTATTGCAGAATTTGCACATCTTCACTGCTGTAGCGCATGCCTATGTCATCGGGTTTCAGTTCGCCGCGGCTGGTTACTGATTGCATTAAAAACGCTTTATCAAAACGGGTGCCAGCGGAGCTGGTGTAAATAAGCTCGTCAGCCCAGTATTTATTATGAATAGCCGGGTCGTTGCGGGTGGCACCGTCTAAAAACTCGGCCAGTAAGGCAGTAAGTTCAGCTTTATCATCGGCGATGACAGAGGTTGAGGTCAGTAATGCGGGTATCAGTACTAGCGTAACAAGCAATAAGCTATTTCTCATGGTGGGTTCCCTGTTATATACCCATCATCCTTGAAGCAGCAGGGGTGTTGGGCATAGCTCTTATTGTGGAAAGTTAAGCTATCACATAATTTGTCATTAAGGTAACCAGGGATACGGGCTTTGAGTCACGACTACACCCTGTGCCATAGAAAACGCCAGCTCTGATAGCTGGCGCTTTACACAACAAGATCTATTTCTGATTCATTTTTGGCTGATTAAGGCTTGCCTGACGCTTTTTTCACCAGGCTGTGGCCTGAATGACAGGCAGGTATTGGTGACATCACAAGAAATCTCGGGAAACTTGGTCATACTGCCGCGAGAATAGAGCCCAGTCCGATTCATCTGACTAACAGCATTACTCAACAACGAGGTAGCATTAAAATCCCGGTCAATAATCCGGATAACTTCGACATCATAAGATTGTTGCAGATTTGCTACGAGTGCTGATTTGTTTGGCTCAGCTGCCAGCATCTCGATAGTATTCCGCAAGTAAGGCCTTGATTGATCATGACCTGACAACACCAAATTTTTAAACAGCTGAGCGGCACCCTCAATATCTTGCGCAACAAATGCACCATTCTGTTTTAATCTGGCAAGCAAAAACATAGCATCCACTAATCGTTTCTCACTTGCCTGCTCCAATAGCGTAATGGCGCTGGCAACGTCAGTCGTATCGGCCTGCTGCAGCAGCTGCAGGGCTTTTCTGTATTGCGCTGGTGGATGGTTTAGTTTAACTGCCTCTGACAACAGCTTATCAGATTGCTGTGGATCCTGAGCAACAACAAACCCTTCACGATACCACTCAGATAACAGAAATACCGCCATTGGGGAACGATGCTTGGCAGCTCGTTCCAGGTAACTCAATGCCTTTTTGGGGTCGGCATCCAGCCCGTCCCCGGTGGCATAAATCATACTAAGCAAGGTCATTGCTTCAAAATTGTTATAACGAGCCATTTTCTGCAGGCTTCTAATGTCGCGATCACATTGGCCATCAATACAAGCCAAATTGACTGCATCAGGGGTATCCGGCTGAGCGCTCACAGGGAATAGAGGTGAAACAATGAGTAAGCTTGTAGCAAGTAGTACTTTACTGAAAGATTTCATTTTTAATCCTCAATATTAAGTGTTGTTGTTGTTTTTTAAACAGACTAGCGTTCAAATTGTATACTGTCAATATTCAATATGTTTACATTAGTTCCTTTAAAGTACATATCGCCTTGCCTGATATAAGTTAACAAGCCTAACCTGAAAATGCATTTTACTGATTGCATCAGCCAGGCTTTATCGTCGGCGATGGCAAAGGTTGGGGTAAGTAATGCTGGTGTAGTAAGCAGTAATAAAAACGCCAGCACTGTTAGCTGGCGTTTTTTAGCAGCAAATTAAGTTAACTTCGTTAAGGTTGACCACTAAGCGTTTGATTAAGGTCTCTGTCACCTCTTTGCGGAGTAGTCGAATAACAACCAAAGCGACCATCACATTGAACCGTTCTGATCCTGCTTAAACTGCCCCTAGTGTAAAGACCGGTACGTCGCAGTTGCGTGACCACATCGGTCAGTACTGTATCAGGTTTAAAATCACGGCCTATCACCTGAATAACTTCTATATCATATGATTGTTGTAAATCTGCCACCAGCTCTGCTGCTTCAGGTTTAGGGGTCAGCATTGCGATGCTTTCCCGTAAAAAAGGCCGCGACTCTTCATGGCCAGACAACACCAGGTTTTTAAACAGTTGGGCTGCCCCTTCCAGATCGGTATTAGTGTAGGTACCTTGCTGTTTTAACCTTGCCAGTAGGAACATAGCTTCAACTAAGCGTTTGTCACTTGCGAGTTCCAACAACGCCATGCCCTCGGCAATGTTGCTCTCATCAACTTGCTGTAATAGTAGTAACGCCTTTTTGTATTGTGCAGGTGGGTGTTTTAATTTCACGGCATCAGCCAACAAGGTCTCCGCTTGTTGCAGATCCTGAGCGACAACAAATCCTTGCCGATACCACTCTGAAAGCAAAAAGACGGCCATGGGATGCCGATGGCTTGCAGCACGTTCTAAATAACTCAGCGCCTTTTCAGGATCAGCTTCACGGCCATCGCCCGTGGCATAGACCATACCGAGCAACGTCATGGCTTCAAAACTACCAAAACGCGCCATGCGGTGCAGGGTTATAATTTCACTATTGCATTGGCCATCACTGCAAGCCATGTCGACTGAATCAGGAGCATTTGACTGCGCATTGACCGGAAACTGCATTAGTGTGACAAACAGGGCTGTCGCTAATAGTAGTCTGCTATTTTTTATCATCACTAGTCCCGATGTGAATATGATTTTATTTTAAACAGACTAGTTCCCAGAATGCACACTGTCAACATCAAAATATTAACATTTGTTTCTTGCAGCAAACCAAAAGCCAATGCAAGTGATACGCAAGCCCTATTTACATAGCAAAGTAAATAACAAAACCTGATGATTAAAAAGACACCGCAGCGTCTTTTTAATCATGGCGGGCTGCATACCCCACCTCAGTTAAATGCCAAAATTTGGTAATGGCAGCGCAATATGGCTAATGTCAGTTTGGCTTTCTGTCAGAAACTGCAGTATTGCAGTTGCCACCTCTGGCGATGCCATTAACAGGTTATGGCCGGCGTTTTCCACCACTACCTGACTAAGCCTCGTTAAGCCGGCTACTGCCTCCACTTGCTCTGCCAGATATGTTCTGCCATCCAGGGTACCACTTAGCAATAAAGTGGGTACGTCAGAACTAAGTGGCTGGCGAAAGCTTGGCCCCAAATCAAGCTGTGGCATTTGGCCGTGCAGGTGCGGCATGGGAAAGTTTAATACCCCCCCCAGTAACGAGCTGGCACTTTGCTGGGTAAACAGCTGCAAGCGGCCATCAGATATGCCCGAGGCAAGATCCATCGCCGTTGGCATAATGCGCATTGTTATCGGTTGGTTGGAAAAAAAGCCCCGCTTTAACGCAAACTGTAGCATCTCGGTTTCGCCGTGATCCAGGCTGCGGTAAAGCTCCAGCAATAAGGCAACAGAGCGGCTGGGATCGGCTATCAGCATCGACGATAACAGCTGCAAATGCAGTTTCTGAAATAAGAAATCGGTTTGCTGACCATCGTCCGCAGTCAGTTTTACCAGCAGCGGTGCCTGCTCGAGTTTTTGCAGTACACTTTTCATCGTTGTGACAATATCAGGGTAACGTGCCTTAAGCGGGGGTTGTTGATCAATTACCCGCTGCAAGGAGGCAAAATAGGCATCGGTATGCTGTGGCAGCTTTACGGTTTGGTCCAGGCCTTCGGCACTGGCCAGAACAACTTTATCTAGTTGCGAACCAAATAGCTTAATACTGGCCAGTGCCAAATGGCTACCGTAAGATATACCCCATAAACTGATTTTTTCTGCCTTTAAGTGCGTGCGCAGATCATTAATATCCAACGCATTCTGCACAGTAGTATAACCATGGATATCAGCGCCAGCTGCTTGCCAGAATGCGCTGCATTCTGCCAGTGCCTGCTGATGCAGCGCGGTCAAAGTTTGCTCATTCCATGAGGCGGCGCTATCCATAATCTGACTGGACTGACAGGGAGCTACCTGCTCCGATAAACCGGTACCGCGTTGATCCAGTGCTATCACATCGGCATGCTGACGCAGTGCCATAAACAGCTCAAAACGTCGTCCTTTAGCGGTAGTAATACCAGAGCCCCCAGGGCCACCGGCCAAATACACTATTGGCGCAGCCGGTTTATTATGCAGCGCAGGAAAACGCACATAGTGAATGGTCAGTTGGCGACTGTCGGGGTTGTTTCGGTTTTCCGGTACCTGATAGGAACCGGCATAAGCGTCGGTACTTTTACCATTGTCTGCAGTAAAGGTCATTGCGGTTTCGTTGTCAGCCGCCAACACCGGCCCGGCAACCAATAAAGTCAGCAGTAACAGGCAACACAGTTTTAGCAGGTAAAAAGGTACCGCTATTAATTTTTTTATCAATAACATAACATGCTCTCCATGATTAACTTGCTGACAGTACAGCAAAAATAATATCGAGCAGGCCAGCCCTATTCGCCCGCCGGTATACCATTGCCGGGCAAAACCGGTTAGCGGTAGCACATTGTCGATAAGCGGTAGCAAAGATTATGCAGAACAGATTACGGATATTTACCAGAGTTACCTCTATCGTGGTTGCGTTGCTGATTAGTGTATTCGCGCTGTTTAGTTCACTTGCTATAGCTTCGACCACGTTGCTGCCACAACAGCCGGTTACCGTGTGTGACGTGGCAATACAGCCAGATTGGCCGGTTAATTTTTCTGCAGCGGGGTGTCAGCAAATGCCGTTGTCCCGCGTAAATCCGCAGGGAAAAGTAATATGGTTGCGCCTTTCTTTACACCTTAACCAGCAGACATTGGCTCAGCTTGAGCCACCGTTAGCACTGTATTTAAATGCTAAAGCATCCAGTAGTACTTATTTAAACGGCTATCATCTGGGCAATAATGGCCTGCCCGGCAATCCGTCAGACGAAGTAGCCGGTGATATGGATGCACGATTTTATGTTCCGCTGGAACTGCTGCAGATTGGTGACAATCAGCTTGCTATTAAAATGTCTGCCCAACAGGGTGTACTGACACTGCCTGGCCCGATCCATTTTATCGGCCTCGGCCACTACAATGCGCCCCAGCATTATTTACAACGTTACAGCAATGGCATGCTGGTGCTGCTGGGCATATTACTGACCGCAACCCTGTATTTTGCCGTCCGCAGCTTGCAGCCATTACAACGTGTCCGCCATGTGCTGCTGGTACTAATGAGCCTGTTTGCCGCCTTGCAGTTGTTTAGCGAAATATCGCGCGGTTTATTTACCTATTCCTACCCACTACATGATCTGCGGCTGCTAATTATCACCGCAATGTCATTGGCATTCGGCCTTTGTTTGTTGATATTTATAGCGCTACGCTTTGCCAGCCGCTATGCCCTGCACTGGATTTATGCTGGCGCTATTGTTACTTTACTCACGGTATTGCTGATATCAGGCTTTGACAGTAAAACCACAGCGGCAACATTCTGTCCGGTGTTAATCTCTGCAGTACTGACCTTTTTGCATTGGTATCGGACTAAAGCCTTTCAATCCGCCGCAACATCAGCGGCCTTAGTACTGTTTTTAGTAGTAATGGTATTAACGGCTGCTTACTTTCATGAAACCTGGTACTTTGTGCTGATAACGCTGCTACTTAGCTTTTTATTTGCGCAGCAGGCATGGGACTTCAATCTTCAGCTAAGTAGCCGCCAACTTGACCAGGAAAAAATAGCCAAGCTCATGCTACGGCTGGAGCAGGATCGGCAACATACTAAACCTACAATACTGAAAATAGCCGGTGTGGGTAAAGTAGATATTATCAATACCGTCCAAATCAGCTTTTGTCAGGCAGCCGGTGATTACAGCGAAATTAATCTGACAGATGGCCGCCAGCATTTATACAGTGGCACCCTGAAAACCCTGGAGTCGGAGCTACCCAGTACTTTTTTGCGGGTGCATCGCTCTTACCTGGTTAATTTAGAACAAGTGAAACGGCTGACAACCAGCACAGACAAGCGTAGTGGCAGCGCGGCATCATTATTGTTAACTAATGGTCAGCAGATCCCGGTTAGTCGCCGCCTGATCCCTTCAGTGCGCAATGCGGTGACGGCAGAGCCAGGTTGAGCATAAAGATTAGATTAGCGGGTCACATTAAAAAAAAAAAAGACGCCGCAGCGTCTTTTTTAGTATCCGTAGCGCGCAGCTTACATGCTGATACCGCCGTCGATTTCTACTACCCGACCAGTGAAAAAGTCGTTTTCGAAAATGTACTTGGCGGTGTGGGCGATTTCGCTGGCCTCACCCAACCGGCCAACAGGCTTCATTTGCTCTAAGCGAAATAACAGACCCCATTCAGAGGAGTTACAAGCAAAATTTAAAATTAATATATTTGCAAAAAATATACAAATAATATAAATTTTAGCAATTTCTTTAAATGAGCTATCTCTTATGCGTTTAACAGATTCTGCTGCAATGCTCCTACTTAAATCACTACTCGCAATTATTTTTGTCTTTATGCCACTCCTCGCAAACTCAGAAGACTTAGCCATTAAAGCCGAGCAAGCCTTTTATGCAGGCGATCTCGTTGTTGCAAAAAACTATTATGCTGAATTAGCACAAACTGAACACCCAAATGCTCATTACTACCTCGGTCTTATCGAAAAAATGTCCAGTGCAAAGCAGCGAAACAGGAAAAATATGCTGGCACATTTTGAAAAAGCCGCGAGTCTGGGACATGCACTGGCAATGTGGGAACTTGGTATCGCTTATGAAGCAGGTGATGGTGTTGCTCAGAACCAATACATTGCTATGGATTGGTTTAGAAAATCAGAGCAACATTCTAACTTGCCAGATGAAACTGTTTTTTTTGTAACCGAGCCAGATGGTGCGTTAACCGAATATCAACCAGCAGAGTACTTTGAATATTTGCTAATGAAGGCTCAAGCTGGCGACACCGCTGCTCAATTCAGTGTTGCCGCTCTTTATGACAAAGGACAGCTTACCTCAGTTGATCGTAACGCTGCACTAAATTGGTATTTGGCCGCAGCACAAAGCGGCCATATAAGAGCGGCCTATATCGCCAGCTATTTTTACTGCAGGGGTGTTGTCGCTGAAAAAGAACCGGCAAAAGCAAACTACTGGGCAAGCAAAAGCAACTTGAACACCAAGTGCGAACATTAAGGAAGAAGCCCTAATCCGAGCCTATAGTAGGCTTGGCCACACGCTTGAAGAAATAAAAAGTGATATTGAAGCGGCTAAATATGAAGTTAATCGCAACCTTAACTTCCTTGAACGCAATCCGCAATTTATTCCCTGCCTATTTGGGCCTTGTGCGGGCATAAGAGGATTTTAATGTCACTTAAAACAGCTCAGGTAGCGTTTATTGGCTTAAACCTGCTGGCATGTATGGCTGTGGGTTACTTAGGGTATGACATATACCGGGTTGAACAGGCTATACGGCTTCAAGCAGAGATAATTTCATACGATTCTGGTAACAGTTTTCTATTGTTATCCTCAGTGTTCTGGTTATTCAGCCTGATCCAATTTTTGGGGCTAAGAAAAAGCAAAAGTATTGTTTTCAAACGCGCCAATGAATTTGTATTGGCCTGGTTTATTGCAACTTTGGTTATCGCCTACAGTATTCCTCAGTTACAGAAAAGCCGGTTTGAAAAAGCCAGTTATGTTGCGTGCGATAACCCCAGGTCAATTTCGAGGGTATCCAGAGGTAAAAGCCTGATTTATGTCAAAGTAAATGATAATCAGCTTGCGAGACTACCCGAAGGGGCAGATAAGAAATATGTTTGCCTGATGTTAGAACAAATAGCAGATTAAAACAAAAAAGACGCCGCAGCGTCTTTTTTAGTATCCGTAGCGCGCAGCTTACATGCTGATGCCGCCGTCGATTTCTACTACCCGGCCGGTAAAAAAATCGTTTTCGAAAATGTATTTGGCAGTGTGGGCGATTTCGCTGGCCTCACCCAACCGGCCAACAGGCTTCATTTTTTCTAAGCGGTCGCGCGCTTCTGGCTTCATCGCGTCGGTCATCGCGGTGCGAATAACGCCCGGAGCAATAGCACCGACCCGGATACCATAACGGCCGAGCTCACGCGCCCAGGTGACGGTCATCGCCACCACGCCGGCTTTTGAAGCGGCGTAGTTAGTCTGGCCCATATTGCCGCCACGGGCGACGCTCGACATATTAATAATAACACCCTTGGTACCGCGTTTAACCATAATGGCTGCAGCTTCACGGCCACACAGGAATACCCCGGTTAAGTTCACGTCGATAACCGACTGAAACTGCGCCAGTGACATTTTGCTGACTAGCTCGCCGTCTTTGTATTTCAGCAGCAAGCCATCGCGTAAAATACCGGCATTGTTAATCAGGCCGTCGATGCCGTTAAAGTCGTTATCGATTTGGCCAAAGGTTGCTTCTACCTGCGCTTCGTCAGCCACGTTGGCGCTGTAAGTATGCACTGTGGTGCTGGCTGAAAGCTCAGCCTTGGCCGCCGCTAACTGGTCGGCATTCATATCAATTAATGCCAGTTTGGCACCTGCAGCAGCACACATACGCGCCATTTCCAGGCCTAAACCTTGAGCGCCGCCAGTAATTACGATGGTTTTGTTTTGCAGCTTCATTCATTTTTTCCCGAACATCTTAAAAATACTGGAAAAATCCAGTTTGCCATTGCCAGCCCGCTGGTGGGTGACGTACAGGTTGCGCGCCAGGGCGCCCATTGGCGTACTGCTGCCACTCTGAGTAGCCGCTTCCAGTGCCAGGCCTAAATCTTTAGCCATTAAATCGACCATAAAGCCGCCCTGATAACCATTACTGGATGGCACATTCGGCAGTACATCCGGACAAGGGTTATATAGCTCCAGTGTCCAGTTCCGGCCCGAGCTTTTCAGCATAATCTCTGACAGGGTTTTCGGATCCAGACCATTATCGATACCCATTTGCAGCGCTTCAGAGGTACCTGCCATTAAAATACTCAGTAGCATATTATTGCAAATTTTTGCTACCTGGCCCGCCCCCACATCGCCGGCATGAAACAGGTTTTTACCCATATTACCCAGCACCGTTTTGGCATTCTCAAAATCGGCTGCAGTGCCACCAATAATAAAGGTTAAGGTGCCGGCTTTGGCACCGCCTACGCCACCGGATACCGGCGCATCAATAAAGGCAATGCCTTGCTCAGCCAAACCTGCACCCACTTTACGGGCGCTGTCAGCATCAATGGTAGAGCAATCAATAACCAGTGCCTGTTTGCTGATAGCACTGGCAATGCCCTGCTCGCCCAAATACAGGCCAATAACATGCTTGCCGGCGGGCAGCATGGAAATAACATAATCGGCACCCGTAACAGCATCTATGGCTGAGCTGGCAACCTTAGCCCCTTCAGCCTGCACCTGTGCCAGTGCAGCTGCAGATAAATCAAAAGCAGAAACATCGTGGCCGGCTTTAACCAGGTTGATGGCCATCGGGCCACCCATATTTCCTAAACCAATAAACGCAACTTTAGCCATGTTTAATTCCTTGCAGTTGTCTTGTTAAATTAACTATCTAACCGGCCTAGTTCTTTTAGCGGATGCTCATTTTCAGGCCATGGCGAGCTGAATAACAGCTCGATTACCGCTGCCGGCACCGCATCTACTGTCTGGTACTGCCAGGCGGGTGTTAAATCTTTATCAATCAGCAGCGCCCGCACGCCTTCCTGAAACTCGCCCAGCTGGCCGCACTGCACACTAATGCCCAGCTCCAGCCGGAAACTGTCGGCCAGTATTTTGCTTTGGCCCAATTGCAGCAGTTTAAACACAATGTGGGCGGTAATAGGGCTGCCATAGGCCAGTGACTGCTTGGCTTTTGCCAGCCATTTATCATCGCCTTCAATGCCATTAATGGCGCTAATCACCGCTGGCAAACTGCTAATGTCATGCAACGCAGTAATGGCACTCTGGTGCGGCCTGATCTGACTTAACGGCATTTTATGCCGACATTGCTCTTCAGCACTTCGCAGCATATCCGACAGCTTCTGATGATTCAGTGAGACCGTCTCGCCCCACTTCACAGTTAACAGTTTATCTAGCAGCGCGGCTTTATCTTCATGTTCGATAAAATGATCGGCCAGATGAATAAATTTAGCATCAGCGGCATTAATCGACGCGCCGGTTAAGCCTAAAAAGATACCGCAGCCCGGCGGCATCCGGTTTAAAAACCAGCTGGCACCGACATCAGGGTATAAGCCAATGGCCATTTCCGGCATGGCGATGCGGCTGGTAGCAGTAACCACCCGGTGCGAGGCGCCAGCCATCAGGCCTAAACCGCCGCCCATCACAATACCGTTACCCCAAACCAGCACCGGCTTGTCAAAGGTGTGAATTAAATAATCCAGGGTATATTCTTTGGTGAAAAACTCTTCCACATACGGATGATAATAATCGGGGCTCTCTTTCATTGCCTGGTATAAATCACGAATATCGCCGCCGGCACAAAAGGCTTTGTCACCGGCACCTTGCAGCAATACCATGGCAATGCTCGGGTCGTCTTTCCAGGCTTGCATCTGGGGTAATAACGACTCCACCATCGGCAAACTTAACGCATTTAACGATTTTTCTGAGTTAAGGGTAGCAACCGCAATTTTTTTGCCATTGTCAGCCGTAAGTTCCTGGTATAACACTACGTCTGTGCTCATGTTTATCACCCGTTTATCCAGTTAGCCTGGCGTTTTTCCAAAAAGGCCTGCACGCCTTCAACCTGATCTTTACTGTCGAACAAGCCAACAAACAGCTCGCGCTCCAACGGTAAGGCGGCGTTTATGCTGCCACTGCGCCCTTGCTGGATCAGTTTTTTACAGGCAGTTACCGCCACCGGGCTTTGGCCGGCCACTTTGTCGGCTAACGCCATTGCGGCCTCTAATACAGTACCGGTTGGCACTACTTCTTCTACCAGGCCTATTTGCAGCGCCTTTTCAGCGTTAAGCCGCTCGCCGCATAATATCATTCGCTTAGCCCAACCTTCACCCACCAGCCAGGCCAGGTTCTGGGTGCCGCCGGCGCAAGGCAATAAGCCTACTTTGGCTTCAGGCAGCGCCATTTGCGCTTGTTGCTCAGCAATACGGATATCACAGGCCAGCGCCACTTCTAAACCGCCGCCCATGGCATAGCCGTTAATAGCCGCAATCGACACGCCACGAAAGGCGCTTAAGGTTTGAAAAGCTTCGCCGAATATACGTGCCATATCACTGGCCACGGCTTTGTCGCCATCGGCAAACAGTTTTAAATCGGCGCCAGCTGAAAAGAATTTGTCACCTTCGCCGGTAATCACTAACGCATAAATATTTTTATCGTTGTTCAGGCTGATAACCGTGTCGCGCAGCTCGGTTAAGCTGGCGTGGGTCCAGGTGTTGGCTGGCGGGTTCGCCATGGTGATAAGCGCTGTGTGGCCGCGCTTTTCTAATTTTAATTGAGCCATTAATGTCTCCTTTTTTGGCAGTATGCAGGCAGGAGCTTAGGTAAAACCGGTTTGTTCACGCCGACACGCCGTAAACCCATCCCTGGGGGCTCGTTTCCGCCCGTCCAGGGCTTCAACGGTCGGCTTAGAGCAAACCGGTTTCACCTTTCAGTATTGTCCCTACACATTATCCGTTGTCTTGGTTACAGAATGTCGCCTGCGGCTTCATCCAGTAACCGCCGGCCTATAATCAGCCGCATAATTTCATTGGTACCTTCCAAAATCTGATGCACCCGCACATCACGGAAATGCCGCTCCAGCGGGTATTCCTTAATGTAGCCATAACCACCGTGCAATTGCAGCGCCTGGTCACACACCTGAAAGCCCACGTCGGTCGCAAAGCGTTTAGCCATTGCACAATAAGCGGTGGCTTCACCGTCTTTCTGGTCCAGTTTAAATGCCGCTAAGCGCACCAACTGGCGGGCCGCAACTAACTCAGTGGCCATATCGGCCAGTTTAAACTGCAATGCCTGAAACGCCGCCAGTGGCTTACCAAATTGCTGGCGCTCCAGCATATAGTTACGGGCGGTATTCAGCGCCTGCTGGGCGGTACCAATCGAACAGGTAGCGATATTAATCCGGCCGCCGTCCAGGCCTTTCATCGCAAAGCCAAAACCTTCGCCTTCGTTGCCCAGCAGGTAATGCGCAGGAATACGCACGTCTTCAAACGTAATTAAGCGGGTTGGCTGAGCGTTCCAGCCCATTTTCTCTTCCGCTTTGCCGTAAATGACGCCTTTAGCATCGGCCGGCACGATAAAGGCTGAAATGCCTCTCGGGCCCGCTTCACCGGTACGCGCCATTACCACTAACACTTCGGTTTCACCGGCGCCAGAAATAAACATCTTCGAGCCATTTAAAATGTAGTCGTTGCCATCTTTTTTGGCAGAGGTACGCAAACCCGCAGCATCCGAGCCTGAACCCGGCTCGGTTAAGCAATAAGACGCCAGCTTCTGGCCGGTGACCAAATGCTCTACCCATTCGGCTTTGGCGTTCGCCGTGCCCCAGGTGGCAATCATCCAGGTGGCCATATTGTGAATAGTTAACATAGCGGTAGTGGCAGTACAGCCCATCGCCAGTTGCTCGAAAATAATCGACGAATCTAAGCGGGATAAGCCCATGCCGCCATCTTCTTCGGCGGTATATAGCGAGCAAAATCCCAGCTCACCGGCTTTTTGAATCACGTCTTTCGGGAAATGATGGTCGCGGTCCCACTGGGCGGCATGTGGCGCCAGTTCTTGTTCGGCAAACTGTTTGGCCACATCAACAAAGGCTTGTTGGTCTTCTGTTAAATTGAAATTCATTGCTACACCTTTTCAGGTTGAGGTATTTTCACACCTGCATTTTTACTAAATAGTATTTACAGCGGGCTTAGGCACACTTTACACGCCGACACGCCATAAACCGTCCCTGGGGCTCCTTTCCGGCCATCCATGGCCTACAACGGTCGGCTTAGTAAAGTCTGCCACGCCGCTTAATTACTCTAAGCCCTGAGCCTAACGCAGGTTAATCGACATATTTGGGCCAGATACCGGAATATCGTCATCAAACCAACGGGCAGTAATGGTTTTGGTCTCGGTATAGAAACGCACCGCCTGTTTACCATAAGCATGCTGGTCGCCATAGAACGAGCCTTTCCAGCCGGTGAACGAGAAAAACGGCAGTGGCACCGGAATAGGAATGTTAATACCCACCTGGCCTACTTCCACTTCATGCTGATACTTACGGGCAGCAGCGCCGCTGGCGGTAAATATTGAAGTACCGTTACCGTATGGGCTGTCGTTAACTACTTTTAACGCTTCAGCCAGTGAATCCACCTGCATAGTGGTTAATACCGGGCCAAAAATTTCCTGCTTATAAATTTCCATCTCGGTGGTGACATTGCTAAACACGGTTGGGCCAACCCAGTTACCGTTCGGGTAGCCTTCAACGGTGCAATTTGAGCCATCCAGTACGCAGGTTGCGCCTTCTTTTTTGCCTTGCTCAATTAACGACAACACCCGGGCACGTGCCTGCGGGCTGATTTGCGGGCCATAAGCGGCATTCGGGTCGGTATAGACACCTGGCCGTACTTTGCCAATGGCAGCGGCCACTTCCGGGATCCACTCTGCGGCGGCACCAACAAACACGGCAACGGATATGGCCATACAACGCTGACCGGCTGCGCCGACTGAAGCGCCGACCAGGGCGTTTACTACCTGCTGCTTATTGGCATCGGGCATAATCACCATATGGTTTTTCGCGCCGGCAAAGGCTTGCACCCGTTTTAAATTATCAGTGCCGGTTTTGTAGATATACTGGCCCACGTTAACAGAGCCAACAAAGGAAATGGCTTTAATATCCGGGTGGTGCAGTATGGCATCGACCTGCTCTTTCGCGCCGTGCACTACTTGTAATACGCCTTTGGGTGCACCGGCTTTGACAAACAGCTCGGCAATTTTGTTTACCGTCATCGGGTCTTGCTCTGACGGTTTTAAAATAAAGGTGTTACCACAGGCAATGGCCATCGGGAACATCCACAATGGGATCATCGCCGGGAAGTTAAACGGGGTAATACCGGCACAGACACCCAGTGGCTGAATATAGCTGTAGGTATCGATACTGCGCGCCACGTTTTCAACCGTTTCGCCCATCATTAATGACGGAATATTAGCCGCTTGCTCGACCACTTCAATGCCACGCCAGACATCGCCTTTAGCGTCTTCTACTGTTTTACCCAGTTCCTGACAAATAATGTCGGCAATTTCGCCCTGATGCTCTTTTAATAAATGGGCAAAGCGCATCATTAAGCGGGCGCGCTCTGATACCGGCACTTCTTTCCAGGTTAAAAAGGCCGCTTTGGCCGATTCAACCGCGCGGGTCATTTCTTCAGGCGTGGCGCAAGGTACCTGCGCTATTACTTCCTGGGTGGCCGGGTTGGTGACGGGGATCAGTTTGTCACTGTTTGATGTGACGAACTCGCCGTCGATAAAATGCTTAACCTGTTGTGTCATCTTGCTTCTCCCGGTTGTTGGGTTTTGCCGCCGGCATTATTAAAATTTTTAATACACTATTTACGCCGCGGGTTGAGATTTACTCTCACGCTAAATTTGAGTTTGGTGCAAAGAGATCGGTTGCGATACCCGCTATGCTCACCACAGCAACTCGCTCGCTGCTTGCGCGCTCACTCAAACACTCTGTGGCTGCGCTATCGGGTTCCCAACCTCACTCTTATTTTTCGTGTCGATAATCTTTCTGAAAATCGTTATAAAACTTCTACGGCTAAGGCGACCGCTTCGCCGCCACCGATACACAGCGAGGCCACGCCTTTACTCAGGCCGCGCTGTCGCAGCGCATGAATAAGGGTAACCAGAATACGGGCGCCTGAAGCACCTATCGGGTGGCCCAGCGCACAGGCACCGCCGTTAACGTTTACTTTGGCGTGATCCAGGCCCAGTTCGTTAATCGCCAGCATGGTTACCATGGCAAAGGCTTCGTTAATTTCCCATAAATCGACTTGTTCTTTATCCCAGCCGGCTTTTTGCAGTACTTTTTGCATAGCGCCAACCGGCGCCACCGTAAACAGCGCCGGTTCCATTGCATTGGTTGCATGTGCTACTACCCGCACCAGTGGCGTTAAGCCCTGGGCCTTGGCATCTGCTTCACGCATCAACACCAGTGCGGCTGCGCCATCTGAAATAGAGCTGGAGTTCGCCGCGGTAATGGTACCGTCTTTGGCAAAGGCCGGGCGTAAGCTGGGTATTTTATCCAGTTTGGCATTACCTGGCTGCTCGTCCACCTTAAAGGTCACTTCGCCTTTACGGGTCTGGAAGGTTACCGGGGCAATTTCGGCTTCAAAAGCACCATTGCTAATGGCCTGCTGAGCACGGGTGGTAGATTGCACCGCAAAGGCGTCCATTTGCTCGCGGGTGATGCCTTTCTCATCAGCAGTGCCCTGAGCAAAACAGCCCATGGCTTTGCCGTCATAGGCATTTTCCAGGCCGTCTAACATCATATGATCTTTTATCTCGCCGTGGCCCATGCGATAACCAGCACGGGCTTTAGGCAACAGATAAGGCGCGTTGCTCATTGACTCCATACCGCCAGCCACTACTACATCAGCACTGCCGGCTTTAAGTAAATCGCTGGCCAGCATTACCGCCTTTAAGCCTGAACCACATACTTTGTTAATAGTGGTGGCACCGGCGCTTAACGGTAAGCCGGCTTTTAAAGTGGCCTGGCGTGCCGGGGCCTGGCCTAAACCGGCTGGCAGCACGTTACCCATAATCACTTCGCTGACCTTATCGCCGCTTACGCCAGCCTGCTCTAATGCCGCTTTAATCGCAGTTGCGCCCAGTACCGTGGCGTCAACTTCGGTTAAGCCGCCCATAAAGCCGCCCATGGCGGTGCGTTTGGCGGCAACGATCACAATATTGTTTGCTGAGTTATGTTCTTTATTGTCAGAAGCCATTTTGCTCTCCTGTATAAGGTTGGCCTGAAAAGATGCCCAAGAGCCTACACCAAATTTACGTTTACGCCAACGTCAACTATCTAACACTATGGTAGTGTCTGCTGGTTATAGTTCTGGAAATGGTGCAGTAAACTGTACAGTCGGATCAGTAAAATCTGGCATTTTTGCTTTACAAAGCCAGTCAAATCGCCCTTTTGTTCATTTCAAGCGCCCGCAGTCAGCTTTACCTTTACGTAAACTTCACTTATAGTTGATGGCGTTTTTCGGGAAGGCGGTTATGACAGAAAAAGAAGAAAAAACCTACAGTATCAGCGAGCTGGCTAAAGAGTTCGACATTACTACCCGCAGCATTCGGTTTTACGAAGATCAGCGGCTGCTTGCGCCGCTGCGTAATGGCCAGACCCGCATTTACAGTAAACGCGACCGGGTACGTTTAAAACTTATTTTGCGTGGCAAACGGCTGGGTTTTAGCCTGGCTGAAACCGGCCAGTTATTTGAGTTGTACGATGCTGACAAAAGCAGCGTCACCCAATTAAGTACCATGCTGAAATTAATCGAGCAGAAGAAAACCGAACTGCATCAGCAACTGGACGACATTAAAGTGGTGCTAATGGAGCTGGTCACCGTTGAAAAACGATGCCGCGACACCTTAGCCGACGCCAAACAATCCAAAACCGCTTAGGCGGTTTTCAGTATTTAGCAAACGGGGATTTACCATGATTAGCAGTTACAAAGGCCTTAACTTCGATTTAGGCGAAACCGTCGATATGATCCGCGAGCAGGTTAACGCCTTTGCCCGGGAAGAAATAGCACCGCGTGCTGAACACATTGACCAGGTAAACGAATTCCCGAATGAGCTGTGGCGCAAGTTTGGTGATTTAGGCCTGCTTGGCATTACCGTTGACGAAAAATACGGTGGCTCGGGGCTGGGTTATGTAGAGCACGTGGTCGCTCTGGAAGAAATTAGCCGGGCCTCAGCTTCAGTAGGCCTATCGTACGGTGCCCATTCTAATCTGTGTGTTAACCAGATTTTCCGTAACGGCACGGAAGAACAGAAAATGAAGTACCTGCCTAAGCTTTGCACTGGCGAGCATATCGGTGCCCTGGCCATGAGCGAGCCTAATGCCGGCTCGGACGTGGTAAGTATGAAGCTGCGCGCCGATAAAAAAGGCGATGTTTATGTCTTAAACGGCAATAAAATGTGGATCACCAATGGCCCCGATGCCCATACCTATGTGATTTACGCCAAAACCGACATTAATGCCGGCAGCAAAGGCATTACTGCCTTTATTGTGGAGCGCGGCACTAAAGGCTTTAGCACCGCTCAAAAGCTGGATAAGCTAGGCATGCGCGGTTCTAACACCTGCGAGCTGGTGTTTGTTGACTGCGAAGTACCGGCCGAAAACGTGCTGGGCCAGGTAGGTGGCGGCGTTAAAGTATTAATGAGCGGCCTGGATTACGAGCGCGTAGTGCTGGCAGCTGGCCCGCTGGGCATTATGCAAGCCTGTATGGACGTGGTAGTACCCTATATTCACGACCGCAAACAGTTTGGCCAGGCTATTGGTGAATTCCAACTGGTTCAAGGCAAACTGGCCGATATGTACACCCAGATGAACGCGGCTAAATCTTATGTTTATACCGTCGCTAAAGCCTGCGACCGCGGTGAAACCACCCGTAAAGACGCGGCTGCGGTTATTTTATATTCCGCTGAGCTGGCTACCAAGATGGCGCTGGATGCTATTCAGTTATTAGGCGGTAATGGCTACATTAACGAATACCCTACCGGCCGTTTACTGCGCGATGCCAAGCTATATGAAATTGGCGCCGGCACCTCTGAAATCCGCCGTATGTTAATTGGCCGCGAGTTATTTACTGAGTCGAACTGATATGAGCAAATTTATCAGCAAGGTTAATCCGCGTAGCGAAGAGTTTTTGAAAAACGCGGCGGCGATGCAGACCGTGGTCGACGATCTGAATGCTAAGGTGCAACAGATTAAACTGGGCGGCGGTGAGGCGTTAATTGCCCGCCACACCGCCCGCGGTAAATTATTTGTACGCGATCGGATCCAAAAGCTGCTCGACCCGGGCTCGCCCTTTTTAGAAGTGGGTCAGTTTGCCGGCTGGGAATGTTATGAAGATTATGTGCCCTGTGCTGGTGTCGTTGCCGGTATTGGCCGGGTTAGCGGTATTGAGTGCATGATTGTTGCTAACGACGCCACGGTAAAAGGCGGTACTTACTATCCGCTTACCGTGAAAAAACACCTGCGGGCGCAGGAGATTGCCGAGCGCTGTCACCTGCCCTGCATATATCTGGTTGATTCGGGTGGTGCTAACCTGCCGCGTCAAGACGATGTGTTTCCCGACAAACTGCACTTTGGCCGTATTTTCTTTAACCAGGCCAATATGTCAGCCAAAGGCATTCCGCAAATTGCGGCGGTGATGGGCTTATGTACCGCCGGCGGTGCTTACGTACCAGCGATGGCGGATGAGAGCATTATTGTTAAAGATCAGGGCACCATTTTCTTAGCCGGGCCGCCGCTGGTGAAAGCCGCCACCGGTGAAGAAGTGTCGGCAGAAGAGCTGGGCGGTGCCGATGTGCACTGTAAAATTTCCGGCGTGGCCGATCACTATGCCTTAAATGACGAGCACGCGCTGCAGCTGGCCCGTAATGCAGTATCCCGCTTAAACCGCCCTGCCGCAGAGCAAATGGATGTCAAACCCGCGCAAGAGCCTCTGTATGATGCCAAAGAGTTATACGGCATTGTTGGCACCGATTTACGCAAACCTTTTGATGTCAAAGAAGTGATCGCCCGGATTGTTGATAGCTCTGATTTTGACGAGTTTAAACAACTTTACGGCGCCACCCTGGTATGCGGTTTTGCACGGATTTTCGGTTATCCGGTAGGCATAGTTGCCAATAACGGGATTTTATTTTCTGAGTCGGCGCAAAAAGGTGCGCACTTTATTGAGCTGTGTGCCCAGCGCAAAATTCCACTGCTGTTTTTACAGAACATTACCGGCTTTATGGTTGGTAAAAAGTATGAAGCTGAAGGCATTGCCAAACACGGCGCCAAGATGGTGATGGCGGTAAGCTGTGCCAAGGTGCCGAAATTTACCGTGTTAATTGGCGGCAGCTATGGTGCTGGCAACTACGGTATGTGCGGCCGCGCTTACGACCCTACCATGATGTGGATGTGGCCCAATGCGCGCATTTCAGTTATGGGCGGCGAGCAAGCCGCCGGCGTAATGGCGCAGGTCACCAAAGATGGTTTGGCCCGTAAAGGCGAGACGCTGTCGGCAGAGGCGGAAAAAGCGCTGAAGCAGCCGATTATTGAGCAATACGAGAAGCAGGGCCACCCTTACTACGCCAGTGGTCGCTTGTGGGATGACGGTATTATCGACCCGGCCCAAACCCGGATGACAGTGGGTCTGGCGTTGGCGGCAGCTCTTAATGCGCCAATTGAAGAGACTAAGTTTGGTGTGTTTCGGATGTAGTTAGTTGCAAGGCGCTTCGGCCATAGACGCAGCAACCGCGATGTCGGAGAGATTCGATTGCCGGTTTTTATTGAGCCATACCAAAAGCTAAAACACTTTCGGAGAAAAGATGAACCAGGTTTACACCCAAGTAAGTATCGACCAGCGCGGCGTGGCCAACCTGGTACTTAACCGGCCAGAAGTGCATAACGCCTTTGACGACTTGATGATTGCCGAGCTTATTCAGGTACTGGACAGCCTGGCCGCCAATGATCAGGTAAAAGTGCTATTGCTTAGCGCCAATGGCAAAAATTTCTCTGCCGGCGCCGATTTAAACTGGATGCGCTCGATGGCTGAAAAAGACTATCAGCAAAATCTGGACGATGCCAACGAGCTGGCCCTGCTGATGCATAAGCTGGATAAATTTCCCAAGCCCACCGTTGCTATGGTACAAGGCGCCGCCTTTGGCGGCGCTGTCGGTTTAGTGGCGTGTTGCGATATCGCTGTTGCCAGCGACACGGCCAGCTTTTGTTTAAGCGAAGTGAAAATTGGCCTTATTCCAGCCGTAATAAGCCCCTATGTAATGCGCGCGCTGGGTGAACGGCAAAGCCGGCGTTACTTTTTAACCGCCGAGCGCTTTAGTGCCGATACGGCGAAAACCCTGGGGCTGCTGCATGAAGTAACAACCCCCAGCGAGTTAACCGATAAAACTAACGGGTTTATCGACAACCTGTTACAAAACAGCCCGGCTGCGATCAGCGCCGCGAAAACCCTACTGCACAATATTTATAACCGTAAAATCAGCAACAATGTGGTAGCGCATACTACGCAGGCCATTGCTGAAATTCGGGTGTCGGCAGAAGGCCAGGAAGGCCTGAGTGCCTTTCTTGAAAAACGCCGCCCTGGTTGGTTGCCGCATACGTCACAGGATAAATAACTTATGTTTCGCAAAATATTAATCGCTAACCGTGGCGAAATTGCCTGCCGGGTTATCGACACGGCCCACAAACTGGGTATTCGTTGTGTGGCTGTTTATTCAGAAGCCGACGCCAATGCCCGTCATGTGCGAATGGCCGACGAAGCCTACTTATTGGGCCCGGCGCCGAGTAAAGACTCTTACCTGCGCAGCGATAAAATTATTGCCATTGCCAAACAAAGTGGCGCCGAAGCCATTCACCCGGGCTATGGCTTTTTATCCGAAAACGAAGATTTCGCCAAAGCCTGTAGCGACGCCGGTGTAGTATTTATTGGCCCGCCGGTTAGCGCCATTACCGCCATGGGCTCAAAAAGCGCTGCCAAACATATTATGGCCAAAGCTGGCGTGCCACTGGTGCCGGGTTATCACGGTGATGATCAGTCCGATGTGTTACTGGCCGCTGAGTCAGCGAAAATTGGTTATCCGCAGCTACTAAAAGCCGCCTATGGTGGCGGTGGTAAAGGCATGCGGGTGGTCTGGAAAAAAGAGGAATTTGCCGATGCGCTGGCCAGTGCCCGCCGCGAGGCCAAAGCCGGTTTTGGCAACGATAAAATGTTGCTGGAGCGCTATTTAACCAAACCCCGCCACATTGAAATTCAGGTATTTTGTGACAACCACGGCAATGCGGTGTATTTAGCCGAGCGCGACTGCTCGATTCAGCGCCGCCACCAAAAAGTTATTGAAGAAGCGCCGGCACCTAATTTTAGCGCTGAGCAGCGCCAGGCGATGGGCGAAGCAGCAGTAAAAGCGGCCAAAGCTATCGATTATCGTGGTGCTGGTACGGTCGAGTTTTTGTTTGATGAAGACGGTTCATTTTATTTTATGGAAATGAACACCCGGCTGCAGGTGGAGCATCCGGTTACCGAAATGATCACCGGTCAGGATTTAGTTAAATGGCAACTGTTAGTGGCTGCCGGTGAAAAACTGCCGTTAAGCCAAGATGAAGTGCAAATTGATGGCCACGCCATTGAAGTGCGGGTATACGCAGAAGATCCTGATAACGACTTTATGCCGGCGACCGGTAAACTGACCTATTTACGCCAGCCTGAACAGAGCCGTTATGTGCGGGTAGATACCGGTGTGGTGGAAAATGACGAAGTGTCACCCTACTACGACCCAATGATAGCCAAGCTCATTGTCTGGGATGAAAGCCGTGACCGCGCTATCGCCCGTATGCTGCGCGCCTTGGATGACTACCGGATTGCCGGCGTAACCACCAACCTGAGTTTTTTAACCAGCTTAACCGAGCACCCGGCGTTTAAAGCTGCTGAGCTGGATACCAACTTTATTAACCAGCACCAGGCTAGCTTATTTGCCCCGGCCAATAGCGAAAATAACCAGGCGCTGGTGCTGGCAGCATTGTTTATTCTGGAGCAACAAAAAGCCCCCGTAACAGCGCCGTCGACACCCAGCCCCTGGCAATACAGCCATGGCTGGCGTTTAAATGAAACGCCTACTGTACTGCTGACGTTACTGTGCGGCGACAAGGCTGAGCAATTAACCATTCGCGAGCAGCAACAGCACTATGTGGTTGAGCTGCAAGGCCAGCAAATTTGCTGTCTGGCCGAACTGAATAGTGATGAGCTTAGCGCGACCTTGGGCGATCATAAAACCAAGGTGCGGGTTAGCCGCTACCAGGACACCATTAGCGTATTTATTAAACACCATCGCTACGACTTTATTTACCGTACTGAAGTCACCACCGAGCAAGATGGCAGTGAGCATGCCGGTAGCTTAACGGCACCGATGAACGGCACTATAGTGGCGGTGATGACTAAGCCCGGCGCCATGGTTAAAGCCGGTGATACCCTGGTCATTATGGAGGCGATGAAAATGGAGTACAGCATTAAAGCGCCCAAAGATGGCCTGGTAAATGAGGTGTTTTATGCCGCCGGTGACTTGGTAAAAGATGGCGCCGAGCTGGTTGATTTTAGTCCGGAGGAAGCATGAGCTTACCCGCAAGTGTCCGTATCGTCGAAGTAGGCCCGCGTGATGGCCTGCAAAACGAGCACAGCGTTAGCACCGCCGATAAAATTACCTTAATCGACATGCTTAGCGCTGCTGGCCTTAGCTACATTGAAAGCGGCGCCTTTGTCTCCCCCAAGTGGGTGCCACAAATGGCCGACGCCGCCGAGGTATTTGCCGGCATTGCCCGCCAAGCCGGTGTTACTTATGCCGCACTTACCCCCAACCTAAAGGGCTATCAGGCAGCTAAGGCAGCCGGCGCCACTGAGGTGGCGATTTTTGGCGCTGCCTCTGAAGCCTTTAGTCAGAAAAATATTAACTGCTCAATTAGTGAAAGCCTGGAGCGCTTTGCGCCTGTGCTAGAAGCGGCAAAAGCCGATGGCATTAAGGTGCGTGGCTATGTGTCCTGCGTGGTGGGCTGCCCCTATCAGGGCGAGGTTGCACCAACCGAAGTGGCGCTGGTGGCGAAAGCGCTGCTGGAATTGGGCTGTTATGAAATATCACTGGGCGATACTATCGGTGTCGGCACGCCGCAAAAAGTGAATGCGATGCTGGATGCGGTGCTGTCGATGGTGCCGGCAGAAAAGTTAGCGGTGCATTTTCATGATACTTACGGCCAGGCGTTAACTAATATTTACGTGGCGCTAAACCGCGGTGTTGCTGTTGTCGACAGTGCAGTAGCAGGCCTCGGCGGCTGCCCATACGCTGCCGGTGCCTCTGGCAACGTGGCCACTGAAGATGTGGTGTATTTACTGAATGGCCTGGGTATTCGCCACGGAGTAGATTTAACCGCGCTGGCGCAGGCCGGTTGGTTTATTACCGACAAGCTGGGGAAGCAGCCTAGTTCTAAAGTAGGATTGGCACTTAAGGCGAAGTGCACGCAAACTATTAACTAAAATATCGCACAGGGGACAACAAATGGCAGGGTTTAATAAAGTCGTACATAGCTACGAAGACGCCATGGCAGGCCTGCAAGACGGCATGACCGTGATTGCCGGTGGCTTTGGTTTATGCGGTATTCCGGAAGGCTTAATTGCCCAGATTAAAAAAATGGGTACTACCGACTTAACCGTAGTCTCTAACAACTGCGGCGTGGATGGGTTTGGTTTGGGTATTCTGCTGGAAGATCGCCAAATTAAAAAAATGGTCGCCTCGTATGTTGGCGAAAACGCGCTGTTTGAAAAACAGCTGCTTAGCGGCGAGCTGGAAGTAGAACTGACCCCCCAAGGCACCCTGGCGGAAAAAATGCGCGCCGGCGGTGCCGGCATACCGGCATTTTTCACCG
This sequence comes from Arsukibacterium ikkense, assembly GCF_000987775.1. Classification (GTDB taxonomy): domain Bacteria; phylum Pseudomonadota; class Gammaproteobacteria; order Enterobacterales; family Alteromonadaceae; genus Alishewanella; species Alishewanella ikkense. The sequence goes on from NZ_LAHO01000010.1 coordinate 97,283, forward strand.
CCACCGGCTACGGCACGCCAGTTGCTGAGGGCAAAGAAACCCGCGAAATTAATGGCCGTAACTACGTGCTGGAGCCGGCGATTACCGGCGATTTTGCCATAGTACGCGCCTGGAAAGCCGACCGTTACGGCAACCTGGTATTTCGCCATACCTCAATGAACTTTAACCCCATGGCCGCCACTGCCGGTAAAATCACCGTGGCAGAAGTGGAAGAAATTGTCGAGCCAGGTGAGCTGGAACCCTCGCAAATTCATACCCCGGGTATTTACGTGCAGCGCGTGATCAAAGGCAACTTTGAGAAGCGCATCGAACGTCGTATGGTGCAACAAGGTTAAGGAGGCAACCATGGCTTTATCTCGTGAACAGGTAGCAATGCGCGTGGCGCAAGAGCTGCAAGACGGTTACTACGTTAACCTGGGTATTGGTATTCCTACCCTGGTCGCCAACTACGTGCCAAAAGGCATTGAAGTGATGCTGCAATCAGAAAACGGCCTGCTCGGCATGGGCCCCTACCCGACTGAAGCAGAGCTTGACGCCGATATGATTAACGCCGGCAAAGAAACGGTTACCGCCATTAAGGGCGCGGCCATTTTCAGCTCAGCGGAAAGCTTTGCCATGATCCGTGGCGGCCATGTTGATTTAACCGTACTAGGCGCTTTTGAAGTGGACCAGAACGGTAATATCGCCAGCTGGATGATCCCGGGCAAACTGGTTAAAGGCATGGGCGGCGCTATGGACTTAGTGGCGGGTGCGCAGAACATCGTGGTCACCATGACCCACGCTGACAAATACGGCAACAGCAAACTGTTAGAAAGCTGCAGCCTGCCATTAACTGGTGTCGGTTGCGTGAAGAAAATTGTTACCGATTTAGCAGTACTGGAAGTGCGCAACGGCGCTTTCCATTTATTGGAGCGCGCCCCCGGTATTACTGTTGAAGAAATTCAGCAAAAAACCGCTGGCAAGCTGGTCGTCGACGGCGAGATACCGGAGATGGTGTTTAACTAAGTTGCCGTTTTTCGGCATTTAGCATGAATAAGAGCACGCTGATAACTACGATCAGCGCGCTCTTTTTTTGACCACATTAAAATCAAGTGATAAACTAAAACCATATCACTTGGCAGCGGGGTGGCTAATGACAGCCTTAGTTAAAGAATACACGCCCAGTTTATATACTATACAAAATCTGTGGCAACAGTTGGGTATTGCTGAGCGGGGTCCTAAATTATATCAGGCGCTGCACAATGGCTTTAGTTACAGCGTATTTGATAAGCTGGCTACACTATCAACTCTGGATAAGAAGCAGCTGGCGGCAGTATGTCAGTTAGCGCCTGCCACGCTGGCACGGCGGGCTAAAACGGGTAAGTTCACCCAGGATGAAAGTGACCGGCTGCACCGTTTTACCACTGTGCTGGTGGCCGCCAATGCGTTGTTTAATGACGATATGGCAGCAACGAAGCGCTGGCTTACCGAGCCGGTATATGGCCTGGGTGATAAAGCGCCGCTGGAGATGCTGGCCACCTCAGCTGAAACTCAGGCTGTGCTCGATTTAATTGGTCGCCTGGAACATGGTGTCTTTTCATGACGATACTTTATGCGCATCAAGGTTGGAACCCCATTAGCGCAGGCACAGAGTGTCTGAGGCAAGCCCAAGTTACTGTAACGAGCACGGCGGGTGTTGCAACCGGCAATGCACACCATAACCCTTTCGCAGCATAAGTTCAGTGCAACTCTATCGCTTAGTCCACACTAAATGGGCGTCTCAGGCCTTTGATGGCGAAGGTGCTCGCTTGTACGGTGGTCGCTGGAACAGCAAAGGCCAACGCTGTATTTACACCGCAGGCTCTGAAGCCTTAGCTATTCTGGAAATTCTGGTCCACCTAAATAACCGCGCGGCACTCACTCAGTTCCGGTTGTTTCAACTGAATATAGCTAAGCAGGACTTACTGCGAATAGATTTAAGCAAACTGCCAGACAGCTGGCAGGCACAGCCAGCAACCGCAGACACTGCCCGCATTGGCGATGACTGGCTGGCAAAACAAGCCAGTCTCGCTTTATCAGTACCCAGTGTCCTGGCGCCGCGGGAACACAATATATTGCTAAACCCGCAACATCCCAAATTCAGCCAGTGCCTTAGCAATATTACTGAACTGGATTTTATTCCCGACCTACGCCTAACGCTTTAACCGTGCCAGCAAGCCACCGAAATATCTAGTTGACACCAGCATCACAACTAAATAACATTCCACCTTTATTATGATTTGCTTAATAACCGGAAACATCGCTATGGAAAGCTCGTTAGTTACTATCGATACCTTACAAGAAGGTTCGCCGTCGCTGCATACCTTAGATCCGTCTTTCCTAAGACAACTAATGTTGCACCTGATGATAGAGCAGCAATATACCTTGCTCGCCGACGTAACAGAAGAAGAAATGTCACTTCCTGATCAGGCAGAATGGCTGGAAAAAACAGAACACTGTACTGAGGATGAACTACCCGGCTTGCTCGAGGAGCTTGAACAAAAAGTGCTGGAACACCGCCTGCAATGGCAACCGGTTGGTGGACAGTTTGAAAATGTGGAAGTAGCCACAGATGATAATGACACCGCTGTATTGATGCCTATCAGTTTACCAGAACTACTGTACTTTAAACCTTACGCCCGCCGCATTTTAGTTAAATTAAGCCCAATGACCTGTAAGATCGCCCTGTTTATTAACTACAGTGCTGCGAACTTGCCAACCAAACAGGAATTTATTGAACAGGCGATAGCCCTGCGCGATAAACTGCTGGCCGAAAATGAAACTCAACCCTCTGGCCCGATGAAGTTTATCATGCAATATGAAGTGTTTTTTATTGGCCAGGACGACAGTGCAATGTTGCAGGATGCTGCGAAGCTGACAATAAGATTCAATCCCAAAAGTCAGGTTTTTATCACCTGTGTTTGCATTAACAATGCTAGTCAAACTGCGTTATCTCCTTCACCAATAAAGGCTTATAGTCGTTTATGTCAGGTGAGAAAAATTTTGCAACAACCGGAATTAACGGCGGAGCAAATTAACGAAGCATTTAACTCAAACAAATTCAGCTGGCGCCGGGTAATTATCACAGCGTTTTTGTCTTTTCTACTGCTGGTTATCGGGCGCTGGTTGCTTATCACCAATGAATTTGATGATTTTGTGTTTCTATCGGATATTATGAGCCCCTTCCTGGTGATTGCTGGCACAAATAGCACCATGAAAAACAAGACTAAGTTATACGAACAAACACTGTACAGTTATATTGGTTTTTTTGTCCTGCTATGTACTTTTGTGTTTGGCTTGGGTGGTTCAGCAGATATTGGTACGCTTTTCTATGTGGCAAAAACAGGAATAGTTGGCGGAGGTTTGCTGATGTTCTGGGTTAAAATGGCGACTGCTAATAACTGATAAACAGGGCGCTAAAAAGCGCCCCTTTTATTTTTAATCTTATTTCTTCAAACGCGCCAGTAAGCTGGAGGTATCCCAGCGGCCGCCGCCCAGTTGTTGTACTTCGCTGTAAAACTGATCAACCAAAGCCGTTAATGGCAAATGACTGCCGTTTTTACGGGCTTCGTTTAACGCTATGCCCAAGTCTTTACGCATCCAGTCAACCGCAAAACCAAAATCGTATTTGCCATCGAGCATAGTTTTATAGCGGTTCTGCATTTGCCATGACTGCGCCGCACCTTGTGAAATCACTTCCACTACCGCCGCACCATCTAAGCCGGCATGCTGGGCAAAATTAAGTGCCTCGGCCAGGCCCTGCACTACGCCAGCGATGCAAATCTGATTGACCATTTTTGCCAGCTGGCCAGAGCCGGCCGGGCCCAGCAATTTCGCACAGCGGGCATAACTCATAATGGCCGTTTCAGCTTTGGCAAAAGCGGCTGGCTCGCCGCCGAGCATCACTGTTAACACACCATTTTCAGCACCGGCCTGGCCACCGGATACTGGCGCATCTAAAAAGCCAACACCTTGCGCCAAACAAGCCGTACTCAGCTCGCGGGCTAACTCGGCCGAGGCCGTGGTATGGTCAATCAGCACACTGTCTGGCTGCATCGTTGCCAGTACACCATCAACGCCATATGCTACCGAGCGCACATCATCGTCATTACCTACACATATAAACACCAGGTCCGCCCCCGCCGCAGCTTCGGCCGGTGTGGCCGCGTAACGGCCAGTGTGTTGCTTAGCCCAGGCTTCAGCCTTGCTAAGCGTGCGGTTATACACGCAAACCTGATAGCCTTTTTGCTGCAGATATCCTGCCATCGGATAGCCCATAACGCCCAAACCGATAAAAGCGACTTTACCTTTGCTTTCAATTGACATAAAAATGACTTATAGCTGTGAAATGATAGGCTGTTAGCTTACAAACTTAGCGTCATAAAAGAAAGCAGCTTAAAGCATAATCAGGAAGTAGCATGACCAATATACATCAGTTTAAAGTTAAAAATGGCCAGGGCAAGGAAGTGGATCTGGCGTCCTATCGCGGTAAAGTGGTGTTAATCGTTAATACCGCCAGCCAGTGCGGTTTTACCCCACAGTACCAGCAGTTAGAAGAGTTGTATCAGCAGTACAAAGATCGCGATTTTGTGGTTCTGGCCTTTCCCTGTAACCAGTTTGGCGGTCAGGAGCCTGGTGATAATCAGGACATTCAGCAGTTTTGTCAGCTAAACTATGGGTTAAGCTTTGAGGTAATGGCCAAACTTAATGTTAATGGCGTAAAAGCGGCACCGCTGTTTGAGCATTTAAAAGACAGCGCCCGGGGCTTACTGAAAACCCGGGCGATTAAATGGAACTTTACTAAGTTTCTGATCAATAAGCAGGGCGAAGTGGTTAAACGCTACGCCCCCCGCACTAAACCCGGCAGCATCGCCCAGGCGATAGAAGAACTGCTGTAACTTTGATCTGGCGCTAATTATGACAAGTTCAACTGATTTACACTTACCACACAATAGCGGGCCAGAAAGTACGAGGTTACCGATGAAAGTTGCTGTGTTTAGTGCAAAAAAATATGATCAGGATGGCTTTGGGCAGTGGGCTGATCCCAGTCTGCAATTTAGCTATTTTGACAGCCGCTTAAATTCACTTAATGTCAAACTGGCACAGGGTTGTCATGCTATTTGTGCCTTTGTAAACGATGATTTATCGGCAGAGGTATTACAGCAAATGTCGGTGATGGGCATCGAAATGGTCGCCTTGCGCTGTGCCGGCTTTAACAATGTGGATTTGGACACAGCCAAAGCCTTAGGCATCCGGATTGCGCGGGTACCGGCCTACTCACCGGAAGCCGTGGCCGAGCATACCGTAGCCATGATGCTAACCTTAAACCGTAAGCTGCATAAAGCCTTTAACCGGGTACGGGATGATAACTTTGCCATCGACGGCTTACTGGGCTTTAATATGCACGGCAAAACGGTCGGCTTAATTGGTACCGGCCGGATTGGCCAGGCCACCGCCCGCATTTTAAAAGGCTTTGGCTGTAAGCTACTGTGTTATGACGTTGAGCCAGCAGAGGAACTGGCAGGCCACTATGTCAGCCTGAACGAGATTTATGCCCAAAGCGATATTATCAGCCTGCACTGCCCACTTAACCCGGCCACCAAACACCTGATTAATACCGACTCGTTGGCGAAAATGCGCGATGGCGTGATGCTGATCAATACCAGCCGCGGTGGTTTAGTCAATACCAAGACGGTGATTGAAGGCTTAAAAAGCCGCAAAATTGGTTATCTGGGGCTGGATGTGTACGAACAGGAAGCCGATATCTTTTTCGAGAATTTATCCGAGCAGGTGATAGACGATGAAGTATTTAAACGGCTGCTAACCTTTCCCAATGTGCTGATCACCAGCCATCAGGCATTTTTCACCAAAGAAGCGCTCCAGCAAATCAGTAGTATTACCAGTGACAACCTAATGGCATTTGCCGGCGGTAACACCACCGGCAACGAATTAGTACCCTAACTACTAAATTAGTGCAGCAAGCGCGGCGCTCAGGCGTCGTCGCTCATTTCATCAATTAAGGTTTCCGCCAGTTCATCCGGTGTTACTACAACACCCGGGCCATCGGCATCAGGCAGTACCGCAATGGCCAGCTCGTCGCCATTTAAGCCTGAGGTCCATTTATCCAGCCAGGTGGCAACATCAATAGACTTGGCGGTGCAATGTTGCCATTCACCTTCAATCCATTGCTCGGCCAGCTCAGCATGTGGCCATACCGGAATGCAGCGATCATCTTCGGCGCTAACCAGCACAAAGCCTTCTTCGTCGGTTAATATCCAGATTTCTTCTAAATCAGCTACCGCCTGAACAAAGTAATCATAACGCTGCTCGGCATCCAGTGCCAAAATCCGGCCCAGCTCTTCGGTTGATAATTGGTATTCCATAATAGTGTCCTGTCAGAAAATATTGGCTAATGATGACGGATCTGACCCTATAAAGCCAATAAAAAGAAGCGACCTAACGCCACTTTGCCAAACGACTATCTGCAATTTTATATATGGGCAGGTCTCGTTTTTTGTCTGAGGCTAAAGGTAAAAGCGATCATTGCAACAGAAGCATTAAAACAGCTTACTAGCTAAATATAACAGCAGCGCATAACGGGCCCCTTTGCCCAGGGTAACCAACAGTAAGAACAGCCCAAAACGTACCCGCAGGGTACCGGCTACCAGAGTTAACGGATCACCCACTATCGGCAACCAGGCCAGTAACAAACTCCAGCTGCCGTAGCGGTTAAACTGCAGCTCCGCTTTGGCTAACTGCTCAGGGCTTACCGGAAACCAGCGTTTATGCTGAAAACGCAGTAACTCTTTGCCCAGATACCAGTTAACGCAAGAACCCAGGGTATTGCCGCTGGTAGCGGCCAGCCATAAGCCCAAAACAGCATAACCTTGCTGCTGCAAGGCTATTAACAACAGCTCTGACGATGCAGGTAATAGGGTTGCGGCAATAAAGCCGGTCGCAAACAATGAAAAATAGCCAAACAACATTTACCGTCGTTACCCTGAACACTAAAAAGCAGGCACTGTAGCAGATTATCGGGCTGAGTTAATAATGCGGTAGTTTAAATATCAGCTAATGAAAATCGCGCGACTTGCTGACAAAGGCGGTTAATTCGCTGCTTAAATCAGTCAGCCGGCCGGCGATCACATGGGTTACCTCGCCTTCGCGCTCTAAAATACCGTCTACCTGCAATATTTGCGCGGTTAAAAACGCCTGCTGCTGGGCCTGGGCGGTAGCCAGCCAGACCACCACATTAGCGGTACCGGTTTCATCTTCCAGTGAGATAAAAGTGACCCCGGCGGCAGTACCCGGCCGTTGCCGTAAAGTCACCAGGCCGCTAATCCGCACCGGGCTTTTATGCCGCACAGCGCTAAGGCCAGCTACAGTAGTACTGCGCGGTAATTTGCCGGCCAGGCGCAGCAGTGCCAGCGGGTGCTGCTGTAAACTAAGGCCGGTGGCGGCATAGTCTTCCAGTACCTCATCCATCTCGGAGGGGGCTGGCAAGAGCGCAGATTGATAGTGAGCGGGCTGTTCAGCCACCGCAGCGACCGTGCTTACGTCTTCAGTCTGCTGATTAGAAAATAATGGCAAGCTCTGCTGCTTATCCAGCAACTGCCAGCGACTGTTGTACCTGTCACCACTGATGGCCGCTAAGGCATTGGCACTTGCCAGCGCCTGTAAGTCACAGCTGTTAAGGCCTGCCTGGCGTAACTGCTGCAGCTCTTTATAACCGGCCAGCGGCCGGTGTTGTAACAACAACGCAGCGCCGGCGGCGCTTAAGCCTTTTACCTGGCGTAACCCCAGCCGGATAGCATAAGGCTGAGGCTGAGGCTGTAAAGTATAATCCCACTGCGAGCCATTAACGCACACCGGCAACACCACAACCTGATGCCTTTTCGCATCCTGTAACAGCTGCGATGGGCTGTAAAACCCCATAGGTAAGCTGTTGAGTAACGCCGTATAAAAGGCCGCCGGATAATAATGCTTTAACCAGGCCGATACATACGCCAGCACAGCAAAGCTGGCCGAGTGCGATTCAGGAAAGCCGTACTCGCCAAAACCACAAATTTGCTGGTAAATCCGCTCGGCAAATTCCAGCTGATAGCCGCGGCTTTGCATGCCGTTAATCAGCTTGTCTTTAAATTGCAGCAGCTCGCCGGTTTTCTGCCAGCTGGCCATGGCCCGGCGCAACTGATCAGCCTCGCCGCCACTAAAGCCCGCCGCCACCATCGCCAGCGCAATCACCTGCTCCTGAAATATCGGCACGCCCAGGGTGCGGCTTAGCACCTGCTCCACTGCCGCTGACGGATAGCTTACCGGCTCAAGGCCGTTGCGCCGCTTTAAATAAGGGTGCACCATATCGCCCTGAATAGGCCCGGGCCGCACTATGGCAATTTGCACCACTAAATCGTAATAACAGGCCGGCTTTAAGCGCGGTAACATGCTCATTTGCGCCCGCGATTCAATCTGAAACAGGCCAACGGTATCGGCTTTTTGGATCAGCTGATACACCGCCTGATCATCCCCCAGCGCATTAATGCCTGCAATACTAAGCGACCGCTGATAATGCTGCTGCACCAGCTTAAAACACTTACGAATAGCAGTCAGCATACCCAGTGCCAGTACATCCACTTTTAGCAATTGCAGCGTTTCTAAATCATCCTTATCCCATTGGATCACGGTTCTGTCCGCCATGGCGGCGTTCTCCACCGGCACCAGCTCGTACAAGGGCCCTTCAGAGATAACAAAGCCGCCCACATGCTGCGATAAATGCCGTGGAAAACCGCGCAACTCGTCTACTAATTGTACCAGCTGGCGGCTGGTCTGGCTGTTACTGTCCAGCCCCAGTGTTCCCAGTTGCTGCTGCCAGCTGCTGGCCGGGTTACGCCGCTGAATATTTTTAATCAGAAAATCCAGCTGGCTCACCGGTAAGCCCAGTGCTTTACCAACATCGCGCAGCGCACTTTTAAAGCGATAGCTAATAACAGTAGCAACCAGCGCCGCCCGCTCGCGGCCGTATTTCTGATACAGATACTGGATCACTTCTTCGCGCCGCTCATGTTCAAAATCAACATCGATATCCGGCGGCTCCTGCCGCTCTTTTGATAAAAACCGTTCAAACAACACCTGTATTTGCCGTGGATCGACTGCGGTAATTTGCAGGCAGTAGCACACCACCGAATTAGCCGCGGAGCCACGGCCCTGATATAAAATGTGGCGCTGCTGGGCAAACTGCACCAGATCGTAAATGGTCAGAAAAAAATACTCGTATTTTAACTCGCTAATCAGTGCCAGCTCTTTATCTATCAGCGCCTGCACCCGGGGCGGCACGCCATCGGCAAAGCGTATTTTACTGCCCTGCGCCACTAGCTGTCGCAAGTAACTGCTGGCACTTTGGCCTGCAGGCACCAGCTCGGCCGGATACTGGTATTTCAGCTCACTAAGGTTAAAATTGCAGCGCGCGGCAATGGCAGAGCTTTCATTAAGCCAACTCTGTGGAAACAATTTCGCCAGTTTCGGCAAGGGCCTAAGCGCCCGTTCAGCATTACTGAGTAACTCACGGCCAAGCTCACGCAGCGGCTTGCCGGCGCGGATAGCACTAACGCAGTGTTGCAATGCCAGCCGCTCGGGCCGGTGCATTAATACCGCGCCACAGCTTACCTGCGTTAACTGATATTGGCCGGCTAATTGCTGGCAATAATCGATAAAGTGTTGTTCGTTATGACTTAACTGCCGACGCATCGCCAGCCATAGCCGCCCGGCGTGATATTTTTGCAGCCATTGTGCCCAGTACTGATCACTCTCCTGATCGCCACTGGGCAGCCATAACATAAAGCAGTGGCTCACCGACATTAAATCCCACTCAGTGAGCTGATAGTCGCCTTTACTACTCCGCCGCCGCGCATTAGTAATCACCCGCCCCAACTCGCTGTAAGCGGCTTTAGTTGGGCATAACAGCACCAGTTGCAGTTTATCCAGCATAAAGACACTGCCAACAATTAGCTGAAGTGGCAGTTGCTGCTCGTTAACCGCCCGGTAAGCCCGCACTACTCCCGCTACCGAACACTCATCCGTAATAGCCAGTGCCTGATATCCCAGCGCGGCGGCCTGGGTCACCAGCTCCTGCGGACTCGAGGCCCCTTGCAGAAAACTAAAATAGCTTTGGCAAAACAGTTCAGCGTAATCCATAGCTTACCCCCGGCACTTAGCTAAACCAGCCATGTACAAACCATTGCTGGCTGGCAGTACGAAACAACCATAACCACTGGCCCTGCCGGTTGCGGCCAATATAGTAATCGCGCTGTGCCCCCAGCTGCCAGCCATCGGGGCACAAGCGTTCCGGCCCCTGGCTGATGGTGACAGCTTCAGTTAATGGTTGCGGTTTAGGCAGTAAAAATGCCGGGCGCAGCGCTAAGGCCGCCAGCCCGGCCTGGCCTTTTACTACATAGCCTTTCACCAGTGGCAGGCTGCGCTGGCTGGCCTGTTCCGGTAAATGTTGGTTTTGTAAAGTTAAACCACTTACCGCTGCGCGGCCTAAACGCGCTTGCAATAAGGATAGTAACTGCAAGGCTGACATACTGGCCTGCTGCTGCGCAAACAGCCCCTCAGTGGGCCGCTGCTGGCCGGCAAAACGGTTTACATCTAACTGCAAGCCATACACCGGCTCGGGCAACGTCAGGTTTTGCAATTGCAGCTGACACAACTGCAGCCAGGCCGCCGCTTTATACTCGCCCTGGGCTGAGCCAATACACAACTGCAATTTGGGATTATCCCGGAAAAACAAAGTCAGCAACAATTGATGACACTGACAGCTAGCCCGGCTGAGCTGCTGCTCAAGCTGCTGTAATAATTTCACCAGGGGCCTTGCCAGCACAGCACTATCGCTGATGTCATACAACAGCTCAAGGTAGCGGCTAAAGCCGGATTCTGGCTGCACATATTCCAATGCATGGTAATAATCGCCGCGCAGCCGGCCCAGATAACTGAGCAGCTGGCTGTCAAAGCGTCGCGCCAGCTCAGCCGGCGGCAACGCCAACAACTGGCCCAGAGTATGAATACCCAGCCGGGCCATTTGCTGCTGTAGTGGCGCTGTTAGCTCAGTAGCAGTCAGCGGGCTGGCATGAAGCGCGGCACTTAATCGCTTAGCATCGTTAGTGATTAAAGCCGCCTGTTGATACGCCAGACATTTAGCGGCATAAGGGGTGGCACCGCAGCTGTACTGGTAGCGATAAGCCAGCTCGTGCAGTTTTGCACTTAGCGCCTGCCAGTAAGGGGCAAGGCCGCTATACAGCTGCAGCATGCCATCCAGCCGTAAAATCAGCCCGGCTGGCGGGTCAAGCGCAATATCACCGCTTAACTGGTATAACTGCTGGGCTGCGCTGTTCAGGACTTTAAGTTGTTGCTCACTCTGATACGGCAGTAACTGCAAATCCGGACATAGCGCCGCTGCGCTGGCCAGGCCCATTTGCAGTTTCAGGCCGGCATTGATAGCGGACTGATTTAACTGCAATAGCTGGTGCTGCTGGTCAACCACAGCAATAGCTAAATTCTGGCTATTTTCAGCTGATAGCTGCAGGTTATCCAGCTGCAGCGACGGAAAATGCAAATACAAAAACAGCGCCATCTTAGCTTGCCTGGCGCATGGGTTCTGCAGGCGCATCAGCTAAACACAATGCCGGCCAGCGGCTTTGCATATTCAGCCGAATGGGTGCTGCCGGCCAGCAGCCTTTACGCTTAAGTACCGTTAACTGCAGCCCCTGTGGATCCGGCTGTAAACTGATACTTAAATTAACCGGTAAGCTGAGGGTCTGGCTGGGCTTTCTAAACAATATCATGCTGGCTGCGCCCTGCTCTGCTGCCAGTTGCAGGCGCCGGGCCTGCGCTAAACTAATCGCCGCAGGCCAGATCAGCACAGTGGCGCAACAGCCACTTTGCAGACACTGCTCCGCAGCCCACAAGGCTTCTTGCTTAGCGTTTAGTTTTTTAGCCGCTTTGGTATGGCGGCCAGCCGGTTTAGGCGGGCTAATAGGTTGGCCGGGGGTAATAATCAGCAGCTGGCTCAGATCCAGCCCGGCACCGGCCAGCATATCGGCGCTAAGCTCAGCCGGCGGCGCAATAAACACCAGTAAACGCTGCGATTGTTGCTGTTGCTGCCGTAAATAAGGTAATAACAGGCGCAGTTCGCCAATGCCGGCTGCCGTTTGAATATCAATCAGGCCACTGGCAGGCAAGCCGCCGCCTAACTGCTGATCCAGCTCAGGAAAACCCGAGCTGACCGCCTGATAAGCCAGTTGCTGACTATCGCCATGCCATAGCAGCTGACGCCGGGCAAGTTGCTCTAATAATGCTGACATAAACCACCAGAAAAGCACTGTACATATAAACAGTATATATTATCGAAAGCAGGATGCAAGTAGCGGCTGTGATGGCTGAATTAAACCATTACAGTTAAGGTGGCATTAAGCCCCAGCTGTTATAAAGGGTGTTATATCACTCAAAGGTAAGTATTTATGAAAGTTTTCATGTTAGTGCTTTGCAGCTCAACCTTACTGTTTAGTCAGTTGGCAATGGCCAAGCCAGACCAGGAAAAAAGCTTACCACCTGGCTTAGAGAAAAAGCTGGAAAGAGGTCAGCCTTTGCCACCCGGTTGGCAGAAAAAGCTGGCACCTGGCCAGTTTTTGGCAGAAGATTACTATCGGCATGCCAGGATTATTAAGCAGCCTAATGCTGAGGGTATTATCAGTGTACAGATTGAAGATACTATTATTGAGTTATTTGAAAACACTCGCGAAATTGTACGTGTTATGAATAGCAGCCGTTAAGCATTTCTTTTCAGCAGCGTTAACACTTCATAGTGGCTGCTATGGGCGAACATATCAAACAGCTGCACTTTAACTAATTTGTATTGCTTAAGCCTGGCTAAATCTTGTGCCAGGCTTGCTGCATTACAACTGGAATATAGCAGCCAGGCCGGCGCCAGCCGCTCGATATCCTGGCAAAGCGCCTGCCCCAAACCGCGTCGTGGCGGGTTAACCACCAGTAAATCGGGCGCTGTAGCCGCTGCACTGGCAAAAGCACTGGCATCCAGGGCCTGAAAACTAACATTCGCCAAACCCAACTCAGCTGCCGAACGCTGTGCGCTGTTAATAGCCGCTGGCGCTATTTCTATACCTACTAAACGTTGGCCGGGTTGAACCAGATGCAAGCCAAAGCCACCCACCCCACAAAATAAATCCCAGATCTGGCTAAAAGCACCCTGCTGTTGTTGAATAGCCATTGCCCAACGGGCTGCGGTTTGATACAACCTGGCCGCCAATACCGGCTGGGTTTGAAAAAAACTTTGTGGCTGCAAATACAAAGGCACCTGATTCAGCTGCTCTGCCAATACGTTTTGGCTCGTTAAGATAATTTCTTCAGCACCTTCCAGAATTGCCGCTGCCGCCGGCTGTAAATTGACTGAACACAGCTCCAGTTCAGGCAATTGCTGCAATAGCCAGGGCAAATGCTTGCTTATTGACGCCAGACAATTTTTCGAGCGCAGCACAAAGCGCAGCATAAAACGGCCACTGTGCAGGCTTTGGCTCAGCAAAATATACTTTAGCTCACCGCGGCGGTTGGCAATATCGTAGGGCGTAAGCCTGGCGCGGCTGATCATGGCTTTACACAGCGCGAATACCGGCGCAAAGCTGGCCGGATATAACGGGCAATCGGCTAAATCGATCTGCTCGCCTTGTGGGTTGATAATCCCCAGCACCGGCACGTCAACACTGCCCAGCACCACCATCTTCGCTTTATAACGAAACCCCTGCTCTTCACTTGCCTGCGGCGCTAACAGTTCAACCGGCGAAAACGGTGCCATTAACAGCGTCAGTTGTTGCTGTTTTAGCTGCAATTGCTGAGTATAGGGCTTATCCAGCCAGTGACAAGACTGACAACGCCCAGCCTGAAAATGCGGACAGTACATCCTTAGTTGCCAGACTCTTTTAACAATAACGGTACTATACTGGCATCACCGTCATTGTCCGCTGGTGTTAAGCCCAGTACAGCAGTCATTACATTGTAAATATCAACCATGCTTAAGCGCTCCAGCTGCTGCCGCTGTTTAAACGCCGGGCCATGGGCAATCAGCATGCCCTGCATCAGCAATTCTTCATTGTCATAACCATGGCTGCCCCGGGCGCGTAAAAAACTCGGATCATTCATCGCTTCAGGTAAAAAGCTTTGCCGGACAAAAATCCACGGTTGCTCTGCCAGTAAAATAATCGGCGCTATGCGCCGGTGCTGCTGATAATGAAAGCGCGCCGGCAGTTCACTTTTACGATATAACCGCACCTGCTCTGGCACCGAAGCCGCCAGTTGCTGGTATAAGGCTTCTTTTTGGCCTTCTTTGGGGAAAATACTGACTATCTCCCGCGAATATCGAACATTCTGGGCTAAGTTGGCACTAAACAGGCTGTCCAGCACAATATGCTTTCGTTGATCTACCTCTGCCATGCCGTGATCTGAGCTGATAATCAGGTTAACCTGGTCAAACAACCCCAGCTCAGTTAACTCTGCCACTAAATAAGCCAGTTCGTTGTCAACATGCTCCAGCGCTTCCGCCACCTCTTTTGAAGCCGGGCCATACATATGGCCGGCTGAATCGACATCACTAAAATATAAGGTAATAAGCTGCGGCCGTTCGCCCTGGGGTAATTGCAACCAGTTTAGCACTGTGTCTACCCGCTGCCGGTTGGGGGTGTCGTGCTGGTACTTAAACCAGTAACTTGGCCTTGTGCCCTTTATTTCTGCCTCTGAACCCGGAAAAAAATAGGTCGCGGCAGTAACACCCTGCAACTCAGCAGTGATCCAGATAGGCTCGCCTTGCCACCAGCGGCCATTACCGACTTCTTCGGGCATACTCATCGCAAAGCGTGCATCCCACTTAGGGTCATACATGCTGTTGTCGGTAATACCGTGCTTTTGTGGATGTAAGCCGGTCACTAAGGAGTAGTGATTGGGAAAGGTTTTACTTGGAAACACCGGTTGCAGCTGTTTAACATGCACCCCTTGCTTAGCCAGGTTACTTAAAAATGGCGCCTGGTGCAGCTCCAGATAGTCGTAACGCATACCATCAATCGAAATGATGATTAAGGTTGGGGCTAACTTCTCACTAACCTGAGCAGAGCTGCTGGCCCATACCCTGGCCGGGAACAGAGTAAATACCAGCACTGCCGGCAAAAGTAGCAGCTTAAATATTGAATTCATTGTTTAGCTTCTTAAAACTCTGATTTGCCTATAGTAGCGAATTTAACGTGGTTTAACAGAAATCTTCGGCCATCAGTGGACATTTAGCGTTATCTGGCTAACGCCACCTAAATCATCTACTACCCTTAGCTCAAATCGGCCGCTTTCAGCCTGCCAGAATAACGTTTCTGCTGGCGCGACAGAACCCAGGTAACGGCTGTCGGCAAACCAGTAGGCCTGCGTAACGGCTCCATCAAAACTGGCCTTAAGCGCAATTTGCTGCTGCTCACGTTGCTCTCCCAGCAAATAGGTGAGCTGGGGCTGGGGCGAGCGGATTTGTGGCGGCTGGCGGCTTCGCAACAACTGATCAGGGCATGGCTGTTGATAACGCGGTGGCTGCGCCAGCATAATACCGGCCTGCTGCATCGCGCGGCTTATTTCAGAGGGCCAGAATTCAAATACTTTCAGCTCAGTCACCCCAGGCTGATGACTACAAGCGCGCAGGCCGCTGTTCAGATCAATTGGTACGGCCCGATGCACTTCGGATACTTTAATCGGCGATACTCCCGGAATAAACCAACCTGGCTCTGTTTGCGGGCAGAATTTATTGGGTAAATCACCACTGCGGCTGCACAAGGGAACTTTTTTCAAATTTAAACTGGCCGCCGGGCTGAATAACTGCTGCTCGGCCTGCCGGTTTTGTGGCAATAGTGACAGTAATTCAAATAATAAAGGGCCTGCAGCTGTGCGCCCCACCAGGTTGGGGTTGCTGCTGCCATCAAAATTACCCAGCCATACGGCCAGCACGTAGTCACCACTTAGCGCAATAGCCCAGGCATCACGAAACGCGTACGAGGTACCGGTTTTCCAGGCGACCGGCTTGCTGTCTGTCAAGGTGGTCAGCAGCGCGCTTTGTACCCCGGGGTGCTGGCGCAACATATCCAGGGTTAAGAAGGCTGCTTCCGGGCTTAATAGCTGCCGGCCTTGCGGCGTTGCCGGCTCAGCTAACCACTGCCATGCTTGCCAGCTGCCACCATTGCCCAGCATCGCATATAGTTGCACCAGTTGCGCCATGCTCAGCTCCATGCCACCTAATACTAATGCCAGGCCGTAGTGGCTGGCAGGCTGACTTAGCGGCACACCGGCACCTTGCAGCCACTGATAAAAATCAGGCTGTTGCAGCCTGGCCTGCAGCTGCACCGCCGGCAGGTTACGGCTGTTGATCAAGGCGGCGGTGGCACTTATCGGCCCGACAAACTGGCGGTCGAAATTCTCCGGATTAAAACTGCCGAAGCGGCGCGGCACGTCCGTCAACAGGCTGTTGGGATGAATATGGCCTTGCTGCAGCGCCAGCGCATAAACGAAGGGCTTTAATGCCGAACCCGGCGAGCGCGACGCCGTGACACCGTCTACCTGGCCGGCAATGGCTTCACTATTAAAATCAGCAGAGCCCAGCCAGGCCTGCACCTGCAGGGTGCTGCGTTTTATTAATAAAGCGCTGCCATTACTAAAACCCTGTGCCTGGTGGCGTTTTAAATAGCGGCTTAATTGCCGCTCAAATTGGTGTTGCACCGATAAGGTTAAACTGGTGTAAAAACGCCCTTGCAAGTGGCCCTGCTGGCGTAACTGATTAATAAAATGTGGCGCTTGCTGAGGTAAGTCGCTGCGATTGAAATAGCGCAAGGGCAAATCCAGCGGTAAAGCGCCGGCGGGCAAGCTCGCACCATGCTGTTGTTGCCAGATAAGGGTTAAGCGTTGGCGGGCCAGCTCTAACTGTTGCTGGCCGCTTTGGCTAAGGGGGCTGCGCTGGTTAGGGTTTTGCGGGATCACACTAAGCGCCAGCGCCTCAGGTAACGTTAGCTCGCGCGCTTCTTTACCAAAGTAAATCAGGCTGGCAGCAGCCACACCTTCAATATTGCCACCATAGGGTGCATAGTTAAAATAGGCTTCAAGCAACTCATCTTTACTAAAATGCCGCTCCAGATACAGCGCATAACCCAGCTGCTGCAGCTTACCAGCCAGGTTGCTGGTGTTTAAACCAAAGCGCAGCCGCGCCAGTTGCATGCTGAGAGTAGAAGCGCCCTGACGGCGCCCCCTAAGCACTACCCCTTGCCATAACGCCCGGCCAACGGCATTGATATCCAGGCCAAAATGCTGATAAAAACGCCTATCTTCGTATAACAGGGTGGCTTGTTGTAAGGCGGGGGCAATGTCTGCCAGCGGCAGTTTTAAGCGATACCGCTGATCCGGTGCTAACCGTAAACTCAGCAGCTCGCCATCGCTGGCAAAATACGCACTACCTTGCTGGTAATTGGCATATAAATCAGGCTTGCCGGACAACCCCAGCAGCAAAACCGCCAGCAGTAGCAGTGCCAGCAGCGGCAATAGCAGCCAGCGCAGCAGCAATAAAAATCTGCTGCGCCAGCCCGACCAAACAGTCAGCGCCTTCATTCCCGGCTGGCCTTACTGCGCCGCTGCAACCACAAAGCGCCCGGCGGCAGTATTAGCCCGGACACTGCGATCATACATTGACTCAGCAGTGACTGCCGGCAAGGTAAAATCACCCACTGCGGTCACTCTTACCTGGTAGCGCAGCTCCGTCATCTGCGGCCCGAAGCCCGCATAATACACTACCCTGTCTTCACGAATATCAACATAATCGGCACGCCAGCGCCCTTGCTGGCGGGGTACCGAGCTGCGCACCACACTAAAGCCTGCAGGCAGCAAATCCACCACTGCCACATTGTTGTGCCAGCTATTATTGGTGCTACGCAGCCGTAGCCTTACCGTAAGCTCATCGCCCTGCCGGGCACTGCTGACTACCTGGCCCTCGCTGTTCAGATAGTCCCGTACCACTTCTAACTGCTGAGCGGCGGCTTTAGCCGGCGGCGTTACGGCAAAACCGGCTTCGCTTAGTGCATAAAACAGCGGGCCGGTGCTTTCCACCAATAACTGGCTGGCCTCACTGCCAAAAGCGCGCCGGGGTAAGGCCTGACGGTTATCAGCCGCAGTAAGCTCGGTGCGCTCACCTGAGGCTGTCAGCTGATAAAAGCGTGGCGGGGTATCAGTAGCGGCCGTTTGCAGCTGACCATATGCCGCCAGCGCCAGCACCGCATAGGCCGAGCCAATGGTATTGTACTGGCCATCAAATACTGGTTGCAGCAATTTGACAATTTGCTCGCCGTCCAGGGCTTTGGCCTGCTCGCTAAAATGGCGCGATAGCAAATAGACATACTGCGCATCCAGGCTTAACTGTGACTGAAACGCCGGATTAGCAAAGGGCGGCAGCGGGTTGGCGATACGTTGCCCATCCCTAAGTTGCAAGTAGGCCTGTTGCATGCTGGAGCTTTTACCCAGCCGGTAGCTGCCAAGTAAGCCGCGTGCCACCTCGGGCTTTTGCAGCAACTGATAGCTGGCGGCCATATAAATGGCGGTAATATCGGTTTGCCAGGCTTGCTGATGCTGTTGCCCCAGCCGCTCGTGCAATTCCACCAGATAGTTGGTGGTAACTTCGCCGCTGCGGGTTAGCAGGTAAATGGCGTTGGCGCGTAGCCGGGCCTGATACAAATTAGCACCGCTTACCCTGGCAACATTGCGCAAGTAGCTTAAGCCCTGCTGGTACAGGTAATCTGGCACCGCCAGCCCCTGCTCGCGTGCTGCCATTAAAAAGTGCATCACATAAATACTGGGGAAATCGGCGCTATCATAACCACCGGGCCAGAAACTAAAGCCACCGTCGCTTTGCTGACGCTCAGCCAGTTTCTGAATTAACACCGCAAATTGTTGCTGCACCAGGGGTAAGCGCGTCTGATAGCCGGGTTGCTGTACCAGGCCTATCCAGGGGAACACCCGTGATACCGCTTGCTCGGTACAACCATGCGGATAGTTTGCCAGATAATCGGTAAAGCTCTCTGCCAGCACTAACGGATTAGCTGAGGCCGCAACATTCAGCTCAGCAAAAGCTTTATGCAGCGGGTAGCGGGTGCTTAGGGTTAGCGGCGTTTTGCGGGCATAGCCGGCATTCAGGGTAGTTTGATAATGGCTGGCCGGGCGGATGCTCAGGCTAACCTCGCGGCTGCTTTCTTCCAGCAACGCGCCCTGCTGATAGCTTGCGCTAAAGCGGATATCAAGCGCACCCGGCTCGGCCCCGGCTTTTAAACGGAAGCGGGCACTTTGTTCACTGCCCTCGTTAATTTGCACAGTTTGCTGCAGCGGGCTTATCGCGCTCAGCCCCGCCGGCAATGCCAGGCTAATTTTAATATCGGCATTGTCACCCGAGCCTTTGACACCATTGGCAACCGAAATATTAACTTCAAACTCATCGCCCGGTGCGGCACTGCTCAGTACTTCAGGGGTTAACACAAAGGGGCCACGCACCTGCACATCAGAACTGTGTGCGCCCAGCGCAGTATCACTGACCGCCACTGCCATCAGTTTTAAATTACCACTGAAACTGGCTGGCACCTGTACCTGTTGTTGCTGCATTTGTGGCCCGGCTTTAACCAGGCCTAACCAGAACACACCCGGTTGCTCGGCACGGCGGGCAAAGGGGTTGAGGTTTTTTGCCAGCATCATCTCAGCCGCCATGGCCATACGCGCCCTGTCATCACCGCCCACCCCGGCCAGCTGACGTTGCAGCAGACTGAATTCAGGCAACAGTAAATCGAGCATTTGCATACTGCGCACCTGCAGCGCCCGCTTTTGCAAAAAGTGGCCCAGCGGATCAGGCAGCTGATACGCGGCTACCTGCAGAATACCTTCGTCCACGCCATAGATCAGCATATCCGCGGCTTGATTAGCCTGATAACTGACGGTAAAAGGCTTGCCAGGCCGAACCTCCGCCGGGGCGGTAAGGCTGATAGTCAGCTGGCGGCTGCTGCGGTCAATATTAAAAGGCACCACCGCATAGCTTAACGGGCTGACGAAGAGCGCGTCTGAATCAGCGGCCCGCACAAAGCTAACGTTGATATAAGCATTGCCTTCCAGCCCCTCAGGCAAACGAATGCGCTGCATGCTGCTGGTGCTGCTGGCGCTAAACCAGCTAAAGGCATGTACCTTATCACTTTCAATGCTGATTAAGCCGCTACCGGTATAGGGCGCAGTAATATTCAGCTCTATCCAGTCACCGGCTTTATAGTCGCTTTTATCCAGCTTCACCGTTAAGGCGGCATTTTTTTCCAGCATGGCAGCGACATTGCCTGCCCCCACCACGCTAAAAGCCAGATTACCCAGCACAGTGCCGCTGTGGTCGGTTAACTGCAGTTCAAAATCACCCGGGGTATCGGTAGGCAAGCTATAGTCGGTGCCGCCCTGGGCAATACTAAAGGCTGTTTGGTTAAGCGCAATATCCTGCACGATACTCTGATACTGATAAGTACCATCGTCCTGCTTCACCAGGCTGGTAACGGGCCGTTTTTCAATCAGCTGCAATTGCAAATCGGGTAAGGCAATTTGGCCAAGGCTATTATCAATGGCAATAAAATTTACGCTGCGTTGTTGCTGGCGTTTCAGATAACCTAACTCGCCATCGGCTTTTACCGCCACCAGCTGCTGCAGTGGCGTTAACAAGCTGCTGAGCCGATGCTGCACACTGCGCCCGCCGCCGGCATCAAAGCCTTCTGTGGTAACAATAAGCTGATAGGTACCGGCACTATACTGGCTCAGGCCGAGCGCAAACTCCGCTTTACCATCAGCATCGGTTTGCTGATCATCCAGATTTTGCTGTACCCGCTCTGCCTTCACGCCAGCGTGCTGCGGGCTAAGCACCTGATAGTCCGGATATTCACTAAAACTGAAACTTCTGGGGATCAGTTCCAGCCTGGCACTCACCCGCCGCTGCTGTGCCGGTGTACCAAACAGGTTATCGAGCTGCACCTGCACCGTTAAATCAGTGGGGTTTAACCAGCCACTGGCTTTAGCCGCGCGGGTACCTTGCTGAAAGCGGCTGCTGATTTTCATGGTATCCGGCTGAAATTCTTCTACCACAAAACTGACCGAGCCTAAATGACGCTGGGTGTTGCCTTTGCTGTCGAGCAAGCTGATATTGGCATGGTAATTACCGGTATCGCTGTGCGCCTGGGTGTTCAGGCTGAAATTATGTAAACCACGCCCGCCCAGGCTGAAGTTTTGCTGCCAGAAGGTGTTGCCGCGCGGCCCCTGCACCTGCACTTTTAACGGCAAACCGCTGGCGGCTGCGCTTAAATCGGCATGGCGGATAATCGCCGCCAGTTGCACCTGCTCGCCCGGCCGGTAAATGCCCCGATCACTAAACATATAAGCACTGAGGCTTTTCGCCTGATCTTCACTTTGATACTGGCCACTGGTATTAAATTTGGAGTAATCCAGCTGGCGGCTATAACGTTCAAACGGGATAAAGCTGGTATCCACCACCCCGTCCCGGCTGCGGTTTACCCGGTATACCACCGGCTGGCGCTCGCGGCTGAACTGGCCTACTTTGCCAAAACTCACGCTGCCCTGTGCATCGGTTTTGCCCTCAAACAGCGCCACACCGTTGCGCCCCAGCAAGGCCACCTCGGCAGCGGCCACTGGCTTACCATCGGCCAGCGATAACACAAACAGCTGCTGGCTGCTGTCGCTATTATGCTTGACCAGTAAACCTAAATCGGTAACCAGTACCAGCCGCTTATCCAGCTGCTGGCCTTCATTATCCGGCCGCGCCGGGTCAAACTCACTGAGTTCAATAAAAAACAGCCCCATGCCGGCTTGCTGCAAATAAGGCGTTAAGGCCAGTGCCTGATAGCTGGCTTGTTTTGGCGCAACATTATTTATCGTAAAGGTATGCTGCTGCATACTGGTGATATTGCTTTGATTAAAATTGTAATTATGAAAATACGGCTGGCTGATATCGCCACCGGTTTGGGTAATTAAATGGTTCAGTTGCTCAGGCAACAACTTATGCAGCTTAACCCGCACCCCTTTCACGCCACGGCTGAGTAGTTGCAGCTTTTGCTCACCGCTTAAGGTTAACACTGCGCCCTCACCCACTATTTTGGCTTCTTTGGGATAAGCCGGCGCCTGCACCACCGCCCGGTATTCGTTGGCAAGCGTAAAGTCACTTACCGATACCAGACCAACCGGTACACTGACAAACACACTTTGCCCGGGTGGCAAATCCAGCTTAATACTAAAGGCATTGTCATGCGCCATTGCTGTGGGCATAAGCTCAAAGTTAACGGCCTTAGCTTGTTGTAATACACTACTGTTTACCTCGCCCGGTGCCCAGTAATTGGAATTACGTCTGGGGTGTTTAGGCAGCACATACAACTTTAATTTATGCTGCAGCTCAGTGCGGTTAATCCGATCGGTAAAGCTTAACAGCAGCATTTGCTCGGGATCTTGTTCGAGCTGTTGCTCAGAGCCTCGGATAATCTGGGCACGCAGCTCGCTGACTTTTAAAAAGCTGCCGCTGTCTGGTACCAGTAACCTGGCACTGGCACTGTCCTGTGTTTTAGCCTCGCCGCTGACTGCAGTTACCCCGGCGTTAAGCTGCAGGGTTAGATACTGCTCATGAGCCGGTAAGGTAATATTGTCAGATTGCAGATACAGCAGCCGGCCGGTTTTATCGGCGTTCAGGGTAAACGGCAAAGCTTGCGGCTGCTGGCTGGTTGCAGCCCCATCGGCGCGCATCAGCATACTCAGCTGGCGCTCGACGCTTGCCAGCGTTACCGGATGGCTGAAGTTAAGGGTTGCCACTACCTGGCGGCTGGCAGGCTCATTTGGGTTCTGATAAAAACGCAGCCGCTCAATGGCTACCGTTAATGGTTGGGTTGCAAACCGGTATTGCTGCTGCGCCAGTTTGATATCAGGGTTAAAAATGCGTTTTTCCAGCTTAACACTATATTGCTGGGCTGCCGGCCAGGCCTGCTCCGGAGTAAAACTTAAGGTATTGTCATCCTGCCACAACCATTTACCGGCTATGGCCGGGCTGATACTGACCCCTTCGCTTAGCACCTCACCAATCAGATCCAACCTGGCGGCCGATAGCATAGGCGCTGGCATTGAGGTTCTGGCAATGCCGGGCGGTGCCGGCGGCGCTGCAACACCCGTTAAATCATAACTAAATTGCAGCAACAGCGCCGTAGGCTGCTCCACATCGTCCTGATAATGGCCCAGTGGCGGTGTAATCACCTTTGCCTGCACTTGCAAGGGTTTGGGCAATTGCTGGTAGTAGCAATAACCGGCCACCAGCGCAGCCAGCAATGCTACTAGCAATAGCAGCAGGCCCCAAAAGCGGCCGGGGCGGGCTTTGGCGCTGTGGCATAAGCGGCTAAGCCAGAGCGGCGCTGTCCAGTTTACCGAACCAAATAGGTGACGAAACATATTGCGAAAACCAGAAGCAGAGGCGGGCATAACCAATCCTTGTTAACGGGGCTGTATCAGGGGTATGTTGCCGAGTATAACCGGCGAAAATTAATCACTGATGAACTATAGCAGTTTGTACTAAAACACTTAATTGAGATGTGGTAAAGAGTTGTTATATCGAAGGTTAAACCGTTGCGAAATGCTAGCCGCAGCTGACTTTAGTAGTCAGGCAGCAACCCGCCAGGTTGCTGCCTTTTCCCGCTAGCCTTTTACGCGCTGGGTGTTTTTGCTGCTGCCCTTAGCCTTGGGCTTGCTGCCAGCCGTGTTAGCCGCACTGGCACTAAAAGGCTTTTTCGCTGTTTTGGCAATAGCCTTGGCGGCCGGGTTTAAGCCGGTATGGCGGCTTAGCGCCGGCTTACCGCCTTTTAACGGCTTTTTAAACTGCTCGTCTTTGCTCTCTTCCGGCACCAGGCAGCCTTTACTGCGGCCAATTAAATGCTTTAAACCCATTTTTATTAAGGCTTCGCGAATTTGCGGCCAGCCTTTAGGGTCATGGTAGCGCAATATGGCTTTGTGCAAGCGGCGCTGGCGCTCACCTTTAGGCACCGCAACCACTTCGGCATTGGCTTTATTAATGTTTTTCAGCGAGTTCATTTCGGTGTGGTAAATGGTCGTCGCATTGGCCATTGGGCTGGGGTAAAAGTTTTGCACCTGATCCAGTTTAAAATCACGCTCTTTTAACCACAGTGCTAAATTCACCATATCCAGATCGGTGGTGCCCGGGTGGGCAGCAATAAAATACGGGATCAGGTACTGCTCTTTGCCGGCTTCTTTACTGAAGCGGTCGAACATTTCTTTAAATTTGTCATAAGCGCCCATGCCCGGCTTCATCATTTTCGACAATGGGCCGTTTTCAGTGTGTTCAGGCGCTATTTTTAAATAGCCGCCAACATGGTGCTGCACCAGCTCGCGCACATAGTTGGGGTCTTCTACCGCTAAGTCGTAGCGTACCCCTGAGGCGATCAACACCTTTTTAATGCCGGGTAAAGCGCGCGCCTCGCGGTACAGCTCTACCGTCGGGCTTTGATCGGTGTCCATATGTTCGCAAATGGTCGGGTACACACAACTGGGCCGGCGGCAGGTTTGCTCGGCCTTCGGGTTCTGACAGCGCAGTTTATACATGTTGGCGGTGGGGCCGCCCAAATCAGAAATAACTCCGGTAAAGCCCGGCACTTTATCGCGGATATCCGCAATTTCCTGCATGATCGATTCTTTCGAGCGACTTTGAATAATGCGGCCTTCATGCTCGGTAATAGAGCAGAACGAGCAGCCACCAAAACAGCCACGCATGACGTTAACCGAGGTTTTAATCATCTCGTAGGCCGGAATTTTGGCGTTGCCATATACCGGGTGCGGCACCCGCTGATACGGCAGGCCAAACACTAAATCCATTTCTTCTGTCGACAACGGAAACGCCGGCGGATTAACCCAGATATGCCGGTCGCCATGGCGCTGCATAATCGCGCGAGCGCAGCCGGGGTTGGTTTCCTGGTGCAAAATGCGCGAAGCATGGGCGTATAACGGCTTATTCACACTAACCTGCTCAAAGGCCGGCAGCTTAACGTAGGTTTGCTCCCACGGCTTTTGCCGTGCCGGCTGCACCATGATGGGTTTGGCTTCTACTTCAGCTGGCTTTGATAAATCAATGCCGGCTTTAGCAAATTCTGAATAGCTGCTGCAGCCCACATCATCGGCGCCATAGGGGTTGAATATCGGGTCAATTTTGCCAATTTTATCAATGGCGGTGGAATCGACACCACGCCAGCCTGGCAGCGGCTCTTTGCGGATAACGGCGGTGCCGCGCACATCCTGAATGTCGCTTATCGGCACGCCAGAGGCAATGCGGTGCGCCACTTCTATAAGTGGCCGCTCGGCATTGCCGTAAATCAGAATATCGGCCTTGGCATCAAAAATAACTGATCTACGCACTTTTTCTGACCAGTAGTCGTAATGGGCAATGCGCCGCAAGCTGGCTTCAATACCGCCAATAATGACCGGCACTTCTTTATAGGCTTCTTTACAGCGCTGGGTGTAAACGGTAACCGCCCGATCCGGCCGCTTGCCGCCAATATCCCCGGCAGTGTAGGCATCGTCGTGGCGCAGCTTCTTATCGGCGGTATAACGGTTAATCATCGAGTCCATATTGCCGGCCGACACCCCAAAAAACAGGTTCGGCTTGCCCAGCTGCATAAAATCGGTTTTGCTGTGCCAATCAGGCTGGCAAATCATGCCCACTCTATAGCCCTGCGCTTCTAACATGCGCCCTACTACCGCCATACCAAAGCTGGGGTGGTCTACGTAAGCATCGCCCACTACCAGAATCACATCGCAACTGTCCCAGCCAAGCTGGTCCATTTCCTTGCGTGACATAGGTAAAAACGGCGCCGTGCCATAGCACTCGGCCCAGTATTTGGGGTAAGAAAATAAATCGCGCTCAGGGGCCATCCGCGCTACAGGAGCAGATTTGCGGGAGACAGCAGTAGCAACAGTGGACATAAATTAAGCACCTGAGTGTAGCAAGGGTGCGTATTATACAGGGAGTAAAGGGGAAAGGCGAATGGAGCCTATCTCAAGTGACGGGTTTTACTCTTTAGCCTTAATGAGCATGGGTGTCAGGCTTGCTTTTGCAACTGGCTCTTCACCGTCAACAAAGCAGCTTCGCTCAGCAAACACTAACAGTTAGATTTACCGAATAAATGAACTTGGTCAAGGAGATATTTGCTGCGAAAGCTAAGGGTGCAATAATGCGCCCCTACTTTCATTTGGTGGAGTGGTAAGTTTAGTGTGAAGCCAACTGGTGATAGAACTCGGGGTTATCCTGGATAGTGGCCAGCACTTTGGCGGCCAAACCGGTTGGGTTTCGGCGTTTGCTCTCCCAGCTTTTAATGGTATCGACACTAGTACCCAGTGCTTGTGCTAACTGCGCCTGAGTAATGGCTAAACTTTCGCGCAGGGCTTTAACATCTGCCACTTCATAGCGGGTTACCCGGCTTGCTTGTTTAAGCTCTTGCTTAATATCCACCGCTTCGGCCAGAGAATCTTTTAATTCATTAAAGATACTCATTCTACACCTCGTCTTTTAGTAACTTGGTTAACTGTTTTAACTCAGCTTTTTCAGCTGCGGTCAGGCTATCTTTCTCGTTTTTGGCATAGGCTAGCAACAAATAGATAATTTCTGCCGTTGCCAAAAAATAGATGACTCTGGCACTACCGCTTTTACCCTGCCCGTCAGTTGCCATCCGCACCTTGCGAAGCCCACCAGTACCAGTGATCAGATCGCCTTTCATCGGCTGGGCAATGAGCTCTTGCTGCAGTACCCTTAGCTCATCATCAGTAGCAATTTGCTTGATCTGCTTGGTAAACAGCGATGTTTCGATAAACTCGATAGCATGCCATGTCAAAACCTACCTCCTTGTAAGTCATTGCAGGCGTACATAGTACACCTTGATAATTAATTATCCAAGTAAATAATACTGGAAAACTGAGAGCGCAATGTGCTCCCTATTATGATTGATTGGCCTACTGCTCAACTTTATTATCCTGTTGCGGCTCGGCTAGTCTGGCTTTGACAATATCTATCAGTGCCTGACCTTCATATGCCGCTAACTCAGGATCTACTTTATGCAGGATTTCAGCCACCTGTTATATTGCTGGAGCAACAACCTCCGGTTTTTCCTCTGCCAGTATTAG
Organism: Arsukibacterium ikkense; assembly: GCF_000987775.1. Classification (GTDB taxonomy): domain Bacteria; phylum Pseudomonadota; class Gammaproteobacteria; order Enterobacterales; family Alteromonadaceae; genus Alishewanella; species Alishewanella ikkense. The sequence goes on from NZ_LAHO01000010.1 coordinate 124,598, forward strand.
TAGTCTTCTATGCTTATCTACCATTCGATTTTTCTGCTAAGACATAGCGATATTTCGCAATATTGCTGCTATTGCTTAGTAAGGTTAGCCGGCGTAGCCTGAAGGCTGATTTAGAACAGGAGCAGCACTTTATGAACCAAGCCCTGGCACCGGTATGGTATCTGCCGCATGGTGGCGGCCCGCTACCATTACTGAATGACCCCCAGCACAGCCCCCTTATCCGGTTTCTTAGCGAGCTGAGCCACAGTATTGAGCACAACAGCAAACCCGCAGCGTTACTGGTTATCAGTGCTCACTGGGAAACAGCAGAGCCTACGCTTAGCTCAGCGGCACAGCCCAGCCTGTTTTATGATTATTCTGGCTTCCCGCCAGCAAGTTATCAGTTAAATTACCCGGTAGCCGGCGCGCCCGAACTGGCATCACAAATAGCAGCAAAACTGCAGCAAGCGGGCTTTGCGGCAGCGCTGAACCCTGACCGCGGGCTGGATCATGGCGTGTTTGTGCCGTTAATGCTATTGCGGCCGCAGGCAGATATTCCGCTGCTGCAATTGTCGCTGTTACAGGGGCTTGATCCAAAAACACATATTGCACTTGGCGAAGCGATAAGCTTTTTGCGGGCGCAAAACGTGTTAATTATTGGCTCGGGCATGAGCTTTCACAATATGCAGGCGTTTTTCCGGGATGATATCGTCACTGATACTCAAGTAGCAGATTTTAATCAATACCTTATCGACAGCCTGCAGCCTGAGCTCAGCTACCAGGAACAGGCAACGCTTCTGACTCACTGGCAGCAGGCACCTTACGCCCGTTTAATGCACCCGCGCGAAGAACACCTGCTACCTTTACATGTTTGCTTTGGCGCCGCCAAAGGCAGCCCGGTAAAGGTGCTGTTTAACGATAACGTCATTAATAAAACCGTACTGGCCTTTGGCTGGTAAAAGCCAGCCATTAACACATTGCACAGTGCAGAACAGGCCTAGGGCAAAGCTTCAGGCTCGAACTCAGCAAACGGCTTATAGTTTGGATTACACAGCACTTTTGCGGCATTATTAGTTTTGTAATATTTATACAACTCACTGCCGCCGGTGTTACTGATAAACTGCTCAAGCGTAATATTATCTTTTTCATATTCCAGTAATTGCCAAAAGCCATAGAAGCCTTTAAACCAGTAATAGAAAAATATCAAGCCAACGCCAGCTAGCAGAGAGATAGCTTTGCCTATCGTGCGATAACTTCTGGCACAGTGCGTGAAAAACCAGACTGCACTGGCCATGGCGGCTAGTAAAAATGCAAAAAAGGGCGTCAACGCCCCATCGTCTTTACCACTCCAGACATGACTCAGACACAGCTGCTGATCTTCCGGAAATAAGGTGATAATCAAGGTTACTTTAAACAGAAAGTAAATTAGCACCACAGCAAAAACCGCGTTAAGCAGCTCAGTGCCGCCCGTCCATTTTCTTAACACCCTAATATCCTTATCTGTCTGCATTGTCTTCAAGGTAGCTGAGATTTTATCCTTTCAGCTAAAAGAAAACATCGACAGCAATTGTTCTAAATTCACAACAAACAGACCAAGCGCAGCCTTCTTTTAATGTGTAGTAGAAGCCATCAAAACCCACACTGCAGGCGCAGCGCATCGATATCTTCAGCGGTCAGGCTTTGCTGCTGCGGGTTTAGGGTGTAATGCATTACCGAAGTGCTGCTGTCGGTGTGGCCCAGCCCCAGGGCGTGGCCAAATTCATGCGCCAGCGTTAACTGCAGGGCAGCAGGGGTGCTGTAGGCGAAAATAGTCATGCTGCGCTTACCATTACTTATTTCCATTAAGCCTACTTCGGCCGCCAGCAGTGGCTGTTGATCCGCCAGCATGGCATTGCGATCAGCCACCGTATCATTCAGATACTGATGCTCGCGCTGTAATTGCGCCTGTTGCTCATTTAAACGCTGCGCCTGTTGTTGCAGTTGTTGCTCGCGCTGTTGTAAATGCTGTTGTTGCTGGCGCAGGCTGGTTAGATTACGCTGATTAGCATTGGCCGCTTGCTGATTAAACTCGGCAATATCGGCGGCAAACTGCTGGTTTTGCACTGCAAATTCACGCTGGCGCCGTTGCAATTGCTCGCTTTGCTGCACCAGATTTGCAGCACGTTGATCGATGTTGCTGTCGTAACGCTGAATATTGCGCTGTAAAAGTGCTTGTTGCAGCAACTGCTGCTGGCGCTCGTCATAACGAAAATTAATGGGAAAACCGTCCAGGCTGTCATAGCGAAATAACTCCTGATCAAAAGCCGTATTCCACTGTGCGGCAGCATTATGAGCAGCCTGTTCGGCCTGCTCAGCGCTTAACACAAAGGCCGGATCTAGCTGGCCAATACGCCACAGCACCGGCGTTTGGCATAACTGGCGTTGCAGCGCTTGCTCTGCGCCCTGCTTAAGCACCTGCGGCACCGGCCCGGTTACTCCAGACCAGGCTGATAACAGCAAATAACTGCCCAATAACAGCAAAGCAAAAAAAACCACTCTGGCCAGCATGAATTAACCTCAGGTTAGTTAAAAGCGACGAACTAATATCTCAGTATATTTCAGCAACAATAATAATTGGCAGACATTTCCCATTTTTATTGGTTTAGCCAGATCGCGCTTGAGCACAATGGCCGCTTTGCCTACAATGGCGCTTATTATAGTTACCACAGAGCATAGCCATGAACGACATCACCACAAATGACAGCACCACAACTGACACCACCGCCCGGCCAGCCTTACCCGACAGGCTTTGTGTCAATCCGCGCAGCAAACATTATGTCGCCGAAATTTTTAACCACGACGTCGGTATCCGCTTAAATGGCAAAGAGCGTTTTGATGTTGAAGAATATTGCATTAGTGAAGGTTGGGTAAAAGTTGCCGCCGCCAAAGCGCTGGACCGCCGTGGCCAGCCATTATTAATGACCGTTAAAGGCACGGTTGAAGCCTTCTATCGTTAAACGATTCTAAGTGCCAGGGAGCTTGCCGTGTATCAACTATATATAGCCAATAAAAACTACTCTTCCTGGTCGCTGCGGCCCTGGTTACTGTTACAGCAACTGAATATTCCGTTTGCAGAAAAGCTGCAGCAATTTCAGGTTGATAACTATGATAATTTCCGCAGGTTTTCACCCACCGCTAAGGTGCCCTGTCTGCATGATGGTAACACCGTGGTGTGGGAATCGCTGGCGATAGTGGAATATCTGGCTGAGCGCCATGCCGGGGTCTGGCCGGCAGATGCAGCAGCGCGCAACTATGCCCGCTGCGCAGCCAGTGAAATGCATGCCGGTTTTAGTACCCTGCGCAATGTCTGCACCATGAACTGCGGGGTGCGGGCACAGCTGGTTAATCCACCGCCGGCGCTGGCACAAGAACTTTCTCGATTAGATGAATTATGGCAGCAAGGCTTAAACCAATTTGGCGGGCCTTTTCTGGCAGGGCCCGACTTTACGGCGGTTGATGCGTTTTTTGCACCCGTGGCATTTCGGGTGCAAAGTTTTGATCTTAAATTAAGCGCCAATGCCATGGCCTATGTTAAACAACTACTGGCGTTACCTGCCATGCAGGCCTGGTACCAGGCCGCATTACTGGAAAGCTGGCGTGAACCGAGCCATGAAGCAGAAATAGGTTTGTTTGGCACAATAACAAAAGACTACCGGCAGAATTAGGCCGGCACAAAACCAGTGTGGCAAGTTGCAGCCTGAGGTATCCTTAAGCTAAGCAATCAGAATTAAGCAGGACAGTGATGAGTAAAAACAGTGGTGGTGCACAGGCCTATCAGCAGCAGGAACAGGGCTATCGCGACAAAGCATTAAAAATGTATCCCTGGGTATGTGGCCGTTGTGCCCGCGAGTTTGTGCACTCTAATTTGCGTGAACTGACGGTGCATCATGTTGATCACAACCACAGCAATAACCCCAGCGATGGCAGCAACTGGGAATTACTCTGTATTTATTGCCACGACAATGAACACAATAAATTCCACGAATTTGTGCTGTACGGTGGCACCACCGAGCAAAAAGTGGCCGCCGCAACCCATAACCCTTTTGCCGATCTCAAAGCCTTGCTGAATAAACCCAAGTAACGGCCGGCAACTGCGCCTTGTTACTTAATGACGTATGGTGATGTTGGGAGCCGTATCGATTTCACCCTCTTGATCGATGGCGGCAAACCGATCACCGGCTCGTAAAACGGCCAGATTGCCAGCAGGGGTGTGGCGAACAAAAGCCAGCTGGTAACCAAAGTGTTGCAGTTCGGCCACAGAAAATTTTTGTGCCAGATTAAGCTCATCCCAGAACGGTTGTATTTCCCTAGTCGACTGGCGCCTTTCAACAAGTGCAGTTTGCATTAGGTACACACCTTTTTTGATATGACGAACACTATGTCGGGTTGACAGATTCTTTATCAACCTTATTTTGGCCTGATTCAAACCGTGGCCAGTTTTAGTATATGCAGCCCTTGCTGCTTTTTCATACGCATCACCGATAAAAGGTTAGCTTTTCTGACAAACGGTATCGCTGCCAGCAAAGTGTATTTTTAAGTCTATCGGTTATTTCCGATTTATTTTAGCAGCTTAGGTTGCCACTACCGCAACCAGAATAACGTTAAAGACGATGGGTTCCATATATGGTACAAATTTTATCGTGCTGCATTGCCTTACCAACCCGCATTCGTTAACATAGCGAATACAAACACGGAAAATGTTAACAACTTTACCTGTACAGCCCACGCATGGATGTAGCCGTGGTTTGCTTTTAACGGAAATACTATGTTAAACCGCATAAAACAGCTGCTGTTGTTAACTGAATCCGATCTTAGCTCTACCTCAGTACAAAAGCTGCAACAAAGCACGTTACGAATAATACTCAGCTCCGGCTTGTTACTGGTGCTAGCTATCGCTGTTCACAGTTCATGGCAGGCCTATCAGGCCAATGCCAGCTACATTATTGCTATTACTTCAGGTTTTTATCTGGTTTTACTGCTGGCACTGTATTTCTCTGCCAAATCTTTGCTTCTCAGTAAAACGCTGCTGCTGTTCACGGTATTTAGCGCGGGCTTATGCATGCTGTTGTTTATTGATAATTTTGAACTGTCCAAGCTGGGCGTAATCTTTGTCTACATAGCGCCGGTAATTGCCATGCTGTTTTTCTCCCGCAGTATGACATTAGTCGTTATGCTGTTAAATTTTATACCCTATCTGTATCTGATGTTTGGCACTGGGCCCATCAATCTGTTTAATATCTCTATTACGCTGCCGGCAACGCCGGCCTATTTACACAGCTTGCTGTTTTTGTTTTTTAATCTGTGTATACCTCTGGCAGTAATGCGGGTTATCAGCACGTTAAAGCGCAATTCTACTGCGTTACAGCAACAAAACCTCATTATCAGCCAAAGTAATACTCTGTATCAGGACATGTTTAATCAGCAAAGCAAAGCTACCCTGCTGTTAAGCAGCGACGGTGAAATATTAAAAGCTAACGACAAAGCACAAACACTGCTTAAGCTTGATAATGCTGAACAGGGCAATATTAAAGCACTGCTAAAAGCGTCCACAGAGCAGCACAATTTTTGGCTTGGCCACGAAACCGAATGCTGTCTTAAAGCAAACCCGTCGACGTATTTACTGCTTAACCACCTGTGCCGCACCCAACACCAACACCACTTAGTGCAGCTTGATAACATCACCCCTTTAAAACAATTGCATCAGAAACTCACCTCCAGCGATCAAAAACAGAATTTATGGCGCCACTATGACTCACTGACGTCGTTGCCTGAGCACAGCTTTTTTCTGCAGTTGATTAAACAGTTTGGTGAATGTAAAGCAGGCAGCCTGATGATGATCGTGCGATTGTGTAATGTTAAAGCCTTTAATCATGCGCACAGTTATCAGGCAGGAGATGAACTACTGACCCTGTTTGCGACAGAATTTCAGCAAGCCTTACCTGACAAAGTGTTGTCGGCCAGATTGCGTGGGGTAAAGTTTATTTTATGGTACGCCATGCCGGAACACAGCACCTCTTTTACGGATGAAGTACATAACATCCAGCGAACCCTGCCTAAACTGCTTAGCCTCAGTAGCGGTAAGCTGCAGACAATGTATGAAATCGGTGTCAGTATTTGTAATGAAACCATCCCGGCCCCAGAACTGATGCTGGAGCAATGTGAAGCCGCCCTGGAAACTGCCGATGCTTACACCAGACCTTTATCATATTATCAGGCCGATGTTCTGGAACAACAAAACCAGCAATTGAAATTGCTGGCCGAATTTAGAATGGGCTTACAACTTGATACGCCCGTGTTGTGGCTGCAACCTAAAGTTCAACCCGATGGTACTATCGTTAGTTTTGAAGCCTTACTGCGCTGGCAGGATAACGAGGGCAACCACATTGCACCCGACAGCCTGGTGGCATTGGCCGAGCGTTATGGCTTTATGGTGCAGTTGTCTCTTTGCGTGCTGGCTAAGGCTATGGCAATTATTAAGCAATTTAACCAACTTAATATTCACTACCCTGTTGCCATTAACCTGACCGGTTCTGATCTGCTGTCTGACGAGTTTTACAATACCCTGATTGATATTGCCACCCACCAGCCACAGTTATTACAGATGCTTAGCCTGGAATTGACAGAAAACAGCGTGGTGCGCCATCAACAGCCGCTGTTTAATAAGCTATTGGTACTAACCCGCTTAGGCTACGACATTGCGCTTGACGATTTTGGTACCGGTCAGGCGTCACTCAGTACCTTAAGCCAGCTGTCGGTCAGTACTGTTAAACTGGATAGAACTTTTTTGCAAAATATCCCGGCCGATCAGCGTCAGACTCAGCTGATCCAGTCGGTCATGCAAATGGCCAAAACCTTAAAACTGGCGCTTATTATTGAAGGGGTGGAAACCGACATTCAACGCCGTTTTTTGCAGTCTCTGGGCGCACAACTGATGCAGGGTTACTATTTTTCCAGGCCACAACCGGTAGCTTACTGGTTAACCCAGCTAACGAATAATGAGCTGGCTACAAAACAGCTTGCCAGCCAGTAGCGCCATACTCAACGCTGCAGGCTCGACCGCAATTCGGGCCAACCAGCCGGAAAAGGCTTTTTTATCAATGCCAACAGCAAGTTAAGTAAGCAACGTTAGCGGCCGGCTGTATCGTTAAAGTGCAAAGTTTGATAGCGCTTCTCCATCAACTCGCGCATTATTGCCGCTTCAGTATGGCTAATACCTAACTCAGCCCGCAGCCGCTTTAATAGCGGCTCGGTTTCTTCGGCAAATTTGCCATCTTTAAACGCCTGATCCAACGCCAGTTGGAAAAATTGCCGACGACGCGACAATTGTTCGGAAAAACCCGACGCCAGAATACCGGCCGGCAACGCTACCATGCCAATACCGACAATCGTAATTAAACCACCAAACAAGCGGCCCAAACCGGTTACCGGCGTGACATCGCCATAGCCTACTGTGGTTAATGTCACCAGCGACCACCACATGGCTTGTGGAATAGAGCTGAAATGCTCCGGTTGAATGTCTTTTTCCAGGGTATACATCGCACAGGCGGCAACCAGCATAATAATAAACAGCACTGAAAACGCCGCAAATAATGAGTAGCGTTCTTCTTTAAACACATTTAACAGTAGCTGCATTGCTCGTGAATAACGGCTGAGTTTAAATACCCGTAATAACCGGAACACCCGCAGATAACGTAAATCGGTTTGAATAAAGAAGCCCAGATAAAACGGCAGAATAGCCAGTAAATCGATAATGGCTAGTGGTGAGCGAATATAATGCAAACGCTTTTGCATATTACTGCCTGCTTGCTGCTGGTAATACGGTGTATCGACACAACTCCAGATCCTGGCTGCGTATTCCACCGTAAAAATGGCAATCGAAAGCAGTTCAAAATAAATAAAATGCTGATAATAAACCTGCTCGATGGCTTCGATAGAGTGCAGCACTAACGCAATAACATTCAGACCAATAAGTAAAATTAGCAGGGTATCTACCCACAAATAGCGTTTATCATACTCTGTGGAGGGCTCCAGGCATTTCGCCATAACGCTGCGTGATATCATAGTTTTCCTTGTTGCTATGCTAAACAGGATATAGGTACTAGCGCCCTGTAAGCCATAATGTTAACGCAGCAACCTGGCCGCTTCAAACTCGAATACTCGCTAAAAAGGTTTGGGGTAGGTTGGCAACGCTTGCTTTTGGCGGGCAAACTGTTCCAGTTGGCTGATTAGCGCTTCCGGAAATACCGATTGGTAAAGCTGGCGCATGCTGCCATCGAGATAACTCTGCTCCAGCGCTGCTTGCCAGCGGGCGATATACTCATCGCTATGCTCTGGCGAAAATGCCAGGTACAACCGCACTTCATCAACGGTGGCCAGTTTAATCAGTTCTGTGCCTTGCGCAGCCAGCTGCTGGCTTAGCACCTGATTAAAATACTCGTTCCAGATAATAAGATCAGCCCGTTGCTGCAAAAACATATCCCGGCACTGACTTTTCTGCACAGTAAGCGTCAGGCGCGATGTGTTGCCAAAGCCATATTGCTGCCAATGCTGCAAATAGGCGGAGTCTCTGGCTTCACAAGCACTGTAACGATAACCCAACCTGGCGAGCGGTATCGCCGGGTTAATAGTATTTTTCCGGCCATATAACGCCAGCGGGTAAATTTTCAGTGGCCCCACCCATTTAAACCTGGCTTGCCGGTCGCTCGTCATGGCGGTTTCAAACAAGGCAGTATTCGCCTCATTTGTCGCAGTATACAATGCCCGGGCCCAGGGCATTATTTCAACATCTATTGGTTGGCCTAATCGCTCTGCCAGTAACCGGATAAGCTCAGTCGTTGGCCCGGCGGGCTTACCAGCCCTATCCCGGTAGCTGATATTACTTACGTATTCAGTTAGTACCGATAACGCAGCGGGCTTAGCTGCCTCCTGCTCGCCAGCACCAGCACCAGCAAGGCTAATACTCCATAAACAAACACTCAGCAGGCCGAGTCGAGGCTTCATCTGAACACCATTTTGCTGCATTGCTTTAAGATATCAGTATTATCGTGTTTACTAATAAACACCAGCATTTGGCCAAAAGCCGCAATGATCCTCAGTCACCGATATCATTAAAGCGGGGCCAATTAAAACTTTAACAAATAATAAGTTTACAAAAAATTGCTATTTGTTATATTTTAGCAACGTAGTTTTGGCCGGAGCAAAAATGGCTATCGTAAAATTCTGGCGCAAACCTTTGCCAGTGCTGGCAATAGCTTTGGGCTTGACAGCGTCGATGATATTCTCACAACAGGTTATGGCAGATATGTTTAGTTGGCTAAAGAAATATGATGTGCATTTATCACCGGCCATACATGGCATGGTTACCCAGGATGGTAAGCCTGTTGCCGGCGCTGAGGTATGGCGTGAATTAACGTACGATACCGACTTTATCGACAAAGCGCTGACCGGTGCCGACGGCAGCTTTGCCTTCCCACCGAAACAAATTCGCTCCCGCAAGCCAGGTGGTTTGGCTGAAATGCGTACCCGGCAAGTGGTGAGCGTACGTTATAACGATAAGCAGTACCTGTTGTGGTATCTGACCACTTCCAGTATTCAGCCGCAGCAGGCCATCGTGCAAAAGCTTTCAGCATTACATTGCGATTTGAACAATGAAGAGTTGGAACAAGTATTTCCCAATATAGAAAAACCTGATTTCCCTCACAGCACATTTAGTATTTGTCGCTGGAACGACGAACCACTTACTCAACGCTCTGAATAAGGAGATGATTTGTGTCTGCATTAACCCCTCGTGTGGCTGCTGAACTGGCAGATATTGTATATCAGATTGAACGCCCTTCTGCTTCCGGCATATATCGCCTGAATATGGCTAACTATGAAGTGCGCAATTGCTTTAATTTCGATTTATCAGAAGGCCCGGTGCGTGGCGTTTCCGGCGGTAGTTTATTCAGTTTATTTAATAAAACCACCGGTTTTGCCTTGGTTGGCAAAGGAATTAATCAATTCGCGAATGACTATGTTGTCACCATTCGTGGCACCCATATTAACCGCGACTGGCTTACCAACGGCAATATTGGCCTGACGGGCGGCGATAACAACACTATGGTGCATGCTGGCTTTAACAAAGCCTTTAACTCGATGAAAAAGGCGTTGGAAAAAATCTTAGCACCGCTGCTGTCAGGTAATGCCAGCGCAACGGTACACTGCGTTGGCCATAGTTTAGGTGGCGCCTTAGCCTCATTAACCGCAGACTGGTTAAAGAACAATTATAAGTGCAATGTCAATTTATATACCTTTGGTGCCCCACGGGTGGGTATGCATGCCTTTTCGAAAAAGCATACCGGTACTCTGAACGCCATATATCGCTGCACCCATGGCGCCGATCCGGTGCCGATGATCCCGCTGTGGCCTTTTGTGCACGCCCCCTATGCTGGCACCGAGTATCGGCTTGATAGCGGTTCTGGCATCAGTGTTGAAGCCCATGGCATGGCGGAAAACAAAGCCCCTGGTTATCTGAATACCGCCAACAGCCGCAGCTGGCAAGCGCTGAATCAGCGCTCTTCGCTGAACTTAGAACAAGTAAGACTGAAATATGAAAATCGTAATCAGGCGTCATTCTCTACCTATTGGGCAGATAAAATCAGTGGCGCACTGATCACTCTGCTAAAAGATGCCGGTTACTATACCGCGGTGATGGCGCAGGCAGCCATTGGCACCGGCTTAACATTTTACGATTTACTGGCCCGCTCGCTGGAAAGTATTGCCAAAGCATCAACCCATTTTGCCGAGCAAGCCAGAGGCTTGCTTGGCCATATGCTGGTGTTTGCCCGCCAGGCCGTTACCACCGTAACAGAATTATCATTCCGGTTTATTCGCTGGGTATTTGATAAAACCCTGGTAGCACTTTATCGCAGCGCCCGGGATGCCATAAGCAGTGTAGCGTAAATTCCTGGCCTAAGTAGCTGTTAAGCGGCTGCTTGGGTTTTGCTCAGCTGTGGCCCGGCACTACTTGTCTGACAGCTCAGAGCTTGGATGTTGCCAAGGCCATTTACCGGTAAGCTCGACTTCCAGCGTAAAACTTAAGAAAGTGCGGATTAACACTATCAGCGCTAATACCCCAACATTCGTTAATGTCAGCTCGACCGCGACGGTATTAATAATATCGGCAGCAATTAAAAACTCCAGCCCCAGTAAAATTCCGCGGCCCAGCCGCTGGCGTATTTCCTGGTAAATAGCGCGCGGTGAGTCGCGTTTTAGCAGCCGAATTGCACCATGTAGTAATGAGTATATTGCAACAACAGTAATGATGCTGATCCCCAGGATCTCCAGTGCCAGCGCACACCATTCAGGCCAGGAACCCAGCAAGTTAGCCACACCGTTTGTCAAAATACCTCCGTTAGCATTACAGCCTTGATCTGAACTGCCTTAAGCATAGCCTACCGCTCAGCACAGTTATAACTGTAGCGGTTCAGGCACGGTATTTATCTTAAACAAACAGAATATTAACCCAGCAATAATTCCGGGCCAATCGGCAGAAAACGGCTGGCGGCATTGACCAGCGCCTGCGCCGTCAGGCTGGGTACGCCGTATACTTCAACCTCAGTCTGATATTTGCTAATTAAACGCTCAGCCAGCAGGGCAAAATCGCCATCGCCAGAGGCCAGCACCAAAACATCGCTATGCTGGCCGTATTCAATCGCATCCAGGGTAATACCCACATCCCAGTCGCCTTTGGCCGAGCCATCGGCGCGTTGAATAAAGGGTTTTAGCTTTACCTCAAAGCCAATGGCCCGCAGAATATTCTGAAACTGACGCTGCTTTTCATCACCGCGGTCAATGGCATAAGCAATGGCTTTATCCACTGTGCGCCCGGCGGTTACCTCAGCCCAGAATTTATTGTAATCAAAGCTTTTGCCATAGGCCTGGCGGCTGGTGTAGTAGATGTTCTGTACATCAACCAAAATGGTTACGCTGCTCATCCGGCTCCTTAACTCTGATACGATAGAAAATAGCTTATTCGGGTGTGGCCAGCAGTTCGGCCGGGTTTGGCATAATACTACCTGGTAATTTGCCTGCAAGGTTAATTAAGCGCTGCTGATGTTGGCGCAGGGCCGCATTATCAGCGTCAGTTAAACAAGACTGCACCACCTGAGTCATATTATCAGTTTGCGCCAACAGTTGCTGCGCTTGCTGGCGCTGGGTTTGCGGTAAAAAGGGTAAGGTTTGGCGGGTAATCGCCAGCGCCGGCTGCAGGGTTTGCAGCAAGGGCCAGCTGCCTTTGGCCGTAAGCTCAACAAATAATGGTGGCGTTAACTGATGCTCAGCCAGTATTTTATCTACCTCGGCCAGGTAGCTTTTACCCTGCTGTTGGGCCCGCACCTCGTTGGCATGGCGCGGCCAGTCGCAGTGGCGCTGCAACCTGACGTTATGCAAAGCGCTGACATCATCCTGCTTAATTTTCGCCAGTTTGGGTAAGGCCGCTTCCAGCCGGCTAAGATTTTGCTCGGTTAGCACGGTATCCGCCTGCAGCAAAGCGGGTAGCAGCGCGAATACTCCCACCGTAAATAGTATTGACTTTATCATTATCGACCTCTGTGGTTGCTGCTAAGTAAAGCACTTTTGCTTATTGCAACAAGTGGTATGGCGTTATTGCTGTAATACAGCATGCTATCAGAACCGATCCTGGCTGAACCCTGGCTGATAGTAACCGGTTACGTTGCTTATGCCGTAATAATGGTTATCACCCCCAGTAAAATAAACACTGAGCATGCGATACGCCGTGCCCAGTCCAGCGACACTTTTTGCAGCAGCCAGCTGCCGGCATACACTACCGGCACGTTAGCTGCCAGCATCCCCAGAGTGGTACCCCAGATCACCATCCATACCGACTCTTCAAAGGCAGCCGCCAGAATCACCGTGGCGATCTGGGTTTTATCGCCAATTTCGGCCAGAAAAAACAAAATACAACTGGCCGTAAAGGCACCGTATTTCAGTACGCCGGTTTCATTACTGTCATCTTTATCGGGGATAAGCAGCCAGAGGCCAACCACAATAAAGGAGCCCCCCAGCAGCCAGGGGCCAATTGCCGGCGCGATAAATTGCGCCAGCCAGACGCCCAGCCAGGCCGACGCTGCGTGGTTTAACAGAGTTGCCAGCAGAATGCCGGCAATAATCGCCGTTTTATTACGAAAACGTGCGGCTAAAAATAAGGATAATAATTGAGTTTTATCGCCAATTTCGGCGATAGCGACTGCAGTAAAAGAGGAAAGTAAGGCGTCCATTACAACTCTCAGCGGGAATAACATAAGACATAACCACAGCTCCCGCTTTGGGCTCTGATTATGTCTTAAGTCTCATCGTTTAAGATAGGGCCATGTGCAGGTGGCACAAGTATGTTGACCAAATCACCCGCTGTAACAGCGAGGCCGATTACTCCCTTAAGGACGGCGGGCATTGTATGAGGTTTGCCCGCCGGCTGCAATACCAAATTACGCCTGGGGTGGCTGGCCGGGTTTAGCGGCCAGCAACACTTTGTCGCTAAGCACCCGGCTGCGGCTAACCAGACGGCCGCAGGCACCGCGTAATTTCAGTAAACCGTAATAGGTTAAGGGTACCAGCAACAAACTGGTCAGGGTGGAAAATAACAGGCCACCTATAATGGCAATGGCCATTGGCGCATAGCTCGGGCCATTGCCACCAATCTGGGTGCCGCCCATGGCCAGCGGCAATAAGCCCAGCACTGTAGTCGATACGGTCATTAAAATCGGCTTTAAGCGCGCTTCACAGGCATGAATAATAGTGGTTTTTAAATCCTGCAGGGGCAGCAATACCCGGTCCTGATTAATCCGGTCGACCAGCACAATGCCATTGTTGACCACTATACCCATCAGTACCAGCATGCCAATCATGCCCATCACGCCCATACCGGTGCCGGTTAGCAGGAAGGTCCAGAACACCCCGACCAGCGAAAACAGCAGCGAGCCAATCACTGCGGTAGGTAACAGCAAAGACTCAAACAAGGCCGCCATTACGATATAAATCATCGCCACCGCCAGCAGCATGTTGACTATCATAACCTGTTGTTCTTCGTCCTGGCGCTGAAAGCTACCACGAAACGACCAGCGATACCCTTCAGGCAGTGCCACACTCTTCATCAGCTGCTCAATATCAGCACGTGCTTTATCCATGCCAATGTCTTTTGCCGGGTTCATCCGGATAGCAATACCGGTGGCACGGTCAAAGCGGCGAATTGATGTCAGGCGGGGCACCACCTTCAGCTGCGCCAGTTGCGCCAGGGTAATCGCAACGCCATCAGCCTCGGTTACCGGCAGTTGTTCTAACTCGGCCAGCGACTGGCTGATTTTTTCATCATAGATTAAACGCAATAATAACTCACCCTGCTCGGGGCTGCGGAAGGTACGTAAGTTGACACCACGCAGCGCCAGCGCCACACGTTGCGCAACCTGCTCTGCACTGATGCCGTAGCGCTCCAGTTGCTGATGGTTCAGTAAAATTTGCACTTCCTGCTGGCCGCGGGCCAGGTCGGAAGTCACATCTTCCAGGCTTGGCAGTGCCTGCAACATCGGTTGCAGCATTTCCGACAGTTCCATCAGCACTTCGGTCGAGTTGCCCAGTAAATGCAACTGCATGCCACCACCACTGCCCCAGCCAAAGGCAGGCCTTGCCCGCACTAAGGCCGGCCAGTCACTGCGAATTTTGTCTTTCAGCTGTTCCAGCGCTAACGGTTGGTCATCGCGCAGCAAAATAGTCGACATGGCATAGCCGGGGGTGTAATAACTGTACACTGAGTCGATATACAGCTCGTCCTGCCGGCTGTACAGGTAAGCCTCCATCTTGCTTACTTCAGCGCGCACTTCTTCCAGGCTGTAATTACCCTGAATATGGTAATTGACAAACAGCCGGGCGTTATCACCATTGTCTTCATTGGCCGATCCCATCAAGCCCATGGGCACGAAGATACTAACCAGTACCAACAAGGCCCCCAGCGCTGATAGTTTTGGCCAGTTCATTATCGCTTGCAGACAACGTTTATACAGGCGATCAAGCTTACTGCCTTTACTATGGGTAACAGGTGCGACCTTTAATTTAGTACTTAACAGCGGAATTAAACTTAACGCCATCAGCAACGAAATGGCCAGACATAAGCAGATGGCAATGGCCACATGCTCTAAAAAGATGGTCAGTTGCATCTTCTGGCCAATAATATTGGGTAAGAATACAATGGCGGTAGTCGCGGTACCGGCCAGCACCGCTAAACTAACCCGCCGCACGCCGCGCTCAGTAGCGGCTTTAACATCACCACCGGCTGCCCGCTCCCGAAAGATACTTTCGGTGACCACCACGGCGTTATCTACCAGCATACCAATGGCCAGCATTAAGCCCATCATGCTTAAAATATTCAGGCTATAGCCCATAAAGTACATGGCACCCAGGGCAATAATAATAGCGCTGGGTACCGACAGCACCACAACCAGGGTAGTGGTAAGATGGCGCAAAAATAAATACAGCACGATAAAAGACAACAGCGCACCAATAGCGCCAGCTGCCAGTAAGTCTTTCAGCGACTTGGTCACGCCATCGGCCACATCGTCCATCACATACAGGCTAATACCATTAAACGCCGGGTTAGTGTCCGCCGCAGCCACTACCGCCATTGCCGCTTTTGCCACATCAACCAGGTTAGCGCCTGATTCTTTAAACACATTCATGCCCACGGCGTACGTCTGGTCTAAATGGCGGCCGTCAGTGCGTTTAGGTAACTCCAGCCCAATACTCGCCACATCACGCAGCATTAAACCCGGCCGTACCGGCAAGCGCTCAATTTCCGCCAGCTGACGATACTCACCCAGCGGCTTAACTAAAATACTTTGCTCACTGTTGCGCAGCTCACCGGCTGTCAGGGCAAAATTACTGCCTCTAAGCTGCGCCAGTAGGGCATTGGCGTCGACATTTAACGCCTTTAACTTGTCAGGATCGAGCCGGATAATCACCTGGCGTTTTTCCACGCCGTACAGCTCCACTTTAGACACACCCTGCACCCGCTCCAGCGGCCGCTTGATTTGTTGCTCCAGTAAATCGTACGCCATGGCCAGGTCACGCTCCGATGATATCCGCAGCTGAAATATTGGCATATCATCGGTATTAAACTGAAATACCAGTACCCGCTCAACATCGGCCGGCAGCAGGTGACGCACCGTGTCTATCCGTTCGCGCACTTCCAGGCTTTTACTGCTGATATTTTCGCTCCAGTTAAATTCCAGCGACACTTCACCGCTGTTTTCATTGGAGAAACTGCGCATTTGTTTAATGCCGCTAACGGTAGCCAACGCTTCTTCCAGCGGCCGGGTGATCAGCCGCTCTACCTCAGCCGGGCTGGCATTGTTATAAGGCACATTGACGTACAGCTGTGGAATATCAATACCGGGGAACATTTCCAGCGGCAATAGGCGGCTGGCCAGGCCACCGAATAACAGCAGTGAAATAAATAACATGGTAACAGTAACCGGCCGGCTTAGTGCCAGACGGGTAATGGCTAAGGGCTGCTCAGTCATACGGCCTCCTGCGGTTCAGGATTAACCGCAGTAGCCACAGTGGCTTGCTGGCGGCTTACCAGGCCATATAACACCGGAATAAACACCAGGGTTAACAGGGTAGATAACAGCAAACCGAAAATCACTGTCACTGCCATTGGCGCACGGATCTCGCTGCCATCGCCGCCGCCCAGTGCCATCGGTAACAACCCCAGCACCGTGGTCAGGGTGGTCATCAGCACCGGCCGCAAACGGCTGGCGCCACCTTCAATAATGGCATCGGTTAACGCAACACCACTTTGGCGCAGCTGGTTGATCCGGTCTATCAGCACAATGGCGTTATTGACCACTATACCGGCCAGCATAATAAGGCCAATAAATACGATAACTGATAACCGGGTATCGGTTAGCCATAGCCCCAGTACTGCGCCGGCGCCAGCCAGCGGCACGGTAAACAGAATTAACAGCGGTTGCAGCAGGTTTTCGAACTGCGACGCCATCACTAAGTACACCAGAAATACCGCCAGTAACAGTGCCATGGTGAGCGAACTGAAAGCCCGCTGCATTTCTTCACTTTGCCCGGCGACCACCGCACTGACCCCAAACGGCAGATTCTGCGCGGCGACAATAGCCCTGGCACTGTTAGTGGCCTGTTCTAAGTCACCAAAGGCCAGGTTAGCGCTGACAATCGCCACCCGTTGCTGCGCCACCCGGGTAATTTCACTGGGGCCCAGTTCGCGCCGGATATCGGCCACCGCGGAAAGTGGCAGCGGCTGGGCACTGCCGGGGTTAATAATTAATGCAGCCAGTTGCTGCTCACTTTGCCGGAACTGTTCGGCCAGCCGCACCCGGATATCAATTTTCCGGTCGTTAACCGAATACTGACCGGCCACTTCACCACCCACATACACTGCCACCCGCTTGGCAACCTGCTGGGCAGTCATGCCCAGTTGCGCCAGGCGGGCATGGTCAAAATACAGGGTTATTTCCGGCTGGCCGGGCCGTAAGCTGGTTTTTACATCGGTAAAGCGCGGTTCTGCCGCCAGGCTGGCCACCAGTTGATCTGCCGCCAGTTTTAAGTCTGGCAGCTCATAACCGGTCAGTTCTATTTCCAGCGGCGTAGCAAAACTAAACAGTTCTGGCCGGTCGAAATGGGCTTTTACCCCGGCCATACCGGCAATATGCTGGCGCAGCACATCCATCACCTGCTGCTCGGCCTGCTGATCGCTGCCAGGCTGCATCACTATATTCAGCCGGCCCCAGTGGCTGCCGCCAATGGCCGGATCGACAGTCATCTGAGCGCCAGTGCCAACCTGGCCATAACTGCGGGCCACATTAGCCAGCGGCATCGCAACAGCCGCCAGCTGTTTTATTGCCGCATCGGTTTGTTCTATGGCACTGCCTATTGGCAGCTGAATTTCGACGTAAAACTCCCCCTGGCTCAGCTCGGGGATCACGTCGGCGCCCAAGCGTGGTAATAAGCTGTAACATAAGCCCGCCAGCAATAAGGTGGTGCCGATAGTCAGTGTTTTGGCTTGCAGCGCAGCACTGAGAAAACGCCGGTAAGCACGGGTCAACCCATCCAGACTGGCTTTTACCACATACAATAACGGTTTAAACAGCAACCCTAATACCCGGCTGATGGCACGCCACAGCAAAGTAAACAGGCTTACCAGGCCCAGCAACATAAAATACAGGCCTTTGCCAATCATTTTAGGGACCCACACTATGCCGCGGCCCAGCATGTGGTACCAGCGGCTGCCTTTTACCCGGGCTATTGCAGGTTCAGCATCAGCAACCATGTTCTGCCGACGCTGGCGGGCTGCCATGGTAGGAATAAGCGTCAGCGCCACCACCAGCGATACCAACAGGGCAAAGGTAACGGTAAGCGCCTGATCTTTAAACAGCTGGCCGGCAATGCCTTCGACAAATACCAGCGGGAAAAATACCGCTACCGTGGTCAGGGTTGACGCGGTAATGGCCATGGCCACTTCACCAGTACCGGTTCTGGCCGCTTCAGCAGCAGACTTACCCTGCTCTTTGTGGCGGGCAATATTTTCCAGCACGACGATAGCGTTATCAACCAGCAGGCCTACCGCCAGCGCAATACCGCCCAGGCTCATCATATTTAAAGTAATACCCTGACCGTACATCAGATTAAAAGTGGCAATAATCGATACCGGAATAGATACCGAAATAATTACGGTCGCCCAGACATTACGCAGGAATAAGTACAGCACCAGCATCGCCAGTAAACCGCCGATAATACCGGCTGATTTTACTTCATTAATAGCTTGCTTAATAAACGCCGACTGGTCATACACCAGCGTCAGGCTGTAATCCTGCGGCAACCCTTTGCGCAGGGCAGGCAGCTGCGCCAGTAAATCTTCCGCGACTTTAACCGTATTGGCATCGCCCTCTTTATAAATGGCGACCTCGATCGCTTCGCTACCATTAACGTAAGTGACACTTTTGCGATCAGCAAAGGCATCAACCACAGTTGCCACATCTTTTAAACGAATATGTGAGTTACCCACTGTTGCCAGGTACAGGTTTTCAATAGCGGCTAAATCGGCGAACTGGTTAATGGTGCGCACCAGAAAATCGTAGCCTGGCGTTTCCAGCCGGCCACCGGCTAAATTAATATTCTCCTGCGCCAGCCGGCTGCTGATTAAACCAATATCCAGTTGCAGCTGGCTTAGCTTGTTTGGGTCAACCAGCACCTGAATTTCCTGGTTTAAGCCACCGTCGGGCCGCACAGCGGCGATACCGGGCATGGCCTCCAGTTTGCGACGTAAATCTTCCTCGGCATAGGTACGCAATGACACCAGATCACGCTCGTTGCGCATACCGCCCTCGCGGCTTAGTGCCAGGCGAACCACAGGATCTAAATTGGGGTTAAAACGCAGTAACAAGGGTTTTTCAATATCAAGCGGCAGCATCAGTACGTCGAGTTTTTCCCGCACTTCCAGCATAGCCAGATCCATATCGGTACCCCAGTCAAATTCCAGCACCACATCAGAGCGGCCAGAGCGAGACACCGATTGTACCTTGTGTACACCTTTAACGATGCCAAGCGCCTCTTCGATAGGTTTGCTGACCAGCTGCTCCACCTCAACCGGCGCGGCGCCAAGGTATTCTGTGCGAATGGTTAAGCTGGGGTAAGATAAATCAGGCAGTAAATTAACAGCCAGTCGCCCGGCAGACACTAAACCAAACAACAGGATCCCGAAGGTAAACATCCATATTGTGACCGGGCGCGCGACCGCGACATCAACCAGTTTCATAATCGTTCCTTTTCAGCATTTTATTATTATTTATTCGTTACTGTGATAACTGGCCCGGCCAAACCGGGCATTATGGCTTAAAATTCGCGGGTGCTGACCACTTTTACCAGGCTTTGTTCTTTCAATGCGCCCTGACCGGCAATTACCACCTGCTCGCCCTCAGCCACACCTTCCATAATCTCGACAGTCGTATCAGAGCTGTAGCCCAAATGCACCGGCTTGCGGCTTACCTTGCCTTCGGTGTCTACAACAAACACACTATGCTGGTTATCAATGGTGACAATGGCCCGCTTTGGCAGCAGTAATGCCTCGGGTTTTACATCAAATTTCAGTTCAACCTGGGCAAACATACCAGGGCGTAACTCACCTTTACTGTTATCAATGATTAAGGTGGTGCGCACGGTGCCAGACTGGGCATCCACCACCGGTGAGATACGGCTGACATTGGCTTGAACCGGCAACATACCGGCAAAACGTAAAATGGCGGCCTGGCCCGCTTTGGCCTGGGCCAGTTGTTGCTCAGGGATATGCACTACTGCTTCCAGCTCGGCATTCGCCACCAGGTGATATAAGGATTGCGGCGCCATCTGGCTGATCAGCTGACCGGTTTTCACGTAGCGACGGGCTACTATCCCGGCAATGGGTGCACGAATTTCCGTTTCGCGAACACTTAACTCTGCTAAATCCACTGAGGCTTTTACTGCATCATGCTGCCAGCGAAGTTTTTCATAGACATCGGCACTGATTAACTTGCGTTGGTACATTTCAGCCATACGTTGCAGCTCGCTGTCCAACCGGCTTAATTCCGCCTGCTCTTTGGCCAGCATAAAACGCTGCCGCTCGTTTTCCAGCACCGCCAGCAACTGGCCGGCCAGCACATAGTCGCCCTCTTCCACCAGCACTTGCTGCACTATGCCGCTGCTTTTGCTAATGACATCGGTTTCGGCACGGGCAGCCAGGGTGGTATTGGTATGGTAGCTGCTGCTTATTTCACCATGGCGCGCCAAGGCGGCTTCCACCGGGATCGCTATTACTTCTGCCGTATCGGTATTGGTGCTGCTTTTGGCCTGATTGCAGCCCGTCAAAAATATTGCCACCCCCACCATCGCCACAACCAAAGCTAATTTTTTCATTTTATATCATCCTTTTATATCGTTGCCGCCAGTCCACAGGCCAACGGCATTGCAAATTTAATAATACTACTGGTGGCGACTAATGCAGAGGCTATGCCATGCTGAATTTTATATTTTTATTATTTAATTTCAATCAGTTAAATTCTACTAATATGTAATTAAATATTACCCGTTCTCAGCAGGTGGCGAGATACGCTAAAAATTAGCGAAAAACCAACGCTTATTGCAGCAAATGGGCCATTGAGCGACAAGTAGTGCATATACTCTAAGGTCAGACCTCTTTATAATGCGCTAACGTTAACAACGGAGTAAGCGCATGACGTTACCAAAAAACCGCCTGAGCCTGGCTATAGTGCTGGCTATCAGCAGTGCCGGTGTTTCTGCCGAAGGTTACAAATTGTTTGAACAATCAGTCAGTAGCATGGGCAATGCTTATGCTGGCCGGGGCGCTCAAATTACCGATGCCACTCTGGTCTATTCTAATCCTGCCGCACTGACCGCCCTTGATGGCGCCCAAGTCGTTGGCGGGTTAAACCTCATCAGCGCCAAAACCAATTATCGCCATGCCAGCGCGCAAAGTGCCAATGGTCAGTCGGTAGTTGGACGAACCGAAGGGGCAAATAGTTTAAATGAGCTGGTGCCTTTTGTGTTTTACGCCAATCAGCTGTCTGAGCAACTAAGTTGGGGCATCGGTTTCTATGTACCCTTTGGTTTATCGTCTGATTACCAGGACGATTTTGTCGGTCGCTACTTCGCTGATGAAACGGCAGTGCAGGTACTAAGCCTGCAACCGGCTATTGGCTATCAGCTGAATGAGCGATGGTCTGTTGGTGCCGGCATTTCGATTAATCATGCTGAAGGTACCTTATCAAAGTATAAAGATCACAGCGGCTTATGTGAACTTGGTGCAGCAAGCACCAATGCCATATTTGGCGCAGCGATATATAACGGTGCTTACTGCAACAGCCACTTCGAGGTGGCAGGTAGTGATATTGCCTTTGGTTACACTCTGGGTATCCATGGTGAGCCACTGCCAGGCACCCGGCTGGCACTTACCTGGCACTCAGCCGTCCGTTACACCTTAAAAGGCAACTCGGTTATCAGTAATACGCCAATCACCGGGGCCAGTGTCGCGGGTAATCCGAATTATTTGGTTGTCGCCCCCAACCTACCGGCTATTGATTTAAACACCGGCAAACTGGCGGCGAACAACTCGCTGGTTGAAGCCAGCCAACTGGCGCTTACCACTCCAGCCAGCGCGGCCTTTAGTCTGGATCAGCAGTTAACGGCGGCCTGGTCGGTACAATTTAGTGCAGCCTGGACACAGTGGAGCAAATTTCAAAGCATCGATATTATTAGTACTGATGCCAACCCCAGCATTTCGCTCAGTACCCAGCAAAGTGCTAACCTGAACAGTGGCGGCTACATTGGCTATATTCCGCAGTATTGGCGCAATAGCTGGTCGCTCGCAGTCGGAGCAACCTATGCGTATCGCCCAGATTTGACGCTAAAAACCGGGGTGGCATTTGACCAAAACCCCATTAGTCAACATCACAAATCTGCCCGGATCCCGACCGATGACAGGGTATGGCTTACTGTCGGCGCCAACTGGCAGGTAAACGACAAACTCAGCCTGGATCTGGCTTATGGCTATATGTTTAGCGGCGATGTCTCGGTAAACGAGCGCGAGTATAATGTACAGGATCAGCCGCTATATCACAGTGGCTATCAGGGCCAGTACAGTAATAAAGGGCAGTTGCTGGCTGTGCAGGCAAACTATCGCTTTTAAGTGGCCAAATGGCTTGGTAAACAAGCGCGCAGACCGATTCAGTTACGCCAAAGTATCTGCTACAATCTGCGCGCCTTTTCCCAGCCTCAGAAGAAGTAACCATGACTCTTGCAACCCAGGTTCTGGCGGTGAACGACGATCTGCCAATTCGTACAGATTTACCGGTGCACTCCGGCAAAGTGCGTAGCGTTTACTGGTTAACCGCTGCCGATAGTGCCCGGCTTATCCGGCAGAAAAACTACCCGGTAGCCGCCGATACCCCGCTGGCTATTATGGTTATCAGCGATCGTATCTCTGCTTTCGACTGTATCTGGCATGGCGAACATGGCTTAAATGGGGTGCCCGGTAAAGGTGCAGCGTTAAATGCGATATCAAACCACTGGTTCTCGTTGTTTAAAGCGCATAACCTGGCCGACAGCCATATTCTGGATATACCGCACCCGCTGGTATGGATAGTCCAAAAAGCCCGGCCATTGAAAATTGAAGCCATTGCCCGCCAGTATATTACCGGCTCGATGTGGCGGGCTTACAGCAAGGGCGAACGCGAATTTTGTGGCATTACCCTTCCCGAAGGTTTGCAGAAAGACCAAAAACTGCCCGAGATTTTAATTACGCCATCAACCAAGGGCATTCTGACCGGTTTGGCCGGGGTACCAGAAGCAGATGATGTCAATATTTCACGCACCGATATTGAACGGCACAGTGCAGCCTTTGGTTTTGAGCAAACCGCTGACATTGACCTGTACGAAACGCTGTTAAAGCAAGGCTTTGGCGTTATTAGTGATGCACTGGCCAAACTGGACCAGATGTTTGTTGATACCAAATTTGAATTTGGCTATGTCAAAGATGCTGCAGGTAACAGCAAACTCATCTATATGGATGAAGTGGGCACCCCCGACAGCTCGCGCATCTGGGACGGCGCCAGCTGGCGAGAAGGTAACATTGTCGAGCAATCAAAAGAGGGTTTCCGGCAGTGGCTGCTAAACCACTTTCCCGATCCGGATATTCTGCTGAATAAAGACCGGATGGCAGAGCGCGCGGCATTGGCCTGTAATAACGCCCTACCCACCGAAGTGATGCTGTATATTTCGCGTACCTATCTGGCTATCGCCGAGAAAGTCATTGGTCGCAAAATTGTGCTGTCGGCCGACCCAAAAGCTGAAATTATCGCCGTACTGGACCAGCAATACGGTTTAATCGCCAACTAGCATTACAACTTAACTAAACTTATTGTTTAGCGTTGGGTCTTAGTTACTATACACTTAAGCAATTGATTAGGGCTTTCAGAGGTATTTATGGCTAATATTAACAATACTTTAGTTCGCGTATGCGGCACAGCGCTGACGGTACTGCTGGCGCTTAGCGCCTGCTCCAGCCCGCGCCAGGCAACAGTAGATTTTGACCGCAACGTTAATTTTCAGCAGTATCAAACTTACGGTTTTTACCAGGCCGAGCCTGCAGCGCAGCGAGCTGCCACTGAACCACTGACTGGCGAAGTCGCAGCGGATGACGCAGATGTTAAAGCCTACACCACCTTACTGGACCAGCACTTTAGAACAGCAATCCGCGCTGAGATGGCCGCGCTCGGTTATCAGTACAGCGAACAAAACCCCAACCTGCTGGTTAATTATATGAGCAATGTTGAAACCCGCACCGACGTGCGCAGCTCGCCGTTTTCGGTTAATGCCGGTTTTGGTCACTACGGCAGAAACAGCAGTTTTATGTTTGGCGTGCCATTATTCGGCAATCAGCTGGAAAAAAAAGATTATAAAGTCGGCACTGTAACTATTGATGTGGTTGATGCCAGCGCCAAGCGGGTGGTGTGGCAAGGGTTGCTGGAAGGGCGCCTGACCAGTAAAGCAATGGCCAACCCCCAGCAGGCTATCAGTGACACTGTGCAACTGATTTACCAAAGCTACCCTACCCGGTTAGTCACTGGCAGTAAGTAGCTAAAGCGCGCCCTGGAAAAGCCTGAAAAAAATTGGGAGCCGAAGCTCCCATCACTAGCTGAGTGACCCATCACTATTTCAGTGAAAAATATCCAGGAAGGAAGGTGTAACAACGCCAGTGTGGCAGGTATTAATGGCAGTAATATTACAATTCCACGCTAAAAGCTGATTTTTTAACTTTCGATGCAAACCTGACAGACGCGCCAATAACCCCATGTTATGTGCGCAGTAAACCCACAAAGATTGATCCCTATCAAGCAACTTTCATCAGGATAGACTAGGCTGGTTATTAACTAACCAGTAGTAAATGGATACTCACCACCTTGCATGGAGAACACGATGAAAACAATCCGGTTGATGTTAATACCTCTGACCCTGCTGCTTGTCGCCTGCACAGAAGGGCCTGAATCGGCGAGAGGCTTCAGCTTGCCCGAAGGTAATGCTGAAGCAGGTAAAGCAGTATTTATTTCTTATCAATGCCTTGCCTGCCACACTCTGCAGGGCGTAGCAGACAATGATATTGCGCAACAGCTGCCGAAGAAGGTGCCGTTAGGCGGCGATGTCAGTAAGATCAAAACTTACGGTGAGCTTGTTACCTCAGTCATTAACCCCTCCCATAAGATTGCACCGGGCTTTAAGCGTGAAGGGTACACTGATGAAGAAGGTCAATCGCTAATGCGCAATTATAATGATTTGATGACCGTTAATGAATTGGTAGATTTAGTCACCTTCTTGCAGCCTCAGTACAATCTGAAACCGTTTAACCGCACTAATTATCCGCAGTATTTTCCTTAATCAGCATCCGACACTGTTTGCTTAAGAAATGGGGATAACAGCAAAACCAAGGCCGCATTCGCGGCCTTGCACTGAAATGACTGACTTGTCATCAACTTAACAATTATAGCTTTTCCAGCTTAATATCACCGCTGACGGTGCTGATATCGACACTGCCATCACCACTGCCCAGGGTAAATTGCAGGCTGCGGGCCGGGCCATATTTAGCTTTTACCGCCTGATCCTTACTCAGCTTATTGCTGATCTTGCCACCAGCCGAGGCTTTTAAATCAACACGGGCCGACAGCTTGCTATCAAGCGTTAACTCAATATCGCCACTGACACTGCTGCCGCTGATCCTTGGACTGCTGACACCGCGCAGTTTGGCAGCAATTTCACCATTTACTGTGCTGAGCTTTAATTGCCTGGTACCCGTCAGATCCAGCTCAGCGTCACCATTAACCGTGCTGATGCTAACTTCTTCCGCGCTGCTGCGTCCTTTAATTTTGCCATTGACCACTTCGTAGCGCAGCCGGCCACTGGACCCTTCATCGTCAATTTTGCCATTTACTGAGTTCAGCTCAACATTACCACTGGCTGCCCTGACTTTTATTGCGCCGTTAACGGTAGTCAGTTTAACAATATTAGCTAAATCACCGGCGTTAATTTCACCATTGACCGAACTTATCTGGCTGCTACCCTGAATACCGGACACCTTAACGTTGCCGTTAACGCCTTTAAATTCGACATGACTACCAACCGGCACTTCAAAGCTCAGCTCAGCCAGAAATTTTTGGTCGTTGCGGCCATAATTTACCTGGCGCGGCATGGTCATTTCAAAGCGGCTAAAACCCTCTTTCACCTCCAGCAAATAGCCAGTGGCTTTGCCATCGAGCTTACCGCTAACGCTGAACTTATTGCCCGGCACGGCTTTAATGGTGATCTCACCACTCATCACTTCAATATAAATCTTCTCATTGGCACTGACGTTATGGCTTTCGTTCACCACTTCGCGCGCATCGGCCAGGGCCAACTGACTGGCACCGAGCAGCAGTATACTGCAAAGCCCACTTAACCAGTATTGGGTGATTTTTTGCATCTGACTCTCCTTCAATAGCTAACTTATTACTAACGGTTGTTGCAAGGTGGCGCGTTCGATATACGCCAGTTGCTGTTGGTATAACTGTTGCAGCTGCGCTAACAGCCGCGGTTCATCCGGATAAAGTTGCAGGGCCTGACGCACCTGAGCGATGGCCTGATCCCAGATAATCAATTGTTGTTGCCAGTTATCAAAGCCGTCGGCTATCGCCACTATTTGCGCCAGCTGGCGGGCTTTTTGCTGCTCAAAAACTTGTAGTAACTGCAGCTCGGCCGATGGCATAGCCGCAGTGTGTTGAGCTGGCGGCGCTAACGTCGCAAACTGCCAGCCCAGCAGCGCCACCAACACTATTGCCGCAGCACTGGCCGGGCTTTGCCATTTTGATTTGGCGCGCTGTGTGGCTGGCGCCTGTTCAGGGCACGCTGTCACATGGTTTTGCAGCCTGGCCGCTATGCCAGGCCATAAGTCACGCTGTGGCGAAATCTCGTTGTCCAGCTGGTGCAAGGCTTGCTCAAGTTGCTGCTCATTCATCGGCTAACCACTCCCGTAATAATTGCCTGGCCCGGTGGTACTGCGCTTTAGAACTGCCTTCGGCTATGCCCAGCAAGCCGGCAATTTCCTGATGCTGATAGCCCTCAATGGCAAACAGCACAAATACCGCTCTGGCCTGCGCCGGTAAGCGCAAGATGGCCTGCTCCAGTTGTGCCTGCTCGCCACTGCAGGCAACCGTTGCGGCTGCCAGCTCTGGCTGAGCGCTCTCAGCAAGCTGGTCGCTGCTGTCAGTCAGGCGTAAATGTTTGCTCTGACGCCATGCATCAATAGCTGTGCGGGTGGCAATACTGTGCAGCCAGGTGGCAAAACTGCTGTCACCACGAAAAGCTGGCAGTTGCTGCCACACTTTAACAAACACCTCCTGGCTGGCATCTTCCGCTTGCTGTTTATGTGCCAGCAAGCGCCAGCAAATAGCATACACTCTGCCCACAAACTGCTGGTACAGCTGGTAAAACGCCTGTTTATCACCAAGTTTGGCGGCGGCAATTACCTGCGCCAGCTCTATTGCCATAACTGCCCTTTGTTAGATTTACCGGCCATATTGGCTAAATATTGTCAGGTTAGTCGACAGGATGATCAGAAAGGTTTAAATGCCGCAGCTTATTTTTTAAAACCGACATTTACTGCGCCGCCATAACCACAACGCCAGCGCCAGGGTCAGGCTGTACATCAGCAGCGACGCCAACACTACGCCGGGCCAGCCCAGCCAGTGCCAGAACGGTTGCAGGTAAAAACCACCAATACTGGCACCCACATAATAAAACACCAGATACAGCGCGCTGGCACTGGCCTTAGCCCGCTTGGCATGCTGGTTTACCCAACTGCTGGCCAGCGAATGACACAGAAAAAAGCCAAAGGCACTGATAAAAAAGCCAATGACAATAAATACCAGCTGCGTTTGCAAGGTGACCAGCGTGCCCAGCATCATCAGCACTATACCCAGCATCATCGCCAGCGGCGCAGAGTAGCGCTGGCCAATTTTAGCGGATAATGCAGAGCCAATAGTGCCGGTAAAATAGGTAATAAACAGTAAACCCAACATACTGCTGCTAAGCAGATAAGGCGGTGCCGCCAGCACAAAACTGATAAAAGTATATTGATTTAAAAATACCAGAAAATTCAGACCGCCAATCAGGTAGGTCAGCAACAGTAGTGGTTGGCGCAAATGAAAAGCATGATCTTGCAAGGCCTGCCACAACTGAAAACGCTGTGGGGTAAAGCGGTTTGAAGCAGGCAAATAACGCCATATAAAATAGCAGCTTAGCGCACTAAGCGCCGTCATGGGCCAGAATACCCACTGCCAGTGGCCAACATCGGCCAGACCGCCGGCCAGTAAGCGGCCGCCAATACCACCCAACGAATTGGCGCTGATGTAATAGCCCACGGCCGTTACCAGCGCCGGTGTTGAATACTCCTCGCCCATCCAGGCAATGGCAATCGCTGGCAGGCCACCGAGGCAAATGCCCTGAATGGCGCGCCAGCACAGTAAAGCACCAAAGCTTTCTACCTGAGTCAGCGCCAGGGTACTTATTGTCATACCAAGCAGGGTCAACAACAATAAGGGCTTGCGGCCCCAGGCGTCCGATAACGATGCATACACCAGTAAGGACAAGCCCAGCCCCGCCGTAGCAATGGTATAACTCAGGCTGGCCTGCAACGGACTTAGCTGAAATTCGCGGCTTAACTGCGGCAATAGTGGCTGCAGCAAATGCAAATTGGCAAACACTACCACCGCCGCCAGACACAGCGCAAAACAACTGCGATAAAACGCGGCCGATTTATACTCAATCACAATGCGATATCCGCCAACAGAAAGCCGCATTGTACTGACTTTACCTTAAGGTTACGAGTTGCCAGGTCAGTACTTTATCCTCTGGCATCAAGCCATAAGCCGTGTATCATTGCCTCAACTCCCAGCCAAACAGGTACCTGGCTTGCTGTCATTATTTTTAAATGCGCCGCTGCAAAAAAAAGTGGCGGCCATTGCCCTGCCGATGGTGCTGTCGAATTTATCAGTGCCATTGCTGGCACTGGTTGATACCGCAGTCAGTGGCCATTTAGCGCATGCCTGGTATCTGGGCGGTGTGGCGCTTGGCTCAAGTTTAATCAGTTTGCTGTTTTTTCTGCTGGGCTTTTTGCGCATGAGTACCACCGGCCTGACAGCCCAGGCATATGGCGCCAGTGACCACGCCGGCCAGCTGCGCTGTTTAAGCCAGAGCCTGCTCGTCGCCCTGCTACTGGCCGCCCTGCTGTTACTGCTGCAGTGGCCTCTGGCCCAGCTGGCTTTTAGCGTGAGTAACGCCAGCAGCGAGGTAAACCAGCAGGCCCAGTTGTATTTTGGCATACGGATCTGGAGTGCTCCGGCAACTTTAGTTAATCTGGTGCTGATGGGCTGGTTTTTAGGCCGGCAAAATGCCCGCTACCCGATGTGGATGCTGATTTTCACCAACCTGATTAATATTATGCTCGACTTGCTGTTTGTACTGGGCTTTGGCTGGCAGGTAGCGGGTATCGCTGCAGCCTCAGTGGTAGCCGATTACGCGGGCTTGCTGCTGGGCGGCTATTTATTGCTGCACCGTCTGCCCGCAAGGGATTTACGGCTAAGCATGCGCAGAGAGCTGGCAAAACTGGCCGGCTTAACGCGCTTATTTGCGCTGAACCGCGATATTTTTCTGCGCAGTTTGTGCTTACAAAGCGTGTTTGTGTTTATTGCCTTTCAGGGTGCCGCTTATGGCGATAATACGCTGGCCGCCAATGCGGTGCTGCTCAGCTTTCTCATGCTGGTATCCTATGCGTTGGATGGCCTGGCTTACGCCGCCGAAAGCCTGGTGGGCAAAGCCATTGGCGCCGGCGACAGCCGGCTGCTGGGTAATACCCTGGGCCTGCTGGCGCTGTGGTGCCTGATACTGGCAGCCGTTTTCAGCACAAGCTACGGCCTGTTTGGCGATATGTTTGTTGGCATACTGACTTCCATACCTGAGGTGCAGCAGCATGCTGCGCTGTATCTGGGCTGGATGATCATACTGCCGCTACTGGCCTGCTGGGCCTATTTGCTGGACGGGGTATTTATTGGCGCAACTCAGGGTAAGACGCTGCGCAATAGCATGGTTATCGCCCTGCTGGGCTTTGCCGGCAGTTTTTACCTGCTGCAAAGCTGGCAAAACCATGCGCTGTGGGCCGCGCTGGCGATATTTATGGCGCTGCGCAGTATAAGTTTGGCCATAGTGCTGAGGCGCCAGTGGCAAAGTGGTCAGTTATGGCAAACACCCTTAGCTTAAAAACCTCAGGCTTTTTGTTAAGTTATTGCTAAGCTCCTGCCCCTCGGTTAGAGTGGTCAGCGTCATAATTCTACAGTGCCAGAGCACTGACTAATAACGAGACGCAACCTGCATGAGTACTTCCACTATATCAACCCCGTTGTCGGCGCTACCGCAACCCTCATCGTTTTATCGATGGATGGTATTATTGTTTGTCAGCCTGGCGATGTTTGGTAACTATTATATTTACGACTCGCTGTGGCCCATTGTTGATTTACTGCGGGAGCAGCGTAACTTCAGCTATCAGCAAATTGGCTGGTTATCGACCGCCTACAATATTGCCGCCTTATGTGTGCTGCTGCTCGGTGGTTATATTATTGACCGCTGGGGCACCAAAAAAGCCATTACCCTGTTTGCGTTAATATGCCTGGTTGCCGCAGCAGTCACGGCCTTCAGCCCCAACTTTGAAACCATGTTCGCCGGCCGCTTTATGCTGGGCCTGGGTGCAGAACCCCTGATCGTGGCAGCTACCACAGTGCTGGCCAAATGGTTTAAAGGCAAAGAGCTAAGCTTTGCCTTTGGCATTAACTTATCTATCTCGCGGCTCGGATCGGCTTCTGCTGACTGGTCTACCGGCTTTGCCAGCCCGCTATATGTGAACTGGCAGGACCCGTTATGGCTGGCCACCGCTGTTGCCGGCATTTCAGTGACGGCAGCTATCTTATACTGGATTTTAGAGCGACGGGCCGAAGGTCGTTACGATCTCGGCGTAGCCGATAGCACCGACAAACTGGAATTTAAAAGTATGTATGCGTTTAGCGCCTCATACTGGTACATAGTGGCGTTATGTGTGGTGTTCTATGCCACGGTGTTTCCGTTTCGCAGTTTTGCGATAGATTACTTTCAACAAGCACATGGCCTGGACCGCGAAGCCGCAGGTATTTTAAGCAGCTTATTGCCAGTAGCAGCTATAATTGCCACGCCTTTATTTGGCCTGTGGGTAGACAGAGTCGGCAAGCGGGCACTGTTTATGGCGGTGGGCTCGCTGGTGATGCTACCGCTGTTTTTAATGGTAACCTATTTACCAGCGGGGCCGGACGTTGGCATTATGATCCCCTTTATTGGCAGCGCTGTGGTGCCACTCACCCTGTTATTAGTCATTTTGCTGCTGGGCATGGTGTTTTCACTTATTCCGGCAGTAATGTGGCCGTCAGTTGCTTATATCGTTGATAGCCGCCGCCTCGGTAGTGCCTACGCCCTGATGACCTTTTGTCAGCAAATTGGCTGGGCCATAGTGCCATTAGCGGTGGGCTACTTAAATGACGTTTATCTGGCAGGACCAGAAAATATTGATGGTTACACTCCCGGCATGTGGTTCTACACCGCCCTGGCATCGTTAGGTTTATATTTCTCTTATAAACTGTGGCGCACCGAACAAGGTCCGGGTAGCCATGGTCTGGATTCCATCACCACTAAACGGCCGGTCGTCAGCGCAGAGCAACATCCCGGTTAAACGCTAGTTATAGCAGAACCATCTAAAACGGCGCCTGATAAAAGAGCGCCGTTTTTTTATGCAAAAAAACGTTAAAGTTTCGGCAAACGCCGCCGATACTCTCGTTAAGCTATATTTTAACTAACATATTACTCAGCAAGAGGTCATCACTATGGCTATTTCACCCAATACACCCGCCACTGTAGCGAAAAGCAGCTCTGCATCGTCTGCCGCGCAACAAAACCAGACCGTCAAAAACGACGAAAATGGCGCTGTTGCCAATAAGGGCATTACCAATAATGCCGAGCAAGCCCGTCAGGCGCAGAATATCGCCATTTTAAAAGCCAACGAGCAAGTATCACTGCGCAGCAATAATGACTCGCTAAGCTTGCTGTATAAAACGGCGCTGGACGGCATCAACGCTGAGCTGGAACCCATATTTGGCGAAAATGCAGCGCAGAAAATATATGATTCAGGCATTGATACTTCGCCAGAAGCAACAGCAGAGCGAATTGTCGCCTTTGCTACCGGCTTTTACAGCCGCTATAAAGAGCAGAACCCGGGTCGCTCAGAAGAAGAGCAGCTTGATAACTTTTTAAAAGTGATTGGCGGCGGTATTGAAAAAGGCTTTGCTGATGCCAAAAGCATTCTGAAAGGCTTAAAAGTTTACGAGGGCGAAGTAGAAGCCGGCGTTGACCAAACCTATGCCAAAGTGATGGCCGGGCTGGATAGCTTCCGGCAGAAAATGCTGGAGCTGGCTGAGCAACCAACGGATGCCAGTGCAGCACCGGCGAAGAAAACTGAGCCGGCCAGCGGTGCCTGAGCTTAGCTGACAGGCACACTGCCAGCTTAATGCTCCAGGTTATCGATGCGGGTAACCAGCAGCTGATCGATTTTGTAGCTGTCGATATCGACCACTTCAAATTTGTAGCCACCGTGCAACACAAAGTCGGTGCGCTTGGGTATTTTACGCAGGGTAAACATCATAAAGCCGGCAATGGTTTCGTAATTTTCTGAATTGGGAAAGCTGTCGATATCCAGCACCCGCATCACATCAGCCAAGGGCGTTAAGCCCTCGACCAACCAGGAGTTGGCATCACGTTTGACAATTTGTTCTTCTTCCGAGCTGACCAGCTCGCCCATCACGATGCTCATCACATCTTTTAAAGTAATAATCCCCACCACCAGCGCGTACTCATTCATAATAATGGCAAAATCGACCCCGGTAGATTTAAAGTGTTCCAGCGCTTCGTACAACGATAAAGTATCAGGGATAATCAGTGGTGAGCGTACTATGCCCTCTTTTTTCAGTGAGATAGGCTGGTCGTGCAATACCTGCATTAAAATATCACGGGTATCGACATAGCCCACAATCCTGTCCAGCACTTCATCACAGACAATAAACTTAGCATGCGGGTGCTCGGCAATTTTCGCTTTAATATTGTCTTGCGACTCGTTATTGGTAAAGAAAATCAGGCTCTCACGTGCCGTCATGGCGGAGGTTACCGTGCGTGACTCCATATCAAATACGTTTTCCAGCAGCTGGTGTTCATGCTGTTGCAGCACACCCGCCTGGGCGCCGGCATCCATCATCGCCATAATATCGTCAGGAGTAATATCGTCTTTACGTAGGGTGGGCACATTAAACAAGCTGAAAAACAAATTGGCCAGGCCATTAAATAGCCAGACCAGCGGCTTTAACAGCACAATTAACAGCAACATAGGCCGGACTATTTTCACCGCTATTTTTTCCGGAGAAATCATCGCCAGCCTTTTGGGCATTAAGTCAGCAAACAAAATAAACAGCGACGTTACAAAGAATACCGATAAGGTAAAGGCCGCTGCCGGCACCCAGCTGGCGTCAGTGAACATAGCCAGTAATGACGAAAAATATGGTGTAAAAGCCGACTCACCGAGAATACCGCCTAAAATGGCCACCGCATTTAAGCCAATTTGCACCACAGTAAAGAAGTTGCCAGGATGTTCCTGCAGCATTAATACTTTTTCAGCGCTGACATCGCCCTGGGTGGCCATCATTCGCAAGCGCATTTTTCGTGATGCCGCCAGCGCTATTTCAGATACTGAAAAAAACGAACTGGTAGCCACCAGCAGCAACATAACAAACAGGTATTCTATGGTACTCATAGCCTTTCCGACCTAAATTCAGGATCTTGATTATAGCGGTTTTGTTGCAACAATAACGCTAAGCATTTGAAAAATTTCATGCTAAATCACATGATAGAGTACATTTAACGATAAATACCGCTGGTAATTTGCACGATATTTTATTAAAACGAACAACAGAATTAAGTGATCTGAGCAATAACTATAATGATAATGTCTCTGTCAAATGACTGCCGGTTACTAAGCCAGCGGATTGTCATGCTCAGCATGCTGCTTGCTCTGCTGCTAAGCCCAACACTTTTTGCACTACAAGATAAGCTGGATCAACAACTTGATCATTATCTGCAGCTTGCTGCAGATGATTATGAGCAGGCCGCAGCGTTATTGTTGCAACTGCAGGAGCACGATTCAGCTGAACACTCCATTGCCAGTCGGGTTAGGCTTTATAGCTATTTAACAGTGCATTATTTATACGCCACGGATGAGCAACAAACCGATACCTGGCTACAGCAGGCGCTCTCCCTCGCCAGCGCAACAAATGACCCTGATGCTTTAGCCGATGCTCAGGCGACAGAGATCGAAGTACTGGCCTTGCGCCAGCAATTTAACGACGCGGTGCTAAAAGCAGAGTTGCTGCACCAGCAAGGCATCAGCGCCAGCAATCCCCGCAGCCGCTATTATGCGCACAACCTGCTGGGTAGGGTATTCAGAGAAGATGGCCAGTACGAACTGGCACTTAAACATTTTGTTGACGCGCTGCAAGCAGTCACTGAAACACAGGACCAGCGTACCCAGCGCAGAACCATGTTTTTACATCAGATGATAGCCAGCATTCATGCTGAATTAAAAAACTTCGCACAAGCCCGGCAACTGATTGAACACCTGATTGCTGATGCCAAAACCTACCAGCTAGACACAGAGCTGCCAGAGTATTATTTGCTTTATGGTTATATTGCCAGTTTTCAGGACGATGATGTGCTGGCCGAGCAAGTGAATCTGCAAGGCCTGGCAGAATCGCAACGGCAAGGGCATGCTGGATTGGCACTGGTGTTTAAAAATAACTTAGGCGCCGGCTACATTAAAGCCGGCAACTTTGGCCAAGCACGCACAATACTAAATGATGCGCTGAAACAAGCAACCGATATGCAAACGCCTAGCGATACCCATCTGATCCGGTTTAACCTTGGTTATATTGATGTAGCAGAAGGTAATCATGCTTCGGGCCTGGCAGCGATGCTGGAGGTAATCAATTATTTCCGGGAAATAAAACTGAAAACCCAGCTTGAGGATACCCTTGGCTGGTTGGCCAAGGCCTATGCGCTGGCTGACAGGCATCAGGAAAGAGCAGACACCTTAGCTGAGCAAATGGCGCTACGGGAAGAAATACTGAATTCAGACCGTGACAAAGTGATCAGTGATCTGCAAAGCCGCTATGACAATAAAGCCAAAGCGCAGCAAATCACCATTTTGCAACAAGACAACGACCTGACGCACCAGTTACTGCGCAATAAACAACTACAACAACGGATAACCTTGTTGTTTGTAATTGTGATGCTGTTTGGCGCCGTTTTATTGCTGCAACTGATGTTTAAAGTACGGAAAACTAATCGCCGCTTAAAAGAAGCGAATAAACAACTGGAATATCAGTCATTACGTGACCCGTTAACCGGGCTGTTTAATCGTCGCGCCCTGCAGGAGCAGATGCAACGCAGAGTCAGTTTTAGCCGGCGCCAAACTGATATCTGTGAACGGGAAAATGGCTTTTTATTGCTGGATATCGATTTTTTTAAAAAAATTAATGATGACTACGGCCATGCGGCGGGTGACGAAGTTCTGAAACAACTGAGTGAGCGCTTAACGAAGGCTTGCCGCGAGCAGGATCTGGTAGTGCGCTGGGGTGGCGAAGAGTTCTTATTATATCTTGACAACGTCGCTGCTGAGCAGCTAACCGGCTTTTGTCTGCGCATCCTGAAGCTGATTGCCAGTGAACCGGTGCTATATGATGGCAAACTCATTACGGTAAGCGCCAGTGGCGGCTTTATTCATCTGCCATTTGCCGGTATTACTGAAACCGAGCTTAACTGGGAACGAGCGCTGCAAATTGCCGATATGGCGCTGTATTTAAGTAAAGTGAATGGCCGCAACCAGGTGTATGCCATTACCGGCCTGCGCTGTGATTATGCAACGGCCAACCAGGCCTTGAGCAATGATTTACAAGGCGCGATTCGCCAGAATATGGTGGACTACATCACCATAAAGGGCCCGCCGTTGCCAGCAAAAATATAAACTGGCGCCGCCAAAGCCATTAGCAACAAGGAGTAAAGCCGTTAGCAAGCGGTTAATCCGCTGCTAATAGTGCTAAGCGGCTGAAATTATTAACGCTGTTTGTAAGGGCAAAACCAACTAGCAGCTGTAATTAGCTGCTAAATACGCTATCTTCAGGGTATTAATGTCATTTGGGACCGGCATATGTTTCTCTACTCAGCCCTGTGTGGTTTTAGCTTGACCCGTTTGTCTTGCCTGTTGCTGGTAGTGCTTAGCCTGACGCTATGCCCTGCCATTGCCCAATCATCGCTTGATCCTGAGTTAGAACAACAATTAGATAAGTATCTGGTACTGGCTCGTGATGATGTTGAGGCGGCTGACGAATTCCTGGACGTGCTGTTTAACAGCCACTATAAAGACGAGACAGACAGCGACAATATAGCCAGCCAGGTAAGGTTGTTGTCTTACCAGGCCAGCGCGCTACTGTATCAGCAACAGCAAGCACAAGCCGACGCCTTGCTCAAAAAATTACTACTGATAGCACAACGCAGCAATGATCCTGATGTGCTTAGCGAAATCTATGCTACCGAAATTGAGTTTACGTTTTATCAGCGCGAAATATCTGCCGCCGTTATAAAAGCTGACCGGCTTGAAATGTTTTTAGAGCAAGCCAGCCTACCGCGGGTGCGGTACTACGCCCATAATTTGCTTGGCCGGCTGTTCAGAGCTGACGGCCAGTATGAAAGTGCGCTGCAACATTTTACCAGTGCGCTGGATGCCGTTATCGCCACTGACGATCAATTTACCCTGCGCCGCCGCTCTATTTTAAATTACCTGATTGCCCAGGTGTATGCAGATTTAAAACAATGGCCTGAAGCTAAAGTGCTGACTGAAGAACTGATAGCTGACGCGATAAAATATCAATTCACCCGCTTTTTACCTGATTTATATTTAATGCTGGGTTTTATTGTTGCCGAACAAAAAGACCTTAGTGCTGCGATAACCATTAACCAACTTGGCCTCGCTGCGGCCAAAGAACATGACCGCCCCAATGTTGAGCTAACCTTTCAAAATAATCTCGGCTCTATTTATATTCAGCAGGAAAACTACAATGCAGCCAAGCAGGTACTAGAGACAGCCGCAACCCGGGCTGGCGAGCTAAGCGATGAGTATAACGGCCAGATTATTGCCTTTAATCTGGGTTATATCGACGTAATGACTGGCGAGCATAACAGTGGCCTGGCTAACATGTTAATAGCGCTGGACTACTTTAAAAACAATGAAACCAAGGCCCAGTATGAGCCCATGCTGGAATGGCTGGCCAGAGCTTACGAAAAAGCCGGTTTGTATCAACTGCAGGCGCAAACCTTACTGCAACAACTGGAGTTGCGGGCGGAGATCCTTACCAGTGAACGCGAAAAAAGCGTTAACGAGCTGCAAAACAGATACGACACTAAGGCGAAAAGCCAGCTGATCACCATTTTAGAGCAGGAGAACAACTTAAAAGCGCAACTGCTGGACAACCAGAAACTGCAACAACAGCTAACCGCCTTGTTCGCGTTAGTACTGATATTCGCTGCAGTGTTACTGTATCAGCTGTATCGTAAAGTCCGCCAGTCGAACCGTAAGTTAAGGGAAGCCAATAAACAACTTGAGTTTCAGTCGCTGCGCGATCCCCTCACCGGTTTATTTAACCGCCGCGCCCTGCAAGAACAAATGCAACGCCGGGCTAAGTATGGCCGGCGACAGAGCGATGCTACTCCACACGCCAATGGCTTTTTACTATTGGACATCGATTATTTTAAAAAGATTAATGATAACCATGGCCACGCTGCTGGCGATGAAGTATTAAAACAACTCAGTGATCGCTTAACGCAGGTATGCCGCGAGCAGGATCTGGTGATCCGCTGGGGCGGCGAGGAGTTTTTATTGTATCTGGACAATATAATACCCGAGCAGGTAGCCGGCTTTTGTCAGCGTATTCTTGAAGTAATTGCCAGCGAACCGATAGTATGCGATGGCAACACAATTGCCGTGAGCACCAGCGGCGGTTTTATTCACCTGCCGTTTGCCGGAATCGATGAGAGTGAGCTTAACTGGGAGCGGGCATTGCAAATTGCTGATATGGCGCTGTATTTAAGTAAAGTAAACGGCCGCAACCAGATATATGCTATTACCGGCCTGCGTTGTGATTATGCAACAGCCAACGAGGCCCTGACCACTGATTTACAGGGTGCGATTCGCCAGAATATGGTGGACTACATCACCATAAAAGGGCCGCAGCTAACATAAGCGGCAGCGCACAGATAGCGGGCTCAGGTAAAATACCATAAGACACTGGCCAGCAGCAGTAACCCCAGTAAAGCCATGGCACTGGGGCCAACTACCGTGCCGGGTGTTGCCCGGTTTATCGCCCGTTCCCACGCCCGCCAGTTAAGCCGATACACCGGCGCTTGCCACTGCTGCTGTGGCTGGTATAACCGCTTCAACCACAATGACCAGAGCAATACCACACTGTTGCGATCTAACCAGCTGGCGGGTAACTGCCAATGACGCCAGCGCACCACACTTACCATTAAAAACGCCAGCAACAGCGGCCAGCACAGCGCCCAGATCGTTGGCCAGGCCAGCGTTTGCAGGCTTAACGCCAACAATGGCGGCCACAACCAGGGTAACAACAACAGTGTCAGCAGCAATATCACTATACAACCAGCTTGCCAGTATAATGCCAAACCTGGCGCAGGTGTTGCTGTAAACTGGCGCTGCTGGCGCTGGAATGCCTGTGCCAGGTGCAAAAATAAGATGGCGGTTAACACGGCTCCCAGGCTTAGCAAGGCCGTTAAGCTGTTGGCATTGAGCCAAAGCGGTAAAGCAACCTCTGTTACCAGGCCTTTTAATGCGCTTTTTATCGCGGCGCCGCCGGTTAGCGGCAGCGCCATTAAGGACAGTGCCGGTAGCCAGAACAACAGCTGCCAATATCGTGGCAAGCGCTGTTTGGCACTTAGCCCGGCGTACAAAAACAGCGCGCCTTTGGCAAAGGCGTGGTGCGCAGCATAGGCCAGCAGCACCAGCATTGCCGCTGCCGGGCTGCCAGCCCAGGACAACGCCACCAGCACAACTATATAACCAACCTGACTGACTGACGAATAGGCCAGAATTACCTTGGGTTGACGGGATAACAGGCTGGCCAGCACGCCGAAAATAGCCGAGCCAAACCCAAGACATATCAGGTAAGGGATCCAGCTTTGCAGCAACGGATCGCCTGAGGGTAAAAATAACAGCATACCCAGCACACCAGCTTTAATCATACAGCCTGACAGCACGGCACTGGCCGGTGCCGGCGCTGCCGGGTGCGCCTGAGGTAGCCAGATGTGCAGCGGCCAGAAACCTGCTTTTAACCCCAAACCGGTGATAAACAGCAAAATGGTCAGATGATCCAGTGGCACCTGCTGCCAGCTCTGCCAGTCGAACTGGCCGTCAGCAGCAGAGGCCCGCAGCACCAGCGCAGCAAACAGCAATAACTCGCCAATAATCGCCAGTTGTAAATACAAACGGCCCGCGCGACGGGCGCTTTTACTGCCACTATGTACCACCAGGCCATAGGCCGACAGGCTCATTAAACTGAAACCCAGATAAAAACTGATGGCATCCAGCGCCGCAATTAACAGCAAATTGCCCGCAAAACTTAAGCCAAAAAACAGCCAGTAACGGCCACGATGTGCCGTTCCGGCGAGAAACGACAGACTAAAGGCCGCCGCTATCAGCCACAACGTCAGGCTGAATGCCCACCATACCTGCTGTAACTCAGTCGCCAACCCCAGCCCGGCGCCGGGCCAGAGCCAGGCTGATAAATCAATCATAACTGAACTCCCGCTCGACAATCAGTTCAGCCCAGCTTAACGGGCTTAAGCTGGTACTGGCAAAAACGCCCATCAGCACAATTAACAGAGCGGTGAACAACATTGGCAACAGCAGCATCCAGTGTGTTTCCAGCTTCGCCGACCAGCGCTGCTCTGCCGGCCAGTTGCCACGCTGCGGTAAAAACCACAGCCGGTAAACTATTGGCAAAAAATACGCAGCATTCAGCAGGCCAGAAACCACAAAAACCAGCAACATCAGATTGTTATCGGTGGCCACGGCGCCCTGCCCTAAATACCATTTACTGATAAAACCAGCGGTAGGTGGAATGCCGATCATCCCTAGTGCACCGAGGGTAAAGGCCATTGAGGTCAGCGGCATGCGCCGGCCGGCGCCGTTTAGTTCACGAATTTTATGTACACCGAGGGTTTCGGCAAAATTACCGGCGCAAAAGAATAAAGTAATTTTCATCACGCCCTGATGTACCAGATGCACCAGCCCCCCCACCGCGGCCAGCGGCCCCAGCATCGCCACCCCAAGGGTAATATAAGACACCTGACTAATGGTGGAATAGGCCAGCCGCCGCTTAATATCCTGCTGCGCCAGCGCCCGCCACGAGCCGTATAAAATGGTCAGGGCAGCCAGCCACATTAACGGTTGGGCTAACTGCAGCAGTTGCATGCTGTCCACGCCAAACACGTCATACACCAGCCGGATAATACCAAAAGCACCAGCCTTTACCACCGCCACCGCGTGCAACAAGGCACTGACCGGCGCCGGTGCGACCATGGCTTGCGGCAACCAGCCATGTAATGGCAATAAAGCGGCTTTTACCCCTAAGCCGGCTATCATCAGGCAAAACGCCAGTTTTAACAGAGTGCTATGCTCGGCTACTGCTATCTCAACATAACCGCCCGGGCTAAACAACGGGCTTTGTACCAGGCTGTGCAGCAGCGCCACCCCCAGCAGCAATAACAAACCGCCCAGCAGGGTATAGGCCAGATAACGCCGGCCGGCGGCTAATGACTGCGGCGTGCCGCGGTGCACCACCAGTGGAAAGGTTGCCAGGGTAAGCAACTCATAAAACAACAAAAACGTTACCAGATTACCGGCCAGCGCCAGGCCGACCGTGGCACTGACACATAAACTAAAGTAACCAAAAAAGCGGGAGCGTAGTGGTGAGTTTTCCAGATAACCAATGGCATAAACGGTGGTAGCCAGCCACAATACCGACGACAGTACGACGAACAACAGTGACAGAGCATCACCTTGCAACACTAAATCGGCACCGGGCAAAAAAGGCAGGCTAAAGTAAAAGCTCTGGCCTGCTTTTACCGCCTGTAACATTAACAGTACCAATATCAGCTTAATGCCAACGCCCAGCAAATTCAGGCTTATCCGCAGTTTTACCTGCTGCTCTTTCAAGGTGAAAATAATTAAACCCGGCAGCAGCGAGCTTAAAATAATGGCCAGCGGTAAGTAGTTTAACCAGAACGGGCTCATAGCCCCTCCTGCTGCAACATCAGCAGCAAAGGTTCGCTAAACAGCGCCATAGCCCACACCGCCAGTGCCGGCAACAGTGCCAGCCATTGCGGTATCAGCTGCGGCGAAAAATCCGGCGCGACCGGATCGGCGCGGTCGAACGCCAGCACCACCACCCGGAACACGTAAGCTGCTGATAACAGACTCGCTACTAAAATCGCCAGCAGCCAAAGCAGCTGGCCACCCTGCAGCCACAAGCCTTGCAGCATGGCCCACTTCGCCAGAAAGCCGCCACTGGGCGGTAAGCCAATTAAACTGCCACCGGCAACAGCAAAGGCAAACATCGCCAGCGGCATAGTCTGGCTGGCGCCCTTTATCACCATTAAGCGCTTACCGCCCAGGGTGGCACTCAGCTCGCCTATCGCCAGAAAACTGGCGGCTTTTGCCAGCGCATGCGCCAGCACAAACAGCCACAAGGCCGCAAAGAACAGCGGTTGGTTAAATTGTAACAGCAAGCCCAGCGCCAGCATGGCATAGCCTAGTTGCGCGACTGTGGAGTATGCCACCAGATTTTTAGCAAACGGGGTTCGTAGCGCTGACCAGCCTCCAACTAACAGCGCCGCCAGGCCGCAGCCGGCAAACAACGGCGCAATCGCCAAGGCCTGCTGGCTGCTGGCCAGCTGCAGCCAGAGCAGACACAGAATAAACAGCGGCCCTTTAACCACCAGTGCCGATAGTAAGGCACTTACCGGTGCCGGCGCGGCGCCGTGCGCCTGAGGCAACCAGGCATGCAATGGCCAGATCGCGGCTTTTAACATTAAACCCAGGCTCATTAGCAGCAACGCACTTGTACTTAGCCAGTCGGCCTGCCAGCTTATTGCCAGGCTATCGATATCGAGCATACCGTAGCCGCCATACAAGATAGCAACGCCAAGCAAATAACACAGCGAGCCAAACAGTGACAACAGCAAATAGTTAAGAGCCGGTTTAATGGCTTTATCACCGGCTAAACTGACTAACGCCACGGCAACCAGCCCCAGTAGTTCCAGACAGACATATAAGTTAAATAAATCGCGGGACAGCCACAACGCAGTTAACCCCAGTTGCAACAGGCCGCTAAGCGGCCAGAAGGCCTGGGCTAAGCTGTCGCGTTTACGGGTAGCGAAAGCATAAAAGCCCACCAGCAACTGCAGCACTGCGGTCAGTA
This sequence comes from Arsukibacterium ikkense, assembly GCF_000987775.1. Taxonomy (GTDB): domain Bacteria; phylum Pseudomonadota; class Gammaproteobacteria; order Enterobacterales; family Alteromonadaceae; genus Alishewanella; species Alishewanella ikkense. The sequence goes on from NZ_LAHO01000010.1 coordinate 167,431, forward strand.
AGATCAGCAAAGCGCTCAGGCCGTCAGCCTGCCAGCGAATAGCCAGGCCAACGGGCCAGCCGGCTAACAGCAGGGTTTGGCTCCCCTGTGCATTAACCAGCAATAACAGTTGTACAGCCAGAATGCTGCAAACGCCTGCCGAAGCCAGCGCCAGCAGTGGCGCAATTCTGGGCCAGACGAGCATCACTAAGGCACTTAGCAACGGCAAAACCAGTAACAGTACTATCATCCGGGCGGATCCTTTGCCAGGCGCTGCTTTAACCGCGCCAGTAACGCCAGCGCAAAGGCCGTAGCACTGACCGCCACCACCAAACCGGTCAGCACCAGCGCATGTAAAATAGCATCGGTTTGCATCACTGCATCTGTGACGACGGCCTCAGCAGTATCTGCGGCAGACACCATGCCACGATAGGCCAGTACCACCATCAGCATAAAGATGCCGGCACCAATAATATTTAATGCCAGAATACGGCGCAGTGTTTGTGGGCCAATAATAAAACCATAGCTGCCAATAGCAATTAACACGCAGGCGCTGCAGCCGTATAACCATAACGGGTTGCCAAGCTCAGTCATTTGACACCCTCCCCTGTGCCTGGCCCGGCAAGGATACACCGCGGCACGGGTTGCTCAGCCATCACCAGCAAGGTCAGGCTGATTGCAATGGCTAAGCTGGCAAAAAGCTCGATCAGTAAAATAATGCTACCTGCCAGCGCCACCGGCCACTGCAGCCAGATGGCAGTAGCCGCAGAGCCGCTAAGCAACAGAGCGAATAAGCCTGACAACGTAAACATCGCTACCCCCGACACCGCCAGCAACCTGATCCAGACATTGCCCCAGTGCAACCAGTTAAGCTGCTGATTTAACCGCAGTACCACGGCACCGGCGGCCAGTAAAGCGCCGGCCTGAAAGGCGCCACCAGGCTGGCTGGCTCCCGCCCACAGTACATAACCGGCCAGCAATAACACCAGCGGTGCCAGCAGCTGGCTCCAACTGCGGCTCAGGGCCCAGCTGCCACTATGCGCCCGGGCCGGCGCCACCTGCAAAGTGCCAACTAATGCTAACAGCAATACCAGCAGTTCCAGCAAAGTATCCCAGGAGCGGAAATTAAGCAGTACCGCTGTAACCGGGTGACTGACCCCGCTGTCTGCCAGTTCAGCCTCGGCCACCGCCAGCAAAGGGCCAGGCTGCAGCGGTATTTGCAAAACTGCAGACAGTAAACCGCTTAAGATGATAACCACAAACAGTGCCGGCCATAGCCGCTGCCGCCAGCTTAAATCCTTCATATTAAGTTGCGGCCCCTGTCTGGCCAGCGCGCTAAAACACAAGGCGCCGGTAAGGCCGGCGCCAATAGCGGCTTCGGCCAGCGCCAGATCGGGTGCAGCCAGTCGGGCCCAGGCCAGGGCCATCAGTAAACCAAAGGCAATATATAAAATCACTGCATGGGCCAACTGGCGGCTGAGCATACTGGCCAGCGCCAGGGCTAATAGTAGCAAACACAGCAGTGCATCAAACAGCAGTAAACTCATGCCTGATCCTGCTGTGCTTTACAAAAGCGCGCCAGCAATTGACACGAAACAGTGCCAGAGGCCAGTACCAGCAACCAGATAAGTAGCATTAACAGATTCTGCCACCAGTTACTGTAAAACATTAATCCGGCGATCACCGAGCCCAGGCCAAGCGAGTCAGCTTTGGTTACGGCATGTAACCGGCTGAAACTATCCGGAAAACGCAACATGCCCAGGCTGCCAGCGACAAAAAACATTAAGCCGATAAACAGCAACAGGCTGCTTAGCACTGCATTGAATACGCTAAGTTCGTTCATGGCATTCATCTCTGATCCTCTGTCGGCTTACTGTTATCAGCAGATTGATTTTTTAACCGTTGCACCAGTGCAGCCGGCGCCGCCGCAGCCAGTACCGCCAGCACCAGTGCCACATCACGCAATGCCGGCTGGCCGAGCGCCTGCGCCAGTACCAGACACAGTGCCACCCCGGTAGTACCAAATAATTGCACTGACAATAAGCGGTCTAACAACGCAGGGCCTTTAATTACCCGCCATAGCCCAAGTAACATGGTGAATAACAATGCCAGAGCCAGGGCCATCATACTGTGTACTCTTTTGCCGTTTCCCGCTTAAGCAACAACGCCAGTTGCTGCTCCAGCGCGATAACCCCAGCCTGCCAGTCGGCATGCTGATCCAGTACGTGCAGCAGAAGCTGATTGGCTTGTTGCTGATGCAGCTCAATCTGAGCGCTACAGGTACCGGGCAACAAGCTGATCATGCTGGCCAGCAGGCGCTGGCTGGCCGGCTCAGTTAAACGGATGGGGTAACGTTGCCACTGTGGTGCAAAGTGCGGTTTAATGGCCAGCGCCCGCCAACCAACATCAACAGCACCCAGCACTAATTGCCTGAAAAAAAATAATATAAAGCCAGGTAAGGCCCGCCAACGAAGTGCCGGCAATTGCATGTTCAACAAATACAGCCACAGCAAAATGACGCCGCACAGTGGCAGAAAAAACCACCACCCCCGGTTTTCAGTTAACGCTGCCCAGCACAACGCAAAACCCAAACCCGCGAGGGCCAGTTGCGTAAATGTAGGTTTGGAACGCCTGCTGGCCATGCTGACTCCTTAGCATACAGAATGAAATAATAGTCTTGAAAAATATAGAAAAGTTCAACTAGCCGGTGTAGGCAAACTTAGCAGTGCGGCGTTAAATTCGGCCACAGGTAATGGCTTACCAAATAAGTAACCCTGATACTGATAGCAGCCTAACTGTTGCAACGCTACAAACTGACTCGGGGTTTCGATACCCTCAGCCAATACTTCCAGCCCCAGGGTATTACCCAGGGCAACAATCATCCTGGCAATAGCCTCATCGTTACTGTCGGTTAAAATATCACGGACAAAGCTGCGGTCTATTTTTAACTGGGTTAACGGCAAGCGCTTTAAATAAGCCAGTGACGAGTAGCCTGTGCCAAAATCATCCAGCGCAAAACCGATACCTGTTGCGGCTAGCTGCTGAATTTTATCAACAACATCGTTAATATCTGTGATGAGCAGGCTTTCAGTCAGTTCCAGTTTCAGCTTTGCCGGATTAGCACCGGTTTGCTGCAGAATTTGCTGTACTGTGTTGACAAAATCCGGCTGACGGAACTGACTGGCACTGATATTAACCGCTACGCTAAGATCTGCCGTGAGCCCCTGTTGCTGCCAACGCCGCAACTGCTTACAGGCGCTTAACAACACCCAGTTACCAATAGCCACAATCAGGCCGCTTTCTTCGGCAAACCCAATAAAATTATCCGGCCCAACCAGCCCCCGCGTTGGATGGCGCCAGCGGATCAGTGCCTCAGCGCCCAGCGCCTGCCCGGCACGCCCTACCTGCAGCTGATAAAACAGTTCAAACTGTTGCTCATTAATCGCCTGGCGCAGCTCGTTGTCCAGCTCCGTGCGCTGACTGGCTTTTTGCTGCATGGTAGGGTCAAAAAAGTAGATACAATTGCGGCCCGCCGCTTTGGCCTGATACATCGCCATATCGGCCTGAGTAATCAGCATATCCGGGCTTTGCTGGTAGCCGGTAAAGATACTGACACCAATGCTGACACTGTTGTGGTAGCGAATATGTTGCCGTTGATATTGCTGAGTCACAGCCTGCATCAATTTCTTAGCAACGACTTTCACCGCATCGACCGCCTCCAGACTGCTGCTGGCCAGTTGTTCTAAAATCAGCACAAATTCATCAGCAGCAAAGCGGCCAACGGTGTCGCCTTCCCGCAATACGTTTTGAATAGCGCTACCGACGTGCTTCAGTAATTCGTCACCTTGCTCAAAACCGTGGCTGTCATTAAAGTGCTTAAAGTTATCTAAATCGATAAACAATACGGCACCAAAGCAGTTATTGCGTTTACTGTTAGCAAGGGCTTGTTGTAACCGGTCCAGGATAAGCCGCCGGTTAGGCAGTTGGGTCAACTGATCAAAAAATGCCAGCTGGGTAATTTGCTGCTCAGCCCGCTGGCGCAGAAAACTGCCGCTAATGTTACCGGCAATCAGGCTTAAGGCGGCAACCTGCTCTTCGGTCCATCGCTGTTTGTTATGCACAATATCCAGGCCAAACATACCAAGTAAGCTATTTTGTGCCAGTAACGGCAGCATCAGCACCGACTGGATCCCCTGCGCCGCCAGTAACTGGTACTCCGCCGAGTTAGCGTCTAACTGACTGATATCGTTGATTTGCACAGCCTTGCCGGATTGCAGCGCTGACATCCAGCCACCGAAAGTGGTCACGCTTAATTGCTGCAGCATGGCTTGCTGGGCAATTATGCCGGGCGCACACCATTCATGGGTATTGTCGGCGTGGCTGATGGCAGCATTAAACTGAAACACATAGCTGCGATCGGCATCAAAAAAAGTTCCAATCCGCGCCAGCGCATCATTTACTGCGGTATCAACTTCTGTGGCAGGGCTCAACACAAAGCTGGTTGAGATATCTGCAATTAACTGAAAAAACGCCACATTATTGTTTACTGGTACAGGCATTAAATACGGGCCTTAGTCTGGCAAAAATGTAATTAAAAAACTCTGTTAGCCACGAGTCTAATCGTTATTGCTCTTCGCGGCAAAGTTAAATGCATGCAAAGCAGCAGCATGATCTGAATCAAAAAAACAGGCAGCAGTCGGCCTGACTAGCCATAAGTCTAAGTGGCAGCGTGGCAATTTTTCTGTAATGTACAGCATAACCGCAGCCACAAGGACCATGCGCATGTCTTATCACACCGAATATCAGGCCGCCTGCCAGCAGCCACAACAATTCTGGGCCGACAAAGCTAACCGGCTGGCCTGGTATCAGCAACCCGGCCAAATTTTGCATATTAAAGGCGAGCAATACCAATGGTTTGCCGATGGCGTACTGAATACCGCTTATCTGGCGCTGGACTACCATGTAGAACAAGGCCGTGGTGAGCAAATTGCCTTAATTTATGACTCGCCCGTTACCCAAACTAAACAGCAATTTACTTATCAGCAACTCACTGATGAAGTGGCACTGTTTGCCGGAGTGTTAAAAGCACAAGGGGTTGCAAAAGGCGACCGGGTGGTGATTTATATGCCGATGATCCCGCAGGCCGTCATTGCCATGCTGGCAGTAGCCCGGCTGGGTGCCGTGCATTCGGTAGTGTTTGGTGGCTTTGCGGCCCATGAGCTGGCAGTACGCATTGATGATGCCAGCCCAAAGGTGGTGGTATCTGCCTCCTGCGGTATTGAAGTTAACCGGATCATTGCCTACAAACCGCTACTGGATAATGCGCTTAAGCTGGCAGAGCACCAGCCTGATAGTTGTATTATCTGGCAGCGGCCGCAGCAACCAGCACAGTTACAGGCCGGGCGCGATTTCGACTGGCAACACCTGCTGCAAAGCGCCGCGCCGGCGGCCTGCGTGCCGGTAAAAAGCACCGATCCGCTGTATATTTTATATACCTCCGGCACCACCGGTAAACCCAAAGGTGTGGTGCGGGATAATGGCGGCCATGCGGTGGCCCTGCACTACAGTATGCAGGCTATTTATGGCATGGCGCCGGGTGAAGTATTCTGGGCTGCATCAGATGTTGGCTGGGTGGTTGGCCACTCCTATATTGTGTACGGCCCTTTGCTGGCCGGCTGCACCAGCATATTATATGAAGGAAAACCGGTATTCACGCCAGACGCTGGCGCTTTCTGGCGGGTATGCGCCGAATACAAGGTAAAAGCCCTGTTTGCAGCGCCTACGGCGTTCCGGGCTATCCGTAAAGAAGACCCCGACGCTAAACTGCTTAAAAATTATGACCTAAGCGCACTTGAGCGCATATATATGGCCGGCGAACGGTTAGACCCGGCTACCTATGACTGGACAGTTGCACACAGTGGCAAACCGGTGATCGACCACTGGTGGCAAACTGAAACCGGCTGGGCCATTTGTGCCAACCCGGCCGGTATTGAGCTGTTGCCCGCCAAGGCTGGCTCAGCCACAGTGCCGGTACCCGGCTTTCAGGTGGCCATTCTGGATCACAACGGCCAGCAGCTGCCCGCCAACCAACAGGGCAATATCGCGCTGAAATTGCCGCTGCCACCGGGCTGCCTGACCACCATCTGGCAGAACCCGGAGCGCTTTGTCAGCGGTTATTTGCGCCAGTTCCCCGGCTACTATGCCAGTGGCGATGGCGGCTATCTGGATGAAAACGGTTACCTGTATGTGATGGGCCGCACCGATGATGTGATTAACGTCGCCGGCCACCGCTTATCTACCGGTGAAATGGAAGAAATTGTTGCCAGCCATCCGGCCGTAGCCGAATGCTGTGTAATCGGCCTGGCCGACCCGTTAAAAGGCCAGCAACCAGTAGGCTTTGTGCTGCTTAAAAACGGCGTCAGCATTACCGAGCAGCAGCTGCAAACGGAGTTGGTACAATTGGTACGCCAGCAAATTGGCGCCCTGGCCTGCTTTAAACAGGCATTAATCGTGCCGCGGTTACCAAAAACCCGCTCGGGTAAAATTCTGCGCAAGTTGCTCAGGCAAATTGCCGATGGTGAAGAGTATGTTATACCATCAACCATTGACGACCCGGCCAGCTTAGCTGAAATTGCCGAGTGTATGACCAAGCGGGGCCTGATTGCGGAATAAAGCATCGCCAGCTGACAGCCACTGATCGACTCATGGGCATTGGCTGTAATTAATGGTTATAATAGCCGCCTGCTGCTTGCGCGGCCGTCTTTGCCAGAAAGGATCACGCCATGTTGTATTTTAACAGCCAGAAAATCCCCGAACTGCAGGGCCTTAATTTTGCCCAGCGCATGCAGGTGGTGCGCACTGCCGCCGACAAACTGCCCACGCCCACTAAGGTGGCATTAAATACCCTGAAGTTACTTATTCTATTCGGTTTGTTTATTTTAGTCGCCCGGGCCGATGGCTGGGCCATTGCCGCCTATATTCTGCTGCTGGTGCTGGCCTACCCACTGATCACCCGCCCTATTACCTATGCGCTGTGTCATAGCCAGTTTAGCGCCGTACGCCGCCAGTTATTTGAGCGAGCCAATCAAGCTCAAGATTAAGATATGGCCTAATATGGAAAATTTTTAAATAAATCTACCTGAGGGATCCCCACGAATTTGATCATAGTATCAGCTCTTTTCCAGTTTGATGAGTGACCAGTCAGACTCTGCTGCCCAGCGCATGATTTGTTGCCTCGCTGCTTGTATCTCTTCTTCAGTCAAACCCAGCTGGGCGGCCTTAGATAATCGCAATCCCAGATAATTGAATGACAACACGCGCCGATGCTTGATGCTGTTAGCCTGGAACTGCAAGTGCTTCCCGGCCAGCTCTGCCGCCAGTCCTATCATGTAGTGCAACCAATTTGCCAGTGCCGCCAATAGCAACAGCACCTCCAGCCGTTCACGTTTATAAGTACGGTGTGCTTCGCTACCTAAGCCATAGGTCTGGCTTTTCTGGTCGCGGAAGCTTTCTTCTATCTGCATGCGTTTGCCGTAGCATTTGGCAATCTTCGTCGCATAATCGAAGCAATTGGGCAAGGAGGAGACTAGCAACCACGGCTCTTTATATTGTTTGTGTTTGTCGGATTTGCGTAGTTTCCAACCGGTGCCAACCAGCACGGCTTGAGTGCGGTATTGCTGTGCTTTGGTCAGCTTAACTTCACCCAACCGCTGCGGCGTGGTGCGGGCCTTTTTGTACATTTTTGCCACCGTGACAAAGTCATTTTGGCCAGGCAGTTGCAGTCTCTGATTGCCACGCACTCTGGCAATGTAGTGCCAGCCGAGTTTACGTATTTGCTTAAACCACGGCACTTTAAAACCAGCATCGGTAATGATTACCGGCTTAAAGTCTGCCGGCAGCACCTGCTTTAGTCGGTGTAAAAACGTCTTGTGTACGTGCGGGCACGTATACTCGTCCATCGGCGCGACCATCTGATGTAACGTCAGTGGACGACCTTCCAGCGCCAGGCTTGCACGCAGGATAAAATGACGTTTTTCGGTGTCGGCATTGCTCCAATCCACTAAAATCAGCGGCTGTTTGCCCTGGCGCAGCAAGCGGGTCATTTCGCCATAAATAAGCGGCGCCTCTGCTTGTAGCGCTTCATTTCTGACCAAACAGTCAGCGCGTTTGATGCCGTGTTTTTCTGACGTTTCACTGTCAAAATCACGGCCGATAGCCGTTACCGCATTGGCCATTCTGCATCAAACTTTGTACTGCCGCCCCTAACGCTGAAAACCGGGCTTTGTGCATACATTTGGGGTGACAAATGAGAGGAAATCGGCGAGCATTGTTTTTACATTCATGGCAGCACTCATGGTTTGAAAGTTTTGGCGAATGATCTGATCGGGAACTGCCATGAATGTTCCCTTCGCCTCTAACTATTTGTTTTGTCTATACCATTCGTGGGGATTCGTCAGTAAATCTACTAAGCAGTATATCACTTGGAAAAGTAAACTGACTGCGGTTTGCATGCTCAGATCAGTCGCCAAACAAAACCAAACAACAACCTCTTTAAGTATGAACTAGATAGCGTTGTGTAAGGCGCAGAAACATGCCGTTTAAAAAAAATAGTACAAAAACCCGAAATAAAGATCTTCAAAACCTTTGCCGTCCAACAACAGTGGTTTTGCTAGTACTAGAAGGTAAGACTAAAACAAAGGTAGCCTTACGGCTTCAATCTAGACTATCCCCTGTGAATCGTTGGTTTACATTGTACGAAGTAGCAGTAGGTGATGGCCCAACAAACCCTCGTACAAACAGGCCGGCAACACAGCCCAAGGCATAGATTATTGATGTTTGTAGTTATTGATTGAGCACAAACCCAACGAGATTGTCTACCTGCGGTCAGACTGTTGTACGGAATTGTCAAGTGAGGTGTTGAAGCGAGTTATTGGCATAATTATTCACAGCGCAACAAATACGCCAGTTGCTGCATAAAGCCGGTATTGTCTGGGAGAGCCAACATTGCGAATAACAAAACCGGGCCAAAGAAGAGAAGATGACCACAATATCCGAGGCGAGAATAATTGCAGTGCTGAACACCCAGTGTTTTACTAGAATGACGTGGATATCCAGATGAATCCGAAGATCGGTGCGCACTGGAGCCATAAAGTTAGAAAAGCTGCGGGTAGCCTTATTCCGAAGATATCTAAGAACTTAATGAACTAAATAACTGTTCCAAACAGTAGATCACTAAAAAGAAGGAACTCAATGCGGTTTACGTGATCAGATCGGTCGCCAAACTAATAAGCCACAAAACCGCATTGAGTATGAACAAGATAGCATTTTTGTACGGCGCAGAAACCCGCCGTTTGAAGAAAATTATTCATAAAACCCGTGATAAAGACCTTTGCCGCAGAGCAACTGCGGTGTTACTGGTACTAAAAGGTAAGGCTAAAGCTGAAGTGGCCAGACTGCTGCAAGCTGGACGCTCATCGGTGAATCGCTGGTTCACTTGGTACGAAGCTGCAGGGATTGATGGCTTAACAAACCAACGCACAGGCCGACCGCCAACGCAGCCCAGGGCCTTAATTATTGGTGTGCTTAAGTTGCTGATTGAGCACAAGCCCAGGGATCTTGGCTATCAACGGTCACGCTGGAGTACAGAGCTGTTAAGCTTGGTGTTAAAGCGTGTTCTTGGCTTGATTGTTCACAGTTCAACGATACGCCGCTTGCTGCCTAAAGCCGGCATTGTTTGGCGCAGAGCAGCACCAACGCTACGGATAGAAGACCCGGCTAAAGCCGAGAAAATGGCGGCAATCTATGAGGCGCTAAATAATTGCAGTGCAGAGCATCCGGTGTTTTATGAAGATGAAGTGGATATCCACCTGAACCCGAAAATCGGTGCGGACTGGGGCTACAAAGGCAAACAGCGACTGGTGGTAACACCAGGTAAGAATAGAAAACATTATCTGGCTGGGGCACTGCATAGCAAAACAGGCCAGATAACCTATGTTGGTTCAACGAGTAAAAGCTCAGAGCTGTTTATCAGCTTGATGGAAAAGCTGAAGTGGCAATACCGGCGAGCCAAAACTATTACGCTGGTGGTGGATAACTACATTATCCACAAGAGCAAAAAAACAGAGAAGTGGCTGCGCAATAACCCGAAGTTTGTGCTGTTGTTCCAGCCGGTATACAGCCCTTGGGTTAACAAAATAGAAAAGCTGTGGCATGCCTTGCACGAGACCATCACACGCAACTGTTGCAAAACGATGGATGATTTACTGGAGCAGGTTGAGCACTTTATGGACAATGCCGCACCATTCCCGGGAGGCGGTCATGGCTTACAGCGGGTGTTTCAGAGTTAGGATCAGTTATTTAGCAGAAACCCCATTCCGGAGCAAAATACAAGCTTGAGTTAGAGATAAGGAGATTGAAACATTCTCTATGAATCACAGTAAGCGTTGCAGCAACCACACCATCCAG
>NZ_LAHO01000017.1 GCF_000987775.1 Arsukibacterium ikkense
CGCATAGTGGCCAATACCTTGCTTATTTTCATCAGTTTTGGCAGTTGTCATTAATTACGCTCCGGCAGTGCTGGTTATCCTGACCCTAAGCCTAGCAGCAAATACCCGGCCTTTGACAAAAAGCTTGATCCAGATCAAAGTTCAGCCGTACAATAGTTTCAGAAATTTCTGAAAGTTCAGTAAGGGCTATGTATGCAGATGACACCGATGATTGAGTCTTTTGTTTGTCACTTTGGCGAAATGGGCAGCCGCTGGGGCTTTAACCGCACCGTTGGCCAGATTTACGCCCTGCTGGTGGTAAGCGAGCAGCCAATTTGCGCCAACGACATTGCCGAGTTGCTGGGGATATCCCGCGGTAATGTCAGTATGGGTTTAAAAGAGCTGGGTAGCTGGCAGTTGGTGCAGGTGCAGCATAAAGCCGGCGACCGCAAAGAGTATTACTTTTGCCGCGGTAGTATCTGGGACATGGCCAATAAAGTATTTGAAGAGCGGCGTAAGCGCGAAATGGACCCGACCCTGTCGCTGCTGCGCGACATTATGATGGACGAAGCAGCCAATAACCAAGAAGCCTATGCCCAGAAACGCATTACTGAAATTCACGACCTGCTGGAAAACATTACCGAATGGACCCAAAGCCTGCAGTCGCTGTCGCCGGAAAAGCTGAACACCCTGATGAAGCTCGGCTCAGGCGTTGGCAAGGTACTGGAATTTACCGATAAGTTCCGCCCCAAAAAAGATGCTTAGCCACCAAACGCCGGTTAAAAGGTTAGCCGGCAATGAGCGCCTGCTGGCGCTGTAGTCATGCTGCTGTGAGGTCCGTATGTTAGATACTTTAATCCTGTCGCGTATTCAGTTTGCCGCTAATATCAGTTTTCATATTTTGTTTCCTACTATTACCATCGCCCTTGGCTGGTTGTTGTTTTATTTTAAAGTGCGCTTTGATTTATCGCAGCACCCGGTGTGGATGCGCGCCTATCGCTTCTGGGTAAAGGTATTTGCCCTGACGTTTGCATTGGGTGTAGTAAGCGGCATTACCATGTCGTTTCAGTTTGGTACCAACTGGCCGGGCTTTATGGAAAGCATCGGCAATATTGCCGGCCCGCTGTTAGCCTATGAAATTCTGACCGCCTTTTTCCTCGAAGCCACTATGCTCGGCATTATGCTGTTTGGTTTTCATAAGGTACCGCGCTGGGCCCATACCCTGGCCACCTTTCTGGTGGCACTGGGTACTACCTTCTCTGCGTTCTGGATTTTAGTGTTAAATTCGTGGATGCAAACTCCGGCCGGTTTTGAAATGATCGATGGCGTGGCCCATGCCACTGACTGGCTGGCCATTATTTTCAACCCGTCATTCCCCTATCGCTTTACCCATATGCTGCTGGCCTCAGCGCTAACGGTGTGTTTTCTGGTAGCCGGTATTTCTGCCTACCGCATCTTAAAAGGCGATAACAAAAAAGCACCGAAATTAACCCTGAAAACCGCGCTGCTCAGCGCGGCAATACTGGCGCCTACTCAGGTACTGGTGGGTGATTTCCATGGTTTAAATACGCTGGAACACCAACCACAGAAAATAGCCGCTATGGAAGGGGCTTGGCACACTGAACAAGGTGCGCCGCTGGTGTTATTTGCCATTGTGGATGAACAAACCCGCCAGAACCGCTTTGCTATTGAAATACCCAAGCTGGCCAGCCTGATCTTAACCCATGATAAAGATGGCGAGCTGAAAGGCTTAAATGAATTTGCCGGCGAACATCCGCCGGTGGCTCCGGTGTTTTACAGCTTCCGGCTGATGGTAGGGATTGGCCTGCTGATGCTGCTGATGGCCTGGTGGACGAGCTTCAGCTTACTGCGCAAAAAAGAGCTGGCACCGCTGCAGCTGAAAATATTAATTGGCATGACCTTCTCAGGCTGGGTTGCCACTCTGGCCGGCTGGTATGTTACCGAAATTGGCCGCCAGCCTTATTTAGTGTATGGCGTGCTGAAAACCCGCGATGCGGTAACCACTGTTGCTGCTGAGCATGTCGCCATAACCCTTACCATGTACCTGGTGTTATATCTGGTATTATTAGTGGCTTATATCAAAACCCTGTTCTGGCTGGCCAACCGCGCAGTGGAAGTAGAAGAATATGATTTAACCCGCCCCGGCCTGGCCGAAAACCGCAGCGAGCCCGTTGTAAATAATGAGGCAACAACCCGCACAGGAGCCGCATTATGAGCTTGCTAACCGCAGAGAATTTAGCGCTGATTTTTGCTGGCCTGACGGCGCTGGCCATCCTGCTGTACGCCATTTTAGATGGTTACGATTTAGGTGTCGGCATTACCCTGCCCATGGCGAACGAGCCGTGGCGTGATACTGCCATTGCCTCTATTGGCCCGTTCTGGGATGCCAACGAAACCTGGCTGGTATTAGCCGTTGGCCTGCTACTGGTGGCCTTTCCGGCGGCGCATAGCGCCATTTTGCATGCCTTGTATTTACCAGCAGCTTTGTTGTTGCTGGGGTTAATTCTGCGTGGGGTGGCTTTTGATTTTCGGGCCAAAGTAAAAGCCAACCGCAAAACCCGCTGGGATTACACCTTTAAAGCCGGTTCAATACTGGCTACCTTCAGCCAGGGCTTTATGCTGGGTATTTATGTCATGGGGCTTGAGTACAACACAGGCAGCATTATCTTTGCCTGCTTTAGCGGCCTTTGCGTAACAGCCGCCTATGCGATGATTGGCAACGCCTGGTTAATTGGCAAAACCAGTGGCGCACTGCAGTTGCATGCCATTAAGCAATGTAAAATAGCCGGCGTATTAACGCTTAGCGGCATTCTGGCGGTTAGCGCCATTAACCCGCTGATTAATGCCAATGCCCTGCAGGTATGGACCGAGCCACCACTGGCCTTTGTCTTTGCTGCTATTCCGCTACTGTGCTTTGCCATGTTTGTAATTGGCTACCTGGTGCTAAAACGCCTGCCACTGCCAGCCGACGCCGGTGCCTGGCTACCCTTTGCTATCTGCAATATTATATTTATCTGCAGTTTCCTTGGCCTGGCACTGAGTTTTTACCCTTTCGTGGTACCCAACCAGCTAACGCTGTATCAGGCCGCCAGCTCCAGAGAGTCGCTACTGATTATCTTTTTTGGCGCCGTGGTGGTTATCCCGGTGATCATTGGCTACACCGCCCTGGCGTACTATGCGTTCCGGGGTAAGGCAGATGGTTTGAAGTATTACTAAGTATCGAATAGCGTTACTTTACCAGCGGCAGCTGCTGCCAATCGGTTGTGTAAGCCGGTGACAGCAGCTCGCGTTTCATGCTCCATTCTTGCTTGGTACCCTGGCTGGCAAACCACAGGGTTTTGCCCTGTTTACTGTTGAGGGTATCCATCAGTTGCATCAGTTTTTGGTCAGTTTCTCTCTGCACTATAGGTTCATCAAACAAGCCCGGCTGATATACACCGGGGTCGTAAAAATCGGCCAGCATTACCCCGGCTTTGGCATAGCGGTAGCCGTTTACCCACATGGCATCCAGTAATTGCATGGCTTTGGCCAGAAACACCCGGGTATCGTTACTGGGGGTGTCCAGCTCAATACTTTTGCTGGCGCTATAAGGCGCATCTTTGTCGCTAAACGGGCTGGTGCGCAGAAATACGCTGAGTAACTTTGCCTGTTGCTGCTCTTGCCGTAGTTTCTTGCAGGCACGGCTAATGTATTCGCTGATAGCCTCGCGCATCTGCTGTTTATCGGTTATCCGCTCACCAAAAGCACGGCTGCTGACAATCTGTTTTTTAGTTGCTGCCATTTCTTCCAGCGCAATACAACTTTCACCGTTTAACTCGCGCACCGTGCGCTCTACCACCACCGAAAAATGCTGGCGTATAAACTCCGGCGCGGTATCGGCCAGTTGCAGTGCGGTATCAATACCCAGCTGCTGCAGGCGCTTGGTCAGCTTAGCGCCAATACCCCAAACCTCATTTACTGGCAGCAGCGCCAGCAGCTTACGCTGGCGTACTGTACTGCTTAAATCGACTACACCACCTGTGCGATGCCAGGTTTTAGCGGCATGGTTAGCCAGTTTGGCCAGGGTTTTACTGGGCGCTATACCCACGCAGACGCTAATACCAGTGTATTGCTGCACGGTGCGGCGCACCATTAAACCAAACTCGGTCAGGTTTTGGCTGTACCCCACCCCGGTTAAATCCAGAAAGGCTTCGTCGATGGAATACACTTCTACTCTGGGTGCTAACGCTTCCAGGGTGCTCATCACCCGCTGCGACATATCAGCATACAGGGCATAGTTAGAGGAAAACGCCACAATGCCGTGCTTTTGTAACAATTCGCGCACCTGAAATACCGGTACACCCATTTTAACGCCCAGTTTTTTTGCTTCTTTGGAGCGGGCCACCACACAGCCATCGTTGTTCGACAGCACTACCACCGGGGTATGGGTAAGATCGGGCCGGAACAACTTCTCGCAGCTGGCATAAAAGTTATTGCAGTCTACTAAAGCAAACACAACCGACGTCACAGCGCATTACTCACTTAAGGTAATCACTTGCGCTTCAGTTGCCGGATAACATTGGTAACCACACCAAAAATATTCAGCTCGTCACCTTCGCAAAGCGTAATAGGTTTATAAGCAGGGTTACGCGGTAGCAGCTGCAACAACGGCTGGGTACACAGCTCTTTTACGGTAAACTCACTGCCCACGGCGGCCACCACAACATCGCCATGCTCGGCATTAACCGAGCGGTCAACCACCAGTACATCGCCAGCGTAAATGCCGGCATCTATCATCGAGTCACCCTCTACCCGCACAAAAAAAGTGGCGTTGGGATGACGAATGCATAACTCGTTTAAATCCAGCGTGCGCTCAACATAATCCTGCGCCGGCGAGGGAAACCCAGCCATAACCGGGTCGCTAAAAAGCGGCATATGGCGTCTGGGAAAGTGATCGGCAGAACCAAGAAATACAGCAGACATACGCACCTCATATATGTATGGATATACAGTATATAGGGTTTAGCCGAAATTTCCAGAGACGAAAATGTGTTAGCTTACCATTTGCCTGTGCCACCTTATTTACAGCGGGCACGGCACAACGTTAGGGTAGTCCGCTATTATCTGCCAGGCTCAATCAGGCTGAACAACGTCTTTTTGAGGGTGACAATGCAAACCGAGACGATTACCTATTTGAAACAGCACGCTAATACCCTTACCTGAAACTTTGCTACGAGTATTAAATTTAGCGATCGTACCTTAGATTATTTGTTGCCAATATAGAAATATTACTCTAACTTAATCCCCTCTAAAGCTTGCCCACAATTCATCAGGCTAAATAGTGATTTGCTAACCTGCTGTTTTACTTTATGAAAACTTTATTGCAAACCAGAGGATTGGTACCTGATAAGTTGCTTCAAAGATTAAATCATAAACATGCTTTAGATTAATGTTGGTTTATTAGACAAGAAAAATTAAAGAATAAACAAAGGAGTTTTTAATGAAGAAGGTAGTAGCAATCGTTGTTATGGCAGGGATTATTTCCCTGACGGGTTGTGCTTCATCGAGTCCATGGGATGGAATGCCATACCAAGAAGCAACAGCTTGGCAAGGCATTGGCGTGCAAGCTTTTGACGCCAGAGCATTGCGGAGTAATGGTTTTACTCCCACTGATGCAAAAGAGTGGATTCAAGTTGGAATTAGCTCACCCCAGACAATAATTGAGTGGAATAAAGCAGGCTTTTCTCCACGAAATGCCTCCAAATGGATTGCCAAAAACTTCAGCCTGGACAAAGCGATTGAATACAAAAGCAAGGGTCTGACAGTCGAATAGTGCTAGTCACAATCCGATAAATATTTATCTATAAGTGGCTGTTTATAAAATGGTATTCAGCCACTCTATGCTAAAACTGGTAAACGAACTCATATACCGCTGGCATAGCCCGCATTTTTAGCTTGCTCTTCCCGTGGGTCCTCACCCTGTGCAATCAGCTGTTTATGATGCCGGGCAACTTTACGGGCAGTACTCACATCAATATCCGGAAATCGGCCAATGGCAATACTGCACTTACGACCATGCAGTATGTAGCGCAGCAAGAACCGTTTAGAACCGCTTTTACCTGACAGTAACTTCAGGCCAGATATTTCGGTATCGTTTTAACATGCGTCCTCCATCAATAATTAATTCAGGGAGTTAATATATGTTTGGAGGTCGCATGTTTACGGCATACATTTATGCTTTATTGGCCTTATCTCTGAGATGGCGAATTACCGCAAGGTAGCCGTAGTACCTAAAATTGAATATATCTTATATGATTGCCCTTGCAATCTCGGGTTTAATATTTTTTAATCTGAATAAATATTTGGGGAAGTGCTTAATATGATTCGTTTTATTTTTGCTTTTATTATTTATTCCACCACAGCAATTGCGAACGATACTACTGAATATCTTCCCGTCCCGAAGGAATGCAAGCCAGTTTCACGCATCGTGCAAGGTCAATTTTTCGAGACTAATTCTATTCCTGATTGTGTTAAAGAAGGTCGATGCACTGAAAAGCAAGCAGGTTCGCTCGCGATATTTATACATAGTGCTGCTTCAGATTTTCCACGCTTATTTAACGAGTTGAGGTTGAGGTTCGATTCATCCGCTTATTGGCGTGAAAAAGTGTGTGAAGAAATGAATGGACTTAAAACTGTCATTATTAATTCGTTTCGTTCAATAATAAACGAAAAAGATCTGTCAGTTGAAGCGGGGAAATTGATCGAAGTTAGCGCCCAAGCTGTCTTGGACCTTTATGCTCATGAATTTGAGTTCAACAAAAAATGGGATGAAGCTTCGCTTAGCAAGCGCAAACGACTGGGTTTTCCTGCACCTGCAATAGATCCTGCATTAGAAAAATTATGGCTTGAAAATCGTACTGCAGCGATTGCTTTTGACGAGCGTGTTATTAAAGAAGCTCAAAGGATGGAGTTGCAGCGTCTTGCTGAAGCAAAGGCTGCCAAAGAGAAAGAGGCTAGCAGGAAATTAGCCGAGAAGAATCGTAAGGAAGATGCCTTAAAGTTAGCGGAGCTTCAACGCACGTCTTTACTAAAAAAGTTTGATGATAACTACAACTCACTTTTTCAGGTCGAGGGCATTGTCCCTTTTTTGATAAATTCTACCGGAGTGAATCAAAAAAAGTATTCAGATGCCAATTTACATGACCTATTGATGATGGCAATGAAAGCGTGGAGTTCGTCACTAAAGGATTCTTTGCCAGAGCCATATAAAGCCACCCCGAAGGATGAATTTGAAACAAGTCTAGCCTATGAAAAGCGAATTGCTAACGAACGTGCAGCTTACGAAGATAAAGTACTTGTAGATACAAAAAACATAAATCGGATAAGCCTTCTCAAGGAGGCATTAGAATCATATTTAGGCAAAATTAAAATCGATAATCTACGGTACGATGCCGACCATGAGACTTTCAATGCCGCTGTTATTAGCGGTTCGGGAGCTTTAATAACTGAGGCAACATTGAGCGTTCCATTATCTGAGGCGAAAGCTGTTAAGGAACAGCTAGCAAAAGCTTCCCTTGCGATGCGGGGCCAACTATCTGGTATTGATGATAACCACTTAGTTATTGATATGCCTGTTTTAGCATACCGTAATGAAAAAGAGCCCGCGCAGTCTTTTATGTTTGTACTAGACGCTAAAAAAATCTCAATTGATGTTTCTGATACGGCTATTAAAGCTTGGGAGCATGAATTTAACGCAAAAGTTGAAGCTAGACGTAAGCAAAAAGAAGCTACTGAATTAGCAGAACGCAAGCGCACGGCTGTTTCATACCCCTATACTGCGAGGTTCCGTTGCAGTCTGGGTGCTCTAAGACTCTGTCTTGGTGCGTCGGGAGAGATCCGATACATGGTCGATAATAGGCAAGCAACCCTCAACGCTTCAAGCCTGGGTATGGAAAACGAAGTGGAAGTATTACTCTCACCTCGTTTCGAAATTTTTGCTACAAATGGTAATGGCAGAATGCGCACTCTTTCTGTAACCGTTGAGGACACAGTATCTCTTAAGACAATGATGTATCAAGAAACAAGTCAGGCATTTGGTGTCATTAAGATTAGTGACTAGAAGACCCTGAGGGCTGGAAAGGTCTTAATGCTTTACCAGCCCAAAAACTTACCAATATTGTAATAGGTGTTACATTGCCATTAAAAAACCGTGTTGACCCTTATGGGCGGCTGCTAGCGGTATCTGCCCGGGGTAATTTCCTTGGTAACCGTGGCATTTTGCATAA
This sequence comes from Arsukibacterium ikkense, assembly GCF_000987775.1. Taxonomy (GTDB): domain Bacteria; phylum Pseudomonadota; class Gammaproteobacteria; order Enterobacterales; family Alteromonadaceae; genus Alishewanella; species Alishewanella ikkense. The sequence goes on from NZ_LAHO01000017.1 coordinate 8,265, forward strand.
CAACAACAAAGAAATTGTTTCGCAGTACAAGCATAAAGCCTGGGTTACTTGTGCGTTATCGTTCAAGGGTATCAAACGGGAAATATTTAGCCCCAACCAATACTCCGAGCTGTTCTTCTTAGATGAAGCCACTGCATTCTCAGCTGGTCACAGGCCATGCGCACATTGCCGGAAAGCTCGATATAACGAATTTAAAGCAGCCTGGATTGCGGCAAATACTGAAACAGCTGATAGCAAATTGTCGGTGCAGCAGATAGATAACGTATTGCATAAAGAACGGGTAGCTAAAGGCGCACAAAAGGTCACTTACACTGATCGATTATCTAATTTGCCAGATGGTACTTTTGTTGAGATTGACCGCAACCCTTATCTGTTATGGAACAACACGCTTTGCCAGTGGTCGCCAGATGGTTATACCAGCGCTTACTGTAATAGTTTAGCTATAGATGATGTTGTCGTGCTGACACCTCGTTCAATTGTTACAATGTATGCTCAGGGATTGGTGCCGCAAGTTGATCTATCGGCAGATACTCAGGAAGGATAAAAGAGCTCAACTATGGATCAACTCAATATCTATTCCAATATTACAGAACGTGATGTGGATTTACTTATACTGGAAGAGCTGCTGGTCTCAGCGTGCTTTTCCAACTGGTTTACATCAGAGGTGTTTGGTCAGGAGTGTGCCGTAAATACTGTAGGGGCCTGGCATTCAGTTTCCGATCCATTGCTAGGCGAATCTGATCTGGTATTCAAGTTCACACGCAACACTGGCATTCAGGAAGCCATCCTGATCGAAAATAAAATTGATGCCGGAGCTCAGAGCGAACAAGGGGCACGTTACCAGCAGCGAGGCGACAAAGGGCTGCACAAAGGCGAATGGTCGAATTTTAAAACCTGCTTGCTTGCCCCCCAGCGTTACCTTGAGCGAAATACAGAGCTATATGACCATGAGATATCATACGAACAAGTCATAAATTTCTTTCAAACCCAATCCGATATGCGCAGTACATATCGGGCTTCATTTCTAATTGAGGCCGTTGAGAAAAATCGCAGAGGTTACCAGTCAGTTGTCTGCGATAGCATGACAGCATTCGCCGCATCCTACTTAAACTACGCGAACATTAATTATCCGCAGCTGAAACCTGAAATGATCAAACCACGAGCCGCAGGACACGACTGGATTCATTTTTATCCACTGGCTAATCAACGAGACACCGTTATTGTCCACCAGATTAGAGGCCAAATGATAAAGGTAATGTACCGCGGACAAGTAAACCGTTTTGATGAAATCAGCTCACAATTCAGTGATTTTTCAAATCATCCGCTGATGATCAAACGCTCTGGCAAATCAGTCACAGTTGCAACAAAGGCCCCCTATATTGACCTTGCCAATAAGGATTTTAATGATGTTATTGAACAAGTACGACAAACTTTGGAAATTGCTGCAGCGTTAAATGCCAAACTAAGTTTGTGAGCATTGCGCTGGCCAGAGAACCCCGGCCTTTATCTGGCCACTGAAAAAAAAGTGTGGCACTTGGGCCAGTTTTATTGGGATCAATAGGGTCAGTGTCTGAGGGATCCCCACGAAATTTTCACTCATATAATGCTGTAACTCGTGGTATCGAGTAATATGAGTGTCAGGGATGCGAAGTTGGCTAACAGCAGTAAAATACTGAGTCGATTAAGCTTTGTTGTGTAATTTTGCTCAAATCCCAAGCCAAACTGGGTACTCTTCATATCTCTGAAAATTTCTTCTATTTGCATGCGCTGGCGGTAAATCGCGACAAATTGAAAAGCAGCTGCCGATCAGGATAATCAGTTGATAGCGTCATTGCGACTATTTGAGCCTCTGATAAATTTGCCTTGGGTTAACACGCATATCTAAAACACGCCACACCACGATCAAGTCAGGCTCAGGCATTTTGTAATAAACAGCATAAGGAAAACGATGTGCCAGCATGCGAAAGTAACCAAAGCACTTTTGGTGTATGCCCGCAAAAAGGGTTAGTGAGTCAATGTCGCTGAATAGCGAATCGAGAAAGTAATTACCTAAATGTTCTCCCTGCTGCTGGTAAAATGATTGGCCGTTTGCCAGATCGTTTAGCGCAGCATAGAGAACCTTTATTTTCATCTGAATTTATCACGTAAGCTTTGTTTTGCCAGTTCCCAGTCGTGGGTAACTTCATCGCCTTCTCTGACAGCAAGTTCTGTTTCCTGCAGCGCTTGTTGATGCCAGTCAGGTGATGCAAGTGCACTACCGGGGTTCGCGGTAAGCTCTTGCCATAATGTTTCCATTACCTGCAATTTCTCGGCGGTAGACAACTGCTTTATTTGTTCAACGGTGATCATAAAAATTCAGTGTGGTGTTAAAACTGATATTAGCTTAGCAACAGCGGCTAGATAACTCAAACAAGGGAAACTTAGGGAAGAGTGAACTAAATGGTGCCCGGGGCCGGACTTGAACCGGCACGCCCTTTCGAGCGAGGGATTTTAAATCCCTTGTGTCTACCGATTTCACCACCCGGGCAGAGTTGCGTTGTACTGAAAAGTACTGGCAGAACGGCGCGCATCATAATGAACGCTGCCAGCTTATGCAAGTAATTTTCTGCAACCGGTAAATATTAACCTGAACACCCCCTTTTTGTTACTTATTTTTCAAGGCGTTATTGAATACTGCTGCTAGGATTAATTAACAACCCCATGCATTGATAAAAGTCATGCCGGAGCAGCTATGCAACAATTAAAATTACGCACTGTATTTATTGCCTTTGTCACCTTGGCGCTGGCGCTGCTAACGGTGATTTCCACCCTGATTAACATTAACCAGTTTTCTGGTTTGTATTACGGCCAGACCGAACAGGAATATTTGCCTAATACGGTGGGCCGGATTGGCGAGCAGGTGCGCTCGGAGCTGATGCACCCTATTACGTTATCGGAAGCACTGGCAGCCAACAGCCTGCTGCATAACTGGATGCGTGATGGCGAAACCAGTGCCGCCAACCATAGCCGGGTATTGCAGTTTTTTAAACAACAACAAGTTGATGCCGGTGCCTCCACCCTGTTCTGGGTATCAGATTACAGCAAAAACTATTACACCGAAGCGGGGGTATTTAAAACCATTTCAGCCAGTGAACCACGCGACAGCTGGTTTTTTACCTTTTTAAACAGCCAGACCAGCCGCGAGCTGGCGATTGATGCCGATGAGCGCACTGGCAAGCTTACGCTGTTTGTGAATGTGGCGGTAAAGGTTGACAATAAACGGGCGGCGGTGGCAGGCCTTGGCTACGACGTATCGGCGATTGCCAGCTTGGTGTCGGGTTATACGCTGGGCAATAACGGCTTTTTATTTCTGGTTGACGGCAACGGCATGATTACCGTGCATCGCGATTTGGCACTGGCCCGCCAAAGCATTAACCAGGTAGCGCAGTATCAGAGCATTGCACCGCTGGTACAACAGCACCGCACCGGCTTTAGCCTGAGCAAAGCTACGCTGAATAAGCAGGATGTTTACATTGGGGTGCAGGATGTTCGTGATACCGGCCTGAAACTGGTGGCGGTGCTACCGGCCGAAGAAATCAGCGGTGCGATTAACAGTGTGATTTCGTTTTCAGTTATCGCCAGTATTATCCTCACCGCCATTTGTATTGGCTTAACGGTGATTTTTGCCAACTCGCTGAGTAAGTCTATTCAGCAGGTGGGTGACAACCTGCTGCAGATGTCAGGTGATGGTGGCGATTTAACCAAGCGGCTGGATGACAGCCATAGCAACGAGCTGGGCCATTTAGCCAAAGGCTTTAATGCCATTATTGGTAAAATCCGCCAGCTGGTGGCCGAAATTCAAAGCACCGAAACGGCGATAAAAACCGGTATTGAACAGCTGGCGCAACTGGCGAATGACACCTTTAGCTCTACCGAGCAGCAACGCGCCCAAACCGATCAGGTAGCCACCGCCATTACTGAAATGGGCCAGACCATTGCCGAAGTGTCGGGTATTGCCCATCGCACCGCCCAGGATACTGAAGCGGCAGTGCACGATACCCACAGCACCAACGACAACATGGCCCTTACCTCGCGCACCATGCAGCAGCTGAATACGGTAATGGCCGATATCGAAAAAACCATTGTCGATTTTGCCGATCAGGCGGCGGCCATTAACTCAGTAGTGGAAGTGATTAACGCTATTTCCGAACAAACTAACCTGCTGGCCCTGAACGCGGCTATTGAAGCCGCCCGCGCCGGCGAACAGGGCCGGGGCTTTGCGGTGGTAGCCGATGAAGTGCGCAACCTGGCCAAGCGCACCCAGGAATCAACATTGGAAATCCGCGAGCAAATTAACCAGTTACAGCATACGGCAAAGCAATCCACCAGCGCCATTCAGCAAGGCACCGCCAGCAGCAAACAGGTGGCAGAAAATACCGAGCAGTCAGCCTCCTCGCTGATGGCCATTAAACAGAAATTTGAAGCGATCAGTGCCGGCAACCATCAGGTTGCAGCCGCCACCGAAGAGCAAGGTGCGGTAGTCGAGCATATTAACCAGTCAGCCCATTTAATTTCAGACAGTGCCGCCAGCATTCACCACAATGCCGAGCAACAACTGCAAGCGATTAGCTTACTGCAACAGCGGGCAGAGCAACTGCGCGCCCTGGTCACTCAATTTAAGGTGTAAGCCATGAAAACATTAACCGCAACCGGATTATTGCTACTGGCCAGCACCTCACTGCAGGCCGAAGTGCACTGGCAGGACTTCAGCGTCAGTTATTTAAAAGGCAGCCATTACCGGGTGGATGGCCCCGCCAAACAGATCATCACCTTTGAACATGTAGCTGGTGCCAGCTGGGGCGACAGCTTTTTCTTTCTGGACCACCTGCGCGGCAACAATGGCAGCCGCAGCAACTATGCTGAATGGTCGCCCAGGCTTAGTTTTGGCAAGCTTAGCGGTAAAGATCTGCAATTTGGCCTAATTAACGATGTGTTATTTACCACAACGGTAGAAATGTCGACGCTGCAAACCAATTTTTTATACGGGGTGGCCACCGATTTAACCGTGCCGGGCTTTAACTACCTGAAGCTGAATTTTTACCGGCGCAACAACGATGGCGTGGCCGATAACTGGCAGCTAACCACCACCTGGGCAATACCGGTCAGCCTGGGTCAGCAACAATTTCTGCTGGATGGCTTTATTGACTGGAGCAGCGCCAGCGCCGAGCAAAGCGCCAGCTTTAATGCCACCTCGCAGCTGAAATGGGCACTGCACCCTTTGCTGGGGCTGCAAAACAAGCTGTATCTGGGCGTGGAATATGTGTACTGGCGCAATAAATACGGTATTGCTGACAGCCCGCAGTTTCGAACCCATGAGTCGAATATCAACTTACTGGTTAAAGCGCACTTTTAGCAGTATTTACGCGACGGCCTGTTAAGGCAGACCGTCGCATCACTTACCGGGTTTACCAGGCTATTGAGGTGGGCACCCTGGGCGATGATAACAGCTGAATAAAGCGGGCCCAGCGCTCGTCATGGTCATCAGTCTGTTCAATATACTGTTTTACCAAATCTTTGCCCCAGTTGTAGTTAATCACATAGGCGCCGTAGCTGTCGAAAAAGCGCAGCCGCTGCCGGGCTTCGGCTTCACTGTTCAGGCTGTATTGTTGCAACAACACCACAGCCTGTTCGCTGTCGATATCGCCGTTCAGGTATTGGCGGGCGATTTCATTGCCAACATAGCTTAAGCGGGCCAGCAGCTTTAACAATGCGGCATAGTCAGCCGCCATGGCGGGGTCGAGCCCGGCCAGCGGGTAAAGCACATCACGTTCAAATTCCAGTTTTTGCTCGCCCGGAAACGCCAGCTCAATGCCGTAATTGGCTGTACCTTCGGCAATTAACGATTGCGGGCTGTACAGCGCATACACACTGAATTCCTGCCAGCCCAGTTCCTGCACCAGCTTCTGCTCCAGCAGCGCATTGTAGGTATGGTGGCCAGGGTAGCCCTCGTGGCAGCCTAAATCGACCGCGCGGGAAATATCAATCGGCCGTTCGCTGTTGATCTGAATTAAGCTGTACGCGTTACCCTTGTACCAGTTGTAACCACTCCAGGGTTTATCCTGCACATATTCCAGACTGAAATCTTCGCTCTCAGGCAAACTGATATAGGCTGCAGTGCGCTGCTTGCATTCACTGATCGCCCGTTGAAACACCGCATCCAGCTTGTCGGGGGGAATAACAAAGTTTTTGCGATATGCCACTACCCGCTCGGTTAAATTGCCCTCGCCCGGCACCAGTGCATCTATGCCGGCTAACACTTCATCAAAATGCGCCAGGCTATATTGGGGGGGCGCAGTGTCGTATAGCGCCTGAGCCTGGTCTTCAAAGCTGGCTTTAGCACCACGGCTTAAATTATCAGCATGAAAGGCCAGCGCAAGCAGTTGCTTATCCAGATAATGCAGCCGCAGCTTATTGATATCCTCTGCCATCGCTGGCTGGGTAGCAATTTCTGCCCGCAGACTTTTCGCCTGTTTGGCAATCTCGGCGGTACTCAGGCCAAGGGCGACGGCGTCTTCACGCAGCTTGGCAGGGCCATAATAAGCATCCACATAGTTGCTGTCATGCTCGCCCAGTGCCAACACCAGCTGTATATACTGCCGGCCCACATTATCGGCATTGACGGTAGCGGCAACCATTGGCTCGGGTGCCTTGCCACAAGCGGTTGTCAGCGCCAGCGTGGCAGTGAGTATTAGCGGTTTAAACAGGCGGTATCGCATTGGCAGCATCCTTGGTTTATCAGTTATTGTGCTGCCAGCCTAAACCTTCGGCTAGCCCGCAGCAACTTTTTAAACATTTAGCCATCTATACTGTTGCAGTTAAAAAATAACCATGTTATTACTATTAGCGTCTTGCTAAAAGTAACCAATACGAGCAATTAATGAATTTACAACGTCACGTTTCTATTATCAGCCTCCTCGTGCTCCTCACCGGCGCGCGGGGTGTCGCTTATTGGTAAAAACGTAACGAACCGATAACGAAAAACCCCGTGCCACTGGCCGGGGTTTTTCGCATTTAAGCCCCCGCCACAGGTTGCCACCGACACCGATTAACGGAACAGGAACCAGAAGATGAGCGGCGATAATAAAATTTGGATCTTTGACACCACCTTACGCGATGGCGAGCAGGCCTTGCGGGCCAGCTTAAGCCAGAAGCAGAAAATTCAGCTGGCGCATGCCATTGCCCGCTTAAAAGTGGATGTAATGGAAGTGGGCTTCCCGGTATCCAGCCCGGGTGATTTCGACTCGGTACAGCGCATTGCCCGCGAAGTAAAAGGCCCGGTGATCTGTGGCCTGGCCCGCGCGGTTGCCGCCGATATTGAAGCCTGTGGTGAAGCCTTGAAAGACGCAGAGCGCCGGCGTATTCATACCTTTATTGCTACTTCGCCGCTGCATTTGCAGTATAAATTGCGCAAAACCCTGGCGCAGGCTTCTGAGCAAGCCGTGGCCGCCATTAAACTGGCCAGCCGCTATACCGACGATATTGAATTCTCCTGTGAAGATGCCGGTCGTACGCCAATAGATGATTTATGCTGGATAATCGAGCGGGCCATTAATGCCGGTGCCACCACCATTAATATTCCTGATACTGTCGGCTATACCATTCCCAACGAGTTTGCGGCCATTATCAGTACCTTGCGCAATAAAGTGCCCAATATCGACAAAGCCCGTTTAAGCGTGCACTGCCATAATGATTTAGGCTTAGCGGTGGCTAACAGCATCAGTGCCATTCAGGCCGGCGCCCGGCAAATTGAATGCACCGTTAACGGCATTGGCGAGCGTGCCGGTAACTGTTCGCTGGAAGAAGTGGCGATGATTATCAATACCCGCAAAGATATTTTTGCGCCGCTGTATACCGACATTAAAACCACCGAGATTTACCGCAGCTCGCATTTGGTTAGCCAGATCTGCAATATGCCCATTCAGCCAAACAAAGCCATTGTCGGTGAAAACGCTTTTGCCCACAGCTCCGGCATTCATCAGGATGGCGTGTTAAAAGCGCAAAACACCTATGAGATTATGGCGCCAGAGCAAGTGGGCATTCGCCAGAACGAGCTGAATTTAACCTCACGCTCGGGCCGGCATGTTATTCAGCACCGGTTAGCCGAACTAGGCTACACCAAAGACGATTACGATTTAGAAGCGGTTTACAAAAGCTTTGTGGCGCTGGCCGATCAAAAAGGCCGGGTGTTTGATTACGATTTAGAAGCGCTGGTGTTTTTTGAAAACATGCAGGAGCAAAACGACTACTACGCGCTGGAGTTTTTAAGCTCATCTACCCATACCGGCCATATTGCCAGTGCCACCGTTGGCTTACGCTGCGGCGACCAGCTGTTTACCGAGGCCGCTACCGGCAACGGCCCGGTTGAGGCGGCCTTTAGTGCCATTGCCCGCATTAGTAAGCTGCAAATTAAGATGGTCGATTTTAACTTGCAGGCCAAAGGCAGCGGCGAAGACGCGCTGGGCCAGGTTGATATTATTGCCGAGCACGAGGGCCGGCGTTTTCATGGTGCCGGTTTGGCCACCGACATTGTGCGCAGCTCGGTACTGGCTTATGTGCACGTGCTGAATATGATCCAGCGCGCCCAAACCATTGACGCCCATAAACATGCCCAGAAGCATACGCGTGAACATGCACGCGAAAAGAACACATTAAAAATTGCAGCAGGTGATCAGCAATGAGTAAACACTACAACATAGCCGTTTTGGCCGGCGATGGGATAGGCCCGGAAGTGATGGCTGAAGCCGAAAAAGTCTTAGCCGTGGTGGCCGATAAATTCCAGTTTGGTTTAACCCTTACCCCGGCGTTAGTCGGCGGCGCCGCCATTGACGCAACGGGCGAGCCGTTACCGGCTGCCACGCTGGAGCTGTGCAAAAACAGCGACGCCATCTTATTTGGCTCAGTAGGCGGGCCAAAATGGACCGGCTTAGCACCGGATAAACAGCCTGAGCGCGGTTCCTTATTGCCACTTAGGAAAACCTTCGATTTATTCTGCAATTTACGCCCCGGCCAGATTTACCCGGCCTTTGCTGATTTATCGCCGCTGCACCCGCGGGTCAGCAGCCTGGGCATGGATGTACTGTGCGTGCGCGAACTGACCGGCGGCATTTATTTTGGCGAAAAAGGCCGCACTGCCACTGATGCTTTTGACACCCAGCGCTATAGCGTGGCGGAAATTGAGCGCATAGCCAAAGTAGCCTTTGCAGCAGCCACCAAGCGCAGTAATAAAGTCACCTCTATCGACAAAGCCAATGTGCTGCAAACCAGTATTTTATGGCGCGAAACAGTAGAACGGGTGGCCAAAGACTACCCCGGCGTGACGCTGGAGCATATGTATATTGATAACGCCGCTATGCAGCTTATTCGCAGCCCGCAGCAGTTTGATGTATTGCTGTGCGACAACCTGTTTGGCGATATTTTATCGGATGAAATCGCCGCCATTGCCGGTAGCTTAGGCTTGTTGCCTTCAGCCAGCTTAAATAGCAGCGGTTTTGGTTTATACGAGCCGGCCGGTGGCAGTGCGCCGGACATTGCAGGTAAAGGCATTGCCAACCCTATAGCACAGATCCTAAGCGCAGCGCTGATGCTGCGTTACAGCTTTGGCGAAGAAGCCGCGGCACAGGCCATTGAGCAGGCGGTGCAGCACTGTTTAGAGCAGCATATCGTCACCCGCGACATTAACCCCCAATCAACGTATGGCACGGCTGCGGTTGGTGCTGCCATTGTTGCCACCTTACACCAACCAGTACAGCGCCAGCCAGCGCATAGCCAGAAGGGAGCACACTAATGGCGCATGATTTCTCAGCAAAAACCCTTTATCAGAAGATTTACGCCAGCCATGTGGTAGGCAAGTTAAACCCCAGTACCGATTTATTGTACGTTGACCGCCATTTAATTCATGAGGTCACCTCGCCGCAGGCCTTTTCCGGTTTAAAACTGGCTAATCGCGCCGTGCGCCGGCCCGATCTCACCTTCGCTACCATGGACCATAATGTGTCGACCCAGCGGCGCAGCATGGACGCCGCCGGTGAAACCTCACGCAAACAGTTAGAAGCGTTAGCCGCCAACTGTGACGAAAACCAGATCCCATTACTGGATTTAACCCACCCCGATCAGGGCATAGTGCATGTCATTGGCCCCGAGCAGGGCCTGACTCAGCCGGGGATGATTATTGTCTGTGGTGACTCCCATACCTCTACCCACGGTGCCTTTGGCGCGCTGGCCTTTGGCATTGGTACCTCAGAAGTAGAGCATGTGCTGGCCACCCAAACCCTGCCACAGCAGCAAGCGAAAACCTTAAAAGTTGAAATTAATGGCGAATTAAGCGCTCATGTTACGCCAAAAGACCTGATTATGGCGGTAATTGGTAAATTAGGCACCGCCGGCGGCAATGGCTTTGTTGCTGAGTTTGCTGGCAGTGCCATTACGGCGATGAGCATGGAAGGCCGCATGACCCTGTGCAATATGAGCATAGAAATGGGTGCCAAGGCCGGCCTTATTGCCCCGGATGAAACCACCTTTGCTTACCTTAAAGGCAAGGCCCATGCGCCGGGCGCGGCACACTGGGATGCCGCCGTTAAGTACTGGCAAAGCCTGTATTCTGACCCTGCTGCCGTGTTTGATCACACCGTAGTCGTCGATGCTGCCAGCATTGCCCCGCAAATAACCTGGGGCACCAACCCAGAGCAGGTAATGGCGGTTGACCAAAGCGTGCCGGCACCCGATAGTTTTACGGATGCCACCAAACGCGATGCCGCCGAACGCGCTTTGGCTTATATGGGGCTGCAGCCGGGCCAGAAGCTGACCGATTGCCAGGTGGATGTGGTATTTATTGGCAGTTGCACCAATAGCCGGATTGAAGACTTACGCGCCGCCGCCAGTGTGGTGCAGGGTAAAAAAGTGGCTAACGGCGTGCGGGCATTAGTGGTACCGGGCTCGGGCATGGTAAAACGCCAGGCCGAAGCCGAAGGCCTGGCCGCTATTTTTAAAGATGCCGGCTTTGAATGGCGCGAGCCAGGCTGCAGTATGTGCCTGGGCATGAACGACGACCGGGTAGCAGCCGGAGAGCGCTGTGCTTCAACCAGCAACCGTAACTTTGAAGGGCGGCAAGGCCGTGGCGCCCGCACCCATTTGGTTAGCCCTGCCATGGCAGCGGCAGCCGCTATTGCCGGTAAGTTTGTTAATATCGCCGCTGTGCATACACAAGGAGAACAGCCATGAGTAAGATTTTTGCCAAGGGCCTGGTATGCCCGCTGGATAAAAACAATGTCGATACCGACCAAATCATCCCGAAGCAGTTTTTAACCAGTGTCAGCCGCGACGGTTTTGCCGAGGCGATGTTTTTTGACTGGCGCTATTTGGCCGATGGCAGCCCTAATCCGGATTTTGTGGTTAATAAACCCGAGTATAAAGGGGCCAGTATTTTACTGACCCGCGCCAACTTTGGCTGTGGCTCCAGCCGCGAGCATGCGCCCTGGGCCATTTTGCAATATGGTTTTAAGGTGATTATTGCCGAGAGCTTTGCCGATATTTTCTTTAATAACAGCGTTAACAACGGCATGTTATTAATTCAGTTGAGTAAAACCAATATCGACTTGCTGTTTAACCGCTGCACCCAGGGGCCACAGCAGTGGCAAATCGACTTAGCCAGCCAGGAAATTATGTTTGGCAACAATGCGGCGCTGGGCTTTAGTATCGACGCCGATATTAAACAACGGCTGTTGTCCGGCCTGGATTTTATTGGCAGCAGCGAGCAGCTGAACCCGCAAATTGCCGACTACGAGCAAAGCCGCAAAGCCAGCCAGCCCTGGCTGGGATAGTGAAGCAAATAACACCTTTAACCATAAACCGGCAAACAAAACTAAAAAAGGCAGCTTAGCTGCCTTTTTTCTGTCTGAAACTGACTTGGTCTGAGTTAGTTGGCAACCATTTTTAGGTTAGCAAACTTAATCATTTGCTCAGGGGTTTGCAGTTCAGCCATTAATTCACCTGATTGCACAGCTTCAAAGCTCAGTGGCTCGGCAAAGTTAACACTCACAGTCAGCTTTTCAGGCTGATTAATGAACGTGGTCAGGCTTTCTTTCATGGCCAGCGGCAGGTTTTCATCAGCAGTGATCGCCATCAATGCCATACCCTGCAACGCCTCCAGCGGTGGCATTTGGCCCTGGGCACTGCCCATTGCAACCAGACGCTCAATAAAGCCGTTGTTAGTAATAACCAGCTCGCCGTTTTTCAGGGCGCCTTTAACTAAATGCTCTACCACGTCGGCCATGTAGCTGTCTGACATGCTCAGTTGCTGCTGTTCTTCCGGCGTTTTTTCACTCATGTCGCGAGCAAAGGCCCACAGCTCCTGCATTTTTGCAAAAGAGAAGTTGTAAGACAGGCTAAACTCGTCATTAATCCGGGTATCCTGACTGAAATACAGCTCACCGGTAGCCGGGGTATATTGGTAACGGTAATCGGCGTGCAATACCACACCCTGCACAAAAGCGCTCATATCCGGTGGTAGCATCGCCAGCATCGGTTGCGCCATTTTGGCGCCAACCAGCTGCGCACTGCCTTTATCAGACAAACCCTGCGGTTTTAAACCTACCGCGGTCACCTTATCAATTGTCGCCACCTGGCCCATGCCAGCAACGCTGATATCAATGCCTGACACACTGTAGCTGGACGATAACACATTGGCTGATACATCCTGATAGCCAATGCTAATTGCTGGCATAAGACCGGTAGCCGCCATTTCTGCATAAGACTGATTTGCCAGTTCAATTTGTTTTTTAATGGCATTTTCAGCTTGCGAATTGGCATAATAAAAGCCCGCAGCAGCGGCAACCACTAAAATACCGGCACCAACAACTAATTTATTCATAGTAATCCTTTATTCACTATTATTTATAAAACGTATTATTTACAAAAGCGTGAAATCGTAGCACAACAGCCGGGTTGCCGAAAAGACAGTATTGCAACTATTTTAGCTATCAGCGGCAAAGCATTTATAAGTTACTGCAATAGCGGGAAAACATTTACCTGTTAAACAAAGCCTGCTAGCGTGACACTATCTTATTGCAGCTAACAAGCGCGACCATGGCCACTTATTTTCTCTGGTTTGATTTACTGGGCGTCGCAGTATTTGCGGTGTCGGGCACCCTGGCAGCATGGCGCAACCAGATGGATGGTTTTGGGGTAATAGTACTGGCCAGCGTTACCGCCATTGGCGGCGGCACCTTGCGCGATCTTATTCTTGATGTGCCGGTTATCTGGATAAACAATAACAGTTATTTTTATGCTATTTTTATTGCCGCAGCCGCTACTATTTTATTGGTGCGCAACCGTTTAACCATTCCAAACAATACTTTGCAAATTCTCGATGCCATTGGCCTGGCATTTTTTGTGATTATGGGTACCCAAAAAGCACTGGATTACGGCACCTCAACCCTGGTGGCTATTATGCTGGGCACCATGAGTGGCGTTTGTGGCGGCATGATCCGCGATGTGCTATGCCGGGAAATTCCAATGGTGTTTCGTGGTGAGCTGTATGCCGTAACCTGTTTAGTAGGTGGTGGCGTCTACACCAGCCTGCTGGCACTGGGTGCGGGCCAGCTGACTGCCATGCTGGCCGGTATGTCGGCCTTGTTATTGCTGCGCTTAGCCGCGATTAAGTGGCACATTACCATACCGGTTTTTGGTAAGCACCATAGTGATCTTAACGAGCCTTAAGTATGCAAGCCACACATCAATCAACGGCAAACCATTTGCGCCTGGGGCAATTGGATGTGATTCGGGGTTTGGCAATCCTGGGTATTTTGCTGGTCAATATTTTTGCTTTTGCCTGGCCACCAGAACACGCCCATTTACTGTACTGGCATGATGGCGGCTACAGTAGCCTGGATGAATGGCTGTTTACCGCCAGCCAATTGTTTGTTATGGGCCGCTTTCTAACGCTATTTTCGTTGCTGTTCGGGGTAAGCCTGCTACTTGTTGTGCAGCAATATGGCGCGGAGTATTTGCAACGCCGGCTGAACTGGTTGCTGCTGTTTGGCTTGTTGCATATCAGCTTTATCTGGTTTGGGGATATTTTATTATGGTACGCCCTAAGCGGCCTGTTTATTGTCAAACGTGGTTATCTGCTGTTAGATAGCCGTCAGTTGCTGCGCAAAGGCCTGATGTTTTTTGCTATTGGCTTTATTGTGCCGCTGCTTAGCAGCCTGATGTTGCTTAGCACTGGCGAACACCCAATAGGCATTATGACTGCCGAACAACTCGCAGCCAGTATAGCGCTGTGGACTGGCCCTGCAGCTGGCCAATGGTTGCAAATGCTTAGCCTTAATCTAACTATGCTGCTGGCATTTGTGCTGTGTTTACTCTGGCTGGGAGTCGGCCTTATGTTGCTCGGTGCTGGCCTGTATAAAAGGGGCTGGTTTAGCCATGGCTATTCCGCCAGGGTAACGTTCAGCCTGTTATTACTGGGAATAGCAATCAGTGCTGGCGTACAACTGGCCGATGCGGCAACCGGCTATCAGCTAGCTCTTAATATCACCCTGCCAACAACTTACCTTGCGGCGCTGCTGATGGCGCTGGCCTACGCCAGCCTGATAATTCGCTATAACCGCCCCTGGTTGCAGCGCTGGTTGGCACCATGTGGCCGTATGGCGTTTACCCTTTATTTAAGCCAGAGCCTGCTTATGGTATTGCTGTTCAGGGTAATACAGCCCGACTGGTTTGCCACGCTCGACCGTGCGCCCTTGCTGGGAATTGCCACGGCGATGATTATGCTGCAGTTAGTATTTTGCCGCTGGTACCTGCAGCACTTTGCCCAGGGCCCGCTGGAATGGCTATGGCGCCGGCTGAGTAAGCAGCCGACGGCTGAACACACTGCCAACACTCATACTGAGTAAATCCAAGTACGTAACAAAATTATTAAGCTCGTATTCAGCAAACGGCTATTAGTTTAAGATTTTTTAATTTAACGATTAACTCTTATTTCATTTACAGCTATCACTATTATAAATTAATGAAGGATCAGTATGAAAGGACTTTTGTTTAGCTTAGGGCTTTTTGGTTGCAGCTTTGCCGCTGTCGCTACGCCGCAAAATATGAATTTTTCAGAAGTATCTGAAAACCTGCCGGCTCATTGGCAGATTGCGGGGACCGAGCCGCCAACCTTAAGTAAAGTAGCGTCGCTTGATAACGCCACTGCAATAAAAATCAGTCGCAACAGCGCTACCGCCGGCGAATTTGCCGACATTCACCAGCAGATTAAATTTCCCTATGGTGGAAAAAGCATAATTATCAGCGGTTATATAAAAACAACAGAGGTTAGCGCCGATGGTTTCGCCGGTTTTTGGCTTGCTCAGGCTTCAGAGAATGACGACACAATTCAGTATAGCGACATGGAGTTAGAGGCAATTAATGGCAGCAAAGACTGGCAGCAATATACGCTAAGCGCTGAACTAGATCCTGATACAGAACAGTTATATTTTGGCATATTACAAGTGGGCAGCGGTAGCAGTGAATATGCAAAGCTTAGCCTGACCATAGACGGTAAACCACTGGCGCAGGCACCGGCAAGAGAACGTGCGGTTTATCAGGCAGCCCTACCCCATGAATTTGAAAAAGACTCTGGCATCCGCCTGACAACCCTTAACCAGAGCGAGCAGAATAACCTAGTGGCGCTGGCTAAAGTGTGGGGTTTTATTAAGTATTATCACCCTGAGTCTGCTGCGGGCAATATCAGTATGGATGCCGAGCTATTTCAGCTAATCCCCAAAGTATTAAAAGCGGACGCCAAAGCGCGCGATCAACTGCTGGTTGAATGGATCAATGGCCTGGGACAGCTAAGTGCTTGTAAAAATTGTAAAGACAGCACCGATGCTGCACTGGCGCATCCGGAGCAGCACTGGTTAGCCTGGCAGTTATCGCCCGAACTAAATTCTTCCCTGACCAACGTTTATGCCGCAGAGTTACCCGCCCGACACTATTGGGTAAAGCGTGCAGCACAAGGCAACCCAATGTTTAATGAAAAGCCTTATGCTGACATTGGCTATTTGGATTCTGGTTATCGCTTACTTAGCGTGTTTAGGCTGTGGAATATAATTCACTACTACTCACCGTACCGTGATTTAACCGAGCAACCGTGGCAACAGATGCTTGATACGGCAGTTGCAGACGTTATCGCTGCAACTGACGATACTCAATATCAAGTGGCGCTGATGAAGTTTATCTCCGCTATCCATGATACCCATACCCAGTTCTGGCCAAACCGGAAAAATACGGCAATTGCTGACTACCTTGGCCGTAATATAGTCCCGGTAGAAGTTCGCTATGTAGAAGACAAACCTGTCATTGGTTTATTGTATCAGCCAGACCTGCCGTTACAGGTTGGCGATATTATTACCCATATTGATGGCAAAAATATCGCGGAGCGCCTGGCAAAAATTAAGCCAATAGCCGCCGCCTCAAATGGCCCGACTTTACAGCGACAGTGGGCAGATTCTTTGTTGCGCAATAATAAGCAGCAACTCACTTTAGGCATTAACCGTGTTGGTAAGTCATTAAATGTTGAGGTGCCGCTGATAGAATACGACTCTTTAAAACGGCAAACTTTGTATAACCCGGCTAGCGATGACGCCTATGAGCAGCTGCCTGATAATATTGGTTATATCCGGCTGGATAAAATAAAAGGTGTTAATCTTAAGCAAATGATGCAGCAACTTAACGATACCAAAGGCCTTATAATTGATATTCGTGAATATCCGTCAGAATTTGTACTGTTTACGCTGGGCAGCTATCTGTATCCGAACCCTTACCCATTTGCAAAATATACCGTTATGCAGGCTGACAACCCGGGCCAATTTAACTGGGATGACCCAATAATTGTGGGCAACGACAATCCAGATTACTACACAGGTAAAATCACAATTCTGATCAACGAGCAAACGCAAAGCATGGCGGAATACACCACCATGGCCTTTCGCGGCGCCCCAAAAGCCAAGGTAATAGGTAGTACCACGGCAGGTGCCGATGGTAATTTCTCCGGCATTGTGCTGCCAGGTGGTCACTGGACCGCTATTTCTGGTATCGGAGTATTTTACCCGGATGGCACACCCACCCAGCGAATTGGCATAGTGCCGGATATTGAGGTTAAACCGACCATCGCCGGTATAGCAGCAGGCCGTGACGAGCAACTTGAACGCGCTATTGAGTATATAAAGCAGTAATCAAACCGCTGCTTCAGGCGATGAGGTTAGTAAGGCCGGCAGATCTGCTATCTGCCGGCTTTTTCGTTATAATCAGCCTCCGTTTTGCCAATAGACACCCAATACTGCCCATGAGCCCTTATACCGAACTGGCTGCGCCGGTTGAGCATCAGCTGACCGAGAAAAACAGTGAGTTCCTGAGCTTTTTGCTGCCGGTTGCCAGCCGTGATGACGCGATGAACGCTGTTAACCAGTATCGCGAGCGGTATCGCGCTGCCAGCCATGTCTGTTGGGCCTATATTATTGGCAATACCCGCCAGCCGGAAACGCAGGCCTTTAGCGACGACGGCGAACCCACCGGCACCGCCGGCAAACCTATGCTGCATGTGCTGACTGAGCAGGAGCTGGGTAATAGCCTGGCAGTAGTGGTGCGCTATTTTGGCGGCGTGAAGCTGGGCGCCGGTGGCCTGGTGCGGGCCTATTCAGCCGCGGTGTCGCAGGCGGCAGCACTGGCGCAAACTACCAGAGTAGAGCCGCAAGTGCAGCTTGTTATCAGCATAGATTTTGCACTTGAAGCGAAAACCCGTCAGTTACTGAGCCAGCTCGGTGGCCAGCTGCTGGCAACAGACTATAGCCAGCAGGTGCAGCTGACCGTTAGCCTGCCAATGGCCGCTGCCGATGATTTTGGCAATCAGTTGCAAAATATCAGCTCGGGCAGTGCCGCAGTTCATCCTGTATCGACGCCAACCTCACCATAAAAGCCCTGCCCGACGTTAATGATAGCGCCAGCTTATTTCAAACTGGCATTTAGCCCCATTCCATGGATAATAAGCCGCATTAAAACATTGACTGCGGCGCCAAGCCTAAGCGCCGCCGACAGGATGCGCTATGTCTCAATTACTCCGTATTGTGCTTATTCACACCCACCTGCCTGGGGTGGTGGAATTACAGCTGGATCAGCACACTAATATTTGCGGCACCAATGCCTCGGGTAAAACCACCTTGCAGCGGCTGGTGCCGGTATTTTATGGCGAGCAGCCAAACCGGGTAGTGCCGAAAACCCGCAAAAAGTTTGATGAGTTTTACCTGCCATTTGCCAATAGCTACCTGATTTACGAATATCAGCGCGAAGGCGGTGCCTTATGCCAGGTGGTACTCACCCGCAAAAGCGACTGCGGCGTGGAATACCGCTTTGTCGGCGCGCCCTACCAAAGTGATTTTTTCTTAACGCAAAGCGCCGAAGGAGTAAAAGCCTTAAGTTATAACGACTGGGCCGCCGCTATGCGTAGCCGGCCAGAGGTGCAGGTATCGGCCAAGATCAGCGCCACCAGCGAGTATCGCAGTATTATTCAGAACGATGCGGCGGCGCTGCGTGGTAATAATGCCGACAATGTTAAGCTGCGCCGGCTGGCCGCCAGTTTTAGCCTGGTCAGCAGTGGCCATAAATTGCGCCATATTGAAAAACTGGTTAGTGCCGTGCATGCCAAAGAAGGCAAAATGGATACGCTAAAAGCCATGCTGGCAGCCATTTTTGAAGAAGACGGCGTAACCCTGCCCACAACTAAAGTGAAAAACACCAAAGCACGCGACTGGATCCTGCAAATGCGCCAGTCGATGCGCCTGGATAAACTGCAACAAGACTTTGGCCGCTTAACCCAATTGGCGCAGCAACTGGATGGCGCCGAAGCGCAGCTGGTCGCGCTATTACCCCTGCTGCAACAAGACGAGCAACACCAGAAGCAAACTAAGGCCGATGCCGAGCAGCAGGTTAATGCCCTGCGCGGTCAGCTGCAAACATTAAAAGAGCAATTCAGTCAGCAGCAACTGGAGCTGAACAGCCAGCTGGCCAAAGCCGACGCCGATTTGCATGAAACCAGCGCCCGGCTCGATCAGCTGCAACAACGCTATGACGATTTTGACGGCCAGGATATGCCCAAACTGCAGCGCGACACGGATGCTTTGCCATTGTGGCGGGAAAGCCTGCAGGAAGCCGCCGAGCAATACCAGCTGATGGTAGAGCAACACGGTGATTTAGAGCGCCAGCTTGAGCAGCGCAAAATGAAACTGGCCGAGGCCTTTAACCGCTTAAGCGAACAACACCGCGGCAAAGCCCGCCAGTTACAACAACAAAAAGACAGCACACGCGAGCAGCAGGACAACAAACTGGCAGCGCTGGAGCAGGCCTTTGGCCTGCGCTTACAGCAGGCCCAGCAGCAATTTGCCGGCCAGTTAACTGAACTGAGCAGCAGCATTGCGGTACTGCGCAGCCAGCTTAGCGGCTCGATGCTAAGCGAAAATGAACATGACGAGCAGCGCAGTGCCGACTTACGCTTAGAGCAGGCGCAGCAGCAAGCCCAGCAGCAGGCCAAACAACTACAACAGTTGCAGCAACAATATCAAAGCGCCCGCAGCACACGGGATCTGGCCGATACCGAGCTGGAAGCCTGTCGCAAAGCACTGCACAGCAGCGAGCAACAGTTACAGCAACTGCATCGCCAGCTTACGCCGGAACAAGGCAGCCTGCGCCACTTTCTGCGCCTGCACTACAGCGGCTGGGAGCAACAGCTGGGTAAGGTATTGGACGAGCGCTTACTGGAGCGGCAGGACTTACAACCGCATTTGGCTGAGCTAACCAACAGCCTGTATGGCCTGCAGCTTGAACTGACAGCCATTGCTACCCCGGATTACGCCCAGGACGAAGTGGCAGTGCGCCACCGCATTCAGGCAGCAGAGCAGCAACTGGAACAGGCAACAGCCAATAAACTGCAAGCCGAAAAAAACCTGCAGCAGCTGCATCAGCAAGCCGAGCTTTGCCGTACGCAGCTGGAACAAGCCCAGTGGCAATTGACTGAGTTCGAGCAAAATATTGACTACGCCCGCGATGCCCGCAACCGGCTGCAGGCGCAGCAGCGCGAGCTTACGGCGCAGCGCCAGGCCAAGGTTAAAACCGAACTGGCGGCACAGCAACAACAGCTGCAGAAACTGCAACAGCAGCAACAGCAGGATTTACAAGCGCTGCAAAACGATCATAGCAGCCAAAAAATGGAGCTAAAAGCCGACTGGCAGGCCGAGCTGCAGGTATTTGACGAGCAAATCGACGAGCTGGAACGCCAGCTTGAGCATAAGCGCGATGATAATAAAAACCAGATCAAAGAGTTGCAGCAAGCCTTTAATGAGGAATTATCGGCCAAGGGCATCGACCCCAGGCGGCTGACCGAGCTGAAGCAAAAACAAGAAACGCTGAAAACCGCCATTAAAGCGGTTGAAGCGCGCCAGGATCAACTCACCGCCTGGCAGCAATTTATCAAGCTCGACTGGCAACAACTGCGGCCCCAGCTGCTGGCGCGGGAAACCGACTTAAAGCAGCAGCAGCGCAGCGTGAAGCAGGCATTAGAGCAGCAAAAAGCCGACTATACCGCCAGCAGCAAACAGCTGGACGAGCAAAAACGCCAGCAGCAAGAGCTGATGAGCCAGGCCGAGCAACTGCTAAACCAGCTGAAGCCGGCGCTGCAGAAACTGCTGGAGCTGCAACTGGCCAGCATGGCGCCCGCCACATTAAGCGGCTCGGCCGATTTGGTCGAGCGCCTGGCCCGCACCAACGAAGCGCTGGAGCAGCGCAGCAAAGCTGATAGCGCCTTAAAAACCGCCGTCGATCACTTCGAAAGCGTGCTAAGTAAAGACGCCGGTCCGGAATTTTTAGACCGGCTGGAGCATGAAAAGCGCAAACTGGCCGATTACGCTGCCGAGCGCCAGCAACTGCCGATACTGCAAAACCTGCTGGAAATACTAAAAGGTGCCCAGCAACAATTGCTGGAAATGGGCGAGAACATTGGCGGTGATTTAAAGAAATTCTTTACCGTGTTCAGTGACATTAACCGCCGTATTGCGCTGCAAAGCCGTCGCTTAAGTGAAGCGGTGGCCGATGATTTAGTACTGGAAGGCATCAGCCGCTCTGAGGTGCGGATATTATCCACCATTGACGAGCTGGGCTTCTGGCAGCCACTGAAACATTTCGCCAAACTGTATGATGACTGGGGTGCCTCGGGCAAAGCGCTGCCCTCCGAGCAGTACTTAAATGCCCTGGCCGATGTGGTGGAATTGCTGCGCGCCGATGAGCAGTACAGCATTGAATCCTTACTGCGATTAGAGCTGCATTTAAGTGAAGGTGGCTCGGAACTGGTGATTAAGAACGACCGCCAGCTACTGGAATCGTCCAGCCATGGTATGGCTTACCTGATTTTATGTAAGTACTTACTGGCTTTTACCCGCTTACTGCGCGGCGATGCCAAGGTGGCCATTCACTGGCCGATAGATGAAATTGGCACCCTGGCCTATCACAACGTCGAAAAGCTGTTTGCGGCCTGCAGCAGCAATAATATCGTGATTGTTGGCGCCTTCCCCAATCCGGAATCGGATGTGTTAATGCTGTTCAGCCATCGCTACTTAATTGAGCCAAGCCAGCAAGACCCAAGCAAACGCCAGTTAAAACGTATTCAACCGAAAGTCAGCCGGCTGGCCGAGCGCCTCGCCAGTAAACAGCAGGAGGCAAGCTGATGTTACAACACGGACCTTTACTCGAGCGCCTGCTGGCCGGTGATTTTATTTGTCAGGTAACTGACGAAGATGCCTTTCGCCATTTAAGCAATGAGCAAACGCAGCAAGACATTAACCACTACCTGCGGCCGCTGAACCGCCGCCTGGTAGGCAACGACGACAACAGCGTGTTTTTCCTGGGCTACTTTGATCTGAATAAAGACGCGCGCGAGCAGCTGAGCAGCCAGTTTACGCTGACGGTGCAGTCGTTATTACCCCTGCTGGAATGGCTGCAACTGGTACAGGAAACCCTGGGCCGCGACAGCGCCTTAACGGCCGGCGATACCATTAAGCTGCAGGAATTTGTGCTGCGCACCGAAGATAACCAGAGCCTGCGCCAGCGTTTAAACCAACTGGCCAGCGACCGCTTTTTTAACAGCCAGAGCGAGCAGCTGGATAACCAGGTAAAACTGATTTTCCGCCGCCTAAAAGAGCATGGCTATTTACTGCAACCACACCACGACCGCCAGTATTATGTGGTCACCGGCAAAATTGACTATTTAATTGATGTTATTCGCTTTATTCGCGATGAAGAACAGCTGCCGGTAGACGATACCCCAAGCCAGGAGGCACTACTCTGATGGCGCCAACAGATACCGGTATTGCTTCTAACCTGTTTAATATCGGCGCCGAGCGTCTGGCACTGCTGGGCAAACACCATAAAGCGCTGATGCAGGGTTATCTGGACGGCTTTATTGATGAAACCGCCTTTAGCGAAGGCGCCTTAAAAAAACTGATCGCCGCCCGTATTTTATGGCGGCCGGATGAGCAGCAACCATTGGCGCTGCGGCCATTACTCAGTGAGCTGATCGCCAGTATGGTGGCCGATGAAAACCGGCGGCAAATTAATGCCGATGTGGCCGAAAAGCTGGAGCAAATTCGTAACCGGGTGCAGGCGTATCGCGATGCCCAGTACAAAGGCGACTACAGCGTGGCCGAGCTGCAACTGCAGCGTTTAACCGAGCATGTGCACGATTTAAGCGGCCAGTTTGAAGAAGCGATAGACAGCCTATGGCACCGGTTAAACAGCGACTTTGGCTTTGTGGCCAGCCTGGATGATAAAATCCGCGAGAACGAGCGGGCGCAAAAGCAACTGCGCCGGCTACTCGATGGCCTGGATTTACTCGACTTTAACGAGTTAATTGAATTAGCAGAGGGCAATAACCACCTGCGTAAGCTATTGGTCAGCCAGCTGCAACACCAGCTTAGCTCGCACCATAGCAGCCTGCTGGAAGTACAAAAACGGCTGGTAGAGCTACTGGCCAAATTCCGCCAGCAGCAGGCGCGCTCTATGCTGATCACCAATATGGCAGCCTTTTTACGCCAGCATCCGAAATACCAGCCGGCCGACTACCCAAACCGCTCTGAGCTACCCACCCTGTTTAACCAGGCCGCGGCAATAGTGCCCAAAGCGGCTATAGCGCTGGATAAAGCCAGTGAGCGCCAGGTATTGGCCGAACTGGTACGGGCCCTGCCGCGCTATCAGCCGATAGCCCTTGACGATACCCAAAGCGCCAGCTTTAGCATGGCGCTTATTGATGAAGAAATTGCTGCCCGCCAGCAGGCATTAAAAACCGATGTGGAGAACTTTTACCTGCGGGTGATTGATAAAGGCGGCAAACTCAGTGCGCTGGAGTATCTGCAGCAGCAGGCATTAGCGTGGGACAGCGAGATCTGGCTGTATCAGATCATCGCCGAATATCAGGCATTGCCACAGGACGAAAAGCAGATGTTTGCTATATTGCGCGACGAAGCCCCGGCCAGCAGCATGAACCAGCTGCTGCTTATTCGCGATATCAGCCTGCAGTTACAGGCGGCGTAATGCAGCCAGTGCTCAGCCCCGCTGCCTGCCACTTTCTCAGGCAATTACAGCCCAAAGTCGCAGCGCAGGGCCGGGTTAAAAAAGCCACCAGCCAAAAAGCGGTGCAGGAAGTACTAAGCTGGTGCGTTGCCCAGCAACTACCCGACGTAGCAGGTAACTGCCTGCAATTGCCCGTTTTTTATTTCAGCCCGCAGTTACTTAAACAAATAGCTAAGATCCAACAACAGCTGGGCCAACCCGATTTTCGAAACGATTACAAAGAGCTACAGCGCATTGATGCCGCGCTGGCTTCAAACATTGAGCAAAAAAGTATTGGTGTTAAACCACGCGACCTGCGGGTGCTGGTGCGCTTACTCCAGGAAGAGCCCCTAGCCAATGGCCTGCTAGCACAGGTGCTGGATATAGACTGGCAACAACTGCCACTGGCGCAGTTTGATGCCCTGCTGGTAGTCGAAAACCTTGATTGCTTTTATCAGCTGGAGCGGTTTAACCTGGCGCTGCCTTACCAGCAACCCTTGCTTGTTTATCGAGGTGATACCTTATGTAGCAAAGGTTGCAAAGCCTTGAAAACAGCCTGTCTTCAGCAGAATAAGCCCATCCTTTACTTTGGCGACTTTGACGCTAAAGGCGTCAGTATTGCCCTAAACGAAGGTTACAGCGCCATGCTGCTGCCCGATATTGCCACACTGCAACAGCAGGCCAGCCCGGCGATGCTGCCGGATCAGCAGCTGCAGTTTATTGCGGGTATAAAAACCAAGAGCGTCAGCCACGAATTTCTAACTTACCTGCAGCTGCTCTGCGAGCAATTAACGGGGTTCAGACAGCAGAGTATGCAAGGCATGCTGCTTAAACCCATTTTAACTCGTTGATGTGGCGATATACGCTTAATACTAAAATTATTGGTAGTTTGGGCTTTGCGGAGCATTATATAAATCTTGATTGACAGGCTGATGCCGAAGACCTAAACTTGTCAACAATATGACCGGCGCCTCTGCATTTATGTACGCGTCGGTTCTCATTTCTGAAAATGACCTAGCCACTCAATCGCTCCCTCAACGACGCCAAAATCCTGAAGAGATAGTATGCCATTCTTGGAACTTGGAAACGAATGAATCAGTGTAATTAGGCGCTGTGTCCAGCTTGAATTGGGACAAATTACTGCAAGCAGATGCGCCATAATGGCAAAGTACATAAAGGGGCGGCTATGGTTTATTAGTGGCCAGCCAGCTGAACGTGACGATAACTCTAATATATTGATATTCCAAAGTCGGCTATGGTGCGCTGATACATTACGCACAAAGTTCAAACTCTTCAGCCATTTTGCTAACTGTTCGCCATCACTAAGCCCATACTTTTGGGCAATGCGGTTTTTATCTGCGTACTGCATACCTTCAAATAATCTTGATAACAACCCAAAGTCCCACACCTCAATAGCTACCCATACTGGCAATCCGCCATTATATTTTTCGCGGTGGTGAACAATAAAAGGCTCGCGTCGTGAACGATTGAGCATAGTGTCGTATTTTTCCAACCATACCTGATGCTCAGTCTTACCTTTATTCGGCCCTTTTTTTATGGCTTTTTTGGCAAAATTACCGTGTAAGCAATTTGGGTTTAAATGCGCACAGGGCTCTTTTGCTCCCAACAGATGGGCAACATCCACCCGCAGCGCCATTTCAATCCGCTCAAGCGCATCCAGTGCTAATAAACGTAGCTTTTTATCAAACACATACAGCTTTACTACATCTTCAAAATGACTTTCGGGCATAAAGTGGTCAAAGCGCACAGGCTGGTTTTGCTGTAGCGATGTTTCAGTGTCGATAACGCGCAGTGGGTACCAATAACCGCTTAACCGGTAATAACCAATACGAGCCAGATAGTTCAACGCTGCCGTATCGTTATCAACCAATAAGCCGCGAGACTTAAGTAATGCTAATTGGTCAGTCATCGACCGCCATGGTTTTAAATCTGCCACGTGTTTATTTACCTCTAACTTGCATACTACCAAGTTGACCGGGCAATAGCTTAAATAGGCTTGTCAGTAAAAAGTTTGTCATATGCCCTCCGCTTTTTCGATCTCACCTACACTGTTGAGCAGAGAGGAAAACTGGTCACTGTCTTGCTTTAATCGCTCTATAATTAGCCTCGCAGCAGTCATCATCTCGGGCACCTCAACGGGCATAGCTGCGCGCTCAAAAACTCCACACAGGTGCGAATATTCATTGTTAATTGTGTCAGTGAGTACCGCAGGTATTTGATCATCACCAAAGAACAAACTCAGCGCTTTTTCAGTCATTCCCTGGTCCGGGCACTTGTAGTACAAGAAGATCACATGGTCAGGTTCGCTTCTTTTTAATATCAAATGCTGACATTTTTCGCCTTATCAGCGCAAACAAAACACTTGCTAATCTGACTGGTTTTACAATTTTAAAGAGTATCCCTATTTTAAAGCCAAGGGCAACTCATTTAGCTGATTTAGTATTGTTAGCAAAATCGTATGTTAAAGAAGGGGGGTAGAGTAGAGAAAAGTTAAAACGAGTCTAGCGATTGTTTGAGTTTCGAAGCCATAAACTCAACCTCACTGATAAAGTCTGGGATAATTGCAATCACTTGCAAAGCGATGTCATCTATATAACTTTCCACACCCTTTATACGCATATCCCGATAGCCGCGCCAGACCGGCCAATCGCCTTGCAGTAGTCCCTGCTCATTAGCACTGCGTATCAGATCAGCAAAAGGCATTTGATCGAACTGCTCGAGTGAAGCCGAACTATGCTCAAGATAACGCTTGAGCATTTTATGGCTGATTTCATAGGTAAATTCAAACCGCTGTACCAAGCCATCGCGGATTTGAATATCGCTGATATCCTGCTGATAGCGCTGCCAACCTTCCTGCAGCCGGGCAATAGCATTAAGTAACGGGCAGATATCAAGCGACATAATAATTCTCTATGGCTGAAGCAAGATTGCTGCTTAGCTTAGCTTAGCTTACCCCAGCACTGCTGTGCTTGCCAGTGTCACGACTTAACAACACCACACCCAACCAGACAAACCAAATTAGCTGTGATAAACCGAAGGCTTCTTTCAGATACGGCACAGTATGCAGCACGGTGAAAATGCCTAAACTGCCGACGATAAGCCCCAGCAGATGCAGCGCCTTGGCAAACCGTTGCTGCTGTAAGCCGGCAATGCTGAACAGTAACACCCAAAGCCCACCCACCAGCTCGATGCCGCCACCCAGTGCATCGGTAAGCAGGCTGCTGCTATGGTAAAGCGCCAATGCCTGCACCGGATCTCTACCGGCTAAGCGGAATACTTTATCCAGCCCAATTAATGCGGCCATGCCAGATGCCATCATCAGCACGACCCAGATATGACCAAAACGGTCTGCTAAAGCAGCCGTAGCAGAGTGTGTACTTGGCACAGCCTGCTGTAACGTTTGCAGTAATATTGCCAACAGCACACCGAACAGCAGGTAGCCAACACCATAACCCGAAGCGACCAGCATATATTCTTGCTGCAAATACTGGATCCGACCAAGGGTATCAGCCCCCGCAGGCACAGATAGCAGGCTAAAGAAAATCACTGCCATGCTGATATAACAAAACGCCATGCCGATGGCCGCCAGGCCAGCTGCTTTTAGCAGAGCGACGCCTGATGCTGTGCTGTTGTCCATAATGTTATCCTTTTTAGAAAAAGTGTTCTGACGATAAGTATCGGCAATAACCTTATGGAATTAATGGTGTTATGTCGTCCGCGACGATAAGCGCGGACAGGCTTTGCTATTGCAGGCAAAGAAAACGTCGTACACTAAACGCAGCTAATGCAACAGGTTAACCAGATAAATGATTCAAGCGATTGTTAGCGCTGCGGCGCTGGGTATTATTGCTGGCAATACCGCTGGCACTGCTTATTCTCACCCCACCAGCCGAGCAGCACATCACCTCCCCCTGGCTAAATGACACCGGGGTAATTCTGCTGGCACTACTGCTGGTATGGTTGCTTTGCAACTGTGGCTTGCACCAGCAACCCGGCTTTCGCGCTGTATCTGGACCCGGCGTTAACTTTGTACAAACTGGCAGAACATGTATCAACATATTGATCATTAAACCAAAAGAATCAAAAGGGGCACTGGCTATTTTGTAACTTGCCAATAGACAAATAGACCGTGTACCTTAGCATGCAGCTGGCCTTGGCAATTAAGGCGTAATGAATAATCAACAAATAATAATTACGAGACGATTATGACAAAAAAACTATGGCTGGCGTTGCTGGCATTGGCCACATTGCATGGCTGCGCTACGCTGAATAAATCACAGTGTCTGACCGCCGACTGGCGGACCATTGGCTTTGAAGATGGCGCAAAGGGTAAGGCGGAAACGGCAATCAGCACCTATCGGCAAGACTGCGCAAAGCATGGCATTACCCCCGATCTGGACGCTTACCGTCTTGGCCATCGCCAGGGCTCTGAAAACTTTTGTACCAGCCGCAGCGGTTTTAATCTGGGCAAGCGTGGTGGCAGTTATCAGGGGAGCTGCACGGCTGCACTGGAAGCAGATTTTCTGCAAGGATATCGTGACGGCCAGCAACTGCACGGTTTACAACAAGCGGCTAACAGTGCCCGTGCTGATCTTGACCGACACAACAGGCAAATCAGTAACCTTGACAAAAGTATCACCGTGAAAACCGACTTATTGGTAGAGGATGGCCTGCTGAGGGATGAACGGATTCAATTACTGAACGAAATTGAAGCGATGAAAGCTGAACTTATCGACATGCTAAACCAGTTGCCGGCCCTGCAGCGGGAAGTGCGGCGTGCTGAACAACAGCAGCAACAGGCTGAACAACGTTTTGCAGCATATCAGTAAGAATATGGGTGACGCGTTACAGGCCAGCTAGGCAGGGCGGGTAATGAGTGTTGCAGCATTACGACTAAGTGCTATTGGTAACGGCCCTGTGCCAGGCTGTCAAAATAAGCCTGATAACGGCCACTTTGTTTAAAGTGTTGCAACTGCTGGTTAAACCGGGCTAACAACTGCTCGCTGTCAGGTGAATTGCGTGGTAACAGTAAAAAGCTCTGATTAATGAGCAGCGGCCTGGGATGATGGCTGATAGCCGATGCCAGCTCGGGCAGTTGATTGTTTAACGTATAGTAGCCAACGCTGATTTCTTCGGCGAAGACGTCAATCCGACCAGCTGCCAGCCGGCGGAAGTTTTGCTCGGTACTCGCAACACGCGATATGCTGAACAAACCGCTATTTAACGCCTGGTCAAACGCCGGGCCATAGCTGTAGCCCAGACCACCACCGATTTGCAGCCCGCGTAAGTCCCTCAGTTGCTGCCAGTCGAACGCCATTTGTTGGCGGTGAAAGAATACAAATTGTTCGTCCAGTACCGCATCACTGTAAAAAAAGTCGTGTTTTCTGTCTGCACTGTCCATCCATACTGCGGTCGCGGCATATTTGCCGTTAACAGTGTCATGATATGCTCTGGCCCAGGGTAGAAAGGTAAAGCTGACCTGGTATCCCATCTCGGCAAAAATATCATGGATAAGATGGGCCACCACTCCCTGGTGCGGTAAGGCTGCACTAATAAAAGGTGGCCATTCGCCAGTGCTGAACTGCAGTTCAATCAGCTTGTTGGGCGGCTCGGTGGTGGCAGCCTGCAGCTCAGTAGTACAGCATAACAACAGCAAACCGGCGCTGAAATACAGATAGCGAAATAAAACGGCATGGCACATTTTCTGCTTTCCCAAATCAGGCACCTGTAGTGCGACTGGACAGCTCGGGCTGTCAACAGCTACCTTTTTACCGCAGCTGTTGCCGATAATCCAGCGAACATTGGCGCTAACAGGCAGATCCCGCCACCCTATCCACAGCGCCAGCACTTGCCGCTTTAATCATTGCCGTTAAAAGCGTTCAACCACTTTGGCCTGCATAGCCGGGTTTTCCAGCTTAAGCTTTACTTCCTGCTCTAGAATAATCCGGCCCTCTACCACTGCATCGGCAGCAATATGCAACGTTGGCTTTTTGTTGTTACCCCAGCCAAAGAACGATTTCTTTTTGCCACGTTTTTTAAATACCACATCACCTTTAACTACAGTGGTGCCGGCAAGTGTAATATCACCATTTACCGTACTGATATCTTGCGCTACCTGAGCGCTACGAAGGCTAATATTACCATTTACCGTTGCAACCCCGCCGCCAATCACGGCATTGTCAGCCAACTTAACTTCACCATTAACAGTAACCAGGCCACCGCTCACCTGCAGATTACGACCCGCTGCAATACCGCCATTTACCGTTTCCGCACTTTTGATTTTTACATCGTCGCGGATATCTATGCTGCCATTAACCAGTGATACGGCCCTGGCACTGCTGTTACTGGCCATTTGCACACTGCCATTAACCAGCGAAATGTCGCCATAGCGCTCACCACTGCCGACTACGGCACTGCCCATTACTTTATCAATATTACGATAAGAGCCTTCGGCAACCGCACTGCTGAATACGCCACTGACCAGCACTGCAGCAGCAACTAAGACGGTAATACCGGCAAATTGAGAAAATTTCATTGTTCTGTCCTTGTTTGTTATTAAGTTCCTAACCACTTTGCAAGTGCTTTGCCAAAACTAAAATCTTGATAATTATCAGTTTAATTTTTAACGCCATTGCCAAGCCATAACAGTTTCACTAATAGTTGGTGAAAATAACCAAATAATCAAGCACAAGACAACGCGTCGGATACTGGCGGTCAGGGTGTTATCCTGGCCAGTACAGTTGCGGGGGAGGTTAGGGGTAACGCCAGTATGGCAGCTTCTGCTGAGGCCGGGAAATAGCCGGTAAGCGCAGTAAAATTCACCTGATGGCTGACCAGCACGGTTGGCATCGGCACGGTTGCAGCCGCAAATTGCTGCAGCAAAGCCTGAGTTTGCAACTGGCCATTGCCACGCCCTGCGAAAAAGGAATTAAGTGCCGGTAAGGGTTGTACTTCGGCGATGTTCATTAAGCTGGCAGTATCCAGACAACGACACCATTGGCTGGCGTAAAGCGTAATGTCAGCCGCATAATGCTGTAGCAGCAGTGCTCCCCAGGCTTTAGCCTGCTGCTGGCCCTGTGGATTCAAATTACGCTGCGTGCTGCAATCTTCCAGCTTAAAATGTGCCGGATCGCCAGTGCCCGGCGCTAACGCATGGCGCATTATCAACACAGCTTTACCCTCGCGCCAGGCTGCCCACGCCACTTCGTTGGCAGATAGCAAACCGGGCAGCAACAGGCAGCACAGCAAGAAGATCCGGAGCATAAGCGTTTCTTAGTGATAAAAAGTGCAAAGTTATACGGTTAGCAGCGGTAATAGGATTGCAGCTATGACTCAAGCAACGCTGTTAGTGCCAACAATAAAGCCAGATGCGCACTGAAAGAATGTATGTAAAATGCTGAAACGTCTGGTAAATATTATTACGGTAAATTTTATGAAAAATTCAGGATTAATTTGGGTCGCGCTAGTTACCGGTTCTGCCTGTGCCGCCCCGGTAGCTGAAGCACCACCCGCTGCAGAGCAGGTTTGGCAGCTATTTTTGCAGAATATGGCTTTACCGCTTAGCGCTGAGCCAAATTGTCAGCAGGTCTCGGCAGCTAATCCAACGCAAAGCCTGACATTGGGCCAGCATTTTGCTACTAATTTGTCGGTGAGTTTTGCCACAGAAAATAGTGTTAGTTTTTCATCGTCCTGTACAGCATCCAAAATGGAGCTTAGCGATGGTAAACTACAACCAGTTTGGGACTGCAAGATAGAAATTCTGGAGCAGGATGCGCAAGCTGAATTTATTTCCAGCTCTATGACAGCGTTTTATTTAAATGCAAACGGCACAGCATTGCTGCCCGGCTCACTGCGCTGCTTTTAACCCACGCCATACATTCTAAAGGCGATATATTTGCTCATGGCGATATGCAGCGTGTATTTGCCGTGAGCTGATTTACCGGCATGGCCCAGCAGGATAAAGTCGGCGCCGCATAGCGCGTCCAGATCGGTTAGGCTAAAACGTTTTAGCAGGCTGTGGCGCAGGTCGGCGTCGATAAAGATGCTGGGCTCTTTGCGGTAATCGCCGGTATTAAGCCACAGTTCGTCGTCGCGCGGGTCGTCATGTTCACGCTCGTTAGCGTTGTTAATACGGCCCCAGAAAATATACAAGGCTTCTAAGTGCTTATCGCTGATATCGTTGACATGCACCAGATAATCGGCCAGCTTGCCCGCCAGCAGCTGGCGGCCTGATGCTGCCAATACCTGCAGCCGCTGGCCTTGCCTGGCAAAATCGGGGTTGCGGCATAAGTGGCTAAGCAACTGGCGCAGCGCGATGTTCACATTGTAGCCGCACTCACCGCCCCGCTCACCACCCAACTGCGGCGCGTTAATACTTTGCCATAAGCCGGCCGGTGCATAACGCGCGGCTTTCTCGCCTACCTGGCTGGCACCGGCTGCAGTAATAGGTGCTGCGTCTGTGCTTGGTTCAGGGTCATCGTCAGCGCTTAGCCTGACTGTTGCCGCAGCGCAGCCTGGCAGATGATGGGCAGCAAAACAGGCAGCCCGGCTAACGGCCTCGTTGTTAACGGCTTTAATGTACCAGGCTTTTTCGGCGCACAGCGGACACACTAATAACCCCCGATAACCTTCCAGCGCCGCGCTATAGTCGGCGGGGCTGATCAGGCTGTTATCGGTCAGGCAGCGGGCATTGTGCACAAGGTTTAGTCGTCCTGTTCAGCAGCAGCTCTGGCGCGGCGTTCTTCCACTTCCGCAAAAGCGGCTTTAATTTGTTCTAGTACGGCATCAACATCGGCGGCGCTTTCATCGGCAACAAACTCACCGGTAAGCTCAGCATCCGGGGTCAGTTCACCAGCTTCATACAGCGCCCAAATCTCGCCGGCGTAGTTGGTACTAAGCAGCTCAGGGGCATACTGGCCGTAATAATCGCGCATATTGTTTATATCGCGCTCCAGCATCCACTTGGCATTATTGTTAGCTGACGCATCTACCGCCTGGGGCAGGTCGATTATAACCGGGCCATAATCATCAACCAGCACATTAAACTCTGACAAATCGCCATGAATAAGGCCTTCGCACAGCATCATCACCACGTAGTGCATCATGGTAGCATGATCAGCTAAGGCAATATCGGCGGCCATCGCCACATCCGCTAAGCGCGGTGCCACCATGCCTTCGTCATCACATACCAGCTCCATCAGCAGCACGCCATCGTAACAGCCATAAGGCTGCGGCACCCGCACGCCGGCCTTAGCCAGTTTAAACAGCGCATCAACTTCAGCGTTCTGCCAGCTTTCTTCCTGCTGCGCACGGCCAAACTTCGAGCCTTTTTCAATAGCACGGGCGCGGCGGGTATTTCGCACCTTGCGCCCTTCCTGATACAACACAGCCTGTTTGAAACTGCGCTTATCGGCTTCTTTATACACTTTGGCGCAGCGAATATCCTCGCCACAACGGACGATATACACCGCAGCTTCTTTGCCGCTCATTAACGGCCGGATAACTTCATCCACCAGGCCTTCATCGACCAGCGGCTGAATACGTTTCGGTATTTTCATAGCGCCGTTATACCCTAGTTAACCACGTCAGGGAATATCACCACGGCGCAAATTAAATAAAAAATGTTTTACCTCCCTGTTATAGCAGCCAACCGGTTCGCAGGGCATACAACACTATGCTGGCAACTGCGGCAGCGAGTATAACCAACATACTGAGCATCATGCCAAATACCCGGAATTTTAACTGTTCCTGTTGCTGGCTCACGCCATAAGCATGCGACAACCGGCCAATGATCAGGGCAATACCTAAAATATGCAGGTAAACCGGCGCCAAGCCACTGTATTCGGCCAGAAACAGCAGTAATAACGCAAAGGGTACATATTCCGCAAAGTTAGCATGCACCCGGATGGCCCGCTCAAGTAACACCTGGCCATTGCTGCCAATAGCCACTTTAAACTGATTGCGTTTAGCGATAACCCGAAAACTTAACACAACAAACAGTATTGCCAGCAAGCCGGCGTAAAACGCAGTGATCATAACGTTATATCCTTCTGAAACTGCAGACCCAATGCCTTGCCAGTGCTTTGCAGTATAACCTGAAGTGTGACTTAGCGCTGCTGCGACAAATTAGCACATTTGTCAGCGCGTATCAGCAGGCACCGGGGTGCAACTTGCCGCCTCGCTAATTTGCTGCTGTAACTGCCGGGCCAGTTGCCGTAGTTGGCTTAGTTGCTGATCATCCATCGCCACCTGGCAGCGCAGTGCCTGCATCACCCCACTCACTCTGGCTTGTAATGCTTTACCCGCAGGGGTTAATACCACCTGCTTAACTCTTTCATCATTCGGACTGGCGACCCGCTGCAGCAGTTGTTTCTGCTCCAGCTTTTTGACTAACGGCGTTAAGGTGCCAGAATCAAATAAGGTTGCCCGTCCCAGGTTGCCTAAGGTTACGTTGTCTTGCTGCCATAACGCCAGCAATACCACATACTGCGGGTAGGTCAGATCAAAGGGTTGCAGCAACGGCCGGTATAACCGCACCACCGCATTGGATACGCTGTACAGCGCAAAACACAGTTGTTGGTCCAGCGGTAAGGTTGTCGTCATTGCAAGGCCCGGATGAACAGCATAGTGCCATTAGTATAACGACCTTAAACTAAGCAGTACACAATTATCTTGCGCGCAAGATAATTGCATGCTAACTTGTTTCAGAATTCTTAACCACTAACCCAGGAGTTAACCATGGATATTCTTTATAAAGCAGTCGTCACCTCTACCGGCGGTCGTGATGGCGCAGCTAAATCAGATGATGGCTTATTAGCAGTAAAACTGTCAGCGCCGAAACAGCTGGGCGGCAATGGTGGCGCGACTAACCCGGAACAACTGTTTGCCGCTGGCTACTCAGCCTGTTTTATTGGCGCCTTAAAAGCGGTTGCCGGCAAAAGTAAAACCAGCCTGCCCGATAACTTAAGCCTGACGGCTGAAGTGGGCATTGGCAAAATTGAAGGCGGTTTTGGCTTAGACGTAGATTTACATATCAACTTGCCAGGCATGGATAAAGCCGCAGCGGATAAGCTGGTAGCGCAGGCGCATCAGGTATGCCCTTACTCAAACGCCACCCGCGGCAACGTAGATGTGCGCTTGCATGTAAATGTGTAACGGCTGCTGTTGGCTGTAAACTGGTAGTAGCAACGCGCAGGCCTCGCCTGCGCTTTTTTTTGCCGATTTGCGATTACTACAATAGCATTACTGTGGACAGGCACCCAGTTGCCAGAAGCTGCCATCGGCTGATGATAAGGTGGTGATGCCCCAGGTTGAACCGGCCATTGCCGCATTGCTGCCCTTGGCAAAATAGTCAGGCAGATAAATATTACCGGTACTGTAAGCCCGCCCCGCAACTTTATGACTGTAGTTATTAGTGGTAAAAGCGACACAATCTGGCGCTGGCGGTGCTGGCGGGTTACCGCCGTTGTCATCGCCATCGCCCGGGCCGGCAGCACTGCAGCTTTGTGCCGGGCCAAAACAGCTGGCGTCATCATCCTGCCAGCGGCACTGGTTAGCGGTGATCAGTTGCTCCCGTAATACAAAACTGGCCGTACCGTATTCCAGATAACAGTTAGCATAATTAGTGTAATCGAGCCGGCCGGCACTGATATGGTGATCCAGCGTGGCATTCTGGCCAGCATCCACACTAAAGCTTAGCAGCTCAGCACTGAATAAACCGCCCTGATCAGTTGCAGTAATGAGGGCGGTTTGCCCGCCACCGGCCAGCTGACACTGTGCAGCACTGAATAAATCACCATTAACCGAAGCACTGACAGTGCCGTTGCTAAATTCCACTGTTACCGTCGCTAAATCGCGGTTTAAATCAAATACCCGGCCACTTACCGTGGCGCACTGGCCATTCACTGCCACCGCTAAATCCGACAACTCTGGTGCGGTTGCGGGCGGCGGCGGGCCTATCAGCAACTGTTCGCTGTAAGCGCTGCTAACCAGGCCCCCGCTGTCGGTGGCACTCACCGTCAACTGATACCAGTCATCGCTAAGCACCGGGCTGCTCAGGCTGAAGTTGCCTGTTGTCGCAGGGGTAACACTCACCAATTGCTGCTGACCAACACTATCGGTGAAGCTGGCCTTTACCGTGATAACATCGCCGTCTGCATCGGTAGCATTGCCCGTTACCGTTACCACACTGGCTTGCTGGCTAAGCTGGACATTGCTCAGCTCAGGCGCACTGTTGCGATTAACCCGCTGGTTATTCTCCAGAAAGTACTGGCCCAGATAATTCGCATAATTAATGCTGTTACCATTAATGTAAGCACCACTGGCACCCTGGCCACCCGACCAGGCATGATCGACATTATTAAACCACAGCATCGACACCCGACCGTCCTGCCATAAAGTTTCGTCGGCAGTGCGGCCCGCCCCGTTGCTAATCAGATTTTCGCCACTCAGCTTACTGACATTGTATAAATCGGCCATGCCATTGGCATTTTGCTCGTTGTAGCACAGGTTTACCGTGGTATCGTTGCGGCCATGAGCAATAGAGGCTATCTGGCTGTCAAAATGACTGGCGTAACTGCCAGCATACTGGGCACAGCGTGCTGCCACATTGGCGGTTTCACAAGGACCAATGGCGCCACTGGAGCTGGTGCCAATACTGGGCCCGGCACTAATACCCATGCCGGCAAACACATCGGGTGCCAGGCAGGCTGTGGTATTGGCAAAAGCAGCACCGGACGATAAACCGGCAATGTACACCTGATTCGGGTCTATCTGATAGCTGACATCGGCAACCAGGCTATTGGCCAGGCTGATCAGGTTTTTGTAGTCGCCGGCACTGCGTGCTTTAGTGCCCTGCCAGTACGACCAGCAGCCAAAGCCGGCTTTGTTCATCGCATCCGGTACCGCGATAACCAGGCCATATTGCTCGGCCGCCTGCGTTAAATTGGCACTCAGATACGCATCAATTGATTGGGTGCAACCATGCAGTACCAGCAGCAAACCCCGGCCCTGACCAATCGCCGATACACTATCTGGCGTGTATAAGTGCACTTTATTAAAACCACCGACACTGACATTTTGCTGCCAGCTACCCGCAACTGCTGGCTGGCCCAGCAACAGCGCCGCAAAGAGTAGGCCGGTCAGCAAACTGCCGGCCCGGCTAAAAGCTTGAATTTTCACGTCTGTTGTTCCTTATCATTTTTGTTGTTTGAGTGAACACCACAGCGACGCTACTTCTCCCTGTTTCGATCTCTGACTCCCCGTAGCAAGCTGGGGTGCCCAACAACTATAGAAGCCCATCAAGATTAACGATTTAGTACTTTAGTGCTGCCTGGCCATTAAACCTTACCTTTAGCAGCGGCTCGCCAGCACTGCGGGAATAACGTAAACTGCCGGCAAAGTGTCTTACCGTGACTGATATGAGCAAAACCGCCCAATTGCACCCGCGCAACCCTCACCAGGGGCGCTATGATTTAGCTCGGCTAAGTGTTGGCTACCCCGCGTTACAACCGCATCTGCAGCTCAGCCCGGCGGGGGAGCAAACCATTAACTTCAGTGACCCAACGGCGGTGTTGGCGTTAAATGCGGCCCTTTTGAAGCACTATTATCAGGTGGAATATTGGCAATTGCCGCCGGGGTATTTATGCCCACCCATTCCGGGCCGGGCCGATTATATTCATTATGCCGCCGACTTACTGGCTGAGCCTGACGAAGTACCCAAAGGGAAACAGATAACCCTGCTGGATATCGGCTGTGGCGCTAACCTGATTTACCCGATTATTGCCAGTCGCAGCTATGGCTGGCGTTGTGTCGGTACCGATATTGATGCCGTGGCGTTAAAAGCCGCGCAGCTGATTATTGACAGCAACCCGCAACTAACAGGCCACGTAACCCTGCGCCGCCAGGCCGACAGCAACCGTATTTTGCAAGGTGTCATTACACCCACTGACCGTTTTGAGCTCAGCGTCTGTAACCCACCGTTTTATGGCTCGGCCGCCGAGGCTGCAGCAGCCAATCAGCGCAAACGCACTAACCTGGGGCTTAGCGCCAGTGCAGAGCAGCGTAATTTTGCCGGCCAGCAGCACGAGCTGTGGTGTCCGGGCGGTGAGTTGGCATTTATCCGGCAACTGATCAGCGAAAGCGTAGCCTTTGCCAGCCAGGTTGGCTGGTTTAGCAGCCTGGTGTCGCAGCAAAGTAATCTGAAAATGCTGGTGGCTGCCGTCCGGCAGATGGGAGCGACGCAGGTGAAACAAATTAAGATGCAGCAAGGCCAGAAAAGCAGCCATCTGCTAGCCTGGCGCTTCTGAATGCGCTAACTACCAACGGGCAAAATGATCTTCGGCCAGGCCCGGCTGACCATTGCAGCTAAGTTGTAAACCGTCACTCAGCATTATCTGGCCATGCCAGCTACCACAGTACTGGCGAAAATTACTGGCCAGCACGCCCAGGTTCAGCCGCTCCTGCCGTCTGGCAGCCGGAATAAACTGCAACTGTACTGCGCCACAGGCACTGAACAGCTGCCAGGGCGTATCAACTTGCTGGCGGTTAAAGCTAAACTGCACCGGCGGCAGCAAATAGCGTTTACCGTTTAGCCAGCAGCAGTTTTCGGTAGCGCCGGTTTCATTAACGCCAGCCGCCAGATTAAAACCAATAACATCATTGCCACTGTAACCACTTAAACTGGCCCAACGCCAGCTGGTTTCACGGCGCATATAGCCTGCCGAAAAATCGTAACCGCCCAGCGCGCCGTCTAATGCCACCGGCTGCTGCCCAACCGTTAGCTCACCCGTTACCTGCAGCGCATTATGCTTTTGGGTATAAGTCCAGCCGTTATAGCCCGTTGGTAAGCACAGCGCCAATGGCTCGGCGGGCAAGCCTGCACTCAACAACAAGTTGGCGTTAAGTTCAGTGCTTTGCAGTGACAACTGCCAATGGTAGCCCATTGGCTCAATGCTAATCCGGCTTTTAGCGCCGGCTATTTGGGCTAAACCGGCTACGGGTGACGGGCTCATTTTGCTGCGGCGCCCAAGGGGTTGCAGCAGTTTAAACTCGGTTAAACTGGCTGAGCTACGCTGATAAAAATAAGCAAAACCTGAACTCAGATAGCGAATATCGGCAATCGCCGCGGCAAGTATCCAATCAGCATGGCAGACACTGACAAATTGAAACTGCTTATAATGAGCCCAACGCACCCAACGCGACGCCAGCTTATCCATCGGCGTACGATAGATAAAATCAGCCAGCCCCAGTTCGGTAACCGGCTGGTTGAAAATGCCATATTGCGGTTGACCAGCCGCCTGGATCAACCTGAAGGGATCAGGTTGCAGACCAGGTTCGGATTCAAGAAAAGCGGCCATAACGATTCCAAAGTATATTTACGCCGTATAATCTAAGCTTAAAGCTAATCCTCAGCAGCAGTTTTTTGTAACAAAACATGTAATATCACGCTTTATCTCTCTTTATTAAGCAGTTAGCCCTAACTGCCCAACCAAACTATTCGTTGCCGTTTTACGGTGTTTTTGCTAACTTCTCAGCCTTAATTAATTACATTTACCCCGATGATTTGTTAACAATTTAACAAGCGCCGTGGTCCTTCATTTTCATTTAATGGTGGTAAGGATAACCATGTTTAAACGCAGCTTGCTGGTTTCATCTGTTCTTTTACTCACAGCCTGTGGCGGTGGTGGTTCTGGCAATATCGGTGGCACGGGCGGCGGTACAGCTGTAACCGCCCCAGACTGGACCGCTGGCGTGTTTCCGGCAGAAAGTAATTTTAAAAATTACTGTGCCACGCCGCGCACCGGCGCCGATCCTTACAATAATAACCGGCCCTTTCCTGATCGGGCAGGCACCAGCATGCATGAGAAGATGTGGCTGCGCTCCTGGAGCAATAATACCTACTTATGGTATCGCGAGCTGCCTGATAATAATCCGGCTAATTTCAGCTCGGTATTAGCCTTTTTCAATCAGCTGAAAACAGATGAGCTGACTGACTCCGGCGCCGAAAAAGATAACTTCCATTTTGCCCAGAATACAGCCAGCTATCGGCAGCAAACCCAGTCTGGCGTGAGTTCGGGTTATGGCATTAGTTGGTCATTTGGCCGCACCACGCCGCCTCGCTCCCTGTTAGTTGCCTATACCGAACCAGACTCACCGGCGGCCAATGCCAATATACTGCGCGGCGCCGACTTACTGGAAGTAGATGGCGTCGACTTTGTTAACGACAACACTAATGCCGGCGTGAATAAAATAAACGCCGCGCTGTTCCCGGCAACAGCTGGCCAGCAACATGAATTTGTATTTTTAACGCACGCTGGCGAAACCCTGACGGTTACCCTGACCTCGGCTGATGTTGCCAGCAGCCCGGTGCAAAATGTAAAAGTGCTGGAAACCAATGCTGGCAAAGTGGGCTACTTGCAGTTTAACAGCCATATTGCCCTGGCCCAGCCACAACTGATTAGCGCCGTTAACAGCTTTGCTGAGGCTAATGTTACCGATGTGGTGCTCGACTTACGCTACAATGGCGGTGGCTTACTGGCACTGGCCTCGCAATTTGCTTATATGGTTAGCGGTGATGCGATTATTCAGGACCGTATTTTTGAGAAAACCATTTTTAATGATAAACACCCTAACCGTGACCCGGTAACCGGCCGCCCGCTGCTCCCGATGCCGTTTTACAGCTTTGAAATAGACTACGAAGCCCAGGAGTTAACTAGCAACCCCTTGCCAGAGCTCAACCTGAACCGGATTTTCGTATTATCGACCGGCGATACCTGTTCGGCCAGTGAGGCCTTTATTAATGGCTTACGCGGTATAGATGTAGAAGTGATTCTGATTGGCGATAAAACCTGTGGTAAGCCCTATGGCTTTTACCCCACCGATAACTGCGGCACCACCTACTTTACCATTCAGTTTAGCGGTGCCAATGCCAAAGACTTTGGTGAATATGCTGATGGCTTTTACCCCACCCCGGCACCGACTTTTGCAGCCGATGTGCAAGGTTGTAATGTGGCAGACGATTTCTCTGCCCAGTTAGGCGATCCGCAGGAGAGGATGCTGGCCACAGCACTGCACTATGCTGCCAACAACAGCTGCCCGCTGGGTGTAACCGGCCAGCGCTTTAGCCAGCAGCAACGCCCTGATGATGGCAATGGCCTGAGCATTCAGCGCCATGATCCAAGAATGCGCGCCTTTCTGCTGGAAAATAAGCTTAATCAGCCACTAAAACTCCATGCGGACCAGCAACCATGAGCCGGCCATTCACCCTGGCAGCCAGTCTGTTGGCTGGCGTCCTCTTAGTTACAGGTTGCCAGATGACTCAGGTTGAACCACAGCCGGCCAGGCTGACCAATATGAGCCCGGCGGTAAAAGCAGAGTTACAGCAAGCCATTGTCGAGCTGATTGGTGGCGAGCCGGTAAAACTGGCTGACAACGCTTTTGTTGCCAGCCACCAGCTGTTTATTGAGCAGGCGATATTGCGCGACCCGCAAGGCCGCCCTATTATGGGGCGTCACCAGCAGCCAGCTATTTTACTGGAGTTGCAGCAGGACGATAAACAGTGCCTGCTAAGCCATCCGGCCAGCGGCCGCAGCGTGCTACTGAGCCTTAGCAGCTGTCAGCAGGCAGCCGCTGAGCAGTAATTTAACCCCCATTGTTGTTTGCCAGGCTTAGCCTTTAGCGCCTGGCAGCAGCAGAGGCAAAAAACATCAGATAAACCAGCCTGGAGTCGGCCATAGTGCTACCAAAGGATTCTCCGGCAGTATGCCAAAGCCATGGTCGAAGTAAAATCAGCCGGTTGAAGCGCATTGGAATGCGTAATGTCATCTCCCACTTAGAATCGTCACTGGAATCCGTCTCCAGTAAGTCGGCAATCCATTGCTTGGCTGACGGCGCACCAAATCTTTGCATCGCTTCCTGATCGTTATAAGGAACACGCTCGGTATTAGTGGCTTTATGGCGAAAGAACTCTGTACCACCTTTGCAATCTTCTGGCCGCGACAGGTACAAAATACCTGACCAGTGTGAGCTATCCACATGCACTTTTGCCGTACCAACATCATTGGCTGAAGCAATCCGGCATTTGCCATGAGCCTGATTATGCGCCATTGGCATCAGCGGTTCGCCCACCAACCTTGAGACTTGCTCGTTCAGCCCTTCAAGATTGATACGCTGCGCGGAGTTTCTGCCAGGATAAGGCCCCTGAACATCAGGATAATTTAAAGCAAGGGCGGCATCGCGTAACTGATGCGGGTTATCGAGAAAGTCGTCAACCACAATAAATGATGTCGGCACTATAAAATTCCTTTGTTGTCGGTTTTTTACAGCCAGTCTAGGCCGTTAGTTGTTTGTAAATCAAGCCATTTAACCGGGCTAATGCACCTTGCCGGCTATTTGCTCGATATCGTGTTGCAGCTTTTTACGCAGGCCAAGGGCAAAACCTGCTTCGGCAACAATAAATAACGGGCCAACAAACAAACCAACAATATCATCAACAAAAGCCGGTTTTTTCCCTTCATAATAATGGCCGATAAACTGTAGTACCCAGCCGACAAAAAACAGCGCCAATGAATAACCAAGCCAGAGCGCAAAAGGCTGCGCCGCCAGGTAGGTTGCCAGCGCAAAGCCGCTGCCACTCACCAGCAACATTACCAGGCCAAAGCGTAAGTCGAGCCGCAGGTAAAATAAGGCTGTAGCCACAAATAACAATAAGGCTGGGGTCAGCAAAACACCGGCTATACTGAACAACGGCAACGACAGCAAGCTGAATATGGCTACCACGATTAAGGGTATGCCCACATAGTGGGTGTTGATATTGCGCTGGTCGCGATGATACAGCGCGTACTGGCTTAAATGTTCAGTCAGGGTTTTCATCGTTATTCGCTCCGGTTAAGGTATAAATACAGCTTAGCGAAATGATGGAACAAACTCTGTCAGCTAGCTGACATTGGCGCTGGCCAATTCTGCCAGTAATAATAACGCTTCCCTATCCAGAATTTCAATTTTGCCATAGGCGCTGCGCACAATATGTTGCTGCGCTAACGCTTGTAACTGCTGATTAATGGTTTGGCGCGACAACGACAGCAGTTGGCCCAGTTGCTCCTGCTGGATCGGAATAAGCCAGCGACCATCGGCCTGCTGATGCACCCGGCTGAGCATCAGTAAACGCCGGGCCAGCCGCACCTGGCTCGATTGCAGGCTGATATCTTCCAATGCCTGAAATACCTGCCGTACCTTGCCGGTAAGCAACTGGCCAAAACTGCGCCACCATAACGGCTGCTGCAACAGCTGCGTTAACGCTGCGCCGCTAAGATGCAATAAGGTACTGTCGACACTAGCCGTGGCATCATGGGTGCGGGGTTTATTGTCAAATAAAGCGATTTCGCCAAACCAGTCACCCGGTTCAATAATGGTTAACAGCGCTTGCTGGCCCTGCCGGTTAACCCCGGAAATTAACACCGCCCCGTGTAGCAAGGCATAAATGCCATCAAAGGGGTCACCGCGGCTGAACAAGCGCTGCTCAGCCGCCAACTGGCAATAACTGGCCTGAGCCAGTAACTGCTGTTGCTGCGCCTCGTTAAGTGAATTAAACCAGATACTGTGCCGGGTTAACGCCTGGTGCGGCATAACTGATCCATAGTCCGTAATAGCAAGATATAAACTGCAGGTTATTAACTTAGCACTTAAGCCGCAAGGGTTATCTTTGCCAATCCTCAGCCAAAAACAACTGAGGGTAAGCAGGAAGCCTGGTCGCAGTGGGCTATGCTTAAGCGGTCAATTTACCCTGGAGCGTTAACGGATGCGTAAATGTGTTGTGTTACTAAGCGCTATGCTGCTTTGCAACTTTAGTGTACAAGCCTCGCCAAACCTTATTTATATTACCGATGTGCGGGTGTTTACCGGTAAAGAGCTTAACCTTACCCCGCCACTGACCGTAGAAATTGCCGGTAATACTATTAAGCAGTTACACCGCGAGCCGGTAACGGCAACCCCTGGCGCTACTGTTATCAATGCTGCTGGCCATATCTTGATACCCGGTTTAATTGATGCCCACGCTCACCTGGCCTTTGCGGCCACCCCTCTACTGGCGGGGCTAACCGGCGATGTTGGTTTTGTGCATCATCTGGCAGGGCGTGAGGCCAGTGCCATGTTACAGCGTGGTTTTACCACGGTGCGCGATGTCGGTGGCCCGGTTTTCGGCCTGAAACAAGCGATAGACAGCGGTGTATTAAACGGCCCGCGTATTTTCCCATCGGGTGCACTTATTTCCCAAACCGGTGGCCATGGCGATTTTCGCTTACCGACCGGCATCCCGCATGACACGGGCCTGAGCCATTCCGAGCGTATCGGCGCCGCCGCTATTGCAGATGGTAAAGCCGCTGTACTGAAACGCAGCCGCGAGCAACTAATGCTCGGTGCCAGCCAGCTGAAACTGATGGCCGGCGGTGGTGTGTCATCTTTCTATGACCCGTTGGACGTGGCGCAGTACACCGAAGAGGAAATGCAGGCAGCGGTGCAAGCTGCCGAAAACTGGGGTACCTACGTCACCGTACATGCCTATACCCCAAGGGCCATGCAAATGGCCATTCGTGCCGGTGTGAAAAGCATAGAGCATGGCCAGCTGGCCGATGAAGCCACCGTGCGGTTAATGGCCAAAGAAGGGGTCTGGTGGAGCCTGCAGCCCTTTCTGGACGACGAATATGCCAACCCACAGCAGGGCGAAGCCCGCCAGAAACAGCTGCGAGTAAGCAATGGCACGGATCGCGCCTACAACCTGGCAAAAAAACACAAAGTGCAAATCGCCTGGGGCACCGACATGTTATTTTCGCCCGGCAAAACCGCCAATCAGAACGCCCAGCTGGTAAAAATGCAGCGCTGGT
Organism: Arsukibacterium ikkense; assembly: GCF_000987775.1. Classification (GTDB taxonomy): domain Bacteria; phylum Pseudomonadota; class Gammaproteobacteria; order Enterobacterales; family Alteromonadaceae; genus Alishewanella; species Alishewanella ikkense. The sequence goes on from NZ_LAHO01000017.1 coordinate 52,826, forward strand.
TTAGCCCGGCCGAAATACTGAAAATGGCCACCTATGACAATGGCCGCTTGCTGGCACTGTCTGGCGAAAGAGCGCCATATCAGGGCAAGCTAGGCGTAATAGAGCCCGGCGCTCTGGCCGATGTATTGCTGGTAAAAGGTAACCCGCTGGCCCAGCTTGAGCTGCTGGCCGACCCGGCCCAAAACCTGCTGCTGATTATTAAAGACGGCAAAATTTATAAAAACACCCTGGCCGATACCCCCTAGCCAGGGCATTTTCAGCGGCTTACTGACTAACTACCAAACCATACCCCGTGGGTCGGTAGCCCAAATGCCATTCTCGCTCGCCGCTGATAAAGGGGTTATCGTGGCCCATATGCTGGCGGGTGCGTTGGTTTAGCTGCAGCTCTGCTGCGCTTACCGGGTCTTGCTTATGCCAGGCCATAAATAGTTGCTGCTGGGTGCGCGACAGGCTCAGGTTATATTTATCGGCCATATAAAAATAGGTGCGGGCAATATCGCCCCGTATTGTTGGCGGCGGCTCGAACACCCGCTGTTTAAAATCAACCTTGACCGGACAGGCACCGTGCTGCGCGGGTGTGGCGGGCAGCATACCAAAACGGTAATTACTGCGATCACCATTCACTTCGCCAATGGCAGGCACCAGGTTATATAAATCGGCTTCCATTGCCTTAAACTCGTTGTCAGTTTGCACGCAGTTTTTCCGGCCACCGTTTTGCCAGCACTGGCGCTGATGGCCAAAGTGATGGGCTGGCATTACATGCTCCCATTCTATGCGGTTAGCCCGCGGCCCGTTTTTACGTACCTGATAACCACAGCCTGCAAGGTCCGGAATGCCTTTATTACCCTGCCATCTAATAGCACAGTCACAATAAAAACTGCTGGCTTCTGGCGCATGAATACGCTGCGCCAGCCGTTTGGCCTGATCAAAATTAGCCGGCGCTGCCTGCGCAAAGGCCGCTAACAGCAGCAGTAAACTGCCGCCAAGCAAGGAGATAAATTTCATTCACTACCACTTACTTCAGTGAAAACTGCGAGGTACCAAGTATAACCCGAACCGCGTTGGCTGAAAATGCTGCCCGCTATGGCGCTTAACCCGCGGCCAGCGCCCTGCCCGTTCCCGATATTGATAAGCTGTAAACTTATTGTCATTTTGGCGTGAAGTGACAATATTTCGCCGGGCCAGCTGGGTATGCTGAAGTGGTGTTAAAGGGGTCTGGTTGTCACTAACACTTCGCTGGCTATGCTGGCGGCTCATGCACGGATGTCTTGCAAAACAATAAATTACAGGACGACAACATGCGAGCTTTTATTTTATCCTGGCGCAGTATGCTACTGGCCATAATACTGTGTATCACGCCACAGGCGCTGGCCGACGTTATTTTACATGCTTTTGACTGGCATTATAACGAGGTCGCCAACCGGGCTGAAGAAATTAAAAACCTGGGCTACAAAGCAGTACTGGTTGCCCCACCGTTAAAATCGAACGCCGGCAACTGTGCCTGGTGGCAACGCTATCAGCCGCAGGATATTCGGGTGATTGACCACTGCAAAGGCAATAAGCAATCGTTTCAGGCGATGATTAACGCCCTGAACGACAGCAATCCCGCGCGCCGGGTCGCGGTGTATGCCGATATCGTGCTCAATCATATGGCCAATGAGCGCAACGGCGCCACTGACTTTCCCGGCCAGGCTGCGCTGAACACTTATGCCAGCAACTCAACATACTGGAATAATCAGCGGCTGTTTGGCAACTTAACTCAAGGTTTGTTCAGCCCCTGGGACTTTAACCCGGCCAATTGTATTCAAAACTATAACGATGTCTGGCAGGTACAAAACTGGCGGCTGTGTGGTGGCGACGGCGATCTGGGCTTACCCGATCTCAACCCGAACAGCTGGGTGCTGCAACAGCAACGGGCTTACTTGCAAGCGCTGAAAAATATGGGCGTAAAAGGCTTTCGGGTCGATGCAGCCAAACATATGACCATCTGGCATATTAACCAGATTTTCAGCACTGATATCAAAAACGGTATGTATGTGTTTGGCGAAATTATTACCAGTGGCGGCGCTGGCAATAACGAATACAGTAGTTTTCTGGCGCCTTATTTACAGTATACCGACCACAAAGCGTATGACTTTCCGCTGTTTGAAAGCCTGCGCCGGGCTTTTAACCCCAGCGGCAGTATGAACGAGCTGGTGAACCCGCTGGCCTATGGACAGGCACTTGCCGGAAACAGAGCGGTGACCTTTACCATTACCCACGATATTCCTACCAATGATGGTTTTCGCTACCTGATTATGAACCCAACCGACGAGTATCTGGCCTATGCCTTTGTGATGGGCCGGGATGGTGGCAAACCGCTGGTATTCAGTGACAGCACCGGTACCGATAATAATCGCTGGGTTAATGCCTACCGGGCAACTTTTATGCAGCGGATGATTAATTTCCATAACCGGATGCAAGGCCAGGGCATGGAAGTGCTGGCGTCCAGTAACTGTGCCATTTTATTCCGCCGCGGCCAGGAAGGGGTGGTAGGCATTAATAAATGCGGCAGCCAGGTTACCTTTAACATTAATACCAATGGCCGTTTTTACTGGTATCGAACCTACCGTGACGTACTAAGCGGCGGCGCTACTTTCAGTATTGGTGGCAGTAGCCATGGTTTTAGCATTCCGGCCCGTCAGGCCAGAATGTGGTATGCTGATTAACATTAGGTGGTATTTGCTGGGCTTTTTTGACGCGTTATGGCAGGCTGACCAGATTAATTTCAGGAGCGGCCAATGAATAAAGCTTTAGCCACGCTAATACGTACTACCTTATATACTGTAGCAACAGGTGCAGCGCTGCTAAGTCTCAGCGCCTGCACCGACCCCACGCCAAGTGCCAGCCAGCAGCAACTTACCGCCAGCCTCACTGAGCCACAACGCCAACTCTTTGAGCAGGGTCAGCTAAAAGCATACAGCTGTACCGCTTGTCATGGCCGTAATGGTGTGTCCAGCCATCCTAATTATCCCAGCCTGGCCGGCCAAACCGCCAGCGAATTAGCCAGCGCGCTGAGGGCGTATCGGGATGGTGAGCGCAAAAATGCGCTGATGACCCCGCAAGCCAGGGGTTTAGCGGATGCCGATATTGATGCCCTGGCCTTTTATTATTCGCTGCAAACCCCAGCCGTTACCAAATAATAAGTTCACTGCGCAGATCGCTTCCGCTGCTCTACGTAACAAAAAGGGCAGCTCAATGCTGCCCTTTTTAGTGTAGCCCTGGGGTAGTAAGCTTATTTAGCTTCACCCAGATTCATTTCGCTATTCATCACCACACCCTGCTGGTCGATATCCATATTCACCTGAATCTGCATCTTCATGTCGGTTAATGAACTGAACTCGTCTGGCAGCGGCTGCCCGGCAGCTTGTATCGATTCGGCCATAATCCCAAAGAATCGGGCATAATCCATACCAAAGCTCATCAGGCCATTTTTGCTAATTGCCTGGCTTAACACCGCTGCGGCCTGAGCTTGCCCTTGCTTACCGCTGTAGATCACCAGGTGCGAATCGTTTACCTGCAGCACAGGTACCACACCAAACGCCTCTATCATCGGCAACACGCTGTTTAATGCCAGTTCTTCACCATCGGCTGGTAAGGTAATGTCGCCCATCCCCGGCACCATGCCTTTTAAGCCGTCCAGGTAGCTGCGGGCATTTTTTACCGTCACACTTAACATGGCATCTGCTGCGGACACTTGCATACTGCCTGGATCCAGTACCAGATCATTCACGGTAACCGACATGCCCTGTACGCTGTGTACCATAGCGCCCGCTGCCAGCAGCGCCATTGGGTTAGCCTGCTGCAATTGTTGCTGTAACTCAGCCAACTGCGGGCACTGATACGCTGGCTGGGTTAAGCCGCGCCAGATCTTGGTCACTGCCGGCGCAAACTCGGCCATATCCAGGCCCAGCGCAAAGTTAAATACCGAATCACTCACCCCTTTTGTCATATGACCGGGCACAAAACCCCGCATGCTGCTTAAGGTCTTAACCGTATCTTTATTAGCGGTAGGCAGCAGCATTTTGCTGCGAACATGGGTTTGCTGGCCTGCTTTGCTGTTAATACTGCTGTCGAGATAAATACCCGGCCAGCTGTCAGTGATACTGGTTAAGTCCTGCTGACACTCGGCGCTGCGCCATGGCTGCATTGCTGCGGTAAACTCATCGCCAGCCAGTTGCTGCAGATCGATTGCCAGCCGGTTGCCGTCAGTGGTGGTCAGGCCCCTCACCAGTTGCTGAAAACTGATAAAGCCAATGGAATTAGGGTTTAACGTATAAGCAGTGGCTATTTTCGCCAGTTGATTATCAGTGTTGATACTGCGCTCGGGTTTGGCAGCCAGCAACACCAGCTGGCGGGTTTGTTCACTCTGGCTGGGCAACAGCAACGCCATATTACCCCAACCGTCATTAACCGACACCAACAACTCAGCACTGTACCCAGCAATAGTGAAAGTATAAGAGCGATACGCACCAGCGTCACTTTGCAACGCCTGGTGACTGATACCACTGGTTTGCTCGGCACGGTCGAATAATTGCCAGAAAGCGGCGTCGTCTGCCAGCTCCATCCGCATCACCGGCGCCAGGCCAACCATATAGCTGATTGAACGAACCTGCGGTTTAATCCCGGTAAGCTCAGTTAACCGGGTCGGCTGGCCCAGGGCAAGCATATATTGCTCGGCTAAATTCAGTAGAAACCGCCACTGCGGTTCATCGGTGCCCGCAGCAAACTCACTTAAATGTTGCAGGCTGGCATCACTGTAGTAAGCAGGGCTTAATCCAAAGGCATTTAAATAGGTGACAAAATCGACCGGCTCTAACTGCGCCGATAAAAATGCGGTATCTGCAGGCACAAAATCTAATTGCTGATGCTGCACGGCATCTGTGCCTGTGCCAGTTAATTTTATATAGCCATACACGGCGCCGGCAATAATGGCCACCGCTACCAGAGTTTTACGCATCACAGACTCCTTGATGTTGTTATTAAGTCCCGAGGTTAAAATATTGCACGGCAAATACCCTGCCAGATAAAAACGCGCCAATATTACATTCTTAACGGCTTAATAACAATGTGGCTGCGCCAGCTTTTGCGGTTTTAGCGCTTATTCATCACTTGAAAACAATGCCAGCAGATCTGCAGCCTCGCCCTGCCACAGCTGTCCTTTACTGCCGCCCAATAACTGATCGGCCAAACCTTGTTTAAAGCTTTGTAACTGCTGTACTTTCTCTTCAACCGTATTACGGGCTATCAGTTTATAGACAAATACGGCCTTATCCTGACCTATCCGGTGCGCCCGGTCGGTCGCCTGTTGCTCGGCAGCCGGGTTCCACCAGGGGTCGTAATGAATAACGGTATCGGCGGCCGTCAGGTTTAAACCGGTGCCGCCTGCTTTTAAGCTGATTAAAAACACTTCGGTTTCACCTTGCTGAAAGGCGTCAATCTGCTGCTGCCGCTGCTTGGTCTGGCCGGTTAACTTGCTGTAGCTGATGCCCATATATTGCAGCTCTTGCTCAATTAAGTGCAGCATGCTGGCAAACTGGCTGAACAGTAAAATACGCCGGCCTTCTTCCAGCATTTCCGGCAGGGTGTCACGCAGCCACTGCAATTTGGCATTGTGCCGCACGCTCTGGGCCTGCTCTATCGGCACCAGCCTGGCGTCACAACACACCTGACGCAGTTTTAATAAGGCATCTAAAAACTCAATCTGGCTTGCTGCCACGCCTTTGCGAACGAACAACTCGCGTACCTTGGTTTCCATAATTAAGCGGATGCTTTCGTACAGGTTACGCTGATCCGCTTCCAGCTCCAGCAACTGGACGATTTCGGTTTTTTCCGGCAGCTCGGTGGCCACCTGGCCTTTAGTGCGGCGTAACATAAAGGGCGCTATTTTCTGCCGTAGCACGCGCGCCCGCTCGGTATCACCGTGTTTTTCAATTGGCTTGCGATATACCTGGCTAAAATGCTGCTCGGTACCCAACAGGCCAGGCAGCACAAAATCAAATAATGACTTTAACTCGCCCAGGTGATTTTCCAGCGGGGTACCGGTTAACGCCAGGCTAAAGTCGCGGTGCAAGGTACGGACACTTTGCGCCGCCTGGCTGCCGGCATTTTTAATATGCTGGGCTTCATCCAGCACCACCACGCTAAAACGATGCTGCCGGTACAGCGCAATATCGCGCACCAGTAGCGGATAGCTGGTGACAATAAGCTGATAATTACCAAGCTCGCTAAACAGCGGCCGGCGCTTCGGGCCGTATATCTGCAACACTTTCAAATCAGGCGTAAAACGCCGTGCCTCTTGCTGCCAGTTGCCCAGTAAACTGGTGGGACACACTATTAACGCGGGCTGGCTCAGCTCACCCTGCTGATATTGCTTCAGAATAAAACTAAGGGTTTGTACGGTTTTGCCCAGCCCCATGTCATCGGCCAGCACGCCACCCAGGCCATACTGCTTTAAGAACGTCAGCCAGTTTAGGCCTTGTTGTTGATACCCCCGCAAGGTGGCCTGCAGGTTGGCCGGCAGCGCCACGTCGGTAATACCACTGAAATTATGCAGCTGCTGGTTCAGGCTGGCCAGGCGGTTAGCATTTAAATATTGAATTTCAGCGGCGCCGGGCGGCGGCAGAATGGCGGCTTTGTAATCGGGTAACTCCAGGGTCAACGGCGCTTTGTGCAGATTCAACAGCTCGACAATGGTGTCGATTAATGGCTGAATTAAGCTCATTGGCAGCGCCAGCTTGCCTTGCGGCAAACTAAGCCAGATTTGCTGTTCATTGCCGGGCAGACCATTCTGACGCAGCCACTGGCTGATCAACGGTAGCAGTGGAACCTGCTGGCCATCAATATCCACCTGAATACCCAGCTCAAAGCCGGTCTTTTTGCCGTCTTGCACCTGCAGATAAGGGGTGGCGACCAGAATATCGAGATTAAAGTCGTCGGCTTGCTCCACCAGCCAGCCTTCGTCGCGCAGGCTGTCCAGTTGCTGCAGTAAGGGCTGCCATAGTTCAGGGTTATCTGGTCCCTCGCCTACGCCAAAAGCGGCTTGCCGCTCATGCGGCGCCGCTAAAGGCGGCAGGCTGAGCAGCTCCAGCTCCAGCAACAATTCCAGTGCGGCTGTTTCGCTGGCCCGGTGCCGTTTAACAAAATAGGTACGCGAGCCCTGCTGCACTTCGGTTTGTGATGCTTGTAAATCCAATGCTAAGCGCTGTTTATCGTAGTCAAAGCTAAGCAATGCTACCGGTTCGTGCCGGCCCTTGCTGTGGCGCGGTAGCATTTTTAACTGCAACACCGGCGTTGGCTGAACATTAATTTGCTCAACCCCCAGCCCCTCGGGCATTGGCAGGCTGATTTTCGGCAGTAATTGCTGCAGCCGGCCTAAGCGACTTTGTAACAATGCAGCAGGCGCGGGAGGCATTTTCGAGAGCAACTTTAACTCACGACCAGTTAACGGCGTGGCCAGCAGCCCCAGCTGATAATTATCGGTATCCAGATAACAAGGCGGATCGGTAAATACCAGCACACTGTTGTGATCAGCGCCTATTTGCCAGCCCAATTGCTGGCCGGCTTTGCTATTGTGCCAGCTGAGCTCCAGCGGCCGTTGCTCGCCCCAACTCAGCGGATAACGAGCCTCGCTGAACATGCAACGCTCGGTCGCCAGCAATTGTTGCAGCAGCTGGTAACCCCAGTTATCTTCCAGCACCGATTGCTCGGCCAGATTATGGCTGCGAAACAAGGTCAGCAGCTGATAATCACTGTCGCTTAGCCAGCTGGGTGGCTGTGGGCTGACTAAATCATATTTGCCGATGGCCTGGCCTTTGGTAAAGCCCCCCTTTTTCATCGGCCGCACCCGGCGCGGGTATAACTGCAAGCCCGCCTGGCCATAACTCAGCAGATACAGAACCGTATCGCTACTGTTGTCGCGTGCCGGCTGCTGTAATTGCTCCAGTTCATTAAACCAGTTATCCAGTTTTAACTGCGGCAGCTGCTTAATCCGCAGCTGCTGCTGGGCATAGTCACGCTTTAAGCGCAGCAGTACCGCTAAAATATGCTTGCAGCGATGGCCAACCGGGCAGCTGCAGCTGTCGCGCAGCACCCAGCCTGTATCCGTTTGCGCCAGCACAATATTCTGCCTATACGGTGAAAAGCCCGCACCCCATACCTGCGCACTTATCTGGCTTAAATCGTCGCTGTACTCCAGCTTTACTACTTTACCGGCCTGCAAATATGCACGGGCCCGGTGCAGGGTGGCACTATCAAACCATTGCAGCAGACGGGTTTCATCCAGTGGAAAGGCGTGCTGTTCAGTCGGGCTATTCAAAATATCGTTAACTCTTGCTGAAGTGACTTCTGGCGGCAGCCTAATGCCTGCGACCAACGAAAACCCCCATGCTAGCTTACTTTGGCAACAGACCAAAGCGTCTTTGTCGCTTAAGGGAGGTTTTTCAATAAATCAGCAGCAAAATTAGCGAACGGTATCAGAGCTTAGAAATAATAATCGAGGCTGAGCTCGAGGTAATCGTCACGGCGCAGCTGGTACAACACGTCGCTGCTGTCGTTGGTCTGAAACAACCAGGCATTCAGCCGCAACCGCAGGCTGTTGCTCAGCCGCATTGACGCTTCCAGCCTGGCACTACGGCTGCTACTGCGGTCCAGATCCTGCAATACGCCCAGCAATAACTCGCTGCCGGCCACGTCGTTCAGTGCCAGCCGCCAGCCAACAAAAAGATCGTTCTGGCCGGTTACCGGTGCCTGTAAATTCCGGCTGTCGTATTGATACTCAGTAATCCAGCCTAAATCCCAGCTGCGATTAAACACCCCAACATAGGTGTATTCAAAACCGGCGGTTGCCGCAACAAACTCTTGCGGCCCGCTGCGCCGGTATATGCTCTCCAGTTTCCATAACCAGTCGCCGGCAATATACTGGGCATCAATGCCAAATTGCTGCATCTGAAAATAGTAGGGTTGCAGTTGCTGCGCTGCTGGCTGTGGTATTAACAGCGGTTCACGGCTATTGCCGGCAAAATAGCTCAGCCCCAAATCCAGCGCACTGAAACGCTGCGACCAGCGCATGGCAAAATCAAGATTACGTTGCTTGCGGCTTGATTCGTACAAAGCGATATCATGCTCAACCGGCCAGGGCGTGGTCAGCCGGCCCGGCGGATCAGCAAACAGCCGCTCGCGAAAATACGGCAGCAGGTACAATTCCAGGGTACCGGCGCGGTTCCAGCCTTTAAAACTCAGCATTGGCTGGCCCAGCCGTGCTTCGAGCTCAACACCGCCAACCATATCCACCTGGTTAATCACATCAACCAGGCGTTGTGACTCACTTACACCCCAGAACACGATATCGTTACCTGCTTTCAGCTCCCAGTTGCTGGCGGCAAAACGCCAGTATGCCTGTTGCAAGTCAAGCAGATTGCTGGCGCTGTCGCGCTGCTGCCAGCGCAAAAAGGGAGTCAGCTGAAAGCTGTGTGTAGCACTGTCATCCTGCCACGAAAAATCAGATAATAAGCTAAGCAGGGTATGTGCCCGAGCCTGGCCAGCGCTGCCGGTCTGGCTGAAATAGCGCTGCTGTAGGCTACCCTGATGCTGCTGACGCAAGCTAAAGCCGGAAGACACAGCAGCTGCAGTTGTTAGTGGTGCTGCGATGGTTGGCGCAGCAGCTGTGACAGTGGCAGGCACACTTGCTGGCGTTGTAGCAGCTGGCTCTGACAATGGCTGGGCCAGCGCTGTTGATTCTGACTTTTCACTGAAGGCTCGTGCAGCTTCGGCCTCAACAGCGGCAGCTTGTGCTGCCTCAGGCGCAGGCTTTTCTGCAACAGTGAGTTTGCTACCCGATGTTTGCGGGCGACCAATTGCCTGATAATACCAGACTCTGGTGTCAGCACTGCCGGTGGCCAGCATCTGCTGGCGGCTGGGTATCTGCAAAATACTACCTGAGCGCAATTTATTAATGTCACCGTCTACAAAGGCAGCCGGGTTCTGCTGCCACAATGCATAAATAACCTGTGGCATACTGACGCTGTCATCGGGCCGAGCTTGCAGCGCCAACCGCCACAAGGTATCTGTTTTGCTTACCGGCCCCAGTTCCGCCGCCTGAATAGCGCTAGCCAGCAGCATTGCTACCAGTAATAAACTGACAATAACGCCCCGCCATAACTGCTCAGCCAATGTGGTCATAATGCCTCGGTTTCAGTGAGTAGCAGCGGTTCAACGCAGCCGCTCCAGTACATTAACATCAAAATCAGCCGCACTGCGCCCGACATTAAACTGCAGCTCTTCTACTTTCAAATCAGTCCTTTTACCGGTTTGATGGTTTTGCATCTGCAGCAACATTGGCCGCCAGTATTTGTCCAGAAACAATTGATAGTTGCTGGCCTGTAAGGTCTTTAACAGGCTTTGCTTTTTATCGTAAAACTCAATTTGCTGTACCCGGTAATGCGCTTGATCCACCCAGGCAACGGTTTTGCTGTAACCGGAGAATTTATCAGCCGGGATCCGTTCAATCACGTAGCAGCTTACGCCATTTAGCACGTCGTCGCGCAGATAGCGGAACTGATATTTCGCCAGTTCGAATGAGGTCATATCTTCGTAGGCAAATTCGCTGGCCATAAAAGGGCCCGATTTATTACGGCTGGCAATGCGCCTGACCCGGTTGATTGCCGGTAAATATAACCACTGGTCGTCTTCTGCCGTGGGGTGAGAATGGGTTAAGAAAGCCGAGCCCCGCACATCCCGAGGTTCATCAAAGATCGTCAGCGATTTATCACCATCATCGACAACTTCCAGCGCCTGAGTACGCATCCGCCGCACGCTTTCATTACCACTGGCGTCACGCAAAATCATCAGTATTTTACTTTCACTGTCGCCCCAACCGCTATCGCGTTTTTTTTGCTCGGTGGCAATCTGTAAGCCTTTTTCGGTATCGGCTAACGCGGGTAAAGCCAGCAAAAGCCCCGCTACCAGCATCAGCCCGGCGAAGCGGGTTGTATTAAGGTGTGGCATCGGTTTTATACTCCTTGGCATCAAATTTTAATAAGCAGGCCGGTAAAAACAGAAAATCAATAAGCAGTGCCACCAGAATCACCAGTGCAGTTAACATGCCCATATCCGAATTCAGCCTGAAACCCGACAGCATTAATACCGCAAAACCGGTAACTAACACCACAGTGGTGATCCACAAGGCACGACCCACCGTGGTGAAAGCATAGCGTATTGCCTGCTCAGTTGCCTGCCCTTCCTGCCTGGCTGCCCGGTATTTACTGAGAAAATGCACCGTATCATCAACAATAATCCCCAGGCTCATGCCCGCTACCACCGACAATGCAAGGTTAATTTCACCACTTAGCAGGCCCCATAAGCCAAACGCCACCAATGCCGGGGTAATGTTGGGGATCAGACTGAGCAACCCCAACCGCCAGGAGCGCAAACTAAACACCAGCAACAACGAAATCAGCAGCAGTGCCAGCGGCAGCGTTTGCAGCATCGATGCCATATTACGCTCACCAATATGGGCAAACATCAGGGCAGTACTGGCCGCACTGGCCGAATAGCTACTGGCATGTTCGGCCAGATAGGTCAGCGCCCGGCTCTCAAAGGCAGTAAGCTGCTTGCTACCTAAATTCTGCAAGCTGACCGCCAGCCGGGTCGCGCTTTTATCCAGGTTTAACTGGTTGTTTAAATCCAGGCCAAATGGCAAGGACATTTCATACATCAGTAAATACTGCGCTGCTTGTTCTGGGTTATCTGGCAGGCGGTAATAGGCCGGGTCATCCTGATGCATACTTTTATTCAGACGCCGGAAGGTATCAGTAATGCTGTTAACATGCTGCACTTCCGGCTGGCTTTGCAGCCACTGGGTAAAGCCGGCTACGGCAGCCAGAAACGCAGGTTGATTGACCGCACTGGCCCCGTTGCCGGCAAGCACAAAGTCGATGGTGGTGGCGCCGGTCAGGTTTTGCTCCAGAAAATCATTGGCCTGGCGAAACTCGGTATCAGGCGAGAAATATTTTACCGCCTCATCGTTAATGGTGTTCAGGCTGATCAGCGCACTGCAACCAATAATCAGCAATGTCATGCCCCAGAACAATGGCCGCTGCCAGTGGATCACGCTATTGGCCAGCCACAACATGGTGCGATCGGCGCCATAAGCTCCCGCTGCCCCGGCGGCCTTTGAACTGCCGGCACTCACCGGCAACAACAGCAATATTGCCGGTAGCATTACCAGGCTGAATAAGCACGCCAGCATCACGCCTACCGCCGTCATATTGCCTAAATCACGCAGGATAGGCACCTCTGAGAAATTCAGGGTTAAAAAGCCGATGGCCGTGGTGGCACTGGTAATAAATACCGGCATCACATTGCGCTTCAAACTGTACTGGATGGCTTGTAACCGGCTATCACCGCGCCGTAACGCAAATTGCATCGAGGCAATAAGGTGTACCGAATCGGCGACCGCCAGGGTCATTAGAATAGTGGGCACATTCACCGTGGCCGTACTTAAAAATAAGCCGGCCCACCCCGCCAGTCCCAGGGTACTGATAACGGTAACCACTATAATCACCAGGGTAGCCAGCGATGCCAGCAGCGAGCGCAGCAACCAGGCCAGCATTAGCAGAATAGCGGCAAACATGATCGGAATAAGGGTTTTAACGTCGTTTTCAGCTTCATAGGCAAAAGCGTAATTCATTGCCACTACGCCACTGACATGAAAGTCGGTATCAGGATACTGTGCCTTATGCCTGTCCAGCATGAGCGCTACGGCCTGCCAAACTTCTTTTACTTCCTGCTGCAGGTTTTGCTCAGGTAACTGTAAGGTAATATTAATGGCCGTGACCCGGCCATCAGCCGATACCAGCCGTTGGCGCAGCGCTGGTTCGTTTAATGCCACTTCGGCTATTTTATTCAGCTCGGCGCTGCTAAGTTCCAGCTCTTCCGCCACCAGATCGGCAACCCATAAGTCGTCAGCAATAGCTTCGGTATGCTGATAGTTACTGAGCGAATCGACCCGGATAGAATAAGGCGTTTGCCAGGCCGCTTCCGTTAGCTGTCGCACCAGGCGCAAGGTTTCAGCACTAAACACCTGCTGACTGTCTGGCGCTATGGCAATCAGAATATTGTCGCTTTTATTAAATTGCTGCTGCATTTGCTCAAAAGCCAGCAACTGCGGGTTGTCTGCGCTAAAGAAAATCCGGTAATCGCCGCGAAAATACAGATTGCCAATACCCAGCCCGCTGCTGACAATAAGTACCAGACACAAGGCAATCATCAGCCGTGGATAAGCCAGAATTTGCTGCAGCCAGCGCTGTGTCATCTGTTGCTACCTTAGTAAGAGTTAACGACGATCGGGTTTGGTTCTCAGCTTAGCAGGCTATTGGCGAAGCGGGGAATAACCAATTGTAAGCGTATTGTTTTTACTGCTGAGCGCAGCCGAAACTTGCAATAAATTAACACTATGCTAAACATAATGCAGTATTCAAGTAAAATTTTGGAGACAGGATGTCACTGGCTGTGGTTTACAGCCGGGCCCGTCATGGCCTGGATGCCCCTTTGGTTACCGTTGAGGTTCATATCAGCAATGGTTTGCCGGCCTTTCAATTAGTGGGTTTACCCGAAACCTCAGTGAAAGAATCTCGTGATCGGGTGCGCAGCGCCATGGTAAACAGCGGCTTTGCCTTTCCGGATCGGAAAATTACCGTTAACCTGGCGCCGGCCGACTTACCTAAAGAAGGCGGTCGCTTCGATTTACCCATCGCGCTGGGTATTATCGTCGCCAGTGGCCAGCTGAATGAACATAACACCGGCGATTACGAATTTTATGGTGAGCTGGCATTGTCTGGCGAAATCCGGCCTATTCTCGGTGAAATTCCGGTGGCGGTAGCCTGTCGCGATGCCGGCAGGGCCGCCCTGATGCCCATGTTAAATGCCCAGCAGGCGCAGCAGGTACCCAAAGCCAGGGTGCACGGCGCCGAGCATTTACTGCAGGTACATAGCTTCTTACTGGCGCAGCAGGCGTTGCCGGCCATTCCGCCGCTACCCGAGCGGCCAGTGCAACATATGCCAGATTTAGCCGATGTTCGCGGCCAGGGCCATGCCAAGCGCGTATTGGAAATTGCCGCCGCCGGTGAACACAATATGTTAATGCTGGGCCCGGCCGGCACCGGCAAATCGATGCTGGCCCAGCGCTTACCCGGTATATTACCGGCGCTAACTGAGCAGGAAGCGCTGGCAACGGCCGCTATTTACTCTATTGCCGGCATGCAACGTAACCTGACCGACTGGCAGCAAAGGCCCTTTCGCAGCCCACACCATACCAGCTCGGCCGTGGCGTTAGTGGGGGGCGGTTCAGTGCCAAGGCCAGGTGAAATTTCACTGGCGCATCATGGTATTTTGTTTTTAGATGAGTTGCCGGAGTTTCCACGCAAGGTGCTGGACGTTTTACGCGAGCCACTGGAAACCGGCATAGTGCATATTTCCAGAGCCGCCCGCCAGGCCGAATTTCCGGCGCAGTTTCAACTGGTGGCAGCACTTAACCCCAGCCCGACTGGCCACCATGAAGATGGCCGAGCCACCCCCGAGCAGGTGATGCGCTATTTAAACCGCTTATCGGGGCCGTTTATCGACCGCATAGAATTACAAATTGAAGTGCCATTGTTACCCAAAGGCATGCTCAGCCAGCAACATAGCGCAGAGGAAAGCAGCGCCAGCGTCAAGCAACGGGTAGTAGCGGCCCGCGACATGCAACTGGCCCGCCAGGGCAAAGCCAATGCCCGCCTTAGTGGCAGCGAAATAGCCGACTTTTGCCCGTTAAAACAAGACGATGCCCGCTTTTTAGAAGACACCATCCACCGCTTTAAATTATCGGCCCGTACCTATCATAAAATTATTAAAGTGGCCCGCACCATCGCCGACTTGCAGCAACAACCCAACATCAGCCGCGCCCACTTAATGGAAGCGCTCAGCTACCGCGCGCTGGAGCGGCTGCTGAGTTACTTAAAAAACTAGCCATTCCATGGTTAGCTGTCTTCATTATCGACAAAAGTAGACAACATTATAATGAAATGTTAACATCTGCAACTTTACTGGAACTACGTCTTACCTTTAAGGCAAAGGAACGCTAATGGGAAACTTCCTGCATTCATGTCACATCCAAAGAATTAATCGCGGTGAATTACAACGAGCAGCTGGGATTATTGAGCGTTATTTGGATCAGCATGGTAATACCGCTGTCACCAGCCAAAATCATCGACTGCATCAATATGGCGATTTGCGTATTACTTCAGAGCAAAGGGCGGCAATCTTACGTGGCGACCGTCAAACCTTTTGGCGCTTGCGGCAAGAAGTCGGTGACCCGATTGCAGATGTAGCCCTGCCCATTTTAGAAAATCGCGGTATAAATGGCCGTGTAGCCAACCGGCTTACCGGGCTGTCGGATGACCCTGTAAAGTTAAACGAATTGGGCGTCGATTTAATGCTAGCCCATGCCAATGCGGTGACTCATGATTACGATAACTGCATCGGCAACGTACCCGGAGCATTAAGCCCGGAACAAGTTGCTGAATATCACCATAGAGTTTTTAAAAGGCATGGAGTTGGAAGCTATCACTGGCTCAAAAGTGATGGTGCCTGGTTATTTGGTGGCACCTTATTTAGCTTACCAGCCAATCTTTACAGACCGATTTGGTGTAATGCCTGCGATTTTATCGGCAGCGGCATTGGGAATTAGCGCTATGCGAAAATACCCTACGATCTTTACGTTCAGTATGCTGTTTGCACTAACTGGTTGCAGCGATGTGTCTGCAGGGTTTGAACGGTTCAGCCTAAGTGGCCAACAATATTGTATCCCTAAAGAGTACAACCCCTTTCAATATGGTAAAACGAGCAGCGCGTTTTCTTTCGCTGGTGCTGATACTGATAATCGCTCAGCTTCAGTGATTGTGCAGTTTGCAGGGCACGAGGTGCAATCACAAGTCCCCGACTACACGGCGGCTCTTGGAGAGCAGGACTTTTTGCTGTTTGCCACAATCCGCCGCCCAGGAGTTGAAGAAACAAGAAGCTTCTTAAAACGAGGGGCTTATAGCTCTGGCTTAAAGTTGGCTGAAGATTTTCAATTTGTTGAACATGTGGAAGCAAAAGGCTATTACAGAGTCAGCCAAGATCCCTTTCCAGATAACGCATTCTGGAATATATACAAAATCAAACCGGATCCTGAGCAACGAGTGCCAGAAATGCTAAATGACTATTTCCTTGGAGCTTGCTCTATGTCATCCATCTATCCATCCGTTTGCAATATCGACATCCAGCAACAGGATTACCTTATCCAACTACAAACCCCAGAGACCAACATTCTATTGCAACAAGAGCTGGCACAGTTTGTCTACGATAAACTACAGCAATGGCAGGATAATTGTAGCGCCCAATAATCGCCAATCAGCCGCGCTCAGCGGATGGAAGCGCTCAGCTACCACGCCCTGGAGCGGTTGCTGAGTTATTTGAAAACCTGACAAAATTATCAGCAGGAATCGTTGCACTCTAAGGCAACCGTTGAAGCCCCGGACGGGCGGAAACGAGCCCCCATGGATGGGTTTACGGCGTGTTGCTGTGAGTGCATCGGTTTCTGCAACTTTTGCAAAACAATTTCCTAAACCAGCTTCCAGTTCAGCGTCTGGCCGGCGTAAAACGGTACTATTGGCTGGCCATTGGGCAGGGCAATTTCTGCGGGTACCTGCCACTGCTGTTTAGTCAGGGTTACTGTACCTTCGTTACGGGGCAGGCCGTAAAAATCAGCGCCATAGTGGCTGGCAAAGCCTTCCAGTTTATCTAAACACCCCAAATCATCAAATACCTGGGCATACAGCTCGATGGCACTGTGGGCACTGTAACAGCCGGCGCAGCCACAGGCGGATTCTTTGCGATGTTTTTCGTGCGGGGCCGAATCGGTACCTAAAAAGAATTTGCTGGAGCCGCTGGCCACGGCTGCGCGTAGCGCGTCCTGATGAGTGCGGCGCTTTAATACCGGCAGGCAGTAGTTATGCGGCCGCACGCCACCGACCAGCAAATCGTTGCGGTTTAATAATAAATGCTGCGGGGTAATGGTGGCCGCTACGTTGGCAGATGACTCTGCCACAAAGCTGGCAGCATCGCCGGTGGTAATGTGTTCAAACACCACTTTTAAGCTTGGCAGCCTGGCAACAATATGTTGCAGGTAGCGGTCGATAAACACTTTTTCCCGATCAAAAATATCGATGTCATGGTCAGTTACTTCGCCATGCACCAGCAGCAACATACCCTGCTCGGCCATCACTTCAAATACCGGATACAACGACTCCAGCGCGCTGACCGCATCGCTGGAGTTGGTGGTGGCACCAGCCGGATACAATTTTGCTGCTACCACGCCAGCAGCCTTGGCATCAATAATTTGCTGGCGGCTGGTTTTATCGGTCAAAAACAGGGTTAGCAAAGGCTGAAAGGTACTGCCGGCGGGCCGGGCCGCCAAAATTCGCTCACGATACGCCACCGCCATTGCCGCAGTGGTGACCGGCGGCACTAAGTTGGGCATTACAATAGCACGGGCAAACTGACGGGCTGTTGCCGGCACGGTTTCCAGCAGCATATCACCATCACGGAAATGCAGATGCCAGTCGTCAGGGGTTTGCAGGGTTAAATGGCTCATCAGGTGCTCCGGGCGGATCAGAAAAGATGGCTGATATAATAGCAAGGAATCGCCAATGGTGAAATCGACCGTTGCAGGAAATAGTTAGCCAGGGGCGTGCTGCAGCGGTTTTAATCTACCCCTGCTGTTTGCTACACTGGCGCTGGATACCCCGTTGGCACAGCATAGGAGCAAGCAGCATGTCTGACTTTGATTTTGATTTGGATAACCTTGATTTTGATGGCGCCGCAGCGGCGCTGGCAAAGCAGCAAGCGGCAGCTGAAGCAAAAGCAGCAGAACCGCAATTTGGCGATGATGATGATGAGTGTAGCGGCGGCGCCTGTAAAATCTAGTGCTTGTTATTAATATGGGCTTATACTGTCAGAAAATAGCTGTTGGATAACCGCATGAAAAAGACCCGCATTATTACCACCGATGACATCTTGCTAACGCTGTGCCAGGCCGTTAATGGCGTGCTGGCGGCGGCAGGCAACCCGGCAATCAGCCACTCCCCTATGGTACAGAAAATTCAGAAAACCTGTCTGCGGCCCGATCTGGGCTGCTTTGTGCTATTTGATGGCGGCTTTTCCGGGCTGGTGATTATTAACTTCACCTCCCAGGCGGCATTAGAAATTTATCGTAAATATATGATGAGCATGGGCATGCCGGAAGATGAATTGGCGCAGTTTCATACCTCTGATGAAGTGGGCAATGTCATGGGCGAGCTGATGAACCAGATTGTTGGTGATTTTACCAACAAAGTGCGTCAGGAACTGCATACCTCCATTAACCAGAGTCAGCCAAAAATGATGGCGATTAACAAGCAGGTGCAAATACTGATTAACACTCAGCTTGATCAACCTCAGGCACGGCGGGTGACATTCAGCACCCCGGAGCATAATATTTTTTATATGGAACTGGCGATGGATAAAACCGAGTTTATCCAGCTGCAGGAGTTTGAACCCACTGAGCAGGAACATCCGGACGATATTCTCGCCAATGCCCAGCAGTACCGGCAGGAAAATACCGTTGATATTGAGCCGGAAGTGGATGACGACTTCCTGAAAAACCTCGGTTTTTAACCAGCCATCCTAACCAGCAGCAGGCTAAGCCAGCTCTGCTGCCTGTTTTTTGCTATGCATGGCCCGGCGCCATAACTGGCTGGCGGCAATAGCCAGCACCCCCAACAGCATCAACACTGAGAATGGCAAGGCATCGCCGGTAAAGAACCATGCCAGCAAAGGCCCGGCCAGCGCACCACTGCCAAATCGCAAAGTCCCGATCACGGCTGTGGCAGTACCGCTGTGCTGTGGAAACTGCATAATAATCATCGCATCGGCATTGGTGGCCATTAGCCCTAAGCTCGCCATCAGCGGCGCAATAGTGAAAACGGTATACCAGAGCCCCAGACCATAGTAATTAAAACCACACAAGAAACTGGCACAAACTAAAGCAACCACTAAACCAAACCGCAGCATGCGCTGCGGGCCAAAGCGCACCACCAAGCGGCTATTTAATAAGTTGGCACTCATTAACGCCAGTACGTTAAAACCAAATAACAAGGCAAACATCTGCTCGCTTACCCCGAAATAGCCAATATAAACAAAAGACACCGCGGTTAAAAAACAGAAAAAGGCAAAAGAGGCAAACATTGAGCTGGCGATGTCAGGCCAGGCAGCTTTATGCCGGAACACCTTGATATAACCGCTGAAAAAGGCTGGCCGCTGCTGGCCGCGGTCACTGGTTATCTCTGGTAAAAAACGCCAGCTAAAAGCCACTACCAGCACACCATAAGCAGCCAGAAACAAAAAAATAGCCTGCCAGTTAGCCAGCCAGATAATGCCGCTGCCCATCGCCGGTGCAATTAAGGGTGCCAGCATCATAATCATTGAGACATAAGACATGCCCTTGGCCGTATGCTGCTGATATAAATGGCGGATAATGCCCGGCACCACGACCGACGCGGCTGCGCCAGCTAACGCCTGCAAGGCGCGCCAGCCTAAAAACCACTCAATGCTGCTAACCTGACTTAAGGCAACACTGGCGATAATAAAACCGCCTAAGCCACAGATCGCCAGCGGCCGGCGGCCAAGCATATCGGCCAAAGGCCCAAACAACAGCATGCCACAGCCATAAGCTGCCAGAAAAATACTCAGTGATTGTTGCACCAGGCCAATGTTACTATTAAGTTCACCCGCCATCATCGGCATCGCCGGCAAATACATATCAATCGCCAGCGGGGTAGTGGCAACCACCGCGGCCAGCAATATTAACAGCCAGATCGAAGGCTCTGAATTGCGCATTACGGATACTCTTATTAGGGGGCTGTTATCATAGCCGATTTTGCGATAGTGACGATGCCGTTGACAGGAAAAACTGTAGCAACCTTAGCAGATTTAACTTACCGGCAGCAGTAACTGAAAGCTGGCACCGCCAAACGGGCTGTCACTGATAAGCAGTTTACCCTGATGCCACTGCACAATACGCTGCACAATGGCCAGGCCCAGGCCAAAACCGCCCTCTTCCCGGTTGCGGCTTTGCTCCAGCCGGTGAAAGGGTTTTAGCACCTCGGCCCGACGCTCCGGGGCAATACCCGGGCCATCGTCATTAACACTGATCTGCCAGTAGCCCTGGTGCGCTTTAACATCAACTACAATACGCTGCCTGGCATAGCGTTTAGCATTGACCAGTAAATTCTGCAGCGCCCGCTCCAGGTAGTGGGCATCGCAATAACACATGGCATTTACTGGTAACTGCAGTTCAATGCTGGCCCCCGGCAAAGGTGCCAGCTTCTCCGCAACGTTATGGATAAGTTCGGTTAAATCGACTTGTTGCATCTTCAGGTTAAGCTGATGGCTTTGTAACTTGGCATAGTCGAGCATTTCGTCAACCAACTGCTGCAACTCGCGCACGTCTTGCAGCATTAACTGTTTGTCCTGCTCCGGCAACTGCACCGCCATTTCCAGCGCAAATTTAAGCCGGGCAATCGGGGTGCGAAGTTCATGCGATACCGCATGCGTCATTTCCCGCTGCAGCTCCAGCAATGAGATAATTTGCTGGCTCATTTGCTGAAAGCTATCGGCAATAGGGGCAATAAACGAGCGGGCAGGCAATTGCAATTCGGCAGGCTGGCCTTTGCCAAAACGTTGCAAGCCTTGTTGTAAAAAACGGATATCACGGGCTACCGGCCATAACCATAACGCCACCGCTACCGCCAGCAGACCAAAAAACAGGATACTGAACCAGTCAAAGCCCTCGCGCTCATTTAACGCCAGCGGGCCAATCAGCCACAGCTGTTCATCACGCAGGCCATAAAAAAATACGCTATTGTCCTGGAACAATGGCAGCAAGTGGTTTTGTTGTAGTAGCTGCCATTCTGCGCTCTGCCAACTGACACTGTCTGCGGCGACGGCCTGGTACGGTAAGCCCAGATGACTGGCCCATTGCGCTTCGGGCAGGCGCATCACCAGTGCCAGTTGCTCGGCCAGGGTATCAATTAACGCCGGCGGTTGATCACCCTGAGCATATTGCCATAGCTGATCGACTGCCCAGCCAAGCCCAAGCAGCACCAAAAATAAGAACAGATAAAAGTGCAGAAACAGACGATGCATAGTTACCAGGCATCAGCAACAAACAAATAGCCTTTACCCCAGACGGTTTTTATCCGAAACGGCACTTCTGCATTGTCACCCAGCTTGCGGCGCAAATGCGATACCCGCACATCGACCGTGCGATCCAGGCCATCATATTCACGGCCAATAATTTGCTGATGAATTGCTTCGCGTTTTACTGTTTGCCCGGCATGGCGTGCCAGCATCCATAATAAGTCGAACTCGTAACTGGTTAAATCGATCATCTTGTTATCGAACCAGGCTTCGCGCGAACGTTGCTTTAACAGCAAGCGACCAAATGCCAGTTCCTGCTGCTCGGTTTGCGAACTCACCTGGGTGCGGCGCAATAAAGCATTGATCCGGGCTAATAACACCCGGGGTTCAACCGGCTTAATCACATAATCATCGGCCCCCAGCTCCAACCCCAGCACCTGATCAATGTCACTTTGTTTAGCGGTTAGCATTAGCACCGGGCCTTTATACCAGGGCCGGATCTGCCGGCACACCCCAAACCCATCCAAGCCAGGTAACATTAAATCCAGCACTATTAAATCCGGCTGGAACTGCTTGCAGTGCTCTGCCACCGCATCACCACGGCCTTGTTGCTGCACACTAAAACCATGTTGCACCAGAAAGCTCTGTACCAACCCGGCTAAGCGGGCATCGTCTTCCACTAACAGGATTTTCGACATTAAAATATACTCCATGCACCAGAAACGCGGCGCCGTTTCGCCGGTTGCCGGCTCAACACCTGCAACTCCGTGCTTAGCAATATCTGTTGCTGCTGACGTAAACTCAGCCAGCCCAGTTGCCAGTTGACCTGTTGCTGCCATTGCCCGGTGGTAGCCTCTTGCCAGCAGCGTTCGGCTTGCTCTGCCAGATACAAACAGACTGTTTGCGGGCTGTCGCTAAACCAGATCACCCGCAGTTCAGCTTCACAGCCTTGCTCCAGCTTATCTGTAACACATACCGTTGGGCTAACTTGCCAGCATAACGGCTCGGTACAACGCTCAGGCTCAGCGGCAGTTACCAGTGACACGCTAAGCAATAGGGCGGGCCAGCCGCGAACAATACGCATCAGTAGAACCGGTAACTAACACCACCAAACCAGGTTGTGACGTTATCCGTTCGCACTAAGGGGCTGGCAGTCATCGCGTTGTCCAGCTGTAAATAACGAAGAAATAGCAACACGCTAAGCCGTTCTGTTAATGGTTTGTTCCAGTTTAACCGAAGTTCGGCCTGCCAGCTATCCCGCCCTTGATATTCCTGGCCTGGCGGCACTTCAAGCGCGGTTAAACCATAATAGGTGTCGATTAACTGCGCGCTCTTCCAGTGTAAATGGGCCGACAGCTGCCACCGGCCATACTGGCTTTGCCAACCGCGGCGCACCCCGGCGCTGGCGTATTGGCCATGATGCTGGCCACTGACATCTGTCCAGTAAGCAAATTGCCACAATAAACCATGCGCTTCCGTGTCCAGTTGCAGACCTACATCGTAGGCTGTAGGTCGCTTGTTAACCTGGCTGACGGCAATTTCAAAAGGTGCCTGGCGATCAAATGCCGTGCTAAATTCTGGCACCAATAAGGTATTGGCTTCAAACTGCAGCAAATTGCCACTAAACCATTGCTGAAAATAGCCTTTTTCCTGATTAAACTGGCCAATAATACTTAACTGCGTGTCCTGGCTAAGTGCAATACTGCTGCCCAGACGACCATTGTCGAAAAACCAGTATTTGCTGTAATAGTAAATTTCCGGCAGCACGACTAAATGCAGACGCTTGCCACCATGCAGCGGATTGCTGCGCTGGCCATAACCCAACGCCCAACTAAGATACAGCTGTTGTTCGGAGATGCAGTCGCCCCCCTGACAGCCCGGCGTGCTGGCAGACGATGGGAAACTCAATAGCATAACGCTAAGAAGCAACAACATGTTAAGCGGTGTTTTTGGCACAACAATTTACCCTGTTACCATGATTTTTTAGTTTAGCAAGCCGCAGGCCTGCGCTGAAACATAAATAACATAGTTTCACAAATTAAGCTGGCGCGGCGCGACCAACTTAACCGTGACGACAGCGACACCGAAATTGAATCTGCTAACATTTCCATCTATGATGGAACCACTATAACTATAATGCGCTGATCAGATTGCTGCAGTTAACTGCAGGGCTGCACCGCTGTAACAGCAGAGCACAAGATGAAAGACAAAGCGACTTCCTTTGACATTGCCTATTTAGCCGGAGTATCGCAGTCCACCGTGTCCCGGGCGCTACGCAACAGCCCACAGGTAAATAACGAAACCCGCGAGCGGGTGCATGCCATTGCTAAGCAACTCAATTACAAAGTCGATAAAAACGCCAGCAACCTGCGCAAACAACGCAGTAGCACCCTGGCCCTGTTGCTGTTTGAAGATCCCACCTCTGATGAATCACTGATTAACCCGTTTTTTTTATCGATGCTGGGCAGCATTACCCGGGCCTGCGCTAAACGCAGTCAGGATCTGCTTGTTTCATTTCAGCAGCTTAGTGATGACTGGCATGCCGATTATGAAGACAGCAATAAAGCCGATGGTATTATTTTGCTCGGTTATGGCGATTACGTCGATTATGAAGAAAAGCTGGAAAAGCTGTTAGCGCAGCAAACTCACTTTGTCTGCTGGGGCGCCGAAGTACATAATCACCCGGAATTTACCATTCGTAGTAATAACCGCGAAGGCGGCCGGCTGGCTGGCGAGCATCTGCTGGCCCATGGCTATAAAAACTTTGCTTTTGTCGGCAATGCCTCAGAACATAGCCCGGAGTTTTTTGAACGTTATCAGGGTTTCACCGATGCCTTATTAGCCGCAGGTATTCAACCGGACGATATCGCCCAATGCGATGCTATTTCCACTGAAAATGCCGGCGATAACGCCATCCGGCAAATTATGCAGCAAGGTAAGCCGATTGATGCGGTATTTTGTGCCAGCGACATCATTGCTATTGGCGTGATGCGTGCACTGCATCAGCTGGGCCATAAAATTCCGGCTGATATCGCAGTTATGGGCTTTGACGATATTCCGGTCGCCTCATTTGCCACGCCGACGCTCAGTACCATTCAGCAAGACACCTCGCTGGCGGGAGAGATGCTGGTTGATAACCTGCTACGGCTGATTAACAACGAGGCGATTGTCAGCACCCATATTCAACCAAAGTTAATTGTCCGTCAGTCCTGCTGAAGCGGGCGCCAGAGCCTCCAGAGCCTCTTTTAAACTGGGGTAAAAGCGCAAACGGCCTGGCACGGGTTTTACCCCGGCTCTGGCCAGAGTGCGCAGCGGCTGAAACTGCAAATCGGCAATCACCAGCTGGGTCTGGCTTTTGCCGCTTTTACTGATCAGCTTATTCAGTGCGGCCAGGCCACCGGCATCCAGCACTGTTACCCCATCCATATACAATACAATACCGCGGCACTGCTCGGTTAACAGGCCAATTTCTGCAAAAATCCTATCGGCCGCCGCAAAAAATAACGGGCCGTTAATTTTCAGTACTTTCCAGCCGGCTGGCAGCGGTGGATCAACCAGCTTTTTATGCTGGCTGATATCGGTCACTTTGGTCATTTCAGCTATGTCTTTGACAAACAGCACTGCCGCTAACAAAATACCCACTGTTATCGCAATCACCATATCCAGCAGCACCGTTAGCGAAAAACAGCTGAGAAACACCAATATATCGCTGCGCGGTGCGGTTTTCAGTAAATGCAGTGCTTTGGGAGCTTCACTCATATTCCAGGCCACCATCAGCAGCAGTGCGGCCAGCGCCGCCATCGGCACATAAGATAACAACTGCGCCAACAGCAGCAGCGCCAGCAAGATCACCAGACAATGCACCATGGCCGCTACCGGGCTTTGCGCCCCGGCTTTAAAGTTAGCTGCCGAGCGGGCCAGCGCGGCGGTAGCGGTAATGCCACCAAAAAATGGCGTGATGATATTACCCAGGCCCTGACCCAGTAGTTCACTGTTGGCACTGTGGCGCCGGCCCGACATACCATCCAGCACCACGGCACATAGCAAAGACTCAATGGCGCCCAGCATCGCCATGGCAAAGGCGGCGGCCAGTAAGTCTTTCACCAGTTGCCAGCTAAAGCCCAGCAGCGCGCCATCCGGGCCAGGCCGCAACCAGGGCCAGTCAAAGTACGGTAAATAAGGCGGAATGCCGCTGCCGCTCTCGCCATCCGGCGTGATGTAACTAAAACGCGAGCCTATGGTGTCAAGCTCAGCCCCTGCACTTAAGAGCAACAACGCCAGCAGGGTGCCGATAAACAAGGCCGGCAAATGAGCCGGCACCACGGTTTTCAGTTTCGGCCACAGTAGCATTACCACCAGGGTCACGCCGGCCACCAGTACACTGGGCCAGGCGGCCTGCGGCAGTTGCTGCAGCAATACGGCAATTTTCTCAACATAGTGCTCTGGTAAGGCGCTAATGCTAAGGCCAAAAAAGTCTTTAATCTGCAAGGTGGCAATGACCACCGCTATGCCGCCGGTAAAGCCCAGCGTCACCGCTTCGGGAATATACTCAATTAACCGCCCCAGGCGCATGGCCGCCATCAGCAATAAAATGACTCCGGACAGTACAGTAGCAATCAGTAAGCCGCTTACACCATATTTCAGCGCTACCGGGTATAAAATAACCACAAAGGCCGCTGTAGGGCCGCTGATGCTGTAGCGCGAGCCGCCAGTAAGGGCGATAACAAAGCCGGCAATAATTGCCGTATATAAGCCGTATTGCGGCGCCACGCCGGAAGCAATAGCCAGTGCCATCGCCAATGGAATCGCAATAATACCCACGGTAAGGCCAGCCAGAATATCTTTGCTGAATTTATTAAGAGTGTAACCTTCGGCCAGCACCTCGCGCAGCGCATGGCCCAGACGCAGGGAAAACAGATAAGAACGGTGAGACACAACAACTCCGCAAAGCAGAAAAGTTGGTGTTAGTTTAGCAAAAAACGATAGCGGCCGGTATACGCTATTAGTCTGACACAGAAGTACTTTTTATTGCCGCTGCCTGTTTCCGGCAGCGGATTGACACCATACTTACAGGTACTGTTGTAACCAGGCGGCGATTTCGGCATGGGCCTCAGCACGGTGTGGCACTAAGCTGTGGTCTGCTCCCGGGTACACTACCAGCTTGTGAGGGTGGTCCTTTGCAGCCAGCGCCTGAGCCAGGGTTTGGGATTGTGCCACTTCCACCCGCACATCTTTGTCGCCGTGCAGTAACAATATCGGTAGTGTTGGTGGTAGCTTATCCAGCCAATACAGCACTGAACGCGCCTGCAATTGCGCTGACCTTTCTGTGGCGTAGTTGGGAATAAACTTAGTATAGATATTCTCCATTGCCTGCCGAACGGCCAGGCTGGCTTCTAAATCCGCAACACCGGCACTGACAATCAGTGCTTTAAGCTGCGGCATCTCGCGTGCCGCCAGATAGCTCATCATGCCGCCGCGGCTGGAACCCAGCATAGCGATACGCTCACTTTCAGCATCTGGCATGCCATTAATAATCGGTAGTAAATTCTTAATGTCGTTAACGTCATTGCCGCCAAACTGGTCCAGTTCGAAATTCTGTTGTACTTTGGTCGGAAAGCCTTTGGCACCTCGGTATTGACTGGCGATAACAATATAGCCCAGCTCGGCCAGCGGCATCATACTGTAATGAATTGCGCCATACACCAGAGTACCACCTTTGGCATTGCCGCCTCGGTTATAAATCACTACGGGTAGCTTGCTAACCGCGCTGGCGCTGGCTTTTGGCCGAACCATTACCCCCTCCACCAGAATGCCGTCTGACTCATAAACAAATACCCGGCAGTCGAGCGTCTGCTGCCTTCGTTCCACATCGGCTCTGGGCACGCTCTTGGCAAACTGTTCAGCATTAAACCTGGGGCTTTTACTCATCATCGCCAACCAACTATCGTAACTGGCGAAAGGGCCACTGTAGCAGCTGAAATTTTGTTTTAGTGAGGCTGCGCTGGAAAATGCGGCTAATAACTCCGGGCTGGTTTTAGTGTTTGCAGGTTCAGCAACAGCATTGGCGGCCAGCAATAAGCCACTGAGTAACATCATAAAAGGTTTCATAGACGCTCCTTGTTAAACTAGCAGGTACAATAAATTAACAAGGTGGTGCTGGCAAGCAATAAAAAAACCGCCTCTAACTTAGCCGGCGGTTTCAGGGAGAACCTTGTAAGCTCAGGGCGTGCTTTGCAGTACCAGCAAACCAAATGCTGCTAAGGTATTACCATCAAGGTCAAAAGCCCAGCCTGGGTTTAAGCCTTTACGGTTAATGGCGCTGATATCCCGGGCGCTGTCGCTCAGATTCAGCACAAATACGCTTTTACTATTATTCAGCTCGCGGGTTATTTGCACTACGCCATTACTAAGCTGGCTAACCTGATAACTGCCTGCGGTACCCAGCTCCGGCCGCTGTTTTTTCCGGGCAATTAAAAACTTATACAGCTGCCAGATAGAATCTGGCTGCGCTTGCTGCGCGGTTACGCTACGATCGCCCGCCTGCAGTTGCTTAGCCAGAAAATCCGGCCACCAGTTGGGGAAGCCTTCGCCGAATAACTCCAGTTGCTCTACCCAGCTCTGGGTATTTGTAGTAAAGCCGCCCTGCTGGCTGTTATCCCACAGCATCGGCGCCCGCTTATACACATCGTGGCCACTTCTGTCCTGGGTTAAGCCAATTTCTTCTCCGTAGTAGATATAGGGCGTGCCTGGCGAGCTGAACAACATGGCTGCTGCAAGCTTGGCTTTAGCGTCGTGCTGCTTTAACTGAAAAGCCACCCGCTCCTGATCATGGTTGGTTAAAAAGGGCGCAAAAAAGCTAAGCGGCGCTTCGGAGTCAATCCGCTGCTGCACGTTTTCTAACAGTACTGCAGCATCGGCTACCTGCAGCTGATTCGACTGCATGGTACCAAACTGCGCTTCGCCGCCGACATCCTGCTGCAATAAGCCAAGAATTTTATAACCCACTTCAAAATCAAAGCCCTGGTCCAGCCCTTTGCCATCACCGTAGTAGCGTGCGGCCACCGGAATATCCACCCAGGCTTCGCCTACTAAGTAAGCCTCTGGATTTACGCTTTTCACAAACTGATTAAAGCTTTGCCAGTACGCGATGGTGTCTGCAGTATCGGCCTGGGCATCTGGCCCCCCTTCCATCGCAAAACGCACCGCATCCAGCCGGAAACCGGCAACGCCTTTATCCAGCCAGAACTTGGCCATCTTTTCCATTTCGGCCACCACATCCGGGTGCTCGAGGTTAACATCGGGCTGGCTGGCACCAAAGGCGGCATAATAATATTGCTGACGGGTCTCGTTCCAATGCCATACCGCGTCGGGTTTATCATTGTCGTTCCAGGCATGGCCCCAGCCACTGCCGGCTGCAGGCATATCATCACGCCAGATAAAGTAATTTTTGTAAGGTGGCTCACCGGCAGCAGAACGCATAAACCATTCATGCTCACTGGAAATATGGTTAATCACCAAATCCAGGATAACTTTCATGCCTTTGGCATCGGCAGCCTGAATAAAAGCCTCGAACTCTGCCATAGTGCCATAATCGCTTTCAACCTGATAAAACTCGGTAAAATCATAGCCATGATACGACGGCGCCTCAAACATCGGGGTTAACCACAGCGCATTAACCCCCAGCTCCTGCAAATAGGGCAACTTGACGGTCATACCGTTAAAGTCGCCATGGCCATCTCCGCTGCTATCGTAAAAACTACGGGGCCAGATCTGGTAGAAAATGGCCTCATCCCACCAGGCGCTATCCTGTTGCGTCGCAGCGCTGTGCTGAGCGGCCGTGCTGGCAACAACCGGCTGACCAACAGCGGTGGGCTGCGGTGCGGGCGAGCAGCCTGCCAGGGCAAGTGATAAGGCGATGGCTGAAATTGCTATTTTAAACATAATTAACGTTCCACTTTTACCGTTTTGACCCGCAGCACATACAGTGCGGCAATCACATAAGAACAGCCACCCAGCGCCAGCGCATAAATAGCCTGGCCATTAAAGAAGTAGCCAATCAGGCTGCCCAGAATGGCCGCCGCTAATAATTGTGGCAGCACAATAAAGATATTAAACATGCCCATATACACGCCCATTTTATGGGCGGGCAGGCAGTTCGACAGCAATGCATAGGGCAGGGATAAAATAGAGGCCCAGGCGATACCGATACCGATCATCGGTAACCACAATAACGCCGGATCTGTAATCACAAAGAACGAGAACAGGCCGGCCGCGCCAAACAGCAAATTAATAGCATGCGCTTTCTGAGTACTGGTATATTTGACTAACAGCGGGATCAGCAACGCAGCAATGGCAGCAAAACCGTTATACACCGCAAATAACACCCCAACCCAATCCGCGCCATCGTTATACGCCTGCGACGTGGTGTCAGTAGTGCCATAGTGATAACTGGTTACCGCTGCCGTGGTGTAAATCCACATGGCAAACAATGGGAACCACGAGAAAAACTGCACCACCGCCAGCTGGCGCATAGTGGAAGGCATGGTAAATAAGTCATCGGTAATTTCTACCAGCATGTTGCGGTTGGCTTGCTGTTTAAACCAACTGGCAGCCCACTGCATTAAGCCAAAGGCGGCGATCAGCGCTCCCAATAAATACAGTTGCTTATCTAAATTGCCGTACGCCACCACCACCAGCGCTATCACACCAATTACCACGGCAGCGGCGCCGCTTTTCCAGTAGTTAGTAGCGGGGGCAGCCTGTGGCGCACTTGGAAACTCGGCTTGCTCGGCCGCATCAAATGCCGCCAGTTGCTCGGGGCTATATTCTTTGCTGGAAATAATGGTCCAGCCTACGGCTAAAAACAGCACCGCACCGCCAGCGTAAAACGAATACACCACCGAATCCGGGATCATGCCGGCCGCAGCTGTATTGGCCACGCCAAACCAGTTGGTCATCATCCATGGCAGCGCTGAGGCGACCACCGCACCTACGCCGATAAAGAAGCTTTGCATGGCAAAACCGGTTGGCCGCTGCTTTTTATTCAGGTTATCGCCAACAAAGGCGCGAAACGGCTCCATCGTCACGTTAATGGCCGCATCTAAAATCCACAACATGCCGGCGGCAAACCATAAGGTGGGTGAATTGGGCATGAGTACCAGAGCGGCCGTGGTGGCCAGGGCGCCATATAAAAAGAACGGCCGGCGCCGGCCGAGTTTAGTCCAGGTTTTATCACTAAAATGGCCAATCACCGGCTGCACCAGCAAGCCGGTAAGCGGTGCTGCAATCCACAGAATGGGGATTTGCTCCATATCGGCGCCCAGGGTCTGGAAAATCCGGCTGACATTACCGTTTTGCAAGGCAAAACCGAACTGAATTCCGAAGAACCCAAAACACATATTCCAAATTTGCCAGAAGCTCAGGTTCGGCTTTAACTGCATGATGGTTGTCTCTCCAGGCTGTAAGTATTGTTTTATGCCCGCTGTGCACACTTTCTGGGCCGCTCAGGCTTCGCTGGCATCTTTGATAACCCCATTTTAGTGCAACCACAAGATGAATACGTATTCAAACCGGTTTTGCTGATAGCTTTTGGTGCATGAGTGCAGGTAAGGGGAGGCCAAAGCGGCCGCTCTGGCTCTGCAAATAGCAGGAGGCAGACTGCTGCTGCCAATAACAGCGGGGTTAGGCGCTATCTAGTTTAAGCGCGACGCCGGGCACTTCCATAACGGTTCTGGCAGCAGCCCGTTCGATGATTTTGATCAGCACAGATTGAATCGTTTCGTCCTGGCGCGCGTCCTGTTTACTGGCGAAGCGTTGCTCCTGCGCCGGGGCCCCGGCCTCTGCAACAAACTGCACCACCACTTCAGTGGCGCAATCGGCGTTGGCACCAAAATACGCCAGGGTAATTTGCGGGTAACCGTCGAACCCCTTGTTGATGTGTTTCGCGATGCGCTTTTTCGCTTTGTCCAGATTCATATTGCCGCCTTAAGCAGATTGACATTAAGCAGACTATAACACCAATTCTTGCAAGCGAAGTAACGCACCTGACAGCTAATTAACCTCAGCCCTGACAGGCGGCTGTAGCCTGTACCTGACAACGCGCCTGCGCCTCTTCCATGCTACTGCCGCCCATGCAGAAATCCAGCCGGATTAGCTTTTGCTCTGGCGCATTGGCTAACTCGCTACTGTTGACCCACTTCCAACTTTTGATAACTTTGCTGGCTGGTCTGGCGATAACTTTGTCAGGCACTGAGCTAACCAGGCTAACGTCGGTGGTTTTGCCTTTTTCGTTAATGGTTACGTTAAATACACCACAACCGATAATGCCTTGTTGAGCTAATTCTAACGGATAGCGGGGTGTAACTTGTTTTTCTCTGCTCCAGATGGCGTCGCCTGCTGCCGGCTGCATATAAGTAATATGCACATCGGCGTAACCAACAGCATCAGCCCTAAACACGGCAGTTGCCAGCGCGACTACAATTATTATCGGTAGTTTCATCGGTATTCCTTAATCTAAAATGAGTATTTTCCTTTAACAGAAAAACAAAGGTACCAATTATATTTACTAAAGCAACTGTAAATTAACCGCTGGAACGCCAGCAAAAGTTAATTTGCCTGCAACCACCGGCCTATAAGCTTTTCTTCGGTGGCAGTGCCACATTGGCGAAAATAAGCCCCGCTACCAGTGCCATTAAAATCATAAAGGTTTGCTGACCCACCCGGTCTGACACCACGAAATCCTGACCTGAAATCAGTGAGTTCAGGCCAATATAGGTTTTACTGCCGGGCACCAGCACGATTAAACCATGCATGGCGACAATAACCGCGGGCGCCTTGGCTAAGCGGGTAAACAGGTTACTGTAAATGCCTACGGCAAAGGCGCCGAGAAAAGCCCCCATGGTGTAATCAAATAAACTGGCACCCGTTATGCTGACACCATAGGCAATAAAGCCGGCCGCCAGTGACCACAACGTATATTTGCCGCGGCTTCTGAACAGCACTATCAGTGAGCTGACCAGAATGCCGACTGCCAGCCAGGCAAAGTGGCGGGATATCGGCTCCGGCTTAACAAAGTCGACCATACCAAACAGCGTAAAGCCGATGGCAATACCGAGGAAAGCACCAAAATACAACTTAAACAGCATCATTAGCGCATCCATAATGCGGGCATTGCCCGACACCAGATGCCGCGCGGCTAATTCAGCAAACCCTATAGTTAATGCCAGGCCGGGGATAAAGGAAATAATGGCTGACAATACCGCTAACCGGATATTAATACCAGGGTCGATATAACTGCTGATGGCACAAGCGGCAATACCGGCCACCATCGCAACCAACGGCTCCAGCATATTGGCAATCCGCGGCGAGCGCTGCGCCCACAGGATAAACAGATAAACCAGTAATGATAGCAAGGCCGACCACAGCACATCATTCCAGCTGGTGGCCATTAGCATGGCAAAGGCCCCGCCCGAGGCCATCATCGCCACCGCCGTAGCCAGCTTACTGTAGGAGCTGGGGCGGGCGTCTATCGCATCGAGTAGCGCATCAGCCTCATGCAGGCTAACCTGGCCTTGCAGCACCTGATCAACCAGCTCGTCAGTGCGCGACAGCGCACCTAAATCCAGATCACCCGGGTTTACCCGGGCAGCATGGGTATATTCCTGATCGTGCCCTTCTGTCCAGATCACAAAGGTCATTGAGGTGGGCGAAATAATATACGACGCTTTCAAACCCAGATGGGTAGTCAGCTCAGTTAAGTGCGCTTCCAGCCGGTACGCCGGCGTGCCGTACTTATGCAGCATCTTGCCAAGTTTGACAATAAATTTGCGTTTATAGTTAAAATCATCGCTGTACACAAGTCGCTTCCTGCAGTTAAGTAGATAGTAGTTAACCTGTGTATTGTAATTGAAAAACGGGGCAATACCAGTTGTGAACAGCTCGGCGCGTCAACCTTGCAGCGGCAGGATAGCAACACCGGTTATGTCAGGTCCAGCTCGCCAATTTATTCCCAATGCTGTTTCTGAGAAGAAAATTAAAGAAAAACATTACCGCTGACATATTTATGGATATAGGTACTTAAAGCTAATTGCAAAACGATTCCAGGAATTAATTAAGCCAATTAGCGCGGACAAATCGGCTAGCTCCTTTTCCTGGAAAAGTTGCCTCATCCTTTTAAATAATTGATCAGTAACATTATTTTCAGAGATGAACGTGAGCACTTCAGCCCACTCAAGAGCTGCTTGTTCATGTTCCGTATAGAAACTGACTTCTCTCCACGCAGAGAGTAAATATATTCGCTGCTCTGACTCTCCTTGCTCCCGGGCTTCTTTAGTATGGAGTTGCAGGCAATAAGCGCAGCCGTTTAGTTGGGATACCCTGATTTTAATCAGTTCAACAAGGCCAGTTGGTAAGCCGCATTGTTTAATGTAGATGTTCAACTCCTGGAGCGGTAGCATGGCGCCGGGTGCAATTAAATATGGGTTAATTCTTTCAGTTTTAATCATAAATAATCTCCATAAAGAAACTAGAGAAACAAGTAACCACCAAAAGGTTCGTTTAATATAAAATGCAAACATGCGCCCTATATCCCTGCACTAAAAAATGAAGAAAATAAACCAATCAAACGTTAAATCTGCTTTTTAGTGATATTCAATCACAGCGTTATTCTTACCGTTTTTAACAAGAAAATACTGTGGCTCGCTTCCCTGAATAATGCAGAGAAGAGGAAATTTCGTAATCTTTGAGAAATCAGGATAGTCAAGTTTTCCACTTTATATTCATTTCTGTTGTAATCGAATTTGATTTTTGAGCATCAACAGGCTCTGAGTAATAGTAACCGGCTCCATACATAGTATGTATAAACAACAGATCAGGGTAAAGTTGTCTGTGCTTAGCGCGAAGTTTACGAATATGGCAATCTATAGTTCTCTCAGAAATATCGGCGTACTCGTTATAGGTGCTATCAATCAAATGACTCCGAGTGAACACCTGTTTCGGATGCTTAGCCATTATCTTATGTAGCATGAATTCGATTTTTGTTAGCCTAACTAAACAATTTTGAGAACGCAGCGTAAAATCACTTTCATCCAGCACCATAAAAAAGCCATCAGCGTTAGTAACGGAAGAGTTTTTACTTATTTTATTCTTACAGTTTAACGACATTATGTAAGCGCTCAGCTCAGACAATACACTGTTTAATTCATTGATCTTAATAGTCATCTGCTGGTTGATCTTCGGAGGTAATTCGGACTTTGTCACTTGTTGCTTCAATATGGAGACCAATAAAAAAGCTTTTTGAGAAAGCTGAACAGTTTCAAATGTACTTTGCATTTCTGTATTTACCATTATTCCACCTCCACACCATAGATTTTGGTAAGCACGCTAGCAGGCTTGCTCGGGCAAAGTGAAGGCTGTAGACGGCGCATTAACTCACAACCTTGAGCAGGCTGCGCTGCAAACCTCAGCAGCCAGCCTTACTCTGCTGGTAACCATGTAATCTTCGCAGCTAGTGACACTGTGGCCACATCCATCGCTAACTATTTGGAATATCAACACATCGAACACACCATAAGATAGTAATCAATTACTATCTTATCACTGAATTGACATTTTGCAAGAGGAGGGAATTTTGCCAGGTATCCTACCGAGTATTGAGGTGCAAGATGGCCAGACAAAAACCCGCTGTTTGAAGTCAGTAATGCATGTAACCAAAGCTTCTCTGTGAACGGCAACAAAGTTAAATAACGCTTTATCTATTTTCATCCATAATTTTTCCACATTTCTTTGTTACGTTGCCTAAAACATAGTAGGGCTAGCGAAGGTAATGATGAATATGAATAAAAATATCGTCTGCTTAATTTTGGGTTTTGCAACTTTAACTGCCTGTTCCTTTTTTAACGATAAGGCTCCTCCACCTGGCTTGGAAGACCGTGTGAGACCTAAGGCTGGTTTACCAGCCTCTAGATTGGATTGGCCAGACCCAAATGATCCTTATTATGCGGCTTTAGAACCTGAACCTGAGGTATTGCCGGCCAAAATGAATGGTTCGTTATTCAACCCTGACCGGTTACATAGCCTCTATGTCGAGCGATCACATTTTAGAGCTGGCGATATAGTCTCTGTGCAACTATCTGAATCCACCAAAGCTATCAAGAAAGGCAATACTCAGCTGAGAAAAAGCTCAGATTACAATCTTGACCCGATCCAAATTCCTGGTGGAAATCTGAAGATAGCCGGTAGAGAAGTAAACCTGGGATTGAGCCAAGACCAACAATTTCAAGGAGATGGTTCAGCAAGTCAAAGTAACAACTTTGAAGGGGAGCTTACTGTGACCGTGATACGAGTATTAAACAACGATAATCTATTAGTGCGGGGTGACAAATGGATGCTTATAAATAATGGCCAAGAATTCATAAGGTTAACTGGAATTATTCGGGCTAAGGATATAGATAACGATAACAGAATTAAATCGACCAAAATTGCGAATGCCCGTATCGAGTACTCTGGTACTGGAGCCTTGGCAGACACTCAGCGCTTAGGCTGGCTAACAGAGAAACTTAACAATCCCGAGCTATGGCCATTTTAACGTATCGCTCTACTTTAATGCTGATTGTTACAATGCTTTGTGGTTGCAGTTATGAGCGCACAATAAGGTACACCTTAGAACCACCAGCAAAAAGGTTGATCCTCGAGGCGACAGGATATGCTGTGGTGGACTCTCAACCTGGAACTACCTATGAGGACAGGTTGCTATTGGCCATAGCCGCGTCACGTCAGGATGCCTACCGACAGCTGGCTGAGCAACTCTATGGCAAAAAACTATCTGCAAATTCAATTACAGACAAATCGGTAATAACGCAAGATTTAGTACAAAGCCATGTCCAGGGTGTCATCAAGGGTGCTGAGCTGGTTGAGTCAGCTGTTGACGGTAAGCTACATTTTACCAAAATGAAGTTAGACACAGCGAATCTGATCACATTGCCGCAAGTTGAGAGCATGCCTGTAGGGGTAAAATCAAAGTGGTGGTATTGATGAAAACAATGCAATTAATCATTTTAGTTTTGTTAACTTTTTCTGTTAAAGCTGAATGGTTTAGTGGTAGTGGTACCGCTGTAATTTTTGAGAACAATCGGGCATTAGCTAGACAACAAGCGGCTAGGCAGGCATTACGTAATGTGTTGATACAGGCCGAGGTTTCATTGGCAGCTCTAGATTTATTTCGCCCGGAAGAGCTGCCTGGTGAATTGTTTACTTTGCACTCTTCTGTACCGATATCGCAAATTATCATTCAGGAAGAGCACGAGCGTGATGGTCAGTTGTCCATTACTTTGAAAGCAGATATTTGGCCACAGGCTAATCTCTGTAACGATCGCAATGTAGCCAAGGCATTGCTGTTAACTCCTTTCAGCCTTGCCGCGGACTCTGCACAGGTTGGATCAGGCAATATTGAACTGACTAAGGAAATTAATACTCGTTTTACATCGGCGATTC
The DNA here is from genome assembly GCF_000987775.1 of Arsukibacterium ikkense. GTDB lineage: Bacteria > Pseudomonadota > Gammaproteobacteria > Enterobacterales > Alteromonadaceae > Alishewanella > Alishewanella ikkense. The sequence goes on from NZ_LAHO01000017.1 coordinate 89,609, forward strand.
AACGTAGCCCGGCAGATTTCTTAATCAAAGCGGTAACTCCTGTAGCTTTATTCCCTCCTGAGCAATATCAGAAGTTTACAGCTATAAAGCAACTAAGGTCTATGTCAGACAATACTCAGTCGCAGTTCATTGTTTCAGGCCGAATACGTAACTTATCATTCGGACGAAATCCAGGTGGCCCTTTCAAGAGTGAAAGTTGGATTCGTCAGTTTGCACTTGAGATAAGTCTACTAGAAGGAGTAAGTGGACTTTTAATTCATACTAAAAATTACCAGACTCGGACTTTATGGCCTTACTCAATTACTACCCAAATTAATGCGGGAAGTGATCAAATTTGGCGGTCAGATTTTGGCATCGAATTACAAAGATTAATAAATGAGTCCGTTGACGATCTAGCTAAAGTTTTAAGTTGTGTTCGGGTAAGGGCTCAGGTTATCCGGTTACAAGGCCATACGATCACAATAAGTGCTGGGAGCCGGCAAGGCCTGAGACCTGGCGACATATTTAGTTTGTTATATAGCAATAGTTTTACCGATAGCTGGGGTAATAACTATACCTCAAATGAAGAGGCTAAAGCTCTATTGAAGGTTTCTCGTGTATATCCTGATCATGCCGAAGCTCAATTTGACAATAAAAGTCTTTTTGTTCCGGTCAACATTAGAGATCAGGTACAACAACATACTATAAAGGAAATATACAATGCAAATTGACAAAAATATGTTTAATACAATAACAGGTTGGCAAGGAGATAATGACAAAGAAAGCGATAAGAAAACTGACTTCACGCAAATACTTAACTCTTTGCTAAACCCGGAGGATGAAAAAACCGATGTTGCGGCAACTCAGTTAGTGAGTCTTCTGAGTGAGCAGCATAGTAGTGAAATGCAGCCCCTTGCTGATTCTGATGCCATGTTTGCCGCGATGACAAAGAATATGATGCAGAGCATGATTGAATCAGCATTAAAGGCTGATAAAGCTGAAAATCTCGTCGAAGACTCACCTTCTGCAACACCATTTGCTAATGGAAAGACACCTGTTCTTGGTGATGTAATAGATGTCGTTAATCCTTTACAGCATATTCCGTTAGTCAGCCATTATTACCGGGATTGGACTGGCGATGATATAGGATATCTTTCTCAAGTTGCCGGCGGCGCTTTTTGGGGAGGTGCCGTTGGAGTTGCAACATCATTCATAAATATCGGTCTGACAAGTGTGATGAATAAGTCCCCTACGGAGTATATAAAACAGTTCCTTGGCTCAGATGTTGCGGAGTCATCTACACCTATTAAAGAAAAACAAAGTGTAGCTCAAAACAAATCCTTAATAAATTCTGACATTAGTCAGGGGCCTAAAATACCAATAACTTAGCAAGTAATTAAAGCACAGTTTCTAATGCCGATTATTCAATGAGCGGTGCATAATGCAAATAAAATATTTTTCTTGTTTTTGTAAAACACCGTGGTATTTAAAATATGTGCTTGGCGCTAAAGTCAGTAGATATGTCAATCGATACGACCAAGGAGATAAAATCGCTGTCCCCCAGTCATATTCGCGCTAATTGTATTGAAGACCTCTGGCAAAGTTGTGATGAAATGGTTCGCCTAAGTAAATCAAATTTGAAGAGTAGAGTGACTTTAAACAGTAACTCCATTTACATCGCGGCCCCCTTTCCGCACTTAACCTCTTGCAAAAAGTCAATGCAGTGATAAGATAGTAATCAGTTACTATCTTATGGGTGTGTGATTAATGAGCGGGCATCTCAATTACTTATCTGCCTGTGAGAGACGAGCAGTCGCTAGAGAGGTCGTAACCGACTTAACAGTCGCGCTAAGTTCTAAAATATCTCGACGACTATCGCACAGCACTTGAGACCTCTTAAGATCTCCGTGTTTCGTCATTTTCTGTTCAAGGAAACCATCTTGTTGCAGGCAATTATGCATTCTTTGAAGGCTGGCAACGCGATACGTTTCTACCATGATGCACCGAGTATGTTTTCACCTATCGTCGAGGTATTTGCTACGTAGAGGCCGAGCAATGAAAATCAGTGATCTCTCCAAAACAGTTAAACGCATACTCGTCATGGCGACAATTGTGATCTTCGCGAGTGGTATTGTCTTGCTTTGGATGCATCGCGCAGCCACGGATGATAGCGTGCTGCGTTTGTACGGCAACGTTGACATTCGGGAGGTGCAGTTGGCTTTCCGTCAGTCTGGGCGCGTGACTGAAATGGCTTTTGATGAAGGCGATGCCGTACGTGCCGGCGAACGCATGGCGGCGCTTGACGCGCAACCTTACCGGGAAGCACTTGCGGCAGCGCAAGCCCAAGTGCAGGTTGCGCAGGCGGAACTGGCCAAGCTGCGCCACGGCTTGCGCCCACAGGAAATCACTCAGGTAAGCGAGGCGTTCAAGCAGGCGCAAGCGCTCGCCATCGAAGCTGAGAGCAACTTTCAGCGGCAGAGTCGCCTGCTAGCATCGGGCGCCAGCAGCCAGCGTACGGTCGATGCCGCCCACACAGCACGAGATCAGGCCGCCGCTAGCGTCGAAGCAGCCAAAGCTGCTCTGTCGCAAGCATCCGAAGGCTTTCGCAAAGAAGACATTGCTGCGGCCGAGGCTCGTCTTGCGGCCGCGCAGGCTGTCGCATCGCAATTTGCTACCGCCCTGGCGGACACCGAATTGATGGCGCCGAGTAGAGGAACTGTCATCGCACGGGTGCGTGAGCCGGGAAGCATGGTCGGGAGCCAAAGTACGGTTTACAGTCTGAGCCTGGACAAGCCTGTTTATGTGCGCGCCTATGTGGGGGGGCGGGATTTGGGACGCATCGCGCCTGGAACCGCAGTAAGCGTCAAGAGCGATTCCTCCGACAAGATTTATCGTGGTCAGATCGGCTTCATCTCACCACGCGCTGAATTCACACCCAAAACGGTGGAAACCGCAGATCTACGCACGGACCTAGTGTATCGCCTGCGCATCGTCATCGACGAAGCCGAAAGCGACACCGCGCTGCGCCAGGGCATGCCGGTAACGGTCGAGATTGATGCTAAATCCGGTCCCAGTTCCCACACAGGTGAACGTTAAGATGCAAACGAACCCTTTTGTTGCAGCTACGCCGAAGAGCGAAAGCGAGGATACCACTGCCGTAATCATCGAAGGAGTGGATAAGCATTTTGGCAAAGTACAGGCCCTGCGGGACTTGAGCGCACGCATCCAGTACGGGCGGCTGACGGGGCTGGTCGGCCCTGACGGCGCTGGAAAGACGACGCTAATGCGGATTTTGACCGGCCTATTGGTGCCCAACGCCGGCCACGTCACCTTGGCGGGGTACGACGTCGTGCGGGACAACGACGCCATTCATGTCGCCAGTGGCTACATGCCGCAGCGCTTCGGCCTTTATGAAGACCTTACGGTGATGGAAAATATGCGCTTATATGCGCAGTTGCGTGGCATGGACACAAACCGCAACGCCGATTTGTTCGACGAGCTGCTCGACTTCACCCGGCTTGGCCCCTTTACCAAGCGTCTTGCCGGAAAGCTCTCCGGTGGTATGAAGCAGAAGCTGGGTCTAGCTTGTGCGCTTATGGCGCGACCAAAGGTTCTGCTGCTGGACGAGCCCGGCGTGGGAGTCGATCCGGTCAGCCGCCAGGATTTGTGGCGCATGGTGCAGGCGCTGACCGATGAGGGCATGGCCGTGGTGTGGTCTACCGCCTATCTTGATGAGGCCGAACGCTGCGAGAGCGTACTGTTGCTAAACAAGGGGCAACTCTTGTTCGATGGCCCGCCACAAGAACTGACTGCGCAACTCGAAGGTCGAAGTTTCCGTCTGGAAGACGTCGGCTCTGAGCGCCGGGCGGTCCTGACCGAAGCACTCAATCTGCCCACCGTGAGCGATGGCGTAATCCAGGGGGCCGGGGTACGGATAGTGCTGCGCGACGGCGCGCAAGTGAAGCAGATCCAGGCGCTGGCCGATAAGGCGAAAGTGCGGCTTACTGCAGTGCCCGCGCGATTCGAGGACGCCTTCATCGATTTGCTCGGCGGCGGTCCCGGCGGCACTTCAGCTTTGGCCGAGCGCTTATCGCCAGTCGAACTCGGCTCGGATATTGCCGTGTCATGCCGTAATTTGACCAAACGCTTCGGCGATTTCACAGCCACCGATAATGTCACTTTTGAGGTGCGAAAAGGCGAAGTCTTTGGCTTGCTCGGCCCCAACGGAGCAGGCAAGTCCACTACCTTCAAAATGCTGTGTGGGTTGCTTAAACCCAGCCATGGCGAAGCGCAAGTGGTGGGGCACGATCTACGTCTGGCTACCGGCGAGGCCAAAAGTCGGCTTGGCTATATGGCGCAAAAGTTCTCACTTTATAGCATGCTCTCGGTGCGCCAGAATCTAGAGTTTTCTGCCGGAGTTTATCAATTAAATAGCTATACACGACGTAAACGTATCGAAGAAATGATCGACACATTCGTTCTAAGTGATTGGTTGTCTGCAGCACCTGACTCTTTGCCATTGGGACTCAAACAGCGTCTAGCGCTGGCGTGCGCACTGATGCATCGGCCCCCTGTGCTGTTCCTGGACGAACCGACGTCTGGCGTGGATCCCATCACCCGGCGTGAATTCTGGACTCACATTAACGGCTTGGCGCGCAAGGGCGTGACAATCATGGTCACCACTCACTTCATGGACGAGGCTGAGTACTGCGACCGAGTGGCAATGCTCTATCGCGCGCGTCTGATTGCGTTGGACACCCCAGATGCGCTCAAGCGGCTCGCCGCCAATGCCAATCGGCCGGACCCGACAATGGAGGATGCCTTCATTCATCTGGTGGAGTCGGCCGATCGAGAAATGGAGTCCGCCGAATGAACGCCACGTCACAACCCAAGGACGGAGACGGCGCGCTGCAGGCCAGCGTGCGCCGCTTCGATATGCAGCGCCTCATTGCACTTGTTTACAAGGAAAGCCTGCAGGCGCTGCGCGACCCCTCGACGCTGTTGATCGCCTTCGTGTTGCCGGTGGTCTTGCTGCTGCTATTCGCCTATGCAGTGTCGTTGGATGCCAAGAACGTTCGCGTCGGGGTGGTACTGGAATCCCCCGGCGCCGCTGCACAAAATCTGGCTGCCGCCTTTTCGGCCAACCGCTTTTTGGATGCACATTTTGCCCATGATCGCCGCGAAGTTGCCGACAAACTGATTACTGGCGAGCTGCGCGGCTACGTGGTGATTCCACAGGATTTCGAGCAGCGCTTGGTTCAACCGGGCAGTCAGCCGCTGGTGCAGATCATTACTGACGGCTCCTACCCCAATACCGCCAACTACGTCGAAAACTATGCCCGCGGTGTGGTCCAAAGCTGGCGCGCTGGACTTGATGTTGCAGCGCCAGCGCAAGCCTTAGTGCTGGAGCCACGCTACTGGTTTAACCCAGAGCTGGAGAGCCGCCGGGCGCTGATCCCCGGTGCGATCGCAATCGTCATGACCATTATCGGTACCATGCTTACCGCGCTGGTGGTAGCTCGTGAATGGGAGCGCGGCACCATGGAGGCGGTTCTGTCCACGCCAGCCTCGGTCGGGGAAATCCTGATCGGCAAACTGTTGCCGTACTTCGTGCTCGGCATGCTGTCCACGCTGGGTGCGACAGCGTTGGCCGTATTCGTGTTTGGCGTGCCGCTGCGCGGCTCGCTGTCGGCATTGCTGATATTGTCAGCGGTATTCATGGTGCCGGCGTTAGGACAGGGCCTACTCATTTCGTCGCTGGCTCGCAACCAGTTCCTGGCTGCGCAGATTGCGCTTTTCACAGGTTTCCTTCCGGCCTTCATGCTCTCCGGCTTCCTGTACGAAATCGACGCCATGCCGGCACCGATCCGGGCTATTACCCGACTGGTTCCAGCTCGCTACTTTGTTGACTCACTGAAGACAGTGTTCCTAGCCGGAGACATCTGGGCGGTATTCCTTCCCAACTTGGGAGCAATGATGTTGATCGGATCGCTATTCTTCATGATCGCCAAGCGTGCGACGCGCAAGAATCTGGAGTGACGCTATGCTGACCTTCACATTGTCTTTCACCCGCTTACGTGCCCAATTCATTAAGGAAGTGCTTCTCGTCCTGCGCGATCCGCGAAGCCGCATGGTGGTGTTCGTGCCGCCTATCCTGCAACTGCTCGTATTTGCCTTTGCTGCAACGCTTGAAGTGAGCAATGTGGATATCGCCGTTTACAACCAGGATGCGGGCCGCTGGTCGCACGAACTGGTGCAGCGTTTGGATAGTTCCCGTTTTATCAGTCACGTTCGACATGTGGATAGCCAGCGGCAGTTGCACGAGCTGATCGATCGGGGAGAGGTGATCGCTGCTCTCGCCATCCCGATGGATTTTTCGCGCACGATTGCCGCTGGCGAAAGTGGACGTGCGCAGGTGTTGGTCGATGGACGCCGCAGCAATTCAGGCCAAATCACCGTCGCCTATCTGTCTACCATCGCTGCCGAAGTCGCCGCCGAGGTTACGCCTGACGCACAAGTGTCGATACCTGTGCTTGTGCGTCATTGGTTCAATCCGAACCTCGTTTACCGCTGGTTCATTGTTCCTGGCCTCGCCGGCATCTTGGCGCTATTCAGCGCGTTGCTCATCACCTCGCTGTCGATTGCGCGCGAACGTGAGCTCGGTACCTTCGACCAATTGCTGGTTTCTCCTACCTCGACGTCAGAAATCATCATTTCCAAGTCGCTGCCAGCGCTAGCGATCGGCACCTTGCTTGGTCTATTCATGGTCAGCGCAGGTGTATTCCTATTCGGCATTCCCTTTACCGGGTCGTTCGGCCTGTTACTGGCCAGCTTGGTGCTATTCATTCTGTCGGTGGTCGGCATTGGCCTGATGATCTCAGCAGTCAGCATGACGCAACAGCAAGCCATTCTGGGGGCGTTCGCCATTGGCGTGCCGGCAGTGCTTATGTCCGGCTTTGCGACGCCGGTGGAAAATATGCCGGAGGTCCTGCAGTGGCTGGCCCAAGCTATTCCGCTGACGCACTTCCTCATTATCGTCGAGGGCAGCTTTCTCAAAGCCATGCCGCCAAGTGATATTCTCGCCAGCATGTGGCCGTTGGCGGTTATCGCCTTGGCCACACTGACGATGGCCACCGTATTCGTCCGAGGACGCCTGCAATGAAACCTAATACCCACACTCCCTTTTCTCACGTAGCCGCCACTAAATTAGTCCCAGAGCGCTTGCGTCCGCTCGAATTGGTCTTGTTCTGCACGCTGCTGACTGCCTGCGCGGCCGTAGGCCCTGACTACCGCGAATCGCCGCCGGTCGACATTGGCAGCAGCTGGACCTTACCGCTGGCAAGCGTATCAGAATCGGCGGATTTGACACACTGGTGGTCAGCTTTGGACGATCCGGTGCTTGATCGCCTGCTGGCCACTGCACTGGCGCAAAACCTCGACCTGCGCCATGCCGCCGCACGCATCGACGAGGCGCGCGCCCTACGCGACCGCGTGGCAGGCCAAAGACTGCCCACCACCAGCGTAGGCGCTAGCGTCAATCGACGCCGGCAAAGCGAAAACGGCCCTTTGCCCATAGGCACCATTCCGGGCCTTGACGCCACTCAGACCATTTACGACGCAGGTTTCGACGCGGCCTGGGAGGCTGATCTATTCGGTGCCAAGCAGCGGGCTCTGGAAGGCGCCAGCGCCCGCTTGCAGGCGACCGAAATTGAGGCACATGGCGTACGCATGCGCATCGTCGCAGAAGTCGCCCGAACTTGGTTCACAGCCGTTGGCTCCAGATTCGAATTGCACGCGCAACATGCCACGCTGGACACGTTGCAGCAGACTTTGGAGTTAGTGCGCCTGCGGCATGCATTGGGCGATGCGTCTGCTGCCGACGTGGACGCAGCTCATGCCGAATGGGCAGGTGTCAACGCGCACTTGCCGGATATCGAGGCGCGTCAGCGCGCGGCGGTGCTCGCTCTGGGCGTGCTGCTGGGCGCACCGCCAGAACGTGAACTGGCGCTGCTCAACAGTCCATTGACTCCTTATACGCTGCGTGCGCTGCCGGTAGGCGAGCGCGCCGACGTGCTGCGTCGTCGCCCTGATGTTTTGGCCGCGGAGCGACACCTAGCTGCGAGTTCCGCAGATATAGGCCTAGCCACGGCTGAGCTGTTCCCCAAACTTTCCATCGGAGTCGGCGGCGGGTTCCAGGCACTCAGCACGGGCAACTGGTTCGATGCATCCAGTTCGCGCTTTTCCATCTTGCCGCTGATTTCCTGGCGCCTGTTCGACGGAGGCCGTGTACGAGCTGAAATTCGGGCGCGCGAGGCGGTCGAGCGGCAGGCCGCGCTTGCCTACGAACAGGCTGTGATTGCAGCGCTGGGTGATGCCGAACGCGCGCTGGGTGACTACTACGGCGGGCTGGAAACACTTGAGCGCAGCCAGATAGCACTGGATGCGGCGCGCGCCAGCCACGTCCACGCCAAGACGCGCTACGCCGCAGGCGACATCGCTTTTGTTGAACTGCTGGTGGTCCAGCGTAGCTTACACGATGCCGAAACCGCAGCCATGCACGCGCGCACCAGCGCAGCCATGCAATTGGTGGCGCTGTACAAGGCGCTCGGTGGCGGTTGGGAAGTGCCCGCAGCGCCCCCGCTGGACGCGAATCCGGCCCGGGCTGGGACCCGAGCGCAACCGCGTGCACCACATTGACAAGATCTTGATTCAACAGAAGGAGACCATCATGCAAGTCAACGTTGGAAATATCGACCGCATAGCGCATCATCTTCGGGCTGATCCTGCTCAGCGTGCCGTTGTGGCTGTATCCACCTTGGCGCTGGCTGGGACTGAGCACTTGCCCAATGCGAAAACACAAGTGATCACAGTTTTTTGAGTGGTAGCATGAGAATTCACCGGATCGTGCTTCATAGTCGATTGCAGCATGGCTCTATGTTTCTCCAGCTGATTTTGAATTGTCCAGGTGTAAATAGGATGCTAAGGAAGCTTTTAATACTCTCGAATGGTTCTGCATCGGCGAGGCTGTTAGTGGTGCACGCATCTTGATGCAACAAAGTAGTCAATATTCCCGCTCGTTGGGCATCAAAGTGTGGCGACAGATGCCGCAGGCTAAAGTATTGGCTGCCTGCGCGTTGCTCGGCCCGTTTGCCGCTTGCAGCACGGAACTCACGCGCTCGCCCGACCTGCGCTGCCTGCCAGAACAAACCGTGCACTGGAGAGGTGGCACCTTGCGCCTAGAAAACGATTTGTTCACCGGTACCGATAGAAACTACACCAACGGGGTGGCGTTTACAGTGGTTTCTCGTGATCTGCAAGGCGCACTCCGCCCGGAGTGTTTACCTCAGCCGATTGGTTGGTACGCTCGTTTTATCGGTTGGGCTGATCCCGAGTTCTGGCGTGAGTCTGGCGCCCAGTCGGCTTCGCAAAATGTCGTCGTCCGCTTTGGCCAGGCCATGTATACTCCCGAAGACAAAGCGCGCTTCGATCTGATTCCAGAAGATCGGCCGTATGCTGGTTTATTCTACCTGGGGCTGGCGTGGAATCGCCGTGTCCACCCCCAAGCAGCCAATTACGAAATGCTGGACGTGCGCGAGTTGACACTGGGTGTGATCGGCCCCTGGTCGATGGCAGAGCAATCTCAGGACCTGGTACATCGAGTACGTGGAATCGATCTTTTTCGCGGCTGGGATAATCAGTTACGCAACGAACCTGCGTTTCAGATGGCCATGGAGCGCAAGTTCAAGCCGTACAGGGAGGGAGCTGTCCGTCCTGGCTGGGGTAGCGACGTAATCGGTAGCTACGGTCTAAGGGTTGGAAACATTGAAACCGCCGCCAGTACTGGCCTGGAATTGCGCACGGGCTGGAATATCCCAAACGACTTTGGCAGCTATCCGATCCGTCCTGGAGCAGAAAACCGTCCGCCTTCAAACGTTGCCAGTCTGCGTACAACAAATCCGCAAGCAACCCAGGCACCAAAACCTGGAACTCATGCTTTTCTAAACCTGGAAGTTAAAGCTGTTGCATGGGATTTCACTCTGGACGGAAATATGTTTCGGTTCAGTCATAACGTCGGCCGACGACCTTGGGTCGCTCAGGCTGCTGTAGGCATTAGTAGTCAATGGGTATTTGTCGGACGTGGCGTGCGGCTGGCGGTGATGCGTGTTTGGAGAACTCGTGAGTTTGACCAGCAAACAGGCAGCCATACTTTTGGTTCAGTTGCACTGAGCCTGGAGTTCTAGAGATACCACCGACTCTTCGCTGCACCAAAAAATGAAAATAATTCATTAGCAAAATCAAGGGAGTGTTTCGCAAATCATATTGTGAAACTTAGTTGATTTGTTCCTGTAGTCCCAGCTACATGCTATGCAAAAAGGATTGACATAGCTGTTTTTAATCTACAACGGAAGTGTTGACTTTGAGCACGCGCGAACCATCTGCGGCAAAGCTCGATTCCATTATGCATTTTTTACTGATAGTTAAAAACTATTGATGTCAGAAATCAAACGATTTAAGATAGTAATCTATTACTATCTTAAATCGGAAAAAACAGTGCCTATTAGAACTAATCTCTCCTCGGAAGAGCGTCGCGAGAAAACTGTTGAAGCTGTGATAAGTCTATGTGCAGAAGATGATCCAGCAAATATTACTACTTCAGAGATCGCGAAACGGATGAAGGTGACCCAAGGGGCCTTGTTCAGGCATTTCATAAGCAAAGATGCCATCTGGGAGTCAGTGATTGGTTGGGTGGCAGAGCGTGTAATGCAACGACTTGATAATGCAGCCAGCGAAGTTGAAAGTCCCTTATCTAAATTGCAGGCAATGTTCCTTACTCACATTGAGTTCATAAAAAAACATCCAGGTGTGCCTCGTTTATTACTAGGTCAGCTGCAACACTCCCGCTTAACACCGGCCCGTAGAATGGTGCAATCACTACTTGGCCGTTATCGCGAAAGAGTAGTACAGCAACTTGCGGATGCAAAAGTTAGTGGAGAGTTGCGGCGGGATCTTGATATTGAGGTAGCTGCTACACAGTACATCGGAATGATACAAGGTCTAGTAGTTCAGTCGCTTCTGATAGGTGATATGGATTATTTAGCTCGTCAGGCCCCGAGTGTATTTGAGCTTTTTTGCCATGGAATTTGCGCAGAAGCTGGAACTTAGAAATGAAAGATTGGTTTCACAAATATGTTAAACATGCGCCCGTTTTGATTGGTCTGGCATTAGGACTTATTCTGATTGCCATATTCATCGCTAATCGACAATCCCCTGCAATAGTTGCTGACCAAGAGCATGCATCTGTAGTTATGGTTATAGAATCTCGCATTTTGCCATTGCGCTTAGAAGCACGGGGCCATGGAATATCAAGGCCATCAGAAACATGGCGAGCAATCGCTAATGTATCTGGTCGCGTTGTGGAGCGTCATCCCAACCTGGAAAATGGAGCGATGCTGACTCAAGGGACTCTACTTTTGGCTCTGGATCCAAGTCGGTATGAGCTAGCGATTGCAGATGCCCAAGCTGATATTGATGGCTTGAAAGCGGAAATGAATAAGTTAGACACTGAAAGGGAGAATACTCTTCGGCTTCTTGAATTGGAAAAAATGCGTCTGGAATTATCCGAGATGGAGCTTTCCCGGTTTGAGCAATTGTCCCGCACCGGCACTATTACTCATACTCAACTTGACGAACAACGCCGCTTCACATTAGCCCAACGTCAGGCTGTGACGGCACTGGAAAATGTACTGGCCCTGTTGCCAACCACAATAAATCGATTAAAAGCTCAACAGGAGCGTGCTTTTATACGTCTAGGTCAAGTAAAACAAGATCTTAAGGATACCCGCTTTATCGCTCCTTACAACATACGTCTTGGTCCGGTGGATGTAGAGCTTCATCAGTTTGTCGGTACTGGGCAGTACCTTTTTCAGGCTGATAATGTAGATGCAGCAGAGGTCGAAGCACGCATTCCGTTTTCCATGATGAGGCGCCTGCTGGGCAATGTTGCCAATCCATTGCCAGGGGCGAAGGATATTAGTGAACGTATGGACCTGTCTGCTCTTGACGCTGAGCTGCAGCTAGTTGGTGCTGAGGGCGTGAGCTGGACAGGAAGAGTAGTACGCGTAGCAAGCGGCCTCGAGCCTACCACCCGAACTATGCGAGTAGTGGTTCGTGTTGATTTTCCTTATCGCGATGCGTACCCACCTGATCACCCTCCACTTCAGCGTGATATGTACACCCGCGTGCGACTTTCCGTATTGAGTGCAAGCCCACAGATGGTGTTACCAGTAAGCGCGGTACATCAAAGTGAAATATGGCTAGTAAATGAAGACAACCGCCTGATACGCCGCCCAGTGGTTGTGGCTTTTGAACAGAACGGTTTGGCTGTCATCGAGTCAGGGTTGGCACCCGGCGAGAGAGTTGTCGTTGATGATCTGCCGCTTGCCCGCGAAGGCATGTTATTAGCACCCCGCCAGGATGAGCGCCTGCAACAGAAAATAGCATCCCTTGCACTGGGATCGACACTATGATCCGCTGGTTTGCAGGACATCCAACCGCCGCCAATTTGTTGCTACTTTTATTAATTGCAGCTGGGCTATTTGCCGCGCCACACCTTAAACGTGAAACGTTTCCCGACTATCGTCCTGTTGAGGTATCGGTTGATGTGATCTATCGGGGGGCTAGTGCAGCTGACGTTGAAGATGCTATATGTCGTCGTCTACACGATGCCGTTAAGAGTGTTGATTATCTTGATGAGTTTGTCTGTGTTGCACAAGATAATTTGGCTAGTGCAACTGCCAAGATGACATCGGGAGGTGATTCTCTTCGTTTCATTAATGAGCTACAGACTGAAGTTAATGCCATAAAAGACCTGCCCGCCCGAACTGAAGCACCTGTAGTGCGAGAGCTACACCGCAGTGACTTGATTGCTGCCGTAGCCATCACAAGTGAAATGTCTAAGCAACAACAAGAAGACTATGCGCTGAGTTTAGAACAGAAAATCATGAAACTTCCCGGCGTTGCTCGCGTGTATATACAAGGTCAGTCGCAGCGCCAATGGCAAATTGAAATTCCCCGCGAGGTATTGGCACAACACGGATTATCAGCGCGAGAACTGGCCCGGCGTGTATCCAGTCAAAGTATTGACTTACCATTAGGAACTCTGGAAACGTCCAATAGAGACATCCTGCTTCGTTTTACCGACCAGCGCCGCTCGCTATCTGAACTGGCTTCACTAGTGATTATCTCAGAGGCCGATGGGGGGGAGCTAACACTAGGGCAGATCGCAACTCTGCGTGAAGGTGGTGAGAAGTCAGAAGATAAAATTCATTTCAATGGCAGACCAGCTGTGGTGCTAGAGGTACACAAATCGCTTCGAGGCGACGCTCTGACTGTAAAAGATGCTTTAGAAACGTTGCTGGCTTCTGAACGTCTGCGCTTCAATGGCCAGATCGAGCTGGCAATCACGCAGGACATGACCAGCATCGTTCGTGACCGTCTTGAGATGTTGGTAGAGAATGGCATCGTAGGACTCATTCTGGTTGTCTTGGTAATGAGCGTCTTTTTTCGTCCAAAGTTGGCACTTTGGGCCGTGTTAGGTTTACCTGCGGCTTTCATGGGTGCCTTTATAGTGATGGCTTTAACCGGCTTAACGCTAAATATGATGACATTGGTAGCTTTATTAATGGCTATTGGTATTGTGATGGATGATGCAATCGTAATAACCGACAATATTGCGACTCATGCCAAAGAAGCTGCATCACCACTAGAGGCTGTTGTCTTAGGCACGCTGCAGGTGCTTCCTGGAGTACTTTCATCATTCCTGACGACGGTTGCGGTATTTGCTCCACTGGCTTTTCTCGCAGGTGAACTGGGGGCCGTACTTCAAGTATTGCCTGTGGTACTAATTGCAGCCCTGGCAGCAAGCCTGGTGGAGGCATTCTTGATCCTACCTCATCATCTCAAAAGTAGTACTTCTGAATCAGGGAATGAAAAAGAATCAAGTTTTCGCAGGCGCTTCGACCAAGGTTTTGAAACTTTCCGCGAGCGCGTTGGAAAACTGGCTGATAGGGCAGTTCAGTTTCGACTCTGGGTCCTGGGAGGTGTATTAACATTAATGCTAGGTTCCGCCGGATTTATTATTGGCGGTCATATAGGCAGCGAGGCAATGCCCGCCATCGATGGTGATGTGTTGGAAGCTCGTATATTGATGCCCCAAGGTACTCCCCTTTTACGCACCGAATCTGTGGCTAAACAAGTTGAAGCTGCAATGGAAAGACTAAGCAAACGTTATACACCTTTGCAAGCAGGTGAGGCGCCCTTGGTTAACGCCATTCAGGTTCGATTTAATCACAACCCCAGTGCGCGTGAAGCAGGTGCGCATGTGGCGACAGTGATTGCGGATCTTCTAACCGCAGAGCGACGCAATGTTACTCTAGATGAGTTAACAACAGCATGGATCGAAGAAATTGGCCATATTGCTGGCTTAGAACGATTGATCATTCAGGAACCTGGATTTGGCCCCGCGGGCATCCCTGTTGAGATACGCCTACAAGGGGATAATCTTCAGACACTTCATGTTGCAGCTCGCGAGCTTGTTTCACATTTAGAGAATTATACTGCCGTTTACAACGTAACCGATGATCTCCGCCTTGGCAAACCGCAGCGCACCTTTTCTTTGGCGGAAGGTGGGCACGGTTTAGGATTGTCTGCTGAAGACGTTGCCTCTCAGTTACGCGCAGCGTTCCTTGGAGAAGTAGTCGACACGCAACGTATAGGTGATCATGATATTGAAATCCTCGTTCGACAGGGACAGGCAGACCGAAACAGCCTTGATGATCTTATCGACTATACCATCATTCTTCCTGATGGTAACCGAGTGCCGTTAGAGGTTGCTACAACAGTTCAGGAACGTCGAGATTGGGCACGAATTATCCGTATTGACGGTCGTCGCACTGTTACTGTAGAAGCGAATGTTGATACGCGCCTGTCCAGTGGACAAGCCATCGTTAATAGCCTTAACAATGCGTGGTTGGAATCGTTCAGATCACGTCATCCGGATATTGATGTTAGCTTTGAGGGTCAGACAGCTCGTTCTGCGGCAACTGGCAGCTCCATTGGTAGGGGGCTGTTAATTGGTTTGATTGGTATCTTTGTGATTCTCTCATTTCAATTTCGCAGCTATGTGGAGCCATTGATTGTTATGTTGTCTATCCCACTGGCTTTTATTGGAGCACTGTGGGGGCACGTATTTATGGGGTATTATATTTCCATGCCATCCTTGATCGGCGCAGCGTCACTGGCCGGTATTGTGGTCAATAATGCGATTCTATTGATTCAATTTATCAAAACGCATCGACAACGGGGGATGGACGTAATTAAGGCCGCAGGCCAGGCCAGCCGTGACAGACTCCGAGCAATCCTTATTTCATCAAGTACAACCATAGTAGGATTGCTGCCATTACTCACAGAGACCAGCACTCAAGCGACAGCTATAAAGCCCTTTGTCATCTCTGTGGTATTTGGATTGCTAAGTGCAACGGTTTTAGTAGTTCTCGTAATACCCGCAGTATATGTGTTATTCGATGATTGGGGATTGGCCAGGGACCCACAAGAATAAATACATGCAATTTATAAAGTAAGCGCTTGGAAATAGGAAGAAAAATAAATGATATTGTGTAATAAACCCACGTTGTTTCGGTTGATGATAACGATAATTTTTTTGCTACTGCCATTCATTGTTTACAGTGGTGAATCAACTAGGGAAGATATTCAGCTGGGATCCTATGTAATCAAGCCGATGGCGCTGAAAGGCATCATGCAACTGTTGGCAACTGATATGTCGAAAATGACTGATGCAATTTCCCGAGAAGAATGGGAGAAAGTTATAGGCATTGCTGACCGTGTTGCGGATCATGAGCAGCCACCTCTTGCTGAAAAGATGCGCATTTTGACATTTCTTGGAGCTGAGGCTAACAAGTTCAAAACCTATGACAAAAAGGTTCACGACGCGGCTGTCGAAGTAAAGCAAGCCGCTCAGCAGGGAGATGGTTATCGTGTAATAGAATCTTTTTCAACAGTACAGAAAAATTGTCTTGCCTGCCATCAAGAGTTTCGTGATCGATTCCAAGCACATTTTTATAAGCAATAGCTGGTATTGTGCATTCTGATTTATCAGAAAACTGATCCTCTCGCACACAGATATGCATTTCCTGCACCATGCATTAGCCCTGCAACTGTTGTACTCAGAGCAGCTGCATTTTCTAACAGAGGATGATCCTTTATATATAGCGGCAGACAAAATGGTGACCATTGCTCAGCTTGCCCGCAAGCTTTTTACTGAATACTATGTAGACCAGCAAGAAAATAAGATAACTATCGGTACTGTAAGCATCCCTTAGACTTTGGCAAAGGCCATGTTAAAAACAGGCGGGTCAGTAATAACGAGGGTTCCTTCTGCATAATCAGTCTTTGTCGATTTTGTCTTGTTTTTCCTTTTTGGCATTACCAACTGCTATCCCTAAAATCAAACCAACACAGATACCGACAGCCACATTTTCTATTGCCACACCAAAGCCTGAACCTACTGCAAGTCCGATACCCAGCCAGAATACTTTTGGGTTCGATATTTCACCTTTTTTGTGCCATTTGCTCATTTGTTTTTCCTGTGCAGTGATGACCGTTTAATACACATGACCTTTCTCAATGGTTAAATTAGTTAAATTTAGAAGGTACAAGCACATTTCGACATGTATTTCTGCCGCCTTGTCACTACCAGGACTCCACAGGTTCCAAGCTTGGTAGTTATTACCGCTGGCCATCTCAAAAATCCATCGGGCACCATCCATGCCGATAATTTCTTCATCAGGCTCATAGACCCAATTATCGATTTTTTTCGCGATAGCCCTCAGCTTACTCGCTTCTTCATTTGTTAAGATACGGTCTTCTCTTATCTGAATATGGCCTGGCGAATAACCACCCGCCCCAGATAGCTGCCTGGCTTTTAGAACACAGTTTTCATCACAATCGACTCGAACAACTATTGGTGCATGAAAGCTTCGCAACCAGGTAAACCGATAAATTTCTGTTTCTACAAGCAGGGATATCGGCGTTTCTTTAGCTGCTTGCAAATGCTCTGAAAACCACTGCCTCTCAAAAGAACTTAACTCCGACCACTCTGGAAAATGTTCTTCGTTCATTGTCGAAGCGCAAGCAACCAGCAATAGAACTGTAAGTCCTGCTAAGATCGATTTCACGTATTTACCTCAAGCATGAAGCAATCAAAAGTGGTCAGTGGCTGAGAAACATCCAACTAACTGCATTAACGTTACGCAATAAGCTACAATTAAGCAACATAATTACAGCGTGATATAAGGTACGGAGTGGCAGGAGGAAAACTGACCAAACAACAACCTAAACAAAACTCAGGTTGTCGTTTGGCACAGGCAATTTATGAAAAAGTGTTAAAGGCTTACCGCACCTGCAGTTGCAGCTTCTCACCATGCCAGTGAGTTTTAATATGCAGCTGCTTGCTGGCTTTATCGTAGTAAGCCACATTTTGCTGGCGGGCAAAGCGCTGGGGTTGGGCGACGATGGCAATAAACTCACCATTTACTGTGATACGGCCGGCTTTGGCAGTTTGGTTATGCAACACTACCGTTAGCTCGCGGCTGGCGGGTTTGCCGCTGTAATCGCCACCACTGCGGCTAAATTCCAGCTTCAGGCTGTTATCATTCCCCTCGGCAGAAGAATTCCCACCATTAGAATCCAGAGCATAAAAGTTTAATAACTCAAAGTTACCCTGCTCGCTGCTGTTGGCGCTAATGCCATCGTCTTCATACATCTGGCCTTTGGCACACGTTACAGTGCTGTCGGCATAATAATGCACGGTGAGATTTTTAGAGCTGTAATCCTTTGTGCTGGCCATTGGCTGCACCATCGGTACAAAACTGCCGGCTTTTACCAGTACCGGTATAGTATCAATGTTAACCGGCACCTCGGTCAGCTGGCCGCCCTGATAGCGTTTACCACTGAAAAAGTCGAACCAGACGCCCTCTGGCATATTCACCGGCCAGCTGCGCACGCCGGGCTTGGTTACCGGTGCCACTAAAAAGGCATCACCCCACAGATAGCTGTTGGTTTCGTCCATAAAATTAGTATTGCTTTCATCCAGGAAAAACAACGGCCGCATTAACGGCATGCCGGTCTGGCTGTGCTGCCAGGCCATGGTATAGAGGTAAGGTAACAGCTGATAACGCAGGTTCAGGTAAGGGCGCAGGGTGTCGATCACCTGCTTGCTGTGAAACACCGGCTCGGGCGCGATATGCTCCTGGGCATGCGGCCGGTATACCGGCTGAAATACGCCATACTGCAGCCAGCGGATATACAGCTCGGGGTCGAAGGTTTCGCCGCCGGCAAAACCGCCTAAATCAGAGTGAATATAACCAAAACCAAACAAGCTCATTTGTAGCGCTAATTCTACCTGCGGTTGCAGGCCGCCCCAGCTGCGGTCAACATCGCCGGTCCAGGGCACCATACCATAACGTTGCGACCCCAGGCTGCCGGCACGCATCATTACAAAAGGCCGGGTGTCAGCAAAGTTACGTTTATAACCGCGATACACCAGCTCGGCCCAGCGATGGCCGTAGGCGTTGTGCAGCTCATCGGCACTGCCCAGCAGGTGCTGAGTATCAGATGGGTGTACTTCCGGCTCGCCTAAATCACCCCATACCCCGGCCACGCCCTGTTCGGCCAGACCTTTGTATATTTGCCAGAACCAGTCGGCCGCCACCGGGTTAAACACATCAATTAAGCCGGTATTGCCAAAGTAAAAGTCAAAAGTCTTGGGCGAGCCGTCCGGCGCAGTGGCCAATACCCCGGCCGTTACCGCCTCTTGCCAGCGCTTCGAGCTGGTCAACACAAAAGGCTCGGTCACTAAAATGGTGTTAACCCCGTCGGCTTTAAAATCAGCCAGCATTTGCTCCGGCTCAGGAAAGGCATCCAAATCCCAGGCCAGGTTACCCATATGGCCCTGAATATCCGGGCCAAACCAGTATAAATCCAGCACTATCGCATCGAGCGGCAGGCCGAGTTCACGGTATTTTTTAACCACCGAGCGTGCTTCGGCCTCGGTGCGATAACCAAAGCGTGAGGCATAACTGCCCAGGGTCCAGCGCGCCGGTAACGGTGGCTTGCCGCTGACGGTCAGGTAATTGTCGATAAGCTCAGGGAAGCTGTCGCCCGCCACCACGATATAAGCACTGCGCCCGCCCATGGCACTGAATTCCAGGGTGTCGGCGGCAGTTTTGCCCAAATCGATATGGCCGCTGGCCGAATTATCAAACAACAACATATATTTGTTGCTCGACATCACCCCGGCCAGGCTGAAATACATTTGCTCTGACGCGGTACTGTAACCATAGTGCGCTTTGTTATAAAGCGGCAGCCGGTGGCCACGGCGGTCCATACCCAGCACCCGTTGGCCGGCACCAAACAGCTTTTCCTGCTCGGTTAGGGCAAACTTAAAACCTAATTGCACGCTGTCACGCACAAAGCCGGGCTGCTCTGCGGTAATTAACTGATCACCCTTATAAAAACGTAATTGCAATGGCGATTTGGCGACCTTGATGCTCATATCCGCTGAGCGATACACCAGGTGATCGCCCTTATCAGCCACAGTAAGCGTCAGCGGAGCAGGCGACTGGCCAATCGCGAACGACGGTAACTGCTTCACCCCGGCCGGCTGGTAATGCACTTCAGCCACCAGGGGCTGATAAAAGGTAATGGCCAGCTGGCCCTCATTTGTGGTGATCAACAGCTGGTTCCCCAGCTGACGGTGCGACTGATAGTCGGCAGCGGCCAGGCCAAAGGTAAGCAATAAGCCAGCAGCCGCAACCAGGCGGCTTAACATTCCAAAATAGCGCATCTTTACTCCTGATACTGCACGCGATACACCACTGAACCCAGCGGTGGCAGGGCAATATTAACCCGGCCAACACCATTTGTAACCCGCAGCGCGCTGGCACCCTCGCCTAACTGACCTGCCAGGCCGTGAATGCCATCGGCCAGTTGCCACTGCTTAATCAGATCGGCAGGCAGCAGCAGCTCAAACTGACTGCTGTGCTCAGCATTAAAATTACTGACCACAATTAATTGCTGCGCGTCGCTGTAGCGGGCAAACGCCAACTGCTGTTCACTATAGGCCGTGTTATTGGCCAGATTTTCAGTGTGTAACTCGTAATAGTCACCCAGCAGCGCGGGTGCACTGGCACTAAATTGCATTAGCCGGGTATAAAAGTCGCGCAGCGCTACTTCGTCAGCAGTAAGGGCGCCACCGTCAAATTTACCGCCATTCATCCAACGCTGATGATGTGGTACGCCAATATAATCAAAAATGCTGGTGCGGCTCGGCTTGCCAAAACCGGCGTCTTCGGCACCGGGCTCGCCCACCTCCTGGCCAAAATACAGCATGGTAGGTGAAGTACTGATTAACGCCGATACCACCATAGCCGGCATGCCTTTGCGGGCGTCACCGGCAAACGCCGGGCTGGCAATGCGCTGCTCGTCATGGTTTTCCAGAAAATGCAGCATATGGTGCTCAATATCGGCCATCCGTTGCTGGGTGGCAACCAACGCCGAGGTTGGCCCTGTGCCCTGCATCACCAGCTTTAAGCTGTCGTAAAACTCCACCTTGTCATACAGATAATCCATCAAACCCAGTTTAATGTAGTCACGGTATAAATCGGGCTGATACACCTCGGCCAGTAAGAAGGCATCAGGGTTAACCTGTTTGATATGCGAGTTTAAATAACTCCAGAACTCTACCGGGACCATTTCGGCCATATCGTAGCGGAAACCGTCTACCCCGAAATCCAGCCAGCACAAGGTAATATCACGAAACTGCAACCAGGTTTGCGGTACCTCCTTGCCCTGCCAGAACTGATAATGCGCTTGCCAGTCTTTTTCAGCATAATCTGCCGGTAAGCTTGCAAAATCGTAGCTGCCATCCGGCTGTACACCAAAGTTAATTTTTACCGTTTCGTACCAGTCATCAAACGCCGGCTGGGCCGCACGGGCGCCATTACCAGTCCATTTTGCCGGTGTTTCGGCAAACTGGCCATCAGCTGCCGGATGGGCGTCGCCGCCTAACACTTGGTAATCGGCCGGCCACTGTGGCACCTGAAATGACGAGCCGGGAATATAGTAAAAGTTGTTGTCGCGGGCATACTCAACGCGGGTATCGTCATCTGCACCAAAATCGGCTACCCCATCCGGCTTAGCCAGCGACTGATAATCGCGCGCCACATGGTTCGGCACAATATCAATCAGTACCAGCATGTCGTGGCGGTGAGTGCGCTCAATTAACGCCTTAAATTCTGCCAGGCGGTTAGCCGGGTCTACCGCTAAATCCGGATTAACGCTGTAGTAGTCTTTTACTGCATAAGGTGAGCCGGCGCGGCCTTTTACCACATCAGGGTCGTCCAGGCTGATGCCATAGGCGCTGTAATCCCGGATCACTGCATGGTGAGGTACCCCGGTATACCAGATATGGCTGGTACCGAGTTCTTTAATGCCCGCCAGCGCCTCATCGGTAAAATCGTTAAACTTGCCCACACCGTTTAGTTCCAATGTGCCCCAGGGCTGATTAGTGGTAACAGTGTTACCAAACAGCCTGGTAAACACCTGATATATCACTGGCTTGCCATGCCGTCCGGTCGCACTGAGTTCCACTATGGGCTCGGGATCTGCCGCAATTTGTGTTTGCTCAACCGGCGGTTGGCCACAGCTGGCGATGCCAACTGCCGCTATCGCAGCCAGCAAAAGATTAATCCGGGGACGAAAAGTGTTGGTTTTAGGTTGTGTTAGCATTTCGGTATACCCTGCCACTGTCTTAACCCAGTAACTTACCGCAGAATAACCAGAAATGACTGCCTTTTTTTGGTGCATACGTATGCAAGTTGTCTGACAAGCTTGTGGCGCGGGGGTTAACTAACCAGAATACTGTCAGCCCAACGCACTGCCTGCTGATATACATCGGCTAACTCGGCAATGCCGCTGATTTGCTGCTCTAAAGTTAGCGTTGCTTCCCAATCACCGCGCTCAAACGCCAGGCATAGCTGCAACATCTGACCCAGCAAGCCGCTTTTCGCCAGCAAGGCTTGTTTAATCTCTTCTTGCAATGGTAATTGCTGCAGCATTACCGGCTGCGGTTGCTCTATAATTTCATGCACATTCGAGAATAAACCAGTTAGAAAAGCACTGGGCGGGTTATTAGACAGGTGCTTCTGCACTGCCAGTAAGTCGCAGAAGCGGGCCCGAATTAACGCTACGGTCAACCGCTCATCTACCCCGCCATCCGCCAGATTGGCCAGTGCCAGCAAGGCAATAAACTTTTTCAGCTCCGGCTCGCCCATCGATACCATTGCCAGTTTTAAAGAACTGATTGGCTGGCGCGCTGCAAACTGGCTATTATTGACAAAACGCATTAATTTATAAGACAAGCCAACATCGCGCTGACAAATTCCGGCCAACAATTCAAAATCCAGCTCAACTTTCGAAGCCTCGGCAATTAATGCCAGCAAATTGGCTTTGCTGGAACTGACTTGCTTTTGTTTCATCATCTCTGGCCGGGCAAATAAATAGCCCTGAAACAAATGAAAGCCCATCATTTTCAGCTTTTCAAATTGTTCGGCGGTCTCCACCTTTTCAGCCAGCAATACCAGGGTGTACCCGGCTATTCGACGCAAATAGCGGCTTATTTGCAGCAGGTTAAACTGCAATACGTCTACTTTTACGTAAGTGATATAGGGTAAAAACTGATCCCATTTCGGGTCAAAATCATGGTCATCCAGCGCCAGTTTGTAACCCTGGCTATGCAGGCTCTGGCACACGGCAAGGAGCTCAGGGGTAGCCGGCACGGTTTCCAGAATTTCAATTACCGTGCTGGTCGGGTTAATAGAAGTAGGAAAGCGGTGTAACAGGGTATCAGCAGAAAAATTAATAAAGGCAGGTTTATCACCGGTAATGCTTTCGACACCCAGCAACAAATGGTGCTGCATCAAAAGCTTACTGGTGGCTTCATCGGCACCTATGTCGGGAAAGCTATTGGCCTCGCCATCGCGAAATAGCAGCTCGTAGCCGTACACGGTTTTTGCAGCATCGAAAATAGGCTGGCGGGCAATATAACCATACATAACTCAGCAACTCCATTACCTCTGACTAACCAGTATATGCGGAATTACTGTAATAACAATATCGCGCCCAAACTAATCGTAGTGGTTGGGCGCAATGTGACGTTATGGTTAGCTGCGCGGTGAACGCCGGCCGTCCCGATGCTCGGTTTTTGGCTTTTTCGGCCGGTATGGTTTGCTGTCTGTGTTACTTGCTGGCAGCTGTTGCACCGGTTCAAAACCCTCCACCAGCTGGCGTGGGATCTGCTGCTTGGTTAAGCGTTCAATGCCGGCCAGCTCTTTCGACTCATCGGCACAGACCAGTGAAATGGCCTGGCCAGACTTACCAGCGCGGCCGGTACGGCCAATGCGATGTACATAATCTTCTGCCACATGTGGTAAGTCAAAGTTGACCACCTGCGGCAGCATATCAATATCTAAACCGCGGGCCGCGATATCGGTTGCTACCAGCACCCGGATGGTACCGGCTTTAAACTCAGCCAGCGCCTTGGTGCGGGCGTTCTGGCTTTTATTGCCGTGAATGGCCAGCGCACTGATACCGGCCTTTTCCAGCTGTAGACTCAATTTATTGGCCCCGTGCTTGGTGCGGGTAAATACCAGTACCTGGCGCCAGTCATGCTGTTTAGTTAAGGAAATTAACGCCGCGGCTTTCTGGTTTTTGTCCACCGGATAGACCCACTGCTCTATTTTCTCCACCGTGCTGTTCGGTGGCGTTACCGTTACTTCCACCGGGTTATGCAACAAGCCCTTCGCCAGAGTGCGAATTTCATTGGAAAAGGTGGCAGAAAACAGCAGGTTCTGGCGCTTAGCGGGTAACAGGGCCAGGATTTTTTTAATATCACGGATAAAGCCCATGTCCAGCATGCGGTCGGCTTCGTCCAGCACCAGTACTTCCAGCTGAGTGAAACGCATGGCATTTTGCTGGTACAAATCGAGCAGCCGGCCCGGGGTGGCAATCAGAATGTCCACACCTTTGCGCAGCGCCATCAGTTGCGGGTTAATACTTACCCCACCAAACACCACCGCTGAGCGCAGCGGCAGGTATTTACCATATACGCTAACACTCTCGGCGATTTGCGCTGCCAGCTCACGGGTTGGAGTTAAGATCAGCGCCCGCACCTGGTTCGCCTGCACTTTACGGCCCTGGCTGCTGCCTTCGCTAAGCATTTGCAGTAATGGCAGAGTAAAGCCGGCGGTTTTACCGGTACCGGTTTGCGCGGCAGCCATTAAGTCGTGGCCAGCCAGTACAGCAGGAATAGCCTGTTGCTGAATAGGTGAGGGCGTGGTGTAACCCTTGTCGCTGATGGCTTTTAGAATATCGTTAGAAAGGTTTAAATCAGTAAATTGCATGCGTTATCCCGCAATAAAGGCTGCGAGAAAAATCTGCCGCAGCTGCAGTGGCCCTCGTTTTGAAGGGCGTGCAGCTTACAGGATCTGGCCGCTATTAGCCAATAATCCTGTTACAACCGCAAAACTACCTTGCTAACCCAGGCTTTAACTACAACGGGTCTAATATTGCGTTTCATCGGATACTGTCATTGCGCTTGCAGCAGGCATTACCACACATTCAAACCCCCAGCCACGCTGCTTTGCCACAAAATCTGCCGCCTGCTGCTCGCAATAACCCGCATCGTTTTTTGCCTGCCACAGTACATTGGTTGTGCCATCTTTGCTGTAGCGCACTTCACAAGGCAGCTCACCCCCTTGTGGGTATACGACCGCAATCACCCGCACCGCCTCACCCAACTGGCAATGGGTACGCTGCCCCGGCGGCTCTTTCGCCAACAGCGGGCTAATGAACAAAAAGCCTGTTACTAATGCACTTGATAAAACCAACTTCATTAAACTACTCCTTCTCCAAGAAAACCAGGATCAGTATAGACCAGCTTTTGTTAGCAGCAGAATTTGTACTTAGATGGCGAGCGAAGATAATGGACAGGCACCGAAGATCATGGACAGGCACAACAGAAAAGATCTGATCAATTATCCGTCCCATCACAGATGTTGATGTTTAGATAC
>NZ_LAHO01000021.1 GCF_000987775.1 Arsukibacterium ikkense
TCAGTTTCCAAAGCGCATCAGCTCACTCCAATGCCAAGCGGTAGTTCAGTCGGTTGCTCTCTGTTAACAGCTTAGCCGGCCTGTCACGCCCAAAGCTATGTTGCTCGCGGGTTCGAGTCCCGGCAGCGAAGCCATTTTATTCAGTTTCCAAAGCGCATCAGCTCACTCCAATGCCAAGCGGTAGTTTTTTTATTTTCCTCTCAAAGCTTTACAGCATTAGCCCCAGCAATCTGGGGCATGAATACAAGATTGGTTTAGCGACTGAAATTGGCAGAGAAATTGTAAATCAACCCCAGCGACAGGGCGTAAGGGTCTTGCCCGGTGTTGATAGTCAGGGATTTGCCATGACCCCCACCAGCAGATGCATTGAAACTGGCGTTCTGCTGGTTGTTGGTCATAGCCAGTGCACCATAGAGTGTCAGGTTTCGCCCAAAACGTCGGTCTACCCCAAGTGCCAGCATGGTAGCGCCACTGTCATCATTGTCGGCTGACGAGGCCTGATATAGCTGCGCTTTGATGCTGTAGGCTTCACTTAAGCGGTAGGCTGCCCCGACACCATAAGCGGTGCGATCGCCACCGGCAAAGTTGTCGCTGCTTTGCCAAAAGGCGTTTAGGCGTAATTGCTCATTCAACTGATAACTGAGGCCGGCGCGGATGCCGCTTAATGCACTGTTGTCCAGCCGGTTTCGCCTTTCGTAAGCTAATATCAGCATCAGCGCTTTATTGTCAAAGGTCACCGAGCTGCTAATGGCATCATCTTTGTTGTCACTGGTGCTGCCGGTACGATCATGGGTGGAATAGTGCACATCCAGAGTGAGGTTATCCATGGTCGGGCTTTGATAGTGCAGGCCATTGCGAAAACGGCGGTCTAAATCAACCCCGCCACCACGTACTATATTACGTGCATCTCCAACCTGATCGGCAAATAAGTCGGTACGGCTGCGCACATTTTTCAGCGGTGTATCAAAAAAGCCTGCACGTACCAGGCCAAAATCACCCTGTAAGCCAATAAAACTATTGCGCGATGCCCAGTCACCACTGCCTTCATCCAGCCTGATCAGACTTTCAATTTGCAGCAGCACTTTCAGGTTGTCCTGCACCTGATGAGCGCCTTTGATACCAAAGCGACTTGAATTGCTGGAAATATTCAGACCGCTGTCGTTACCGTTATCAAGCTGGTCAACTGACAAATGTGCCCGGCCGTAGATGCCAAATTCAGTGGCGTGAACCGGTGCTAACAGCAAGGCCGCAGTGGCGCTCAGGCTGCAAAGGAGAGGGTGTTTTTTCATAAGGAAATTACTCGTCATAATTTTGTCATAATGGTAGTTGTCTGATCATGCAAATGAAAGTAACAACAAAGGTTAATCTGCTTTTTTAAGGTAAAAGTGTATCTGCAACTGAGCGGCTGGCGGCCAAAGTTGTTGCAGTTGCTGCAAGAGCTCGCTGGCGCTGACGCTATCAACTAGCTGCCGGGCATTGCTACTGAGCAAAACATTGGCCCGGATCGGATCCTGGTAATACAAGATCAGTTCAATGTTATCAGCATCAGTTTGGTAACGAAGCAGCAGTTGGTTTAGCGCTGCCGTTAAAGCCGGGCGGATATTCAGTGTTGATTCTGCCGTTGCGGTTTCGGTAGCCGGGCTATTGATGTGCACCAGGATATCGCCGATTTCAGAAAACTGCTGCTGCAATTGCTGTTTGACCTGGGTGCCGAGCCAATGCGCTTCGGAAGCACTTAACCGTGGCGCCACTTCCAGCTTCAACTCCAGCAACACTTTGCCACCGCTGGTGCGACTGCGCAGCTCATTGACGGCCAGAATGCCCTGGGTCTGTAAAATATGCTGGCGGTAGCCTTGTTGCTGTGGCTCAGGAATGGCGGTATCAATTAGCTCAGCCAGACTGCGCTTTAACAGCTGCAAGCTAATGGCAGCAATCAGTATGGCAACCAGCAGGGCGGCTACTGCATCCAGCCACCAGAATCCCAGCATGGCACCGCCAGCACCAATCAATACCACTATGGAAGAGAACGCATCGCTGCGGCTATGCCAGGCGTTGGCGCTGAGTAAATCCGAATTCATGGCACGAGCCGCTTTGATGGTGTACCAATAGAGGCCTTCCTTGATAAACCAGGACAAGACTGCGACCAGTAGTACCGGCCAGGCTGGTGTTGGGCTGAGCTGGCCTTGCCACAAAGAAATGGTGTTGTGCCAGAGCAGGCTTAAGGCGACGGCCAGCAAGATGAGGCCCAGCAAAACTGTGCCCAGAGTTTCAATACGGCGATGGCCAAAAGGGTGGCTTTTATCCGCAGCCCGGCCGCCCAGCCGAATACTAAGCAGTACCACAGCATCGGTGGCCAGGTCTGACAGTGAATGGATGCCATCGGCTATCAGGGCGGCAGAGTGGCCCAGAATGCCGGTGATAATTTTCAGCACGCCTAGCGCCAGGTCAAACAAAGCCCCTATCAGGGTGACCTTAGCCGCGTGAGCGGTATTGCCAGTTGCAATCGGGTGTTGATAATCGCTCATCTTGGTTGCAATTGCTCGCCAGCTGCAAGACCGGTTAGTACTTCATGCATGGCTTGGCCGTTTTGCAAATGCTGTTCGCCAGGGCGGATCAGCCGACGCTCAATACCGGCGGCAGTTCGTACCTGCACATAATGTAACTGACCACGCTGTTCAATAAGTAAGCTGGGTATCAGTACGGCATCACGCTCACCAATTGGTACGGCTAACCTGCCAAACATGCCAGGGTAGAGGCCTGCAGTACGGTTGATGTCCAGACGCACCCGAAAGTTGCGCGAACTGGTATCGGCCGCAGGCTCTATTTCGCTGACAGTGGCCAGCAATGGTTGCTGGCTGGCATCCAGTTGCACCTGTAGTTGCTGGCCAAACTGCAGCAAGCCAAGTACGGATTCACTGATAGAGGCTTCAAAACGCAGGCTTTCCGGCGCATACAAGGTCAGTAGTAAGGCTCCTGGCGTAGCGGTATCACCGGTATTGACCAGACGTTGGCTGATGACACCATTATAAGGGGCTGTCATGATGCTAAAGCCTTCACTGGTCTGCGCTTCAAATAAGGCCGCCCGGCTGCGCTGCAACTCGGCTTCGGCGGTATCGCGATTGGCGCGCACTTCATCGCGCTGAGCGGCCGGTAATAAGCCTTGTGTAACCAGGGTGGTGGTACGCTGATACTGGCTGCGCGCTTCATTGACTCTGGCCTGGGCCGAAGCCAGGGCTTGTTCCTGCTGGCGCACCCTGGCGCTTAAGTCGTCGTTATCCAGTCGCAGCAACACATCACCGGCTTGTACTCTGTCACCGGCTTCTACCAGTACTTCGGCGACACGGGCGGTGATACGGGCCGACAAAGCCGTTTGTTGGCGGGCTTGCAGGTTACCGCTAAAATAACGGTATTCAGCCAGCGGTTGCCGGCTGACGGTATACAGCTGTCCATTTTGCGCTATGGCAAGCGGGCGGCTCTCGTCAGCAACTTTGCTGACAAAGGCACCCGCCAGCCATAAAAATATCAGCGTTAAAAATAGCACGGCTGCCAGTATAGCCAGTGCCAGACGTTTGGCTGGCGTTAAAAAAATTGTTTTCATTCATCGTCTCCAGCGACTTTCAGACCATGGCTTGGGTGATTGCGGTACACCTGATGATAAACCACCGGGATCACCAGCAAGGTAAAGAGGGTTGAGGCACCAATACCAAAAATAATGGCCCAGGCCAGGCCGTTAAAAATCGGGTCCAGCGTGATAACTACATTGGCCAGCATGGTGGTACCGGCGGTGAGCAGGATAGGGCGGGTACGCACTGCGCCGGCTTCAAACAGGGCTTCTTTTAGCTCACAGCCTTCACGCAGCCGTTGTTGAATAAACTCAATTAAGATCAGTGAGTTTCGCACCACTATACCCGCCAGCGCTATCATGCCTATCATCGCCGTGGCGGTAAAAAGTGTGGGGTTGGGGTAGCCGGCTATGTCGGCGCTAAACACATTCAGCAGCCAGAAGCCTGGCATAATGCCGATAATGGTCAGCGGAATGGCCAGCATCATGATGCCAGACACGGCTTTTAGGCCGGTTTGCAGCACCATCACCACAAAAACACCGAGTAAGGCAACGCCATAGGCAATGCCGAGATCGCGAAACACATCCAGGGTGATGTTCCACTCGCCTTCACCACTCCAGATGACCTGAATATCATCCGGTACCGACCAGCCAAGACCGGCGCCATTGCCAAAATAGTGACGGCGCCACAGTGGCCGGTAATTATCGTCTTCACGGCCCCTGTCAACCATCACATCGACTACAACATCTGCCGGTACCCGACCAACGGTTTCGCCATAAACATAGCTGACCGGGCGCAGGTTTTTATGAAAAATGGGCCGATCGACCGCTAACTGCTGAAAATGGCCAAGCTCACTGAGCTGAACCATCGGCAAGGCGGCATCAGCCACTCCCTGCGCTTGCCGGGTGCGGCTTAAACCAGCTTCACCACGAACATACAAGGATAGCAAGCGATCCGGGTTATCGCGCTGACCACGGGGCAGGCGAATTTCAATTGGTAGCGGGTTCACTTCCGCAGGCAACTGCAAGTGATCTATCACCAGGCCGGATGCGGCGGCTGTCAGTGTCTGATTGATTTGCTGCACTGAAATACCGGATAAAGCGGCTTTTTCCTGATCGACCACAAACCGCCAGAGCATGGCTTCTTCCGGCACCGAGGTATCCACCTCGTGGACAAAGTCTTCGCGACGCAGTCGTGCAGCAACCGTCAGGGCAGCCTGTTCCAGTGCAACATAGTCGCTGCTGTCACTGCCGTATACTTCAGCCACCAGTGTGCTGATCACCGGCGGGCCAGGCGGCACCTGCACCAGCTTTAGCTTGGCATCATTGTTCAGCGCAATGGTTTGCAACTCGTCGCGCAGCCGCAACAGAATTTCATGCGATTGCAGGCGGCGCTGCTTTTTATCCACCAACACCACCCGAAGCTCGCCCTGATGGGGTTGCTGGCGCATAAAGTAATGTCGCACCATGCCATTGAAATCCATGGGGGAGGGCAGGCCGGCAAAACTGGTAATGGAGCTGATTTCTGGCACCTGCTGCAGATGGCGCGCCAGTTGCTCCAGAGTGGCGGCAGTGCGCTCGACGCTGCTACCAAAGGGCATATCCACCACCAGCTGAAATTCACTCTTGTTGTCGTTAGGCAGCAGCTTAAGCGGCACCAATCGCAAAGCGGGCAGGGCGGCTGCCAGCACAAATAGCCCGGCGATGGCCCACAAAAATAGCGTGCTGCGTTTTGGGCTGTGCAGCAACGGGCCAAGCAGTGCTTTGTAGCCTCGATAGAGTAAAGTACTTTGTGGTTGATAGTGGCCTTGCTGGCGGGCACCCACCATGATACGACGGGCCAGCCAGGGCGTGATGAGAAAAGCCACAGCGGTTGAGAAAATTACACTGACAGGCACATTAAAGGCCATCGGTGCCATATAGGGGCCCATCATGCCGGTGATAAAAAACATCGGCGTAAAGACGATAACTATGGCCAGGGTTGACATCAGCAGAGCGCTGCGAATTTCGGCCATCGCCAGCACAATGGAGCGCTTGGGAGGCAGGCCTTTTTCCCTTAGAAACCGCTCGATGTTGTCAATGGAGGCAATAGGATCGTCGACAATCAAACCAAGTGCCAGGATCAGGGCAAATAAGGTAACCCGGTTGATGGTATAGCCAAACAACAAGTCCATGCCCAGGGTAGCGCCATAGCTGATAGGGATGGCGATAGCCACCACCAGCGCTGCGCGCCAATTTAAAAACAAGCCGACAAAGATAACGACGGTAACAATGGCGATAGCCAGGCTGGATACCAGATCCAGTACTTTCTCATCAGCGGTTTCGCCGTAGTTACGGATCACCTCCAGCTTGACACCGGTCGGCAGCCAGTCTTGTTCCAGCTCGGCAAAGGCTTGCAGCACGTCGTTGGCGACCCAGACGGCATTGGCCCCTTTTTGTTTACCGACCGCCAGGAAGACTGCCGGCAGACCTTCACTCTGGCTTAACGCTTTCTCGCTAAAGGCGGCTCCAGGGTAAAAAAAGCTGTACTGGCCAGGTTCGGCCGGGCCATCCGTAACGCTTGCAATATCACGTAAATAGACCGGCTGGCCATTGATAACATTGACCACTGTCTGGCCGATGTCGCTGGCAGAGCGCAAGAAGTCACCACTTTGCAGGACAATGCTGTGATTATCACGCTGCAAAGTGCCAGCTTGCTGGCGCTGATTGCTCAGGCGAATAGCCCGCTCGACATCCTGCACACTGGTGTGGTGAGCGGCCAGGGCTTCGTTATCCAGTTCAATCTGGATCAGGCGGGATAAACCACCACTGACATTGACCTGATTAGTGTGACGAATAGCTTTCAGTTTTTGCGAGGCTTGTTCGGCCAGCCGACGCAGTTGATAATGATCGACCGCGGCATCGGTGCTATACAGAGCAGCCACCAGAATGGGCACATCGTCGATTTCGATAGGTTTAACCGACCAGTTACTGACCACCGCCGGGATCTGATCCTGATTGGCGTAGAGCTTGTTGTAAAGCTTAACCAGTGAATCTTCGCGATCTTCGCCAACATAAAAACGCACGATGACCATGGCCTGGCCAGTCATCGATTGTGAGTAAACGTACTCCACCCCATCAATCTGTGACAGCAAGCGCTCTAACGGCTCGGTCACCTGAGTGGCCACCTGACGGGCGGATAAACCGGGGGCGTCGATCAGCACATCGGCCATCGGCACCACGATTTGTGGATCTTCCTCTCGTGGTGTCAGCCAGAGCGACACCGCGCCCAGCAGTAAAGCCAGCAAGATCAGCATTGGGGGGAAGTAGCTGGACATAAACCAGCCGACCAGCCCCTGCGATTGCGGTGTGGGCGTTTCGTTCATGCGATTCCCTTGCTATTTAAAGGTGCTAACTATTTGAAGGCGCAGCCGGATTTAACACCAAAAGTTTTCAGCACCATGGCCAGTGGGCAAAAGCCGGTAAAAGCGCTTTGCAATAAATTGGCACCCACAAAAGCGGTTAGCAGCAACCACCAGTTGCTGGCAAAGGTAGCCAGTAGTAACGATAGCAGAATAACAGTGCCAGCAAAGGCAAGAACGATACGATCCTGATTCATGATAACCTCGAGATTATTTTTGTTAAAGGCCATCTTCTGGCCAGATACCAGCCTGCGATCATCGCCAGCACAAAGCCGAGGGTGCCCACGCTGCCGGCGCTTAATGCACTGATAGCGGGCCCAGGACAATAACCTACCAAGCCCCAACCCAGGCCGAAAATAACGGCACCGATTAGCAGCGGTTTATCTGGTTTGCTCAGAAGCGGTAACTGAAATTTTTCTGCTACCACAGGAGCAGGCTTATGCCGAATCAGCCAAAATCCTATGCTATAAACCGCTAATGCGCCAGCCATAACCAACGCCAGGCTGGGATCCCAATTGCCGCTGAGATCCAAAAACGCCAACACCTTAGCTGGATCGATCATTTTTGACACGGCAATGCCAACAGACATTAACAGGCCAGCGAGAAAAGCGATAAAAATTTGCATGGTCATCTCCGTTAAAACAGGCTGGCGACAAAGACGCCGGCTGCCATAAATACCAGGGTCGCGGTGATCGAGCGTGCAGAGAAGCGACCGATACCACAAATGCCGTGACCGGAGGTGCAGCCACTGCCCCAGGCGGTGCCAAGGCCTACCAGTAAGCCGGCAATCACAGTACGCAAGGATAATTCTGGGGTGCTAAAGCTAAAATCACTGATCAACACACTGACAGCCAAGGGGCCAACTAATAAACCCACCACAAAGGCCAGCCGCCAACTGCGCCCCTCACGCTGAAAAATAGCCAGGCTGCTAATGCCGGAAATACCGGCAACCCTGCCAAGGGCCACCATCAATAACAAGGCACCCAGGCCAATAAAGGTGCCACCAACCAATGCCGCTATCGGGGTAAAATTGTCCATATATTCCTCTTAACGGATAACAGGCAGTTGAGCATCTAGCCAGCCTTGCATGCCAGGTGCCACAGAATATACCTGAGTAAACCCCATGCGTTGCAATGATTCAGTAGCCAAAGCAGAGCGGGCGCCTGAGCGGCAAATTAAATACAAGGGCTCGGCCGCCAGTTGCGCCAAAGCTACATCTGCCGCACAGCCACTGGCTGCAACAGCAGGATGGTTGGCTAACTGCATTTCCAGCACACCGCGTGGGTAATTGACGGCGCCTGCGATATGACCTTGCGCAAATTCAGCCGGCTCCCGTACATCAATTAACCTGGGTTCTGCATGCAGCTGCAAGTAATGCGATAACTGCTCCAGATTAACTTCTTGAATAGTGGCTTTTGCTTCTGCTACCAATTGCTGAGCTGTTTTCATTTGTATCTTCCTTTAAGTTAGATAACGGACTGGGTAATGACGACGACGGCCATGATGGCTAAAAACACCGCAAAACCTCGCTGCAGTTTTTCTTTGGGTAAGCGCCGGCCAATCCAGGCGCCCAGATAGCTGCCGGCAATACCGGCTATTACCATTAAGCCAATAACAATCCAGTCAAAACTGATACCCTGGCTGCTGAATACCGCATAGTATTTGGCAAAGCCGACAAAAGACTTTAACGCGATAATCACTAAACTGGTAGCCACGCCAATAACAATAGGCAAGCCGCCCATCAGCACCAAGGCAGGCACGATTAAAAAACCGCCGCCCACACCAACAAAACCGGTGATGGCACCAACGAGCAAACCATCTGCCAGTACTTTGGGCTTATTAAAGACCAACGGATGAGTGGTATCCTTCAATTTGCTGCGCCACATAAAGACGGCAGCGACCAACATCAGCAGTGAAAACACCAACAATTGCCAACGGCTGTCGACTAAGGTGCCGCCCCAGGCCCCCACATAAGTCCCCAACATACCAGGGATACCAAACCAGCGTACATGGCGCCAGCTGATCAGCCGCTTAATGCCATTATGGAAAGAGCCAAAAGCACTGATAGCGGCAACAATAAATAATGATGAGGCAATAGCTAATTCTGCCGGCATGCCAATCAGATACAATAATACTGGTACCGTCAGGATAGAACCGCCTGAGCCAAACAGGCCAAGGCTTAAACCAATAATCAGCGCACCAAGTAATGCTAACACTTCGCCCCCTATATAGCTAAATAGAATAAGCTTATAACTTAGTTCTATTCTAATGAGGTTTTGCCGGGGAAGCAATTAAAATTTAGCATATACTAATTTAATAGGTAGCAGCGTGGCATTTAATTTAACTATGGTGATGAAAGGTAGAGCAGGCCCTGTTCAGCAATTGACTAAACAGGGTCTGTAAATAGGCAAGAGGGAATTAACGCGTAATTTTTTGCTGGATATCGGTAACGACACTGGCAATATCCAGCATGGCTTTTTCACCGCTACGGCGGTTTTTATATTCAACTTGCTGGTTATCGAGATTACGCTCGCCAATCACAATACTATGCGGTACACCAATTAATTCCATATCTGCAAACATCACTCCCGGGCGTTCACGTCTGTCATCAAACAGTACGTCAATACCGGCAGCGGTTAACTGCTGATACAGCTGTTCTGTTACTTCGGCGATGCGTACTGATTTATGCATGTTCATTGGGATCAAGGCTACCTGAAATGGCGCTATCGCATCCGGCCAGATAATACCGTTATCGTCATGGTTTTGTTCAATGGCAGCGGCGACAATACGTGACACGCCAACACCATAACAACCCATGGTCATTATCTGATGTTTTCCTTCTTCATTCAGCACGCCTGCCTTCAGTGCTTTTGAATACTTTTCACCCAGCTGGAATATATGACCGACTTCAATACCGCGTTTAATGACGATATGGCCAAAGCCACAAGGGCTGGGGTCGCCGGCCACGATATTACGAATGTCAGCAATCTGATAGTCGCTGATATCACGCTCCCAATTGACGCCGTTGAAATGATACCCCTCTTTATTGGCACCGACGATAAAGTCAGCCAGGTGAGCGGCACTACGATCAGCAATAATTTTTATGTTTAAACCAACAGGGCCAACCGAGCCGGGGCCTGCATGGCAAAGAGCCCGGATTTGCTCATCCGTGGCAAATTGCAGTGGGCTGGCAACCCCGGCCAGTTTCTCGGCTTTCAATTCATTGAGCTCATGATCGCCTCGTAACACCAGCGCGACTAATTGCTGCTTGCCTTGCTCATCGGCCTCTGCCAGTACGAACAAAGTTTTAGCAATGCGGGTGTTTGCCACCTGTAATAACGCTGCGACGTCGCTAACACTGCCTGCTGAGGGCGTTGCCACTTCACGCAGTGCTTGTGAGGGGGTTGGCTTGTCACCTGTGGGCGCTAACGCTTCAGCCATTTCAATGTTGGCGGCATAATCACTGGTATCAGAGAACGCAATGGCGTCCTCACCCGACTCTGCCAATACGTGAAACTCATGCGACACACTGCCACCAATAGCGCCACTGTCAGCCTGCACAGGCCGGTAATCCAGCCCTAAACGGTTAAAAATATTACAATAGGCGCTATACATGGCATCATAGGTTTGTTGCAAGCTGGCCTGGCCCAAGTGAAATGAATAGGCGTCTTTCATCAAAAATTCACGGGCGCGCATTACACCAAATCTTGGCCGGCGTTCATCACGAAACTTGGTTTGTATTTGATACAAATTCAGCGGTAGCTGTTTATAGCTGGTAATTTCCCGCCGCACTAAATCAGTAATCACTTCCTCGTGAGTGGGCCCCAGCACATAGTCACGCTGATGGCGGTCTTTAAAACGCAGCAGCTCGGCATCCATGGTATCCCAGCGGCCAGACTCCTGCCATAATTCGGCCGGTTGCACCATCGGCAGCAGAACTTCAATTGCGCCGGCTTTGTTCATTTCTTCACGAACAATCTGCTCAACTTTGCGCAGTACCCGCACACCGGTTGGCAGGTAGCTAAACATGCCTGAACCGAGCCGGCGAACCATACCTGCTCTTAGCATCAGTTTATGGCTGATAATTTCGGCGTCGGCCGGTGTTTCCTTAACCGTAGATAATAAATACTGGCTGGTGCGCATACTGCTCTCAAAAAGTAATCAAAAAATTGCTCACATTCTAGCAAGTCATTTAGTCTGGCAGAAGTTCAATCTGATGTTTAATTGGCTTATTTGTCACTTGTTGCCCGGAAATCATGCCGCCAAGGGTGTATAGCTCGCCATTAACGTCCAGCAGAGTGCGCAAATCCATTACTGCTGTCGATTTTTGCGCATTCAACCATTGTTGTCGGGTTACTGAATATACCCAAACCTCACTGTCTGGCTCGGCAGGTTGGCCATTAAAGCCAACACCCTGATGGTTATGGGCTGTGTGGCTGCCACCGACAAACACGATGGCTTCTTCACCCTGCACTTTTACGCCGGTAGCCGCCATACGATAACGTGCTTTACCGGTGGGATGGGGTACCTGTTGCCAGTTAATTTCATTGGGTTTGCTGCCAATAGTGCCTTGCCAGCAGGCCGGTTCATTGACAAAGTTCCTCGGTTTATGCGCAGGGTATTCAATCGCTACGCCGTCACACAGCAATAAGGTATTGCCGATGATGCCGCCAGCTAAACCAAATACCGGTTTACCAGGAAAGGGCGTGGCTTGTGACCAGCCTTGGGTAAAGTTATCAAACAGCTGCATCAGGTTGACGTTGCCATGGTCACTCCAGCCACTGGCCAGATAAATGTAACGGTTCTGATACGGCAGGGCGACTGCCTCATCAACCGGTACCGGCATATCATTAATCCGGGTGTAGCGGCGGGTTATCGGATCCAGCCGGTAGCTGTCGGTTGCCGTTTGCTTAGTGCCATCAGCGGCTAAGGTATAGCCAGCAAATAAGAAAAAATTATTATTCAGCGCCACGGCACTGGCGGCTGCGCGGCCGGTTAATCGCTGCTGACTGGGTACCTGAGGTAGCTCAGTCCAGCCAAACTCGCCTAAGGTATGCATCCAGACTTTGTTGTGAAAATCGGCTGCTTGTTTGCCAGGGCCCATACCCATCGCGCTGATAATATAGGTTTTGCCGCGCACCGTAGTGCTGGCTATACTGTTGCTGCTAACCGGTTCGGGTAAATCAGGGATGGCAATGCTACTGGCTGCAGCCGTTAATAAACTAAGGTAGCTGAGTGATTTCAGTAACATGGTTATGTTCTCCATTGACTGTCCATTTTATATTAAAGTGATACAAGGTCATGCCATAGCGCTGCTCGGTATGACGTTGTTTTTTATAGGATGGCCGCGGATCCTGTTTTAATACTTTGGTAATTAAGCCGGTTAATTCCGGATAATTCAGTTGTGTATTACAAAACGTTATGGCCTGTTCGCTAAAGCTTACCGTCATTTGTGTCTCGGGGGCACTGTCGGCAAAACCACCCACAGCATCAGGCAGGGCATCAGCATAGGGCAAATACGGTTTAATGTCTAAAATCGGCGTACCGTCTAACAAATCAATACCGCTCAGTTCCAGAATTAGAGTGTCGTTCTGCCGGTACACCCGTTCTAGTTTTACGACAGACAGGCCAATTGGATTAGGTCGGAAGGTGGCTCTGGTGGCAAAAACCCCTTTGCGGGTGTTGCCACCCAGGCGAGGAGGCCTCACCAGCGATGACCAACCTTTGTCTGCCGTTTCATGAAACACAAACACCAGCCATAAATGACTAAAGCTGGTAATGCCTCGCACAATCTCATCGTTGGCATAAGGTGGCGTTAACACCAGCTTACCACGAGCTTCTGGAATCAGGCCCGGTTGGCGCGGAATCGCAAATTTTTGCTTGTAAGGAGATTCAATAGTACCAATAACATCAAACTGATAAACACTCATCGTTAAATTATACGCCCCCGTCCTGGTTTGAGCCGCATTATGCAATTGCAGTGGCGAAACAACAAGCAATAGCATGGCCATCTAAATATCTTTGACGCTATACGGTTATTGAGTGAGAATAGCCTGGC
Source organism: Arsukibacterium ikkense (assembly GCF_000987775.1). Lineage (GTDB taxonomy): Bacteria > Pseudomonadota > Gammaproteobacteria > Enterobacterales > Alteromonadaceae > Alishewanella > Alishewanella ikkense. Next base: position 13,022 of record NZ_LAHO01000021.1, read on the forward strand.
CAATGTTAAGTTAAGAGTAGAAGATGGAACGAAAAACCCTGTTAACAGAATGCCCCGATTCAAAAGGCCTGATCGCCCAAATTACTAATATTTGCTACAAGCATCAGCTTAATATTGTTCGCAATACGGAATATGTTGACCCGGTAACAGGGCAGTTTTATATGCGGACCGTGCTTGAAGGCGTATTTAACGACACCACTTTGCTGTTTGACTTAGACCGGGCGCTGCCACAGGGCAGTCGTCGTAGTTTGTTATCTGAAGGCGCTAAGAAGGTAGTGGTGCTGGTGACGAAAGAGGCCCATTGTCTGGGTGATATCTTAATGAAAGTGTTTGATGGTTCATTAGCCTTAGATATTGCGGCGATAGTAGGCAACTACCCAGAGTTACAAAGCCTGGCCGATAAATTTTCAATACCCTTTCATTATGTTCCTCATCAGGGGGTAAGCCGGCTTGAGCATGAGCAACACTTGCTGGCAACAATCGCAGCTTACCAGCCGGAGTATTTGGTACTGGCAAAATTTATGCGGATTTTAAGCGCCGATTTTGTGGCGCGGTATCGCAATCGGATCATTAATATTCACCATAGCTTTTTGCCTGCGTTTATTGGGGCAAACCCTTATCAGCAAGCGTTTGAGCGCGGCGTGAAAATTATCGGCGCTACCGCTCATTTCGTGAATGAACAACTGGACGAAGGGCCGATTATTGAGCAGATGGTGCGCCATGTCGATCATAACTTTAGTGCCCAGGATATGGCAAAAGCCGGTCGTGATGTTGAGAAAGCGGCACTTAGCCGGGCATTACAACTGGTGGTTGAAAACCGGGTATTGGTACATGGCAATAAAACGGTGGTGTTATAGCCGTGAATTTTAACCACAGGGCGGTCTATCACGCTGTGGCGCCACAATAAATACACTTTAAGTGAAAGCAGGCAACCGGCTTATTCGCTTTCCAATGGGTCCATAGTATAAATGTTATCGATTTCATCGGCACAGGAGTGGCTGACTCTCAGGTCTTTTACTCTGCCGTTGCGTAAACTGTATACCCAGCCATGAACAGCTAATGGCTGGCCGCGCTCCCAGGCCTCCTGCACAAAACTGGTATGACAGAGGTTGCGAACTTGCTCCATCACATTTAATTCTATTAAACGATTCAAACGCTCATTTTCATCTGTCAGGTTGTCAACTTCATCCCGGTGCATGGCATAAACGTCTTTTACGTTACGCAACCAGTTATCCACAAAACCGACGCGCTGTTTCATCATGGCCGCTTTAACGCCACCACAACCATAATGCCCTACCACTAAAATATGCTTAACTTTAAGAATATCAATTGCATATTGTAAAACTGATAAGCAGTTCATGTCAGAGTGCAACACCAGATTGGCGACATTACGGTGCACAAACAATTCGCCGGGTAGTAAACCGACAATTTCATTTGCCGGTACCCGGCTGTCAGAGCAGCCAATCCATAAATACTCTGGCGCTTGCTGTTCCGACAGTTGTTTAAAAAAGCCGGGTTGCTCGCGTTCAATCCGGTCTGCCCAGTTTTTATTGTTCACAAAGAGATCTTTAAATTTTGGCATTACACTGATCCTGCAATATAGTCGCGCTAAGATAGCCGATGTTAACTGAATTAAGAGCACCGACCAGCCCTGTTTATTATGGTAAATGGACGATAAGACGGCTTCTGGCCCGAACATAACGGGTGACGTTTACCAGCAAAGCTGGCTATACTAACATCGGCTCAATATTTTACTATTATGGAAATTACAGCAAGGAGTTGCAATGATCCCGGTTATTCTATCAGGTGGGTCCGGTACCCGGCTCTGGCCTTTATCCCGCGCTAAAAAGCCTAAACAATTTTTGCCATTAGTGAACGAAAAAAGCATGCTGCAAAACACCTTGCTGCGTTTAAAAGGTATTGATGACTTAGCCGCGCCGTTACTGGTCTGCAATGAAGATCATCGGTTTATGGTCGCGGAGCAGCTTCGCGAACTGAATATTAATGATGCCTGCATCATGTTAGAGCCGGTTGGCCGTAATACTGCGCCTGCCATTGCCATTGCGGCCATCCAGGCGATGCAACTGCTGCAAGAGCAGCAAGACCCTTTATTACTGGTGCTGGCGGCTGATCATGTTATCCAGGATATTCCGGCCTTTCAGCAGGCCGTTGCGGATGCACGGGTGGCAGCTGAAGCCGGCAAGTTAGTTACTTTTGGTATAGTGCCGGACAGCGCTCATACCGGCTATGGCTATATTCGGCGCACGACAGAACCACTTCAGCAGATGCCCAATACCTACCAGGTGGCCGAGTTTAAAGAAAAGCCTGATAAAAAGACCGCCCTGCATTATCTGGCTTCAGGTGAATACTGCTGGAATAGCGGCATGTTTATGTTCAAAGCCAGCAGTTTACTGGCTGAGCTGGAGAAGTTTGCCCCCGACATAGTCAACGCATGTCAGCAAGCGGTTGCTGCTGCCAGTCGCGACCTGGATTTTGTGCGGGTAGGGAGTGCCGCATTTAGCGCCAGCCCTGCTGATTCGCTGGACTACGCAGTGTTAGAAAAATCAGACAACACGGTAATGGTGCCGTTAAATGCCGGCTGGAGCGATGTGGGCAGTTACGATGCCTTGTGGGAAGTGATGGCGAAAGATGCCGAGGGTAATGCCTGTCGTGGTGATGTCATGCTGGAGTCAACTCATAATAGCTACGTAAACGCCGAAGAAAAACTGGTTGCGGTAATTGGCCTGAACAACGTTATTGTGGTGGAAACCAAAGATGCGGTGCTCGTAGCCAATAAAGATGATATCCAGCAAGTAAAAAATATTGTGCAGCGCCTGCAAAGCTATGGCCGTACAGAAGTTGATTTGCATCGCGAGGTGTTCCGGCCATGGGGAAAGTACGACTCGGTCGATCAGGGCAATCGCTACCAGGTAAAACATATTACGGTTAAACCCGGCGCAAAGTTATCGGTACAAAAACATCATCATCGTGCGGAGCACTGGGTAGTGGTTAGCGGCACGGCCTTAGTCAGAAATGGTGACAATGAATTTATGGTCACTGAAAACGAGTCAACCTATATTCCGATTGGTGCAGTGCATTCGCTGGAGAACCCGGGAAAAATCCCGCTGGAGCTGATAGAGGTACAGTCGGGTAGCTACTTAGGGGAAGATGATATTGTCCGCTTTGCTGATAAATATGGCCGAGGCTGAGATGAGTAGTTTAACTTGCTTTAAAGCGTACGATATCCGCGGCAAACTGGGCGAAGAACTGAACGAGCAAATTGCTTATAGTATTGGCAGAGCATTTGCCCGGGTGTTGAAACCCGCGTTGGTGGCTGTGGGCGGTGATATACGCCATAGCTCTGATTCGCTGAAATTGGCATTGTCGCTTGGGTTGTTGGTCGAAGGCGTTAATGTACTGGATCTGGGGCTGACGGGCACTGAAGAAGTTTACTTTGCGGCCCAGCATCTGGCGATTGATGGCGCAATTGAAGTGACAGCCAGTCATAATCCTATTGATTATAACGGTATGAAACTGGTACGGGCTCAGTCGCGGCCGATCAGTGGTGATTCTGGTTTATTTGCGATAAGGGACGAAGCGCAACGCTTACTGGTTGATGCTTTTGAGCCAGCGCTGCTGGCACGATTAACTGAGCAAAGTAGCCGTCTGGCAGATGATGGTGGCTGGCAACTAGGGAGTGCCAGCTTTAGAAAATATAGTATTTTGTCACCCTATATTAAGCATTTACTGACGTATATTAATGGCACAAACATCACCCCGCTTAATTTGGTGGTTAATGCTGGTAATGGTGCAGCTGGACACGTTGTTGACGCGCTGGAGCAGGCATTTGCTGAGCATAATATTCCCATCAGCCTGATTAAAATCCATCATCAGGCTGATGGTAACTTTCCTAATGGTATTCCGAACCCGTTACTGGTAGAAAACCGCCAGGCTACAGCCGAGGCAGTGAGACATTATCAGGCTGATTTTGGCATAGCATGGGATGGTGATTTTGATCGCTGTTTTTTATTTGATGAGCACGGTGAGTTTATTGAAGGCTATTATATCGTAGGCTTGCTGGCAGCTGCATTTTTGAAAAAGTACCCAGGTGAAAAAATTATCCACGATCCACGTTTATACTGGAACACGCAAGCTGTCGTATCGCAGCATAAAGGCCAGACGGTATGCAGTAAAACGGGACACGCTTTTATTAAAGAGCGGATGCGAGCCGAAGATGCAATTTATGGTGGCGAGATGAGTGCGCATCATTACTTCCGGGATTTTGCATACTGTGACAGTGGCATGATCCCATGGTTACTGGTAGCCGAACTAATATCTGTATCAGGTAAACGGCTGTCACACTTAGTTAAGCAGATGATCATTGAATACCCATCGTCCGGTGAAATAAACTTTTCTATTGCCAGTCCGCAAAAAGTTATCACTAAATTAGCAGAGCATTACGCATCAATGGCGTTGGCGACGGATGATATTGATGGTCTTAGTATGAGTTTCGGGAATTGGCGCTTCAATGTTCGCGTTTCCAATACAGAAAATGTTGTAAGATTAAATGTAGAATCAAAAGGTGATATACAATTAATGCAGCAAAAAACAGCCGAGTTAAAGTCTTTCTTAACTGAAGCTGAATAAAAGCAAGTTTTTTATTGTTTATATTAACTTTAAAATCATGGTTGGCTTTATTTCATCTGGTAAATTGTTTATTCTTTATGGAATTTCATATAAAGGAGCAAACTGTGTCTTTATTAATAGATAAAAGAGAATTGAAAAAAGCGGCTAAAGAATTAACTCTGGTTAAATTAACAGAGGTGATTGAAACCCTTAATGGTGTTTTAGCTGAGCGTCAGCAGGAAGTTGAGTTAATTGCCCAGTTAGAGCAAATGGCTAAAGCACAGGGTTATACGCTGGAGCAGCTTGGCTATAAACAGAGCAGCGATGTGGTCGTGGCTGACAGCTCTGAGGGCAGTGGCCGCAAGCGTCCGGTGAAGCCTAAGTTTAAAACGATTAACAAAGGCAGTCAGTTTTTCTATGTAGAAAATGGCCAGTTACAATTGTTGCGTACGCATACCATGAAGAAAGGACTGCAACAGCGCGGTATTCAGGTTGTGCCATTGGCTAAGGTCGATAAGAAGTTTGCCAAAGATATTGATAAGCTAATTGCGGAAGCTACGGTGCAAGCGGTAGAGAATTTTAATGCAAAAGTGACTATCTGGAATGAGTGGGCTGCAGCGAATGGCGGCGAAATTCTGGAAAAACGCTAATATTCGTTATAGTGAAAAAAAAACCGGCAAAACTGCCGGTTTTTTTCGCTGCATGTTCTGTGTGGTAACCGGCTATTTTGGCTGAGCATCCAGCGACTGACCATTGACATCAATACTGGCATCGGCCATTAAATACAAATAAAGCCACATTAACTCAGCAGGTGTTTTTAAGCGCATTGGGTCTTCGCCCGGATATGCTTTGGCGCGCATTGCTGTGCGGGTGGCTCCCGGGTTAATGCAGTTTACCCGGATGCTGCTACCGGCAAATTCATCTGCCATCACTTGCATTAAACCCTCGGTGGCAAATTTAGATACCGCATAAGGGCCCCAATAGGCTTTACCCGTGCGGCCGACGCCCGACGAGGTGAAAATAATGGACGCAGCGGGGGCTTGTTTAAGTACGGGGAGTAAAGCCTGAGTCATCAGCATAGCGCCGGTAACATTGATTTGCATAATGTCGTGCCAGCTGGCCAGATTAATGTGCTCGAACGGGCTTAGCACACCCAGTAAACCGGCGTTGTGTAGAACGCCATCAAGTTTACCGAATTCACTGCTGATGGTAGTTGCCATATCTTTATAGTGCGACGCCGTTGCGCCTTTTAAATCTAACGGAATAATAGCAGGCTCAGCACCACCGGCGGCAATAATTTCGTCGTAAACTGCTTCCAGTTTTTTAACCGTTTTTCCCAGTAAGATCACGGTGGCGCCATAGCTGGCATATGTTAATGCTGCGCAACGGCCTATGCCGTCACCGGCGCCGGTCACTAAAATAACTTTGTCGTGTAGGGCCCCTGCAGGCGCGGTGTAGTTATACATAAAATTTAACCTGTTAGCGCGAAAAAACGGCGCAAGCATACGCCTAAAACAACTATTTTGCATCTTTCTTGCTGCCAACTGTATTTTTACGCTAGCGATCTGTCACACTTTGAGTTAACTTTAACTGGTCGTAGCTGTTCAACAGGGGCAGCCACTTTATACCCAAAAGAATTCGTAATAAGCGAAGCAAGGTTTTGCTTTGCAATAAAAAAATAGGCGTTAAGGACGGGGAGAACATATGAAAAAGCTTGCTATTAGCATCGCTGTTGCGGCGGCGGTCGGCCTGGCTGGTTGTGGTGATTCACTAGAAGACATCAAACAAGAAGTGGCAGAACAGGGGCCGGTCGCACCGGCATCCAGAGTGATATTTGATCCAAGCGCGGGTCGGGTTTCCGTGCCAAATGATTTATTGTTTCAAGGCACAACTGATGGCACCTTAACGCTGGATAGTGGTGCCAACCCAGATTATACCAACCCTCAAACAGCGCTTGGGGCATTGGATGGCTGGTCTACCCAAAACCCGTTTGCGATTGAACTGAGTTTTGCAACGGGTGTTGGCCTGAATATGGATACGGCGCAGACGCCTGGTGCAGTGCGGGTCTTTAAAGCCCTGATGGGTGACCCGATGTCACCTGAAGCAGCTTGTACTGAAGTTCCTCGTGGCGCAGCCTGTCAAATTGTCAAAGAGCTGGTGTTTGGCCAGGACTTTGTCACGGCGGGTCGTGGTAACAGCGTCGCCGTTATCCCTTTAAAACCCCTGGAAAGCGCCACCACTTATTTGCTGGCCCTGACTAATGTATTACGGGACAGCAATGGTCAAGCTGTTAAGCCATCTACGACCTATGAGCTGGTAAAACAAGACATTACTACCTTGCCACTGGCGTCAGATTCCCAACGTGCGTTGCAGGGTGTTATTAACAGTTTTGAAAATGTTATGGTGCGGGATGAAGGCCTGAATAAAGATAACATTATTTACACCGCCGCTATGACTACCCAGTCAACCGGTGTGGTGCTGTCAACTTTGAAGCAATTAATGGCGTCACCTACCCCAACTGGTTATGGCCCATCGCCGCTGGTAGTGAATAACACTGGTTTAACCGTATCGCAGTTAAATCCTGCATTTGCAGCGAATCCGGCGTTTGCGATTACCCGTTACTATACTGGCACCTTAACGCTGCCTTATTACCTGGGCACGCCGACAGAAGCAAACCCAATGGCACCGTTAAATACCCGCTGGATGGCGCGGTGTGATAGTGGTGCTATTATTGCGGCGCTGCCACCGGCAATGAAGCCAGAAACGCCAGTATCTGAAAATGACGGTGCTTGCCAGGCATTCAGCGGTGGCGCATTGCGTGATTTGGGGGTTGATGCTGCCCGTCATTTAACTAAATTTAATACGATTCCAAAAATTAATGGTTATCAAGCTGTCGATGTGCAGATGACAGTACCCGATGCTAACGTCATTCCGATGCCTGCAGCAGGCTGGCCGATTGTTATTTTACAGCACGGTATTACTTCTCGTCGTTCCGATATGCTGGCGATAACCGGCACGTTGGCATCACAGGGTTTTGCCACGGTAGCGATTGATCATCCGTTACATGGTGATCGTGGTTTTGGACCATTCAATGCCAGTGGTGGCAATGCCACGGTTTATATGAACCTGAGCAACTTATTGGTTACCCGCGATAACTTACGGCAGAGTATTGCTGATATGCTGGCCCTGCGCTTAGCCCTTAACTTTGCTCAAGGGGTCGATTTAGATACCAGCCGGGTGCAGTTTTTAGGTCATTCTTTAGGGGGCATTACCGGTACCTCTATGGTGGCCTTGGCAAATACCAGTACTGGTGTAGCACAACTTGATGCACTGTATCGTGTTGAATCAGCTACGCTGGCGATGCCTGGTGGCGCAGTGGCTAATTTCCTGCTCGATTCTGCTGCGTTTGGCCCGCTGATTAAAGCCAGTGTTATGCTGGGCGCCGGTGGTGAGTTAACCAGCCACTTTGTGACTTATGTGGCCACGAACACCAATTGCGGTATACCAAGTGCAGAGACTGCAGCAACTTACCCTGCCTGCGCTGCGCCGGTGGTAAATGACTACTTAATTACCCTGATGGAGCCAGCAAATGCTGCTCAACAGCAACGCGTGGCCGCGACGCTGAACCAGTTTGCTTTTGCTGCACAAACGGTAACCGATGCTGGTGACCCAAATAATTACGCAGAGCGATTGGTAAATAGTGAAACACCGGTGTACATGATTGAAGTGGTAGGCGATGGCGCCAGCAGCTTACCTGATCAAGTTATTCCAAATGGCTACTTCAACCCCTTTGTGGCACTGGCGGCAGGCAAAATGCCATTGGCGGGTACCGAACCATTGGCTCGTTTGTTAGGTGCGGCCAGTATTCCTGCCAGTGCAGGTGGTATTAATTTAAATGGAAGCAACGCGATTGCCCGCTTTACGGCAGGTGATCACGGTTCCATTTTAAGTCCGGCAGCCAGCGGTGCGGCCACGGTTGAAATGCAAACTCAAAGCGTGACCTTCTTCTCAAGCGGCGGTCAAAGTGTAGTGGTTGCAAACCCGACAGTGTTAGCTGGCGGCAACTAAGTCCCCTATAATCTGTTTTGGTAAAAAGCCCGGCGTACTCTACGCCGGGCTTTTTCTTTTTGTAAATCCCGATAGAATAAGTTTATTCAACAAAACAGGAGCGTTATTTTGGCATTTTTAATGGAATACGGCATGTTTCTGGCAAAAGCCGCAACGGTAGTGTTTGCGATAGCCTTGGTGGTTGGCATTGTCGTCAGTGCCAGTCATAAACCAAAAGCAAAAAAAGGTCAGCTGGAATTTACCGATCTCAGTAAATATTACCAGCAACAGACCACAGCGTTGCAGCAAAGCTTACTGGACAAGAAAGGGTTTAAGCAGTGGCAAAAGGGCCTGCAAAAGGGGCAAAAGCAACAGGCTCACGCGCAGCCTTGTTTATTTGTGGTGGAATTTAATGGCTCTATGGACGCCCGGGAGACGGAATCGCTGCGCGAGGAAGTGTCGGCATTGCTGGCTATTGCCAAACCCGAGGATGAAGTGCTGTTGCGTTTGGAGAGTGGCGGTGGGGTAGTACACGGTTATGGTTTAGCCGCATCACAGCTGGACCGGATCCGTGCCAGGGGTATCTCGTTGACGGTAGCGGTAGACAAGGTCGCGGCCAGTGGCGGCTATATGATGGCCTGTATTGGCAACAAAATTCTGGCTGCGCCATTCGCCATTCTGGGGTCAATTGGGGTGATTGCTCAGTTACCAAACTTTCATAAGTTATTACAGAAAAATCATGTCGACTTTGAACAGTTTACCGCAGGGGAGTTTAAACGCACCGTAACCCTGTTTGGTGAAAATACTGACAAAGGCCGGCAGAAGTTTCAGCAGGAACTGGAAGAAACCCATGGTTTGTTTAAAACCTTTGTCCAGCAACACCGGCCACAGCTGGACATGGCCCGGGTGGCAACAGGGGAGCACTGGTTTGGCTATCAGGCATTAGATTTACAGTTGGTTGACCAGATCCAGACCAGTGATGACTATCTGCTGGATAAAATGACAAGCCATCGTTTATTTGCAGTGAAATATCAGCTGAAAAAGGGGTTGGCAGAAAAGGTGGGGATGGGTTCCGCTAATGTTTTATCACTTTGGTGGCAAAAGCTGACGCAGCAGTATTGGCAGCGCTAAGTAAGGGCGTTAAAAAGTAACAACAGGCAAATTCAGCCTGTTGTTATTTTCAGATGCTTTAACGTAGATGATGGAAATCGACGCTTTCGTCTTTGACGCCAGCGTTAGCATCATCAAACACCGCCTGGTCAAATTGCTGTTCACTTTTACCAACAATACAAGACACCATCGCATCACCGGTCACATTTACCGCAGTGCGGGTCATGTCCAGCAGCCTGTCAACACCAATAATCAGCGCGATACCCTCAACCGGTAAGCCAACCTGCTGCAGCACCATTGCCAGCATAATCAACCCTACACCCGGCACACCAGCTGTACCTATTGAGGCCAGCGTCGCTGTCAGGATAACCATCAGGTAATCCCCCATGGTCAGGTCTACTAAAAATACCTGAGCAATAAATATAGTGGCCACGCCCTGCATAATGGCGGTGCCATCCATATTTATGGTGGCACCAAGAGGCACAGTAAAAGACGCTACGCTATTTTTAACCCCCAGCTTTTTGGTGACGGTTTCCATAGTGACGGGCATAGTGGCGTTACTGCTGGAGGTGCTAAAGCCAAACAATGCTGCGTCGCGCATTTTACGCAGAAATATCAGAGGGTTTAAGCCGGTAAGTAGTTTTAAGATGACGCTGTAACTGACCAGACCATGGAAAATTAATACCGTTAACACTACCCCAAAATACTTTGCCAGGCTGGCAATGGTTTCAAAACCGAGTGTAGTAAAGAGTTTTGCCATCAGAAAAAACACCCCATATGGGGCTAAGTTCATCAGAATAGTTACCAGCTTCATAATAACGTCGCTAAGGTCCGTAAAAACGGCAGCCAGGCGCTCGCCTGGTTTACCACTCAATGCCATGGCCAGGCCAAATAAAACGGCAAATACGATAATCTGCAGCATGTTACCCTGGGCCATTGATGCAATAGGGTTACTCGGAAAGATGTTAATGAACACCTGAGCCAGCGACGGGGCCTCTGATACATCAAAGCGGGCAGCAGATTGCATATCTACCCCTTTACCCGGGCCAATCAGCAATGCTGCAGTCATCGCCAGGCTAATCGCCACAGCGGTGGTAATAAGATACAGGCCAATCGTTTTACCGCCCAGCCGACCCAGACTGGACGTGTCAGACAATGAGCAGGTGCCGCAAACCAGAGAAACAAATACCAGTGGCACGACCAGCATCTTTAAGCTGGCAATAAAAATTTCACCACCAACATGAAAAACGCCATCTACAAATAAGGCTTTGAGTGGTATCGATAAGCCAAAAAATACCAGTTCCCGTTCGTCCTGGCCAGACAGAATGGCTTTAAATAAGAAGCCAACTAAGATGCCGGCAGCCATACCAACAACGATACGGGCGGTAAGCCCCATTTTTTTATTATTACTCATTTTTTTGTGATATATCAGTGTGGAATATCGTTAAGACTATCAGTTTGCAGCGCCGTTGGGCAGGGTAGACAAAAATTTTTTTGAAAATTGCTGTGACGTAGTGATAATTAATGGTTTAAGATGCAATTAACAAAAACTATATATAAAAAACAGCTAGGGAGAGTTTTCATGCGAAACATCCGGCAACTACTGGTTGCATTAATGATTACATCGCTGGCCGCTTGCGGCGGCGGCGGTACCTTGGGCGGTGGCGGCGATGGCGGCGGTACAGGTGGTAACACGCCAGTGTTTACGCTGGCACTGACCTTAACCAATGCGGCTGGCACTGAGTCAACTAACTTGTCGCAGGCGACACCGTTAACCGTGACCGCAACTTTAACCGCCACCAATAACGGCAATGTAGCTAATCAGTTGATTAGTTTTGATGTCTCTGGTGAGAATTTAGCCAGTCTTGGCAATGATTCTGGCGCTGCTGCGACCAATGCCAATGGTGTGGCAATAATTACCCTGAATGTCGGTAATCGCTCTGGCGCTGGCCAGGTGAGCGCTGCTTTTGGCGAAACCTCTGCTACGGCCGTATTTAATTCTGCTGGCGATGGTGGGGATCAGGTTGATATTACTATTGGCTCAGTGTCACTGATTGCCGATACGTTGCAGCTTGGCACTGGCGCATCCAGCAAAATAGAGCTTACTGCACTGGTGCGTGACACTAATAACGTGGTGTTAGCCGACATTCCGGTAACCTTCGCCACAGATTCTGGTGAGTTGGTGCAGCTTGACAGTGTCACCGCAGCCAACGGTGTTGCCAAAGCGACCCTGACATCGCAGACGAATAAAACTAATCGTGATGTTGTTGTGACTGCCCGGGTTCAGCAGCAGAGTTCGCAACTAACGGTAGCCGTCGTTGGCACCAGCATCGAAATTGCTGCACCGAATTCTGTGGTGTTGGCGGATACTTCCACCATTGATTTGTTCCTGACAGATGCAAATGGTATCGGTATACAAGGTACGGTAATTGAAGTGTCGTCAGCACTGGGTAATACGCTTAGCGTTACCAGTCCTGTTACCGCAGGAAGTGCAGGTAAAGCGAGCCTGACTTACACTGCTACTAACAGTGGTATTGATACCTTATCGGTAACCGCTTTAGGTGTAACTAACAGCAAGACTATCAACATCAGTGCCGATGAGTTCGCATTTTCAACATTGGTTGACGGTAATGGTGTGCCGCGCACTGGAGAGCCAGTGCAGGAAGTGCCGTTAAATACTGCGCAGCAAGTCGAAGTAGAGTGGAAAGTAAATAACGCCCCACCTGCACCGTCCGAAGTTACATTCAATACCACCCGTGGTGTCATCGCTAACTCTGCGGCTAACCTGGCAAGCAGCGTAACGTCAACCGGCTTTACCAACGCGCAGGGTAAGGCGAGTGCTTTCATCCGCTCGCAGTTTGCCGGGCTGGCGACAATCAGCGCCGTAGGGGGTGACGGTGAAAATGCTGTTAGTGCTAAGAAAGTAGTTGAGTTTGTTGCGGTTAATCCGACCAAAATTGAAGCCCAGGCATTTCCTGCACAAGTTGGCGTTGGCGAGTCCAGTGCTATCAGGGCAATAGTGCGTGATATCAACAACAATCCGGTTAAAAATGAGACTATCGTATTTTCACTGGATAATTCAGCAGGTGGCACTATTAGTACGGGTACTGCCATTACCAATTCGCAGGGGGTGGCATCTACGGTGTTTACTGCAGATGCGACAACGGGAGCTGGCATTAATGGTGAAAATCTGGTGATCAGAGCCAGTTTGCAAACCAATAACAATATTTTTGACAGTACCGATATAGCAGTGGGTCAGCGCACGTTATTTTTCCGTTTTGGTACCGGTAACGTGATTACTAAACCAAGCGCCAGCACCTATGCTAAAGAGTTTTCGATTATTGTTACTGATAGCTCTGGCAATGCCGTAGCCGGTCAGCAGTTAAATGTTGCGGTTACCTCTATTAATTATCGTAAGGGGTATTGGGTTCCATTTCCTGCTGCGCCTGCAGCCTTCAAGAATTGGATAACTTCAGGTACCTTGCCTCCAGAGGGCAGGGTCGCGCCAATAAACTGTATATCAGAAGATGCGAACTTCAATGGTATCCTGGACGATGGTGAAGATATTAACGGCGATGGTCAGCTGACTCCGGGTAATTTTGTAGTGGCACCGGGCCTGGTTACGTCGGATACCAATGGTATCGCCAGCTTTGAAATAACCTATCCGCAAGACGTAGGTAGCTGGTTGGATGTGCGGATGCAGGTATCAGGTTTTGCTTCTGGAACTGAGAACATTAGTTTCAGAGAGTATTCACTGCCAACCGCTGCGGATGATTTAACCACCGAGACCTCGCAACCTGCAAGCAACCCATTCGGGGTTGTTCAGAATTGCTCAGTGCCAGGTTAAACCTCAGACATAAAAAGGGGAGCTTAATAAGCTCCCCTTTTTTTATACTGTTTTTTTATTTACCGCTGAAACTGATACACAGAACCTAAGTTTAAAATCTGGGTTAGCTCATCCAGCGCGGCCCGGGATTCTTTTAGCAGTTGCGGATCGGCTAAATCGGCTTCAGAGATTTGATCGCGATAGTGCTTGTCTACCCAGCTGTTTAACGTAGCAAACAGTTGGTCGTTCATCAGCACGTGCGGGTTTACCGCCTGTCGCTCCTGCTCACTTAATGCCACCCGCAGCCTTAAACACGCCGGGCCGCCACCATTACGCATGCTTTGTTTTACATCATAATAATGCACCTGTTTAATCGGCGTACCGCGACTGGTTAGTTCGCTCAGGTAACGGTGTACTGCCGGATTATCCTGACATTCAGTTGGCGCAATAATCGCCATCTCGCCATTGGCAAGGGTAATCACCTGGGTGTTAAATAAGTAGGTGTTAATAGCTTCTTGCACCGACACCTCGTTATCATTCACCTCTATCAGGAATAACTCGCTGTCGTTGCCAAATTTACGCTTTAGCTCATCCAGTTTACTCTGGGTGTCAACAAAGGCTTGCTGGTGGTAAAACAACACATTCTGGTTACCCACGGCAATCACATCGTTGTGAAACACGCCCTGATCAATCACCTCAGGGTTTTGTTGCATGTACACCACATGGTCATTACTTAAGCCATGTAAGCGCGCTACCGCCTCACAGGCTTCCAGTGTGTGCCGTGCCGGAAAGCGCTTAGGTGCCGGTTTGCTTTGATCGAACGCATAACGACCAAACACAAACAACTCCACACCTTTTTTGCCGTAGGCACTGCATAATCTGGTATGATTCGCTGCACCTTCGTCGCCAAAGTGATCGTTGTCAGGCAAATGCTGATGATGTGCAAAGTGCGCCGGATCAGCAAACATCGCCTGTAATATTCTGCCGGTAGTTTGTGGTTCCAGCGAGCGATGAAATTTATTGGTTAAATTTGCCGGTGTAAAGTGCACCTTGTTGTCGCTGGTATCGGCACTGGGTGAAATGGTTGCGGCATTTGCCGTCCACATACTGGATGCAGAACACACCGCGCGAAACACTGCCGGGGCCTGTTTTGCCGCTTTGGCAATAATATCGCTGTCTGAACCAGTAAAGCCGAGCCGGCGTAGGGTATAGACATCAGGACGCTCTTGCGGAGCCAGTACGCCTTGCACTAAACCTAAGTCGTGTAAGGCTTTCATTTTTTGCAAACCTTGCTTCGCCGCTTGTTTTGGGCTGGAAGTATTGTTAGCGTTAGATAAAGAGGCAACATTGCCGACTGATAAACCGGCATAGTTATGGGTTGGTCCTACCAGACCATCGAAATTTGCTTCAAAGTACTTCATTTTGCTTTATATCCTTCTGTTGGAAGGGGCACTGTTTTTATTATTATTGCGGCCGCTTATTTTTTTATGCTTCATTTAGGAGTTGGCTATCAAATAGCCGTTGGGCCTGTAAAATAGCCCGGATTGCATAATAATGAGTTTATTCACTTGTCACAACTGCGGTTTGCGGATATATGTTAAAAAAGGGCGGCCAAAAGGCAGTCACAGTTAGGGAATTCAGGTTTTAAGATGGCGAAATCACTGGTAATAGTCGAATCACCGGCAAAAGCAAAGACAATCAATAAATATTTAGGAAACGATTATGTCGTTAAATCCAGCGTTGGCCATATCCGTGATCTGCCCACCAGCAGCAGTAAGGATAAAGCCCGCACTACTGATAAAAGCCTGAGTAAAGAAGAAAAGGATTACAAAGCGCTGGTTGACCGGATGGGCATAGACCCGGCGCATGGCTGGAAAGCCCGTTACGAGATTTTGCCAGGCAAAGAAAAGGTGGTGAAGGAACTCAAAGCGTTAGCTGACAAAGCCGATACTATTTATCTGGCAACGGATTTGGATCGCGAAGGAGAAGCGATTGCCTGGCATTTACAGCAAATTATTGGCGGCGAACCGGCTCGTTTTAAGCGGGTGGTGTTTAACGAAATTACTAAAAATGCCATTCAAAGCGCTTTTGAAGAGCCGGGTGATGTTAACGTCGACCGGGTGAATGCCCAGCAAGCGCGCCGGTTTCTGGACCGGGTCGTGGGGTTTATGGTGTCGCCTTTGCTTTGGAAAAAGGTCGCCCGAGGCTTGTCTGCTGGCAGGGTGCAATCGGTTGCCGTGCGCCTGGTGGTTGAGCGTGAGCGCGAGATCAAAGCCTTTGTGCCTGAAGAATACTGGACCGTTGCTGCTGACACATTCACTGCTGCTAAGCAGGCGTTGCAACTGGATGTCACTAAACAGCAGGGTAAAGCCTTTAAGCCGGTTAATAAAGCCGAAGCTGATACGGCACTGGCGGTGTTAAATAGCGCGGCATACAAGGTACTGGAGCGCGAAGATAAACCCAGCAGCAGCAAACCTCAGGCACCTTTTATTACCTCAACCTTGCAGCAAGCGGCCAGCACCCGCATGGGCTATGGTGTGAAAAAAACCATGATGCTGGCGCAGCGCTTGTATGAAGCCGGCCATATTACTTATATGCGTACCGATTCAACCAATTTAAGTAGCGATGCCGTCAGTGCCTGTCGCGATTATATCAGTGCCCAGTTTGGTAAGCAGTATTTGCCGGAGCAGCCGCTGAGCTATGGCAGCAAAGCAAATGCTCAGGAAGCGCACGAGGCGATACGCCCGTCAGATGTCAATGTGCTGGCCAGCAGTCTCGGCGAGATGGAAGCTGATGCGCGCAAGTTATATGAGCTTATCTGGCGCCAGTTTGTGGCCTGTCAAATGCCTCCAGCGCAGTATGATGTCAGCAATATTATTGTGCAGGCTGCCGATTTTGAATTAAAAGCCAAAGGCAGGGTGTTGCGTTTTGATGGTTGGACCCGGGTGCAACCAGCGGTAAAACGCAAAGATGAAGAAGACAGCCTGCTACCTGATGTTAAGCCGGGCGAAATATTACAACTGCAGCAACTTCACAGTGCCCAGCATTTCACTAAACCCACCGCGCGGTTTAGTGAAGCCAGTTTGGTAAAAGAGCTGGAAAAACGGGGCATCGGCCGACCGTCTACTTACGCATCGATTATTTCAACCATTCAGGATCGTGGCTATGTGCGGGTAGAAAATAAACGTTTCTATGCCGAGAAAATGGGTGAAATTGTGACTGACAGATTAGTTGAGAATTTTAACGATCTGATGAACTACGATTTTACCGCCAATATGGAACTGAAGCTGGATGATATTGCCAATGGCCAGGCGCAGTGGCGCAAAGAACTGGATAATTTCTATGGCGAATTTTACCAGAAATTAAAAACCGCAGAAAATGACCCTGAGCAAGGTGGTATGCGAGCTAACCAGTTTGTGCTGACCGATATCGTCTGCCCCAGCTGTGGCCGTCCTATGGGTATTCGTACTGCGTCTACCGGGGTGTTTCTGGGCTGCTCGGGCTACAATCTGCCACCAAAGGAGCGTTGTACCACTACCCTTAATTTGCTGCCCGGTGATGAAGCCATCAAGGTGGCTGACGATGAAGAGCTGGAAACCGAAGCGCTACGCCAGAAAAAGCGCTGTGGCAAATGTGGCACAGCAATGGATAGCTACTTGATTGATGAGCAGCGTAAACTGCACGTGTGTGGTAATAACCCTCAATGCGATGGGTACGAGCTGGAAGCCGGTAATTTCAAAATTAAAGGTTATGACGGCCCGCTGCTTGAATGTGACAAATGCGGCAGTGATATGCAGTTAAAGTCTGGTCGTTTTGGTAAGTATTTTGGCTGTACCAACAGTGAATGCAAAAATACCCGTAAGCTGTTACGTAGCGGTGAAGCCGCACCACCAAAAGAAGATCCGGTGCATTTGCCTGAGCTGAAATGCGAAAAATCTGAGGCCTATTTTGTGTTGCGTGATGGTGCTGCCGGCTTATTTATGGCTGCTTCAACCTTCCCTAAATCGCGGGAAACCCGCGCGCCATTGGTCAGTGAATTAAAGGCGTTTCGTGAACGGATTTCGCCTAAATTCTATTATCTGGCCGATGCGCCAGTAAAAGATAAAGAGGGTAACCCCAGTATTGTGCGCTGGAGCCGTAAAACCAAACAGCAATATGTCATGACAGAAAAAGACGGTAAAGCCACCGGTTGGGCCGCCTGGTATGAGAACGGCAAATGGGTTGTAGCCAGTAAAGATAAACCGGCAACCGGCTAGCCCGTTCAGAGACGTAAACAACAAAGGCACCCGCAGGTGCCTTTGTTGTTATTAAGCGTGGTATCTTACCATTTACGTTTTGGTGCAAATAACTCGTCGATATCTTTGTTTTCTTTTTCTTCTTTTTTCTCTCTGTCCCTTAAATTGCCTGCTTTCAGTTCAGTGGCAATATCTTCCAGAGTTTGGATTACCTCAGCTTTCCTGCTTACTACATACTCATCCTGATGGCTGGTATTAGTGAGTGAGGTGAGTGCTTTTTCAAAATACTGCCGGGCTGAACCCAGCATATTGTTGCTGCGGGCTTGCTTGCCCCTTTTAATCTGACTTTCGACATTGATCCGTAATTGCAGCACCTCTAAACGTTTGTCTTCAGCAATCACCGCCGCGGTCTCGATATTGCCGCGGGCGTGCTCACTTCGTAAAGTCGTACGCAGCTTTTTGATGCCACGAATTAAGGCAATCAGTTGCTGATCGTTGTCGGGTAGGGTGAGGTTGTCATTGCTGGCGGCATCGGGATTTAGCGGCTCTTTCAGGCGGTTTTCGGTTTCGTGCAGCCGCTGCTTTAAATCCCGGGCTGTAGGGTCTAACTCCACCATAGCCCGCAATGCAAATGCGGTGCGCTTTAACAGCATATTGCCAATAATCGGTGTTAAAGGCACATTAGCACTATTGACCAGCATATCTTCAGTATCGTCGAGTAAATGACGTAATTTGGTAAATTCTGCCCGCTTCAGGCTGGCTATCCGCTCTTTATGTTGTTGCACGACATTGACGATAACAGCAATAATCACCAAAGCTATAATTAGCGAGATGATAATGGGTAAAAGCATGCAGACCTCTGATCGACTTTGCGTTTATAAATGATAGTAATCTGAATTGGCAATAATGAACAGTTTTCTGCACATCAGGGCAAACTCAGGCTAAAAACGCCACCGTTATGTACTCCGCCATTTTCCAGACACACTTTACCGCGCAGGTTTTTATTTCGATGCGCCTTGGCAATCAGTTTTGCAAAAAATATTCCAAGTCCGGTGTGGCCATGCTTTAAATTAAGTTTATTCATATCAGGGCTGGCGTCTTGTAACATAAAGTCAGGAAAGCCCGGGCCATCGTCGGCCACGCTGATTTGCAGGGTATCGGCCACCACCCAGGCACTAAGGGAAATGCGCTTGTTACTGTAGCGTAGCGCATTGGCTATGGCATCGTTCAGCATGTTTAACACCAAATCCCGGTCGAAAAACCAGCTTAAGTTCTCATCAACTTCCACCCGCACCTCAATACCACGCTGCGCGGCGAAATACTGGTTTTTCAGCAACAGCTCTTCGAAAATCTCGGCTAAAAAGTGCTGATCAATCTGAATGGGCAGTTGCTCTCGTTCTAATCGATACAGTGACAACAGTTGCAATAAATTAGAGTTAAGCCGATTGGCTTCATAATGCAAACGTGCCAACTCGTCCCTGGCATCACTGGACAATTTATTACCTTCGGCCTGAATTAACTCCGCCGACTGAATAAGCATGCAGAGCGAATTCTTCATATCGTGCACACTGCAGGCCAGCACAGTGGCAAAATCAATTTCTGTTGATGCAGACATAAGGGTTCCCCGGAACTGACTATGACAGCGGTCAGTGAGTTGTTAACTGTTTTTTGCTACTAATAGTTATAGCATCGTCTGTTATAAAAATTAGTTGGAATATCTGACAAGACGGGTATATTGAACGGTGATCATTCTTTACCGGACCTGGGCCAGATGAAATTACAGCAATTGCGCTACATTGTTGAGGTGCTTAATCATAACTTAAATGTGTCGGCAACGGCAGAAAGCCTTTATACCTCGCAACCTGGGATCAGTAAACAGGTTCGCATGTTAGAAGACGAATTAGGGATCCAGGTGTTTGGCCGCAGTGGCAAACATTTGACTCATGTTACCCCTGCCGGGCGTGATGTGATTGAAATCGCCCAGCAAATTCTGGCTAAGGTAGAAAGCATCAAGGCTGTTGCCAAAGAACATACCTTGCCAGATCAGGGGAAACTTAACATCGCTACCACCCATACGCAGGCGCGTTACGCTTTGCCACCGGTGATCAGTGGCTTTATGCAGAAATACCCCAAAGTATCACTGCATATGCATCAGGGCTCGCCGCAGCAAATCTCCGAAGCGGCCTCGCGTGGTGAGGCCGATTTTGCTATTGCCACCGAAGCCCTGCATTTATATAGTGATTTAGTGATGTTGCCCTGCTACCACTGGAACCGCAGTGTTATTGTGCGCCAGGACCATCCGCTGGCGCAGTTAGGCCGGAAAATTGCGGTAGAAGATGTGGCGCAACATCCTATCGTAACCTACGTATTTGGCTTTACCGGCCGCTCAGAGCTGGATCGAGCTTTTGGTGCCAAAGGGCTGGAGCCCCGGATAGTCTTTACCGCGACCGATGCTGATGTGTTGAAAACCTATGTCAGGCTGGGGCTGGGCGTTGGGGTAATTGCTTCTATGGCGATTGACCCGCAATTAGACAAAGATCTGGTAGCCTTAGATGCCAGCCATTTGTTTGAAGCCTCTACCACTAAAATCGGTTTTCGCAAGGGAGCCTTTTTACGCACCTACATGTATGACTTTATCGAACGTTTTGCCCCGCATCTGACCAAAGATGTGGTTGAGCGGGCGAATTTGCTGAGAAATCAGGAAGAAATTGACCGGATGTTTGATAGTTTTGTGCTACCGGTACGCTAAACGTTGTTACTGAAAACGGCCAGAACGCAGTGCTGCACTCTGGCTGTTTTTTATGCTAAGCCGTTACCTTATTTTTGCTACAAATCATCCGTTACAGCAATTCGCTGCGCAGTTGTTTGCAGGCTTTCACCATATTAACCAGCGCAGAGCGGGTTTCATTCCAGCCGCGGGTTTTTAAACCGCAGTCCGGGTTTACCCACAACCGTTCGGCCGGAATTTTAGTGGCGGCCTGTTCGACCAGCTGTTTTATCCAGCTGACGGTTGGTACATTTGGTGAGTGAATGTCATACACGCCAGGGCCAATTTCATTTGGATAAGCAAAGTGCTCAAAAGCACTGAGCAATTCCATATTGGAGCGCGAGGTTTCAATAGTAATCACATCGGCATCCAGCGCAGCGATGGCTTCGATAATGTCATTAAACTCGCTGTAGCACATATGAGTGTGAATTTGGGTGCTAGCGCGTACGTTGTGGCAGCACAACTTAAAGGCGGCGACTGCCCAGTCCAGGTAAGGTTGCCACTGGCTGTGTTTCAGCGGTAAGCCTTCACGAAATGCCGGCTCATCTATTTGAATAATATCAATGCCCGCCGCTTGCAAGTCCTGTACTTCTGCTGCTAATGCCAGGCTAAGTTGCAGCGCAATATCCTGGCGGCTGATATCATCGCGCGGAAAAGACCAGCCTAAAATGGTCACCGGCCCGGTCAGCATGCCTTTCACCGGTTTACTGGTCAGCGACTGGGCATAGCGACTCCACTCGACGGTCATCGGCTGCGGCCGACTGATATCCCCAATAATAATCGGCGGTTTAACACAGCGCGAGCCATAACTTTGCACCCAGCCAAACTGGCTAAACACAAAGCCGTCCAGTAATTCGCCAAAGTATTCCACCATGTCATTGCGTTCGGCCTCACCATGTACCAGCACATCCAGCCCAATCTGCTCCTGCTCGGCAATTGCCAGCTGAATATGCTGCTGAATAAGCTGCTGGTAGCGGGTTTTATCAATCTTACCGGTTTTAACAGCTAAGCGGCATTGACGGATATCTGCCGTTTGCGGAAAAGAGCCAATCGTCGTGGTAGGCAACAGCGGCAGTTTAAAATGGGCCCGCTGGGCCTGCTGGCGCACCGCGAAAGGTTCGCGACGATCTGTTGTGGTAGTTTTCAGCTTGGTAACAGCGTGTTGCACGACTGGGTTATTTACCCTGGCCGACTGCGCACGTGCTTTAACCGGCAGGCTGTATTGCTCAATCTGACTCAGATCATTAGTTTGCAGCGCCTGTTTTAGCAGGGCCAGCTCCTGACACTTTTGTTTGGCAAAGGCAAACCAGCTGCGGCATTCACTGTCCAGCGCGGTTTCCAGTTCCAGATCGACCGGGCAGTGCAGTAGTGAGCACGATGGCGCCAGCCAGAGCTTGTCAGCCCGTTGCTGGTACACCGGTGCCAACTGCCGGTACAGCGCCGTTAAATCACTGCGCCAGACGTTGCGGCCATTAATTACCCCGGCAGATAGCACCCAGTGCGGTGGCAGCGCCTGATCAAGCGCCGCAATATCGCTGCTGTCGGCAACCAGGTCAAGATGCAGGCCGTCCAGTGGCAGACTGGCCAGTAATGGCAACTGGTGATTAATCTCACCAAAGTAGCTGGCCAGCAGCAATTTCAGCTGGCCTTTTTGCAGTTGGCGGTAGCCGGCGGCAAGTGCCTGACACCAGCTCTCGTCCAGTTCCAGCACTAATATCGGCTCATCAATTTGCAGCCAACTGATACCCATGGTATTGAGTTTATCGAAAATGTGCTGGTAAGCCTGTAGCAGCTGCGGCAGCAGGGCTAATTTGTGCTGGCCAGTGACACTTTTTCCTAAGTACAGGTAACTCAAAGGCCCCAGCAATACCGGCTTGGCGTTGACCCCGGCTTGCTGCGCTTGGGCAATCTGCTCGAACCAGAAATCGTCTGTCAGTACAAATGCCTGGTCTTCGGCAAACTCCGGCACTATATAGTGATAATTGGTATTAAACCATTTGGTCATATCGCTGGCGGCTGCCGGTTTGCCTTTGGCAGCCCGGCCTCGGGCTATCCGGAACAACGTATTCAGATCTACTGTATCGGTATCACTGCGGTGGCGCTCAGGCACTACTCCAAGTAGCAAGGAAGTCGCCAGCACATGATCATACCAGGCAAAATCACCCACCGGCACCAGGTCGATGCCGGCATCTGCCTGCAGTTGCCAGTTTTGCTGGCGTAACGTGCTACCGGTTTGCAGCAGCTGCTGTTGGCTTATCTCACCTTGCCAGTAAGCTTCTAACGCCTTTTTTAATTCACGCTTGCGACCAATACGGGGGAATCCCAGGTTGTGTGTTAGCATCTCATTCTCCTGTTTAGACATCTAGATGTTGATACGTCCATTGTTTGTGATTATGCTGTTGCTGACAAATGAAAAAATGGCGCGGTGCAGATGAAGAAAATTCATAATGATTGAGATTAAGCATTTAAAGGCCGTTCAGGCGATTGCAGAGCAAGGCACCGTGCAGAGCGCAGCTGAGCAGCTGTGTATAACCCAATCGGCGTTGTCGCATCAGTTGGCTGAGCTGGAGCGGCGCTTGGGGCAGCCCTTGTTTGTTCGTAAGAGCCAACCTGTGCTGTTTACTCAAACCGGCCAGTTACTGTTAAGCAGTGCGGCGAAGGTGTTACCTGAAATTAATGCTCTAACCCAGCTGCTAAAGCCTGCGCTTGGCAAAGCGACTTTGCTGAAGCTCTGTGTCGAGTGCCATGCCTGCTTTCACTGGCTGATGCCGGCAGTTAAGGTGTTTACCAGAGAACCACCGCACCATCAGATAGAGTGGGTTGCTGAAATTGAACATCAGGCGGTAGAAAAGCTGCTGCAGGGGGAGCTGGACGTGGTGCTGACATCGGACAAACGGCCTGATAACAGAGTGAGCTATCAACCGTTATTTAGTATGCAGTTGCGCGCCTTGTTAAGCCCAGAGCATAGCCTGGCCAGCAAGCGCTGGCTGAAACCTGCCGATTTGCAGCAACAGACATTGCTGGGCTATCCGCTGCCGCAGGCCCGACAAGATGTTTTCCGCTTTTTCCTGGCGGATTTGCCGTTTCAGGGGGTGCAGCGCCAGATAAGCCAGGCCAGCCAGATTTTACAACTGGTGGCAGCCAACCAGGGGGTGGCAGTGTTACCAGACTGGATGGCCCAACCCTTTTTGCAGCAAGGGTTGCTTACCAGTGTGGCACTGACCCGCGCAGGGCTGTGGCGACCCATGTATCTGTGTTGCCGGCAACAGGATGCTGGTTCGCAAGCTATTAAGCGGCTGGTTGATGCGCTGTGCGCTAACCGTCCGCCAAGCACCCGCGCCGCTTGTGCTGAGGTGGCCGATTAACGTACTATTTATGGCCGAGTCAGCGAACAGTGAATCACTATGCCACCCGTTGAATTAATTTTATTGCTGCTAAGTCCGGTTTTTCTGCTCTGTGTGGTGCTGGAATGGCGCTTTGCCTTGCTCAGACAACAAAATTGGTACCAGTGGCGTGATACGCTGGCCAATGCCATGCTGGCGCTGCTGCATCAGGGCGCAGACATGCTGGCATTGTTACTGTTAATGCCTTTTTTTTACTGGTTGCACCAGTACAGCCTGGTTAATATTGAGCTGACCGTGTTCAACCTGTTACTGGCGTTTATTCTGCAAGATTTTCTGTATTACTGGTTTCATCGTGGCTCGCACCATATTCGCTGGCTATGGGCATCGCATGTGGCGCATCACAGCTCGCGTTTAATGAATTTCAGCACCGCTTTTCGCCAGAGCCTGACGTATCCGTTATCGGGTATGTGGTTGTTCTGGTTACCGATGATACTAATAGGTTATGAGCCAATGCTGGTGTTTGCCGTCGTGGCGCTCAATTTAGCATTTCAGTTTTTTGTGCATACCCAGGCAATTGGCAAACTGGGCAGGCTGGAGCAGATCTTTAATACGCCGTCGCACCACAGAGTCCATCATGCCTGTAATCCGTGTTATATCGATCGGAATTTTGCCGGGGTATTGATTATCTGGGATAAATTGTTTGGTACCTTTGTCCCTGAACAAGCTAACGAGCCCTGCCGATTTGGCATCACCGACGATTTTAACTCTAACAATCCGTTCACCATTACCTTTTACGAATGGCGTAAAATGTGGCAGGAGGCTCGGTGTAAACAGCGACAGCAACCACTTTGGCAAGTTTTATTAAAAATGCCTGCTAAGCCCAAAGCCGACCTTGCACAAAAAATGTCAGAATAAGTGACACTGCGGCAGCGCAAAAAAAACATCTTGCACTAAGCTTGTATAAAGTCATAACGCCTGAGGTGATTTATGAAGTCTATCAAGCTTTTAGTGTCATTCGTTATCTTAACATTGGTGGTTTCCTGTAAACCTGCCACTGCTCCTGATATTGCGGTTCCTGTTGAGCCTGCCGCGCAGCGGATGTCAGCCGTGCCGCCGCAATGCTCACTGACGATGGGCTTTGATGCCTGGGAGCCCTACCAGTATATGACGGTAGGCAATACGGTAACCGGGTTGGATGTTGAATTAGTGCGCGCGGTTGCCGCCAATATGCAGTGTGAGCTAAATATTGTGCAAGGCAGCTGGGTGGAACTGCTTGGTCTGCTAAAAGAGGGCAAAATAGATTTTGTGCTGGGGGCGTCGGTAACTGAAGACCGTCAGGCCTTTGCCTATTTTTCTGAGCCCTATCGGCAGGAACAATTTTCGTTGTATGTACGAAGAGATGATGCCGAGCTGGCCGTTACCGATATTCGCGCCTTTATCAGCGCAGGCCATAAACTGGGTATCGTTAATGAATACTATTACGGTGATGAAATCGCTGAGCTGTATGCGTCTGCAGAGTATCGGCCACAGTTTGTCGGGGCCATTATCAGTGAAATGAACATGGCCCGTTTGTTAGACGAAGAAATTGATGGTTTCCTGGAAGATAGTTTTGTGGCCACGTCAATTTTACGGCGTAAGGGTTTAGATGCGCTGATTAAACCGCATCAGATCACGTTGGGCAATAACGATGTCTACGTGATGTTTAGTAAAGCCTCAGTGGAGGAACAGCTGGTAGAAGAGTTTAATCGCGGTTTGGCCACCATTAAGCAAAATGGCTTATATCAGCAAATTTTGCAGCGGTATCAGGATTAAATGATCAGACCAAACTGCCGGCGTAGAATGGCGGCAGTAAAGCTGGCTTTCAGATAGAACCCGCGGGGCAGGGTCAGAATAGGCTCTCCGCCGGCGCCAACGGCGGCGGTCAGCGCTTTGCTATCAGCCGCCTTGGGCCTTAACTGCAGTACCTTGCCATGTGCGCCGCGAATGTGGTCGATACCACCCAGCGCAATTAATTCCATTAATTCTTCCCAATCCTGCTGCAATGCTTGTTGTTCTGTCGCATTGGGGCGCCATAAAAAAGCAGAGCCAATAATCCGGTCTGCAACCGGTATCTGCCGTTCAGCCAGGATGGGCACCCATAGCACCTGTTGCAGCTTCTGACAGATCCAGGATTGCTGCCAGCTTTGGTTGGTTACACCGGTAAGCGGAGCCACACACACATAGGTGCTTTCCAGCGGCTTACCTTGCTGATCGATAGGTAAGGTTTTTAGTTCTATACCTAAATTGGGAAAGTCTGGCAGTGCCTGAGAACCGGCTTCTGCGCCAAGTGCCAGCTCAAGCAGCTGGCCAACCCAGCCTTTATCCCGTTTCAGATCGGCAGGTACGCTAACCTGTAACTGGTTTGCCAGCTGGCCAAGGGTTAAGCCTGCAATCAGTTGACAGCGTTGCAGTAATTGCTCTGTAGTTAATAGCGTATCGTGCACTGGATATGTCGCCATCGTCAACGGTTGCAGCAAAACACTACCCTAGCACTTTTGCACGGCGGGCGCTGCTTAAAAACCCAACAAACCAACTTATGCACAGCCGGCATTATCAAATATTACGCAGGATATCTTTATAAGTTATTGTAATTATATATTTTAGGTTCAAAGTTATGACGTTAGTTTTATTGGTTCCCTGGCTTATTCTGGTAGCATCCGCAACTTAACAACAACCTTATCCACAGATGCTGTGAAGAAGTTCACATAGGGTGGGTAATAAAAACAACAAATGTGGATAAGTTGGGTAGGCCCAGGGCTGAGCTGGGGGTTAAATTCCGTTTGCTGTAAGTGCGACTTTGTGAAAGAATCTTTGTTATAGCTGAATTAGACTCGCTAGAGGTTTGTGTGATCGATGCCGAAGGTTTTCGGGCCAATGTCGGCATAGTAATTTGTAACACCCAGGGACAGGTGTTTTGGGCAAAAAGATATGGCCAGCATTCCTGGCAGTATCCACAGGGTGGCATTGATGATGGCGAGACGCCAGAACAGGCCATGTATCGCGAACTGCATGAGGAAGTAGGCTTAAGGCCTGAAGATGTTGAAATTATCAGTGTTACCAAACATTGGTTAAGATACAAACTTCCGAAACGTTTAATTCGTAAAGACAGTAATCCTGTGTGTATTGGGCAAAAGCAGAAGTGGTTTTTATTGCGTTTGACCTGCCGGGAAGAAGATGTAAATCTGGCTGTAACGTCGCATCCCGAGTTTGATAACTGGCGCTGGGTCAGTTATTGGTATCCGGTGCGGCAGGTGGTGGCTTTTAAACGAGAAGTGTATCGTAAAGTCATGCGCGAATTTGCCCCGGTTGCTTTGCCTTTTACCCGCAGAGATGTTAAGAAAAAGTATTAAGAAAAAATATTAAACGTGCCAAAACCGACAGTACAATGAGGTTCTTATGCTAAGCCAGTTACGGCGAATTGTTCAGGATGTGGCCCAGGAGCCAGCTCTAGACAATGCTTTAGCTGGCCTGGTATCCAGTATTAAAACAGCACTGGCCACAGAATGCTGTTCGGTTTATCTGGCTGACTATCAGCAGCAACATTTTATGTTAATGGCCACCGACGGCTTAAACCAGGATGCCGTTGGTAAGGTGGCTATTGGTTTTTCTGAAGGCTTAATTGGCTGGGTGGGCCAACGGGAAGAGCCTATCAACCTGGCACAAGCTCAGCTGCATCCGCGGTTTCGGGTTACCCCAGAGGTAAGTGAAGACCGTTTCTCGGCCTTTTTGGGCTGTCCTATTATTCATCATCGTAAAGTGCTTGGGGTACTGACCATTCAGCAGTCTGCTGAGCGGGTGTTTAGCGAAGATGAAGAATCCTTTCTGGTTACGCTTGGTGCGCAACTGGCGTCGGTGTTGGCCAATGCTGAAATGCGTGATGCTGCCAGCCAAAGCCCTTCAACCATGACGCAGGCCGGCCAGTTAACTGGTTTGCCTGGTGCACCGGGGATGGCCATTGGTGAGGCCTATGTGCTGCAGCCGTCGAGTGATTTTGACGCTATCTCCCTGAAAAAATCAGATGAACCAGAGAAAGAGCTGGCGCTGTTTTACCGGTCAGTAAAAATCACCAAGGCTGAGTTTAACCGGCTGGCAGAGCGAATGGCTGGGCATATCCCAACCGATGCGCTGGCCATATTTGATGTGTATCACCAGCTGCTGGATGCCGCCAGCCTGGGGCGGGAAATTGAACAGCAAATTGCTGAAGGCTGGTGCGCCAAGAGTGCCCTGAAACGGGTGGTAGAGAAATTTGCCCGTCAGTTTGATGATATGGACGACCCTTACCTGCGCGAGCGGGGTACAGATATTCGTGATTTAGGCCAGCGTGTGCTGAATAACCTGCTTGATTCTGAGCAGCGCAAGGTGAAATTGCCGAAGCAGGTAGTGCTGGTAGCTGACAATGTCACAGCAACGATGCTGGCAGAAGTGCCGCGTGAGCAACTGGTTGCCATTGTCTCGTTGCGCGGATCGGTTAACTCCCATGCAGCCATTATGGCCAGGGCACTCGGTATCCCGGCAGTGATGGGAGTTAACGAGTTGCCGTTGCTGCATTGGCAAAGTCAGCAAGTGATCGTTGATGGCTACGAAGGCCATATTTTGTTATCGCCGGTTGACGCTATTTGCGCCGAGTATCAACGGTTAATCAGCGAAGATGCCGCGCTAAGCGCTCGTTATCAGCAAGAGGTGGCGTTGCCGTCACAGTCGGCCTGCGGTAAACCTTTTAAGCTGATGGTAAACTGTGGTCTGGCGATAGAGCTTGAAACCAGCAATGCTGAATACACCGATGGGGTTGGTCTGTATCGTACTGAATTCCCTTTTATTATGCGAAATCGCTTTCCTACTGAACAAGAGCAGGTGGAGCTGTATCGCAAAGTGCTAAATAGTTACGCCGGCAAAGGCGTGGTGATGCGCACTTTAGATGTGGGTGGCGATAAGGCCCTGCCGTATTTTAGTATTGTGGAAGAAAACCCGTTTTTAGGCTGGCGGGGGATTCGGCTGACGCTTGATCATCCAGAAATTTTCCTGGTCCAAATCCGGGCGATGCTAAAAGCGAACATTAACGTCGATAATTTGCATATTTTGCTGCCGATGATTTCTGATTTGGCAGAAGTAGACGAAGCGATCCGCCTGATTAAACAAGCAAGTTTTGAAGTCAGTGATGAGCTGAACATCGCCCTGCCTAAGCCGAAAATCGGGGTGATGATTGAAGTACCCTCTATTATGTATCAGTTACCTGAGCTGGCGGCTCGGGTCGATTTCTGCTCGGTGGGTACCAATGATCTTACTCAGTATCTGTTGGCGGTAGATCGCAATAACGCCAGGGTGGCGAATCTATACGATGCCTTGCATCCTTCGGTGCTGCGAGCCTTACACCGGCTGGCAGCAGAGGCCAGACAACTGCAGTTTCCGATCAGCATTTGTGGCGAACTGGCTGGCGAACCGGCAGGCGTGCTGGTGCTGGCCGCAATGGGTTATAGTCGTTTTAGTATGAACAACAGTAACCTGGCGAAAATTAAATGGTTATTACGGCGGGTAAATATCGCTGAGTTGGAAGCCTTGCTGCCCGAGGTGTTGGCCTGCCAGTCACCCAAGCAGGTGAAACAGCAGGTGCAGCGCTTTTTGGAACACAAGCAGCTGCTGAGTCAGCTAAGAGCCTGAGTTAACACGACGCTCTGGTATAAATTTTACAAACCAGCCCGCTGTGCGGTGCTGCGTTTCATGGTTGAGAAATACCTTGTTAACAGTAATCCTTATTTCTGCACTGGTTGGTTGTTTGGCGGGCTTTCTGGCTGGCTTGCTCGGAATTGGTGGCGGCCTGGTTATCGTGCCGGTATTGGTGGTGTTATTACCTGCTCTGGGGGTGGTTAGCAGCGAGGAAATCATGGTGGTAGCGATTGCGACCTCTCTGGCCTCAATTATTATTACATCGGGCTCGTCTATCCGCGCTCATCATAAACGCAATAACGTCAGCTGGTCGCTGGCTGGCACCGTGATGCTTGGTGCTGGCATTGGTGCCGGGATCACTGGCTTGGTTGCTCATCATCTTGATGGCGCTACCTTAAAAATATTTTTTGGGGTGGCTGTATTCCTGTTAGCGTTGCGCATGCTGGGTTCGCGCGCGGTGCTTGGCCGGGCGCTGTTGCCGGCAAAGCCACTACTGGCCGCTATTGCCGCCGCCCTGGGGGGTATTGCGGCCCTGATGGGGATCGGGGGCGGCGCACTGGTCGTGCCGGTGTTAAATTATTTCTCGGTTGACATGCGCCGGGCTATTGGCTGTGCTGCGGCCAGTGGTATTGCTATTGCTGTGTTTGGTACCCTGGGGTATGTTATTGCCGGCTGGCAACACTACCAGTTTGCCGATGGTTTTTTGGGTTACATTTATCTGCCGGCATTAATTGGTATTGTTTCTACCTCAGTATTTACCGCAACGTGGGGGGCTGCCATGACGCAGCGCCTGCCTGTATTGACAATTAAACGGGTATTTGGGGTGTTTCTGATGCTGGTCGCGGCCAGAATGGTATTCAGTTAGTCAGGTTTTTTTCAGCTTTAGCCATTGGGCAGGCGTTTATAAGGGTAAGTATGACAAGTTCCTATCTCGAGTTCCCCAATATCGATCCGGTATTAGTGTCTATTGGGCCTCTGTTTGGCTTTGGGCCGCTAAACATTCATTGGTATGGCGTGATGTACGCGGTGGCGTTTGCTTTAGCTTACTGGCTGGCCAGTCGGGCAGCGGCTAAACCAGGCTCTGGCTGGAGCAAAGAGCAGGTTAGTGATTTGCTGTTCTATGGCTTTTTAGGGGTTATAGTGGGTGGCCGCTTAGGCTATGTGTTGTTTTATAATTTCGAGCAGTTACTGGCTGAACCGTTATATTTATTTAAAACCTGGCAGGGCGGCATGTCGTTTCATGGTGGCTTACTTGGCGTTTTACTGGCGATGCTGTGGTTTGCCCGGCGCCATCAGAAATCTTACCTGGCGCTGGGCGATTTTGTGGCCCCTTTAATTCCACTAGGCCTGGCAGCCGGCCGGCTGGGCAACTTTATTAACGCCGAACTCTGGGGCCGCACGACTGATGTGCCCTGGGCGATGATGTTCCCTAATGCCGGCGGTGTTCCCCGCCACCCATCACAGTTGTATCATGTGCTGCTTGAGGGCATTTTGCTGTTCATTATTATTGTGTTTGTAAGGCGTTTAAAGCCAGCTACCGGTACCCTGGGCGGCGTGTTTTTACTGGGCTATGGCGTGTTTCGCTTTTTCGTGGAATTTTTCCGTGAACCCGATGCCCATCTACGTCAACTTGCAGAAGCCGGCATGACCATGGGCCAATGGTTATGCCTGCCAATGATCGCGATAGGTCTGGGTCTGATAATATATGTTAACCGTAAACCTGCAGTGCCTGCACGGGGGAGTAAATGAAGCAATATCTGGATTTAATGCGCCATGTGCTGGAACATGGACACAAAAAAACGGACCGCACGGGAACTGGTACCATCAGTGTGTTTGGTTACCAGATGCGTTTCGATTTACAGCAGGGTTTTCCGCTTATCACCACTAAAAAGTGTCATTTGCGCTCTATTATTCATGAGTTGCTATGGTTTTTAAAAGGTGAAACCAATATTGGTTATCTGCAGGATAACGGGGTATCAATCTGGAATGAGTGGGCAACCGATGCCGGAGAACTGGGGCCGGTGTATGGTGCGCAGTGGCGCAGCTGGACCAGTTCTGACGGTCAGGTGGTTGACCAGATCAGCCAGCTGATTAGCGATATTAAGCGCACACCGGATTCACGCCGGTTAATTGTCAGCGCCTGGAACCCCGCCGTATTACCCGACACCCGCTATTCGCCTAAAGAAAACGCCGCCATGGGTAAACAGGCTCTGCCGCCTTGTCATACGCTGTTTCAGTTTTATGTGAATGATGGTCGCTTGTCTTGCCAGCTGTATCAGCGCAGCGCCGATATTTTTCTCGGCGTGCCATTTAATATCGCCAGCTATGCCTTATTAACGCTGATGGTGGCGCAGGTCTGTGGCTTAAAACCGGGTGATTTTGTGCATACCTTTGGCGATGCCCATCTTTACTTAAACCACTTAGAGCAGGTTAATACTCAGCTGGCGCGCCAGCCCCACCCCTTGCCGACCATGCGCTTAAATCCAGAGGTTGCCGATATTTTTGGCTTTACTATTGATGATTTTACCTTAGAGAATTATCAGGCTCATCCGCATATTAAGGCGCCAGTGGCGATTTAATGGCGCCATCCCTTTAGTTTTTTGGCCTGGTTCTTGCTTTTGTGGTGCTACAGGCATGACATAAGCATGCAGGCCACAGCAATGAGGTGGATATGAGATTTTCAAGGTTAGTGTTGCTAACTGTGTTGCCAGCTGTATTGCTAGGCTGCGCTCAACCCGCAACCCAGTACCAGGCCACATCGGCAAATACTGAGCTTAGCGCCCAGCCGCTGGGGTTTTACACTGAGCGGTTAGCGCGGCAATTGTTTGCCCAGCTGGACGACAGCCCGCTTTGGCTAACCCGGCCACAAATTGCCGTAAGCAGCTTTTTACCGGCAACAGCGCTGCACTTGCGCGATGCCAACAGTGAGCAACGTGATTTCGCCAATCAGCTTAGCGAGAGCATGCTGGCGCATGGCCGCCAGTTTGGCTATCCGGTATATGAGTATCGATTGAGTAATCAGGTGACGCTGGCAGCCGATTATGAACAGGCACTCAGTCGGCAGCTTAGCGAAATAAATAGTCAAAGCAATGCAAATACTTTGCTGACGGGCACCTATACCCTGCAGCAAGATGCCATTATTGTAAATGCCCGGCTGATTCATATTCCATCCAGACAGGTACTGGCAGCAGTAACTGATTATATTCCGACAAACGTATTGTGGGGCATGCAACAGGTTAATAAGCGTGGTGAAATGTTTTACCGGCAAAGCCCGGCAGGAGAGCGCAAATGAAGTGGTTAGTAATGTTAACAGTAAGCATAGTGGCAGCTATGGTGCTGAGCAGCTGTGCATCAGCCCAGCGCACGGTAAATGTGGCGGGGCAGGTGGGCAAACCGGATAGTCGGGCAGAGCGCATTGCGTTACAGCCATCTCACGCTGCGCCGTCAGGCCATGAACAACACAGCCCGTCGCAGCAACCCCTGCTGACAGTAAACGATTATGTGCGTAATCTGGTGCATGAGTTAATGGCGCTGCAGCATAGCCTGGACAGTGACAGCCAGCTTGGCGTAACGGACTTTAGTTATGTAGACACCGGCTTAGATCAGGGTACGGTATTCAGTAATTATCTGAGCGAAGCGATGATTTACGATCTGCATAAATTTGGCGTACCCGTGCTGGATTACAAAGTTACAGATTACATCAGAGTGACTGACAGCGGCGACTTTGTGTTAAGCCGTAACTTTCAGGAGCTATCTGAAACCGTGGCTATTCGTTATGTGGTCACCGGCACCCTGACCACGCATCAGCAAGGAGTATTAGTGAATGCCCGGCTGGTACAAATTGATAATAAAAGGGTGATATCAGCCGCCCGCACCTTTATTCCACGCCATATAGTGCAGGCCGTCGTGTCCCGTCAGGGCGAGCAGGTTATGCGGATTAAATAAGGCATTACCCTAAAGAAGTGATACTCAGGGCCGATACACTGTAACAGATTGTCAGTATATCGGGCCCGTTATGTCTAAAACCTTGCTTGTCACTTGCCGCTTATTTGTCACCAGCCTGAGCGCAGCTCTGCTGTTAACCGGCTGCAGCACGCTGCAATTACCCTGGCAAAGCCAGCAGAGCGCGCCATCGGCGCAACCATACTCGGCTAGCGCTTATATTCTGACGTCTGATACTGATATGCAGCAAGCCACTGCTGACTACCAGATGGCCAGCTATCCGCAAGCCGGCGGGCTTTATGCCAGCCATAAACTGCTGGATGATTACGTGGCCGAACTTGCGATGCAGTTGTATCAGAACAGCGCTGCGCCCCTTACAAACGGTACCGTCGCGGTAGCCGGCTTTGCAAATTTATCACCGGCACGGGATACCTTGCACCCATTGGGTAACGCCCTGGCCGAGCGCTTTTTACAGCAACTGCCACGTTATGGCATCAGCATGGTTGATCATAAGCTGACCGGCAGTATTACGCTTACTGCCGCAGGCGATCAGGTGTTCAGTAACAGGGCAGGGCAGATTGCTGCTAACCAGCATATCGATTATGTGCTTAGCGGCACGGTGCAACAAAGCCAGCGCGGTGCCATGGTGCATGTACGTATTATGAATTTAAAAAGCAATGCAGTACTTGCCAGCGCCAGCCAGTTGATCCCACAGTTTGTGTTAGATACTGAGCCATTCAGATGGTAAAAGTGAAGTTGTTGGGATAAAAATGGCTGCCCCAGCAGGAATCGAACCTGCAACTGCCCCTTAGGAGGGGGCCGTTATATCCATTTAACTATAGGGCAAGAGTGCGGTTATTAACGCGCGAAAGTTTAACAGAATAAATAGCTTAAGTGAACGGTAAAACAGTGTGCCGTTTTAGCGTTGCAGATCAGAACAGCCGAGTTAGAACCTGGCACTGCCGATACTGATTAAATCACCAATTTGCAAATGGCTTAACAACGCAGGGGTGCTGGCGCTGGCCCAGGCGTTATCGGTGCTTATTTCGGTAATTTTCAGTTGTACCGGGCTTTTATGCAGTTTTTGCAGGCCATCTTTGCCGGCAAAGCGCTGAATTTGCATTACTGTTACCGTGTCGCCCAGCTTTAGTCCCTGACGTGAGCCTTTATTCATTGCCAGTTGATGCTGGTTAATATGGCTGACCTGAGCCAGCAAACCCTGACAATGGGTGTGCTGTTGCACATCTTTTGCTACCGCTTTAAGTACAGTATCAATTTTCCGGCCATAGGCTTGCTGCCAGAACTGCTGACTGTGGCTGCTGCCTGCGCTTGTATCGCTATGCCATTCTGCCTGGGTGCGGTATTGCTGCTGATATACCAGCTGGTTATTAAATAAGTCGAATAAGGCAACATCCAGCGCGAAATAGCGCTGCCAGCGATCATCCTGCCAGAAGCGGCTGGTGCGCTTACCCAGTGATAAATCGCTGATGCTGGTCAGCAGCACAAACTGCTGCCCGTCAGCGAACAGCTGGCGGTTAACATTGTCGGTCATTTGCCCGGGTTTTAAACTGTAATCTGCACTACTGACAGACAGTGCCGGGCTGTAATCCTGCAGGTGGCGGGCTAACTGACTGGTCGCGCTTTGGCCAAGCTCAAATAGCTGGCCATGAATGGCATCGCGCCGGGCGGCCAGTTCTACCTGAGTAAGCAGCAGTGGCTTTTTCTGCATTGCGCCCTGGCAACTTTGGCGCTGTGGCAGAATTTCTGCTTGCAGGGTAACCGTCACCCTGTCGTTGCCGTAGTTTTCACTCAGCAGCCTGATTTCCCGGATCTCTGAACTGCTGTCCAGGCTAAGCTGATGTTGTTGCATTATCCCGGCCACCAGCTGCTGTTGGCTGGTTACCCGCACGCCGGCAAACAGTGCCGCCCGCTCCAGTGCATCACTAATGGCTGCTTGCTTGGCCTGGTTGATATTACCTTGCTCTATTGGCGCCTGCCCGGTCATTTCATACCAGTTGGCATAAAGTGGGGCGCTTAACAACACCGTACAACAGGCACTTATTACTATTGATAATTTCATAGTTCGCCAATCATTAGTTGAAACTCTCTTGGTTAGCTGGATAAAGCAAAAACTATGCCTTTATTGGCAAGCCATGTGTTTAGCAACGCTTGTCTGCTGGATTAACCAGAAACTGGCGCAGAATTTGCTTTAAATCTGCTGATCAATCTAAATTAACTCGGGCAAGCCTGATGATGGATGTAACATGATGAAATTAGCTGGTATCACACTCTCTGCACTACTGTTGACTGGCTGCAGCCAGATCTTCGATAAGCATGTCGAATATACCCAGGTTAAGCCTGAGGTATTTCCGCTGTTACATGCGGTAGGTATGGCACCGATTTCATTGCAACCGGGTACATCAGACAGCCAGAAAATCTTGCTGGCGATGCGGGCATCCAAGCTAGAAGCGTATCGCGAGTTGGCCGAGCAGGTATATGGTCAAAGAATTGACAGCAGCAACAGTGTCAGCGCCATGGTGGCGGGGAACGATCAGTTTGGTGCTTCAGTGCAAGGAGTGATCCGTGGTGCGAAAGTGATTAGAACCTATGCGGTGGACGATGCATACTTTACCGAGTTAGAACTGGATTTTCAGCAGGTGTATCACTTGTACCAGAATGTCTATCCGCGTCAGACGCTAAAAAGTATTCATTATTATTAGCTGTAAGATAAGGATGAATTACGCAAATGTCAGGCTTTGATACCTTTACCCATGTTATCAACAGTGGGTTTGCCTTTATTGGTATAGGTTAAACCAGATTTGCCCTGGGACGACAATAATTCGGTTTTCAGGCGTTGCAAGGTTAGCTGGCTGTGTTCTACTGTCTGTTGATTGACAGCATTTTGCTGTTTACACTGAGCCAATATCTTATCTAATTCAGCAATGTGCTGTTCAAACCAGGCTTCTGCTTTAGCACTTGGCAATAAATCATTGCCAGCTATCTGGCTGTCGGTTAGCTGGATTTCATTCAGTAAGCTTTGTTTGTCTGCCGTTAAGGTATTTAAGGTATCAATATCGCGGCTGGCCAGGGCGACAAGTTCTTGCCGTAATAACAGCAACAGCGCATCCAATTGCGCTTGTTGCTGTTGCAGCAGTGTGGTCAGAGGTTCATAGTGGCTAGTCATTATTTTTTGAACAAGTCACCTTCAAATTGCATGATTCGCCGGGCAAGTTGTTCAACATTAACCTTGTATTTGCCTTCAGCGATCGCCTGCTTAATTTTATCAACCTTTTCCTGATCGATACCACTGGCCGCATTAGCTTTTTCCTGCAGTTTAGTAAACTGCTTGGCCTGCGGGGTTATCGATACCGAATCCTGGCGCTGGGCACCTTGCTGGGCAGCCTGTTGCGTAGCATTTTGCTGCACAGTTGTTTGCTGCCGCTGAACATTTTGTTCAACTTTGTCGTTTTTTACCTGCGGATTACTCTGCAGGTTATTGATATTTATAGCCATGATAGAACCTCTTTACCTTAAACCAGTTCCCTATGTTCAGGTTAACGGCTGCGCTTTAAAAAACTTTAATAAATTTTTTAAAATTTTACTCTTACCTGATTAACAGCGACCACTTCTGTTTGCACTTTACGTCCAGACTGCTGATTCTGAACGGCGATGGTATCACCAAGCGTACCGTCCTGCTCAGCAATACCACTGGCCGAAACGACAAGGCCACTATTGTCAATCACTATTGTAACAACATCCCCGCGACAGACAAGGCAAAGATCCTGCATTGTGATCAGCTGGCCATTACTTAATGAGCGTTTACTTCGTGCGCCAACAATCTGACGCAGGTCAGTCACCAGATTGCCGCGTACGAACCGCCGCTCCCGCTCGCTGATTTCTAACATATCGGCCGTTAACACCGTACCTGTAGCAATATTTTGTCGAAC
Organism: Arsukibacterium ikkense; assembly: GCF_000987775.1. Taxonomy (GTDB): domain Bacteria; phylum Pseudomonadota; class Gammaproteobacteria; order Enterobacterales; family Alteromonadaceae; genus Alishewanella; species Alishewanella ikkense. The sequence continues at coordinate 50,566 of NZ_LAHO01000021.1, forward strand.
CGTCGCCGCAGCAACCATTTCTGTGATTCTGACCGGGAGATATAATTGCCATGCTACCGGCAGATTACAGCTGATATTTACCGTAAACTGGCGGTTGTTGGCGTTTTGCGGCCGATTAAATTGGGGTTGTTCATCACAAATCTTAGTGCCAATCCGGTTGTCCAGCGGGGTTACCTCTAGTTTGATTGCGCCCTCTGGTGTAATAGCCAGTTCCTGGTTTAGCCATTGTGCTGTCATGTCAGTCAGTTGTTCCGGGCTATAATGCCCCGGGTCAGCACTATCCGCCCAGCTCAGATTGCTGATAAAAAATAACAAGATAAAGTTGAGTAAATAAAATTTTTCGTACTTCTTCATATGGTTTCAGCTATGCTTTACTGGCTAACAGTTATACCATTGCCGGTATAACCAGTTTCAATAAATGGCCTTGGTTAAGAAACTGCAAAGGGGTTTCTGAGCCAAAGACAACCTATTCTGGCGATTGGGTTTAGTTATGCAAATATAGCGCCAGAACAAAGGCAACAGGAGTGGCAGATGGCCAGCATTTTAGATTCTGTTAATCAGCGAACCCAATTGGTTGGTCAAAACCGCCTGGAATTGCTGATGTTTAAACTTGCCGGCCGGCAACGTTACGGAATTAATGTCTTTAAAGTGCGTGAAGTGCTGCAATGTCCTGCATTAACGGCTATACCTAAACGCAATAAATTTGTCCGGGGTATTGCCCATATCCGTGGCCAGACAATTTCGGTAATTGACTTAAGTCTGGCTACCGGTGGTAAGCCGATCGAGGATTTGAGTACCGCCTTTATTATTATTGCTGAGTATAATCGCTCGGTGCAGGGTTTTTTGGTCAGTTCAGTTGAGCGGATCATTAATATCAACTGGGAAGCCATTATGCCGCCGCCCAAGGGTACCGGCGGTAAACAAAGTTATCTGACGGCGGTAACTGAAATTGACAAAGAGCTGGTTGAAATTCTGGATGTCGAAAAAATTCTCGAAGAAATTTCACCCTCACCAACCACTATCAGCACTACGGTGGATACGGCAAGTATCAGCTCAGATTTAGGCGACCGGCTGATTTTAATTGCTGACGATTCTGCCGTTGCACGTAATCAGGTTAAAAGGGCGCTGGAAGGGCTGGGCGTAAAAATGCACCTGGTTAATAATGGCCGTGAAGCATTACAGTACCTGCAGCAGGTGGCGAAGGAATGTAGTGTATCCGTGACCGAAAAAGTTGGTCTGCTGATATCCGATATAGAAATGCCAGAAATGGATGGTTACACCCTGACGGCTGAGATAAAGCTCGACCCACAATTAAAAAACCTGCATGTGATTTTGCATACTTCGTTAAGCGGAGTGTTTAATCAGCAAATGGTGCAAAAAGTGGGCGCTAACGACTTTATCGCCAAGTTTAATCCGGATGAGTTGGCTGAGTCGGTGCAAAAGTGGTTACATACAGAATAAGCGCTAAGGGTACCTAGTGACTAATAAAGAGCTGCAGGAAAGTGAATATAAACTGTTTCGGGATTTTCTCGAGCAGCAGTGTGGCATCGTGCTGGGTGAGAATAAACAATACCTGGTAAAAAGCCGGCTGGGGCCATTAATGCAGCGGTTTAGTATTGCTACCTTATCTGAGCTGGTAAGTAAAACCCTGAGCCCGTTCGAGCGGCAGTTGCGCTCGGCCGTGATCGACGCCATGACAACCAATGAAACTTTATGGTTTCGTGACACTTATCCGTATGAGCTATTGAAGAAACAAATTTTGCCGGAGCTGGAAAAAAGCTGCCGCACTTTAAAAATCTGGTCTGCCGCCAGCTCAAGTGGTCAGGAGCCCTATTCTATAGCGATGACCGGACTGGAGTATCAGCAAGGCCGGCCTGGTGCTTTTAGTTTAGGTTTGAATATTCTGGGGACGGATATCTCGAACACTATGCTGGAACATTGTCAGCGGGCAGAGTACGACGGCTTAGCCTTATCCCGCGGTTTATCGCCAGAGCGGCGTAGCAAGTTTTTTGACGACAGCGGCAACGGTATGATGCGGGTCAAAGATTTTGTGCGTAAGAATGTCAGTTTCCGCCACTTAAACCTGTTAGACAGCTACACCTTACTGGGTAAGTTCGATATTATATTTTGCCGCAACGTACTTATTTATTTTTCACCCGATCTAAAAGCCAAGATTATCAAACAGTTCGCCCAATCCCTTAACCCCAGAGGCTATTTGTTTCTGGGGGCATCTGAATCTATTTCCAGCGTGAATAATGACTTCGAAATGATCCGCTGCAACCCAGGCATTATTTACCGTAAAAAGGTTTAACGGTAACAGCTGAAAAACTGGCCTGTGTTTTGCATTTGATTTGCCATAGTTGCAAATGAGGTGGCAAAAAAATGGCAATCAGTTTTGAAAAAGCATTTGGGATGCACCCCCACGCTTTATTAATTCGTGAAAAGCGCTCAGAAGTGTTGGCCGAGAATATTGCTAATGCCGATACGCCGGGCTATAAGGCTAAGGATATTGATTTTCAGCAAGCGCTGTCTTTAGCCCAGTCGCGCCAGGGGCAAAGTGCCAGCCGCACCCATGAACAACACTTCCATATTGCGTCTACTATGCGCAAAGACACCTTATTTCGCAATCCCGATCAACCTGATACTGGCGATGGCAACAGTGTCGATATTCATCGCGAGCGCAACGCAGTAATGCAAAACAGCCTCGAGTATCAGACCAGCTTAACCTTTCTAAACAACCGCATTATGGGGTTGAAAAAAGCCATTACCGGTACAGGACAATAACTATGAGCATCTCAAAAGTGTTTGATATCGCCGGTAGCGGCATGACTGCCCAGTCGGTGCGGATGAATACCACCGCCAGCAACATTGCTAATGCCAACAGTGTCAGCAGCAGTGTTGAAGAAACCTATCGTGGCCGCCATCCGGTGTTTGCTACTGAGTTATCCGAAGCCCGGCGCCAGCAGGGCGATAGTGCCGGCGTCAGAGTGTTAGGCATTGTTGAGTCTGATGCACCACTGAACGTAGAGTATGCGCCCAATCATCCGCTGGCTGATGAGAATGGCTATATCTATAAGCCCAATGTCAACATTATGGAAGAAATGGCCAATATGATTTCGGCGTCCCGCTCTTATGAGACTAATGTGCAAACGGCTGATGCCGCCAAGCAAATGCTGATGCGGACGTTACGCATGGGCCAGGGACAATAAGGAATAAGCTATGAGTACTATTAATAAATCCCCGGCCCTAGATGGCATGTACTGGGACAACGGCAATAAAGTGCCGGATAAGAATAACGGTGCGCTGACCCAATCTGATTTTTTTGCGCTGCTGACCCAGCAACTGGCCTTTCAGGATCCAACCAAGCCGGTTGAAAATGATCAGATGATTGCTCAGATGACTAATTTTACCATGGCAGATGGTATCGGCCAGTTAAACGAAAGTTTCAAAGGCTTTGCCGACAGCATGACCTCTAATCAGGCGTTACAGGCCTCATCACTGGTTGGGCGCAGCGTGTTAACTCAGTCTGATCAGATAGTGTTTACCGGCGAAACCTTATCCCGGGGCCATATTAACCTGGACCGGGCTGCCGACAGTATGCGGGTAAGCATTGAAAAACCGAATGGCGAGCTGGTAACCAATTTTAATGTGGCCAGCCCGGCGTTGGGTAAAAATGAGTTCGTCTGGGATGGTACTGATGCCAATGGCGAGCCTATGCCACCAGGTGTTTATAAAATTAAAGTTGAAGCCAGTTTTAATGGCAAGAATGAGTCGATACCGGTGCACGTATTTACCCCGGTATCGAGCGTCAGCCTGGCCGGTAATGGCAAAGGTATTACCCTTAACCTGATTGGGTTAGGGGCAGTAAAATTAACTGATGTTCTGGAAGTTTCTTACGGTTAAACAACCGTTTAAGGTGAGGTGATTTATGAGTTTTCAAATAGCATTAAGCGGCCTGGCGGCAGCCCAGAAAGATCTGGATACCACGGCAAACAATATTGCTAACGTTAATACCACGGGCTTTAAAGAGTCGCGGGCAGAATTTGCAGATGTATACGCTACATCGATCTTTTCATCCGGACGTACCAAGGTCGGTGATGGTGTAGCAACTTCAACGGTGGCGCAGCAGTTTAATCAGGGCGCATTACAATTTACCAATAACTCGCTGGATTTGGCGATCACCGGTGAGGGCTTTTTTACCACCACACCGGATCGTTTTTCACAGGATATGACCTATACCCGTGCTGGTGCGTTTAAACTGAATAAAGACAACTTTATTGTCGATAACAATGGCAACTTTTTGCAGGGCTTTACTGTCGACCCGGTAACCGGTGAGAATCAGTCAGTCAGCTTAAGTACCAGCCAGCCGATTTCGATACCCACTTCTGCCGGCGCACCAAGGGCAACCAATAATATCTTCCTTAGCATGAACCTCGATTCGCGAGTGGTTGCTCCCAACGTTGCCTTAGCGTTTGATCCAACAGATCGGGCTTCATACAACCATTCCACGTCGGTAACGGTATATGACAGTCTGGGTGAGTCGCATGTCGTAACCACCTATTTCAGAAAACTTGAAACGGTGCCACCGGCCAACAGTGAGTGGGAAACTTTTGTGGTTTGGGATGATAATACCGCCAATCCATTATTGCCTGCGCCGGTGCCACCCGCTACCCGAAACCCTAATTCCTTCTTCCAGGGTAACAATATTCAGTTTGACTCTAATGGTAATTTTGTCGACATCATACCTGCGCCAACTATTGGCTTGCCGTTTGCAGATTTAAATGAACCTAACAATGGTTACCTGACTAATGGCGCCCAGTTTTTAACTGACGTAGTAGTGAATTTCCGTGATGCTTCAGGGGTAAGAAGACCCACTCAGTATGCGGCCGCGTTTGATGTTACCAACCTGAGCCAGGATGGCACTACCGTAGGCAATTTAACCGGGGTTGATATTGACTCCTTTGGCCGGGTGCTGGCTACTTACAGTAATGGTGACTCCTCTTACTTATCTCAGGTGACGTTGGTGCGGTTTGCTAATGTGCAGGGCTTAAAGCAAGTGGGAAATACCTCGTGGAAACAAAGCTTAACCTCAGGTGAGCCTATAGGCGGTCAGGGCAATACCGGGACTTTTGGCGCGATAAACGCATCAGCGCTGGAGCAGTCAAACGTTAACCTGACCACCGAGCTGGTTGATTTAATCAGTGCCCAACGCAATTTCCAGGCCAACTCAAGGGCGCTGGAAGTGAACAGCACGCTGCAACAGACAGTGTTGCAGATCCGCTAAGCTTGATGGCGTAGTCATGTGAGTATACACCACCTGCGGGTGGTGTTTTTTTATTCATCAGCTCAAGGTCAAGCTAAGTGGCACTATTTTTGCTTATCTAGTATACAGCGATAACAAGCGGAGCAGGTTATGGACCATTTATTATATATCGCCATGAGCGGTGCCAAAGAAAATATGCATGGCATCAGCGTGCGGGCGAATAATCTGGCCAACAGCAATACGGTGGGCTTTAAAGCTGACTTTGAGCAAGCGCGGGCGATGCAGGCGTTTGGTGAAGGCTTGCCTACCCGGGTGTTTGCAATGACTGAGCAGCCCGGTCAAAACTTTGACGCAGGGCCGATGATTATGACCGACCGTGAACTGGATATTGCCATTCAGGGCGATGGTTGGTTTGCGGTACAAGACGCCAATGGCAATGAAGCGTATAGCCGGGCCGGTAATTTACAATTAAGCCCAACCGGCATGCTGGAAACTGCCAATGGCAGGGCGGTCATAGGCGATGACGGGCCAATTCAGCTGCCCATTCCTCTGGCCAAATTAGAAATAGGTCTGGACGGTACGATAAGTGCGTTACCTCAGGGCGCACCTGCTAATGCCATGGAAGAGGTGGCGCGGATTAAACTGGTAAACCCGGTCTACGCCGATCTTACCAAAGGTACTGATGGCTTGTTCCGGCGTAAAGACGGCCAGTTAGCGGCGGCGGACATCAATGTCAGCTTACTGCACGGTGCTTACGAAGGCAGCAACGTGAATGCCGTAGGTGAAATGACCTATATGATAAGCCTGCAGCGTCAGTTTGAACTGCAGGTGAAAATGATGAAGAGTGCCGAAGATATGGACCGTCAGCAAAACGCCTTGCTGCGGATCATGGGCTAGTTAACTGATTAATGGGCGACAGCCCCGGGAGGTAGCAGATGCATCCAGCTCTGTGGATAAGTAAAACCGGCTTAGACGCCAAACAGCGGGATATTTCGGTTATTTCAAATAACCTGGCTAACGCCAGCACCATCGGTTTTAAAAAAAGCCGCGCAGTGTTCGAAGACTTGCTGTATCAGAACGTCAATCAGCCTGGCGGGCGCTCGTCGCAAAACTCCGAGCTGCCAAACGGTTTAATGATTGGCGCCGGTACTAAGGTGGTGGCGACTCAGAAAAACTTTACTCAGGGCAATATGATTACCACTGAGAATAGCCTGGATATGATGGTTCAGGGCCACGGGTTTTTTGAAGTACTAATGCCAGATGGCACGATTTCCTATACCCGCAATGGTCAGTTTACTGTCGATGGTGATGGCAATCTGGTGACGTCAGGTGCTGGCTTTCAGGTACAGCCAAATATTGTTATTCCGCCTGATGCGACCAGTATTACCGTATCACAAGACGGTGAAGTATCGGTGCGTCTGGCCGGGCAGGTAGATAATGCCGTGCTGGGGCAGCTGACGGTAACCAACTTTATTAATCCGGCAGGCTTAGAGCCTACGGGGCAGAATTTATTTAAAGAAACCGCGGCAAGTGGTGATCCGGTGCAGGGCATTCCGGGCCTGGAAGGGCTGGGTATTATTGTTCAGGGTGCACTGGAAACGTCGAATGTTAATGTTACTGAAGAGCTGGTCAGCCTGATTGAGTCGCAGCGGGTTTACGAAATGAACTCTAAAGTGATTTCATCGGTGGATCAAATGCTGGGCTTTGCTATCCAGCAATTATAAGCGGAGGCGTTATGCGTACTATTATTGCAGTGTTATCAGCCTTACTGCTATCGGCATGTTCGTCTATGCAGCAGCCGTTTGCTGACGATCCGTACTATTCGCCTATTCCGCCGGAGCCGGCAGCAAGGCCGGTGTTAAAAACCGGGTCACTGTTTGCGCAGCATCATTCCAACAGCTTGTATTCTGATAATAAGGCGCGGCTGGAGGGCGATATTATTACTGTGGTACTGCGCGAACGCACTCAGGCGTCAAAACAAGCTAAAACCGAAACTAAAAAAGACAGTAATGTGTCGGTTGAGCCCATGGTTGGGCTTGGTGGCAGGCCGGTCAGTGTGGCAGGTAATGTGCTGCAATTTGGCGCGGGTTCCAGTTCCGATTACAAAGGCGATGCCAAGGCTGATCAAAGTAACAGCCTGGTAGGCGATATTTCGGTTAACGTGTTGCAGGTCATGGCCAATGGCAACCTGGTGATCCGCGGTGAAAAATGGCTGACCTTAAATACCGGTAAAGAGTATATCCGTTTAACCGGTGTGATCCGGCCGCAGGATGTTGATGTGAACAATACCGTTGAGTCAAATAAAATTGCTAATGCCCGTATTGAGTACAGTGGCACCGGTGCGCATCATCATGGGCAGTCGCCTGGTTGGTTAAGCCGGTTCTTTAATGGTCCGCTGTGGCCTTTTTAAAATAACATGGCTGTTTTAAGAAAACTGATACCTTGTTAGGAGAGACACTGTGGCTATGTTCGAAAGACAATCAATGATTCGTATAACACTGCTGGGGTTAGTACTGCAGCTGTTGACAATCATGCCAGCCCACGCTGCCCGGATTAAAGACGTGGCCGATATTGATGGTGTGCGCTCTAACCAACTGGTCGGCTATGGCCTGGTGGTAGGGTTACCGGGTACTGGCGAGCAAAGCCCCTTCACCGAGCAAAGTTTCCGCACCATGCTGGCCAATTTTGGCATTAATATGCCGGCCGGCCAACGCAGCCAGATCAAAAACGTGGCGGCGGTAGCCGTACATGCCGAATTACCCGCCTTTGCCAAGCCAGGCCAGACTATTGATATTACGGTGTCATCCGTTGGCAGTGCTAAAAGCCTGCGTGGCGGTACCTTGTTACAAACCTTTTTAACCGGTTTAGACGGCAATGTGTATGCGATTGCCCAGGGCAGTTTAATCGTCAGCGGCCTGGGCGCCGAAGGGTTGGATGGTTCGCGAATTCTGGTTAACACACCAACGGTGGGGCGTATTCCGAACGGTGCCATGGTCGAGCGCGAGGTTATATCCCCCTTTGGTAATGGTGATTTCATTACATTTAACTTAAAGCGGGCCGATTTTACCACATCAAAAAGGTTGGCCGAGGTGATTAACCGGTTCATCGGTGCTGATACTGCCTATTCGCAAGATGCCGCTTCTGTGCAGGTAAGGGCGCCGCGCGATATGTCTCAGCGGGTGTCTTATTTATCTACTCTGGAAAACCTCGAGTTTGCCCCGGCTGACCACTCAGCCAAAATTATTATTAATTCACGCACCGGCACTATAGTTATTGGTAAAGATGTCAGGCTGTTTCCCGCTGCGGTTACCCATGGTGGTTTAACGGTAACCATTGCCGAGAACCCTCAGGTAGTCCAGCCGAATCCTTTTGGTGAAGGGGTGACGGCGATTGAAGAAAACAGCATTATCGATGTTACCCGGGAAAATTCACGGATGTTTAAATTCGACCCCGGTGTCACTCTGGATGATTTGGTTCGCACCGTCAACGCGGTAGGGGCTGCCCCAGGCGACTTAATGGCTATTCTGGAAGCGTTGAAAGAAGCCGGGGCAATCCATGGTGAGTTGGTGGTGATCTAACATGAGCCAGCCTAATAACCATGTGTCTTATCATGACGTCAACAGCCTGCAGAATATTAGAACGGCTGCGAAAACCGATGAAAAAGCCGGGTTACGGCAGGCTGCGGAACAGTTTGAAGCCATCTTTATGAGTATGCTGTTAACCAGTATGCGCAAAGCTAACGCTGCTTTTGAAGCCGAAGGTATGATGAACAGTCAGACCACCGAGTTTTACCGGGATATGCACGACAGTCAGTTGGCAACGGAGTTGGCGCAAAAAGGTGCGCTGGGCCTGGCTGATTTACTGGTTCAACAGCTTGATCCGACCGCTGGTGCTGCGCGAACAACTAAACAAGCTGAACTTACTATGCCAGGAGCCACCAGCTTTAAGCCGTTACCAGAGCGGCCGCATACCAGCAACGCAACTAAGAGCATGCAGCTCAGCACTGGCGTCAGCCAAACCTTACGAGCCATTGCTCAGTTGCCAGCAGGTGTACCGACAGCTGCAAATAACAAAGCGGTAAATAAGAGCGAAGCAACGGCATCTCTGGCACAAACCGACTGGCAAATTGGCTCGCCGCAGGAATTTGTGCGTAAATTATTGCCCGCCGCGCAACACGCCGCTCAGGCATTAGGGTTAGACCCAATGGCGATGATAGCCCAGGCGGCACTGGAAACCGGTTGGGGCCAACGGATGATTAAAACAGCCAAAGGCGAGAATAGTTTTAACTTATTCGGCATTAAAGCGCATAACAATTGGCAGGGTGACAGTGCAGTAGTGGACACTCTGGAGTTTCGTGGCGGCGTGGCCCAAAAAGAACAGGCCCGCTTTCGCGCTTATGGTTCGCCAGAGCAAAGCTTGCAGGATTATGCCAGTTTTATCAGCACCAGCCCGCGCTATCAGCAAGCGTTAGAGGTGGCAGCTGAACCTGCAGCGTATTTTACTGAATTACAGGCCGCCGGTTATGCAACCGATCCTGAATATGCCAAAAAAATTATGGCGGTATATCAAAGCTCAACCTTTAATCAGGTGCGGGCTGAGTTAAATACCACTCAAGATTTCAGCCATGGCGCCGATGAATAGCATGTTAGCCACCCAATGGGGCGACGGAGCAACCTATGTCAGATAACTTGTTACGAATTGGTACCTCGGCAGTGTTAGCCAGCAATACCCTGCTAAGCACCACCAGTAATAATATTGCCAACATTAATACGCCGGGTTATGTGCGCCAGCGTACTGAGTTTCAAGCGCAGATCCTCGGCCTGGGTGTGGGGAAGGGCACTACCGAGCGGCTGGTCAGCGAATTCACCTTAAAACAGTTACGTCGAGACACCTCGAATGCATCATATGCCGCTCAGTACCTCAGCGAGGCTAACCGCGTTGATTCGCTGTTTTCTAACCCGGCAAACAGTATCGCAACCGGTATTAATAATCTGTTTCAGCAACTACAGACTGCGAACAATGAACCTACCAATGTCGCTAACCGGCAGTTGATCATTGGTAGCGCCCAATCGTTACTTGATAAATTCGATACTTTATCTAATCTGGTGCTGGATCAGGAAAACTTCATTAATCAACAGCTGGATATCTATGTTAATGAGGCTAACGATTATATCGGGCAAATAGCCCGTCTGAATAAAGAAATTGCCTCCTATGGTACCGGTGCCAGTAAGCCGTTACCGCTGGACTTATTTGATAAGCGTGATTCTGCCATTCTCAAATTATCAGAAATGATGGAAATCCGGACGCTGGATGCGCTTAATGGCGAAAAGCTGGTGTTTATGAACACCGGGCAGGCGTTAGTCGTAGAGCAAGGTGACTTTGCGCTGTTGGCGCTGCGGGGCAACCCTGATCCATCACGCAAAGAGTTACAATTACAATTATCTACCAACAGTAATGTGCTGCGCGATATTAACAGTAAAGAGTTAGGTGGCAAGCTGGGCGCAATTGTCGGTTTTCGGGAAGAGATTCTTGATCCCACCCAGTTACAACTTGGTCAGCTGGCCTTATCAATTACCGATGCCTTTAATACCCAGAACAAACTGGGCATGGATTTAAACCAGCAAATTGGTAAAAACATATTTATCTTACCTGAGTTTAATGCACTTAACTTTCGAGGTAATACCGGAACCGGTTTCATTGTTGGATCTGTCGAGCCATCCAAAGGCAATCAACTGCCACCAAATGACTTTTTAGCAACAGTAACCGCAACGGGGATCCGGCTAGAAGCGCTTGATGCCAAGGGCAATGTAATTGCGGGTTCTGCCATCGATGTCGTGACTGACTTTTCAACTCCGATTAATTCAGCAAATACCACGTCTGATCCAACTGATTTATACGGTTTACAGTTAAACATCACCGGCGCACCGGCAGTGGGCGACCAGTTTTTGCTAAAGCCATTCAGTACCTCGGCTCGCGGTATTACGCTGGCGACCACCCGGCCAGAAGATATCGCTCTGGCAGCACCAGTGCGAGGGGAATACAGTGTTAATAATTTAGGTAATGGTGTGGTGAGTAATTTGCTGGTCAGCAACACTGATCCTGCAACGTCGCAATTTCTATCGCCAACCGGCTTAGCGGGTAATCCGCCGTACAGCGTAACCTATACCAACTCAAATGAATTTACGGTTACCGACAGCACCAATACGGTATTAGGGGTAGCTAGCTTTCCTTCAGGTACTTATCAAAACGTGTTAGCCCAGGCCGGCTTGGCTAACTACGGTTTTGATTTTGATATTGCCGGTGTGCCATCTTTCGGCGATTCCTACACTATTGAATTTAACGAAGGCGGATTTAATGACAACCGTAACGGCCTGATTTTATCTGAATTACAAACCGGCCAAACCACTCGGCGCAATGCGGTGGTGGTGCCAAATGCAATTAACGAGTACAGTTTCAATCAGTCTTATGCCACTATGGTGGGAACGATAGGCGAGCGGACCCGCCAGGGGCGGATTAACGATGAAGCCAGTACAGCGTTATTGCAGCAAACTACGTTGTGGTATGAGTCGCTGTCAGGGGTTAGTCTGGACGAAGAAGCGTCCAATCTGATCCGGTTTCAGCAAACCTATGCCGCAGCTGCTAGAATTATTTCTACATCACAAACCGTGTTCGATACATTATTGGCAGCAGTGAGGTAAGCCATGAGACTGTCATTTAATATGAAGTTTGACCAAAGCTTAAATGGTATTTTAAATACCCAGGCCAAACTGAGCCGTGCTGAAACCCAATTGAGCCGGCAAACGCGGATTTTAAGCCCGGCTGATGACCCGGCCGCCGCCGCTAAAGTACTGGGTTTGGATCAAAGCTTAAATCAGGTTGAGCAATATCAAAGCAACAGTGTGTTGTTGAAAAACAACCTGGCGTTAGAAGAAACTGTGCTGTCTAATATGCGCACGTCCATGGACCGGGTAAGAACACTTGCCATCGCCGCAGGCAATGGTGCACTAACGCCGGCAGACCGTTCCGCCATTGCCGGTGAAATTAAGAATATCCAGGTCGAGTTATTCGATTTGATGAATACCCGTAACTCGGAAGGCGGTTATATATTCTCTGGTTTTCAGGATCAGAGTAAGTCTTATGTCTTTAATGAAGTGTCGCAGAAATACGAATTTCAGGGTGATAATGGCCAGAAATCATTGCAAATTTCACCGACTATCGCCCTGTCCAGTAACGATAGTGGCAAAAGTGTGTTTGAGAATGTCGATGCCCGCTTTAAACCGACACCAGCTGTTATTAGCGCCGGTGGCGCCACCGCTGCTTCAGCAACCGTCAGTAATCAAACTCAGTTTGATGGGTTTTTTCGGGATAATTATGACCCGCTGACGCCGGCTAATAATGATTATAATGTAGTACTTACCGCGCCTTCGAACTATGAAATCCTGCGCGATGGTGTGGCCTTAACACCAGCGGTAACCGGTACTTTTACCCCAGGCCAGCCCATACTGTTTCAGGGGGTGAATATTGTTATAGAAGGTGCGGCAGCCGTTCCCGGACAGGTAGACTTTTCGTTAAATCCACCAGAAAAAATGAATATTCTGAATACGCTGAATGATTTTGTCTCGGTGCTGGAATCTGGCGTTGGTGGCAGTGTTTTGAGTGAATCAATAGCGGATGCCATAACCCAGGTGACCAGTGCTGCATTTAAGGTGGATAGTACGGTATCCTTTATCGGTGGCCGGGTTAATGTGTTGGATAGCGTATTTGAAACCAATGCTGACTTAACCATCAATAATAAGGAGTACCGCGCCGCGCTGTCAGAAGTTGATTATGCCTCTGCCTTAACGGAAATCACTAAGCAGCAAATTGCCCTGGAAGCGGTTTCAGCTGCATTCGTCAAAGTTTCCGGCGTATCGTTATTTGATTACATTCGCTAGTCCCAAAAACGCTGTGTAGCTTAATTGCAGCTGCACAGCACTAATGCTTGTTTTGCCGTCACAATTAAATTTAAAAAAATATTCAAGTTTCCAGTAAAGGCTCCGATAACTAAGTATCAAGATTAAAACAGATACAGTGATAACCACGGTATCTAGCGGATACCAGGTTCAGGAGTAATATCATGTCTTTATATGTGAATACCAATACGTCGTCGTTAAACGCCCAGCGCCAGTTATTCAATTCAGGTAACTCATTGGATATCGCTTTCAAACGGCTGTCTTCAGGCTTTCGGATTAACAGCGCAGCTGATGATGCGGCGGGATTACAAATTTCTAACCGCTTAACCAGTCAGATAAATGGTCTTGACCAGGCTGCCCGTAATGCTAATGACGGTATTTCGCTAGCGCAGGTTGCCGAAGGTGC
>NZ_LAHO01000006.1 GCF_000987775.1 Arsukibacterium ikkense
TGGATGGTGTGGTTGCTGCAACGCTTACGAAAAACTATATAAATTTTCGCGTATTTACTTGATGAAAAGTTTATAAACATGCAATTTCATTTTGATAAAGTGTGGTTTTTAAAGCTCACGCTGCTCCGAGGCTCGCTTAACCTAGTTCTCTATTCTATGAAATAGTAATAAATTAACAGGAGAATTTGATGAGGGACGTTTAGTTACCATATGCGAGTAGGATGCTGTCGCCGGCAACGTATAACTGGTCACTATGAGAGTGTAAAAAAATCTGTGTAAGTGGCATTCTATCCATGTATTTGAAAGGAATAAAGAATGCCAGTATCAGACCAGCTTATCGATCAGTTATTAGCTGACTACAAATCCCCTGAAGACCTGCTTGGTGAGCAAGGTATCCTTAAGCAGTTAACTAAGAAAATTGCTGAGCGTGCCCTTGAAGCTGAGATGGAGCAACATCTTGGTTATGCCAAACATGATGCTATCGGTAAGAATACCGGTAACTCACGCAATGGTAAAAGCCGTAAATCCGTACGCAGTATCCATGGCGATATCGAGCTTGAAACACCACGTGACCGCAACGGCAGCTTTGAGCCAAAGCTGATTAAGAAAGGCGAGAAACAACTCGGTGGCTTTGATGAGCGTATCGTTTCCTTGTATGCCAGAGGCATGTCTACCCGCGATATCCAGGCTCACTTTGAAGAAGCTTACGGAGTTGAAGTCTCGCCGACTTTTATCTCCCAGGTAACGAATGCCGTATTAGACGAAGTGAAAGCCTGGCAACAGCGGCCACTGGCTCCGGTGTATCCGATAGTCTATCTGGACTGTTTAGTCGTGCGTAGCCGTGATTCTGGCAGCATCCAGAATAAGTCTGTATACCTTGCCCTTGGTGTGAACACCGATGGCGAAAAAGAGCTGCTTGGCCTTTGGATAGCTCAGACCGAAGGCGCTAAGTTCTGGCTCTCGGTGATGAACGAACTGAAAAACCGGGGTGTGGAAGACATCTTTATCGCCTGTGTTGATGGCCTAAAGGGTTTCCCTGATGCGATAGAAGCGGTTTACCCTAAAACGCAGATACAACTGTGTATCGTGCATCAAATCCGCAACAGCCTGCGCTTCGTCAGCTGGAAAGAGCGTAAAGCCGTCGCAGCAGATTTAAAAACCATTTATGGCGCAGCCACCCTGCAACAGGCAGAGCAGGCACTGGAGCAGTTCGCCGAGACTTGGGATAATCAGCATCCTGGCATTAGCAAATCCTGGCGCGACAACTGGACGCGGCTCAGCGTGTTCTTCGACTATCCACCGGAGATACGCAAAGTGATTTATACCACCAACGCCATCGAATCACTCAATGCCAGCCTGCGTCAGGTCACAAAGACCAGAAGGTCATTCCCCAGTGATGATGCAGTACTGAAATTGCTATATCTGGCTTTACACCAGATTGCTAAAAAGTGGACAATGCCGCTACGAGATTGGAAGCCTGCCATGACGCAGTTTATGATTATGTACGGTGACCGAGTATCGTTATGATAAACAGCCACTTACACAAAAGATTTTATAGTCTCCTATTCGGCAACTTTACCTTTGTCTTTACATTTTAAAGTGTTCGATGTTATTGTAAAAGAACTAAAATTCCCTAAAAGGTAGACAACCCTCTCTTTAGAAGTAAGCCTCTAATTAAAGAGGCTTTTTTCGACTACTTTACAATTTGTCTTTACATAACTAAAAGTGTTAAGTCAAAACGGAATATCGTCATCAAAGTCGATGGGGGGTTCCATTGGCCGCTGTTGTTGCTGGGCGGGTTGCTGCGCAGGCTTCTGATAGCCGCCTTGCTGCGGTGCGGCCTGAGCCGGCGCTTGCTGGTAACCACCTTGCTGCGGTTGCTGATAACCACCACTTTGCTGTGCTGGCTGTTGCGCCGGTTGTTGTTGCGCCGGACGCTGGTAACCGCCCTGTTGACCGCCTGCCATGCCACCGCCCTGCTGCTGGCCATCACCGCGACCGTCGAGCATTTGCAGCTCGTTGGCAACAATTTCAGTGGTGTAACGTTCTATGCCGTCTTTGTCGGTCCACTTACGGGTTTTCAGTTTACCTTCAATATACACCTTGCTGCCTTTACGCAGGTATTCACCGGCAATTTCGGCCAGGCGCTGATAGATTACTACCCGGTGCCACTCAGTTTGCTCTTTTTTCTCGTTGGTGGCCTTGTCAGTCCAGCTTTCTGAGGTAGCGATAGTCATGTTGGCTACGGCACCGCCCTGCGGCATGTAACGCACTTCCGGGTCACCACCCAGATTGCCAATTAAGATAACTTTGTTAATTCCACGCGCCATGCGATTTCTCCTGAAAAAATTAGGGTTGGGCAATGCCAACCAATGACCGGGCCTGTGCCAGGTCAAATTGCTGCGAACTGACTTTTAAATAACAGCGTTGTTCAGCCAGTAAAATAGTCACTTCCTGCACCCCGCTTAAGGCCGCCAACTGGCTGGCCAGTGCGTTGGCCTCTTGCTCTGTGCCAACCTGCACCGCCAGCGACAAGCGCTGCGCCCGCGCGGGCACCAGCATGGTTCGGGCAATAAGCAGCCATATTAAACCAATACCGGCCAACACGGCAAACACCAATCCATAACTAAATTGCTGCGCGACTACACCACCAATCACGCCGCCGGCAAAGGCGCCGAAAAACTGACTGCTGGAATAAATACCCATAGCACTGCCGCGCTGTCCGGCTGGCGCCACCCTTGACACCATCGCTGGCAAACTGGCTTCTAAAAAATTAAAGCCAGTAAAAAACAGTAATAAGGCGGCAATTAACCACCACAAATCAGTGGCAACAAAAGCCAGTAACATAGCAATAATCAGCAGACTGATCGCCACTAAAAAATAACCTTTTTCCTGTTGCCGGCGCATAGCGATGATCATCATCGGTATCATCAACACAAAAGACATCAACAACACCGGCAAGTACACCTGCCAATGCTGATCGGCTGCCAGCTGGTATTGGCTAAGCAGCAGCGGCAGGGCGACAAACATAGCGGTTAGCATTAAATGTAGCAGCAATACGCCAATATCGAGCTGCAGTAACTGGCGGTGCTGCAGAATATTAAGTAACGTTGCCGGCACGGCCAGCGTTTCTGCCGCCGGCGCTTTACTGACGCTTTTGGGCACCAGAAACGCTACTATTAACATGGCACAACAGGCCAGCACCGCAGTAAACCAGAACACACCGCTTAAACCGGCCCACTTGGCCAGCAGCGGCCCGGCGATCATCGCCAGCGCAAAAGATAAACCGATACTGGCGCCGATAATTGCCATCACTTTTGGCCGTTGCTCGTCGCGGGTCAGATCTGCCGCCAGCGCCAGCACCGCCCCGGCAATAGCGCCGGCCCCCTGTAAAATACGACCGAAAGTCACCATATATACAGATTCAGCCAGCGCAGCCACTATCGAGCCTGCGGCAAACAACGCCAGGCCCAGCAGCATGACTTTATGCCGGCCAATCCGGTCAGATAACCAGCCAAATGGAATTTGCAGGATGGCCTGCGTCAGGCCGTAGGCGCCAATAGCCAGACCAATCCACAGCGGTGAGTAACCAACCAGCTCAGTGCCATACAGCGCAAACACTGGCAACAGCATAAACAGGCCCAGCATGCGGGTAGAGAAGACCAGCGCCAACGCCAGGGCGGCCCGTTTTTCAATAGGGTTCAGTTGATCCATTAATTTTTATTAACAGCCGAAATAAGCGCGCAAGTGTAGCATAGAACCCGCACGCTTTAACTGGATTTACCGCTGATTAGTCGGCTCTGCCCGATAATCTTTGCCCGCGGCAATAACAGTTATAATGAGTTGCTGGCTCGCAGGCTCTGCTGACGCAGCAAGCCTACCGACAGCAACAACAGACTCAGCGGCAATAAGCATAAATAGAACGCGGTCTGGCCATTAAAGTTGGCAAAAGTATAACCGGTAACAATAGAGCCGGTGGTACCCCCCAGCGCTGAAAACACTACTATTAAACCCGTCATCGGCGCATGCTGCACCTTGGGCAGGGCACTTAAGATAACCGAATTAATTACCGGGTAAATCGGTGCCATAAACAGGCCAATCAACGGAAATAAATAGGCTGCCAGCGGCGCACTGAATAAACTGACATCGGCAGCCACCTGTACGTTATGGGTTAACGGTAAGGTCAGTAAAATTAACGCTGCCATGCAGGCCAGGCAACTATTAAGCAACCAGTACCAGCTGACATGCTTTAACACCACGCCGGCCGCTAAGCGGCCAAGCGCCAGGCTGGCGGCAAAAATACTGGTCAGCTGCACACTCAGCTGGTTGGGCAGGCTGAGCACCTCGTTATTAAAGGTGGGTAACCAGCTGCCAATGCCCTGCTCAATTAAAACATATAAAAAGGCCGATATCACAAACACAAATACCAGCGGCCGGTACACCAGCTTAATCATTGCCAGAAAGTCTTCTGCAGCATGGCTTACTTTAGGTAACTCCAACTTGGGAAAGCGGGTGCTAAGCAACAGCAGCAGGTTCAGCGCTGACAACCCGGCCAGCCACCAGTACACCTGCAACCAACCGGCAGATTGCGGCGCCGCCGGGTCCATAAAGGCCGCGAATACCCAATAACCGCTAAGTACACCCAGCATAAAGAAGCCTTCGATAAAATTCAGTAACGAAGCATGCTCGGCATTGCTGCGGGTAACCACGCCAATGCTGGCATACACCGATACCTTTACTAAGGCAAAACTGGCCCCTACGGTTAAAAACAGTAATTTGGTGGTGAGAAACGCCGGCAGCAGCGGCATCGCCAGACAGGCCAGGGTTACCAGGCTAACGCCAATCAGCATGGCATTTTTATAGCCCAGCCGCGGTAACCAGGCCGCAATTAAAAACGACACTATGGCAATCGGGATATCTTTAAAGCCCTCTAATACACTGGCCGCTTCTTTGGTTATCTGGTAGGTGTGGATGACCTGTAAAATTACGGTACCCACGCTGTTTAGCAGTATGGCAAAAACAAAGTAGGTCAGCAGTAACGCCAGTTTAATTCTGAGTGTTGCCATGGTTTTATTCTCATTATCAGACACTGCCTGTTAGCAGTTGTTGGTTTTTTACCCTGTTGTCACCGACTATACAATGTTTTAATTACCAATTGCAATCGATTGCAATTGCAATTTAAATCCGTGTATAGTGCCAATATTGCACCTTGCGACGAGGAATACTGATGACAAGCCAAGCTGATTTAACCAAAGCATTGGGGGTGGCCGACTGGCAGCTGTCGGATGATAGCTATACCCCAGAGCTGCATATGCTAAAAGAAACTTTGCTTAGCCTGGGTAACGGCTATATTGGCAGCCGCGGCAGCTTTGATGAAGCCCTGCCTGCAGGCGTAAACCACTGTGAAGGCACTTACCTGAACGGCGTTTACAGCAGCGAGCCAATCACTTATGGCGAAAGCGCCTATGGCTTTGCCCGTAACAACCATAAAATGCTGCAGGTTGCCAATGGCAAAGTACTGCAACTGACGGTAGATGGTGAAACAGTGACTATCGGTGGTGCCGTTAACCACAAGCGCCAGCTGGATTTACAAACGGGCGTGTTGCAGCGGCGATGGCAGTGGCAAAGCAGCCAGGGCAAAGTGCTGCAACTGCACAGCCGCCGTTTTGTTTCCCAGGCAAACCCACATTTACTGGCGATAGAACTTAGCATTAGCGCGCTGAATTTCAGTGGTGATATTCAGCTTGATAGCCTGCTGGACGCCGGCTATCCCGGTTTTCAGAAAAAAGATGACCCGCGGGTCGGTGTGATGTCGATAGCCGACAGCCTGAGCTTGCTACAACAGCACTGTGACAGTACGCAAGCCCTGATGTTGCACCAGGCGCATGGCAGTGGCAGCATAGTAACTGCAGCCATGGGCCATCAATTACCAGCCAATGCCAGATGGTTGGCCAATAAATGCACAGCGCAATGCATCAGCCAGCAATTTCAGTTAAGCCTGACTGAAGGCGAGCCGCTAACGCTGCATAAGCTGGTGGTGTATTGCCATGCCGCTGCCGATACAGCGAGCGAGCTACTGCAACAACAGGCCAGTAGCTTGTTACAGCACGCCTGTAGCCAGAGCTTTGCCAGCCAGTTAGCCGCACACCAACAGTACTGGAGCGATTTCTGGCAGCAGGCGGATGTAAAAATTGGCGGCGACACTGCGCTGCAACAAGGGATCCGCTTTAACTTATTCAGCCTGGCCCAGGCGGCCGGGCGCAATGGTAAAAGCAACATTGGCGCCAAGGGTTTAAGCGGCCCGGGCTATGACGGCCATTACTTCTGGGACACCGAAATTTACGTGGTACCGGTACTGAGCCTGACCCAGCCCGATACCGCCCGCCAACTCCTGACGCATCGCTACAGCCAGCTCGACGCTGCGCGGCAGCGTGCCCGGCAAATGTCTCACCAGCGCGGCGCTTTGTATCCATGGCGTACCATTGGTGGTGAAGAATGCTCGGCTTATTTTCCGGCGGGCACGGCGCAGTATCATATTAACGCTGCCATTGCCTATGCTATTCGCAGCTACTATCTGGCGAGTGCCGATAGCCATTTTATCCGCGAGATGGGAGCTGAAATGCTGCTGGAAACCAGCCGGCTGTGGCTGGAGCTGGGCTTTTTTAATCCGCGCCACGCTAACCGCTTTGAAATTCATCAGGTTACCGGCCCGGATGAATACACCGCGCTGGTGAATAATAATTTCTACACTAATGCCATGGTGCAGCTGCAACTGGAGTTCAGCCTGCAAATTTTTGCTGAGTATCCAGAGCTAAAAACAAAATTTGCGTTAAGCGACAGCGAGCTGGCAAGTTGGCAGCGCGCTGCCGCCAACATGTACCTGCCGTATGACAGCGAGCTGGCAGTGCAGGCGCAGGATGACAGTTTTCTCAGCAAAAAACCGTGGGATTTTGCCACTACACCAGGCGATAAATTCCCACTGTTACTGCACTTTCACCCGCTGGTGATTTACCGGCATCAGGTGTTAAAACAAGCCGATACAGTGCTGGCCAACGTACTGCTGGATAACCGGATAAGCCCGGCGCAAAAAGCGCGCGACTTAGCCTACTACGAACCGCTTACCACCCATGATTCCAGCTTGTCGGGTTGTATTCACAGCATTGCTTTTGCCGAGACGGGTAACACCGGGCAGGCGCAGCGCTTTTTCGGTGACTCGGCCCGGATGGATCTGGATAACCACCACGGCAATACCGAGGTGGGCGTGCATATTGCCTGCATGGCTGGCAGCTGGCTGTCGCTGGTAATGGGCTTTGCCGGTTTGCGGGTGCGTAGCGACGGTTTATATTTTCAGCCACGCTTACCACAGGCCATTCCTGAACTGGATTTCCGGCTGTGCTATCAGGGCCGGGTATTGCAAGTCAGTTTAACCAAACAACAGGCGTGCTATCAGTTGCACTCTGGCGCCCCCCTTACCCTGCACCATGCGAATCAACCGTTGCAGCTCAGCGTTGGCGCGCCGGTGCAGTGCAGCATAGTTGCATTGAATGAGGATCTCTGAGATGACGATAAAAGCCGTTATTTTTGACCTGGACGGAGTATTAACTGACACCGCCCACTATCATTTCCAGGCCTGGCAAGCTTTAGCGCACGAGCTAGGCATCAGCTTTACTGAGCAGGATAATGAACAGCTAAAAGGGGTAGATCGCTTAGGCTCACTGCGCTGGATTTTACAACAAGCCCAGCGGCAACTGAGCCCTGAGGAAGAAACCCGGCTAATGCAGCAGAAAAACGCTCATTATCTGGAGCTGATTGCCCATATGAGTCCGGCCGATTTATTCGCCGGGGTGCAGCCGTTATTTACTGAGCTGCGCCAGCATGGCATTAAAATTGGCCTGGCCTCGGCCAGTAAAAACGCCGCTATGGTGGTAGAGCGCTTAGGTATCGCCAACCAGTTTGATTATATTGCCGATGCTAATGATGTAGTTAACAGTAAGCCAGACCCGGAAGTGTTTTTACTGGCCGCCACAGGCCTGGGGGTAGCAACAACGCACTGCATTGGCGTGGAAGATGCGGTGGCCGGTGTCGAGGCGATTAACGCCGCCGGGATGACAGCGATAGGCATTGGCGAGCCAAGTGTGCTTAATAGAGCAATTAAGGTTTATCCCTCAATACAAAAATTAAAGTTAACCGATCTCCTGAAACTATGACACACACTTAAGCGAGTGGCGGTTAGCTTTGCTGACGGGGCGCCACAGGCGTCAGCCCGAGCGAGTTGCTGTGGCGAGCCCGGCGGCAATGGTAACGCAAGCCACGACCAGGTTGAGATCGGCCCAACAGGTATTCCATTCTTTCGTCTTTAAGTGCTGTTTCGCAAACTGGACTGGCGATCTACCAACTTAACCGGCAGCAGCTGCGATGCAGCCTTGCCGCCGTTAATCCGGCTTAACAATTGTGCCACCAGCAACTGACCGCCGGCGTGGGTATCCTGCTTTACCGTGGTCAGTGACGGCGTGCAGTACGCCGACATGGCAATATCATCAAAACCGACGATGGCCACCTGCTGCGGCACCTTTATGCCATGCTCCAGCAGGGCTTTCATCGCCCCCATGGCAATGGCATCACTGGCCGCAAAAATGCCATCCAAACTCGATAACTGACTAAATAACGCCTGCTGGGTCTGCAAATAACCAGCCTGGGCAGTAAAGTCAGTATTCAGCTGTAAAGCTGGCTCGGCTTTAATATTGGCGGCTTGCAGCGCATCCTGATACCCCAGGTAACGCATTTCAATTTCGGTATGGCGAATATCGCCTAAAAAGGCAATACGCTGACAGCCCTGTTTCACTAAATGAGCCACCGCCTGCTGCGCGCCCTGGCGGTTGTCTGAGCCTATTACCGGGTATGGCTCAGTGCCGGTGGTGGCACCCCACACGACAAAAGGCACCCCGGCGGCGGCCAACTGGTCTACCCGCGCATCATGCTCGCCCTGGCCAATGACGATCAGGCCATCGGCGCGCTTCGAGTCAAAATAGTAGCTGCGCCAGTCTTTGTCAGTGGTTTTGCTGGTGCTCAGCAGCATATCGTAACCTTTGGCGGTGAGCTCATCGGCAATCACCCCCAGAATATCCAGTAAGAAGGGGTCACTAATCGCCTGTTGGGTTTTGGCATCAAATAAAATAATTACCGCTATGGTGTGGCTTTTCTGGGTGCGCAAACTGCGCGCCGTAGCATTCACCTTAAACTGATGATCAGCGGCAATTTGCTGCACTTTTTGCCGGGTTTGGGCGTTAATTACCGGGTTATCGCGCAAAGCACGCGAGGCAGTAGATTCTGATACGCCGGCCAGTCTGGCAATGTCGGCCAGGGTCATTACTTTTGCCGCTTGTTTCATCACATACATCCATTGGTCTATCTGGCGGTAAGCTGTGCCATTCTGGTTACCATCATGCCCTAAGCTTATGGCCGGAGCAACGGCTGCTGAAAGTTGAATATATAAAGCTGCAGTTTAATGCCAAATAAGTCTATGCAATCGTCTGCAAAAGTATAAAAAGCACACTGCAATCGATTGCAATAGATCAAAAAGTGGCTTAAGGTTAGTTTCGCCCGGCACAACATTAAAAATACAGCCAGCGTTTCTATCAACAGGACAGGAGAATAATAATGGCAATTCAGCTTAATAAAATCACCACTGCCATGGTGTTGCTGTTTAGCTTACCGGTGGTTGCTCAGCAAAGCAGCGAAACCAGTTCAGCCGAACGCGCTAAAAATACCGAAAACAACCAGATCGAACAAATCGTCGTCACCGGTAAAGCCAGCGGTATGTCCGGCTTTAAAGTCGATACCAGTTACGCCATTACCAATGTGTCAGCTGAAAACATTACCCGGCTATCGCCGCAAAGCACCGCGGAGTTATTTACCGTAGTACCGGGTGTCTGGGCGGAAAGCTCTGGCGGTAAAGCGGGCGCCAATGTGTTTGTCCGTGGCTTTCCCAGTACCGGCGATGCACCTTTTTTAACCATCCAGCTCAACGGCGCGCCGATCTTTCCGCCGCCAACTTTGTCATTTTTAGAAAACTCCTCTATTTTTCGCCTCGATGAAACCATTCATTTTATGGAAGCGCTGCGTGGTGGTTCTACCCCGGTACTATCTAATGGCCAGCCCGGTTTAACCACCAACTTTTTACTGAAAGAAGGCAGTGATGTTACCGAAGGTCTGATGAAGTTTTCTACCTCCAGTTATGGTTTACGCCGGGTGGATGGGGTGGTTAGCGGCCAGATAGCTGATCGGTTATACGTGATGGCGGGCGGTTATATCAGCAGCTCAGAAGGCCCGCGTAAAGTTGGCTTTAACGCCGAGGAAGGTCACCAGTTTACCGTCAATGTCACCAAAGAGCTGGATAACGGCAGCATCAATGTTTACACCCGTCAAACTGATGACAGCGGTGTATGGCATTTGCCGGTACCGCTGAATGTGGCCGGCGTCGATAACAGTTACAGCCAGATTGGCCCGAATAATCGCTTAGGCAGCATTGCCTATGGCCCGGACAATCAGCAGCAAAGTTATGACTTTGGCGATGGCCGCGGCTGGAAAGGTGGCATTACCGGCGGCACTGTCGATTTAGATTTAACCGACAGCTGGCGGTTAATGTATCGTTTCAGCCATATCCAAGGCCAAGCCAATACCTTTGGTTTAGTGCCGGAAGGCGGTGCCACCACCCTTGGCAATGTCGCCGGCGTTAACGGCCCGGTAACCGGCACGGTTAGCGGCAACAGCTATGATAACGATACCGTGGTGCAGCAAATTGGCCGCTGGGTGGTATTAAAAGATATTGAAGCCTTTACCAACGACATTGCCGTCAGTAAAACCAGCGACAACGCCATCTTTACCCTGGGTTACTATGCTACAAATTTTTCGGTACAGGACTGGTGGTCTATCGGTAACCAGCAATGGCATGTGGTTGAAAAAGGCGGCGAAGCACTGAATGGCATCGATTGTAACGACAGCCTGGCCAGCTGTAGCTGGAACTATGATATCGACGCTACCGGTGATGGCAACACCAGCGCCATTTATGCCGCGCTGGAGTATCAGCTGAACGAGCAATGGCGGGTAGATGCCGGCCTGCGCCGTGAAAATCACAAAATAACCTATGTGGTGGACGAAGGTTTAACCGGCAATATCAGTAAAGCAGTAGATTACGATGAAAGCAAAATTGCCTGGACTGCCGGCGTTAACTGGATGTGGCAACGCAATATGGGCATGTTCGCCCGGGTTAATAAAGGCAATAAAATGCCGTTCTTTGACGACTTTCGCGATAACTTCGGTGCCTTTGAAAGTGGCGACAAGTTAATTAAAGAAGTGACCCAGTACGAGCTCGGCTACAAATGGGCTGAACAAAACTACAGTATTTACTTAACCGCTTTTTACAACGAAGTAGAGGGCGAGCTGTTTGTATCACGCCCTGGCGCCCCGGCCGAAGTATTAACCACTGAAGCCATGGGTATTGAGTTTGACGCCAACTACCGTGCCGACAACGGCTTTGCCGTGAATCTGAATGCCACAGTACAGGATACCGAGATCACTAATCACCCGGATCCGCTGGTAGTGGGTAATCAGGCCATCCGGCAACCGGACTGGATGCTGCGGGTTACCCCCAGCTACGGTTTTGACGTGGCCAATATGTACGCCACCGTCTACGGTACCTTGTCGGCCGTTGCCGATCGCTATGGCGACAATGCCAACAGCGTAACGCTGGACGGCTACAGTAAACTGGACCTGGGGCTACAGCTGGATATAACCCAGCAGTTAAAAGCCCAGCTATCAGTAGCAAACCTGACCGACAAAGCCGGTATTACCGAAGGCGACCCGCGCGCCGCCGGCAGCCCGAACGGCCGCTATATTATGCCGCGCAGTGTCGAGTTCAGTATCAGCTATACGTTCTGATTTTCTCTCCCCGTGTTCCAACACGTGTTGCCCCCGCCTGATGCGGGGGCTTTTTTTAATTCCTTTTATAAGCCAATTTAGCATTTTCGTCGTACAAAAAACCCGATAGCTTCAGGTTACAACACCCGCCCCGGCTCGCCAGAGCAACTCGGCTTTACTGGCATAAAGCCTCAGACACTCTGTGGCGACCGAAACGGGGTTCTAACCCTACGCTCTACCTAACTAACATAACCCGCTAAACTAAGTAAGCTTGGCTGGCTGGTTTTATATTAACGCCATGTAGTGTATATTTGTACAGCTTTCGTGCCTTCAACGCCTACAACCGGAAACCGCAATGGACAAAATTGATATTCGGGGTGCTCGTACCCATAACCTGAAAAACATCTCGCTGCAAATTCCCCGCGATAAGCTCATCGTGATCACCGGTTTATCTGGCTCGGGCAAATCCTCGCTGGCCTTTGACACCCTGTATGCCGAAGGGCAGCGCCGCTATGTTGAGTCGTTATCGGCCTATGCCCGGCAGTTTTTAAGCATGATGGAAAAGCCCGATGTCGATCATATTGAGGGCTTATCGCCAGCTATTTCCATTGAGCAAAAATCGACCTCGCATAACCCGCGCTCTACTGTCGGCACTATTACTGAAATTTACGACTACCTGCGGTTGCTGTTTGCCCGGGTAGGCGAACCACGCTGCCCGGAGCACGACCAGCCACTGGCGGCGCAAACCATCAGTGAGATGGTGGATAAAGTCACTGAGTTTCCGGAAGGCACCAGGTTAATGGTATTGGCACCTGTGGTACAGGAGCGTAAAGGCGAACATGTTAAAACCCTGGAAACCCTGGCAGCGCAGGGCTATATCCGGGCGCGGATTGATGGCGAGGTGTGCGACTTATCAGACCCGCCCACCCTCGACTTACATAAAAAACACACCATTGAAGTGGTGATCGACCGCATTAAAGTACGCGACGATATTAAGCTGCGCTTAGCCGAATCCTTTGAAACCGCGCTGGCGCTGTCAGGCGGGGTGGCCAAAGTGGCCTTTATGGACGAGCCTGACACTGCCGAGCTGGTGTTTTCGGCCAATTTTGCCTGCCCGACTTGCGGCTATTCGATGACTGAGCTCGAACCGCGGCTATTTTCCTTTAATAACCCGGCCGGCGCTTGTCCCAGTTGTGACGGCCTGGGGGTTAAGCAATTTTTCGACCCGAATAAGGTTATCGTCAGTAACCAGCTTAGCCTGGCCGGCGGCGCCATTCGCGGTTGGGATAAACGCAATTTCTATTATTTTCAGATGCTCAAAGCGCTGGCCGAACACTTTGGCTTTAAACTGGACGTGCCTTTTAGTAGCCTGACAAAAAAACAGCAAGACGCCATTTTATATGGCAGCGGTAACACCATAGTCGATTTTAAATACCTGAACGATCGCGGTGATGTAGTGCTGCGCAGCCACCCTTTTGAAGGCATAGTACCGAATATGGAGCGACGCTACCGCGAAACCGAATCGAATTCGGTGCGCGAAGAGTTGAGCAAATACCTGGCAACCCAGGCCTGCCCCAGCTGCCATGGCACCCGGCTGCGCACCGAAGCGCGCCATGTATTTATTGGTAAAACCAACCTGCCACAAATCGTCGAGTTGTCGATTGCTGACTGCTTAGCCTTTTTTCAGCAGCTAAGCCTGCAGGGCCAGAAAGCGAAAATTGCCGAAAAAGTATTAAAAGAAATTCAGGACCGGCTGAGCTTCTTAGTCAACGTCGGCCTGAACTATCTTAATTTATCACGCAGTGCCGAAACGCTTTCGGGCGGCGAAGCCCAGCGCATTCGCTTAGCCAGCCAGATAGGCGCCGGCCTGGTTGGGGTAATGTATGTACTGGATGAGCCCTCCATTGGCCTGCACCAGCGTGATAACGAACGGCTGCTCGGCACCCTGACCCACCTGCGCGATTTAGGCAACACGGTGATTGTAGTAGAGCATGACGAGGACGCGGTACGGCTGGCCGACCATGTTATTGATATTGGCCCCGGCGCAGGGGTGCATGGCGGTTATGTTGTCGCTCAGGGCAGCCTGGAGCAGATTATGGCCGAGCCAAAATCGTTAACCGGCCAGTATATGTCAGGAGCCAGAAAAATTGCGGTGCCTGCAACCCGTACCAAACTTACCGATAAGTGGCTGGAAGTGACCGGCGCTAGCGGCAATAACCTGAAAAATGTCAATTTAGCCATTCCATTCGGGGTAATGACCTGCATTACCGGCGTATCAGGCTCGGGTAAATCAACGCTGATCAATGACACCCTGTACCGGGTAGCCCACCGGGTGCTGAACAAAGGTGAAAGCGCTGATCCGGCGCCGCACAAAGAAATCAAGGGCCTGCACCATTTCGATAAGGTTATCGATATTGATCAGAGCCCGATTGGCCGTACCCCGCGCTCGAATGCCGCTACCTATACCGGTATTTTTACCGCAGTGCGCGAGCTGTTTGCCGGCACGCAGGAAGCTCGCTCGCGGGGTTATCAGGTCGGCCGCTTTAGCTTTAATGTTAAAGGCGGGCGCTGTGAAGCCTGCCAGGGCGATGGTTTAATTAAAGTAGAAATGCACTTTTTACCCGACGTCTATGTGCCGTGCGATGTCTGTAAAAGCAAACGCTACAATCGGGAAACCCTGGAAATTAAATACAAGGGCAAAAATATCCACGAAGTGCTGGATATGACAGTGGAAGATGCGCTGGCCTTTTTTGAAGCGATACCGGCCGTAAAACGTAAGCTGCAAACGCTGCAGGATGTGGGCCTGACTTATATTAAGCTGGGCCAGTCTGCTACCACCTTATCGGGCGGAGAGGCACAACGGGTAAAACTGGCGCGCGAGCTCAGTAAGCGCGACACCGGTAAAACCCTGTATATACTGGACGAACCGACCACTGGCCTGCATTTTTACGATATCCAGCAACTGCTGAATGTCCTGCACCGGCTGCGTGATCATGGCAATACCATAGTGGTGATAGAGCATAACCTGGACGTAATAAAAACCGCCGACTGGATAGTCGACTTAGGCCCGGAAGGCGGTAATGGCGGCGGTAAAATACTGGTCGCCGGTACGCCGGAGCAGGTCGCCGCCTGCAAAAAATCCTATACCGGCCAGTATTTAAAGCCATTATTAGGCTAATGCCGGGCTGACGGTTAAGTTAAAGCGCTGGTATTACAACCAGCGCCTTACTTGTTTAGTATACGCCTGATAATCAGCGCCAAACTTGGCTGACAAATGGCACTCTTCCGGTGTTATCTGATACCGGTTCATATACAATACAAACAGCGGCAGTAAGGCAAAAGCTGCCGCGTTCATTAAATAGCAGGCCAGCGCGGCTAGCAGCAGTAAAAACCCCAGATACATAGGGTTACGGCTATAACGATAAATCCCGCGGATCACCAGACTGGACGTTTGCTCTGGTACACGCGGATCTACCGTAGTATCAGCCCGACGAAACGCCAACACCCCCAGCAGCGCGACTGCCACCCCAGTGAGTGCCAGGCTGAGCGCTAATACCCACCCCCAAACCACAGGCAACAGCAAAGGCGACACCAGCTGCGCCAGTAACCACATCGCTAAGGCAAACAGCGCTACCAAAATTACTGGTGGGATTTTTAGTTCTAATACAGGCATAACAGCCATCCATGATTTTTCATCTGGATATCATATTACTTACCATGGTTTATTAGCTAATATTCTATTCAGTACAATACTTTTTTGCGCAAAAGGTGTGAAGCTACTGCCTGGAATATCAGCACACTGCATAGCTTATTTATCAATTGCCTCAAATTTACAATCATGCAACACTTGGTCGATTACCTGGTTTGCTAAATAAGGACAAGCTATGCAAACAGCATTTACCTCCGACTATAACCTGCTACATCAGCGCAGCCTGAGTGTGCCGGTCTGGTTAAAGTTTCTGGGTGTTTGCCTGCTGGGCGTTCATTTTCTTTTTCTGTTGTATATCACCGGTTTCCTCTATCAGCAGCAATTACCTGCTTTTGTTACCATTGCTGCTGAGAACACTACCATGGCATTTGGAATGATATGGCTGTTTTTTATTGCCACTGCCGCCAGCTTTTATGGTTTGATTACCGGGCGCTACTGGGGGTTGCTTGCCTGCTTTATTCTGGGTTACCTGGGCCTTGCCGACGCCGGTTATAGCCTGGTGAATAAAGGAAAGATTGACCTGGGCTTGCTGATTTTTCCTCTCTTCATTTATCAGTTATATAAAGTAAAGGCGAAATGGGCGCAGCCATAAAAAAGGGGCAACAACGGTTGCCCCAAAAGCACTAGTGTAGCTACCAGAGAAAGCTTAGAACTGGCCGATAACGCTCAGGCTGTAAACTTTAACGCTTGAGTTATCAGCATTGCTGCCAAAACCTGCGTCTAACGCCCAGTTTTGGTTAAAGAAGTGTTTAGCGTGCACGCGGTAGTTGTCGGCCTTGTCGTAAGACACACCAACAGAGGTCATTTTAGAGAAGTAGTAATCTGCTTCTGCTGCCCAACTGTTGCTGCCATCGTTGTCGGCAATAGTGGCACCAAAAGTAATGAAACGATCACCACCCAGGCTTGCAAAATACTTACCGCTGATGCTGAAGAAATCAAATTCGTCATCTACGCTGGCAGTAAAGCCAAGGTAGTCGTTACCTTGCAACTGGTGGTTGTAGCTGGCTGAGAACTGGAAACTGGTATCCTCACCCTCTGGCTTTATCGCTACGGCACGAACAATAAAGTTCTCTGAAACTAAATAGCCTAAGCCAACTGAGCTAACATCAAAATCACCAAAGCGTTGATGACTTGCTGAAACAACCAGGCCATTCTGTGCAAAGTATTCACCGCCGATGCCATAGCTGTTGTCATCATAAGCACGGGCAAAAGAAGCAGAAACATTGCTTACCTTGTTAATGTATTCAAACTGATCCAGTGGGCCTAACGCTTGCTTCTTGTCCAGGAAGTAAGTGCCGTTCAGTGACCACAAAGTTTCGTTGTCGCCGCTAACCCGCACCTGATCCGCGCGCAGTTCAGTGAATAATTGGTATTCCTGTGCAGAAACAGCAGTAGCTGTTAGTGCGATTAAAGGCAGTACGTACTTTAACGTCATTGTTTTATTTCCCTAAGTTGGTGATTGCGGCGCGCATACTACAGCCAGCCGCCACCAAAGTAAAACAAAAGTTCATAAATATTTCACATAAACAGCCTATTTGTTTACTTTTTAAACTGTTCTGGTTTATTTGCCAACCAACGGTCGGAGCGAGCAAACACGTGGCCTGGCGTTGTAAAGATGGCAATCGCTTGCCTTTTTCGGCTGTTACGCCAGAATAGGTTATTCACTTAGGAGAATTAGCATGTTTAAACCACTATTGGTTTTGGCATTTGCCAGCACCTTTTTCAGCGTACAGGCCGCCACCGTGTTTGGTGAGCCGGTTGATAAAACCGCAGTAATGCCGGTGGCACAGTTGCTGACGAAGCCGCAAAGTTATCTGCAACAGGTTGTAACTATTGAAGGTACTGTTGATGCAGTTTGCAGCAAGCAAGGCTGCTGGATGAAGTTCACTGCTGACGGTGGCCCGGCCGCGTTCCGGCTGAAAGTACGCGATGGCGATATGGTGTTTCCGCTAAGCGCTAAAGGTAAAACGGCTTATGCCACCGGGCTGGTTACTTTGTGGCCGCAAGGTGAAGATAAAGCCGATGGCTATCAGCTGGTGCCAACGGCGGTGGAAATAGCCGACTAACTCAGGCTGCCCAGCCGCAGTTGCACCAGATATTGGCGTAATTGAGCCACCCGTTCTGGCCGGTTGAACAGTTGATACAGCTGTAACCAGTCGGCAGGTGGCATCCAGCACACCCCGTTTTGCCAGTGGCAACGTTGCGGAGTAAACTGCCAGCGGCTGATGCTACCATGCTGTTGCACGGCAATACCGGCCATCAAATCAATATCAGGCCAGCCAGCACGGCTAAAACGACCATAGTGTGCTGACAGATAATCCGGATGCGCTGGCATTGGCTGTTGGCTATAGCTTGCAGCAAGACGCCCGGCTATTGCCGCATAATCCTGTTCGCTACAGACAATATCAATATCAGCAGGCGCGGCCTCCAGCCCCAGTTGCCACAACAGGCAACTGCCGCCTACCCCAAATTGCAGTGGCTGTAACAGCTGACACAACTGTTGCAACTGCGTTTGTAAGTAATCGTTAGTCATCTAATGCCCTGATCAGCTGCGCCAGAAATGCCAGCTTTTCGTTAGTAAGCTGCCGATAGTCAAAGTAAGGGCATACTAACACCCTGTTGTGCTTGTCAACGGCAAATTCATTATTCAGCCAGTTAAGCTGCGTCGGCAAACCGGCCTCCAGCAAAGCTTTGGCATGGGTGCGACCGGCAATAATATGCACCGTTTTCATAGCCGATTGCAGATCAGGCGCACTAAACAATAACGCCGTACTGCTGCCGGCCTGCAGTAAGTGCTGCTGACGATACTGCTGCCAGCTGGCGGCTTGCGTTGCAAAGCCAAACTGCCCGGCGTTAAGCGCAAACAACAGCTTAGCATAGACATTAAATACCTTACGCCAGCCATTGCCGCAGGCACTGTTGATCAGGTCTATCTCACCTGTCTGTAACGGCTTTACCTGGCGCAAACCGGCATACTCTGCCATAGGTGGCGGCCTGGCGATATAGACGCTAACAGCCGCCTTGCTGTCGCCAAAACCCACATCGGCTATAGTAGTCATGCTTTTCTCTGTCACCCAATAAAAAAGGGCAGCAACTGCCACCCCAGATAACGTGTTTAGCTCAATCAGGCATCTTTGGCCAGCAGGTAGCTAATCAGCTCTTGCAGCTCATTTTCCAGATTACGCTGGTTCAGTGCCTCATTAATAATTTTATACTTGTCGTTAACCACCAGCATAGGTACCGAGCTTAATACCCGGCTTTTTGACAGTTCTTCCTGCTCTTTTTTCATCTGACTGGCAGCACCACGCACTGAGAAGCTGCGCATGGCCTTTTCGTATTCATCTGCATCAATATCATGCAGCAACATCAGGTTGCGTACGTCAGCTTCATTGACAAATGGCACCCGGCTGCGATGGATCTGGTTGAAAATAGCCATCGTTACCTGGTCGCCTTTACCCATATTTTTAGCAACCAGATAAGCGCGGGCCAGCATATTCTGGATTTCAGGTGAGGCAGCGCGAATAAAGTCGACATGTACTTTTTTAAACTCGGTGCCCTCAGGCAGCTTTCTCGCCAGCGATTGCGCGACGGGCTCAAAACCGTAACAGCCGCCACAATAAAATGAAAAGTATTCCTTCACTGCCGGCTTGGCAGACGCCTGCTCGGCAATAACCTGATAATGCTTACCCTCGACAAATTTCGCATTGGCGCTGACTGCCAGGGGTAACAGCATAACGGCCAGACATAGCGATAACAGCTTATTCATTTGATCTAATATCCTCATTCGGTCTGAGACAGACTCCAGCTTAACAAATTGTCAGTAACCTGGCACCAGTGATAACGGCGGTTGCTGTAATAAAGACAGCTGCTCTTTTAACACCAGACACTGCTGTTCCCAGTATTTATCGGTTGCGAACCACGGAAAACTCTGCACGAAGGCCTGATCTTGCCAGCGCCGCGCCAACCAGGCCATGTAATGCACTATACGCATTGCTCTGAGTGGCTCGATCAGTTTTAGTTCCGCCGGATCGAAATCGCAATACTGTTCATATTCATCCAGCATCAACTCTAAGGTTAGCCGCTGCTCCTGCTGATCTCCGGACAACATCATCCAGATATCCTGAATAGCGGGACCGGTGCGACAATCGTCCAAATCGACGAAGAATGGCCCCTGATCAACGTAAAACAAATTGCCAGCATGGCAGTCACCATGCAAGCGAATTTGCCGGCCTGGTTGATACTGGCGGCTGGCTTCGTCAATTACCTGCTGCAGCACGGTATCAAAAGCCGGACGCATATAGTCCGGGATCAGCTCCAGCTTGGCCAGAACTTGCTGGCTTTGCAGCAAATGGCTGTCAACACTGAAAGTTGGCCGGTTGCTAAAAGGCTTTTTCGCACCGACCTGATGCATCCGGCCTAAAAATCGGCCTAACATCGCCAGCTGCTCGTCGTTATCCACTTCCAGGGTACGCCCGCCGCGGCTGGGAAACACGGCAAAATAGTAACCCTGATACTGCTGCAGGCTGTTGCCGTTAAAACACAACGGCGCCACCATCGGAATATCTGCCCCGGCCAGCTCAAAGGCAAAATCATGCTCTTCCTGAATTTGTTGCGGGCTCCAACGCTCTGGCCGGTAAAATTTCACCACATACTTTTGCGCGCTGACGCTGTGATCAGGATAAGCGGTAAACTGATACACCCGGTTTTCATAACTGTTCAGCGCCAGCAAGCCACTACTGACATCCAGCCCTAACGAAAACATCGCATCCAGAATGATCTCCGGGCCTAAGCCCGAGAAATCAAATTTGCCTGCCGGCCCTGGCTCAGCGCCCGGCAAAGAAAGTGCTTTCCTGGCTGACGGTCAAAGCTGGATTGGCCTGATCGGTGATGCTAAAACGGATAATAATGCGTCCACGGTTTGCTTCGTTAGGATCTAACGCCAGGCTGACAGGCACATCACGGCTCTCACCACCCGCCAGACTGACCTCGGTCGGCCCTATCCACTGCAATGGCTCCGCACTGTCAACGCTCAGCAGCAATGTTATGGGTTGTTGCGATTTATTGATCATCGCCAGCCGGTAAGTATTTTCAATCAGGCCACTGGCCGTTTCCCGATACAGGCTGCCACCGACGCTACCGCGATCCAGCATCACATCCAGCTCGAGCGGCTTCCGGAGTGCCAGGTTGATCACAAAGGCGGCACACACCAGCACCAGCACCAGGAAATAGCCAATCAGTTTACCGCGGAAGATCCGGGTTTTCTGACCTTTCAGGTTGTGCTCAGTAGTATAACTGATCAGCCCGGTCGGGTAGCCCATCTTGGTCATGGTATCGTCGCAAGCATCAATACAGGCACCGCAGTTAATGCATTCGTATTGCAAACCATTGCGAATATCAATGCCGGTAGGGCAGACATGTACGCACAGGTTGCAGTCGATGCAATCACCCAGCCCCTGGGCTTTATAATCTGTATCTTTGCGGCTGCGCGGGCCACGATTCTCACCGCGCTGCTCGTCATAGGCCACGGTGAAGGTGTCTTTATCAAACATCGCCGATTGGAAACGGGCATAGGGGCAGATGTGAGTACACATAATTTCCCGCATCCAGCCCGCATTGCCATAAGTACAAAGGGTAAAAAACAGTACCGACAGCACTGCCCAGAAACCCGCTTCAAAAGTAAAGAAGTTAATAAAAAGTGGGCCTACCGGCGTGAAATAGCCAACAAAAATGAGTGATGTCAGCAGGGCAAAAGCCAGCCAGCAGAAATGGGTCAACGCCTTTTTGGCAAATTTGCTCAGCGACCAGGGCGCCTTATCCAGGGTCATCCGCTGATTGCGGCTACCCTGAATTTTCTCTTCAAACCACATAAAAATAAAGGTCCAGACAGATTGCGGGCATAAGTAACCACACCACACCCGGCCATAAAACGCGGTAACAAAAAATAATGCATAGGCCGCTATCACAAAAATCCAGGCCAAAATAGTAAAGTCCTGAGGCCACAGCGTAAGCGCAAAAATATTAAATTTTTGCTCACCAATATTAAGTAAGATGGCTTGCGTACCGTTGTATTGGATCCATGGCAACAACATAAATAATGCCATAAACACAAAACCCATATTGCGACGCAAGCTCTGATGCAGCCCCTTGACAGACCGCACATAAATGCGGTCGCGTGAAGCATATTTCGTCTGGCTTGATTGCTCTGGTTTATAGGTTTCTACTGAAACCGGAATGTTTTTTATGTCGATGCGGTTGTTATCCACTGCTACCTCTAACCAGCTGCTGTGCTGGCGCTAGTATAACAGCGTTAGCTGCAGAATATTTGATATAAAATAAGCAGCCGGCGGGCAGATGCACCATTGCCAAAAATACTTTACAATAGCGACTGCGTTTTTTTTGGTGCTCTATCAGATGAAGAAGTTTTTTTGGCTGGCTGTTATAGTTTTATTAATCCTGACGTTTTCTGATCATGAATTGATCAGACCTTACCGTGATCAGGTTTATGGCTTGATATTGGACCGCGCACCAAGCTCAGGCAAGATGTCTGATCAGCAGGCGCTGCGGCAAGTGCAAAAACAACTTAACGCCCTGACGGCCAAGCTTGGTGAAAGCCAGCAACAGCAGCTGAGCAGAGCAGCAGAATCAAAAGAGAGCCTGCTGGTATTTTATCAACGGTATTGTGTTAATCGAGACTTTAACCCCATTTTATTTGGTGAGCCATTACGCGAAAGCTGCAGCATTATCAGCAGCCATATGGAAGCACTGACCGGCCCTTGAGCCGGCTAAATTTTATTACTGAGAATGACTATGCGTGTATGTGGAATTGAAATAAAAGGCAGCGAAGCGATTTTATGTTTAGTGACCTTGAAAGATGGCTTATTCGATCTGCCTGATTGCCGGCAAACCCGGCTGGCATTAAGCCAGGATAAAGACGCTGAGAACGTGCAAAAGTTTCAGTTTAATCTGGCCAAACTGATTGAAGATTATAAGATTGAACAATTGGTGATTAAAGAGCGGCCGCAAAAGGGCAAATTTGCAGGTGGCGCTGTAGGTTTTAAAATTGAAGCGGCCATTCAATTGATCAACCGATGCCCAAGCGTGATTTTATCGGCTAATGTCATTAAAGAGAAAATAAAGCAGCACCCATTACCGGTCGATTTTAAAGATACCGGCTTAAAAGGTTTTCAGGAAACCGCCTTTATTACCGCCTACGCCTTTTTAGCCCGCTAGCAATAATTGTCATTTATGTTAAATATAAGCCGGCTTACTCTGAGCCGGTTTTGTTTTTAACCTTCAGTAACGGCGTTAATTCAAGTTGCACTGTCTGGGTAGCACGAAGTATCAGGCGACGGATCAGCTTCGATTTAGCCTCGCCGGTTAAATCACTTAACTCATTTAACGCCGCTATTGCCTCTTCACTAAGGGTAAAGGTGGCATGGCGCATTGGTAAGCGAGTGGTATCATCTTCGTCAGGTAATAGCTGGCGCAAACTCACAATGCGCGGTAATCCCAGCGCATAGTTATTAGCATCATCAATAAACTCGTCGGCAGTAAATGCCGGTTTATTTGACTGCAAACACTTTTTCTTCAGGTCGCTCAGCGCCATCTTCTTGTATCGCCTTCATTGCCAGCAGTTCTTCAATAATGGCCCGGATTTCACCCGATGCTTTACCGTCAGCATCGACATCCATTACCGACAGGCCTTTTTCCTCGCTGTCATCATAGATGTTCCGGCTGTAAGTAATATTCTCCAGCACCCTGATATTAAAAGACTTACAAACGTCTTTGGCATCCAGGATACGTGCCGCCTGATTAGGTAACGACGGACACTGGGTCATCACGCAGCCCACTATCATATCCGGATTAACGATGTTGCAGGCACTGACCAAATCTTCCAGATGCTCCAGTGTTTTCAAATCGCGCCGTTTTGGCCGCAACGGTAATAGCACGTGGCTGGCTACCACCATAGCTGAGCGCAGCGCAACACTGTCCTGGCCACCACAATCCACTACGACTACGTCGTAATGCATTTCCAGGCTTTTCAACTCAAAACGTATTTTGCCGTACATCTGCACGCAATTAATCCACGGCAAACTGGCGTCCATATGCCGCTCCTGCACCCAATCTGAAGTGGTACGCTGCGGATCACAATCTACCAACATCACGTTGGCTTGCTTCTCTCTGGAAAAATATACGGCAATATTCTGTGCCAGGCAGCTCTTGCCACTACCGCCTTTTTCACCACCAACTAACACTATCATTCGCGTCACCTTGTTAAAATGCAACAACGTGCTGTTACACCATTATCAGCACAGTGGCTTAAGTGTAGGCGAGTAATAAGAATTTCATACTGAGCAAACAGAATTATTTGCTATAAATAGCAGTTTTTAAAGAAGATATTTTACTAAAAGGCGTAGCACAAACCGCTACGCCGGTACAAACCAGCTAAACCAAACCGCTTTAGTGTTGACGGCGACGCCACCAGATTAACGATGTGAGTAACAGCAAACCTACACCGCCACTGCCACTGCTACCTGTCTCTTCAGGGCGCAGGGTATTTGGTTTAGGGTTTAAGCCCGCCGCCGTATTTGCTCTGGCGTCAACGACAATAATACTTTCTACGGTCACCATATTGGCACTGGTTAACGGCACATTATTAGTGCGATCATCAGCGGTGTAGCCCCGCAGGGGTAAATTCTGCACACCGTTAAAATTATAAGTCGGTAAACCGGCAATCGCCATTACCACTTCCATATCAGCCGCGCTAATCTGGCCAAACACCGTGTAGGCGCCTTCCACAATGTCCAGTTTTGGGCTGCCGGCACTGTTATCTGCCAAATTAATAAACCACTGGCTGGTTGCGCTGTTTGGGTTGCCTGGCACTTTTGCCATCGCAATAGTCGCCCGCACATTGGATAACTTCGGCTCATTAATAATAGGCGCATTAGTTTGAATAGGTGTTAGTGGCAGCTGTTCAATAAAGCGAAAGCCGCCACCCTGAATTATAAAACCGGGCACAGAGCGATGAATAACAGTGTTGTTATAGCGGCCACTGTTTACGTAAGTTAGAAAGTTTTGCACTGTTACCGGGGTAATTTCATCAAACAGGTTAACTTCAAAGTCTCCCAGACTGGTTTTTACCTGCACAATGGTTGCCAGTGCCTGCTGACTGGCCAGCAGCAGGGTTGCCGCCATGGCCGCACCCACCAATTTAAACTTACTCAAGGCTTTCTCCTGCACAAACTATTTTAGTTGGTCCTGAGCATAAACAGCCATATCGCCGCTTACCAGCGCTATTACACTTATTTACTAAATCACACAGTCTCTGCCGCTGCGCCAGTATCTCCTGCAGCGGCTTTTTTGTTAGCTTTGCCACGATATGGCCGCTTCGCTAGGCCATCAACTGCGGCCTTAGAGGCTGTTCGCTTGTTATTAGCTTTTCGGCGCCACTTTTTCTGCTGGCCGTTGCCCAGCCCTTGCGGTACCACTTGTTTTGCCTGACTGATCAACTGCTGTAGATTTTCTGTTAGTGGCTGCATAAAGGCCTGATAACTTTGCTCGCGTTGACAAATCGCATTTAAACCTGCTTCCCAGCGTGCTGTCATATCTGGCAACGATGCTTCGGCCGGCAATGCTGCAATTAATGCCTTACCCGCCGCCGTCGCCCGAATTTGCTTGCCTTCGCGTTGTAAAAATTGCCTTTTAAACAATAATTCAATAATGCCGGAGCGAGTCGCTTCAGTGCCCAGGCCGTCGGTATCTTTCAAAATTCGTTTAATTTGCGGGTCCTGCACATAGCGGGCAATGCCGGTCATGGCGCTCAGCAAGCTGGCGTCAGTAAATGGTGCAGGTGGCTGAGTTTGCTTTTCCTGCAACAGGCTGTTGCTACAGCGTAATAGCTGACCAACCTTCAAGGCAGGCAAAACCGGTAGCAGAGCAGGGTCATTCACGCCAGCAGTGACGCCGTCACCGCGTCCGGCCTCCGCAGCTTTTGGTAACAGTGCTTTCCAGCCTGCTGCCGTTTGTTGGCGGGCTTTCGCCACAAAGCAACCACCCGCAATGCGTAATTCCACTCTGGTGTCGGTAAAACAATGTGCCGGATAGAACTGCATAAGGTACTGGCGGGCAATAAGGCTATATAGTTTTTGCTCAGTGGCCGATAGCCGTTGTGCCGCTGATGTTTTTGCTGTTGGAATAATGGCATGATGCGCCTCAACTTTAGTGTCATCCCACGCTTTACTTTTAAGTTGCAGATTAACCCCCGCTGCTGCCGGCGCCAATGCGGGCATATTGCTGGCAATTGCCTGACTAATCTTAGCCCCTTCATTATGATGGGCCTGCGGCAAATAACGGCAATCTGATCGCGGATAAGTTATCAGCTTATGCCGCTCATACAGCTGCTGACAGCTGTCCAATACCTGCTGTGCAGTCAGGCCAAATGCTCTGGCTGCATCAATTTGCAATGCCGACAAACTGTAAGGCAGGGGGGCACTCTGCTTTTTATGTTGTTTTTGCAGGCTTATTACTTCAGCTGGCTGTCCTTTAATTGCTTGTTGCACTTTAGCGGCCAACGCCTGCAGTATTACCCGACCCTCGCTATCCTGGTAAGGTTCGCAGGCGCTACTGGGCTGCCACTGTGCAGTAAAGGTTTCTGCCGCCGGTGTGGTAATTTCTGCCTGCACCTGATAATAAGCTGTACTGCTAAAATCACTGATTGCCAAATCTCTGCGCACCACCAGGCCTAACAGCGGAGTCTGTACCCGACCAACGGATAATACCCCCTGATAGCCAGCGTGCTGGCCACGCAACGTATAGGCCCGGGTCATATTTAAACCATACAGCCAATCGGCCCGGCTGCGGGCCAGCGCTGACGTGGATAGCGGCACAAAATTCTGATTGGGTTGCAGTTGTTTTAACGCCTGACGGATAGCACTGCTATTTAAGTCATTAATTAACAAACGTTTAACTGCATTGCGTTTTGCTGCAGTTATGTTGCTCCACGCTATAACTTCGTCTACCAGTAATTGGCCTTCCCGGTCAGGGTCGCCGGCGTGTACCAATTCGTCAGCCTGCTTTATCAGCTTCTGCAGAATAGTTAATTGCGCTTGCGCTGATTTGCGAATTTTCAGTTGCCACTGTTCAGGAATAATAGGTAGATGATTCGCCTGCCAGCGTTTATAATCAGGGTTATAGTCCTGTGGTTCCGCCTGCTCCAGCAAATGGCCAATGCACCAACTTATCACATCGCCATTGGCCAGGCGAATGCAGCCATTTTCTCTCGATTGAGGTTTGGGAAACGCCGCAGCAATAGCTCGGCCCATGCTGGGCTTTTCAGCAATATATAAAATCATAGCAATCACCACCACTGTATAAATTAACAGTTAATTTAGTTGCTTTGCCGGATAAATGCAAAAATTATGTGATAAAAATTTAGTTTTTAGTCAAAAACGACTACAGTATGTTTCTTGTGGCTGTTTAAGTTGTTCTGCAAAATCAAAGTAGTGAATCGGATATAAAACTATGACCC
Organism: Arsukibacterium ikkense; assembly: GCF_000987775.1. Taxonomy (GTDB): domain Bacteria; phylum Pseudomonadota; class Gammaproteobacteria; order Enterobacterales; family Alteromonadaceae; genus Alishewanella; species Alishewanella ikkense. The sequence goes on from NZ_LAHO01000006.1 coordinate 27,153, forward strand.
AATATAGTGAAGTCAAAAAGATCTGTGACGAATTGCAGCAAGCTGGCAAACCGGTCTCGCTAGACTACCTGCTGGCAAAAGTCTCTGGCGCTCAGGCCAGCCTGGTGGTGCATTATCAAAAATGGCGTAACGAGCAAGCTACCCGCACGCCCACAGTAGCGGAAACCGCTTTTAGCGAAGATTTCGTTAATGCGTTTCAACGCGAAGCGCAAATGCATGCCAGTAAACAGCTCGAGCAATTAAATGAACAACTGGCGCAGGCTATTCAGGCTGAGGTGCAGGCAGCTGAACATAACCAGCAAATCCAGAAAGATGTGGAACAGCTGCAGCAAAAGCGCTCGGAGCTTGAAGTCAGTCTGGCACATCAGCAGCAACAACTGGCGGTGCAGTCCGAAAAATATAGTGCGATACGTGACGAGCGAGATCAGGCGCTGCAGCATGCGAAAAGTCAGCAGCAGGAGCTTGCTGAATCCAAGCAATTACAAGAACAACATAAAATGCAGTTGGAGCAGCTGCAAAAAGAACTGGAAATTGCCGCCACAGAGCGACAGCAGGGCGAGCAGCAGCTGCAAAAGAAATTAGAGCAAGCTGCCAGTGAGCTGCAACAAACTCAGCAGCAACTTCAACAATTGCAGCAGCAACTGGCCGACACCAATGACAAGCTGAAGGCCGGTGAGCAAGCCGCAGTAAAAGCAGCTGATGACTTAGCCGCGCTACAACAAACGAATGAGCAATTACAACAACACGCTGCTGCTGAACTTGAAACACTGCAACAACAACTACAACAGCAAGCAGAGCAACATAACCAACAACTTGCTGAGTTACAGGACCAGCTGACCAATGCCAATGCAGAGCAGCAGGCCTTGCAAGATAAGCTGAGCCAGACCCTGGCGGTAGAACAACAACTGCAAGAACAACAGCAGCTGAATAAACAGCAACTGCAAGAGTTAGAAAAGCTGCAGACTACAGCCAAAAAATACGCCGCTGAGCAGCAACAGAGCAGCAACGAAATTGTTGAACTGCAAACTATGCTTAGCGAGTTTGAAAACAAACTGCAGCTGGCAACCAAAACCGAAATGCAAGCTGTGGCGCAAAGCCGCCGGCTGCAATCGCAGCTGGAACAGTTGCAACAAGCACAACCAGAAAGCAGCAATACACCTGAAGATGATGGCCAACAAGCTGCCATTATTGCTGAGCGCGACCAAGCCTTAGCAAAAATAGCTGAGTTACAAACGCTGCAGGCCAACCTGACTGAAGAACGTGATGCCGCATTGGATCAGGTTGCGATTGAACAAAAGCAACTGGCAAAACTACAAACGCAACAGCAGCCTGATAATCAGGCTGAGTTAGAAACAGCGTTAGCCGCCCAACAAAAATTAGTGGCTGAGCATAAAGCGGCATTTGAAAGCCTGAAAGCGGAACGTGAAGCCACCCAGCAGGAAGCCGACGCACAGCGCAATTTAGTCAGTGAACTGCGGCAACAAATTGACAATCTGCAGCAAGCACAAAGCGCCAAAGGCAGTGACCAGCCCGATTTACAACAATTGGTTGATCAACTGCGTGCCAGCAATAATATGATGAAAGAGCAAAGTGCCATCACTGCCAATCATCAGGCTGAACAACGCGAGACCATCAAGCAACTGCGGGATGAGTTGCAGCAACAACGTGATCAAATGCAGGAAATGCTGATTGATAAGAATCAGTGGGCCAAACAAAAGCAGCAGCTTGAAGAGCAGGTTAGCTTTGTAAAAAGTAATGCCACTGCGACCATTGAGCGGCTTACCCGTTATCGCGAGCAAGCCCAGGAAAAAATCGAAAAGCTGGAGCAAAAATTGCGCGATCATCAGAAAGATCCCGCCGCCCGGGCGCATTAAATAGTAAATCTGTCCCGGATGGAGTTGTACCAGTAATTTGGTCATACCCCTCCGGGCTTTCCGGGAAATGCCACAATATTATGCAAATTTTATCAACCTCTAAGCCCAGGTTACCGACATGCATTGCGCTACTGGCCATTGCGTTACTTTGTAGTGGCTGTGCCAGCCCGAACACGGTTGCTCAGCTATCAGGAGTGCCGGATAACGCGGCAGAATTGCGCCAGACTAAGCAGCCATTTCGCAATATGTATTATGGCAACATTCCCTATCCGGCCAATTGTGAGCAGGACTGCTATCTGCCACATCCACTGGTTGCTTGCCAGAGTCCGGCTGAGCAATGTCAATTCACCGGCCTGCAGCATGCTCCGCAGCTGCAAAGTGGCTTTGCCGTTCGCTGGTTAGGCCATGCCAGTTTTATGATTAATGCCCCCGATGGCCAGCAGATTTTGCTGGATCCGGTAACCGGCCAGTTTGACTGGCCGGTTAACTGGGCTGCACATTTGGTCGGCACCAAAACTCGGCGCACCACAGCCACACTCACTGATGCAGAGCTGGCTGCCACAGATGCGGTGTTGTACTCGCACCTGCATTATGACCATTTCAGCATTAGAGATATCAAACGTATCGGCAACACAGCACACTATTATCTACCTTATGGCATGGCGGCTTATTTACCAAAGGGCGGCTATAACGCCACTGAAATGGCCTGGTACAGCAGCGCACGGCAAGGCGGGTTGACTATTCATGCTGTTCCGGCACGGCATTTTAACAGTCGTACTTTACGAGATGAAAACCAGGCCCTGTGGGCCGGCTGGCTGATCGAGCACGGTAATGAGAAACTCTTTTTTGCGGGTGATACCGGCTATTCACAGCATTTCAGCGATATCAGGCAAAAATTCGGCGAAATAGATATTTGCTTACTACCGATAGCGTCTTATCATGGCCCAAACTACCGTGCAGTACATATGACGCCAGAAGATGCGTTAATGGTGGCTGACGAATTGGGCTGCAAAGTCATGATCCCCTGGGGCTATGGTAATGCCAGCTGGCAAATGGGTGATCACAGCTCGCACTCGCCGCTGTTACGCTTACTTCATATGCAGCAGCAACTGGATAGCCAGGTGCCGCTGCTGATTTTAAACGAAGGAGATAGTGTCATTTTATAGCAGCAGCCAGCCGAGCAGCAGGCTGAGCGCAAACACCGGCAGCGACCAGTAATGAAACTCGCGCCACAGGCCGGGTTGTTTGCTTAGCCGCAATGCAATTAAATTCGCCAGCGAGCCAATGGCTAAACCAAAACCACCAACCGTAACACCCCAGCTAAGGGCGCGCCAGTTGTCGGTAAAGTGCTGCAGAAAAATTGCCGCCGGTACATTAGAGATCAGCTGCGACAGTAACGCCGAACCGATATAACTGCCATCGGGCAACGCCATTAGCTGCGCCGCCAGTTGCTGCATTAGTGGCAATTGCGCCAGCAAGCCAAGGTCGATAAACATCAATATAAATACCAGCAGCAATAACCAGTCGATACCGAACACAATACTGCGCTTTAGCAACAAATATGCTGCCAGCACGGCCAATCCTGCATAGGGCGCCAGTTGATACTCCATAGCCAGAATAAACAGCGGATAACCAGCCAGCGACCAGCCAAACAGCCGGCGATTGTCACTGTTGTTGTTATGCGGCAGCATAATATTTAGCTTGCTGCCACTAAAAGCCGCACAGCCAAGCAGTATGGTCAACAGCAGCAAACTTAGCGCCAACGGCGCCATCATTAAGCTAAATTGCCAGAAGCGGTACCCCGACGCCTGCCACAACAACAGGTTTTGCGGGTTGCCTATCGGTGTTAAGGCAGAACCTGCATTCACCGCCAGCGCCAGAAAAATAATCAACCGCCCTACCGGCAGGCCGGTTAAGCGGCCAATGCTTAAACTAATGGGTAGCAAAATAAACAACGCCACATCATTGGTAACGATGGCCGATAACAGCGCCGCAAATAACATTAATAGTATTGCCAGTACCCGCTCAGAATGACAAAACGCCAGCAGCCAGGTGGCAAAGCGGGCTAAATAACCACTATCTTCCAGCGCCCGGCTAAGTAACATTAATCCTGCCAGCGCCGCTACGGTATGCCAGTCTACCAATGCTATTACATCTGGCGCTGCCGTAGGCTGCAGCCATAGCAGTATCGGCAACGGCATTAGCAGCGCCAACAATAAGTAGTCTTCGGTAAGGCGGGATAATACCCGGCGTAGGAGCGGCATAGTGAACAGACTAATTAACAGAGTTCTATCGCTATTCTAGCGCTTAAGTCCAAAGCTGTATCGCAGATTCCACCACGAGCCTGCCCCCGACCAAAAAATTTAGTTTTTCCCTGACAAGGAACTAGGCATCCGGTAATAAAACCGATAATGTAACGTCTTTGTAAATATGAAGGAAGATGAATGAAATACTGGCTGTTGTTTGTTGGGTTAAGCATGCCTGCCTTTGCTTATGACCCCGATCCTGAGCAGGTACTGCGCTTTGAACCGTCCCCCTTCCAGAATGTCCAGTTGAGTTGTGAACGTGATAAACACATTGTGCCCAAACGCAGCGAACTGCAACTGGATAACTATGCCCTACTGGCCGCCGACAATGGTGAGCGGGTAGCCATTGTTACCCTGACCAATACCGCCAGCGGCCAGCGGATATTTAATCAGGATCACATTGTGGCCGTGATGGCTGACTGTGCCCGGATGTTGCCGCAGGCTTTTGAAATACGGCTGGCACCCCGCCAGCAAACCACCTTACAAATTCATTTTGGCCGTACTTTACAACCGGTACTGCAGTTAATCAGCAGCCAATAGCGTTGGAGTATGTTGTAGGTCGAGCCGTACCGTATAGTTAGCCACAGCCGGCAATTGTTGCCAGCTGGCTTGGGTTAGCCGCTGAAATGGCCGCATAAAGCGCGCCAGCTCACGGTCAGTCATGCCCTGACCGCGTTCACGCCACAGTTGCTGTTCTTGTTTAGCACGCCAACGGCAAATGCTGTCCCAGTCGGGTGCTTGCAGCCAGATTAGCGGCTGTAATAACTGCCAGTACTGAGCATAACCGCCAGCCAGTTGCTGATTAACATAGTGCCGCCACTGGCCAGCGCTATCTTCAACTGCTTCCAGCGGATTCACCGGCACTGCCAGCTCAGCCATGGTTTGTGGCTGCACACCCAGGCACCAGCCTTCAACGAAAAGTATATCAAACCGCTGTGCCGGTAAGGACGCTACCGGCTGATCCAGCGCTTTATCAAATTGCGGCAACGCCACCGGCTTGCCCGCCAGTACCGCCTGCACATCGGTAATTGCGTGCTGGATATAATGGGTTCCCGGCACACCGCGCTGCGCCAATAAAGGGTGCACAGCCTGCGCCAGCTGCTGGCGCAGCGCTTTATCCAGATAGTAATCATCCAGCGACACGGTGCCAGCGCTAATGCCCGCTGCATTGCACTGTGCTGTCAGCGCCCTGGCCAGGGTGCTTTTACCGCTACCCTGAGCCCCGCTGATGCCAATGACAGCGGGGCGCGGCACCCCCGACAGACAACCGTATAATTGCTGTAACAGCTGCAGGTAGGCGGCCCCAGCCTGTGGCGGCAATTGCATCTGGCTGATGATGGCACTAACCGGGCTCATTCCGGTACCGCCGGTTGCTCTTCCAGCCAGCGATAAAGGGTGCGGCGGGTAACACCTAATATTTGCGCAGCGCGTTGTTTATTACCCTTGGTATGGTTAAGCACCTGATTAACATAATTTTGCTGTAGCTGCTGCAGCGTAGGCCAGCTTTTAGCAGCGGGCGCTGCCTCACTGTCATTGGGCGACTGATAATGGCGAATGCGCTCTGGCAAATCGGCCACGGCGATCTGCTGGCCGCTGGCAAAGGTAAAGGCGCGCTCGATGGCGTTTTGCAGCTCGCGCACATTGCCCGGAAAAGGGTAGCGATACAAACAATCCAGCGCGGTCTGGTTTAAACCCTGTACGGCTTTTTGTTGCTGGCGCTGAAACTGGCCGACAAAATGGCTGGCCAGCAGCTCTAAATCTTCGGCTCGCTGGCGCAGTGGCGGTATCGCCAGGCTGAAGGTTTCCAACCGGTAGAATAAATCAGCCCGAAACTGGCCTTGTTCCACCTTTTGCTCTAAATCCTGATGGGTAGCGGCCAGAATGCGAACATTAACCGCCAGCTCCTGATCGCTGCCCACTGGCCGGATTTTGCCTTCCTGCAATACCCGCAGCAGTTTAGCCTGCAACAGCAGCGGCATTTCGGCAATTTCGTCCAGCAATAAGCTGCCACCATCAGCCTCTTTAAATAAACCGGTACGGGCATTGCGGGCACCGGTAAAAGCGCCGGCAGCATGGCCGAAAAACTCACTTTCCATTAACTCAGCCGGAATACCGGCACAATTTACCGCAATAAAAGGCTTGCTACTGCGTGGGCTTTGCTGATGAATAGCCTGCGCTACTAACTCCTTGCCAGTGCCACTTTCCCCCAGAATAAGCACGGCACCCTGCGCCGGGGATAGCTGCGCAATTTGTTGGTACAATAAGCGCATCGCCCTACTGTTGCCTACCAGACCGCCGGGGCCGGTTTGCCGGGTCGACTGTCTTAGCTGTTGCACTTCCTGTACCAGGGCCTGGCGCTGCAGCAGCCGCTGCACAGCTAACGCCAGATGTTCCAGATCCAGCGGTTTAGTCAGGAAATCATCGGCGCCCTGCTTCAATGCCGCCACCGCCTGGCGCACCGTGCCAAAGGCAGTGATCAGTAGCAGCGCAGGTGGGTTATTGCGCTCTTTTAGTTGCGCCAACAGCTGCATACCATTGATGCCTGGCAGACGAATATCACTGATTACCAGCGCAAATTGTTGTTCAGGCAGCAATGCCAGTAACGCCTCAGCACTGTCACAGGCGCTTACCTGATAACCGAGCCCGGTCAGCTCTTCCTGCAATAGCTCTTTTAGTGCCGGATCATCTTCCACTACCGCTATTTGTTGCGGGCTTAGCATATGGCTTACTCCTGTGCTGCGGCAGACGACGCCGGGGATAACGGCAAAATCAGGCAGACTTCACAGCCGCCAGCCGCCAGATTACGCAGTAACACCCGGCCCTGATGTGCCTGCAGTATTTGCTGCACTATTGCCAGGCCCAGGCCAGTGCCTTTACCCTGCAGCTTGGTTGAGACAAAAGGCGCTACCAGCTCATCTGCAGTCAGATTGGCGGGCAAACCGGGGCCATCATCCTGTACCCGCAGCCACAGCTCATTGCCCCGCACATCGGCACTTAGTTGCACCTTAGCTTCAGCCGCTTGCATGGCATTGCGTAACACATTAACCAACGCTAATTCCAGCCTTGGCACATCAGCCTGCAGGCTGAGCTCTGGGTACCCCTCAGCCAGCACCGGTATAACGTCGTGCTCCTGCTGTTCGAAACTTAAACTGTGCAAGGCTTGTTGTAACAGCTGGCCAAGGGCAATGTGTTGTTGTGCAGCCACCGGAGTATGAGCAAACGCCTGTAACTGCTGTACCATAATGTTTAAACGCGCAACCTGACCACGCACGGCTTGCAGTTGGCGTTTACTGTCGTCATCGGTTTGCTGACGTAACAGCCGTTGGGCCCGGCCATCAATCACGCTAAGTGGCGCCCCCAGCTCATGCGCCACGCCACTGACCACCTGACCAATCGCCGCCATGGTCTCCTGTGCTTTTAACTGCTGCGCCAGTTTTTCCCGCTCATGCTGCTGGTTAAGAATAGCGGCATTGCTGCGGTTAATATGATCCAGCATGTTGTTCAGGCCACGACTTAGCTCGCGTAACTCATTCGGGCCACTGCTCTGTGCCCGGTGCTGGCTGTCACCGGCTGCCACCCGCCGCATACTGGCCACCAGCCGGGCTACCGGCTGGCCTACCGCACTGCTATGCCCCAGCCACATAATAAGCAGGCTTAGCAGTGCCAGCGCCAGCCAGCTTAGCCAGGCCAGTTCGGCCAGTTGGTTCAGGGAGCGGGAAAAATCACTTTGTTTGCGGTTAATTTGCAGCAAACCGTGGATCCGCCCCGAGCGGTCAATAATTGGCAGAAACTGTGAAAATACCGACTCACCCGACACCGAGCGATAACTATCCTGCAACTGGCCGGTGCGCACCACTTCAGACGCAACAATACTGTGCGACAAGTCGCGCTCAGTGACCCCTGTAGCGGCAACCAGCGTGCCGTCAGTGTCATAAACCGAGGCGCCATATACCTGGCCAATGGTAAATACCGACTCCAGATAGGTAGTAATAGTCGCCGTGTCTTGCTGTAACAAAGCATCACTGATGGGTACCCGGATCGCCCGGCCTATCAGCTCCAGATCCGAGCGTAAACTATCAGCCACCAAGGTATTGGTAAAATTCAGGCCAAAGCGCATCGCCAGCGCTGCCAGCAGCAGCATAGGCAATACCACATAAAAAAACAGCCGGCGCTGCAAGCTGGCCAGCGGCCAGCGCCATAAATTGGTTAATTTTGTCACAAGCCCTCCGCCAATGTATCTAAAGTATACACATAAATGGCCCTTGCTAGCTGAATGGTAACTTAATCATCATCATGTCATTGATATAGTTGGCTTTTTAAAGTTGGCATAATAGTGGCAACAGCTAAGGCGAACTCAACTAAAGGAGAAACCTATGCGTAAATCATATCTGGCAGTAGTATTGGCAGGCTTAACTATGACAGGCACAGCTCAGTTAGCTCAGGCGCAGGCCAATCCGGCAGCGCCTCAGGCACAAGCGCAGCAACAGGCTATTAATTTAAATGATGCCATTTTGCTGAAATTCAGTGTGGCAATGGCAGGCGTGCAATCCGTTGGCGCCAAGTATGAAGCTGAATTTCAAAACGCGGAAGACGCTGAGGCAGCTCAGAAAATTCAGCAGGCCGCGCAACAAGAAATGGTTGCAGCGGTTGAAGCGTCAGGCTTAACCACCGAAGAGTACAATCAGATTGCCCAACAGGCGCAGCAAGATGAAGCGCTACGCAGTCGCATTCTGGCCATGACTAATACACAGTAACGGCCACTTAACTCGTCTTCTCAAAGGCACCTGTTGGTGCCTTTTCATTTTTGGCGAAACTGGCTAAGGTATAACCTTAATAGTAACTTAGCCAAAGAGCCTGCCATGCTAAATGCTGCCGCCAAACCCCTGGTAAAACTGGTTGATCGCTACCTGCCTGATCCTTATATCTTTGTCTTGCTACTGAGCATAATAGTGTTTGTGGCGGCCGTATTGTTTGAGCAACAGTCACCGCTGCAGGTACTGCAATACTGGGGCGACGGCTTCTGGGGCCTGCTGGCGTTTTCAATGCAAATGCTGCTGGTGCTGGTGACCGGCTTTATGCTGGCCAGCACGCCACTGGTCACCGGCCTGCTGAACCGTCTGGCGCGGCTGGCCAAATCAGCCGGCCAGGCCATTATTCTGGTTACTGTTATTTCGTTGATTGCCAGCTGGCTGAACTGGGGTTTTGGGTTAGTGGTCGGCGCCTTATTTGCCAAAGCGCTGGCGCGCCAGCTGAAGGTAGATTACCGCTTACTGGTCGCAAGCAGCTATTCCGGCTTTATTGTCTGGCATGGCGGCCTGGCAGGCTCAATTCCACTGACCATTGCCACCCCCGGCCATTTCAGTGAGGCACAAATTGGCGTGATTGGTACCAGCAATACCATTTTTGCCGGCTTTAACCTGTTGTTACTGGCCCTGCTGTTGTTGGCGATACCGCTGGTCAATTATCTGATGCTGCCCAAAGCGGGCGACAGTGTCTATGTCGACCCGGCAAAACTACATAACACGCCCTTGCCGCAGAGCAGCAGCGAACGCCCGGCCGATAAGCTGGAAAACAGCCTGTTGCTGGCGCTGTTAGTCGGCTTTGCTGGCATTGCTTATTTGGTGCAGTATTTTGTTAAAGGCGGCGGCCTGAACCTGAATATCGTTAATTTCTTGTTTTTATTTCTGGCGATAGTGCTGCACGGTACACCACGGCGCTTACTGCATAGTTTGCAGCAGGCCATTGCCGGCGGCGCCGGTATTGTTATTCAGTTTCCGTTTTATGCCGGCATTATGGCGGTAATGGTGCAGTCGGGCCTGGCGCAAAGTATGTCGCAGTGGTTTGTCAGCTTCGCCACTGCCGAAACCCTGGCGTTCTGGAGCTTTATCAGTGCCGGTATTGTCAATATTTTTGTGCCCTCGGGCGGTGGCCAGTGGGCAGTGCAAGCGCCCATTATGCTGCCGGCGGCACTGGAACTCGGTGCCGATGTCAGCCGCATCGCCATGGCGGTGGCCTGGGGCGATGCCTGGACTAACCTTATTCAGCCCTTCTGGGCGCTGCCGGTGCTGGCAATTGCCGGCTTAAAAGCCAAAGACATTATGGGTTTTTGTCTGCTACAGCTAGTCGTTACCGGGGTGATTATTAGTCTGGTACTGAGTTTTGCCTGAAAATGGCAGCCATAGTCGATCGGCAGTAGCGCTTAGTCCGCTAATAGTCTATAAATAGACTATTAGCGGCAGGAGTATAAGATGCGGATTGAAACCATCAGTTATATTAAACAGCACGCGGCGACGCTCAGTGTGGAAGAACCCATAGTGGTGACGCAAGGAGGTAAGCCAGTTTATCGCATTGAGTCTGAAGCCAGCGCGCGCTTGCGGGATGAAGGCTTGGCGCTGCTAAAACTAATGAATCTGGCCGAGCGGGATATACGCAGTGGTAATACCTTGTCGGTAGAAGACACGCTGCAACAGCTGCAGCAGCAACTGCTACAAGAACAGCTAAAACTCCATGAGTAAGGTTGCAGTTACCCAGCTCGCGGCGCAAACGTTATCCTTGCTTAGTCGCTATATGAAAGAGTTCATAGGTAGTGATGAAGCATTAACGCTGGCCACTCAGTTGCTGCAATTAAGCCAACAAAAGCTGCAAGACAACCCATTACAATTTCCTATATGTCATGAACTGGAAAGGTTAGGGGTAACCGATTATCGGCAAATTACCGTCGATAAATACAAGATACTTTACCGATACGAACCCCGTTGCGATACGGCGTTTATTACCGCTTTTATGCGCCAGAAGCAAAGTGCCCAGCAACTGCTTATTGATTACAGCTTGCTAACCCTATAAATCTTAAACTGTTTCGTCCCCCGCTCCCAACTGCCAATGCTGCATCAGCGCCGCCAGGGCTTGCGCGCCAGGCTGCGGACTACTGCTTAGCGCATTAAACACCCCTAGCTGATCGGCCAGGCTACGCTGCTGCCCCAGCTTGAGCTTGCCGGTCAGGGCGGAAATGGTCACTTTTACCCCCACTATACCCGCAGCCAGTTGCTGTTGATAAGCCACCGGCATTTTAGCCATAGCGGCTGCCATATCAGGTTCATATTTGGCGATCTGCAGTGGCAGATTCGCCAGCGTTACCGCCGGTTCCAGCAATTCTGCCTGCCCCAACACCTGCGCTATGGCATAGTTCCAGGTCGGCACGGCCTTTTCAGTTTGATAGCAGCGCGGTGAAATATAAGCATGGGGGCCGGTAAACGTAAGCAGCACCTGTTGCTGATCCACCAGCTGCCAGTGCGGGTTTTGCCGGGCCAGATGACCATACAATACACCATGCTCTCCTTCAGCACGCTGCAGCAGCCAGGGCAGGTGGCTGCAAAAAAACGGCATGCTGACTAAGCAACCAAAACTATGTTGCTCAATAAAATCATGCACTTGATCTTTATCGGTAAAGGCCATGTTGGGCGGACAATACAGCATATACTACTCCGTACGCGCTATGGCGAAGGCATTGGCTAAAGGGTTAAAGCCCACCTTAGGGTAATAGGCCATCGCCGACGGTGCGCTCAACAACAACTGCTGCACTTGTGGTCCGGTAACACGTTGCACCTCGGCCAGCAGCTGGCCACCAATGCCTTGCTGTTGCCAGACTTTAGCTACCAGCAAATCGGCGATATACACAACGAAGCTAAAATCGGTTAGGCAGCGCGCTAACCCAACGAGCTTGCCATCCTGGCGCGCGGTAATAATTAAGTTGGCGTGCTGCAGCATGCGCTGCATCCGCTCTGGCTGAGCGGTCGGGCGATTTATGCCAGAAGCAATATATAAGGCAATTGCCTCATCGAGTTTAAGCTCTGTTTCAATGGTAAAGATTAATGACATAGCGCTATCTCCGGTTGTGAATAGTGCTATTGCAACGCTAAACTGGCTTATTATAAATAACCAGTTTTAACAAACGGAGCAATCCAGTTGCCTATACCACGCCTGACTACCGATCCCTTAAGCTTAAGCGGCAGTGGTGAGCTGCAGCAGCAACTGTATCTGAGCATACGCCAGCAACTGCTGAGCGGCCGCTGTCCAGGAGGCGCCTTATTACCGTCGGAGCGACAACTGGCTGCTGATTTAGGGCTAAGCCGCAGCACAGTGCAACAGGCACTGCAACAGTTAGTGGCAGAGGGTTATATTGAACCGCAGCAGGGCCGGGGCTATCAGATCGTGCACGCGCTACCGGATGGCTTTTTTGCCGCCAGCCATAAGCCGGCGTGCACCAGTAGCAGCTTGCCAAGCCAGCATTATGGTTTAACGGCCAAAGCCCCCAGCTACAGCGGCCGTTTGCAGCCCGGCGTTGCCAATGTGCAGCAGTTTCCATTCCGGCTGTGGCAGAAACTGCTGCAACGCCATGCTAACCGGCCTGTGTTATGCACCATGGCCGATCCGCAAGGTTACCTGCCGCTGCGCCAGGCGCTGGTGCACTATCTGCGCCAGTCACGGCAACTGATCTGTGATGAAAGCACGGTGTTGATTACCGCCGGTGCCCAGCAAGCCTTATTTGTTGCAGCCAAACTGGTGGCCCGCGGTGGCCAGCAGGTATTGATGGAATCACCCGGCTACCCCAGATTACAGCAGGCATTACAACTGGCAGAACTGGATATCGCGTATTTGCCGGCAGCCGGTCCGGCCGGGATAGATCCGACAGCGCTGCCGCTCCAGAGCAAAGCTAAAGCGTTGTTTTTAACGCCATCCCATCAATACCCTTGTGGTGGCATTATGCCGCTAAGCCAAAGGCTGGCGTTGCTGAACTGGGCCCGCACGGAACAATGCTGGCTGATAGAGGATGATTACGACAGTGAATTTCAGTACCGCCACCGGCCAATAGCCAGCTTGCAGGGCTTAGCCAACGGTAACGGCGTGCTGTTTACCGGTTCATTCAGCAAAACCCTGTTTCCGGCACTGCGCCTCGGTTATCTGGTAGTGCCGGCTGAGCTGGCTGGCACAGCCGGCGCCATTCAACAGGCACTGCATGGTGATGTGCCCTTGCTATCTCAGGCAGTGTTGGCTGATTTTATGGACGAGGGCCATTTCAACCGCCACCTGCGCAAAATGCGACGCTTTTATCAGCAGCAAAAACAGCAGGCAGTCAGCTTATTGCAGCAGCATCTGCCGCATGCCACCTTATTGGCGCAAGACGCCGGATTGCACCTAAGCGTGTTGTTACCGGGTCTTAACGATGACATCGCACTAAGCCGGCAGTGCAATCATCATGGTTTTAACGCACAACCCTATAGCCGCTACTGCTTTTTAAATGAGCCAGAGCGTGGCCTGGTGATAGGCATTGCTGATGCGGATAAAGATTGTTTAATGCAGCTGATTAACCTGCTTAACACCTTGAAGGCCATGTCTGGCCAGGCAGGTATCAGATAGCCAACCGCTGCTTAGCGGCTGGCGGCTGCTGGATTAATCTTTGATTTTTAATATACAATGCTTGGCGAATTCTGCTGCTTCATTTGCACTCCAATCGCCTTTCGGTTTAGCTTCCATCGCATTACACCACTTTTGAGAACCTACCGCTGGTGCACATCCCGCCAACAATGTGCTACTTAATACCAGTAAAACCAGCATCTTTTTCATATGACTATCCATTTTAAGAGTTAATAGAACCTTGCCCGGCAATATAACACCAAAGCTTTAAAATCAGGCTTTAAATTAGGGTTGCCGGATGGCAAAAGCTACGCTAAATGCTGGCAGTATGTTGCTGGTAAGGAAGGCTTGCAGCAGGTTTTCTTTGCATCTGTTGCCAATTTTGCATATGTTGCTAGTGCCACGGAGGGGATATGTCAGCCTATCAACATAATAAATCGCTATCTGCCTCATTGGCGCTAGTAAAAAGGCGCAGCGAACAGCTGAGCGATAAGGCGGAACTGCTGCAATTGCTGGATAAACTGGCCGCGCTGCCACAGCCGCTGGCCTACCGCCACTTACCGTTATGGCTGAGCAGCGCTGGCTTAGTGGCTGGCGCATTAGCTTGTATGGCGCTGTACCATTATTTAGTAGAGCTAAGCTGGCTGCCCGCCATTGGCTGGGGGCTGCTGGGCCTGAGCCTGTTGCCCCTAATAGTGATAGGTTGGCGCCATGCAGGTTTTAAAAAGCTGGGCCGCGAGCTTTACTGGCACAACGCGCTATTGGATAACCAGCTACAGGTACTACCTTCAAGCCGCTGGCCCGACAGCCGCAGCTGGCAAAGTCGCTTTACCGAATTTGACCGCGGTAACCACAAGCGTGAATTTAAACAGATTATCGCCGGCCATTACGCTGGTACTGAGCACCAGTTCGATTATCACTACTGGCATTTTCATTATGTTGACCGGCGCACGGTAACCAGCACCAACAGCAAAGGCCATGTTAGCACCCGCACCCAATATACCCATTACGACCGCTATGGCTTGATGCTGCCCTTTAGCTATGTGCAAAGCCTGTTTATCTGCAGCTTTACCCCAAACGGCTTTAGTGGCGAAAAATACCAGAGTGACTCCGGCCGTTTTAATAAAATATTTAAAGTGCGCGCCCGCGAGCAAATGCAGGCTGCGCGCTTTTTAAAGCCGGCAGTGGTGGTAGCGCTGGAAGATTTAGCCGGCCAGTTGCGCCAGCTTAACCTGGAATACAGTGCCGATGGTATGCTGTGCCTCAGCTTTGCCGATGCCGATTTACTCAGCGCCCTGCCACCCTGTGGCCTGGAGCAGCTAAGCCTGTTTCGCCAAAGCATTGAGCAGGCAACCACACTGCCTAAATTACAGCAGACGCTGGCGTGTCTGCACCAGTTAATGCGACACTCAGACTCAAACTTTTAACTTTAGCAGGAGCAGCTGATGGCAACAGGCATCATTATTGGCATAGTCGCACTACTGGCAGTATTAGTGGTGGTCATTTACAACGGCATTATTACCCGCAAGAACGCGGTCGAGCGTGGCTGGGCCAATGTGATTACCCAGGAGCGGCAGAAAAATAAAATGATCCCGCATCTGGAGCAGGTAGTCGCCCAGTTCCGCGAGTATGAAAGTGGCCTGCAAACTCAGATCACCGAGCTACGCAGCGGCATTGCCAGGTTAGATAGCAATAACATAGACGCCAGCCAGTTACAGCAGGTGGAAAGCAGCACCCAACGCTTAATGCAGGGATTGAATATTGCGGTGGAAGCCTACCCGGAGTTAAAAGCCTCCGACGTATTTAATAACCTGATGCGCGAAATCGCTGAACAACAGGAAAACATTGGCGCGGCTATCCGCATTTTTAACCAGAATGTCGAAGACTTTAACAACGGCATTCAGGTGTTTCCGAACGCGCTGGTCAATGCCAGTTTAAATAAACAAAGCCGGATAACCCCCTTTAACGACAGTGAGGCAGAGGCCGGTTTTGAGTATAAATTAAAGTAGCTTAATATTATCCAGCTCAAACTGGAACTCACCCTGCGGGCCGTTCCACAGCAGCATACTAACGGCTTCAGTATTCAGGCCGTTAAATGCCGCCAGCGGCACCTCGATAGTTTGCCAGTCGGCCGTGACCGCAAAATGCTGGCTTAGCGGCATAAAGCTACCGGCTGAGAACGCATCCAACCGGTACTGGCCGGGCGTGCCGCGAATGCGAAACTGAATACCGGTTATGCCGCTGAAGTTGCTGCCCGTTTCCATGCTATCGGCCGTTTGCCAGGCTACGCCAGCCCAGGGATAAGCAAAACCTGGCCGGGTCGCACCATTGATCTGCAACACCCCCTGCTGCCAACGCATCTCAGCCGACGACCTGCCTTGCATCATGCTGTCACTGCTGGCGGCTAAAGCGCCGCTACGGGCGGTGACATCATTGGCAAAATCAGCAATTAAGCCAGCACTGATGGCAGGGTTTGCTGCTGGCAACTTAACCTGATGCCGCCAGCCGTTTTTCCAGATGGCTGCAGGCTGCAACAGGGTGGTCAGCTGCTGCATCGGATCCTGACTGAGCAATAGCATATCGGCCTTGAAACCCGATCGCAGATAACCTACCTCGGTCAGGCCAAAGGCCTTAGCCGGCGCCGAGGTAGCACTTTGCAGCACCTGCAGTGTCGGCACAGCGGCGCGCTGCAGCAGCACCATCTCTACCAACAGGCTAACGCCATGAGCGGTATTAGGGTTGGGCGCATCAGAGCCTGCCAGCAACAGTACGCCAGCGTCTGCCATCTGCTCAGTGTTGCGGGCCAGCAACTGATAGCGCTGTTTTGGGATCAGCCCATTGCCAAAGCGCTGCTGTAAACTGCTGATGGCAGCAGGCGTCAGCTGCGGTGGCGGTGCCTGCAGCAGTAACTCGTCATTAATCTGCTGAACAATCATCCCTTCCATTACGGTCATAGTGGGAATAATAAAGCGTTGCTCAGCTGCCATCCGCTGCAGTAACTCAGCACTGACCGGCGCACTGAAAAAGCTGTGTACCAGGCCATCAGCCCCGGCGGCTATTGCCTCCTGTGCCGATGGTGAATCGGCAATATGCACCACTGCCAGCACACCCTGTACTTTGGCGGCCGTTATAACTGCCTGCAAGGTAGCCAGATCGATAGAAGGTGCAAAGCGCTGCAGTGCTTTTGGCGAGGTATAAACGATTTTGATAAAATCTGAACCCTCGGCCAGTCGCTGTGCCACAAAGTCACTGGCCTGCTCCGGCGCGTCTATTACCGGTATTGCCATACCATACTGAGTGCCATGGCCTTTGGGGGCCGTGACCAGAGTGCCGGCGCCATAGATATCAGCCTGCGTAGTGCGTTCAGTACCGGCCCTGGCGGCTTTTTGCGCTACCAGAAACTGATGATCGCCAAACATATCCAGCACTGTGGTCACACCAAAATTCAACGCCTGCTGCAGGGCATCACCCCAGGCATGCACATGGCCATCAATCAGCCCCGGTATCAGCCATTGATTATTGCCGTCGATCAGTGGCAATTGGCTGTCGGGTTTAGCCAGATGTAATTGGCTTACCCGGCCATCACGTACTTCGATATAGCGCTCGTCGCGCCACTGTTCGCCGTCAAACAGTCGCACCGGCCCCAGCACAAAGCTGTTACTGTCGAGCTCCGCTGCAGCAGAGCTTGCTGGCAAAGGCGCATGCGGCTGAGGCAGTAATACAAAAAACATCAGCAGCAGCGCAGCAGTACCAATAATCACTATGGCTTTCATTATTTAGCTCCAATAACCCGACGAAACACCAACAGACATAACAGCGTTAGCCCGGCGCTGGTGACTAACAGCAGCGCCAGATGCAGCAAGGCAGCATGGCCCTGATCCATTGCCAGTAATTTTAGCCCCAGTTGCGATAAGTGATAACTCGGCCACAGCCAGGCAAGTTGCTGCATCAAGTGTGGCAGCATAGTAACCGGTAGCCATAAGCCAGATAAAAACGCCATTGGCAGATACAGCAGATTGACCACACCGGGCGCGGCCTTGTCGCTTAGGGTTAACCCCAACAGCAAGCCAATTAACGCAAAAGGCACAGTGCCAAGCAACATCAGCAGTGCCAGCCCCAGCCACTGGTGTTGGTATAACCTGACCTCGCCGAACAGCGCAGCGGCACTGAACAACAGCAAAATAATCAGTAGTGCAAACACCAGGCTGGTGGCCATTTTTGCCAGCAAGTAGGCACTGACTGGCATCGGTGACAAGCGCTTTAAGGTGAGCCAGCCCTGCGCCCTATCGCTGGCAATGCTCATGGCAAAATTAAACATCGCCGGGCCCATAATGCCAAAACAGCTGTAGGTCACCAACATATAGGCCGCCTGGCTGCCGCTGCCTGAGGGGCTGAACAGCACGCCAAAAAACAGGTAAAACACCAACGGGAAGGCCAACGCCGGCAATACAAAGCCTGGGGTGCGCCAGACGCTGACTAGATCGTACCAGGCTTCTTTTTGATATATCGCTAAACTGGTCATGCCACTAGTCATGCTGCTTGCTCCTCTTTTTCTGAACCGACAGCTTCAGTGCCATCACCCCGGGTCAGTTGTAAAAAGGCTTGCTCCAGTGCCACCTGGCTCACTTCTAACTGACTTACCGTATTATCTGCAGTGAGTAAAGCCAGCACCGTTTGTTCGGCGTGGCTGCTATGTAAGGTCACACCCTGCGGCTGGCGGTTAAGTTGCAGTACGCCAGGCAGCGCCAGTAAGGCCGCATCGGTTAAGGCACTGCAACATGTAATGACTTTGTACTGGGTAAGCGCTTTTAATTCGCTGGGGCTGCCACTGGCAATAAACTTGCCCTGATGCAGCACCATAATGCGATTGGCCAGTTGTTCCGCCTCTTCCAGATAATGAGTGGTCAGCACTATGCTGACGCCCTGTTGTTGCAACTGACGGATTTGCTGCCACAAGCCGCGTCTGGCCTCAACATCCATGCCCAGCGTAGGCTCATCTAAAAACAACAAGCGCGGCTTACCGGCTAAGGCCAGCGCAAATAATAAGCGCTGCTTCTGGCCACCGGATAAGCGGCCAAACCGTTGTTTGGCGTGCGCTTCCAGCCCGGCCAGCGTTACCAGTTCTGTGGCGCTGTAGCCGGCCAGATAATAACTGGCAAATAAATCACAGTGTTCGGCCACCGTTAAGGTGGCTGGTAAGCTGCCAATTTGCAGCATAACGCCCAGTTGCTGGCGCAGCGCCACACTGCGGCTGGCCCCCTGTTGTAACTGGCCAAGTAAGTATATGTCGCCGCTATCGGCGGCGATTAAGCCTAAAATAGCTGAAATCAGCGTGGTTTTACCGGCGCCATTAGGGCCGAGAATACACAGCACTTCACCTGCTTTAGCGCGTAAATCAACGCCGCTCAGTACTGGCTTGCCGGCAAAGCTTTTATGCAGCTGAGTGAGCTGCAGCAGGGTTTGATCAGTGTTAACGTCAGGGTTCATCTGTTCAGGCTCCGTCTGTGATTGGTGCCAGTATCTGCCAACTGCAGCGCGTTGCGCAGTGTGCTTTGTCAGCAAATGCTAATGACAAATGTCACTGGCTTAAGCCGGGCAGGCAGTGAATAATCAGCTTAAGCATTCAATAAGCGGTGATGAGGATGGATAAAGGGCTGGCCCTGGAGCGGAAAATGAGTTGGGTTTATCTGATAAACCTTATTTTCTATTTTATCCCGCTTTTTACCGTGCGCTTTGCAGTATGGCAGTACATCAGTATGGCAGCGGCTTTGCTGCTGTTTCTGGCCTGCTATTTTTGGGCCCACCGCAGCAGTAACCATCAAATGCACTGGCCCATTTTGGGTATCGTGCTGACAGCCACGCTAATCACCCCTATAAACCCCGGCTCAGTGTCGATGTTTGCCTTTGCCAGCTTTTTTATCGGTTTTGCCTATTCTCTGCGCCGTTATCTGCTGCTAATGTGCCTGTTACTCGGCTTGCTGGTGCTACTGGACTTAACCCTCGATATTCGCTGGCACCTGTTTTTAATGATGGGCCTGCCCATTGTGTTAGCGGTCAGCTTGCTGGGACGGGCCGAGCAAGCAAAGCAGCGCCATTATCTTGCCAGACAACAAAGCGAAGATGAAATAAAGCAACTGGCAGCAATGGTCGAGCGCGAGCGGATTGGCCGCGACCTGCACGATATATTGGGCCACACCTTATCCAGCGTTATTTTAAAAGCCGATCTGGCGGCAAAACTGTTAGCTCATCAGCAAACGGAGCCTGCCCAACAACAGTTGATCGAGCTTAGCCAGATTGCCCGCGATGCACTAAGCCAGGTGCGGCAAAGTGTCTCGGGTTACAAACATCAGGGGCTAACAGCCGAAGTGGCTAAACTGCTTGGCCGGCTGCGCGATGCCGGTTTTCAGGCCGAATTAAGCGGAGACGTACCAAGGCTGGACAACCGGCGCGAAACGGCAATTATTCTGGCACTGACAGAGCTGATCACCAATGTGATGCGCCATAGTAAAGGCGATAGCTGTCAGCTAAGCTTTCAGCAACAGGGGCCTGCGTTGCATATTTGCCTGAATGACAACGGCCAGTTTGCACAGATGAAAGAGGGCAACGGCCTGACCGGTTTACGTGAACGCTTAGCCGCAATCGGTGGCACCCTGACGCTGCAACAGCAAGATGGTGTCACGGCCAGTATTCAACTACCACTGCAGGAACCCTCACTGTTACAGGACGCTACGCAATGAAAATCTTACTGGCTGAAGATCAGGCAATGATCCGTACCGCGCTGGCCAGCCTGCTGCGCCTCGAAGCCGATTTTCAGGTCACCGAGGCCGCAGACGGCAATACCGCACTCAAGCTGTTAAACCACCAGGCCTTTGATTTGCTGCTGAGTGATATTGAAATGCCCGGCTGTTCCGGTATAGAACTGGCGCAATATGTACAACAACATCAGCTGCCGACCAAGGTGGTGATTATAACCACCTTTGGCCGGGCCGGTTATGTGAAGCGGGCACTGGATGCGGGCGTCGGCGGTTTTTTGTTAAAAGACGCGCCGGTCGAGCAGCTGGTGCAAGCCATTGGCCAGGTGATGCAGGGCAAAAAAGTGGTCGACACTGAACTCTTGTTAAATTCGCTTGGTGAGCAAGATCCGTTAACCGAGAAAGAGCGGCAGGCGTTGCGACTGGCCGCCGAGGGCAAAAGCACCGGCGATATAGCAGCGGCGCTGTATATTGCCGAGGGCACCGCCCGCAATTATTTGTCGGAAGCGATCAGCAAACTGCATGCAGCCAACCGGATTGACGCCGCCCGGATTGCCCGGCAAAAGGGCTGGCTGTGAGTCGGCGTAGCTAACAGCAGTGTTAAAATGCCGAGTCAAACAGCTGATGCATTAGTTGATGCAATGCAGATTTCACATAATCTGGTTGATGTTCAAACGTATCCACCAGCGTATAACCAGTGGCCTGCAAGCACCCCTGATATTCAAAGCTGGTGGCCAGATTGCCGGCCGTTTGCAGTTGCCATGGGGCACTTTGGGTGTAATTAGTGGCGCAACCATTTATTTGCTGAAAACGTGCGATGGTATTATCCAGACTGTTAATCAGCTTACCCGAGACACTGACCCTACCGGCTAACGGCATGTCAGGATCTTGAGTGCCATGTAAATGGTGCAACGCAACCGGCAGTGCCGGTTGGCATGCGGTTAACGGGCCTACCGCCTGTCCCGAAATTGTGAAGGCAGCTTTAACCCGCTCAGGTGTTTGACAAACCAGTTGGTACGACATCATAGCGCCTGCAGAAAACCCTACAGTCGCTACCTTATTGCCATCGGCATTGTGAGCACTCACCAGACGATCTATCACCTGTAATGCGTAACGGGTATCTGCGCTGTGCGCTGAAGCAGCCTGTAGCTCACTGGTCCATGCCCAGTCATCCCCCCCTTGCGGCAAAGCAATCAGGTAACCATAATCATCTGCAAACTTTTGTAGCGCCAGAAATTGGTTCAACTTTGCCGGCGTACCAAAGGAGGGTGGCGAGCCATGAAATGCCAGTAACACTGGCCTGGGCGATGTTGTCGTCGTAGCTGGTACTATTAGTTGAAAACGCCGACCGGCGGCGATATCGCAAATGGCGCCGGTGCCAAACATAGCACAATCGTTGGCTGATACCGGCGCGTCATTGTCAGCCGAGCCACCGCCGCAAGCAGTTAGCCCCGAAACCGCCAACAGGCTGGTAAGTGCTGCAGCGATTCTGGTTGATTTAGTATTCCACATTGTATTTCTCCTTAAGTGAACACCTGATAATAGGTGCAGAAATTGTATTGCTATGTTTTAGTGTGTTAGCGGGTGCAGTCACGGCAACTGCAACTGGGCGAATAACCAGTCCAATGCCGTTTTAATTTGCTCAGGTTGCTGCAAGGCCACCAGATGGTCACTGTTACTCAGCGCAATATACTGGCCATTAGATTGCTCGGCTTGCTGTTGATGCCAGTGGGTGCTTTCCTGCTGCCATAAACGCAGCAGTTCTGCATCGTCGGGATTAGCAGCAATCTGCGCCTGCTCAAAGTCGGTATCTATTACCGACACCGGTATCGCCGTCACCATCGGCAACGCCGCATAAACGTCTAAATCTTCGCTGTACGCAGCTATTTCCCGCGCCCGGCTTTGCTGATGGCTGATCAGCAAACGCTGCTGGCTGATTAAATCAAAATAATGCCAGTCCATTAGGGGCTGCTCACCGACCAACTGTTCAGCATGGCTGCGCTCAGCCTGCAATTTATCCATGGTACGCGCGGTCCAGGCACCCGTGGCCAGATGCGGTATTAACGCTGCCAGATTGGCTTGATACCAATCGGCCGGATACCCCTGGTAAACACGCAACGCATTAGCGGTGGGTACGTCAGGGTCTACCAGTAACATGGCTTTGATATCAAAGGCCTGCTGCTGTTGCTGATAAAATAGCCGTGCGCTGATACTGGCACTGGCCATCGCGACCAGCACGATCTGTTGCTCACCCGATGCTTTTAGCACGCCGGCTAAATCACCGGCAAAACGGCGGTAAGACAAATCGTCGGCACTGTCACTGAAGCCATTACCCAGCCGATCGATGCTGTATACCCGGTACTTTTCAGCCAGCAGCGGTTGCAACAAGGCAAACCAGGCGCTGTCACTATGGTAGTTCTGGTTAGGCCCGGCTAATAACACTACGGCCGGGCCGGCATGCTGCTCGCCCATTTGCCGTAGATGGAAACGTTTATCGGCCACCTGCACCAGCTTAGAGGCATCAGGCAGGCGCGGCGTAGCCAGTTGTTGAAAAAAGGTCAGAATTTCAGCTGAGGTATCAAACTGACTAAATTGCCACTGATGCTGGCCTTGCTTGATACTAAATAACTCAGCTTTTTGCTGGCCGTTGCTGTAACTAAGCAATTCCACCTGATTACCGGCAAGTGTTTTTCTATACGCTTTCGGTAAGCTATTGTTTAAACTAGCGAAGTGGGCAATAGCCCAGGGAGCAGAGATCAGCCCGAAATTGGGGTCTGTAAAACCATTGTAGGGCAAAACGGTATCATTTTTGCCAATGGCCATCATAATTGACACCGGCTGCTGCGGCGCACAACTTTGCCATAACTGCCCGGACATAGGTGCTGCCACTACTGCAAAAGCTTTAAAACCAGTACTGCGATTACAGGCCAGATTCTGGGTAAACAAACCGCCCTGTGAAAACCCAGCGGCATAAATTTCTCCTGCGGCAATCCGTTGCTTGCTGCTGATATCAGCAATAACTGTGTCGACAAACCCCAAATCGTCGATACCCAGCCGGCTTGCGATGTTGCAATTGCAGCCTTCGTTCCATTCAACAGTAGCCGCCTGCGGATAAGCGACAATATAGTCATTACTGTAAGCCGTAAAGTTGGCAGTTCGCTGCATCCCATTACTGTTTCCGCCCGAGCCATGAAATACCAGCAGCAACTTGTATTCACGATCTGGCTGGTAATTGGCTGGCAGCACTAACAGATAACTGCGCTCCCCCAGCTTAACCAGACTACTGTCGCCCTGCTCCTTACTTTCGTCGCTGCAGCCAGCCAGCAACCCAGCCAGCACCAGCAGTAAAAATCTTAGTTGTAATTTCATATTGCTTTCCTGTTAACATAAAGTCGCCATCCAAACTAACTGCACGCTGGTGTTATAGCGATAAAGAGCAGCTGATGAATTTATGATGAAAAGCTTACTATTTATTAATTGAATAGAAACAAGGAATTAGACCAGACTATGAGCAAGCAGCAATGGCTATTGGGCCAGCTGATATTTGAACCGCAGCGCCGTACCCTGCAGTTAGCTGAAGCGCACTGCACTCTGGAGCCCAAGCAGGCCCAACTATTGCTATTACTGGCACAACACGCTGGCGAGCCGGTGAGTCGTGAACGACTGATTAGCGAGATTTGGCAGGGCAGAGTCGTCAGCGAAAGCGCGATTAACCGTGCTGTCAGCTTATTACGAAAGGCCTGTGCCAGGCTGGATCCAACAACAGACTATATTGCTACCATTCCCAAGCTGGGCTATTGCCTGCTGCCGGCAGCAACGTTACTCCATACAACCGCAGTAGCTGATAGCTCAGAGCATATCAGCCCCTCTGCGGCCCCGGCTGTTTTAGCCACCGTCAACACCACGAAAGCAAGCCGCGCCTGGTGGCCCCTGGTGGCGCTATGTGTTATCGCACTGGCCGCCAGCGGGATGTGGCTGCAGTTCACCCTCTCATTCAGTAAGCAACAGGCGCAGCTACTGATCCCCGAGCCAGTTACCAGCTTTGATGGCGCAGAATTTAATATAAGCAGCAGCCAGGATGGCCAGTTGCTGTATCACCGCCGGGACGCTGCAGGCGGCGTTCAGCTATGGCTGCGCAGCAAGCAACAGGACAAGCCTTTAATTACCAGCGCCGGCCAGGCACTTAACGGCAGTATTAGCCCGGATGGCCGCCAGCTGGTATACCGCCGACTCAACGCTGACCAATGCCAGATAGTGCTGGTGTCTTTGTCAACGTCAACCCCGGAGCGGCCGTTACTGGATTGCCCGACAGACAGTGAGTTTCAGGCCAGCTGGCACCCTGACAGCCAGCACTTTTACTACCGGCTACGCCACAGCAAAACCCAGCCGTATCTGGTCTATCGCTACCAGATAGCCACCACCTTGCAACAGCAACTCACCCTGGCCGATCCAGCCAGCAGTAACGGCGCCATTGCCATCACGGTTGCCGCTGATGGTCGGCAATTGGCTGTTGCCAATTATCTGACAGCCAATAGCAGCCGGCTTAGCCTTTACCAGCTAACCGATGGCCAGCCGCAGTTGTTGCAAACCACCGACCTGCGTATCGGCGTGGTGGATTTAACCTGGCCTGCCGGGCAACCGCTGATCCTGGCCAGCCGCAACCAGTTACATTTGCTGGCAGCAGATCTGTCATTGCACCATTATTACTACTCGCAATTACCGCTGAACTCAATGGCCAGCAGCAACAACCAGCTGTTTTTTGCCAGCCAGCAACAGCAAGCAGGTATCTGGCGCCAACCCCTGACAACCAATGCACAGGCTACGCCATTTATTGTCAGCTCTCAGCTGGATATCTTACCCAGAGTGAACCAGCAGGATAGCGAATTGCTGTTTTTAAGCACCCGTCAGGGGCAGCATCAGGTTTGGCGCAAAGTACATAATGGCCCGGAGCATTTGCTGGCAGCATTGCCAGCACCGGCCAGCTTTACCCGTCTCAGCTGGTCTTATGATCAACGTAGTATCTACTTTAGTCAGCAAGGGGCGGCCTATCAGCTGCAACTGGCCAGCGCTTCGCTAACGCAGCTATTTGGGCCAGAGCATCAGGCTTATGTGCTAAATGCAGGCCAGGATAATAACAGCCTGATTTACAGTAGCAGTAAAAGTGGTGACTGGCAGCTATGGCGTTATAAGCTTAACGGCAAGCAACATCAGCAATTAACCCACCAGGGTGGTTACAGTGGCTATCTGGTAGCAGATACCTTGTATTACAGCAAATTTCATCAGGATGGCTTATGGCAACGTCAACTCGATAGCCCTGATGAGCAATTGCTAATGGCTGACTTTGACAAAATAAACTGGCTTAACTGGCAAGTGCAAGACAACCAGCTGGTGTATTTTAAACCGGGGCTGGGGGTGTTCCGCCAATTGCTGCAAAATAACTCGCCGCCTGAACTGTTGTTAGCCGATAGCCCGGAGCTGGTGCATCATTATAGCCTGAGTAATAGGGCTATTTACTTTGTGAAACGCCAGCCACCACAAGGCGACATTTTCCAGTTGCCACTACCCTAAATAGTTAGCCTGCCGCGCTGTTATCCAACCACTTTGCGGTTTTGGTTATATGCGCCTATGCTTAGCCACTGTTTTAACCGTTTTGTCTTATCATGGAGGATTATCATGCAACCACGTAAATTTGCCATTAAAAGTGTTGCCAGTGCGCTGCTAAGTGCCGCATTGGTGTTAAGCCAACCGGCCAGCGCCAACGCCGTAAAGCTGGATGTTGAACCCGGCCTGTGGCAGCATAGCTTTAGTATTAAAACCGCCAGTGGCGAGCTGGAACGTGCCATGCAACAACTGGAGCAACAGCTGGCCAGTATGCCGGCTGCGCAACGGCAAATGATGGAAAAAATGATGGCCAGCCAGGGCATGTCGTTCGATTTAAAGGGCAGCTCGGTGCAGGTGTGTCTGACTCAGGCAGAAATTGATCGCGGTCAGCTACCGCAGCAGGACGGCTGTCAGCAGCAAATCCGCCAAACGGGTGACAGCAGCTACAGCTTCTCTTTTAATTGTGATACCAAGCCGCCCACCAGTGGTAGCGGCGATATGACCTTTACCGGCCGCAAGGCTTACACTGGTAACGCCAGTTTCACTACGGAAGTGAACGGCAAAGCTGAGCAAATGACCATGCAACAAAGCGGCAAGTGGCTAAAAGCTGATTGCAGCTGATTTTTTTAACTCCGCTACAGGATCTGCTATGCCCGACAGTCGTTATCCGCTGGCCAGTAAGCTGCGCCAGCACAGCCCGTTAGTTTTTGGATGTATGAGTTTAGGCGGCCCCTGGAACAGCAATCCGCTGTCTGCCGCCGATATAACAGCAGCACACCAGGCGGTTGATGCCGCACTGGAAGCCGGCATTCGTATTTTCGATCATGCTGATATTTACACCTTGGGCAAAGCCGAGCAGGCGTTTGGCAAGGTATTAGCGCAGCGGCCAGAACTGCGTCAGCTCATCACTTTGCAGTCGAAATGTGGTATCCGCTTTGCAGATAAACATGGCCCGCAGCGCTATGATTTCTCGGCAGAGTGGCTTAGCCAGTCAGTTGATCACATCTTAAAACGGCTGCAAATTGAGCAGCTGGATATCCTGCTGCTGCACCGGCCAGATCCGCTAATGCAACCGGAAGAAGTCGCCGCGACCTTTGGCCAGCTGGTGCAAAGCGGCAAGGTAAAACATTTCGGCGTATCGAATATGCAGCAGCACCAAATGGCATTGTTGCAAGATGCGCTGATAGATCCGTTACTGGTGAATCAGCTGGAGCTGAGTTTAAGCCATCTGGCCTGGCTGGATGAGGGCACCACCGCAGGCTGTAGTGGCCAGCCAGCAGTTAACTTCAGTGCCGGCACCATCGAATACTGCCGCCGGCACAAAGTACAGCTGCAGGCCTGGGGTAGTTTAAGCCAGGGCTTGTTCAGCGGCAAAGATACCAGCAAAGCAGCGGAACCTATCAGGGCGACGGCCCGCCTGGTCGCAACGCTGGCAGCTGAATATCAGGTAAGCCCGGAGGCTATCGTACTGGGTTGGTTAATGCGCCATCCGGCACAGATCCAGCCGGTAATTGGCACGATAAATCCCAGCCGGATAGCTGCCTGTGGCCAGGCCAGCCAGGTGCTATTAAGCCGCGAACACTGGTATGCATTATACCTGGCAGCACGCGGTGCACCGCTTCCTTAGAAAATCAATTTTACGCTAATCGGTTTTAAAGCGGCTGACCTGGCCGCTTAGCCCCTTAGCAACCTGCTGTAATGCCGCCACCGCGCCACGGTTTTGTTTCATGGTTAGGGTGGTTTCACGTGACATGGTCGCAATTTGCTCGATATGCTGTGCCAACTCAGATACAGCTGCCGACTGCTCATTGGTAGAGCGGGACACATCGCGCACATTGTGCAATGAATCCTCTGCCTGCAAGCGAATTTGCTCCAGCATCGTCGCCGCCTGATTCGCCAGCGCCAGCCCCTGCGCCACCCGCGGTGCTGACGTTTCCATTGCTTGTACCGCTTGCTGCGTTTCGTCCTGCACCAATTTAATCATGCCGGCAATTTCGGTGGTGGCTTTACTGGTTCGCTCAGCCAGTTGCCTGACTTCGTCGGCCACTACAGCGAAACCGCGGCCAGTCTCACCGGCCCGGGCCGCTTCAATCGCAGCGTTTAATGCCAGCAAGTTGGTTTGCTCGGCAATGCTGCGGATCACACCGGCAATACCAGCAATCTCTTTTGAACGTTGCTGCAGGCTGCCAATCTCTCTGGCCGATTGTTGCACTGTTTCGGCAACCACCCCAATTTCGATAGCCGCGTCTTTCACCAGTTTGGCACCCTGAGCTGACAGCTCTGCGGTTTTTTCTGAGTTCTGCTCGGTAAGCTGTACGGTATTGGCCACCGCATTCAGGCTAACCGTCATTTCTTCAATACTGGCCGCTGATGCAGTTGACGACGCAGCCTGCAACTCGGATGCCTGCAGCGCTTCTTTGGATGCCAGATCCAGTTCAGTCGCCTGCGCTGACACGGTATTGGCCGCATTAATCACTTCTTTTAAGGTTTGTCGCAGTTGCTGCTGCATGCTGGCAACCGCCGCCAGCATGCTATTGGGCTGGCTCTCTTTAATCTGGGTTGTTAAGTCGCCTCCGGCTATCTGGCTGACGATCTCGGCCGCCAGCGCCGGTTCGCCACCCAGCGCATTGCGCAGATAACGACTGATATACCAGGCCGTGACACCGCCGATCACAATTGCCAGTAAGGTAAGCAATACCATTGATACGGCAAAGGTTGCCGCTACATCACGAGCGTAAGTGGTGGCCTGCTGATTTTTCTGCTCCTGATAATCAATAAAGGCATTAATGCTGGCTAACCAGTCAACAAAGGCCGGGCTCATTTGTTGCAATAATAACTGCTGCGCGCCAGCTTGCTGCCCTTGCTGGCGTAAACGAACAACCTCAGCGGCCAGCGGTTGAGCCCGTTGTTCAACCTGATGAATGGCATCAAGTAAGCGCCGTTCAATCGTGCTGTTGGCACTGCGCTGGAACAGTTGGTCCATTTGCTGACGGGATTGCTGATAAAAGCCCTGCAACCGATCAATATCAGCCAGCACCGGGGGCAGATCTGCCAGGTTAGGTACCAGGGTTACATCGCGCAGGGCAATGGCTCTGTCATGCACACTGCCCCGGAAGTTAATAGCATAACGCTGCTTAACTGAATTATCTTCGGTAATTTCTGTCAGGGTATGGTTAATCTGGCTGACCCGTTGCACCCCAAACAGGGTCAGAGCAATCATTAACAGCAGCACAACGCCAAAACCCAGGGCTAATCGCATGGCGACCGTCATCGACTGTGTATGTTGCATGATTAAACCTCTGTACTGCAAACGGGCGGGTTGCACGTTAATGGCAGCACTATACGCGGTTGCTTTAATCAAAACTAATGAAATTAACGTGAATAATCTAACGAAAAAATCGATTGATTTTTAAACTACGCGGCGCCTCAGTACCACTCAGGTTATGGTTGCCTCAGCCACTGAATCACGCGCAATAAGATGGGGGTCAAATACCTGCTGCACGGCAATGCTGCTTTGTTTATACACCTGCTTTAATACCCAGCGCGCCGCCATATGGCCCATGGCACTGATCGGATAATCGATGGTTGAGAGCTTTGGATAGGTATAATAAGCAAAGTTAACATTATCAAAACCCATTACCGAAAAATCGGCCGGTACTTCATAGCCCAGTTCGCGGGCCGCAGTCAGCGCGCCGGAAGCCATTTCATCATTAGCGCAGACGACAGCGCTAAAAGGCCGGCCACTGGCCAGCAACGCCTGTAAGCCTTTGCTGCCACCCGTTTCCCGGAAATCACCTTCATAAAACAACTTATCTTCAGCGGCTAACTGATACCCGGCCAGGGCCCTTTGGTGGCCACGGAAACGATCGCGGGCGTCTGTTTTCCACATTGGCCCGGCAATGTAGGCAATATGCCGATGGCCCTGCGACAACAAATAGTCTGTTGCTAAAAAGCCACCAAGCTCGTTATCCAGGCTGATACAGCGATCTGCCAGCGCCTCGACCTGACGGTTGAGCAACACAAAAGGCGTTTCTTGCTTACTTAGCTCGATTAAAAACTGATCGCTAACCGCTTCAACATGCAAAATAAGCGCATCACAGTTACGACTAAGTAAAAATTCGATGCCATCCTCTTCGGTTACCCGCTCACTATGACCAGCAGCAATGATCACGTGCTTGCCGGCAGCGCGAAACTCCGCTTCAATGCCGGTTAGCATTTCACCGTAGAAAGGGCCGTGCAATTCTGACACTAAAATACCAATACTGTTGGAGCGATTAGACGCCAGCGACTGGGCAATAGAATTAGGCCGGTAACCGAGTTGCTCCATCGCTGCCAGCACTTTATTACGAGTTGCCTCGCTCACCCGGACATTATTGTTCATCACCCTGGAAACAGTAGCCAGTGATACCCCTGCTAATTCAGATACCTGGTAAATGGTTGCCATGCTTGACCTGTGCTAGTTGGTTAAGGCGTCTACTCTAGCATGCTCTGGCGACGAACCACCAGATTGCTGTGCCAGTTGCCGGTGAATATCCAATACCCGCTGGCCGGTAAGCCGGTAGCGGCTCATCACCAGGGCGACCAGCACCGAGCCAATCGCAGGTAACAAGGTAAAACTAAGTAAAATACCTTGCTGGGTCGCCGCTGTTTGCACAACATCAGCCTGATAACCATACCCTGCCAGTAACCAGCCGGCTAAAGCGCCGCCAAGTGCCAGCCCCAACTTAATAAAGAACACGATAGACGAATAAACCAGCCCGGTGATCCGTATGCCGGTTTTGTAATGGCCATAATCGACAGTGTCGGCCATTTTGGCCCATAGTAATGGTGTAGCCATTTGTAAAAAAAAGCCCCACAGAAAATACAGGCCAAAGGCCAGCACCAGCTGTTCACTGCCAATAAAAAAGCTGATAACACAAATGACGGCCGAGATAAGCTGCAGGCCAATATAGGCTTTTACTTTATCGACATAGCGGCTAAGCCACTGCGCGGCAGCGCAGCCGGCAATATTGCCCAGCATGCCAAGGGTAATAAAGGCCGTGATCAAATCCTCCCTGCCCAGGAAATATTTGACATAGTAAATCGCCAGGGTGGTGCGCAGTACCATGCCAGTAAGCAGGAAAAACGCCGCCACACATAAAATACGCCACTGGTCGTTCTGCCACAATGAGCCAAAACTATTTTGCAGTGTAAGCTGTTGATTAGCAGGGGCCTGCACCCGCTCACGCGTACCCCAGAAACAGAGTAAAAATAACACCACACCCAATACACTCATGGCGGCGATAGTCAGCTGGTAGCCCTTGGCATTATCACCATTGCCAAAAAATGCCACCAGCGGCAAGGTACAAGCCGTGACCAGTAAACCACCCAACATGCCAAACACAAACCGGTAAGACTGCACCGACACCCGCTCTGTCGGATCAGCCGTTAGTACGCCACCCAGGGCGGAATAGGGGATATTGATAGCCGTGTAGGCCAGCATCAGCAAGGTATAAGTCACAAAAGCATAAATGACCTTAGCATTGGCCGATAAATCGGGAGTGGTAAAGGCCAGCACACTACACAAAGCAAAGGGTACCGCCAGCCATAATAAATAGGGCCGGTATTTTCCATGGCGGCTTTTGGTTTTATCAGCAAGCGCACCCATTAACGGGTCGGTTACCGCGTCGATAATTCGCACCAGTAAAAACATGCTGCCCACTACCGCCGGCGAAATGCCAAATATGTCGGTATAAAAGAAGGTTAAAAACAGCATAACCGTCTGAAATACTATGTTGCTGGCGGTATCACCCAGGCCATAGGCCACTTTTTCGCGTTTTGTCAGCATGCTAACCCCTGATGGCGTGGTAATAATAGTTACTCTTTTTCGCTGGCTGTGTTGATGTTTGGATCCCGTCTGTTCGCAAAACAGTCGCGCAGTGCGATAGCGCTGCTTTTTAAGGTACGCTGTTGAGTGGTGTAATCAACATAGACTATGCCAAAACGTTTGGCATAACCTTCGGCCCACTCAAAATTGTCCATCAGGCTCCAGGCAAAGTAGCCATCAATCCGCATGCCGGCATGAATGGCAGCTTCGGTTGCTTGTAAATGCTGCTGAAAATACTGTACCCGCTCAGCGTCCTGCACCTGCCCGTGCTGCAAGCTGTCGGGCATGGCCGCACCATTCTCGGTAATATACACCGGTGGCAGGGTATAGCGGCTATTAATGGCCAGCAGGATCTCGGTTAACCCTTGCGGATAAATCTCCCAGCCCATATCAGTTAACGGTGGTTGGGTTGGCGGCACGTCACTAAACCGACCTTTATGACTGGCCCGATATACTGTACGGGTATAGTAATTTACCCCCAGAAAATCTAACGGCTGAGCAATTATCGCCATATCCCCCTCAGCAATCTGTGGCTGCTCGTTCAGTGGCAACTGGCTGAACAGCGGCGGATAACGCCCCTCCATTATCGGCTGCAGATACCACTGGTTATGATACTGATCGGCCATCTCAGCTGCCCGGATATCGGCCTCACTGTTACTGGCCGGATGGCAGGGGCTGAAATTCAGCACTATGCCATTTTTAGCCTGCGGCGCATTTTGCTGCAACACCTGTAGCGCCAGGCCATGCGCCAGCAATAAATGATGCGCTACTTGCCGGCCTTGCTGGCGGTTTTGCACGCCGGGGGCATGAATACCGGCTTCATAGCTTAAATAGGCGCTGCAAAAGGGTTCATTTAAGGTGGCGTAGGAATATACCCTTGTGCCAAAAGCCCGGCTGACCACATCGGCGTAGTCAGCAAACTTATAAGCGGTGTCACGGTTTAACCAACCACCGTTATCCTGCAAGTATTGCGGTAAATCCCAGTGGTACAGGGTAACAAAGGCTTTAATATTGCGAGCCTGCAACGCGTCGAGCAATTGCAGGTAAAAATCCAGCCCGGCCTGATTTATGCTGCCATCGATATTGATCACCCGGCCCCAGGCAACAGAGAAGCGATAAGCATCTACTCCCAAAGCTGCAATTAACTCAACATCTTCCCGCCAGCGATTAAGATGATCACAGGCCATCCGAGCCGTCTTTAATCCGCCCGGGTTCGGCGCAAAAGGTATCCCAGATACAGGGCAAGCGGCTGGCAGCCGCGCCTTCAATCTGGAACGCAGCAGTGGCCACCCCAAACACAAAGCCGGGCTGAAGTAAGGGTGAGTTGGCAGCTAAGGAGATTTTCATCAATTTGGCTATCTTCCGAACGTAAAGTTACAGGCAGCTGGACGACAAAAAATTTGCCAACAGCGTGATATATGCTATAAATGAAAGCGCTTACATAATACTAGACGGCCCTAGCCAGCACGTCAATAAAAAAACACTATGCACCCGAGGGGGACAAGATGGCAGCAATACCTACAACCACGGCAACCGCCACAGCGGATACTGGCAATAACCAGAATTACCGCTTCGCGCTAACCGCTCTGACCTCACTGTTTTTTATCTGGGGATTTATCACTTGTCTGAATGACATTTTAATTCCCTATTTAAAGTTGTTGTTCGACCTGAGCTATACCCAGGCCATGTTGATCCAGTTTTGTTTCTTTGGCGCTTACTTTGTGGTCTCGGTGCCAGCCGGCATGCTGGTCAGTAAAATTGGCTATAAATCGGGTATTGTTACTGGCTTACTAATCGCCGGCGCCGGCTGTTTGTTATTTCTGCCGGCAGCAGCCATGCATGTTTATGCCATGTTTTTGTTGGCGCTGTTTGTGCTGGCTTCGGGCATTACCATTCTGCAGGTGGCCGCTAACCCCTATGTTAGTGTGCTGGGCAAACCAGAAACCGCCTCCAGCCGCTTAACCATGACTCAGGCCTTTAACTCGCTGGGCACCACGGTAGCGCCGTTTTTTGGTGCCTGGCTGATATTTGGTGGCATGGATGCGCCCGAGCCGGTAGCCGGTGCCGTTACTGAATCTACCGTGCAACTGCCTTATTTAATTCTGGCTGCCAGCCTGGTGCTGCTGGCCATTATTTTTGCCTGGTTAAAACTGCCGGCGATGGGCAAGAAAGACCCGACCGAAGCACTGCCGCTGGGCGGAGAAGCCTGGAAACAACGGCATTTAATGCTGGGTGCGCTGGGTATTTTTGTCTATGTTGGTGCCGAAGTGGGCATTGGCAGCTTTTTAGCTATTTATTTGTCGATGCCGGAAATTGGTGACATGACCACCGCCGCCGCCTCGCATTACATCGCCTGGTACTTTGGTGGCGCTATGCTCGGCCGCTTTATCGGCGCTGCAGTAATGCAAAAACTCAATCCGGGTAAAGTGCTGGCATTTAATGCCGTGATGGCAGTATTGCTACTGGCCATTACCATTTTATCCTCTGGCAAATTAGCCATGTGGTCGCTGTTACTGGTCGGCTTGTGTAACTCTATTATGTTCCCGACTATCTTCAGTCTGGCGATTGCCGGCTTAAAACAATACACCGGTCAGGGTTCAGGTATTTTATGTCTGGCCATTGTCGGGGGTGCTATTCTGCCGTTACTGCAAGGCATGCTGGCTGACAATATTGGCGTACAAATGGCCTTTATTCTGCCGTTAGTTTGCTATATCTACATTGCTTTCTATGGACTTAATGGTTGCAAGCCCCGAGCTGTTGCCACTACTAAGGATTTAAACTAATGCTTAACACACTTACCCTAAGCCGCCCCTTACTGTTGACGCTGAGCATCGGCTTACTGCTGGCTGGCTGCAGCAAACCGGCGCCAACCGATAGCGCCACGGTTAACGCGGAGTCAAAAACTGATATTACCATCTGGCCCCAACTATCCTTGCCTGTTGCGCAGGATACCGCCATGGAGCAGGCGATCACTGAGCGGCTGGCCAGCATGACCCTGGGGCAAAAAATTGCCCAGATGATCCAACCAGAAATTCGCGATATCACGGTTGAGGATATGCGTAAATATGGCTTTGGCTCTTATTTAAACGGCGGCGGCGCCTTTCCAAATGATGATAAATACGCTACGCCAGCCGACTGGATAGCGCTGGCCGAAGCCATGTATCAGGCCTCGATTGATGACAGCCTGGATGGCAGCAATATTCCCACCATGTGGGGCACCGATGCGGTGCATGGCCATAACAATGTGATTGGCGCCACCATTTTTCCGCATAACATAGGTTTGGGTGCAGCCAATAACCCGGCGTTAATAGAGCAAATTGCTGAAGCCACCGCCCGCGAAGTGATGGCCACCGGCATTGACTGGGTGTTTGCGCCCACGGTTGCCGTAGTGCGCGACGATCGCTGGGGCCGTACCTATGAAGGCTACTCTGAAGATCCACAGATAGTACGCAGCTATGCTGCCGCCATAGTCCGCGGTCTGCAAGGCGCCGCTGACGGCGACTTTTTAGGTGAAAGGCGGGTGATCAGCACCGTTAAGCACTTTGTGGGTGATGGTGGCACCAGCGGGGGGGTCGATCAGGGTAATACTGAAATAAGTGAGGAAGAACTGTTCCGCATTCATGCCCAGGGCTATGTTGGTGGCTTACAAGCCGGTGCGCAAACGGTGATGGCGTCGTTTAACAGCTGGAATGGCAGTAAAATTCATGGCGACAAGTACTTACTTAACGATGTATTGAAAGACCGGATGGGCTTTGATGGCTTTATTGTCGGCGACTGGAATGGCCATGGCCAAATTCCGGGCTGCACTAACGACAACTGCCCGCAAGCGGCCAATGCCGGGTTAGATGTTTATATGGTACCCACGCAAGCCTGGAAGCCGCTGTACTACAACCTGATAGCCCAGGTAGAAGCCGGGGATATCAGCATGGCGCGGATTGATGATGCGGTGCGCCGGGTACTGCGGGTTAAAAAACGCGCGGGCTTGTTTGATAAGCCGAGCCCAGCCAACCGGCCGCTGGCCGGCCGCACTGAGCTCATTGGCGCCGCTGAGCACAGAGCCATTGCCCGTGACGCCGTGCGCCAATCGTTGGTGCTGCTGAAAAATCAGCAAAACCTGTTACCACTTAATCCTAAACAGCGGATCTTAGTGGCCGGCCCGGGGGCCGACAATATTGGCCAGCAATCCGGCGGCTGGACTATCAGCTGGCAGGGTACCGGCAATACTAATGCCGACTTCCCCGGTGGCAGCTCGATTTATGCCGGCATTCAGCGCCAGGTAGCCGCAGCCGGTGGCAGCGTCGAATTATCCAGCGATGGTAGCTTTAGCCAAAAACCCGATGTGGCAATAGTGGTGTTTGGCGAAGAGCCCTATGCCGAAGGCAATGGCGATTTAGATAACCTGGAGTATCAGCGCGGTCATAAAACCGATCTGGCGCTACTACAACAACTCAAAGCACAGGGCATACCAGTGGTGTCGTTGTTTATCAGCGGCCGGCCACTGTGGGTTAATGCTGAACTGAATGCATCCGATGCCTTTGTTGCTGTCTGGTTGCCGGGCAGTGAAGGTGAGGGCGTGGCCGATGTTATTCTGGCTAAAGCCGATGGCAGTGCGCAGTATGACTTTCATGGCAAACTTACCTTTTCCTGGCCGGTCAGCCCCAACCAAACCGCAGTTAACCGTGGCGATGCTGATTATCAGCCACTGCTGCCCTATGGCTTTGGCCTGCGCTATGGCGAACCAGAGTTGCTGAGCAGCAGCTTGTCAGAGGATAGCGGCGAGTTGAGCGGACCGTCAGAGCTGGTGATCTTTGAACGCGCACCGCGCTCTCCCTGGTTATTGCAGCTACGCAGTGGCAACGACAGCGACATGGTGACCAGCAGCGTGCAACAGCTGGGGGCCATTAGCAGCCGTACCTTTGATAATCAGGTGCAGGAAGATGCCCGCCGCTTTGAGTTTGATGGTAGTGCAGCGGCCGCCCTGAGCTTTATAAGCCCGTTCCCGCGCGATTTACGTGCCTTTACCGGTGCCGACAGCCAGTTATCAGTGCAACTGCAGCGCCGCGGCCCGGTGCCCGACACGGTATTGCTGGGGATGGAATGCGGCGCTGACTGCAAGGCCAGCCAGAATATTGCCGCCACCTTGGCTGCCATGCCAGAAGGCGAGTGGCAAACCGTGCATATCAGCCTCAGTTGCCTGCAACAGCAAGGCTTAAATCTGGCCCAGGTGTTTAGTGTGCTAACAGTTCAAAGCAGTGGCGCGCTTAACCTGAGCCTGGCCGATGCGCGCATTAGCTCAGCGGCGCAAAGTACCGCACTAGCCTGCCAGTAAATAGTTACCAAGTAAGTTATTCAGGGCGCCAGCAGGCGCCCTTTTTTATACGCTTTAACATAAACAGCGACAAACTATGCCAAAAGGCAATGGGGCAGGTGTGCTTACGAAGCAGCGGCAGGGATGCCGCGGAAGCTGAAAGGGCACAGGGATGTGATCCTTGAAGCTGGCGCAGTAAGTATCTCCAGCTCCCTTGTCTTAACACCCATCTCGACAAAACCAACATTTAATAAGCACACCAGCCACCCAGCCTAACTAGCATGATCTTAACGTCGAGGCTCTCGCACCAGCCCTTTTGCTTTGGCCTGAATCTTGACCGCAACTGGCTTAAAATCCTGAATTTTATGAAAAAAATGCCCAGCTAGCCGGGCATTTTGATTCAGGGAGGCCTTACTTATCAGAAGCGATAACGGGCACCAACAACATAACGGGTGCCGTACTGGCGGGCAAACAGGAACTGCTCTTCATAACGTCCATAGCCACGTTCGGTTTCGTTAGTCAGGTTAATGCCTTCAAAAAACACGGTAAAGTTGTCTGTTACATCATAGTTCACGCTTAAATCCCACTGCGCATAAGATTTAGCAAACTGCGGTGGTGCATCAGACGAGCCTTGTGCCTGTCCCACACCAATCAGATAACTGTCACGCCAGGCATAGGTGGCTTTAATTGAAATACCGTCTTTTTCATAAAACAATTGCAGGTTAGCAGAATCACTCAGGCCAGATAACGGCGCCTGTTGTTCCAGACTTTCGGTATCAAACTTAACATCACCACTTACCAGGGTGGCGTTAACCCCAAAACCAAAGCCGCTGTCGCCAAGCAGGTGCTGCCAGGCAGCTTCAATACCATCGACGGTTTTACTGTCAGTATTGCGTGGCTGGCTGATACTCCAGACAATTAACGGGTCCGCATTGGTTGGTTCAATTTTACCTTCAGCATTGCCGTGACCATTGGCCAGCATTTGGTCAAAAATCGCGGTACTGGTGGCCTGTTCACCACGCCCTTCAATATCGGCTATGGCTTGCAAGTAACGCGGCCCATTGAAAATATCGTGTAAGCCATCAATAGTGATATCGGTAATGGTGGTTTGAATAAAATTATCCACACTCTTTCTGAAGTAACCAATGGCGGCATAGCTGCCGGCGGCGTAATAGTATTCCAGGCTTAAATCGAGGTTAGTTGCTTCAAACGGCAACAGGTTAGTATTACCCTGGCCACCACTGCGCGCGCCCGGCCTTGGGCTGCCACTTAAGCTACGACCACCAGCCAGCGCCCCCAGCGGTGCACGGGAGATGGTTTTGCCCCAGGAGAAGCGCGCTACCACGTCGTCGGTCACATCAACCTTGATATCTAACATGGGCAGCAGCACATCATGCTTGCCGGTCAGGGTCAGGAAGTTATCGGCGCCACCTTGTTCATATTGCATAATCCATTCTGAAGCACTTTCCCAGTTTACCTGGCGCTCAACCCGTTGGCGCACAGTGCTGGTTACGTCGGTTTCTTCGTAGCGTAACCCCAGATTTAACTGTACCGGATAGTTAGCTACTTCAAAATCCCAGGCTGACTCCAGATAAACGCTATTGGTCACTTCTTTTACGTAGCTTTCACTGTCGATACCATCAAAATAGGCATCCGGCACATACGCATCACTACCCATTACCGCTTCGGTTAAAAAGGCGGCCTGGCGCGCTACGGCTTCATCGAAATCGTAGGTGTAGTAGTAATTACTTAACATGTTACTGCCACCGCCCTGAAATTGGTTCAGGAAATTGCGGGTGTTGTTCAGGGTAAACATGCTGTCCGGGAAAATTTCGGTAAAGGCCGGGTTAAAACCCGGGCCGCCGCGCAGGCCGCTCCAGGCGTTCCAGCCACCCATGGTTTGCTCTGTACGGGCAATGCCGCCGGTGATTTTTTCCAGTGGGATCTTGTCAAAGCGTGAGTTAAACCAAGTGCCATCTAACTGCAATTGCTTCACGGCCGACTCACCCGGTGAATGAATAAACTGACTGAAGTTAGAATCAATTTCGCCCGGTTGCAGCACATTAGTGCCATTGCGCCAGCGGATTAACGCTTGCGGGATGTCGCCGCTGCGGTAGTCATAAATTTTGCTTAGCAATTGATCGGAACCCAGAATAACCTGGCCAGCATTACCACTACCCTTATCTGCGCCGTTATCGGTTTTGTTGTTTGAGTCGTGGTAATCAATACTGATGTCAAAATCATCGGTCAGTTGCCAGCCCATGTTAAAACCAATTGAGCGTGCTTTTACTTCGGTAGTGCTTTTGTTTGCGGTGAAAGAGCCATCATTACCGCCTATATCGGCAAAAATGGCGGTACCACGCTCGTCCAGTTCATAGGCATTGATATTGCCACCAAATTCGTTCCATATGCCCCAACCAATCCCCTGCACCCCGGTCAGAGCACGGCTGGCCGTGTAATCCAGGGTAAAGTTTATAGCGTCGGTTGGCGCGAACTGCAAGGTAAGCTGGCCATTGGTGCGCTCACGCTGCACATCTTCAATGCCATAATTCATATCTTTTGGGAAAAAGTGATTACCAATTGGGTTACCTTCAGCATCACGCGGCCGGGCATCAATAGCCAGCGAATCGGCTAATTGTGGCAACGGCACATTCGCCTGCCAGCCCTGAATATTCGCTTGCTGGCTTTGGAAATCGCGACGGTGGTGCGACAACGATACAGCTACACCAAAGCGATCATCGGCAAAAGTGTTGCTGTAAATACCGGCCAGCTCGGGGGTGACGTTGTCGCCCTTCACATTCGAGCTATCGTGTAGGGCTTTACCCATGATCGCCAGTTGCTGGCCGGGGGTGGCCAGCGGTTTGGCAGTGACAATATTTACCGTCGCCCCTAAACCACCACTGGGGTTAGCGGCACGGGCTGTTTTAAACACTTCTAAGGCGCTCACCCCTTCGGCAGATAAGTTTTCCAGGTTGTAAGAGCGCGAGTAACCGGTGCCCGGCATTTGCCGGCCGTTTAAGGTGACCAGGTTGAACTCAGGGCCAAAGCCCCGCACTGTGATCTGGCTACCTTCGCCGTTAACCCGGCTTACCGATACACCGGTGATCCGTTGTAATGACTCAGCCAGGTTGGTATCAGGGAACTTACCCATTTCTTCCGCTGAAATTGCATCCACCACTCCGGAGCCTTGCCGCTTCATATTCATTGAGCGGGCTAAACTGCCGCGAATCCCTTTGATCTGAATAATTTCAACGTTCACGTCTCGCGCTTGTTCGTCGCTGGCGTCCTGCGCCTGCACCGGCATAAGCAAACCGGCGGTCAGTACCACAGATACCGCCAAGGCCACCCGGTTTTTATTAAATGATATTGGTTTCATAATCGTCCTACTCTTGTCGCACTGATTAGTTATTTGAAATTTCAGCGTTATCAATTTGATAAACCGCACCCGTGCCAGTACCCCAGGCTGGGAACACCATAATCACGCTGATGTCGCTGATATCTAAACCAGCATCAAACAGACTTTGCAGGCTAAAGCTATAGCGGGCCCACTGCCCGGTAACCGGCGCCTGACCATTGTTACCGGCGGCTAATGGCAGCTCGACGGCACTGCCCGCACCAGAGGACTCAATTTTAAACAACCAGGTAGAATCCGGGTTTGCAGGAGCATCCACCACCCGCATATCAAAACTTAGCGCACCATTGGCCAGCAATGGTGAGGCATCAAAAGACACGCCTTCTTTGGCTAAAAAGCCCTGCACGGTTTCCGGCGAACCCAGCACTGAAAACTGCGCTACGTTGCCATAAGGTGCACCGGCATCGACAACTTGTGGTGTTGAGCCGGCACAACAGTCCCATAAGGTCCAGTCAGCATTTACCGCATCACGGAACAAGGTTAACGAGCCGGTGTTGGCGGCATTAGGGTTATAGATCAGCACATTATCTAAGCGGTATACCGCACCTTCACCGGTGCCCCAGGCAGGGAATACCATCAGCACATCAATGGCACTGATATCCAGACCGGCATCTGACAAACTTTGAATACTAAAGGTATAGGTGGCCCACTGGCCGGTCACCGGTTGCTGCCCGGCATTGCCGGCACTTAGTGGTAACTCTACCGCAGACGAACCACCATCAGCTTCAATTTTAAATAACCAGCTGGAATCGGGGTTAGCCGGGGCATCAACTACTTTCAGCTCAAACTGCACCACACCCTCAGCCAATAAAGCTGAGGCATCAAACGGCTCGCCCGAGCCAGCTGGTGCACGGTTAATAAAACCCATTACCGTAGGTGCTGCACCAATACTGAACTCTGCAGTCAGGCCATGTGCCTCATCGTCCATCACCTCAATCGGGGTGCTGCCACCACAGCAATCCCACATTGGCCAGGCCGGATTCTGGCCATCGGTAAAGATCACTAATTCTGGCGAAGCTGTTGCAGGTGCGGCAATTTGTACGTTATCTACCCGATAAACAGCACCATTACCGGTGTCCCAGGCGGGGAAAATCATTACCACGTCAATAGCCGATAAATCCAGCCCGGCATCTGCCAGCATTTGCAACGGGAAGCTATAGCTTTGCCACTGGCCGGTTACTGGCGCCATGCCTTCACTACTTGCCGTAATGGCCAGTTCGGCAAAGCTGGAGTTGTTATTACTTTCTACCTTGAATATCCAGCTTGAGTCTGGATTTGAGGGCGCTGACACCACCTGCATATCAAAGCTGACGCTGCCAGTTGCAATTAATGGTGAGGCATCAAAAGGGCTGGCCACCCCAGGGGCAGTAACAAAAGCAGAGCGGCTGATAAAGCCATTGACCGTAGGCTGTGGGCCTACTAAAAACTCATACACATCACCGCGCTCAGCATCGGCAACCAATGCCGGGGTCGAACCTCCACAACAATCCCAGGCTGGCCAGTTCGGATTAGGCGTGCCGGCAAAAATAGTCAGGTTTTGTGCCACCCCGGTCGACGGTGGTGATGGAATAGGCGCTTCGCCAATAACCAAGGTGTCGGCATCTTTATAGCCGGCACGCACGGTTTCACAGCCTTTGCCGCTGCTTAAATTCTGGCCGCACTGGTATACCCGCACGTAATCAATTTCAAAGGTCTGGCCATCAGCAAACGCCTCAGCATCAATGCCTAGGTTGTTAACGTTTTCCGGCCAATTGCCGCCCACGGCTAAATTCAGCAGAATATGAAAGCGTTGATCAAAAGGCGCATTATTCCATTGAGTTTCCAGCGCACCGGTAGCAATATTGTAATACTCGGCAAAC
Organism: Arsukibacterium ikkense; assembly: GCF_000987775.1. Taxonomy (GTDB): domain Bacteria; phylum Pseudomonadota; class Gammaproteobacteria; order Enterobacterales; family Alteromonadaceae; genus Alishewanella; species Alishewanella ikkense. The sequence continues at coordinate 69,542 of NZ_LAHO01000006.1, forward strand.
CAGCCGCGATGGCTCAGGCCAACCGCTTCGCCACGGCTGTTAAAGCGCACTTTTGATGCCATCTGGGTTTGATACAGGTAATCATCCACATACCAGCGTATTTCACCTTCCTGCCATTCAATAGCATAGGTATGAAAGCCATCGGCCGGATTCATGCCTTCAGGCAGCAGATAGGCTTTACCGGAATACACATTGTTGGGCCAGTCGCGGCCATAGTGCAAGGTGCCATGGACATTCGCTTCGGCAACGCCATCCTCAGCCACTACTTTCAGGTTAACGGCTTCCATAATGTCGATTTCGCCAGATTTAGGCCAACCACCGTACACCTCATCGGTGGGCAGCATCCAGAATGCCGGCCAGGCACCCTGGCCTGAAGGCAATTTGGCGCGCATTTCAATCCGGCCGTATTTGAAATCACCCTGGTATTTGGTATTCAGCCGGGCAGAAGTATAAGGCAATGGAGAACCTTCGCCGGCAGGCAGCGCCACTATATGCAGTTTGCCATCAGCAACAAAAGCGTTGTCAGGGCTGTCGGTGTAGCATTGCTTTTCCTGATTGCCGCCACCGGCGCAATTGACTTCATGCGTCCATTTGTTACGGTCAATGCTGGTACCGTCGAACTCATCACTCCAAACCAGTTGCCAGTCACTTACCGGCTCGGCCGGGTTTACGGCCGTAAAATCGGAATTGGTTGCAACATCGCCACCACACCCGGCCAGGCCTGCCGCCATTAGTAAGGCGGTTAACATTGAAATCTGTTTCATTTTTTTTATCATCCCCTGGGTCTTTGCTACCTGCTGACTGAAACGCCAACACCATATAAGGTATCTGCAACATAAAAATGTAAGCGCTTACATAAAGTAGTTGATTAATTTTCAGCCGTCAACAAATTTGTCTTTATACCCGATTACTCATCGCCGGGCAGTAGCTTTGCAAAAACGCCTGATGACTCGGCAATTGCGCCACCAGTCGCTGATTTTGTAGTTTGATTTGGCTAAGGAAATGGCTGAGCTCCTGCTCGCTCATCAGCTCCACGATCGGGTGGTACTGCTCTGGCGTAATGCCCTGGCCCAGCATCACCTGCGTCCAGGAGTTTTCACCAAATAACTCGTTCGGCACTTTAAATACCCGACCCGTTTCCTTAAACAAGCGAATACGATGGGCGAGTGACTCCGGAATGGGCATGCTTTGGCAGTAGCGCCAGAATGCCGTGTCACGGCGCGCGGTAACATGGTAGTGCAGAATAATAAAATCGCGAATATTCAGCACTTCATGTTCGGTTTGCTGATTAAATTCATCGACATCCGCCAGGCTGATGCCATGCAGTGGGAACATTTGCAGCAAGCGCACTATGCTGCGCTGAATAAGGTGAATACTGGTCGACTCCAGCGGCTCTATAAAACCACTGGCCAAACCCAGGGCGATACAATTTTTGTTCCAGTGTTTGCGGCGCATGCCAGTGCGAAATTTGATCAGTCGCGGCTCGGTCAACAAGTCACCACTGAGATTGGCCAGCAACAGCGCTTTAGCCTCATCATCGGAGTAATACTTACTGCAATACACTAAACCATTACCGACCCGGTGTTGCAGCGGTATTTGCCACTGCCAGCCAGCACCGTGGGCGATGGAGCGGGTGTAGGGTACCGGCTCACGCGTGGCGCGGGTTTGTACCGCAATCGCCGAGTCACAAGGCAACCAGTGGCTCCAGTCATCAAAGCCGGTGTGCAGCGTTTGTTCAATGAGCAGTGCGCGAAAACCGGTGCAGTCAATAAACAGGTCGCCGGCGATGCACTCACCGCTGACCAGCTGTAAGGCGGTAATATTGCCGCTTTGCTCACAAGTTTCGACCTTGGCAATTTTTCCTTCAATGCGCGTTGCACCATGCTGTTCCGCCATGGTGCGTAAGAATTTCGCGTATAAACCGGCATCGAAATGAAAGGCGTAATTTAATGGCCGATTTGGCAAATGGGCAAACTTACCGGCCTGAGCCGCCAATAATTCCGGGCAATAATCACCGTAGTCACTGGCGAGCCCGACTTGCTGCCCTTTTAACCAGAAATGCTGAAAACCCGCCGCCCAGCAATCCTGACCGGTGGTACCAAAAGAGTGAATGTAGTCCTGGCCCTGGTCGCGCCAGTTTTCAAACTGAATGCCTAATTTAAAGGTGGCCTGCGTAGCAGCCATAAACTCAGCTTCGTTAATGCCCAGTAGCTTATGCAGGGTCAGTAACGGCGGTATGGTCGCCTCACCCACGCCTACGGTGGCGATATCGTCACTCTCGACCAGGCAAATTTGTAAATGCTTACCCATTAATTTGGCGATGGCCGCGGCGGCCATCCAACCAGCGGTTCCACCACCGGCAATAACCACGCGTTTTATTGCTTGCGACTGCATTTGGACCTCGTTGTTATTAATTGAGCTATCAATTCAGTTATCGATTGAGTTTATTTAATAGTTCAGCACGGACTTGCCGGGCCACAGGCTCAGTCAAGGGGCCTTGCAAACCTCGTAGATGTTCAGGAATGTGTTCGGCTTGCTCCTGACCAAATACATAATGCTCAAAGTGCGCGCGCCATGCCGCTTTTTGCTCTGCCGGCAAAGCATTAATACTCAGCATCGCCAACTTAAGCGCCAGTTGCGGACTAGGGGCATAAGCTGGGCTTTCTCGCCACCAAAAATTCATCAGCACATTGAGCGGGCTCAGCGCCTCAACGTGATGCCACCACATGCTGGGGATAATTAACGCATCGCCGGGCTCCAGTTCTACCACCTGCGCATGCGCCATCGCTTCGGCAAATTTTGGGAATTGGGTTAAATCGGGCTTGGCAAAATCGACCAGGCTAATCGCCTGGCCAGCTGGAGTGACATCCAGCGGTCCAATATACAAATTAGCCAATTGCCCGGGCGGAAATAAGGTAAAGCGACGACGCCCAGCCACTACCACCGCCAAATTTTGCGGCAGGTCGGCATGCGCCGCAACGCGGCTTTGGTTGCCAAGCCACAAACTGACCAGCAGGTCATTGCCATACTGCGCTAACGCCGGCACCTGCTGCTGTTGCAACCACTGTGGAAACCAGCGTGGCACAAAAGTGGAACCGACATACCAGTGGCCACCGCCATTGGGCGACGCCAGCAGTTGCTCAAGTTTGGCGTGCACCGGCTGAAAGTTAAAGCCGCTGAAGTCCGCATTGTAAAACACCCGGCCGCCACTGCTGGCACCGCTGGTATAGGCGGTAAGGGGTTCACCACTGTAATGGCTCAGCAAATAATCACGCATGGCAGGCTCACCTTGCCTGGCGGCGCAGACGGCTGGCCAGTGCGCAGCAAAACCAGGCAGATGCAGCGGCTGGCTGCTATTGAGTTCGGCTGCGCTGATGCTATCCGCGGTCAGGCCGGCCCCTGGGGCTACCGGTTGCGCCGCAGACCACATATTAGTGCCTGTCCAGCAGTTGATTTTTAAAGCTAATCAACCGCACAAACTGTGATTGCGAGGCCAGCATCATATAAATCGCCTCTAAGTAACCCGCCTGCTGCAACTGCGCCAATTGCTCGCCACTGAGCTGCGCTAATCTGGGCTCGTTGATGGTATAGAAACCATGCAAACTGTGCTGTTGGCCATTATTCAACGTGACATCCAGTACAAAAGACTCCATTAACTCCAGTGCCAATAGCTGCTGGCTGAACTGCCTGGCGTCGGTAATGCCATGATGCAAGGTTTCCAATTGCTCAGCCACTTGTTGTAAATAAGGGCTGTGCCCACCAAATTCCAAAAACAACGCTTCTCCACTGGTCCGGCTTACTTTCGGGTGCGCTGTATCAAGGTGGATAACGCGCTCATTATTTTGCAGGCCGATGGTAAAGGGCGAGCGAGCGATGTCTAATGGCAAATAGCCCGCTTGCCAGCCTTGCTGTTGCACAAACAGGTTTTCACCAGATTGAAACCCCAGCAGCAGCACAGGCATAAATTGGCCGGTATTACCGTCTTTGTAAAACAGGATGGGATAATAGGCTTGTGCAGCGCGAAATTCAGCCGGGAAACTCAAACAAAACATTTGGTTATCACCCAGCTCCAGGCTACGTTCAGTGCGGATCTTCACGTCAAGATGATCAACGTTATTGAGTATTTCGATACTAGCCATCTGCTCCCCTTTAAATCTTTTGTAAGCCATGAACTCTGATTTGGTTCAATAATTCGCGATTACTGCTCAGGCCCGCTCTGAGCTGTTGTGTTTTCTGCTGTACTTCGGCAAAGGCATGGTTGGCACGTACCTCTGAGCTTGCCTTTAGTGGCCGCGCGCTGCCTGGTAAGTGCTGCATACCATATAAAATATATTGGTAACTGGCGGCCGGAAATAATTCCTCCGCCATCGGTAAATCATAACGGCTTGGCACAAAGTGTTGCCACATCATCAGTTTTTGTTGCAGTGCCGCCGGCATGCTGCTGTCAGCGCGTTGGGCCAACCAATAATCGCTGTCGTCCCGTGTCGACAACACGTAATGCAATTTTAAAAACTCAACAATTTGCTGCCAACGGTAGCTGAACGTTTGATTAAAACGTTCAGCGACAATAACAAGCTGCGCCATGCTACGAGGTAATTGCTCGCTGATAAACTTAGCAGACAACTCAACCATCACCAGGGCTGATGCTTCTAACGGTTCAACAAAACCAGCCGCCATACCCACCGCCACGCAATTATGCCGCCAAAATTGCTCGCGGTAGCCTGGTGTAAAGCGGATAAGCCTGCTCTGGTAGCGTTCGGTAAATTGTTGCTCAGATAATTGCAGGTACTGTGCAAGTGTCGCCCGCGCTTGCTCTTCATTGGTATGGCCACTGTGGTGCACAAAACCTACACCACGGCGGGTTGGCAAGCCGATATCCCACACCCAACCTTGGGTTTGTGCTGTAGCCAGCGTCGCCGATGCAATGGGCGAGCGCTCATCATCGTAAGCAACCTGCACCGCTAAAGCACTGTCATTTAACAAACAATGCTGCACACTAACCAGGGGCGTTTGGTAATGCTGGCCTAACAGCAAACTCTGTAACCCCGAGCAATCAACAAATAAATCGCCGGTTAGGGCACCATGTTGCGCAGTTTGTAGCGCAGCAATACAGCCATCAACCTTACTGTGTACGGCAACCACATCATCCATAATATGCGTCACCCCAAGCCGTTTAGCATGCTGGCTCAATAAGGCAACAAACTTACCGGCATCTAAGTGATAGCCATAATTTTGTAAAAACGCGTACTCCGGGGTACTAATGCGTTTAGGTGCTAAACCAGCGGCAATCACCGCAGGTTGGCTGGATACTGCCGCGGCAAACTCAACTTGCTGCTGGTAACTAAACCAATAATCTGCAATGTCCAGTTCATCAGCCGCTACAGGCGCGGTAAACGGGTGGTAATAACAATCCTGGGGGGCAGCGCTGCGCCATTGGCGGAACACACTGCCTTGTTTAAAGCTGGCATCGCAGCTAAGTAAGAATTCGGTTTCAGAAATGCCGATCCGCGCTAAGGTTGCGCGCATCGATGGCCAGGTCCCCTCGCCAACACCGATGGTAGGCACCGAGGCAGACTCAATCAGGGTAATCTTGACCAGAGGGTTTGCTTGATGATCGGCTGCCAATAAGGCCGCAGTAAGCCAACCCGCACTACCACCACCAACAACAACAATATTTACCCTGCCTCCCTCGAAGGACTTTACCTTTAAGGCTGCAGCAAGGTTATCCGTTTCGAGTGACTGGGTTGCTTGCATTATGACCACTTCTTGTAAAAAGTAGCCATCTTGCGATGGCTACTTGTTCAGGGCAACAACATCTTAGAACGTATAACGCGCACCGATGCCAAAACGACGACCTGTTTCAGTATAGTTCACTAATTGCAGTGAATTACGCTCATGTGAACGCATTGATTCGTTGGTCAGGTTGATGGCTTCAACGAAAACCGTCAACTGTTTGTTTACATCGTAGCTGGCGCTGGCATCCCATTGACCGTAAGACTCTACATAAATGGGGTTTTGTAAGCCTAAGGTGTTAACCGTTGACGCCAGGAACTTACCACGCCAGTTATACGCAATACGCGCTTGTATGCCGTCTCTATCGTAGAAACCCACTAAGTTGTAGGTGTCGCTCATGCCGAGTAACGCAAATTGCTCGCCCAAACTTTGGTTGTCGTAGTTAAAATCACCACTGACGAAGGTCGCGTTGGCTATCACACCAAAGCCCGTGTCACCGATTAAGTGCTGCACCGCCAATTCCCAGCCGTCTAACTTGGCGTCATCCTGGTTAACTGGAATAGTAATATCAAAGGTCGCTGGCGTATCGCCTGCCACACCCAGGATAAAGCCATTCGCATCGACCGTTTCCGGGTAGTTCGCTTTGATATAATCACGAATGGCTGTAGTGTTGTTACCCACCGCAGCAACAGCTTCGGCATAACGGGCACCTTGCGCCGGGTGTGCTAAATTGAACGTTTGCTCTTCAACCGTAGTACGGCCGATAAAATTCTTCGCCTTTTTCCTGAAGTAACCAACGGCCATATAGCTGCCTTCGGCATAGTACCACTCTAAGGATAAATCGAGGTTGGTTGACTCAAACGGGTCCAGATCCGGGTTACCACGAGCCCCCGTACCGCCATCAATCCGCACTAACGAGTTAAGGGTTTGACCGCCCTGAATATCGGCATAGCTTGGGCGGGCCAAGGTTTTGCTTATTGAAGCACGTAGAATAACGTCATCCACTACTTCAATATTAAAGTCGATGTTTGGCAATAGATTGCTGTAGTCTCCTGTTAATTCAGTGAAATCACTTTCACCGGTGCTGATCAGGTTAAACTCGTTGTCACCCGCCCAGGCGATGCCGCTGTATACCGGCACTAAAGCGCTTGAGGTAACATCGGTTTTCTCGTAGCGTATACCGGCGGTTAAACCATAGGGACGCGAACCAATGTCGCCGGCAAAGTTGAACTGCAGATAAGCTGCCCGCTGCTCTTCGGTGGTGCGACGGTCTGTGGTCATGTTGGACGATGCGCAGAACGACGTACCGCAATCTCCCACCGAACCTAAGGCGCCATAGGTGTCACTGGCAATCTGACGAATGGTATTGAAATCCCAACGGAAAAATTCTTTGAGCATATCGCTGCTGGTAGATGCGTCAAAATTATCGCCCAATTGGTCAAGCTTAAATACCGACGGGTCGATATCACCAGCCGCACCTAAACCTCCCCAGTTATCTTGTTGCACGTTAGAAAACGCTGAACGGTTCTTTGTTTCTGAACTGGAAATACCAAAATCGATACTGTTTAACACTCCGTCGTCAAACACATAGCTACCGCGAAGTTGCAATTGCTCGATGTCACTGCGCATTTGGCTGTTACGGAATGAACTGCCTGTTACTCGCATATCTTCACCACTAATACCGGTGAAGCCAGCAGGATAGCCAATGGCTAAGGTAGGTAAATCGCTGTCAAAACGCGCAGTCGTTAACGTACGCACAAACGTTGCAGTACCAATCACATTATTACTGCCAAATGGGCTATCCGGGCGCGACACTGCTGACGAGTCATGATAGTCCAACTCTAATTTCAAGTTGTCGTTAACTTGCCATTTGGTGTTGAAACCCAGTGATTTGTTCTCGTTCACGTTTGAGAATTGCCCGCCACCCATGGCTAAATCGCCTGGCGCACTGAACGCTTCTGAGTACACGATTGGCGCAGCCACCGGGCCATCGCTCCACACCCCCGTCGACGGACCAAAGTTAAACCACGCAGAAACGTCGTTGTAACGGTCTGACACTTCGTTTTTCGAATAGGTGTAATCTAAAGTGGTTGTTACCGCTTCAACCGGGCGATACTGCAAAACTAACTGGCCATTAGTACGGGTTCTTTCCACTTCGTGGAAGGCATAACCTAAGCTTTGCGGTACTGAATAAATGGAGTCTGCTGCAGGGTAGTTTTGATGGGCATTTGGGCCATCAGGGATCAAGCCACCCCAGTCAGCATTACCGCCACCCCAGTCGAAACCATTGATATTACCAGGGAAGGTACGCCAACCACCGCTGTTTGCTTGCTTATTGCCGCTATCACGCTGTTGATAAGAACCGCTGATTGCCACACCAAACTTGTTGTCATTGAAGGTGTTGCTATATAAACCTGATAACTCAGGCGTGATATTTGAGCCTTCGTCAGTTGACTGGTCCATCACACCTTTAACACCAAAAGTGGCTTTCATGCCGGGCGCATTCAATGGCTGGCTGGTCAAAATGTTAATGGTTGACCCCATACCACCGGTTGCAATGCTGGCACGGCCAGTTTTATATACTTCAACCCCGGCAATACCCTCTGCCGCGAGGTTAGCAAAGTCAAAAGAGCGGGATGATGATGCTGTCGTTGCTTCCAGTGACGACGCTGGCATTTGCCGGCCATTGAGCATCACCAGGTTAAATTCCGGACCAAAACCACGCACCGTCACCCGGCTACCCTCACCGTTTGAGCGGTCAATCGCTACGCCGGTGATCCGTTGTAATGATTCTGCCAGGTTGGTGTCTGGAAATTTACCCATATCTTCAGCAGAAATCGCATCAACCACGCCTATGGAGCTGCGTTTTATATCCATCGACTTGATCAAACTGCCACGGATACCTGTCACCTGAATAATTTCAATTTCTTCGTTGGTCTTTTCTGTTTCTGCGTCCTGAGCATAGGCAGGTGCTAGTACACTGGCGCCTGTGATCAGTGACAAACTGACCGCTAAACGCGATAGTTTGAAACGTGTGTGGTTCATACCCTTCTCCCGAGTTTACTTAATGCGGTATCGTTATAATATTTTTTTGGGCCTACATTACTTACAGCAAAGCGTGCAATACATAAATGTAAGCGCTTACAAAAGGTAGATGATTAAATTTCAGCCGTCAATAGCGCTGCGATAAAAAGCCGAACCAAAGCGGGGCAAACTATCTCAATAAAATGGCTTTTGCTTTAAATTTCAAAGCATAAGCATGCACCAATAAAAAAGGGCCCTAAGGCCCCTTGCAAATTTTTGGTGCAGGTTATTCGACAGTAACCGACTTGGCCAGGTTACGCGGCTGGTCTACGTCGGTGCCTTTAATAATGGCAACGTAGTAGCTTAGCAACTGCAGTGGCAGGGTATAGACAATCGGCGCCAGAATACCGGCAACGTGTGGCACGTTTATCACCCGCATGGTGGCGTCAGACTGGAACTTGGCGTCGGTGTCGGCAAACACATATAAAATGCCGCCGCGAGCGCGCACTTCTTCTACGTTTGATTTCAGTTTTTCCAGCAGGTCGTTATTCGGTGCCACCACAATAATTGGCATCTGAGCGTCGATCAGCGCCAGGGGGCCGTGTTTTAACTCGCCGGCGGCATAAGCCTCGGCATGAATGTAAGAAATTTCTTTCAGCTTTAACGCCCCTTCCATGGCGATGGGGTACTGATCGCCACGGCCTAAAAACAGCGCGTGGTGTTTGTCGGCAAATTCTTCGGCCAGCGCTTCAATTTGTGGCGCCAGCGCCAGGGTTTGCTCCAGTTTGCCCGGTAAGCTTTTCAGCGCTTCGGTCAGCTCGCGCTGCTGGGCACTGCTTAAGCCGTTATATTTGCCAATGGCCAGGGTTAACATGGCCAGGCCAACCAGCTGAGTAGTAAAGGCTTTGGTAGATGCCACGCCGATTTCTGCGCCGGCGCGGGTCATAAAGGCTAAATCAGATTCACGCACCAGGGATGAACCGGCCACGTTACAAATGGTTAAACTGCCGACATAACCAGCTTCTTTGGCCAGGCGCAGCGCAGCCAGGGTATCGGCCGTTTCGCCGGACTGGGAAATACTGACCAGCAGGCTGTTTGGCTGCACAAAGGATTTGCGGTAACGAAATTCTGAGGCAATTTCAACATTACAGGAAATGCCGCCTAACGACTCTAACCAGTAGCGCGCCACCATACCGGAGTGATAGCTGGTACCACAGGCGACGATTTGCACGTGTTTCACTTGTTTAAACAGCTCGGCCGCGCCGTTGCCGAAGGTTTCGTCCAGCACACTGTCACTGCTTAGGCGGCCTTCCAGCGTATTGTTGATAGCCGTTGGCTGCTCGTAAATTTCTTTGAGCATAAAGTGGCGGTACTGGCCTTTGTCGCCGGCGTCATAGCTGACATTTGACTCATGCACCTCGCGCTCAACGGCATGGCCATTGCTATCGAAAATGCTAACGCTATGGCGGGTGATCTCGGCTACGTCACCTTCTTCTAAAAAGATAAAACGGCGGGTAACCGGCAGTAGTGCCAGCTGATCAGAAGCAATAAAATTTTCACCAATACCCAGGCCAATGACCAACGGGCTGCCAGAACGCGCCACCACCACCCGGCTGGGGTCGGTTTTATCCAGTAACACTGTGCCATAAGCGCCGTGCAGTTGTTTCACCGATGTTTGCACCGCGCTGAGCAGCGAGCCGGCGCTTTTCAGCTCTTCTTCCACTAAATGAGCGATAACTTCAGTGTCGGTGTCAGAGCTAAACACATAGCCTTTGGCTTTTAACGCGTCGCGCAGCGGGCTGTGGTTTTCAATAATACCGTTGTGCACCACAATAATATTGCTGGATAGATGCGGGTGGGCATTGCGCTCGCTCGGCTCGCCATGGGTGGCCCAGCGGGTATGGGCAATACCGGTGCCACCTGCCGCGGGAGTTTCCGCTACGGCATCAGCCAGCTCTTTTACTTTGCCTAACCGGCGCAGCCGGCTTAGCTCGCCAGCGGCATTCACCACTGCCACACCCGCCGAGTCGTAACCGCGATACTCCAGGCGGCGCAAGCCTTCAACCAGAATATCCACGACATCACGTTGCGCCACAGCGCCGACTATTCCACACATAATTTCTCTCCGTTAATCCGTTAAATTCAGCTTAAGTTGAGCGGGTGAATCAGGCCTGAACCCTGATCACCTTCACCCCTTGTTCGGTTATCTGGGCGACGGCGGCATCGCTTAAGCCATCGTCACTAATCAGTACTTTTACCATGGCCCAGGGCAGCTCCAGGTTATGGATTTTCCGCCCCAGCTTGTCAGATTCCAGCATCACTATCACTTCACGGGCGCTTTCGGCCATTACCCGGCTTAAACTATACAGTTCGTTATAAGTGGTAGTACCGCGCGCCAGGTCGATACCATCGGCGCCAATAAACAGTTGGTCAAAATCGTAGGCGCGTAACACCTGCTCAGCCAGCTGCCCCTGAAAGGCCTCGGATTGCGGGTCCCAGGTGCCGCCGGTCATCAGCAAGGTAGGTTCATTCTCCAGTTCGCGCAGCGCATTGGCAACTGCCAGTGAGTTGGTCATCACCACCAGGCCTTGTTTACTGGCCAGCTCTGGCAGCAATGCCGCTGTGGTGCGGCCGCTGTCGATAATAATCCGGTAATGATCTTTAATCAGCTCAGCTGCTGCTTTGGCGATTGCCAGCTTTCGCTTTGAAACCTTCTCAAAACTGGAGTCGGACACAAAATCCTGCGGTACCGGCACAGCACCACCGTAACGCCGCAACAACAAGCCAGCTTGTTCCAGTACCGTTAAGTCTTTGCGAATAGTCACTTCAGAGGTTTGAAAGCGCTCGGCAAACTGCTCTACCGACAACTCACCCTGCTGTTGTAACTGGCTGACAATCAGGTGACGCCGCTGCTGAGTATTGCGTTTATTCATGGGCTTTGCTTTTAAGTTCTTTCGATTAAGTTTCACAACGAAAGATATTCTACGCCAATTTTATCCATTGGCAAGTTTCCACAGCGGCAGATTGCAGATTTTTTCGCCTGAGTTAGAATGCTGTTACTTTTGTAACCAATATAATTTCAATAGTGGAGCCTTGGCATGAGAGCAGCCCTGTTATTATTGGCCGGTATAAGTGGCAACTTACTGGCCAACCCGCAAGATATCCAGATTGATATCATGCTCAATTTTATGGCGCAAAGTGGCCAGCTACAACAGCAAGCCGAATGCACCGGTTTACCTGAGCAACGGCTGCGCGAACTGTATCGCAGTACTTTGCGGCATTGTGGCCTGGATCATGAAGATCCGGAGCATGAAACCTGCGTTAAGCAACGCTTACTGACCACGGGCGTACCACAAGAGCGCTGGGAGCAGTGCGATCAAGACGATAACCCACAGGATGCGATATTGGCTCAACTGGATGCCATATATGAACGCATAGGGGAGAGGGCACCAACGGCGGCAGAGCAGGCACACATTGACCAGTTACTAACGCAAATGCAGCAGCAAGGCATGCAGGAGCTGCAACAAATGATGAACCATCTGTCTGCAGCCAGCGCCGGCACAGAAGATGTTATTACCTTACCTATAATGCCAGACAGCAAGATGTTAATGCATATCCCTGGCGGCATTGGTATCGAAATAGGCGACAATATGGTTCACTCGCTACCCGGCGCCTCTTTTGCAAGCACCAAAACCCCGGCCCAGGTGTTGGCATACTATCAGCAGCAATTACCGGCTTTCAGACTGCACAACTTCAGCCTGGGCGATAGCACCGAACATGCGCTAATGCAGCACTTGCCTGCCGGTTTTCATTATCCAGAGGCAATTTTAAGCGGTATCAGTATTCCGCACATTCATATTCAGCAGGCGAACAGCATAGCCGAGCAATTGTTACCCGGCGCCAGAACCTTGTTCTTTATTTATTATCAACCAGGTGGGTAACAGCTGTAAGTCAAAATCAGCTGTTGCAGCAAAAGATCAGAATAAAACTTAATGATAATTATTTGCATTTAAAAAATAGCTGGTTTATAGTTCTGCTCGTCACGGACTGACACTGACTGGCCCCGGATGGGCCGTCTCTGGTCGTTGTTTTACTTGTCTTGCACTTTGGGGTGGCTAACGCTGCCCCTTTTTTTAAGCTGGCTGCGGCTTTGAGGTGATGATGTTCAGGCGCTGGTTAACCCTGCTGGATAAAAGCTGTCTGTTGTTGGCGGCTCTGTTGCCTGTCTGGTGGCTGGGCTACCGCGACCTTGTGGCGCAACCGCTATTGCTGGGCTACTTTTATCTGGTTACCCTGGCCAGTAATATTATTGGTAGTCAGCAAAGCGCTGCGCAAGCCAGTTTCTGGCAATGGCTGGAACAAACGCTGCTGCTGGCCGTGCTGCTACTTTGCACAGTGCTGTATTTAAACAGCGCCAGCGTGCAGCAACGCTTTGACGCCCTGCTCGCCGCCGGCAGTGTCGTCAGCAGCCTGCTATTAATCTGTCGCGGCTGGCTTAGCAGCCAACAACAAAGCGCTGACAACCCGCCGACTGAGCTTACTTCCCCCCAGCCCCCCTGGTTAATTGGTTATGCCAGCCAAACCGGCTATGCCGAGCAGCTGGCCCGCCAAACGGCCCGCCAGTTCAATGCCTGCGGTATTGCCTGCAGCCTGCGCAGCCTGAACGAGCTAAACCCGGCCATGCTTGGGCAATATAGCGGCGCACTGCTGGTGGTCAGTACCTATGGTGAGGGCGAAGCGCCTGACAATGCGTTGCAATTCCAGCAGCAAGCGAGCGGTTGGCAACAGGCATTACCGCAATTACCGTTTGCTATTCTGGCGCTGGGCGATCGCAGCTATCAGCAATTTTGTGGCTTTGGCCACTGGCTGCATCAATGGTTTTGTCAGCGCCAGGCCCGGGCGTTGCAGGCAGTAACCGAACTGGACAGCCAGCGTAATAGCAACGGCGCATTGCAGCAATGGCACCAGCTACTGGCCAGCATTACCGGCCAGCAGCCCACAGACACGACAGCAAGCACAGAATTAATTTTGCCAGAGCAAACCCGCTGGCTACCCAGCAAGCTGATCAGCCGCTATCTGGCTAACCCAGGCAGCCAGGGCGCGCCCTGTTATGTGATTAAACTGGCGGTTGAACCAGACAGCCAATGGCAGGCCGGCGATATTGTTGCCGTGCAACCACAGAACAGCAAATGCGATGTGGCACTATGGCTTACCCGCCATCAGTTGTATGGCTGTCAGCAAGTTCATTATCTGGGCCAGCCTATGCCGCTGTGTTGTGCGCTGGCTAAGTTAGCCTTGTCCGGGGTTACGCCGCCGGCACAGGGCGAAGCGCTGGAGCCCTGGCTGGCCCGACAACCACAGTTACCGCTGCGCCATTATTCTATTGCATCGATCCCCAGCGAAGGTCAGCTGACTCTGCTGGTGCGCCAGGCAAGCCACGCAGATGGCACTCTGGGCATAGGTTCTGGCTGGCTGACCAGCTGGCTGAGCGAGCAGCAACCTTTTCAGCTGCAACTGCGCCGGCACAGCCATTTTCAGCTGCCGGCTGACGACAGGCCGCTGCTGTTTATCGCTAATGGCACCGGCATCGCCGGTATTCGCGCCTTACTGGCCGAGCGGATCGCCAGAAAGCAGGCCAACAACTGGCTTATTTTTGGCGAGCGTAGCCAGCAAACTGACTTTTTCTTTGCCCGGGATATTCAGCGCTGGCAGCAGCAAGGCTTTATTGGCCGCTGTCAGCTGGTGTTTTCCAGGGATCAGGCAGCAAAACGTTATGTGCAGCACTGCCTGGCGGAACAGGCCACAGCCGTACGTGAGCTGGTTGACGCAGGCGGCGCCATATACGTTTGTGGCAGCCTGCTGGGCATGGGTAGTGCCGTGCACTCGGTGTTAACCGACATTTTGGGCAGCAGCCCGCTTAACGTACTGCAGCAACAAGGCCGCTACCGCCGGGATCTGTATTAAATCAGCAGCCGTTATTGGCTGCTGGGGCTAAACGCCAATCTGCCTTGTTGTACCGCCATATTTAACGGCACTGCGGTCAGCAATTTAATGGTGGGGTTACTTTGGTCAAGCCGGTACACCGGATTAGACGCCAGATAGCCATTAACCAGTTGCAATAACTCATTACTCACCGGGGCTAAATTGCCGCGATAGCCGGCCGCTTCAATGCTGCTATCGAGCAATTTCACCGAGCGGATAAAAATGGCTTTTTCAGTGGCATCATAATAAGGCGCACCTTCAATTTGCAGCTTTAAGTTAGCCGGGTAACTTAAACCAAATAATGACAATACCGCAGTGGCGTCGGTGTTGATCCGCACCAAATCGCTATTGTCCGGGCCAATAGCCACCTGCATTTTATCCACCGCCATTTTCAGCGGAATACCGGCCACATCGGCCTGGCGGGTTAACTTTGGTAGCTGCGCGCTAAGCATCTGTTCTAAATCGGCTTCACTAACATTGTAGGTTGATAACGAACCAAGCTGGGCGCAGCTGGCCAGCACTAGCATAAACATCAAACCAAAAACTATACGCATAAGTATTTCCTGTTAAACAACATTTTCGGTGTAACACGGTAACCGGTGTAGCTTAGTATAACCTGAATCAGCACCTGTTAACCCAAAAGCACCGCACAGCGCTGTGACTTTGTTGGTATTTTTATTGAAATCCTGCTTGCGTCTCAAAATAAACTGTATTAGTGTATTAATACAGTTCATTTTTGGAGACAGGGATATGCCCGACATTATTGAGATAACTCAGTTACAACGTAAGTACGATAATAAAGTTATTCTGGAAAATATCACTACCCGGGTAAAGCCGGGTGATGTTATCGCCCTGCTAGGAAAAAATGGCGCCGGCAAAACCACCTTGCTGGAAACTATTCTTGGTTTTGCCTTACCCCAACAAGGCGAAGTGCGGCTGTTTGGCACCCTTAGCACCGACATTGCAACCAGAGAAAAGCAACTTATCGGCTTTGTGCCACAGCAGGATGAATTGCTGGATCAATTAAGCGCGGATGAACATTTACAACTGTTTGCCCGCTTTCAACCGCACTGGGATCAGACGTTATGTGAGCGGCTGTGTCTAAGCTGGGAAATTCCGTTACAGAAACAGATCAGTAAGTTGTCGGTGGGACAACGCCAGAAACTGGCGATTATTCTGGCGTTGTGCCATAAGCCTCAATTACTGGTGCTGGATGAACCCGTCGCCAGCCTGGATCCGATAGCCCGCCGCCAATTTTTAACGGAACTGGTTAATATTGCAGCGGATCAGCAAAGTGTCATTATTTTCTCCTCTCATATCGTCACCGATATGGAAAGAGTTGCGAACCAGGTTTGGTTGTTAAAAGATCACCAACTTGCCTGGCAAGGCGAGCTGGATACCCTGAAAGAATCCGTAGTTCGGTTGCATATCAGTGCACAGCAGCCTTTTCCCGGGCCGCTAAGCCTGCCCCATATGCTGCGCCAGCGGATACAAGGCAATGTGGCGACTGTAACAGTACAAAACTGGCAGGATGCCGAGCTAACAACCTTAGCACAGCAACTACAGGCGCAAATCCGGGTGGAACAGCTGAATCTGGAAGATATTTTTCTGGAGTTGCATGAATGCTAAGGATGAGCCTTTAATGACAACGCTTAAATTTCCGCCGCTATTTACCCAGCTTTCCCGGATGCTGACGCTACTTGAAATGAGCGTTGGCTGGTGGTATTTCATCGCTTTTTTCTGGATCCTGGGTTTTGTCAACAATGCCAGTTTATACGTGGCAAACGTTGTTTTATTTTTGTATTACTATCTGCGTTTGTTACCAGCAATAGCGGCATTAATAACCAGCAGTTACGGCCGGCTATTGTTGAGCAAGGCACAAACAACTCTGCTACCTTTTTTGCTGGTCAGCGTGATAACCCTGCTCTGCTCACCGGGCGTTGTCCAGTATACGGCGCTGCCGTATCCGGAGGCGTTACTCACCTTATTTTGTAGCCATCTGTTACTGCATACCATCGTATTTGCTGATAAAGGCCGCAGCTCCGCCTCCGGGCTGGTTATCTTTCCGGTGTGGCTGGTGATGTTTAATCCACAATGGTTTTTGCAAACGAGCTGGTTAGTACCGGTAGCACAGCCTTTACCCATGATCCTGTTTTACACGCTTAGCCTGATAGCGGCGGTGTATTTGCCAAAACTTTCCGGGCAACGGCGCAGCACAGGCCGCCAACAATCTGAGCATTTGTGGCGTTTTCGCTGGCGCGCCATCCCTAAATTTCAGCCAACGTTGGCGGCCAGCTATCTGTTTCAGTGTAATGCCCGGCCACTCGTTCGCTTATTGGTATTTTCAGCAGTTTGTGCCGCTGCTCCTCTGCTGCAAAGCGCAGTGTATTATTGGTTTAACAGCAGCTGGCAATGGTTTCCTGTACTTGACTGGAAAGTGCTGAACGAGCTTTTGTTTCTGGTTCCCCTTATTTACTGGCTATACACTATTGATTCTGCAACTGGCAGAACCAAAGCAGCCTGGCTGTACCTGCCGGTATCCAGACAACAACTATTCTATTTTTATGAGCGCCATTTTCTAAGCCAGTTAGTTATTTTCAGCCTGCCGGTGCTGCTGTTGCTTTACTTCTGGCAACCACAAAATCCTCTTTTACTACTCAGTAGTGGATTACTGCTAAGTAAGCTTTTGTTTATTACTTATTTATTGCTGTGCTTCCCAAACAATACTAAAACCGGTTTTACGCTGACCTTTCTTTATTACAGTACATCCGCTTATCAGCTTTTTTCAGCGTCACAATCGGTACAACTTTATAGCCTGCTAAGCCTGCTGTTTGCGACTTTACTGCTGCGTCATTTTGCCGCAAAACGCTGGAAAATTCGGGACTACAGCCATAAAGCCACAAACATCAGGAGGCGCCATGTTTAGTATCAACCCCAATAGCGGCGAGCCAATTTACCGCCAGCTTACCGAGCAAATTAAACGGATGGTGGCGGGCGGCCAGCTAAAAGCGGGTGATGCATTGCCCTCGGTACGGGAATTGGCTTCGCAATATGCAGTAAACCCAATGACCATTTCTAAAGCTTACAGCCTGCTGGAAGCCGAAGGCGTGCTGGAGCGCCAGCGCGGCAAACCGATGATGATAGCGGCACAGGCGTCAACGGGGCAAAGTGAGCAGACTAGGCTAAAGCAGTTGCTGCCACAACTGGAGCAACTGGCAATGGCTTCTCAGCAGTTGCAACTACCGAAACAGTCGGTATTGTTAGCGCTCGCCGCATTACTTGACAGGACGTCTGATGTTACTTAAAAACCCTAACCAGTTACCCGCGATACAGTCGTGGTTTAAGCAGCATCTGCCAGCAACCAGAATAATTAAGTAAGACAGATTATTCAGTATAATTTGATGCAAAGTAAAAACTTGCACTTTGCCAGGCGCTACACTACATATCAGCAAAGTCCTGCAGTGAAAGAGCCGCCTATGATACCTGTCAACAATCAGATAACAGAGCAAATTCCACGACAGCTTTTTGTCAGCACAGCGCAAAATGCCGAACTGGTTTCTGGCCACAGCATGCCAACTCAGGCTGCGGTACAACGTATTTTACAGTTGTTACCTGAGATTAAACCGCAGCACAATGTGATGCACATCGGCGCAGGTACCGGTTACCTTAGCGCCGTGCTGTCTGGGTTAGCTGCAAAAGTATTTGCGGTAGAGCGCGATGCCAGGCTAATCCGTGACGCCAGTCAGCGCTTTGCCACTTTAGGTATTAACAATATTCAATTGGTGCTGGCGGATGTTAACGACGGCATCGGGGTAAGTGAGCCTTGCCAGCTTATTCTGGCTACCTGTTTGTTGTCACACTACGAGCAGCTGGTGCCTTTACTGACTGAAAACGGTTTGCTGGTGGTGATCGAAGATGAAAAAGACCATGTTTCAAATTTCGTGCTATATCAGAAGCAGCACGTCACATTAATCCGCCAGCATAAACTGGGCTGGATTGATTTCAGCCGCCGCCTGGCGGATATGGTAATAGACCTTGGCTACGCTGATGACGCTATGCTGGCTGAAGCAAAACTGGATGCAAAACGAAACAATGAGCTGTTTGCTCACGCTCTTAACCGAAAAATTCAACAGCATAGTAAAGACTTATACGAAGCGATGGCAGCAGAGCGCCAACTGTCTTTTATCGATTTTGACAGCCTGATCAAGCAAGTTGACAGTAGCTTATTTAACCACTTTTCGCGTACTTTTCTTGACCGCAGCCGGGCATTGCCTGTCACTTTACAGGGCAACCGGATGACGGTAGTGACAGATAATCCGGATGCGGATTTAGCCGAACTGGCCGTGATGAATGGCAATGGCAAAATCCACTGTGTTTTGGTGACCCCAGAGGATTTCCGCCGGCTGTGGACACAGCTGGAAGTGAGCGCTAAGGCACAGCATAAATCTGGCCTTGTCAGTAAAACCCATCCTGAAGATACGGCAGCTGACGCTCTGCCCAGCCCGGTTAATCCTTATCTGGTATCGCTGTACGAAGCATTGTTGCTGGAGGCGGTTAGCGAGCACGCCAGTGATATTCACCTTGAGTGCTATCAAAATACACCCCGGGTAAGATTGAGAATTGATGGCGACTTGCATGATCTAACCCATTTTCAGGTCAGCATGTCAGAGCTGGCTGGCCTGATTAATGTGATCAAAATTCGCGCAGAGCTGGACATTGCAGAGCGACGTTTGCCACAAGGCGGCCGCAGCCAGGTAAAACAAGGCAAGCATTTGTATGATTTACGGGTGCAAACGCAGCCGTCTCTGCATGCGGAACATGTGGTTATCCGCTTGCTGAAACATACCGGCCGGGCCATGACCATGCAAGATCTGGGTATGTCACCACGGGTAGCCGCCATGTATCAACGCTTATTGAATAATCCGGCCGGGCTGGTGTTAGTGGTCGGCCCCACCGGCTCCGGCAAATCCACTACCCTGTATGCCGGCCTACAAGAGCTGGCAGACGATGGCAAACGTAAAGTAATTACAGTTGAAGACCCGATTGAGTACTCGATAGACAAGGTACAGCAAACCCGGGTACGCGCAGATATTGGCTTTGATTTCCCCGACGCCGTGCGCGCTTTTGTGCGCCAGGATCCCGACGTGATACTGGTTGGTGAAATCCGAGACCACCCCACAGCGCTGGAAGCGGCCAGAGCCTCGCAAACCGGTCACCTGGTGTTATCGACCCTGCACTGCAATGATGCTGTTGATGCCATTCAGCGCCTGAAAGATCTGAATATACACCCCAACTCTATCGCCAGTGAATTGCTGGCAGTTATTGCCCAGCGCTTAGCCAAACGCATTTGTCCGGATTGCCGGGCACCCGCCGAGCCTGATCTGGTAATCCTCGGCGAATTGTTCCCCGATGGCGTACCCGGCAATTTCCGCTGCTTTGCTGGCGCAGGCTGCAGCCGCTGCCACGGCAGAGGCACGCTTGGCCGGATTGCCGTGGTCGAATTCTTGCTGATGAATACCGACATTCGCAATGCGATTTCCAGAGAAAACACTGCGAGCGAATTACGCTGGCAAGCGCTGGACGCCGGTATGATCACTATGCGCGACAGCGCGCTGAACCTGGTAATAGACGGCATTATTCCGCTACACGAGTTACCAAAGGTGCTGCTGCAGGAGCGAATGGCGCCTGAGCACAGAGGCGGAGTACAGCAATTATGATGACAAATGCGAAAACCCAGAAAAAGCCAGCAGAGCAACACTATGCGGCCGAGTTACAGCGGCTGCAGCAGGCCGATAGTGCCCCGGTGCCGCCCGGTTGGTTTATGTCGGCGGTGGCGGTTGAGAAATTTATCTGCGGCGATGCCGAACTGTCAATTGAGCGCAAATTTGTTGCTGAACCCGGGGTCGTCACCCGGATTATTCTGGCGTTATGCACTCAGCGCGGCGCGCTGTTAACCGGTGAGCCCGGCACTGCCAAATCCTGGTTATCTGAACTGTTAAGCGCCGCCATCAGTGCCGATTCCACCCAAATCATTCAGGGTGGTGCCGTTAGCAGCATTAATCAACTGTTGTATAGCTGGAACCCACAACTGCTGCAGCAGCGCGGGCCCTGTGTTGAAGCGCTGGTGACCACTCCTTTATACCGGGCGATGCGCGATGGCAAAGTATTACGCTTTGAGGAAATTTCCCGTTGTCCGCAACCTCTGCAAGACGCCATTTTATCTATTTTATCGGAACGAATGCTGGTAGTGCCGGAATTGCCCGCTGCAGAAAGCACCCTGTATGCCACAGCGGGCTTTAATATTATTGCCAGCGCCAACAGTGTGGATGAAGGCTTGCAGCGCATGAGTGCCGCCTTAAAACGCCGTCTTAGTTTTGAGCATATTAAGCCTATCCGCCATGTCGACGATGAAATGGATGTAATTTTCTGGGAAACCAGCAAACTGATGGCGGCCAACAATATCAATATCACCGCAGATACCGAACTGATTGCGGTGCTGGCGACCATTTTTCATGAACTGCGCAATGGCCAGACTCTGGATGGCCGCAGTACAGACCGGTTGGCCGGGGCCACCATGTCTACTGCCGAGGCAGTCAGTGTGGCCCACGCTATCTATACGCATGCTTACTATTACCAACAGACCCAACCCGATGCCCAATTGCTGCTGCATGTATTGCTGGGTTCAGCACTGAAAGACCATCCACAGGACAGGCGCAGGTTAAAACACTATGTTGAAACTGAGTTTGCAGAGCGTAAAGGTAAATATTGGCAAGCACTGTACCAAAACCGATCGTTAATATAACAAGGGGAACATATTATGCTGGAAAGTGGAGATCTTTTACTGATTTGTTATCGCAGATTATTCAGCAACGATGAGAATCGTTTTTTCCTGGGCACTGTAGACGACTATCAGGCAGGCATTGTGAAAATAACCGGCCACAGTTTTTTACGTGACAGTGTCACTGGCCAGATGGCAGAAAAGTCAGATCTTGCCACCAAAATTTTGTCTATCAGTTCTGGCACCCTGATTGTCTATCAGTTGCCCGCCACCCTGGCGTTACATAATTTGCGCTTTGAGCAAAAAATGATGAAGTTGACACTGCTGGATGACCAGGGCTTTGCACTGGATCTGACCGAAAAGACTTACCGGCAAAACTGACAAATCACGCTGTGGTAATGCGTTGATTTACAGCACTTAAAACACAGCCGACCAGCAAAGCGCAGTCAGCTGTGGCAACTTATGCTATGCTCAGCCGCGATAATCTGGGGTTCCATTACTAATAAGAGAAAATTATGGCGCTAATTTTAAAACTGATTGCCGGCATAGTGCTGGGCATGTTACTTGGCCTTTATGCACCGCATTGGCTAACGCAAATTTTAATTACTTTTAAAGCCCTGTTTGGCCAACTGTTGTTTTTTACTATTCCACTACTGATTTTA
The DNA here is from genome assembly GCF_000987775.1 of Arsukibacterium ikkense. Lineage (GTDB taxonomy): Bacteria > Pseudomonadota > Gammaproteobacteria > Enterobacterales > Alteromonadaceae > Alishewanella > Alishewanella ikkense. Next base: position 91,721 of record NZ_LAHO01000006.1, read on the forward strand.
TTCTTTATTACCAGCGGCATTGCCGCCCTGCCACAAAAATCCGGTAAGTTGCTGGGCCGTACTTTAGGCATTGCCTATCTGTCGACGATTGCCGCCGGCACCTTTGCTTTCTTAATTGCAGCTTTAGTGATCCCCATGCTGGCGCCGGCCGCGGCCGATTTAGCCAATATTGATGGCGTGAATTTAACACCCTATATTGAAATGAATATTCCACCGGTGTTTAATGTGATGACCGCGCTGGCGCTGGCCTTTATCTTTGGTTTAGGCATTGCCAGTACGCAGGCAACATCATTAAAACAGCTATCAGATCAGGGCCGCGATATTATCCAGCTGCTGCTGACCAAAATCATTATCCCGCTGTTACCACTGTATATCGCCGGGGTATTTGCCCAGATGGCGGCAGCAGGTTCAGTGTTTGTTACCCTGCAAACCTTCGGCATAGTGCTGGTAATGGCGCTGGTATTGCACTGGTTATGGATAATTGCGCTGTTTGTGTTAGCGGGTATTAAAGCCGGCAAGTCACCCATCAGCCTGATTAAAAACATGCTACCGGCCTATTTTACCGCACTGGGAACCATGTCAAGCGCCGCCACTATTCCGGTATCGCTGCAGGCCACCAAAAACAATGGCGTAAAAGAAGACGTGGCTAACTTTACCGTGCCACTCTGCGCCACCACCCACCTGGCCGGCTCTACCATCACTATCGTCAGTTGTGCCGTAGCCGTGATGATGATGCAGAACAACCTGGATATCCCATCGCTGTTTACCATGCTGCCGTTTATTTTAACCCTGGGTGTGGTGATGCTGGCTGCGCCCGGTGTGCCCGGTGGTGCGGTAATGTCAGCGGTGGGTTTACTCGGCACTATGCTCGGCTTTGGCGAAGGTGCCATAGCATTGATGATTGCGCTGTATATGGCACAAGACAGCTTTGGTACCGCCTGTAATGTCACCGGCGATGGTGCTATTGCCGTGTTAGTCGATAAAAGCTAAATGTGTAAAGCAGGCCAAGCTATGACTTGGCCTGCACAGTGACACGCTTAGCGCAGTTAAGCGCATCACAAGCGCGAAATCGCGCACCTTACGCAGAAACTAAAAATAAACCACTGAATAATATCAATTTAATTTTTGGCATAAAACTTCCATAAGCATAGCACCCTTGTTACTGGCAATGCTGATGGATATTAAAATACCGGCTAAAAAACCTTATCGTCGCTATTTACTTGTAGCAACTGTCGCCGCTATTGGTTTTTGGCTACTGTTAATAATATTGCGCCCTGCGGTTCCCACCGTATCACTCCATTCTGTATCTCTAACTACTGTACAACAAGCTGATTTAACGCTTTACAGTGATGCAATAGGTGAGCTCTTCTCGCGCCACCAACGTTTGCTTACTGCGCCAGCCTCGGGAATTATCGCAGAAATTCTGCACCGGCCCGGAAGTGAAGTAGACGCCAATACCATTATTATTCGAATTGATAATCCTGAACTGGATCAGCAGGTTATTGCTGCATCGAATGCTATGCAGAGAATGCAGGTCGAAATCCGGGCCTTTACCGCCCAGCAAAGCAGCCAGTTATTAGAGCAACAAGGCCGAGCAGCTGAACTGGAAAACCAGTTAGCACAAGCAGATTTGGAGTTACGGGTTAATGAAGAGCTGGCCGCCAATGGTGTAGCAGCGCGGATTGAACTGCAGCGGGCCGGCTTAAGAGTAACGCAACACCGTCAGCAGCTGGAATTTGAACACAAGAAACAAACACAATTTGCACTGTTACAACAAGCCGAGTTAGCACAAAAGCAGTTACAGCTGCAGCAGTTAACCAGCGATTATCAGCTATTGCAGCAGCAACAAGCCAGTATGCAATTAACCGCAGGTATTGCAGGGTATCTGCAACAGCTGGAGGTTGAACTTGGGCAAAGCGTTAACAAAGGTCAGGCACTGGCCAGAGTAGGCAGTCAGCATCAGCTTAACGCCCGCATTTTGTTAAATCAGCGACATGCTGAACAGGTTTATATTGGCAACCACGTTACCATTGAAAGCCGCTTTGGCTTAATACAAGGCCAGATTAGCCGTATTGAAGCCGTGGTGCAGCAGGGTAGTGTGCTGGCAGAGGTGCAACTACCCGATGAGCTGCCTGCAGGCAGTCGGCCACAACAAAACATTACCGCCAAAGTGCAACTGGGTCATAGAGCAGCCGCACTTTTTGTCACACACACAGCGGGATTAAAGCCGCATAGTACGCAAAGGCTATTTGTGAAAACCGCCACAAATCGCGCCGAACCCAGAGAAGTGCAATTTGGCGAATTAAGTGGCCGCCAACTGCTGATTACCGCCGGACTGGTCGTCAACGAACAATTCCTTGCCATGGATAAACCAGAGTGGCAACAGTATCCATTTATTAAATTAAAATAGAGAAAACAGGAAGTTAAAATGAGAGAGCCGCTAATTATCCTTAACAATATTGAGAAAGCCTTCCGACATCTGGATATTGCCACCCTAGCGTTGCAAGGTATCAGTTTGACGGCGTATCCGGGAGAGTTTATTGCCATTACCGGGCCTTCAGGTTGTGGTAAGTCAACCCTGTTGACCATCTTAGGTTTAATGGACATCGCAGACGCGGGTGATTACCAGCTTGCTGGCATTGATACGCAAAAACTGAGCAGTAATCAGCGTACTGCTATTCGCAACCAGCATCTTGGCTTTGTATTTCAGTCTTTTAATTTAATTGATGCCATGACCGTGTTTGAGAATGTTGCACTTCCCCTGCAGCACCGCGGCATAAAACGGGCAGAGGTTAACGCGCGAGTCAATCAGTGCTTGGATATGGTTGATATGGCACACCGGGCAAGCTTCTATCCCAACCAACTATCTGGTGGACAACAGCAGCGTATTGCCATTGCCCGAGCTTTCGCAGGCTCACCACAATTATTGTTAGTAGATGAACCCACCGGAAATTTGGATAGCAAAAATGGTGATGCCATTATGCAATTGCTACAGCAGCTAAATCAGCAAGGCACCACCATAGTAATGGTTACCCATGATTTTCGTTACAGCCGTATTGCCAGCCGGCAAATACAAATGCTTGATGGCCATATTGTTGCCGAACAACAAACACAGGATGTCGCCTAATGTTGGTGCTGCAGCATCTTAAACTAGGCTTAAAGCGCCTCTATCAGCAACCCCGCTTATGCTTGCCGGTAATTATCAGTTTGGGTTTTACCCTGGCAGCAGTATTAGTGGTTGTCACGCTAAGCTATCGCATTATGGTACAACCGTTACCTCATATTCAGCAGGTTGAACAATTAAGCATCCAAAAGCTTTACGGCCGCTTTGGCAGTGTGCAAATGAATATGATCGATAAACAGCGTTTTGCCAGTTTGCAGCGCTATTTCGCCCACTATGGTGACTGGGGCTATTTCTCGTCTGAACAAACTTCTACACTGATGGTGAGTGATCAAAGTGTAGATAGCACCCTGTTCACTGGCAGTAATAACTTGTTAGAGGTTTTAGGGCTGCCGATATTAGAAGGCCAGACACCGCTTACAGTCAGTGCTGACAATCAAGTTTGGATCTCTGAAACGTTATGGAAGCGTTATTTTGCAGCCAGCCCTGACGTTATCGGCCAAACGCTAAAACTGCATGAACAGCCATTAATTGTTGCTGGCGTACTGCCCGATTTTTACAGCATCCCTAACAGCCATAACATAACAGCGGCACAACTTTGGCAATTCTTCGAACCTGATGTTTGGCGTAGTGATGATATGGAAATGATGTTTGGTACTGACGCAACTATCCTATTACGCAGCATCGGTAAGCAACCTTCTGCCACAGAATTTAACAACTGGTTTAACGAAGATAAATCCGCGCTACCTCAGATGGTTCAGCAGGTACTCAGTACCATCACAATCGATGTTGAACAAAATGCTTACCGAAATTACCTGCTCGGTGATAGCCAAAAGTTATTATGGCTGTTACTAGCCGTTACCCTTGGGCTATTTATTATTGCCAGCCTGAATTTAACTAATGTCTTATTGGCGCACTATCAAAGCCGGCAGCATGAATTTGCCATGCAGCTTTTTAGCGGCGCAACGCTCACAAAGTTACGAGGCTTGATTGCACTGGAAAATATTAGTCTGGTTTTGCCGGCTGTACTGCTCGGATTATTAGCTGCGCAGTGGCTAATGCGTTTTTTGCCCGTGCTGGTGGGTGATGCCATTCCACTGTTGCAAGGGATCAGCGTTAATAGCACCACCCTAGCCGCTGCAGCCATCACCAGCGTTTTGTTACTCTGCTGCTTTAGCTTACCACTTGGTATTAAGGTATCAGCAATAGCGGTAAGCTTAAAACAAAGTGGCAAAGGCAGCGGCAAAGCACACAACCCTTGGCTTATTAAAACCCTTTTAGTGGTGCAACTTACCGTATCAGCCATTTTAATTAGTAGCACCGCCGGTTTGGCCTGGCATAGCTATCAGGATTTATATACCAATTTAGGGTTCAGGTTAGTCAATAGTTATGAGCTGGCAATAAGGCCAAAACAAATAAAGAACCTGACGAATGCTGAGGAAATGCAACAACAAATAGATTTTTTCAAGCAGCAATACCAGACATTACAACATGACTTAAAACGCAATTTTCCGCATGCACAGCTAATCAATAGCCTGAGCCAACCCATATCGCGCACTATCCGCTTTGCCCAAGCTAAACTGACTGAAAGAAATATGGATATTCAGTTCACCTATAGTGAGATTGACGAACACTACTTTGATCAGTTTGGTATTAAGCTCCTGTATGGCAGAAATTTCACTGCCGATGAGGCCGTTGAATCGGTTATTGTTGATCTCAATTTTGCTAATTTACTTTATCCCGGCACACCGGAACGTGCCTTAGGTGAAAACTTCACCGTCAATAACAAAGATCGTCATTACCGCATTGCCGGTATCGTCGACAACATTAAAAACCAGCGAGCCGGTATTCCACATCTTTATGAAAACCTTTCTCAAGTAATGCATAGTAATATGTTTTTCTTTGTGTTGCTGCTACCTGAGCAACTGCAAATATCTGAAGGCGAAGTAACAGCGGCTTTGGCTGAGGATTATCAGGATTACGAAATACATATCCGGGGCATGCGCGATCTATGGCAGGCTATGACCAAACAAAGCAGGGTATATTTTTATATCATTTGCATCGTTAGCTTTACCACCTTATTACTGGCATTGCTGGGTACAGCGGGAGTAAGCCAGATGCGTGCCAGACAGCGGCGTTATGAGCTGGCGGTAAGAATGGCAACCGGCGCCAGCGAACAGCGCTTATTGTGGTTGTTAACGAAAGAAAGCGGTGCCTTAGTATTAGTGGGGCTGGTATTAGGTGCGATCTTTACCAGCTGGCTCTATCAACTATTACAATTGAACTATGCTATCTTACCAACCTTAGAAACAAAGGTGTTTATTGTGTTAAATAGCCTGCTTGGCGCAGTAGCTTTACTAAGTATATTAGTACCCAGTTGGCAGGTGATCCGGCAAGATCCGATGCAAACTCTGCGTGAACTGTAATTTAGCCGTTAGGGGTTTTTGTGGCAGCAACGATTTTAATTGCCGATGATGATGCCGATATCCGTCTGGCGCTCGAGCTGTTATTCAGCTCTGCTGGTTATCAAACGCTTAGTGTTAGCACACCAGCACAAGTTCTGGATGTGCTGGTGCAGCAACCGGCGTTAATTCTGCTGGATATGAATTTCCAGCAAGATACCACCTCTGGTAAAGAGGGTTTAAGCTTGCTTGGGAAAATAAAAGACAGTGGCATCCCGGTGATTATGATGACGGCCTGGGCCAGCATTGAGCTGGCCGTAACGGCCATGCAGCAGGGTGCTGCATTTTTTGTGCAGAAGCCCTGGAATAATCAGCTTTTATTGCAAGTGGTCCACCAACAATTAACCTTAAAGTCGTTAGCCGCAGAAAACCAACAATTACGTCAATTGACCGAGCCAGCAGCCAACAACTGGATTGCAGAAAGCCCCTCGATGCAGGAATTGGAACAATTAGTAAAAATGGTGGCAGCAACTGACGCCAATATTCTGATTTTAGGTGAAAATGGCACTGGAAAATCTCAGTTAGCACAGCGCATTCATTTGCTATCTGCGCGAAATAAAGGCGCTTTTGTTAGCGTTAATATGGCCGCCATCCCAGAAAACTTGTTTGAAGCTGAGCTGTTTGGCCATGAAAAAGGCGCCTTTACCGATGCTCGCAAACAACGCTTAGGGCGTTTTGCGTTAGCACATCAAGGCACCTTATTATTAGATGAAATTGGCTGCCTCCCCCTGCATTTGCAGCCTAAATTATTGCGGGTATTGGAGAGCGGAGAGTTTGAAGCCCTTGGCTCCAGTCATAGCCAACAGAGTAACGCTCGCATTATCAGCGCCACCAATGCTGATTTAGCGCAATTAGTGCAAATGCAGCAATTCCGGCAAGATCTATTGTATCGTTTAAATACTCTGGTATTAACTCTACCGCCATTGCGGCAACGCCAAGCCGATATGCCACTGCTGGCAGCGCAGCTTTGCCAGCAACTCTGCCAAAAATATCGTAAAGCGCCTATCCGTTTTACCGCAGCGGCCATGCAGGCACTGCAACAATATTCCTGGCCGGGTAATGTCCGGGAGCTTAGTCACATACTAGAGCGGGCAGTATTACTTAGCCAAAGTAGCACGCTGGATGTGCCACATTTAGCCTTGCCCTATAGTACGAGAACGAACGCAGCGCCATCTGCAACAAGCAGTTTGGACTTAGCCGCGATGGAACAGCAGCTTATCCAGCAAGCGCTGGCGCAAAGTGGTCAGCAACTCTCGCAGGCGGCAGACTTACTGGGGATATCCCGGCATGCCTTAGCCCGCAGGCTGGAAAAATATCAGTCTAGCGGCCAGGAATAATGCAGAGCCTGTATTTGCCACTGTACTTAGTGATCTGTTTTAGTAGCCTGACGGTGTTACTTGGCCTCAGCCTGCTTGCACTGCTTGGCTGGAGCAATCTGGCTGTTGCCACGCTCCTTTTTATTGTTTGCTGGCCGCTGGCTGCATTGTGGTATTGGTTATACCTAAAAATAAAGTTGCCACTGCAGCAAAGTGTCATTTATTGCCAGAGCCTCAATGAAGACGCTGCCTGTTTCCAGCTAAATCCCCAGCAGTTACCGCACGCTTATCAACAGTTATTACAAGAGATTAAACAACTGGCTCAACCCCCTCCCCACCGGGACCAAAGCTTACTGCTCACTTTGGTTGCCCAGCAGTTACCTTTTCCTTTATTAGTATTCGACCAGGCAGAAACCCTGCTTTTTGCTAACAATGCTGCCAGCCACGCCCTGAAACTACCTCTTATTTTAGGCAGCAAGGCAACCGCCCTGGGATTTACAGCACAACCCGCCTTAAATCATCCAAGCTTAATACAAGATTGGCAACAACAGACCATACAGCAAAAAAATGGTGAGCTGGTTTTCTATGCGCTGGATCTTCGTCATCCACTCTATCAGCAACAAAAACAGAGTCAGCGGCAGTTAATTCGGGTATTGAGTCATGAGTTACGCAATTCACTTACGCCAATGGCATCGATGACTGAAACCTTACTCAGTCAAGTACAGTTACCAGAACAGCAAAGCCGCTTAGTATTGAACCGCATTAAAGCTCGCAGCCAGCGCTTGCTCACTTTTATCGATCAATATGCTCAGCTACAGCAATTACCCGCCAGTAAACCAGAATGGTGCGATTTAAAAGAAATACTTGATGAACTGCAATTAACCTGTTCGATCCCGCTGCAACATACCGGAGCAACAAACTGTTATGCGGATCCGTATCAACTTCGGCAATTGCTATTAAATTTGGCCAGGAATGCAGCACAGGCCTGCCAGAATTTACCCGATGCAATACTTCAGGTAGCCGCTTATTGCCAAGGGCAACAGCAAATCTTACAGGTCAGTGACAACGGTCCCGGCTTTGCCAATCTGGAAAACTTATTTACGCCTTTTTATACCACTAAGGCCAATGGCTCCGGTATAGGCTTAATGCTCTGTCAGGAAATTGTGATGCAGCATGCAGGCAGTATTGAGGCCCGAAACCTGCAGAACGGCGGCGCTGAACTGGTGATACGCTGGCCACTGCCAGATTAAAAAGCCAGACAATAAAGTAACCCCACAACATGGTGGGGTTAAATTTAAAACACTATTTTTTTATTTTCACCGGCCGCTGCCAGCCGTCGATATGCCTTTGCTTGGCGCGGGCCACCACCAGCTCGCCATCGGCGGCATCACGGGTTAACACTGTACCAGCACCAACAGTGGCGTTTACCCCTACCGTAACCGGTGCTACCAGGGAGCTGTTAGAACCGATAAAGGCGCCATCTTTGATGGTGGTCACAAACTTATTGGCACCATCATAGTTGCAGGTAATGGTACCGGCACCGACGTTTACTTTATCGCCAATCACTGCATCACCCAGATAAGTTAAGTGGTTGGCTTTAGAGCCTTTACCCAGGGTAGTTTTTTTCATCTCAACAAAGTTGCCGACATGGCTGTCGTCCAGCATTACGCTGTCCGGCCGCAGACGGGCATAAGGGCCAACTGAGCAATCGCTGCCGACAGTCGCCTTATCAATCATTGAGTTAGGTTTTATTTCGGTGTTATCGCCAATAGTACAGTCTTTTAAAATACAGTTAGCACCAATAGTCACGCCTTTGCCCAGCACCACCTTACCTTCGAAAATCACGTTGATGTCAATCATTACATCATTGCCAACCTCGACAGTGCCGCGCACATCAAGCCGCGCCGGGTCACGCAGGTTGGCACCTGCCAGCATCAGTTCTTCGGCTTTGCGCTGCTGATAAGCCCGCTCCAGCGCAGCCAATTGCACGCGGTTATTGGCGCCTTCCACTTCCATAGGGTTTTTTGGCTGGGCGGTAGCAATCTCGACGCCTTCGCTGTGTGCCATAGCAATCACATCGGTCAGATAATATTCGCCCTGAGCATTGCTGTTCGACAGCTTACCCAGCCAGCTTTTCAGCTGTCTACCTGGCAAGGCCATAATGCCGCTGTTGACTTCGTTAATCTGCAGTTGTTCGGCGTTGGCATCTTTCTGCTCAACAATACCGACCACCTTACCGTTTTGCCGCACGATACGGCCATAACCGCTGGGGTTAGCTAAACTCACCGTTAAAATCGCCAAACCATTGGCCGGTTTTACCGCCAATAACTGCTGTAAGGTCTCCAGCCCGGTTAGTGGCACATCGCCATATAACACTAATACGGTATCGTCATCGGCGATATTGGGAATGGCCTGGGCCACCGCATGGCCAGTGCCTAGCTGCTCGGCCTGTAATACCCAGTGCAACGGCTGCTCGCCCATCGCCGCTTGTAAAGCCTCAGCACCATAACCGTACACCAGTTGCGGCTTAACGGCCCCCAAAGCACGGGCAGTATCAACAACATGTTGCACCATTGGCCGTTCCGCCACCCGGTGCAATACCTTAGGTAAGTCTGATTTCATCCGTGTGCCTTTGCCGGCCGCCAGAATTACTACATTTAACGTCATAAAATAAATCCCTGTCATCGTGTGTCGTCGATAGTGCGCTTATTCTAATAGATATGACCGCAGATTACAGGGGTGGGGTGAAGTTTTGCTGAATGAAAAACGCCACCCTGAGGTGGCGTGTGTTCTGCATGGTTCAGCTAAAACTAGTTCTTTTCAGTTTCACCGATGTATTTATCAAAGAAGGCCAGCATTTTCTGCCAACGCTCAACGTTGTTTTCAGGTTTATAGAAACCATGACCTTCTTTGTCTTTTACCAGCCACTCAAAAGGATGGTTACGCTTTTCCAGCTCTTCGCGTAAGCGGTTGGCATGGATCACCGGCACCCGGCGGTCTTCCTTACCATGAATAATAAAGACCGGTGCTTTTAGTTTATCCAGCTGCTTAATTGGCGACTGTGCATCTAATTGTGCCTGATCACGACCAATAGCCATTTCAAGGTAGTTAATACCGCTTTGTCGCTCTGGAATATCGCCGTCGGTGTACATCAGGTTTAAATCAAATACACCAACAAAACCAACGGTACACTTATACAAATCCGGCTCACGCACCGCACTCATCAGTGCGGCATAACCACCGTAAGAACCGCCATAGGCACACACCCGCTCTTGATTGACGATACCCTTTTCGACCAAATGCATTACACCATCGGTCATATCATCAATCATGGTGGTACCCCAGTTCTGGTAACCGGCTTGCAGGAAACTGCGGCCAAAACCACCCGACCCCCGGAAATTAGGCTGTAATACGGCATAGCCATGCTGCGCTAAGACTTTAGCATCCGAATCCATTTCCAGATAATCCCGGGGACCGTGCGGACCGCCATGAGGCAGCATAATCAACGGCAGGTTTTTTGCTTCTTTACCACGCGGCAAGGTTAAAATTGCATGTATATCTAAACCATCCCGGCTTTTATAAATTATCGCTGCAGTTTCGGCCAACAACTCCGGCTTTAACCAGGGACGGCCGTTTAACAAAAAGCTCAGCTGATTATTCTTAGTGTCAAACAAGTAAAACTCTGGTGGATGATTCGCCGAACGCGCCGTTAATACTAAAATACTGTTGTCGCGGGTTGCTGAGCTAAATGCAATTTTTTTGCCGGGAAAAGCGGCGGTCAGACTTTGCATATAGTTGCTGAACCTTTTGTCTTGAATATCAGCAAAAAACACATCTTCATGGACATCATATTCATAAGAAGCACCAATCACTTCTTTTAAATAACCATCCTCAATACTAAAAAGCGGCGCAACGTCAACTTTAGGGTGGTGCGCCAGTATCTGCTCTTCACCGGTTTCCGGGTTCATAATACTGATAGCTTTGGTATCCGTTTGGGTATCACTCAGGCCAACAATACGCAGGTTATCAGGTAGAAATGCTATCGGATTAAAACTGCCGTCGCGCTGACCATACCGACGCAACGTTACCCAGTCGGCTTTTTCGTCTTTACGGTACATTAGCACCATTTCGTTGTCATTATTCTGATCTTCGCCAACCGACATGCGGGCTACGCCGTTATTGTCGGTAATCATGCCGGAAGAGCGCATTGGTGCCCGGGCAATTTGCCGGGTGCGGCCATTTTCAATGTTTAAGCGTTTCACCAAACTGAAAGAACCACGGCGGTTGGGCGAGCTGGTCACAATCAGCACGAACTTATCATCATCAGGCAAATAGTTGATCACCTGAGCAGCGTCCTTTTCATTGTCTGCCCGGGAACCCGTTAACATTCTGGCATTACTACCATCAGCATTTACCGCGAAAATCTCACCGGTTGGCACAGGCTGCTCTAAAGCACCGATGTCTCGAACCAGCGTGATTAGCAAACGTTCATTATTTGCCCAGTTAATAGAGCCAATGGAGTCACGGCCGGTAAAATGCCGCACACTGATAATGGCATTAGATTTGACATCTATAACATTCAGGTAAATATTACCTTCATCGCTACGGCTGGTGGCCGCTAAATATTTGCCGCTGGGCGAAATTCTGATCTCCAGGAACTGGGATTGTCTGGCGTAATCTTCCAGGGTTAACTCTGCAGCCTGCACAAAGCAAAAAGCGAACAACAGGCAACTTAACAGTACTGCTCTCATCAGGGGTACCTCTTTCTTTTCGTGGGCGGCAACATCAATGAGCCGGCCATGTGTTTGTTATTATAATTATCAGGCCTGCAGCCTTAATAGCCGGCAAAGGGGTGCTGCAGCAGTAATAGATGCAGCAGCCAGCTACCAAACCAACATAAGGTCCAGCCCAGCACACGGGCTGGTTCTGGCTTATTTAACAATTTAAACATTACCTGCTTCCTTGCTGATTCACAATGTTATATATCGACTATTTAACTTGCTCGACCTGATAACCCGCCTGCTGCAATAAGGCCAACACACTGTCATCCCCCGCTAAATGGCCGGCCCCCACCAGCACCAACTCTTTGGTGTCGTTGCCGAACATACTTTCAATTTGCGGTAACCAGGCATTATTCCGTTTAACAAACAGCGCCTGATATAGCACAGGATCCAGCTGCCGGGCAGGCTCAACCGCCAGCTTGTTTAGCTTATTCATATCTCCGGCACGCCAGGCCGCAACCATCGCGCTGAAATAGCCTTTGAAATCGCTAACCTGCTCCAGGTTCATCTTCATAAAGGCATCTTCATAACCGTCACCCATGTTTGCCAACAAGTTAATCTGACTTTCCACACTCTCCAGATACGCCATAGTTTTACCATCCGCCAGTGCTTTCTTATCAAAGTAACTGTCAACTCCTTCCCCGGCCATTTGGGCTTTCATCATTTCCAGCGCCAGCATCTGCAAGGCAACAAAGCCGGGTTTATAGCCATCCAACTGTTGTAACTGCACGCCATAAGGCGCGAAATATGCGCTAACCTGCTGGTACACTTCCGGTGACAGCACTTTGGCCAAACTGCGCCCATCGTTATAAGCCATGGCCTGCAATAATGCAGTTTGCGCCGCGCTGTCCGTCATATCTGGCATCTTTACTTCTAATACCAGGGTGTCCGTTGCCTGATACGCTGCTTCGAATTCTGCTGGCAGCGGAAATGCTGTTTCAGGAAGCAGGTGTACGGTGCCACCAATGTACAGATAGTCATCGCCTTTGCTCACTTTCCACATGGATGTTGCAGCTAATACCGAAGCGGAACTAAACGCCGTTGCCAACAATGCCGCTGTAAAACTTACCTTAAAAAACTTTTTTAATTTCATTTTTATTACCCTGTTAAATTTAAATGTTGCTGGACATCGCTTACCTGAAAGTCGCTGCCCATCATGTTAAACGACTTATAGTATTAAAGCCTTTACTGACTCGGCGATAGTGCTGACGGTGCTGTTTACCTGCTGTTTAATGCTGTTAGTTACTTGTTGCTGTAACTCCTGCAGCAGGTTTGCTGTCACTTCGGTTAACTCTTTTGCCACCTCGGTTTGCACCTGTACCACAGTAGCCTGCTGCTCTGCCTTCTCGTCAGCCTGCACTACTGTGCTGGCAAACAGCGCGCTAATGATCATCAGGCGGGTAATGTTAGTCGTTAATTTTTTCATTTTGCTGTTCCTTTTATATCAGTAAGTATTGTTTTGTCTGAAGACAACCTCGGACTCACTGCCTGTCCGTTGTGTTGATGAGCTCACTGTAGGGCAGCAATCCTAAAAAGTCGCTTATCAGAAGCTAAGCAATATATTGCTAACAAAATAATATTTAACCTGCTGTTTTTAAAGCACATAATCAAACCTTATCAAAACCTTATGATGAACTTTTGCAGTTCAATGGTGCTTACTTATTTTGTTTGAATCACTATTAGTATCTGTTAAAGTTACAGCTCATTTAAAAGCGGAATAATAATTAACAAATGGATAAGATGCAGCTGGGGCCCTGGGTGTTTACACCAAGCGAATACAGTATTAGCGACGGTGCAACACATAAAGAGTTGGAACCGCTATTAAGCAAGCTGCTGCATTACTTTGCTGTCAATCCCGGTAAGATTTTGTCGCGCCAGCAGTTGGTTGATACCATCTGGCAACAAAGTTATGTCGATGACAACGCCATAAACCGGGCTATTTCCGAGTTACGCAAAGCATTGCTGCACCCGGCACTCACTCAGGCTCCGATTAAAACCCATCATCGCAAGGGTTATAGTTTGCAGTTGCAACCGCTTGGTCACTCTGCGCTAAACAGTGTTATTCCGGCAATCAAAGAAGCGAATCCTCGGCCGCTGCAACCGTCGCATAAACGTCGTTCTGCGCTGTGGCTTGGTGCACTTGGCCTGTTGCTGCTCGGCGTAGTTGGCACCGGCTTGTATTTTGCCGGCGCTGAACCAGAGCAGCCCGCGCTCAGTCAACAGACTGATGGCAAACCACAATTAATTGAGCTGGATGTGGTAAGCCAGCAAAAAGTTACCTGGTTCAAAGGTATTGAATCACGGCCACTGCTATCACCCGATAAACAGCTTTTAGCTTACAGCCACTCGCAGCCTGATGGCCAGATCCGGGTAATAGTTCGCCAGCTGGGGGTAAGTTCTGGCAAGTTATTACAGGAAGTTTCACTGGAAGATGATAAGCACCTATACAGCGTACAAAGCTGGCAACCACTAAGTCGCAATCTGTTGGTACAGGTCGTCAGTAAAGATGGCAAATCTTGCGAATATCAAAATTATGACTTTAGCCAGTATCCGCAGTATCAGGTAAAGCCTTTAACTCACTGTGATGGTCTGGTGTTTGGTAACGCCCAGCTAAGCGCTGACGGCCAAACGCTCTATTACAGTAAAGGTAGCGGTGGCATGTATACCAGCAATGCGTTGCTGGCAGAAAATTTAACCAGCGGTGCAGTTCAAACCCTGCAGGCAGCTCCCTCTGCCGGGTTGGGCACTACGGTGCTGACAATGTCGGCAGACGGCAGCCAACTGGCTTATATTCTGATGCCAGAGTCGAATAAGTCGGATATTTATATTTATCAACCGGCCAGCCGCGAACACCGTCGCATTGCCAGTCTGCCAATACCTGTGCTACTGATTGGCCTGGAGTGGAGCCAGGATCAACAAAGCCTGCTGTTACCGGGTGCGGATGCAATAATACAAGTTGATATTGTTGATAAAAGCTTACGTGTTCTCAAATTGCCACAAGGCGTTATTGTAGGTGAGCTGTCGTTATTAAGCGATAATCAGGCTTATATTTCAAACCTCACTGCTGGCAGCGCCACTCAGGGGGCGATGCAACTGGTAAAAATTACCCAGCCATTTGATGACGACACCCGGCAAATTAGCTTTTTACATAACGCCGCTGGCAGTGCACTGGCTCTGGCGGTATCGCCGCTATCACCCGACAACTATGCGTTTTCCGCTAACTGGACGGGTGGTTGGCAGTTATGGCTCAGCCGCAATGGCGCCAATGTGCAACTGACCGAGCTACCTAACGACGAGCAGCCGATTAACAGCATCAGCTGGTCTGGTGATGGCCGTTATATTGCCTTTATCAAGCAGGGCAACTTGTATCTGTATGATATCCAGCGGCAGCAACTGATCAATAAACTGGAGCTCAACGATGTCGGCCAGCCGTTGTGGCTGCCAGATAACAGCGGCCTGATCCTAACCCGGGTGCAGGCGAACAATCAGAACCTGTGGCAGTTTGACTTAGTCAGTAATCAGTTAACCCAACTAACTTTCTCCGCTGGCAACTTTGCCCAGTACGATACTAACGGCCAGCTGCTGTTCCACAAAGAGGGTAAGTTATATCAGTATGTCGATGGTGCCAGGCAGGACATACTGCTGCAGGAAAATGACGATGCTAACTTCATGGCAGTCTGGCTGCACCAGGGTAATCAGCAATACCGCTACAGCATGCTTGGCCACATTGAGCTGCGAGACCAAACCAGCGGCGAAACCCAACATAGCCAGCTGCCCTATCAGTTAATGGCGGTGCACCCCGATCCGCATAGCCCGGATACCCTTTATGCCACGGTGTTTGTTACACCAGAGCTGGCGCTGGAGTTTATTCAGTGGCAGGTTAAAAAGTAATTAAAAAAACTGCGGTGTTACTTAGCGCCGCTGCCTAATTACCACCTGTTGCTGGTTCGACAACGAATACTTATCCGCCGGATCAATCAATTCAAAATCAACCCTGATAGCGCTAGGGTATAAAGCAGGATAGCTAACAGAGAGCAGCTGCACCGGGATTTCTCTCCCCTCGTTAATCTGCAAACAAGCCGCGGCGACCCTTAGCTTTGTTGCATGCCTTCTATTTAGCCATAACGTCTGGTGCTGGCCTGTGCCGTATTCAATCACGGTTTGTTGCCAGAGCCTGGGGTTAACCTCGGCATAAAGTGTCTGATACCAGCGCCAGCTGACAAAAAAAGCCATCGCTGCTGCCAGGATCAGGCCGTTAAAAATAATCATTTTTTTTGCTATAGCTGTCACGCGCATCAACTATTCCTTATTATCCATGACGTTAAAAGCTGCCAATAATCAGCGACTGATTCATAACAGCCATTAAGCCGTAATTCACCGCCAGCCACAGCAGCAGCCATAAACAACAACCAAGCAGAACCGCTATTTTTTCCATAAACAGTTTCATGATTTATCTCACAGCTTAACCTATCAACAAATAACACCCTTGGTGAGTAGACCTTGGATGGAAAAGGCCCTGCACAACAGGGCCTGTTATATCAAAAGTTAATGGTTAGAATGTCTGATGAAAGGTCGCCAAATCGTCAATTGCGCTAAAGCCAGGTAACAGCTTCACAGCCTGATCCTTTGCCTGGCCCTGCAATATAATCTGCATGGTCGCTGCCTGTTCAGACAACACCGCCTGACGGTAAAATTGCTGCATATCGGCCAGCGTCAGGGCGCTTACTGCAGCAACGAGTTTTTGTCTGCTGTCGAAGTTCAACCGGTTGCGTAACCAGTCACTACTGAACGTTTTAAACTCTTCCTCTAAATTAGCTGGCACACGCTGCAGTTCCAGCAGTTGACTTTGTTGCAGCTGGGTAAAGTCTTTCTCGCTTAGCTGTTCAAGCTGCGCGCTATATTGCTGCAAAAATAAATCTACCCGCTGCTGTAATTGCTCTGCCGATAACACCGGGCTTTGGATAGCAAACCCCAAACCAGCGTGTTGATTTAACGGAAACTCAAACGCTTGTACCACATAGCCTAATTGCTCTTCGGTGCGAAGCTGATTAAAAAACGCCTGATGCAAGTGGCCAGACAATACTTTGGCCGCCGCTTTGCCAGCGTAGCCGCCATTAACCAAAAATTGTACCCGAAACACTGAACTGTCATTTTGCGGATTTGCCCGTAGCACTGTCAGGCGCTGCCCCGGATTAGGCTGCCAACTGCTTAGCGACTGATATTGACGCACTGTTTTTTGCCCACCGGCCAAGGCCTTGGCGATGACAGCCACATCGGCTTTACTGTAGTTGCCTTGCGCTAATAACCGTAGCTGGCTCGCTGCCAATGTCTGTTGGATAAAGCTGTTCAACTCTGCCAGGTTAACCTGCTCTGCAGCGGCAAGTAAGGCAGGCAGCTCATAACGACCATTAAACAACGTGGTTTTTAACAACTCACTGGCTTGCCGTGCCTGCATCTGCTGCTCTGATGATCTTAAGCTTCGAAGCAGTAAGTCCTTGTTCTGGTTAAATTGCTGTTCAGTAATCGTGGCTGATAATGCCTCACCAAGGTAACCGGCTAACACGGCCTGTTTATCGGTAAAGCCAGATAACTTTAATACCAAATCATACTCATCAGCCTCTGGCTGCAGCGTCATACCGGCGGCGCTGGCTTCCTGCAGCAAAGCTTGATTATTCAAGATGACATTGAACAGCCACAGGTTGTGCATCACCGCCTGTTTTGCGGTTTGTTTTACCTCTGGCTGGTGCCACTGCATTAACAACTGGCCGCGGGGCTGATCAGCAAAGTATTGACTGCCTGCCAGCCAGGCGCTCACCCCGGCTTCATCCAGTACCTTTACCGGCGTAGTATCTGGGCTGTGTTTAACCGCAAAGCTCTCGGGTTGAAACCGGTTTAAACCCGGCAACACCAAGGGTATAAGCGGTTGTTGCCAACTTTGCATTTCCTGCTCGCTGATGTCAGCTACAGCATACTGGCCTTCAAAGTAGTGCAGCTTGTGCTCTGCAGGCTCTTGCTTGCTAATATGCCAAACGGTTAAACGCTCTGGTACCAGCTGCGCTAGCAAGGTATTGATGGCGGTCTTGTCAAATTGATCATATTGAAAAGGCGCACTCACGACCGACGATACCGGATAGTATTGCATCGCCGCGCTAAGCTTGGCGGCATAACTAAAGCCATCCGTTTTTTCCAGGAAGTTGAACTGATTTTGTAACGAAGTACGGATCTCCTGATAATACTTAGAGTCGACACCGTTTTGCCGGATCAAATCCAGGTATTGCATCAAAATAGCGGTGATTGCCGGGCGCTGCTGCATACCCGCTTCTGTTAACACGGCAACAATCTGAAAATGACCATAGTTGCCGTACCACTTTGCATCATAATCAACGTACAGCACATCCAGCAACCCCATAGCCTTTAATTGTTGTGCTGGGGTGCCTGGCATTTCTGAGCTGATTAAGTGCGCTAAGAACTTATTGGGTTTGGCAGCAAACTGCGCCGTATTATTGTCAATGGTAAATTCCAGCCGCAGCAATTGCATTTCCGTATTGGGCACATAATGCACCCGCTTTGGTCCTGCATTAAACTCAAGCGCCGAGGTTGGCCGCGGCGTTACCAAATTTTTATTTTCAATCTCAGCAAAATATCGCCCAGCCAGCAATTGCATCTGTGGCAATGGATCTGAGCTAATCAGTACCAGCTTCATCCGGTTTGCCGAATAATAATTCTGATAAAACGCCAGCAGCTCATCATGTAGCTTGCTGTTATCTTTATCGCTCAGACTTTCCAGGTTACCAATCCAGAACTGATTGGCCGGATGTTCGCCGAGTAATTGTGCAGCCAGTTTACGTTGCGCCCAGCCATCCTGATTTTGCAACATAGACCATTCTGAATTAATGGCATTGCGTTCTTTATCAACATATTCTGGTAACAGCAGTGGCGATTTGAAGAAGTCGGAGAAACGGTCCAGCGCTTCTTCATAATGGCCGTGATTAATTTCAAACATGTAATTGGTCAGCTGATTAGTAAAAGCATTGCGGCTGCCACCGTGCTGATCCATAAACTTCATAAAACCATCCGGATCAGGGTAGCGCTCAGTCCCCATAAACAGCATATGCTCCAGAAAATGGGCCAGCCCTTGCTGAGATTTTGGATCGTTAAGCCAGCCCACATCGACACTTAATGCCGCAGATGATTTTTCTGCGGTGGGGTCAGAGACCAATACCACTTGTAACTGATTAGCTAAGGTGATGGCCTGATACTGGCGCTGATCATTAGGGCTTACTGTTAACTGCTGACCAGGCACCGCAACGTTACTGCCCTGGCTGGCAGTTATAGCAGTGCTATTAGTACAACCGCTAAGCAAGGCAATGCTTACTGAACTGCTGACAATAGCCATTGTCAGCGCGCTTAAGATAAAGGGTTTATTTTTCATGGTACTGCTCCGTGATGTTTTAGTTAGCTTGCTTATTCAAGTGAATGCAAACTAACCACGGACAGTCCTATTTTCGATAACCAGGCTAAGATATTAGTGTGAGTTATTTGGCACCAAAGTTATAACCAAAGTTATAACCGTACTTAACTAGTTGATATTCTTCTTTTAAGCGAGTTTTAAAGATGAAGTTTCGGCCTGAGTAGTCAATAGAAAAAGGTAAACTGAAATCATTAAATGGCAAGCTTCGCTGCCAGACTTTTTGCGAGATTAAATTAATGTCTGCTAGTATCCAATCACCCATGATGGTACGAAAGGCTATTATCAGCTGGCTATCGTGCAATACAAACTGATATTCCAGATCAAAAATGACTCCCTGATATAACAAATGAATTTTGTTGTAATCATTATCCAGGCGCCAAACATTGCCCATACTATCGGCAGCGATATAGCCATCAGCAATGTCCCGGATAAAGATATGGTCAGCAAGCAGAACTGACTGCGTTTTGTCGATAAGGCTATAGCGTTTTACCTGCCATTGCTCTTTAACCCGCTCCGAAAAATAAACGTACTTACCGTTGAGGCTGAAATTCCCCGATCGTACATCCTGAGTTGATACCGAAACTGACACAAACTCAGCAGTAACAATATTAAATACTTCAAGCCGGTTATTTTTTTTTAATAAAAGTAGCGAACCATCTGTAGTTTGATCTTGAAGATAAAACGGCTCAGCTGTCTGCATAACCAGTTGGCGCTGGTTTTGACTTTCAGCGTAACGATATAAACGATCACTATCAGGCTCCTTTTCAACTAACCAATGAGTGTCACTGTCATGACTAAAACTAAGCTGTAAAGCCTTGCTACCCAAGCGGTAATTTGTAGTAAAGTGACCGGTAAATGGCCACTGAGCTTGATAAATGTCTGCTGCTGAAACCTGATAACTTAAACCGTAAAGTTCACCTGTTGCGGTAAAACTAAATTCATGTAACGGGTGGGGTTCAGCCTCCACGACGGTGCGATCACCATTGTCGATATTAATCAGAGAATGGCGATAACCAGTGCGCGTTAGCAGCGTGTTGTTATCAATCCAACTTATTCTAAAATCCAGCATGCTATCTTGCAGTTTGTATTCGGCGATCAGCTCTTTATCTGCAATCCGATAAATCTGCAACATCACATTTCTCTCGTTCAGACTTGCTCGCCCTAACGCCACTAACTGCTTGTCTGCAGAAATACTGGCAAAGGCATCCTGCACTCCATCGCCACTGCTATAGGTAAACTGTTCAAAGGTGTTGGCTGTTAAGTCATATTTATAGTAATGAAGATTATCTAATAAAGAGTTAGATGCAGCTATTAACACTTTATTGGGTGCTAACTCTACTGAATTCCCCAATAATTGAAACGGTGCTGTAGGGTGAAAAACTGGTAGTTCATTTAGATTAAGCACTGATTGCGTAAAAAAGCTTGCTTGGCTACCATCGTAACCAACATAAGCCAGGCGGGTGTCGTTATCAATAAAAGTGACAAAGCGGCAATGCTCAGTAGGCGTGTCGATTTTCTTTAACTGGCCTGCGGCAGAATCATATAAAAACAATTCCCAGTTACTATCGCCATCAAGCCTGCCTACAAAAGCATGTAACCTGCCATCTTTTGATACAGACAAGCTGGTTTTCCGGCCGGGAATAGATAGTAAGGTTTCAACTTCTACCAGTTGATTAACTGGCTGCGGTCGTGACTGAGCATACCAATAATAAATCGCTACCAGCATAACAACTGTGATAACTAACCCTATTAAAAGCGACTTGCGAAACAGAAATTGCTTGCCAGTATTGCCGTTAATAATAACAGGCTGCTCAATCATCTGCGCTTCAGCAGCAGGGTCTATAGCAGTAACATCACAAATCAGCTGATAACCACGCTTCATCTGCGACTTAATATATTTAGGGTTATTAGCGTCGGTATCGTCCAGCAACACCCTGAGTTTACTAATGGTTCTTCTGACTGCAGTATCCGTAACCACTCTGCCGGCCCAGACGTTGTCGTGCAGCTCTTTTAAACTAACAAAGCGATCACGGTTGGCTATCAGGTAGCATAAAACATCTAACACTTTTGGCTCTGCGGCCAGTTCAATGCCCGACTTAAATACCCGACGCTCAGTTAGATTAACGCTAAAGTCGCCAATCCTTACCCTGCTCATAAGCAATCTGGCCTGATAAGCTGACAATGATATTTTTCAACACCCAG
Source organism: Arsukibacterium ikkense (assembly GCF_000987775.1). Lineage (GTDB taxonomy): Bacteria > Pseudomonadota > Gammaproteobacteria > Enterobacterales > Alteromonadaceae > Alishewanella > Alishewanella ikkense. The sequence goes on from NZ_LAHO01000006.1 coordinate 113,074, forward strand.
GCAGCGATACCGCTGTAGGTTATTTTCCAGCGAAATCATAACTATATTTAACCAACTGATTTTCTTCTTTAATATTTGTTTTAAAGATCAAACTCCGCCCGGTGCTATCAATGGAAAAGGGTAGACTAAAATCATGATATGGCACGCTTCTCTGCCAGATTTGCTGCGAGGTTAAATTAACATTAGCTAATTCCCATTCACCCATTATGGTGAGAAAGGCGATTATAAGTTGGTTATTACTTACAGTAAATTGATAGCTCAGATCTAACGGTATACCATTAAATAGTGAGTGTATTTTGTTGAAGTCAACATCTAACAACCAGACGTCACCACTGTCATCTACCGAAACGTAACCATTAACAGTATCCTGAATAAATACGTGGTGTGTAAGCAGCAGTGTTTGCATTCTATCAACCAGGCTGTAGCGCTTTACCAACCGCTGATCTTTTACCCGCTCGGAAAAAAACACAAAGTCGCCATTTTGGCTAAAATTTCCTGCAAGTACATCCTGAGTAGATACCGATACCGTAGTGAACTCTGCCGTTATGGTGTTAAAGATTTCCAGCCGGTTATTCCGCTTCAATAGCAGTAGCGTGCCATCTTTAGTCTGGTCCTGCAGAACCATCGGTTGTGGAGATTCGATAACCAGTTGGCGTACATTTTTATTATCGGAATAACGATACAGACGATATAAATTATGTTCTTTTTCAATTAACCACAGAATGTCGGTATCATGGCTAAAACTCAGCGAACGTACTTTAGTGCCAAGCTGATAACTTTTGGTAAAGTTATCAGTAAAAGGCCAACGAGCCTGATAGATAATAGGTTTTGATAACTTATAATTTAACGCATACAGCTCGCCAGTTTCGCTTAAGCTATATTCATGCAGGGGGTGAGGTTCTGCAACTACGGCTGTGCGCTCACCAGTATAAATATTAACCAGATGATGCTTAACATCTATGCGCAAAAGCAAAGTAACGTTATCCCGCCAACTTAGCCGGAAGTCGTGCTGATTATCCTGCAATTTATACTCCGCTATCAGCTCTTTATCGGCAATACGATAAATCTGCAGCATCGAGTTTTTTTGATTAATATTGGCGCGGCCCAGTGCCAATAACCGCCTGTCAGGTGAGATAGTCGCAAAGACATCCTGTATTCCGTCTTCACTACTAAAGGTAAACTGCTCAAAGGTATGATGTTCTAAGTTGTATTTATAGTAATGGATGTTACCTGAAACACTTTCTCCTGCGGCTAGTAAAATATTATTTTCAGATAGCGCTATAGGTCCAAAAATAAGAGAAAATTGCGCAGTAGGATGAAAAACAGGTGCTGCAGTCAGATCTAGCACAGATTGCGTGTAAAGCTTTGCTTCTGTGCCGTCGTAGCCAACATAAGCCAGCCGGGTGTCATTCTCAATAAAACCAACAAAACGACAATGTTCAGTTGGCGTGTCAATTTTTTTTAGCTGACCAGCGGCAGAGTCATATAAAAACAATTCCCAGTTTCTGCTGCTATCAACTTTGCCAACAAAAGCCTGTAAGCGGCCATCTTTTGATACTGTTAAGCTGGTTTTCTGGCCAGGAATGGATAATAAGGTTTCAATTTCTACCAACTTGTTAAGCGGCTGCGGGTGTGGCTTAGCGTAAAAATAGTAAATTACTGCGAGTATTACTGCAGCAATTGCTAACCACATTATTACAGGCTTACTCACGGCTAATTTTTTACTGACATCGTTATCAGTAACTGGCAGCCCTTCCAGTAGCGGCGCTCCAGTATCAGGTTCAGTACTTACCCTGCAAATCAGCTGATAACCACGCTTCATCTGCGACTTAATATATTGCGGGTTTTCGGCGTCGGTATCGTCCAGCAACACTCTTAGTTTACTAATGGTTCTTCTGACTGCAGTATCCGTAACCACTCTGCCGGCCCAGACATTGTCGTGCAGCTCTTTTAAACTAACAAAGCGATCACCTTGCGCTATCAGGTAGCATAATACATCGAAAACTTTTGGCTCTGTCGCCAGCTCAATGCCCGACTTAAATACCCGACGCTCAGTTAGGTTAACGCTAAAGTCGCCAATCCTTACCCTGCTCATAAGCAATCTGGCCTGATAAGCTGACAATGATATTTTTCAACACCCAGCCAGCGATACCGCTGTAGGTTATTTTCCAGCGAAATCATAACTATATTTAACCAACTGATTTTCTTCTTTTTTAAGCGTCATAAAAATAAGGTTTTCGGCGTTGCTATCTATCGAATATGTAAGACTAAAGTCATGAAAAGCTATCCTGCGCTGCCACGTTTCTAAGGTAGTTAAATTAATATTGCTAATTATCCACTCTCCCAATAGATCTCTTGTTATAACGATCAGCTGATCGTTGCGCACTTGTAAGTCATAACTGAATTCCGTTAAGGATACCTTACTAAGCAACTGGCGCTGATTAAAATCCTTATCTAATAACCAGACTTCACCATCAGGAGTTGCACCCACGTAGCCATTAGCTGACTCGGCAAGATACTGGTAACCTGGTAACAACACCGTCTGCTTTTTAGTTATCAAGTCAAACTGCTTTATCTGCCATCTTGTTTGAACTTTTTCGGAAAAAATAACCACCTGCTCATCAAGAGTAAAACTTGCCGAGTACACGTTCTGTGTCGCTATGGTTACCGCAACTGTTTGCGCTGTAGCCGTATTGTAGATTTCATAGCGGTTAGCGTGTTTTAACAGTAACAGCTTACCGTCAGCGCTTTGATCAGAGATAAACAAATACTTTGTTGAAGCAAATACCAAATGGCGCTTATTATCTGCAGGATAGTAACGATAAAGGCGGTTTTCGTTATCTTCGTGTGTTCTTAACCATAAATACTCACTGTCTTGACTAAACCAGACGGCGGTTACCTCAGGCCCAAACTGAAAATTTTTATCAAACTGGTCTTTAAACGGCCAGGCTACCTGAAAGGTTTTCCGGTTGTGTATCTGCTTATCCAACGCAATTAATTCGCCGTTAGCGCTAAGATGAAATTCATGTAACGGATGGGGCATGGTAGCTATCGGCAGGCGAGCACCGTCAGTTATTCGCAACAGTTGATGCTCCAGATTTGAGCGAATAAGCAGCGTGGCATTGTCTAACCATGTAAGATGCAAATCGAATAGACCATCATGTATTAAATATTCAGCCAGTAACTCTTTATCCGCCAGACGGTATAGTTGCAGATCCACTTTTCTGCCTCCAATGTCGGCACGCCCTAAAGCCACTGACTTTCGATCGGGCGATATACTGGCAAAGACGTCCTGGATATTGTATTTATCACTGTAAGTAAACTGCTCAAAGTGATGTTGCAGCATATCGTACTTGTAGTAGTGCACATTGCCAGTCAATTCTTTGCTGGCAGCAATAAGCAATTTATGCTCAGTCAGCGGCAAAGGTTCAAACAGAAAAGGATAACCTGTCGTTGGCAGTAATAGCGGCGGTTCGTTAAGGTTACTCAGTAGCTGAGTATATAAGTAGGCTTGCTCACCCTGGTATACGATATAAGCGAGCTTGGTATCATTAGCAATAAAACTCACGAAACGGCTATCCCCGTCTGGTGTGGCAATTTTCTGTAACTGACCGACACTGCTATCATACAGAAACAATTCCCAACTTCGGCTATCATCCACTTTTGCCACAAAAGCCTGCCAACGGCCATCTTTTGACACAGACAAACTGGTTTTCTGGCCGGGAATAGATAGCAGGGTTTCAATTTCTACCATCTGATTCACCGGCTGCGGACCTGATGGCGAGTACCAATAATAAAATGCTACCAGCAGCAGAGCTGTGATCGCTAAGCCTATAGAAAACGGCTTGCGAAACAATAATGGTTGTTCAGCATACCCTCTAATACTCTCCGGCCGCTCCGTCATCTGGGCTGCTGGAGCAGGGTCTTCAGTTGTAACATTGCAAATAAGCTGATAACCACGCTTCATCTGCGACTTAATATATTGCGGGTTTTCGGCGTCGGTATCGTTCAGCAAAATTCTAAGCTTGCTAATGGTTCTTCTGACCGCAGTATCCGTAACCACCCTGCCGGCCCAGACGTTGTCGTGCAGCTCAGCCAGGCTGACATAGCGCGAATTATGCTCAATTAAATAGCAGAGTACGTCAACTACCTTTGGCTCTACCGCCAGCTCTGTGTCTGCAGCAAATACCCGGCGCTCTTGCAGGTTAACGGTAAAATCACCCATACTGACTATACACATAACCTTTTTCACCCGTCCCTGCGTAATAATTATTCTTTTTAAGATGAAATTTAAGCGGCTTATATATCAGCTACAAAACACTAAGCCTGTACAATAAAGTAAACCAATAAAAAAGCCACCCTAAGGTGGCTTTTCTGACAAACGTAAACCTGATACCAGCTGATAAATTTGTTTTCTCAATCCAGAATAGCCTGGTGAAATTCGTCTAGCTTGCTTAGTTCAGTGAACCCTGTCAGAGGGATAACAACACTTTCCCGCTTAGTTTCTCCTGCCAGCATAACCTGAATTGCGGGCGCTGTTTGCGCAATTACCGCCTGCTGGTAAAAACGTTGCGCATCAGCCAGCGTAGCCTGCTCGACTGCAGAAATGAGCTGCTGCTTGCTGTCAAAGCTCTGGCGGTTATATAGCCAGTCCTGGCGAAACGTAGCAACTTCCTCTTCCAGGTTGTTAGGTCGGCGTTGCAACTCCAGTAACCAGCCTTGTTTTAACTGTAAAAAATCCTCATCTGTTAGCTGCTGCAATTTCTCGTTATATTGCAGTAAAAATTGATCGACGCGCTGCTGTAGTGCAGAGGCCGCCAATACTGGGCTTTGGACAATAAAAGCCAGTCCAGCGTGCTCACTGAGAGTCACATTAGATACATTGACCATGTAACCCAACTTTTCTTCATTACGAAGCTGATTAAAAAACTCTGGCTGTAAGTGGCCTACCAGAATACCGGCCGCAGCTTGTTCTGCATATCCTGGTGTAGGGTGATACTGTGCACGGATCAAACTGACATCACGTTGCGGATGTTCGCGCACGGTAGATAAACGCATTTTACTCTCTGGTTGCCAACGTTTTGGCGTCTGATAAGTTGGCGAATGAGCCGAAACAGGTAGCGTCGCCGTTGCGTATTTGCTTATCTGTTGAATATCCTGCTCATCATAATTGCCAAACGCAAATACCCGGATAGAGCTGCGGGCTAAACTGTTATTAACATAATTATCGAAGTCTGCCAACGTTAAGCTTTCAGCAAAGAACAGCAGTTGCTCCATTTCATAACGGCCCGGTGTTGTTACCGTTCGGAGCAAGTCAATTACCTGACGAAACTGATGTGTTTGTTGTTGGCTTCGCGCTGCTCTTACGAACACATCGACACCTTGTTTAAATTGTTGCTCATTTAGTTTTAACTGCATGCCAGCGGCTAACTGTTCTACCAGCTTTGCCTTTTGGTCCGTAAAGCCACTCAGTTTAATAATAAAGTCACGCTCTTCCAGCAATTCAATCGTCACTCCCGCCTCTTTGGCTTCTAAGGTAAGCGCATGGTTCTGTTGAAAAAACTGACTCGTCCATAGCCCATGCATCAGAGCTGAAATAGCGTCTTTTTTTGCTTTCGGATCATACCACTGCAGCAAAAGCTGGCCCCGTGGCTGTTCGCGAAAAAACTGACTTCCCATTAACCATGCTTCTACTCTTGCTTCATCAACAACCTTCTCTGGTTGACTCAACAACGGGTGTTTCAAGGTAAAGTCCTGTGGTTGGAACCGATTTAGTGCAGGTAAATTTATGTCCGTCCAAATGCCTTGCCAATTCCGCAACTCGTGTGCAGGAACTGGCTTAACTGAGTAGAGTCCGTTGAAATAGCTCAGGCGATGTTCTGTAGGTTCATTTTTGCTGATATACCATATCGTCAATCGCTCAGGGATGAGCTGCTGCAACAAATGCTGAATTGCTGCTGCATCAAACCGGTTATATTCGTATGGGGCAGAGATCACTGACTGCAGGGGATAATATTGCATAGCAACGCTTAGCTGACTAGCGTAGCGAAAGCCATCAATCTTTTCCAGATAAGTAAACTGATTCTGCAACGCAGTGTGGATTTCCTGATAATATTTGTCATCTATACCCTGACGACGCACCAACTCTATATACTGCATGGTTCTTGCTACTATTGTTTCACGCTGCAGCATACCGGATTCAGTCAGGTTCAGTACCACCTGAAAGCTACCATAGTTCCCATACTGATTAGGCTGAGTATACACATACAGGTTATTGATAAGTCCTTCTGCTTTTAATCTTTCGGATAAAGTGCCTGGCATTTGTGAGCGTAATAAGTGGCTGAGAAACTCGCCAGGTTTAGCTGAAAACTGTTCCATGTTGTTGTCAATTGTAAAATCAAGTCTCAGTTCCTGAATATCTCTGTTCGGAACATAATGCAAACGGCGAGGCCCTATATTACTAAAATTAATGTTGTGTTTTACCCTCGGGCTAATTAGGTTTTTGTTTTCAATATCAACAAAATAGTGATAAGCCAGCTGCGCAATGTCCTCCAGAGATTGCGAACTGATCAGAACCAGCTTCATCATATTGGCAGAATAATATTGCTGATAAAAAGACTTCATCTCAGCGTGCAACGTACTCGTTTCTTTATCTCCCAGCGTGTCCAGGTTACCAACCACAAATCTGTTGGCCGGATGCTCTCCTAACAGTTTCCCCGCTAAAGCTCGCCGAGCCCAAAAGTCCTGATTCTGCAACATGGACCACTCGGAATGTACAGCATGGCGCTCTTTATCAACTTGTTCAGGCAACAGTAAAGGATTTTTAAAAAACTCAGCAAACCGATCCAATGCTTCATCATACTGCTGATGGCCGACTTCAAACATGTAATGAGTCAATTGATTGGTAGTGGCATTGAACCCCCCCCCGTGCTGATTCATAAAACGCATAAAGCTTTCCGGTTCAGGAAACCGCTTCGTACCTAATAGCAACATATGCTCAAGAAAATGTGCCAGACCTGGTTGCCCCTCTGGATCCTGCAACCAGCCCACATCAACGCTCAATGCAGCTGAAGATCGCTCTGCTTCAGGATCAGAAACCAGCATGACCTGCAATTGATTGGGCAGCGTTATACTGCGGTATTTACGATGATCATTTGGACTGACAATAACCTGCGGTTCAGTCACATTTCCTTGCTTAACTGCAATAGTAGGCGTGGTTGTCAGGCCAGCACAACCTGCCAGCACAGCGATACCGATCGTTATGCTAAACAGTACCCCCCCCAGCGTGTTTAACTTCAATTTAGGTGCTTTTGTCATTTTTATGTCCTTTTCTGTTTCTCGCCATACCGGTAACCACGCTACAACAGCACCCTTAATCAGACACTGAGATATACAAAGGCTCTTAATAGTTACTCAATACTCATTACTGCCTGAAATATTGAGCAGCATTGTCAAAACATAACAATTATTCTTTCTTGCTAGATCTGTCAGAACTGACAGTTATAGGCGTCAGAAATAAATCATATAGTGAAAGCATGAGTTGCAATACTTGCGACTCTACAAAACCAATCAACAGGAAGAAAGACATGAATGTATTGGCACTTCAATCTTTGACATCACAAGAAAGAGACCAAGAGCTGCAGAGCTGGAGCGTATTTACCAGCGTTTGTCGCCCTAAAGTTGACTAGGCTTGCCGTACTCCGGCTAAACAACAACCAAAATGAAACAATAAGGAGCAACACCATGAACGTATTAGCACTTCAATCTTTAACCTCAGAAGAAGAAAACCAAGAGTTACTAAGCTGGAGCATCTTGAGTGGTGTTTGTCGCACTCTGGCTCAATAACAACCCAACCCAAAACAATAAGGAGCAACACCATGAATGTATTAGCACTTCAAACTTTAACCTCAGAAGAAGAAAACCAAGAATTACTAAGCTGGAGCATCTTGAGTGGCGTTTGCCGTACTCTGGCTCAATAACAACCCAACCCAAAACAATAAGGAGCAACACCATGAATGTATTAGCACTTCAAACTTTAACCTCAGAAGAAGAAAACCAAGAATTATTAAGCTGGAGCATCTTGAGTGGCGTTTGCCGTACTCTGGCTCAATAACAACCCAACCTAAAACAATAAGGAGCAACATTATGAATGTATTAGCACTTCAAACTTTAACATCTGAAGAAGAAAACCAAGAGCTGTTAAGCTGGAGCATACTGAGTGGCGTTTGCCGCACTCTGGCTCAGTAACAGCGATAAAAGTGGCTTGCAGTATACAAACTGCAAGCCACTTTCTTACTTCAAAATACATCTTCTGATTGACTTAGCTTCAAAGCTAACCGCAGCTACCGCGAACCCATAACATAAAGAGAGCTCGCATATGATGGACAATTTATATACCTTTGCCGATCCGGAATTCTTTTTACCACCTTCTACAATGGAAGCCAGTGAAAAAATTACTAATGCGATTAAGCAGATTTTACCAGCAGACTGGCGACTGCAGCATTACAATATCTGGCTGGCGGGGTCTCCAACACATTACGATATCCCCGAGCAAGGCTTTAAAATCCATATTTCTGCAATAAGAGATCAGGCGTTGGAAATCATCGAAAAGGTCGTCTCTCAGTGTGTTCGCTTTCAGTGTTCATTTAAAATCATTTGCAGACAAGATATTGCAGATCATATGACATCTAAGTCTGTGAATCGTAGCAGTGCCGGCAAATTCATCACTATTTATCCGATAAATGACAACGTATTTAAACAGCTTATTCATGCGATTTACCTCATTACCCGTCAGTATCAGGGGCCTTATATCTTGTCTGACAGACGTTATCTGGACAGTAAAATTGTCCACTATCGCTATGGTGGTTTTAAGATCATTCCTCGCTTGCTGGCAAACGGAAGTACAGAAGCCTGTATTAAAACCCCTGGTGGCGAACTGATTAAAGACGAGCGAACACCTTATTATCAAATCCCAAGCTGGGTTGAAGAGCCTTTTCCAGATCAGACTTCTCAATCTGCAACCGTGCCCTTACTGAATAATCGCTACCGAGTGCTCGAAGCACTGTCATTTTCAAATAGCGGCGGGGTTTATAAAGCTGAAGACACCCTCAGCGGCAGACAAGTTGTTATAAAAGAGGCCAGACCATTTATTCATTTCACAGCGCTTAATAAAAAAGTAATTTATGCCGACAATGTACTTAGCCGTGAATTTTCTATCATAAAAAAACTGAGCGGTAATCGTTATTTTCCGGCTGCTATAGATTGGTTCAAAGAATGGGAACATCACTATCTGGTTGAGGAGTTTATTGAAGGTGAGCCATTGCGCACCTTCAGAGCCCAGAGTGAGAATACGCTGGCTCCCTTTACTGCGAATCCGCACTCTGCTGAACGGTTTAAACGACAATTCTGCTGGTTAGCTAAAGAGTGTATTCTTGCAGTAATGGCAGCGCATCAAAGAGGCGTAACTCTGGCCGATATCTCACCCAACAACATCATGGTCGATGCCGCTAAAGAAACTATTCGCTTTATTGATTTTGAAGGCGCATTTATCACCTCAGAAACCGATAAAACTCAGGATGTTGCCGTTTTAACAACACCAGGCTTCAGTGAAACGAAAAAGCTACTGAGTAAAGGTGCCAGTTATCAGGGCGATTGGTATGCTCTGGCAATGGTGTTATACAGTACAGTATTGCCGGTTCAGCAATTCTTTGAATTGGCACCAGATTTGCGATGGGCTTTATTGGAGCAAATCACTGCTGACTGCCTGCTGGCGCCTGAAATTGCAGCTATCATCAAGCAGCTGGCCAAGGCTAAACCCCGGCTGGCATTAGGAACAGTAAGCAATTTAAATCATAGTTACCGACCTGCTCAGGCTAACCTCCAGGCAGAACAACTCGTTACGTTACCGCAGGTTATTCACACCGATCATCATGCATTGTTCAAACATACCCTTGCCGGCTGTGCTCAGTTTATTACTCACGGTTGTCCACTTGGCCATGATTCTCACTTTATTCCGGTAGATTTCCAGGCATATGATACTCACCCGCTGGCACTTGCATATGGATATTATGGGCCTGCACTACTTTGTCATAGTGTAACGGCTAGTTTGCCGCAACATTTACAAAGCACACTCAACCGCCACAAATGCCAGCCTGCTGTGCCCGGCATTTTTGTTGGTAGTGCAGGAATGGCTTTAGCAGAACTTGCTCTGGGACGGATTGAACAAGCAGAGCTTTTTGCTGAACAAAGTTTTCAGTCCGCTCTGGTGACAGACGCCAATAACTTTGGCTATGGCATTGCAGGTGTTGGCTTTATGGCCCTGGCTATGTTTCAACAAACAAATAAAATAAGTTACCTGCAACAAGCCATAAAACTGGCACAGGTAATACGAAAACGTGTACTTGTTACCGATGACGGGATCCGCTTTATAGCCGATAGCGAGACCAAAAATTATGTTGGATTTGCGCAGGGAAATGCTGGTATCGCGCTGTTTCTACTGCAATTAGCCAAGTTAAGCAATAACAACGACTGGTTAAAACTAGCCGAGCAGGCGATTAAAACAGAATTAGTCTATGGCTTGAACAGCACTGGACAATATCAATGGGGAGATACTGCTGGTAGTAAACTGATACTCCCTTACTGGCAATTTGGCGCTAATGGCATCGGCGCCGTTGTCATTCGTTTCTATCAGGAAACAGGCAAAGCAGAATACCTGACAGCGGCCCGCGCCATCGCAGCGGCATCATATTCCCGCTATGCAGCACAGCAAAGCAGTTTTGATGGCATGGCTGGCATCGCAGATTTTTATATCGACATGTATCAGACTACAGCAGAGCAACATTATCTTACGCATGCGGAAGATATTGCCAGTAAAATTTGTCTTTTTGCTGTTAAGCGTAAACAGGGATTGGTATTTCCAGGCCAAAAGCTTATTCGTCTTTCCACTGATTTTGCCCATGGTTCAGCTGGAATCTGTTTGATGCTAAAACGGCTACTTAGCCCGGGTCCCCGCTTCATGCTTGATCTGACATTCAGAACTACCAAGGAGGAAGCAAGTGATGATAATAAGTAAAGCCAATGTACGGCAGCTGCGAACGCTATTAGCGCCGCACCGGGGCTCATTTAGCCTGTTATTAATATTGGCTGCAATACAGGCGCTGGTATTTTCGGCGGCAGACCCGCTGACGATAAAATTCCTGATTGATGCCATTACCGATGCAAATTTACAGCTGTTCGCGATATTGGCAGCTGTGGTGATATTGGTAGCCACCGCAGGCAGGCTGCTAATGTATGCCTCTGCGTTAATTCGCAAGCGGTTGAAAAATGCGTTTCAGGAAGCCCTGACCATCGAATTATCTGGTGTATTTTATCAGCACGCATATCAGCGTCTGGCCCAGCGGGGAAGAGGCTACTATATTTCAAGGCTACACGATGAACCCAAGCAACTCAGTTCTGTAATCGATACTTTAGAAGCACTTGTCTCAAGTATTTTCATCTGCATTACAGGTTTAGCCGTTGCTATCTGGATTAGCTGGCAGATAACTTTGGCACTGATAGTAATAGTGCCTGTGCTGTGGTTTTTCTCCAACAAATACAGTAGAAAGATTGCAAAAAGCACTAAGGCATTTCAGGAGACCGAAGCCGAATTTAAATCCATACTGTCCGGTATCATTGATAGCTATAAATATGTGCGCCAATTCAGCCTGCAACACACCGCAGCAGGCGCTCTTAAACAGGGATTGCACTCTCCCTTAAGTGCTGATTTTAATCAAGTCAGATTTTCCGCTCGTTATCAAACTCTAAGTGGTGTTTTCCTGGCCTACGCCGAACTGGCCGTTATTGTGGTAGCAGGATTTAAGGTCATCATGGGTCTGATAACTATAGGTTCACTTTTCGCGCTAACCCGGGCTTTTGGCATGATAATTCAGGCCGTTCAACAACTTTCTACGTTGGTGCCTAAGCTAGCCATACTTGATGCCCAGCTTGACAGACTGGCTGAATTCAGAGCTGAAGCGGAACGTCAGCAGAATGTAACGCCGGCAAATACTGCCGCAACCGCGCTGGTCGCGTTTCAGCAAGTCAGCTTTGGTTATCAGCAACCGATACTGAACAATCTGTCGCTGCAGATTTCGCCAAAGGAACGCATTCTGCTGGCTGGTGGCAATGGCACCGGCAAAAGTACCATAGCACACCTGATTGCCGGCTATTTACAACCGCATTCTGGCCAGCTTTATCGGCCGCATCCGGACAACATAAGTGCTTTGCTTTATCCTTTTGGCGTGCTCCCTGGCAGCTTTGGTCAAAATGTACAATATCTCCAGCAACAAGGCGTTTGTGCTGAAAAGATATCTAATCTGCTTGAGCGCTTGGACTTAAACAATTGTCTTGAAACTGCGCCAGCAGATATGTCTGAAGGCCAACGAAAGCGATGCCAGATTGCCCTGTGTTTACTGAAAAGTGCCGAACTTTATATTTTGGATGAACCGTTGGCAAACATTGATGACGAAAGTAAAAATACCATCTGCCAGCTGATTGTCGAATATACCTCCCATGCCAGCTTGCTGATGATTATGCATGAAGGCAAACGTTTTGCATCGGTGTTTAACCGCACGATTCAACTCGAGCACTTAACCGAACCTCAGTTACTCCGTCAAACAGGTTAAAAATAAGTGCCTTGCAGTAAACAGCCACCTTTGATGAAGGTGGCTGTTATTCATCAATACCCTGATACCAATTCAGCTGGCCGCTATATAACTACTGTTAACGCTACTACACCGGCTTTCAACCTGCCCCTGGGTTGCGCTAAACCAATAATTGACGCCCATAAATTGTGAAAGCGTAGACTGCATTATTGGTAGCAGGGCTGTGTGCGGATTCTTTATATCATTTTCGTCCAACGCAATGGTTAGCGGGTCTGGCACTGCTGCCCCCTGTTGATAAATAGACATGGCTCATACCGGAAGCACTGAAAGCTTTTGAGTACTGACAGAGCAACACTCACCACAGAAAGCAAAAAACCCGGACCAGATTATCATCCGGCCGGGTGCTTAGTTTCCTTATGATAGATGGTTAACCAATGTCAACTTACGACAGATTACAGGTTAATGCCCTCTCCTTCATTCAAGACCAGCAACTGCACTTCAGGCTGCTCCCGCTGATACATCGTAAGTAGTCGTTTTAACGCAGAATGAGAACTGATATCCCCCATATTCCAGCTATAGTTTCCGTAGCCCCATGGAATCATCGCCCGGCAATTCAGTTCTTGCGCCACCGTCAGGGCATCTTCGGGTGCAAGGTGCGCATTGCGGTAATTTGGCCCATGATATGAACCTATGGGCAACAAACAAAGATCCATGTTGCCATATTTTCGTTGAATATCTTTAAAAATAGGCGAATATCCGGTATCACCCGCAAAATATACTTTGTATCCGTCAATCTCCAGTATCCAGCCGCCCCACAGACTTTTGTCACCATCCAGCGCATAAAGCCCGCGACCGCTATAATGATGGGCTGGCACAAAGTGGATCTGCATGTGATGCGCAGTTACCGAGCTGTACCAACTCATCTCGTGAAGACGGTATCCCCGCTGCGGAAAATAGCGGGCCATGCCATAGGGCAGGTAATAATCTGGCGAGGCGCCAAGTTGCTTCAAATCAGCTTTATTTAAATGATCGAAGTGTGCATGAGAAAAAAACACTGCTGAAACAGGTGCATTTCTTTGCGTTATGAAACGTGGAGGTGCCTGACGACGATCCCCTGCCAACGCAGCGAGCCAGTTAATTGGCCAATCGAAGCCGGCAGAAACCGGATCGAATAACACTCTCTGTCCTTGGGGTAACACAAGTTCAAAGCTGGCATGTCCGAACCAGGTCAGCGTTAAGCCAACAGGCTCTAAAACAGTAAAGGGCCAGTCAATCAAACATTGACTGGCTTTCTGATTACACTGTAAAACTGATTGTGGCTGATAACAATCATATTGGCATTGAAGAGGATAACTCTCAGGGGTCGGATAGAGATTTTTAAACCGCTCACCCCGCTTTACTATGCCAGCAGCATCTTCTGGAATGCCAGGAAATTGAACCAGCAAATTATCTGTCTGACTGCAACCGATCAGTGCAAGACAAAGGACTAGCAACGCTGTTTTGTTTTTTTTTAGCATAATAAGCCTCCTCCTATTGCTGACGTAAGACTAAAGCAGGGGATTTGCTGGTTGTCCGGTAAGCGATTCCAGCAACTGTCAGCGTACATATAATCAAAGTTAACACTAATGCCATGATGTATTCCCCTGGCCCTTGCTGAATTCGAACACTGAAGCTGCTTAGCCAGCGTTCAATTAACCAGAAAACCAGAGGCATAACCATCACTGCGCTGATTGACACCAGGCGCAAGTATTCAAGCGTTAACAGGCGGATTAAACCAAAACGCCCGGCTCCCAAGACAGTTCTTATGGCAATTTCACGTGTTCGTAATGCAGCGCTGAATGAGGAGAGGCCGAACAGACCAACACAGGTAAGCAATATTGCAAGCACCGCGAAGCTGGTTACTACCGCCCCTTGCCGCCGTGGAGCCTGATAAACCTGATAGAACTCTTCTGATAGCCAACTCAGTTTTATATCATCCCTTGCCAGCCTGTCGGCCAGTAAATCGTGCACCACCTGACTCGTAGCAAACAGTTGTTCTGGTTTTATAGACAGCAGAAACTGACCTTTATCCAGTACTGAGTAACCGCAGGTCAACACTAAGGGTTCAGGGCGATTCAATGCTGAACCAATCTGCACATCTGCAATTACCCCGACGACGGTCAGTTGTGCCACTTTACCATCGTGCTCAATATACTGCCACGTCTGCCCTAATGCCTGCTCATACTCACTAAATCCGAGTTGACGCAGCAGTTCTTCGCTGATAATAATTGAACCACGGTAGTTATCCCCTGCCTGGTGATACCAGTCAGCGGCAAACTGTCTTGAGAAATCACGTCCTGCAAGCAATTGAAACCCGGCAGCACTGACAATATCGTAACCTGTTCCAAGCTGGCGTAACATCGGAGTCGGTTCAGCTCGTCCGGGAATCTGCAAACTAATTGCCTGGGAAACCGTGTCTGTCAGCTTGGTATCAAGTTGACTGACTGATACGACTCCAGGTTGGTGCTGTAGCGCAGTGATCATGTTAGCAGAGGCCTCGCCAAACAATTGCTGGTATGGGATCCCTTCAGCCATTAACCGGTGTTCCCGGTCATAGCCTGTTGGTGCTGATTGCAATAACTGCAGTTGCTGCTGAATAAATAAAGCAGAAACAATCAACGCAACAGAAATGGCGCTCTGCATCATCAATAAGCTTTTTCGTAACCAGGCTGCACTGCTGCCACGTTGAAAATCGCCGCTCAGTACCCGCTTTGCATCAAAAGACGACATGAAAAATGCAGGATAAAGCCCAGCGATCAAGCCGATGACTACCGCTACCAGCAGCGTAAGACCGACAACATCCAGTAAACCAGGACTGATTGAACGTCCAACCAGTTGATTAAAAAACGGCAAACTAAGATACACCAGCAGAACAGCCACCCCTCCAGACAGCAAACAAAAACCAACTGATTCCAGCATAAACTGACTGATAAGCTTACTTTTTCCTGCACCCAGCGCTTTACGAACGCCAACCTCCTTAGCACGCTGTCCAGCCCTGGCGGTACTCATGTTTACATAATTGATAGTGGCTATAAACAGCAGTAATACTGCCAGTAATATGGCAATCTGTACTGTTCTAAATGAACCATTCACTTTGAACTCGTAGGATAAGTTAGAATGCAAATGAATCGATGCCAGGGGGCGCAGCTTAATTTGAGCAATTTTTTGCCCGCCGTACCCCTCTGCATTGAGTTGCTCAGTAAGGTAGTGCTCCAACGCCACCCTATCAAGCGTGACCGGTAAACGAAGATAGCTGTAAACATTATTAATAACCAAAGGCCGACTTAACTCAGACTCATCAATACGACGCAAGGACCCTGCTACCAAGTGCGTTTGTTCAGAAAAGTTCTTATACACAGCGGTAACATCCAGTAGCTGATTATCCTTGACCAGCTGACGTCCAAGTACATCTGTTGAACCAAATAAACGCTCTGCTTCCGATTCGGATAATGCTATCCGATTAGGCATCTCCAAAGTTTGTGCCAGATCCCCCGATAGAACCTCGACCGAAAAAAAGTCAGTAAAATTTGCTTCTACTGCCAACGGCTCATATAACATCAGCTCACGCACACTTCTGCCTGAAGCATGCCGAATGTTTACCTCCTGACTACTAAAGCGTGTAATTCGTATGTTCTTATCGTAGTTGTTTAATAGCTGTGCAATAGCCGGGCTACTGATAGGAAAACGCTGATCAATGGGAATAAAAATTTGCTCTGCGCGATACGTATTACCGACATCATGATGTTGTCTGTCATATGCCGATTCATAAAGAACATACAACAAGATAAGCAAAGCAGCCGCCAGCCCTACACTCAGCCCCGCCATATTCAGCATGACTTGTTGCCATTGCCGGGCAGAGCTACGCAAGCAAGTTTTGGCATAGTTAAGCAGCAAAGTATTGTTATTAAGCATACTTTAACGCCTCCACCCGTGATTCTGTTAAACATCCATCTAACATTTGTACCACTCTGTTCGCAAACACTGCTTCCCGTTCTGAATGTGTCACCATCACTATGGTAGCGCCTTCCTTGTTTAAGGCTGACAGCAGCTGCATCACTTCATCGCTGTTTCGGGAGTCAAGATTACCTGTGGGTTCGTCTGCCAGTATCAGCCGGGGCTGCGTCACTAAAGCTCGCGCAATGGCAACCCGTTGCTGCTGTCCACCAGACAATTGCTGCGGTAAATGTCCAGCCCGGTGTGCCATATCAACCTTAGTCAGTATCTCCTCAACCCGTTTCTTTCTATCTGCACCACTCACCCCCTGATAAATTAGTGGCAACTCAACGTTTTCAAAAACGGTCAGTTCATCAATTAAATTAAAGCTTTGGAAAATGAACCCTAATTTGTCGCGGCGAATCTTTACTAACTCCCTTTCAGAGCACTGTACAATATCTGCACCATCAAAAATGTACTCGCCACCACTGGGCCGGTCTAGCAGCCCAAGAATACCCAGCAACGTTGATTTCCCGCAGCCGGAGGGCCCCATTACAGCCACGAAATCACCGGAGCTGATCGCTAATGAAACATTATTCAATGCAGTTGTTTCAACTTCGCTGGTGGCAAACACTTTCCAAATCTGGTTTAAACTAATCATATTCAAATATCCTTAATCTTTTAATGTGATAGAGTTAGCATTATTAAAATGACGATAGCTGGAAATAAGCACTTTCTCTCCAGGCGAAAGCCCAGCCAATACTTCAATAAATTTATTATTCTGTTTGCCCAATTTAATGTCTCTTCTTTTTGCTTTGTTTTCTTGCTCTACAACAAAAATGTAGTGCCCACCGCTGTCAGTAAGAAAAGCGCCTTTAGGTAACATGACTGTTGTTTGCTGAGGATCTGAGAGCTGGAGTGTCAGGTGCAGGGTTTGTCCACGCCGCAACTGCTTTAAATCAGCAGGCAGTTCAAACTCTGCTTTGAACATATTGCCTGTGACACGGCTATCCACACGGCTCAGAATGACCTCCACGCTTTCCTGCCCGAGTTGTAACCGGCCAGCCATGCCCGGATAAACGCGATTCAGATGGTATTCATCAATCTGAACATCCAACCGGAATGAATCCAGTAAATCAATTTGCCCTAACCGCGCACCAGCCGTTTTAAACTCACCTTGCTCAGCACTAAATTCACTCAGATAGCCGCTGACAGGTGCAATAATTTTCAGGTCGCGGGCATGGCTGCGTGCTAATTCGAGGTTGTGTTGTAACAGATTGACGCTGTCAGTTAACTGCAACAGTTGCTGCTCCCTGATATCTTCTTCCTGCTGCAACTGCCTCTCTGTTAAGCTAAGCTTACCTCTCTGATAACTAAGCTCTTGCTCTAACGTAGTAATCTGTTCCTCAGGAATTAAATTACGGGTCTTGAGCAAATGAGCTTGGGTCAGCTGGCGTTCCAGGGTCGTAATAGTGTGTTTAGTATCAAGCACATCCCGTTGCAGATTAAGCCGGTTATTTTCTGACGATATCTGGGTATTCCGCAGAAAATTAATCTGCTCTGAAACCTGAGCCTCACGACTGATTAAATCGAGCTGTAGCATAGTATTAGAGAGTTGTAGTAGGGGTTGCCCCTTACTCACTAACTGTCCAGGCTCAGCAAACAGACTTTCAACCCGTCCTCCTTCAATCGCATCCAGATAGACTGTCTTACTGGGTTGAATCACACCGCGTAAACCCAGGCTTTCAGTAAAACTGCCTAATTGCACCGTACCTATTTCTACACTATTCAAAGCAACGGAAAATTGCTTCTCATTGTTAGAGTAAATTGCCGCCAATACGGAGCAGGAAAGCAGCAAACTAAATACCAGCATCGCTATCTTGCGATAGGGAGGCCTTTTTGTAATTTTTCGGTCCACAATAACCTCTACTTTTGAGTTAATTGATAGCGGCCTTTTGGCGTGATGCTTTTCAAGCATGAACACCGATAAAAAGCACCTCTGTTGTGCGAACACAGAGATACTCAGACACCTCGGTATTCCAGCTATAAGGTGCTATTATTTTTTTAACTAGAATGTGCCGCATGAAATAATTTCAATAGACAAGCACTTAGATATCGCTTGCTGACGATTGGCACTATTTGTTTTTTGCATACAATTTCCAATGTGGAAATTTACAGTTCGTTCAGAGATCCCCAGAATATGGCCTATTTCCCAGGATGTTTTGCCAGCGGCAGCCCAGTTTAAGCATTCCAGTTCACGTTTTGTCAGTGGCGCAGCAGATCGATTGAAAGGGCAGCATCGGCGGTAACACTCATAAATATAGGGGGCAATTATCAGCCAATACCAACCTGCTTCCACAACAAATGCATTAGGATCTGACATCGAAGTTGTCCCCATCAACAAGCAGCAAATACCACTTTTATCGGATTGCACCGGCACCACAAACACACCGCTGCCTGCTGGATAGTCACTACCTGCAAGTATTTTTTCTGCCGGATAATATGCAGCGTTAAGGTTGCGTGAGCAATATTCACGCAAGAATGGCGTAGTAGCTAACTGCGCTCTGTTCTCAGAAAAAGCGCCAACATGAATTAACGTTTCATCTTGTGATATGACGCTACACCACAAAAAATGCTCGCGGCTAATCAGCTGCGTGAGAAACTGTTCTAGCTTCGTAAAACTGCTAACCGATTCAAGCGCAAGAATAGTGAGGTCTTGAGAGTTCATAAGATACTCCTTAACTATTTTGGCTTGTTAGATGTTCTGATGCCTTTGGTGGTTTACATAAAAACCAGCCACATTCTGCGGAGTTCAGCTCTGATAAGATATTCGTTAGAGACTGGTTACTTTGAGTAGTATTAAGAAAAGTTGAAGCAAAACAGATTACGCCAGTAAAGATTATAATTTTTTTCATAGTATATTTCTCCTGTTGGTTGACACCATCAACCATAGAGAAACCACTGTGTTAATAAATAATTATCCCATTGCTTTTTTATTGCCTTTTAGTTACTTGAATACACTTAAGTTAAGTGATTGAATTTTAGAGTTATTAATTTTAACTGACATTGTCATAACTTTTTCTTGCTCACCTTTAACGGCTATCCGCGGATAAAATTCGTAAAAGCGTTTAGCTTCTGCAGAATACTCGCCGCTGACAACATCCAGCTGATGTAAATAAGTATAGCGATAGTCAAATGTTGTCCAAAGCAGTTGATTGCCAAACGCATGCCAGCGATTGATGTATGCAAAACTGATTGTCTGATGCAGAGGTTTGGATAAAGCAGCAAAATTTGGTCGCCAGAATAACGCGCCTTGTTCGTCAGCTAGAAATATACCTGTCGATGATTGCCGCACAGCACGGTAACCGCGAAGTACCGTTGTAAGACTAAAATCACTCAAGTCAAACTGACGGATTTCCCAATTGCCTGCAACGCGCTCGCCAAACAGAATACTCCTCTGATTAGTATTGATAATACCGTCACTAACCACCTGACGATCGTTACTTATATAGTGCAGGACCTGAGCTTCAGGCCAGAATACAACCAGATTATTACCAACTTTCAATAATAGAAAACTATCATCTTCAGCTGAGTCAAGAATTTCAATGGAGTCATAACTAGTTAATAACTCGTTGGTATTACGCCCATTATGCTCATATCTTGCAATCACATGCTGGCTCTGTTGCAACAAAGTTATCCATTTTATTTTTGGATCTGCGGCATAAAACATCGATGTAACCTGATTACTGACATCCAGAATATTCAATGTCGCTGTGTCTTTAAGTGAATACTCTGAAAAATAGCGGTTTGCTCTAGGCTGGGTCTTTTCCAATAGCACCAATTCGTCAGGCTTGCCCTTTTCGATATCAATGATTAAGCCGTCTTGATTGCTTATAATCTGATGGCGCTTATTACTATAAAAGTCATATAGCTGCAGCTGGTTATCATCCAGCAGAACTAGCTGAGAGTTCGTTAGCCAGCTTATTTTACTAAGCGCATGTTGGTTCGACATCTGTTGCTGAACCTTACCGTTTTCGGTAGCAATTATTTGTAAATAGGTTTTGTTGTTATCAGCTATTACTGTAGCCAGCAACCTTTTGTCTGGAGAGTAGGCGGCCAGAATGACATTTTCATCATTGGAATTGACTGAAAGTAAGCGCTCAGCGCTTGCTGATTCAAGATCTAGCCGGTACAACATGCTTGCGCTCTGACCGTTTATTATCATTGCCACAAGGATTTCTGACGGCGTACGGCCACGATTTACCGTAGTGATCATTTGCTGACCGGTAATTAACGTTCGCTGAGTTTCATTTTTCAGGTCTATTAAATGTAAAGATGAATTACCAGGCTCATAGTTACTATAGATCAGCTTACTATCATCATGATTAAACGTAAGAAAGAGAGCATTTGTTGCGTCATGTGTCAGTTGACGCAAAGATCCAGTAGCCCTGTCCAGTAAAAATATCTGGTTATCCATCTGAACAGAAGTTCTACCGGTAAACGCAATGGAACGGCCATCAACTGAAACAGTAATATTATGCTTTTCTCCAGGAAATCCAGAAAGCAATTCCAGTTGTGGCGGTTTGATGGGAGCGGGTATCTCTGAAATCGTGTTAGATAACCACATATAAATAATAAAAATAAGAATGCCAATACTAACCAACACAATCCAGGGTCTGAGGGCGTAAGCCTTTACACTCTTTGTTGAAGTGGTAACAATATTATTGTCGGCTGTTGCCACAGTATCCCCAGTTTCAGGGTTAGCACTGGTTAAATGAGAGCTGGTATGCCATATCTCATTACTAAGCGCACTGACCGGACAAATCAGTTTATAACCACGTTTGGAAATCGACTTGATATAATTGGGCTGATTTATATCTTCATCCGCAAGTAACAACCTGAGCTTTTTGATAGTTCCCCGTACTGCCGTATCACTTACTATTCGGCCCGGCCACACACTTTCATGTAACTCTTGTAAACTGACATAGCGGTGCCTTTGATGACATAAGTACTCTAAGAGTTCGATTACTTTAGGTTCTGCAGCTATCTCCGTACCATGCTGAAACAGAATTCTTTGTGAGATATCAAGAACAAAATCACCTAGCTTTAGCCGAGTAACCGTTTCGTCCATTGCTATGGCTCCTGAATAAATATTTCTCGTTTAAAAAGATTATTTTAAACATTAAAAAACATATAAATAACTTCAAATTATCATCATGCTATATGAGTTGAACCTCTTGTCAACGAGTAATCTAATTTAGGTAATTGGCTATACGAAGGTTAGAATTTATCTGCAGCGCCAGTAAACAAACAAAAAAGCCACCCTAAGGTGGCTTTTCTGACAAACGTAATCTTACTTTTTCCGCAGTTTCTTAATCACCCGCAGCTGAGCAATGGCCTCGGCCAGTTGCGCTGCCGCTTCGGCATAGTTGAAATCTGCACCGGCATTTTGCATTGCTTCAGTTGCCCGCTTCTGGGCATCTAAGGCGGCCTGCTCATCTAAGTCTTCGCCGCGTACCGCAACATCGGCCAGCACTATGATACCGTCGGGCTGTACTTCAATTACCCCTCCAGCTACATAAATTACGTGCTCTTCGCCGAACTGCTTGACGATACGGACCATGCCAGGTTTCAGAGGAGTCAGTAACGGGGCGTGAAAAGGTAAAATACCTAACTCGCCCTCACTGCCTGTGACCTGCACGGACTCAACAAGGCCAGAGAAAATTTTCTCTTCAGCACTTACTACATCCAGTTGCACTGTCATCGCCATTTCACTCTCCTAAAGCTGGTTGCTTAAAGCTTCTTCGCTTTTTCGATCGCTTCGTCGATAGAGCCTACCATGTAGAAAGCCTGTTCTGGCATGTGATCATACTCACCTTCCAGAATGCCTTTAAAGCCACGGATAGTTTCTTTCAGCGGTACGTACTTACCTGGCGATCCGGTGAATACTTCAGCAACGAAGAACGGCTGAGACAGGAACCGTTGAATTTTCCGCGCACGGTAAACTAAGGTCCGGTCTTCATCAGACAATTCATCCATACCTAAGATAGCGATGATGTCTTTCAGTTCTTTGTAACGCTGCAGTATCGTCTGTACGCCACGAGCTACGTCGTAATGCTCTTTACCGATAACCAACGGGTCTAACTGGCGTGAGGTAGAATCCAGTGGGTCGATAGCCGGGTAAATACCCAGTGAAGCGATGTTCCGGCTCAGTACTACCGTCGCATCTAAGTGCGAGAAAGTCGTGGCTGGAGACGGATCGGTTAAGTCATCCGCAGGCACGTAAACAGCCTGAATAGACGTGATAGAACCGGTTTTGGTCGAAGTGATACGCTCTTGTAACAAACCCATCTCTTCAGCCAGCGTAGGCTGGTAACCTACCGCTGATGGCATCCGGCCTAACAAGGCTGATACTTCAGTACCGGCAAGAGTATAACGGTAGATGTTATCCACGAAGAACAGTACGTCACGGCCTTCTTCCCGGAACTTTTCTGCCATGGTTAAGCCGGTTAACGCCACGCGTAAACGGTTACCTGGTGGCTCGTTCATCTGACCGTACACTAACGATACTTTATCCAGTACGTTAGAATCTTTCATCTCGTGATAGAAATCGTTACCTTCACGGGTACGCTCACCTACACCGGCGAATACTGAGTAGCCGCTGTGCTCGATGGCGATGTTGCGGATTAATTCCATCATGTTAACGGTTTTACCAACACCGGCACCACCGAACAAACCTACTTTACCGCCTTTGGCAAACGGGCATACTAAGTCGATAACTTTAATACCGGTTTCCAACAGGGCGTTTGATGCCGCTTGCTCTTCGTATGAAGGCGCAGCGCGATGGATTGACCAGCGCTCTTCTTCACCGATAGGGCCAGCTTCGTCAATCGGGTTACCTAATACGTCCATAATACGACCTAAGGTCGCTTTACCGACAGGTACCTGAATGGCTTTGCCTGAATTTCCAACCAGGGTGCCACGACGTAAACCGTCGGTGGTACCCATTGCGATAGTACGAACTGTACCGCCACCCAGCTGCTGCTGTACTTCCAGCACTAAACCAGCCAGATCACCGTCAGTCACGTTTAACGCGTCATAGATGCTAGGTACCGCGTCTTGTGGAAAATCGATATCCACAACGGCGCCAATGATTTGGACGACCTTACCTTGACTCATGATGTTTCCTCAAATTTCTCAAAACTGTTCACCTTAGCCTACAGCTGCCGCACCTGCGACAATCTCGCTGAGCTCCTGGGTAATAGCGGCCTGACGTGCTTTGTTATACACCAGCTTCAGGTCGTCCATTAAGTTACCAGCGTTGTCGGTAGCCGCTTTCATTGCCACCATACGCGCAGCGTGTTCGCTGGCTGCGTTTTCAACAACACCCTGGTAAACCTGTGATTCGATGTAGCGGTCCATCAACATATCTAAAATAGGTTGTGGATCAGGCTCATACAGGTAATCCCAGCTATGTGCTTGCTTAGCAATATCTGCTTTTGGCAAAGGTAAGAGTTGATTGATCACTGGCTCTTGCTTCATGGTATTAACAAAAGTGTTATATACCAGGAATAAGCGGTCAATCCGGCCATCCAGGTACGCTTGCAGCATCACCTTAACCGAACCAATCACATCAGCCAAACGTGGTATGTCACCTGAACCCGTTTGTTGTGCTACTACTTTACCGCCGAAACGCTTAAAGAACGCGGTCGCCTTGTTGCCAATAACGGCAAACTCTGCTTCTACGTTCTGGCTTCGCCAGTGTTTTAACTCCAGCACAACTTTCTTAAACTCGTTGGTATTCAGGCCTCCGCAAAGCCCGCGATCGGTTGAAATAATGATATAGCCAACCCGCTTTACGTCACGTTCCGCTAAATACGGATGACGGTATTCGATGTTGCCCTGAGCAATATTCCCGATAACTTTGCACATACCTGCAGCGTATGGGCGGGTTGCAGCTACGCGCTCCTGCGCTTTGCGCATTTTGCTGACCGCAACTTTTTCCATAGCACTGGTGATCTTGCGAGTATTGTTAATACTCCCAATCTTACTTTTTATCTCTTTACCACCGGCCATGACTGTATCTCCGTTTCATTCAACGAACGGGGTGGCCATAGCCACCCGCGTACTTTACCAAGTTTGAGTTGCTTTAAACTTCTCAATGGCCGCTTTTAGCGACGACTCGATTTGATCGTTGTAGTTACCGGTTTTCGCGATATCAGCCATAAGCTCGGCGTGCTCCGCTTTCATATAAGACAGTAAAGCAGTTTCAAAATCGATGATTTTGGCCACTTCAACATCTTTCATAAAGCCTTTTTCAATAGCGAAAATAGACAGACCCATTTCAGCAACAGACATTGGGCTGTACTGCAGCTGTTTCATCAGCTCAGTCACCTTCTGACCGTGCTCTAACTGGGCGCGGGTTGCTTCATCTAAGTCAGACGCGAACTGGGCAAATGCCGCCAGTTCTGAGTACTGGGCTAATGCCAGACGAATACCACCACCCAGTTTCTTGATGATCTTGGTTTGCGCTGCACCACCTACCCGCGATACTGAAATACCGGCGTTAACCGCAGGGCGGATACCGGCGTTAAACAAGTCTGATTCTAAGAAAATCTGACCATCAGTAATCGAGATTACGTTAGTTGGTACGAAAGCAGAAACGTCACCAGCCTGGGTTTCAATAATTGGCAGCGCAGTTAATGAACCGGTCTGGCCTTTTACTTCGCCGTTAGTTAAACGCTCAACATAGGCGGCGTTAACCCGCGATGCCCGCTCCAGCAAACGAGAGTGAAGATAAAATACGTCACCCGGGTAGGCTTCACGACCTGGTGGCCGACGTAACAGTAATGAAATTTGACGATAAGCTACTGCTTGCTTCGACAAATCATCATATACAATCAGTGCATCTTCACCGCGGTCACGGAAGTATTCACCCATGGTGCAGCCAGAGTAGGGCGCCAGGAACTGCAGAGCAGCCGCTTCAGACGCAGAGGCAACTACCACGATAGTGTT
Organism: Arsukibacterium ikkense; assembly: GCF_000987775.1. Lineage (GTDB taxonomy): Bacteria > Pseudomonadota > Gammaproteobacteria > Enterobacterales > Alteromonadaceae > Alishewanella > Alishewanella ikkense. The sequence goes on from NZ_LAHO01000006.1 coordinate 138,702, forward strand.
CGCCAGCGCGCCGTGCTCTTCCAGCTTACGTACTACGTTAGCAATGGTAGAAGCTTTCTGGCCAATCGCGACATAGATACATTTTACGCCAGTGGTTTTCTGGTTGATGATGGCATCAATCGCCAGCGCCGTTTTACCGGTCTGACGGTCACCGATTAACAATTCACGTTGGCCACGACCGATAGGGATCATGGCATCAACAGACTTGTAGCCGGTTTGCATTGGCTGATCAACCGATTGACGGTCGATTACGCCCGGGGCGATTTTCTCTACCGGCGCATAACCTGCCGCTTCAATAGGGCCTTTACCATCGATAGGCGCACCTAAGGTGTTAACCACACGGCCTAACAGCTGTGGGCCAACCGGTACTTCTAAAATACGGCCAGTGCTTTTTACTTTGGTGCCTTCAGTTAAGTCCGCATAAGGACCCATTACTACCGCACCGACAGAATTGCGCTCTAAGTTCAGTGCAATAGCATAACGATTGCCAGGAAGCTCGATCATCTCACCTTGCATACAATCAGCAAGGCCATTAATCCGGATAATACCGTCAGTTACCTGAACAATAGTACCTTCGTTACGAGCTTCACTGACCACATTGAACTGAGCAATACGACTCTTGATCAGTTCTGAAATTTCAGTGGAATTCAGTTGCATACTCTATTCCCCAATTATGACTGCAGCGCAGTTGCTAAGCGATCCAGCTTACCGCGGACCGAGCCATCAATAACCATGTCACCTGCCTTGATCAGCATGCCGCCGACCATGTCAGGATTGACGCTACAGTTCAATTTAATTTTGCGTGCCAAACGTTGCGTTAATGCAGCTATCAGCTTGTCTTGTTGAGCACTACTTAAAGTCGTGGCAGAAATAACATCAACGGTTATCTCTTTCTCAAACTCTTCTTTGTGCCCAATAAAAATGGCCAACACTTCAGGCAACGCCAACAAGCGGTGATTTTCTGCCATTACTTTAATAAAGTTTTGGCCCTGCTCATTGAGTTGCTCACCACATACCTGAATAAATATACCGGCTTGCTGTTCAGCAACACCGGTAGTACGTAGCATGGCTGCAACCTGGTCGTTCTTGGCAACTTCTGCCGTAAACACCAGCATTTGCAACCAGGCGTCCAATGCATTTTGCTCTACAGCAAAATCAAAGGCCGCCTTTGCATATGGACGAGCAATATTCGTCAAATCAGACATAGCTCACCCTCTCTACAGTTCTTGTACCAATTTTTCCAGGATGTCGCTGTGAGCAGCTTCGTCGATAGAGCGTTGCAGAATTTTTTCTGCACCCGCGATGGCCAGAGCAGCAACTTGCTTACGTAAGTCTTCCCGTAAACGGTTACCCTCAGCTTCCACCTCGGCTTTGGCCTGCGCCAGAATATGCTCACGTTCAGCATTTGCTTTATCGGCGGCTTCTTCAATTATTTTGGCTTCGCGTTTTTTTGCTTGCTCAATAATTGCTGCAGCTTGTGCTTTAGCATCTTTCAGCTGATCTTTGGCTTTATCCTGGGCTAACGCTAAGTCTTTCTCAGCTCTGTCGGTTGCTGCCAGGCCATGGGCAATTTTCTGCTGACGCGCTTCAATCGCGTTCATCAGTGGTGGCCAGACCAACTTCATACAGAACAGGACAAATGCAGCAAAAGCTATCATTTGACCGATAATAGTCAGAGTCAGATTCACGTCCGCTCCTCCTCAGTTAGTTTGTTTATGGTTAAAAAATGAGCGTGCGCCAATTAACCAACAAACAGAATGTACATGGCAATACCAACTGCGATCATAGAAATCGCATCGATCAGACCTGCCAGGATGAACATTTTAACTTGCAGAGAAGGCGCCAGCTCTGGCTGACGAGCACAAGACTCCAGGAATTTACCACCCATGTTGGCGAAACCTAAAGCAGTACCGATAGCACCAAAACCGATTAACAGGGCAACTGCGATTAATTTTACCGCTTCAACCACTGCTTCTGGCATAGTTAAGATTGTTTCCATTTTTTACTCCGATAGTTAAAGTTAAAGTTAAAGATAAAGGTTAAAAATTAATGATTATCTGCGCTGGCCATGCTCAGGTACACAATGGTCAGCATCATAAACACAAAGGCCTGCAACACGATAACCAGGATATGGAATACCGCCCAGATAAAGTGCAGAGGCAACTGTAACAGACCAATGATGCCGATCAGAATAAAAATCATCTCACCAGCATACAGGTTTCCGTACAAACGCAGTGCCAGTGAAAATGGCTTGGTAATTAACGCCAGCACTTCGAGTAACAGGTTAAATGGCACCAACAGCGCCTGAACATACACATTTTTAGTGTTAAACGGGTGCAGGGTCAGCTCTTTAATAAAACCAACCACCCCTTTAATTTTGATGGAGTAGCCAATCATCAGCACAAACACACCTAATGCCAGCGACACTGTAGTGTTGATATCAGTAGTCGGTACTATCTTCATGTACACATCATGTGAATCCATACCGAAGAAAGTAGCACCAATCCAGCCAGCCAGCGCAGGTAATACGTCTACCGGCACTAAGTCCATCAGGTTCATCAGGAATACCCAGACAAAGATGGTCAAGGCTAACGGGGCAATCAGCTTACTTTTGCCATGAAAGGTGCTTTTGACGTTAGTGTCGACAAATTCAATCAGCATTTCGACAAAACACTGAAATTTGCCAGGTACTGCCAGTTGATCCCGGCCAGCTTTAACAGCCGCTATCCGGAATAACCATAAAAACAAAATACCCAGACCAATAGACCACGCTAATGTATCAATATGTAATACCCAGAACCCGGATTCACTACACGCTTTGTTAAATACGTACTCGCCATTGACGGAACACATTTTCGCGTTAGTAAGGTGGTGCTGAATATGACTTGAAATGCTAGTTTCACCTGCAGCCATGTTTCATCCCAATTATCAATGTTTAAAGAAAATCGCTGTCGACCATTGTGCGAATAACGTCAAGATAAAGCCCGCCATAAGCGGGCCGGCAGCTATTGGCTGCTGCATAACAACGACAAACAACACTATGGTCAAAATTATTTTTAGCGAGTGGCCACGCATCATAGCAGTTCTCGCTTGCTCTGCGCTGCCCCGACCTAAAGTCCAGAATGCAAACATCGCAAAGACAAAATTTGGTACTGCGGCAATCAGGCCGCCTTTAAAAGCCGATTTCGCTGCCAGTTCACCGGCGCCTATTGCAAAGCCTAACGCAGTAACTGCGGCCACTGCGACCTGAAAAGCAATCAGCTTGTAGGCTGATATGCGAACCTGTCGCGGGCTTGGTTGCATTACAACTCCAGTTTCTGAATACGGCGAAAACATGGCTAAAAAACTGCGGCAAGTATACTTATCCATGCCTGTTTTGCAACAAAAAGCGGCTTTAGCGCTGTCTTGTCACTGCTTTAGCAGCAAGCACAGAGTTAATCGGGCTCGCTCAGTTGTAATTTACCTAAAATACCGTCTAACTCGTCCAGATTGCTGTAACTGATCACTAATTGACCTTTGCCTTTCTGGTTGTAATTTATTTGCACCGGCGCGGCGAAACGCTCACTTAACCGCAGCTCCAGGGCATTAACATCAGGGTCTTTTGCTTTAGCGGCAACGACGGCTTTCGGCTCCAGCACACGCCGCACCAAACTTTCGGTTTCCCGCACCGTCAGCTGCTTGTGCGCCACCAAGCGGGCTGTTTCAGACTGGCTGTCATCAGTCAAAGCCAGTAATGCCCGGGCATGGCCCATTTCAATATCGCCGTGTTCCAGCAATACCTTCACATCGTCGTTCAGCGCGTTTAAGCGTAGTAAGTTAGTAACTGTAGTGCGCGATTTACCCACCGCATCAGCTACTTGTTGATGCGTTAATTCAAATTCTGTCAGTAACCGGTCCAGCGCCACCGCTTCTTCCATTGCATTCAGATCTTCGCGTTGAATGTTTTCAATCAGGGCAATAGCCACCGCAGCTTCATCCGGCACATTTTTTATCAGGCAGGGTACTTCTGACAGCCTGGCCAGCTGGGCTGCCCGCCAGCGGCGCTCGCCGGCAATAATTTCATAGCTATTTTCGCTGACAAAACGCACCACTATCGGCTGAATAACGCCCTGCGCCCGGATTGAACTGGCCAAATCTTCCAGTGCGTCCTGCGACATATCTTTACGGGGCTGGTATTTACCGGGCCGTAAGAACTCTAGCGGTAGCTTTTGTAATTCAGCTGACTGCTGGTTGGCCTGATGGTGCTCTGTCGTTTTATTTGACGTGAGTAAAGCATCTAAGCCCCGTCCTAAACCGCGTTTTTTAACCGACATGCGCAAAAATATCCTTTAACGTAGCGTTATTATACTGAGGTCGCTTTACCACTGATTTTTTTCTCGGAGCGGCGCAAAATTTCGCCTGCCAGCGCCAGATAAGCTTTAGAGCCGGTAGAATTTTTATCGTAATACATCACCGGTGTACCAAAACTGGGCGCTTCTGCTAACCTGACATTGCGCGGGATCACGGCCCGATATACTTTGTCACCAAAATGTTGTTTTAATTGCTCGGATACATCGTTAGCCAGGCGGTTACGGGGGTCGTACATAGTACGTAAAATACCCTCAATTTTTAAATCAGCGTTGATCACAGCCGCCAGTTTATTAATGGTATCAACCAGTGCTGTCAGGCCTTCTAAGGCAAAATATTCGCATTGCATCGGTACCAGTACGGTATCGGCTGCTGCCATGGCATTGACCGTCAGCATATTAAGTGAAGGCGGGCAGTCGATAAAAATAAAATCATAACTGCTGCGGTAATCTTTTAACGCAGTGCGTAAACGCAGTTCGCGGGCAAATACATCCATCAATCGCACTTCAGCGGCAGTGACATCAGAGTTGGCTGCTACCAGGTGATAACCGCCGGTGGTTTCTTTAACTACAACTTCTAACAGCGGTTTTTGTTCGATTAACAGCTCGTAAGCGGTGGCATGCACTTCGTATTTATCAACGCCACTGCCCATGGTAGCGTTGCCCTGTGGGTCTAAATCAATCAGCAGAACCTTGCGCTTGGTAGCCGCCATTGACGCTGCTAAGTTTACAGCAGTGGTGGTTTTACCTACTCCACCTTTTTGATTGGCAATGGCTATGATTTTACCCACAAAGCTCCCTCGTTATGGTTAGGCGCTGGCAATGATAACCAGATGCCGGCTGGCATCCAGTTCTGGTACCTGCAATGGTATAACTGCAGTTACTTTAACAAAATCCGGCAAAGCTGCAATTTCTTCTTGCACCGCTGCCCCCTTCATTGCATAAAAATGGCCATTGGCAGCGGGTAAATGGCGACACCAGTGCAACATATCATGGGTTGAGGCAAAAGCCCGGCTGATTACACCATCATAAGGTTCCACTGGCTGATGTTGCTCAACCCGGCTTTGCAGCGGATGGATATTAGCCAGACCAAGTTGCATTTTCACCTGATTTAAAAAACGTATCCGTTTGCCTAAACTATCTAACAAAGTAAATTGTTTATCGGGGTAATATATCGCCAGCAATACTCCTGGCAAACCCGGACCTGTGCCAACATCAATAAAATGGGTGCCTTGTAAGTGCGGCGCAATCACCAGGCTATCCATAACATGCTTCACCAGCATATCGGCCGGATCTCTGACAGAAGTCAGGTTATAGGCGCCATTCCATTTATCAAGCAACTTTACATAGTCTGTACACTGTTGCAGTTGCTTGTCACTAAGTTGCAGGCTGGTTTTTGCGACCAGCTGCCGCAGTTTTTCTAGCATTCCGATCCCTTCAGGCTGATTTACGCAGTAAACCCTGTTTTTTCAGGTAAACCAACAATACTGATATGGCGGCAGGTGTGATACCGGAGATCCGTGATGCCTGGCCTACCGTTGCCGGCTGGCTTTGGTTTAATTTCATAATTACTTCATTGGATAAGCCTTTAACTGCGCTGTAATCAAAGGTTCCGGGCAGTTTAGTAGCTTCATTACGCTGTTGCTTGGCAATTTCATCCTGCTGACGATTAATATAACCTTCATATTTAATCTGGATTTCTACCTGCTCAGCGGCTATCGGATCGGTTAAAGCAGGGCCTAAACCATCAATACTCATCAAATGCTGATAAGTCATTTCTGGCCGGCGAACTAATTCTTCTAAACTGGCTTCGCGGCTTAATGGTGTTTTCAATAACTGGTTTACTGCGGGCAATGCGTTGTGCTGTGGATGGATCCAGCTTTGCTGTAAGCGTTGCCGCTCCAGTGCTATCTGTTCCATTTTTTCACTAAAAACCCGCCAGCGTTGATCATCAACCAGACCCAGTTCACGGCCCTTGGTTGTTAAACGGGCATCGGCATTATCTTCACGCAGCAGTAACCGGTACTCAGCCCGGCTGGTAAACATGCGGTAAGGCTCTTTAGTACCCTGGGTAGTTAGATCGTCAACCAGCACCCCTAAGTAAGCCTGGTCGCGGCTGGGTGCCCAGGCATCACGTTCAGTAGCGAATAAACCAGCGTTCAGACCGGCTAACAAGCCCTGCGCACCGGCTTCTTCATAGCCGGTGGTGCCATTGATCTGGCCGGCAAAAAATAAGCCTTTTATAAATTTGGTTTGCAATGAACTTGTCAGATCCCGCGGGTCAAAAAAGTCATACTCAATCGCATAGCCTGGCCGGGTAATATGGGCGTTTTCCATGCCCTTAATTGAACGGACTATTGCTAACTGTACATCAAACGGCAAGCTGGTTGAAATGCCATTAGGGTAAAGCTCATGAGTGGTTAAGCCTTCTGGTTCAATAAAGATTTGGTGCTGATCCTTATCGGCAAAACGCATTACTTTGTCTTCAATTGACGGACAATACCGTGGACCTATGCCTTCAATCACCCCGGTATACATCGGCGAGCGATCCAGATTGTCGCGTATTACCTGATGAGTTTGCTCATTGGTATAGGTGATGTAGCAGGGGATTTGTGCTGGATGATCGCTATGCTTGCCTAAAAACGAAAATACCGGGGTAGGATTATCACCCGGTTGTGGCTGCATCACAGAAAAATCAACGGTTCTGGCATCAATTCGTGGTGGTGTACCTGTTTTTAGCCGATCAACCCGAAACGGTAGTTCACGTAAACGTTTTGCCAGGGCGATGGATGGCGGATCACCGGCTCTGCCACCGGAGAATTGTTCTAAACCAATATGGATTTGCCCGCCGAGAAAAGTGCCAACAGTCAGTACTACTGCTTTAGCACGGAATTTTAACCCCATCTGGGTAACGACACCGCGCACCTGATCTTGCTCAACAATCAGATCATCGCAAGCTTGCTGAAAGATCCGCAAGTTAGGTTGATTTTCCAGAATGTTGCGGATAGCAGCACGGTATAATTGGCGATCCGCCTGGGCGCGGGTTGCTCTGACAGCAGGGCCCTTTGAGCTGTTCAGGGTACGAAACTGAATACCGCCTTTGTCAGCAGCAATAGCCATGGCGCCACCTAAGGCATCAATTTCTTTTACCAAATGACCTTTGCCAATACCACCAATCGCCGGATTACAAGACATCTGGCCCAGGGTTTCAACATTATGAGTTAACAATAAGGTGTGCATACCCATGCGGGCAGCGGCTAAGGCAGCTTCGGTACCAGCATGGCCGCCACCGACAACGATCACATCAAAGGTTTCTTGATACAACATATCTGCCTCAACTCTGGCTTTAAAGCCGCTTCAAAATAGGGCGCGTATTGTAGCGCGATCCGGCAACTTGTGAAACGTTTAAAGCGACTGCGGATCTGATTAATATATATAAGATCTATTTAAAGATCTTTTTACTACTACTACTATTAAGCAGCGTGTTTTCGGTGGATAAACCTTTATTACAAATGAGGATCAATAGCTTAAATAGGATCAGATCCTGTGATCAAGGTTGGATCAAGCCTGTTTGAACAGGTGGACAACTTAGCTACTTATACACAGGGTGGACTGATAAATTTTTTATAAAGAGCATAAGTACAGGTTTAACACCGGATAAAAGCTTAGTTATGCACATTTATTTTTAGTTGGATGAAACTTTGTTGATAACTTAAGGGTAAGGTGTATTGGCATGTACCGCTATATCACGTGATAACGGCATTTTATCAAGTCTTTATCAGCGTATTGTTAAGCAGGCACCAGCTTAGTCGGGTATGGTGGTGCCTGGTTGGTTTTATTGCTGAGGTCAACCGGGAGCAGTGATTTGTTTAACTGTTCTTCCTGAGATACTTGTGTTTTGGCGAGTGGTAATCACTCGCCTTTTTTTATGCGACCGATTAATTGTGGCAGCCAACATAGCGCCTGATCTTCCGGCAACGCCTCTGTTAACACATCAATTTCCAGGTTGCTGAGCAGCGGTTCTGCGCCCTGTTGTTGCAATAACTGGCTTAACGTTCGCCCTGCCTGACAAAAAGTATCGTAGCTGGAGTCACCTAAAGTGATCACGGCGAAAGAAAGTGTGGTAAGATCACACCGATCTTGTGCTAATTGATCCGCAAAGGGTTGAATATTATCAGGCAGATCTCCTGCGCCATAGGTGGATGTGATCACTAACCAGACGTGAGTCGGGTTTAGCTGATCCAAATCGGGTTGAAGATGAAGCTTAGCTTCATATCCCGCTTGTACCAGTGTTTCAGCAACTTGTTCTGCCACATATTCCGCTGCGCCCATTTGGCTGCCAACGAGGATTTCTATCATGGATTCCTCCAGGTGGTAAATGTTTGGCTATACTACTGGAATAAAATCGGGGAAAGCTATGTCTTTTGCCCGCTTTCGTGTTTTTACTGCATTGCAGGCCAGGTAAAAACAACAATAGCACTTACCAACAAGCCTGCGTGTGATTGAGGTTATAACAACGTATGTCTGAAATTTTGTCTTTTTCCCAGCTAATGCTGCCGGAACCGCTGGTACGAGCGGTCGCTGAACTTGGTTACGAAACCCCATCGCCTATCCAGGCGGCGGCTATTCCAAAACTATTGGCTGGTGAAGACGTGTTAGGCCAGGCGCAAACAGGTACCGGTAAAACCGGCGCTTTTGCCCTGCCTTTACTTGCCCGGCTTGACCCGGCGCAAAACGATCCGCAAATTCTGGTGCTGGCACCTACCCGCGAACTGGCTATTCAGGTAGCCGAAGCTTTTCAAGCTTATGCCCGCTATATGCCGGCATTTCATGTACTGCCGTTATACGGTGGTCAAAGTTATACCAACCAGCTGAAATCACTGAAACGTGGTTCGCAGGTTATTGTTGGTACTCCAGGCCGTATTCTGGATCACTTAGACCGTGGTACCCTGAAGCTGGACAAACTTCGCGCCATCGTGCTGGATGAAGCCGATGAAATGCTACGCATGGGTTTTATTGATGACGTGCAAACTATTATGGATGCGACCCCACCGGGCCGCCAGGTTGCAATGTTCTCGGCGACTATGCCAGCGCAAATTCGCGCTATTGCTCAGAAGCATTTAAAAAATGCGGAAGAAATTAAAATTGCTTCCAAAACCAGCACCGTTGAGCGGATCTCTCAGCGCTATGTGTTGCTTGATTCCAACCAGAAGCTGGATGCATTAACCCGCTTACTGGAAGGTGAAGAATACGATGCCAGCATTGTGTTTGTGCGCACCAAAAGTGCCACTGAGGAAATTGCTGAAAAACTGGGCGCCCGCGGCTATGCCGTAGCCTGTTTAAATGGTGATATGAATCAGGCTCACCGCGAGCTAACCATCCGTAAGATGAAAGCCAGTCAATTAGACATTATTGTTGCCACTGACGTAGCTGCCCGTGGTTTGGATGTTGAGCGGATTAGCTTAGTGGTTAACTATGATATTCCGTACGACAGTGAAGCTTACGTGCACCGCATTGGTCGTACTGGGCGTGCGGGTCGGGAAGGTAAAGCGATATTATTCGTATCACCACGTGAACGCCGCTTACTACGTACCATTGAGCATGCAACCAAGCAACCTATTGAGCAAATGTCACTGCCTACCGGCCAAGTGATTGAGCAACGCCGGATTGAATCGTTCCGTGAACAACTGGCGCAAACCATCGAAACCCAGAACCTGAATTTTTTCCAGGAGCTGGTAACCGATTGGCGCGAAAAGCTGGAAACTACCGATGTTGATCTGGCTGCTGCATTGTTATTTCTGGCGCAGAAAAATCAGCCGTTAAACGTGGCCAAGCAATTTCCGGAATTACGCCAGCCGCATGCGCGGGGCGAGCGGGAAGAGCGACCACGGCGCGAACGTAGTGATCGCCCGGAACGTTCAGCTGACCGTCCGGAGCGCTCAGGCGAACGGCCAGATCGTGGCCCACGGGTACGCCGCGAAATGAAAGGTGATTACAACAATTACCGGATTGAAGTAGGCAAAGAACATGGCGTACGCGCTGGTGATATCGTGGGTGCGATTGCCAACGAAGCCAATATCGACAGCCAGTTTATAGGTAACATTAAACTGTTTGATCATTTCAGTACTGTGGAATTACCGGCCAATATTCCGGCGGAAATTTTCCAGCACCTGAAAAAGGTTTATGTGCGTAAGCAAAAGCTGAATATCAGTATTGATACCGGCAGTACCACTGGTAATGCTGGCCCAGCTGCGGGTGGCGAAAAACGCAGTGGCCCAGGCCCGCGTCCGGGTGCTGCACCACGGGCACCGCGTAAACCACGAGACTAACCGTAAGTTGTGATATTAAACCCTGCCCCGGCAGGGTTTTTTTATGGCGGGTGGTTTAAACTTGGCTTAACGTAACCCATTTAGCTTATACAAAAGGCTTAGAATACCCGTTTTGGGCGACACAGAGTGTCTGAGTCCTGCCGCAGGCAAAGGACGAGTTGCTGTGGCGAGCCAAAGCGGGTGTTGTAAGCCTGTTATCTTAAACAGCCTTGTTGCATGCGTTGCTTGGACACTCTGTGGCAACCAAATCGAGGTTCTAAAGCTGCACTTAACATTTTTGGAGTAGCAATATGATAGTTGCCTGCCCGTATTGTCATAGCCTTAACCGTTTGCCTGCCGATAAACAGGCGCTGGACGGGCGTTGTGGTAAATGCAAACAAGCGCTGTTTTGCGGCGCACCGCTTGAGTTGACCAGTGCTAATTTTGCCGCTCATGCCAACAAAGCCGAGTTGCCGTTAGTGGTCGATTTTTGGGCCAGCTGGTGCGGCCCTTGTAAAAGCTTTGCGCCGGTATTTAGCCAGGCGGCCGCTGAGCTGGAACCGCACTTTCGCTTTGGTAAAATTAATACCGAACAGCAGCAACAGCTGGCGGCCCAGTTTGCTATTCGTTCTATTCCTACCTTAATGGTGTTTAAACAAGGTAAAATAGTGGCGCAGCAAGCCGGCGCCTTACCCAAACAAGCCTTTTATCAGTGGTTATCTCAACATAAGTAAGTAGTTACTTACCTTAAGGAGCAAAGATGAACAGCGTTAACTTTACCCTTAACAGTCCGGATATAACAGAAGGCCATTTTATGGCAAAAGCGCAGGAGTTTGATGGCTTTGGCTGTAATGGCAACAACGTGTCACCCGAGCTGAACTGGCAGGGGGCACCCGCTGGTACTAAAAGTTTTGCATTAACGGTATTTGATCCAGATGCGCCAACCAGCTCTGGTTTCTGGCACTGGTTAGTGGCTGATATTCCCGCTGATGCCCATGGCCTGGCGCGCAGTGCAGGCAAAGGCAGTCTGCCGCCAGGCTGTCGCAGTTTTAAAAATGACTACGGTAGTAAAGACTTTGGCGGCGCCTGCCCACCAGAGGGCCATGGTATGCATCGTTATCAGTTTACTGTCTGGGCGCTACCGGAAGACACTTTGGCAGTGCCGGATGATGCCAGTGCCGCGGTCGTTAGTTTTATGCTACATGCTAACGCGCTGGGCAAAGCGACCCTGACCGCAACGTACGCCCGTTAGCTATATATAGTTTGCCAACTGAGACTAAGGCCGCATACCGCGGCCTTTTTTTCTGGGCTAAGCTGGTTTTTTTACCAATGAGATAGCAGCCTGAGCAGATTATCGCAAAGTCAGCCTGTGCCACAGCGCTATTATGTGTTGCTAGCCGGCTTTTTCAGTCAGTTACTTTGTCTGGGCGTTGCGCGCTTTGCCTATACGCCCTTGCTGCCATTAATGCAGCAGCAAACAATGCTGACGGATAGCAGCGGCGGAATGCTGGCGGCCGTTAATTACCTGGGTTATATGGCTGGCGCATTACTGGCAGCCAGCCTGAGTGATCTGAGGTTAAAAGATAGCCTGTACCGGCTTGGCTTACTGTTAGCGGTGGTAAGTACTCTGGGTATGGCATTAACTCAGAATGTCTATCTGTGGTCAGTCTGGCGCTTTGTGGCTGGCCTAAGCAGTGCCGGTTCTATGCTGATTGCCTCTGGCCTGATCATGCACTGGCTGTTAAGCCACCGGCAACGGGCTGAACTGGGTATTCACTTTGCCGGTCTGGGTTTTGGTATCGCACTTTCGGCTGTGTTGGTAGAGCTGATGCTAAGGCTGCAACTGGATTGGCGCGCCCAGTGGCAATACCTGGCGATATTTGCGGTGCTGCTGGCTGTGCCGGCCTGGCGCTGGTTGCCCAGGCCCAAGCCGCTTGCGTTAGGTACTCAGCCGTTAGGCAGTGATCCGCCACCCGCTAAACGCTTTATCCGGCTAATGTTGGCCAGCTATTTTTGCGCCGGTTACGGTTATGTTATTAGCGCCACCTTTATCGTAACCATAGTAGAGCGACTGCCAGGCTTAAGCGGCAGCGGTAATCTGAGTTTTATTGTACTGGGTTTAGCCGCCGCCCCGGCTGTGCTGCTGTGGGACTTTATCGCCCGCAAAACAGGCTATCTGAAAGCCATTATGCTGGCATTGCTGCTGCAAAGCGTCGCTATTTTACTGCCATTGTGGTTTGGCTCGCTAACGGCCATATTGTTAAGTGCCGCGCTATTTGGCGCTACCTTTGTTGGCGTGGTGAGTTTAGTGCTAACCATGGCAGGGCGCTTATATCCGAGTAAACCAGCCAAATTAATGGGAAAAATGACCCTGGCGTACGGCAGTGCTCAGGTTATTGCCCCTGCATTAACGGGCCATCTGGCAGAAGTAAGTGGCCACTATACTCTGGGCCTTTATTTAGCCGCTGGTTTTGTCGGCCTGGGCGCTGTGCTGATAGCGGTGTTGATCCTAACTGACAACACTGCGCAGCGGTTAGATGTGGTTAATCATTAATACCAGCTTCTGTGTTTCTATTGGTAGCAGTTATCCGGCTATTCCGGATAACTGCATTCAGCTGCCACACATAAATACTTACAGGGACACATTAATATTACTTGCCGATACAAAAGCTCGAGAAAATCCGGCCCAGTAAATCATCACTGCTAAACTCACCGGTGATTTCATTTAAGTGCTGCTGGGTTAGCCGCAGCTCTTCGGCGAGGATTTCGCCGGCGATATAGCTGTGCAGTTGTTCCTGACCAATCGCCAGGTGCTCGGCTGCGCGGTCCAGTGCGTCTAAATGGCGGCGGCGGGCCAGAAAGCTGCCCTCGGTGCTGGCGTCAAAGCCGATGCATTGTTTTAAATGCTCGCGCAGTGCATCGATGCCGGCGCCGGTTTTGGCCGATAAACGAAACACTGGCGAGTTGCCGCTTTCATCTGGCGTCATGGGCTCGCCGGTTAAATCGGCTTTATTGCGAATAACAGTAACGCCGAGGCTTGCGGGCAGGCGGTCGATAAAATCTGGCCAGATGTCATGCGGACCAGTGGCGTTGGTGGTGGTGCCATCTACCATAAACAGTACCCGATCGGCCTGGGCAATTTCCTGCCAGGCGCGCTCAATGCCTATTTGCTCGACCTGGTCGGTGGCTTTGCGCAGGCCGGCGGTGTCGATAATATGCAGTGGCATACCATCGATATGAATATGCTCGCGCAGAACATCGCGGGTGGTGCCGGCTATTTCGGTAACAATAGCGGCTTCACGCCCGGCTAAGGCATTCAGTAAGCTGGATTTGCCGGCATTAGGCCGGCCGGCTATCACTACTTTCATGCCTTCGCGCAGAATACTGCCCTGAGCCGCCTGTTTTTTAACCGTAGCCAGGTAGTCGATTATATCGGCTAAATCGGCCGCCACTTTGCCATCCGATAAAAAATCGATTTCTTCATCGGGAAAGTCGATAGCCGCTTCAACATACATTCGCAGGTAAATCACTTTTTCAACTAACTCGTGAATACGGCGTGAGAACTCACCCTGCAGCGATTGCATGGCACTGCGGGCGGCCTGCACGCTGCTGGCATCAATTAAGTCTGCTATGGCTTCAGCCTGGGCTAAGTCGAGCTTATCGTTTAAAAAAGCCCGCTCAGAAAACTCACCAGGGCGGGCGATGCGCACGTTGGGCTCTGCCAGCACCTGCTTTAATAACATATCCAGTAGCACCGGGCCGCCATGGCCCTGCAGCTCGAGCACATCTTCGCCGGTAAAAGAATTGGGGCCTGGGAAGTACAGGGCAATGCCCTGATCCAGCACGCTGGCCTGGCTATCAAAAAATGGTAAGTACTCGGCACAGCGCGGTTTAGGCAGCTTGTGTAGCATAGCTTGTGCTACTGCTTTGGTATCAGGGCCGGAAATGCGGATAATACCGACACCGGCGCGGCCGGGGGCGGTGGCTAAAGCGGCGATGGTGTCGGTGTTAAACATAGTTGCCTCTTAATGGAAAAAGCCTGTCGCATGATGCGGACAGGCTAATTTTTACATATGGCCAGAGCCGGGAAATTCCTGCTTCGCCGTCTTCGACAGCACCTCGCTGCTTTTATAAACAACGGGGCTGCCTCAGCCTGCGCGGCTTCCCTGCCGCTGCTACGCAGGAACACCCGACTCCAGCCTGTCGGTATTGTCGTCAGGCTTTCTTAGTATGCAAACCTTTCTTTTCCATACCTTTGTAGATATACAGCATCTGCGCCAGCGAAATCAGGTTACTGACAAACCAGTACAATACCAGACCACTTGGGAACCAGAGGAAGAAGATAGAGAATGCGACTGGCATCCACATCATAATTTTCTGTTGCAGTGGGTCGGTTACCTGCATTGGCGTTAGTTTTTGCATAGCGAACATGCTTAAACCAAATAACACAGGCAGAATGTACAGCGGATCTTTGGCTGATAAGTCGGTGATCCACAGCATAAAGGGGGCGTGGCGTAATTCAACGCTTTCAACGAATACCCAGTATAACGCCAGGAAAATTGGCATTTGCACCAGCATAGGTAAACAGCCACCCATAGGGTTAACCTTTTCCTTGCGGTACAGTTCCATCATTGCCGGGCCCATTTTCTGCCGGTCGTCTTTGTAGCGGGCTTGCAGTTCTTCAATTTTTGGCTTTAAGTTACGCATCTTGGCCATCGATTCATACTGAATTTTGGTCAGCGGATACATCACACCTTTGACAATAACGGTGATCAGAATAATTGCCAGCCCCCAGTTCACCACAAAGCCCTGAATGGTGGTCAGTAGCCAGAATAACGGTTGCGAGATAAAAAACAGGAAGCCGTAGTCGACCGTTAAATCCAGGCCATCGGCCAATTCAGCTAACTTATCCTGTTGCTTCGGGCCGGCATAGAAGGTACTGCTGATCACGGTGCTTTCACCCGGTTGCAGCTCTATTACTTCACTGCGGCTGCCGATAACTCCTTTACTGCCGGCAACCATACTGTATAAGCGCTGTGGTTGGGTTTGATCCGGTATCCAGGCGGCAACAAAGTAATGTTCCAGCATGGCAACCCAACCGCCAATGCTGTTCACGGCCAGGTTTCTCTTGGCCATATCGCCAAAGTCATATTTTTCGTAACGGTCTTCGTTAGTGCCGTAAGCTGCACCACGGTAGATAGGCATCATCATGCTGCTGCTTTCACCGTTATCAATATTTTGCACCAGGTGCTGATACGGCTGAATGCGCTTACTGACGTCACTGTGGTTTTGCACTGAATATTCTACCCGGACATCATATCTGCCGCGGCTGAAAATATAGCGCTTTTCAATTTGCAGGCCATTAAAATGGGTAACCAGCGGCACGATTAACTGATCTTCGCCATCGGCCAGAGTATATTGCTGCTGGCTAAACTGATAAGGCTGGCGGCTATTGGCCTGATCATCCGGGCCATCGGCACCAATTAAGCCCGATTGCGCGGTATATTCAAAACCCGCTAACCGGCGCATTAACACGTAAGGCAGCTCACTGTCTTTGGTTAATTCGTATTCAGGTAAGGTCAGGCCAACAATATCGCCACGACTGGTATCAATTTCAACCGTCAATACGTCGGTGGCAATTCTTACCAGCTGAGCCGAAGGGGTCGCGGTGGCACTAACCTGGCTGGGTGCATCGTCACCGGCCAGCCTGATATCGCCATCGTTGCTGGTGATGCTGCCGCCAGGCACAATAACTTGCCCTTGCTCAGCGGTGGTGGGAGCGACACTTGGCTTTGGGCCGTAATCTTTTTGCCATTCCTGCCAGAGGAAAAAACTGACGATTGCCAGGGCAATTACTAAAAAACTGCGTTGTGAATCCATGGGTTAGCTTTTCTCATTATGCTTATCAGGAACGGGATCATCACCGCCCTTATGTAAGGGGTGACATTTTAATATGCGTTTGCCTGCTAACCAAGCACCTTTTACCGCACCAAAGCGCTCAATAGCGGTAATGGCATAATGCGAACAGGTTGGATTGAAGCGACAATGCGGCCCCAGCAGCGGGCTTATAACCAGCTGATAGCCACGAACCAGCATTAACATCAGCTTGATTGTAAAGCGATGTACTGGCGAGCGATTTTGCTCCATAGTCGTTCCAGTTGTTTCAACAGTTCACTATTCGGGGTGTTACTGATATCACCCTTTACCATTAATACCAGATCGACGCCGGGCAACTGGTGTTGATGCAAACGAAAGCTGTCACGCACACAACGTTTTATACGATTGCGTTGCACGGCCAATTTAACACGTTTTTTAGCGATAGTAAGGCCTAATCGCGGATGTGCCAGCTGATTTGGTTTTGCAAGAATGGTAAACAGGGGAGATGCAACCCGAAACGGGTGTTGGAAGACATTGTCGAATTGACTGGGAGTTAACAGGCGTAACTCCCGGCCGAAGTTCAGGCTGACCACGCAGCGCTTAACAGCCGATTACGCTGATAAACGCTGACGGCCCTTAGCACGACGACGCGCTAAAACCTGACGACCATTTTTAGTGGCCATGCGAGCACGGAAACCGTGGTTGCGCTTGCGCTTTAATACGCTTGGTTGAAACGTTCTTTTACTCATAATTTCATCCGTCCGGTCGAAATATTTACTAAGATTACCTGTGTTTTAGCAAATACACCAAAACGCAGCTGACAAAAATGAGCGCGAATTTTAAGTAGTTCAGGCCTTAAAGTCAATGCGATCCTTGTTTTTATTCTGATCTGATCGTTGTTTTTGTATTCACTTTAATAAGTTTTCCACAGCTTGGCTGATCCTGCTGAATAAAATGTGAGTTGTTTGCTCTTTAGGTCATAAAGTTCTGCCGATTTTGTTCGGTATTATTAAATAGAATAAGGCTTTATAAACTAATAAAAACATATGGTTAAATGATATTTACTTCGTTCTGAGTTTTTTTTGGAAAGTCAATATTGAACTTGTGGATAAGATCAGTGGATAATGGCCAACTTGCGTAATGACACCAGCCTTAATTTATAATTTTAACCAGGGCTTCAGGAGAGACGGTGTATCAATCTGTTTGGCAAAATTGTTTACAGGCATTGCAGGCTGAGCTTCCTGCCCAGCATTTCAGTATGTGGATCCGGCCGTTACAAGCTGATAGCTCTTCTGACTCACTGATCCTGTATGCGCCAAACCGCTTTGTACTGGATTGGGTGCGCGAAAAGTATTTAAACCGGATCCTCGAGCTGATCCAGGATTATTGCGGTGATGATGCGCCCAGGCTGAAGTTTGATGTCGGTAATAGTCAGCAGCAAACGAAACGGCCACCTGGCAATAGCCATTTACCGCCGCCAGAACCGAATACTAATAATCAGCCACCGGCACCGCGTGAAGTGGCTGAGCCTGCCCCAAAAACTATCGTGCGCAGCAATGTGCGGGCCAATTACACCTTTACCAACTTTGTTGAGGGTAAATCAAACCAGCTGGCCCGCGCTGCTGCCAGCCAGGTTGCGGATAACCCTGGCACAGCTTACAACCCGTTATTTATTTATGGCGGTACCGGCCTTGGTAAAACCCACTTATTACATGCGGTAGGTAATGGCATTCTGGCGAAAAAGCCCGACGCTAAAGTGATCTATATGCATTCTGAACGCTTTGTGCAGGATATGGTTAAAGCCTTGCAAAACAATCAGATAGAAGAATTTAAACGTTATTACCGTTCAGTTGATGCGCTGCTTATCGATGATATTCAATTCTTTGCTAACAAAGAGCGCTCGCAGGAAGAGTTTTTTCATACCTTTAATGCGTTACTCGAAGGCAACCAGCAAATAATTTTAACCAGTGACCGTTACCCGAAAGAAATCGATGGTGTGGAAGACCGGCTGAAATCACGTTTTGGTTGGGGCTTAACCATCGCCATCGAGCCGCCGGAATTAGAAACCCGGGTCGCTATTCTGATGCGCAAAGCGCAGGAAAACCAAATTCGCTTACCGGAAGAAGTGGCTTTTTTTGTGGCCAAGCGGTTGCGCTCTAACGTGCGTGAATTGGAAGGCGCTTTAAACCGGGTTATTGCCAACGCTAATTTTACCGGACGGCCGATTACCATCGATTTTGTACGTGAAGCACTGCGTGATTTACTGGCGCTGCAGGATAAACTGGTTACCATTGAGAATATTCAGAAAACGGTGGCCGAGTATTATAAAATCCGGATTGCCGACTTATTGTCTAAGCGCCGCTCGCGTTCAGTCGCCCGGCCACGACAAATGGCCATGGCGTTATCGAAAGAGCTTACCAACCATAGCCTGCCAGAAATTGGCGATGCCTTTGGTGGTCGCGATCACACCACAGTGCTGCATGCCTGTCGCAAAATAGAATCATTAAAGGAAGAAACCCACGAAATAAAAGAGGATTTTCAAAACCTCATTCGTACGTTGTCTTCATAGCCGGTTTTACAGGGTCATCCTAATTAGGGTTAAGTTATGCAATTTGTTATTAACAGAGACGCCTTACTCAAGCCATTACAAATGGTCTCGGGCGCCATCGAGCGCCGGCACACCTTACCGATCTTATCCAACGTCTTGCTGGAAGTGACTGAGCAACAGTTAGCGCTTACCGGCACTGATTTAGAGGTAGAGCTGGTTGCTACCACCGACGCGGTGCAGGTGCAGCAGATTGGCCGGGTGACCGTGCCAGCAAAAAAACTTTTGGATATTTGCCGCAGTTTGCCCGAAGGAAGCGACATTAAAGTGGTGCTGCAGGCTGAAAGCTGTATTTTAACCTGTGGTAAAACCAAGTTTACCTTATCAACCTTGAGTGCGGCCGAGTACCCAAACCTGGAAAGCTGGCAGGGTGAGGTTGATATTAGTATCAGCCGGGCACAACTACGTAAATTGCTGGACGATACCGCTTTTTCAATGGCAAACCAGGACGTGCGCTATTATCTGAATGGGTTATTGTTTGAAGTGGATAACGGCAGCCTAACCGCAGTGGGTACTGATGGCCACCGCCTGGCGCTTAGTAAGTTAGTACTGCCCGGTGTTAATTTGCAGCAAAAGCAAATAATTATTCCACGCAAAGGCGTGCTGGAAATTATGCGGCTGCTGGCTAATGATGATCAGCTTATTCAGTTAAGCCTGGGCCAGAACCACATTCGTTTATCTGATCAGGGTTTTACCTTTAGCAGTAAGCTGATAGATGGTCGCTTTCCGGATTATCGCCGGGTGCTGCCACGCAATAGTACCAAGTTAGTTACGGCTCATCGGCCGGTGTTGAAAGATGCCTGTACCCGCGCTTCAATTTTATCTAATGAAAAATACCGGGGCGTGCGCTTTACCCTGAATAACAACGAACTGCAAATCATGGCTAATAACCCTGAGCATGAACAGGCAGAAGAAGTGATAGAAGTAGAGTACGAAGGTGACATACTGGAAATCGGCTTTAATGTCGGTTATATGCTGGATGTACTAAATACCCTAAATACCGACCTGGTAATTTTGCATTTAAATGACGCTAACTCCAGTACCTTAATTGAGGGTGTTGGCAATGAGGGTGCGTCTTATGTTGTTATGCCGATGCGCCTGTAAATAATGGCATTGTTGTCTTTGCAGTTAAGCCAGTTCCGCAATATGCCGGCGCTGGCGTTAACTGCGCATCCTGAGTTTAACCTTATATATGGCGAGAATGGCAGTGGTAAAACCAGCCTGCTCGAAGCCATTTACTATTTAGCCCATGGCCGTTCGTTTCGCAGTCGGGCGCATCAGCGATTGATTAAAGACGACGCCGATCATTTTACTCTGCATGCCAAGGTCAGCAATAATCAGCAAAGTTATAGTTTAGGCTTACAGCGTAATCGCTCGGCAGAATTGCTGCTGCGGCTTAATGGTGCTAACGTGCAGCGGCTGGCTGAATTTGCCAGCCTGCTGCCCGTGCAGTTGTTAACCCCGGATAGTTTTCGGCTATTCTTTGGTGGGCCAAAAGAACGCCGGCAGTTTTTTGATATGGGTGTGTTCCACGTGGAACCTGGTTTTTTTCCGGTATGGTCACAGTTTAGTCGGGTACTGAAACAACGTAACTCTTTGCTAAAGCAACGGCGGCGTTATGATGATGAATTTGCATACTGGGACCAGCAATTTGCCAGCCTGGCCTGGCAACTACATAAGCAGCGCCAGCAATACATTGACCAGTTGAACCAAGCATACAGCCAGTTGGTGGCAGCCAACCCCTTACTGGCCGATGTAAGTATGCAACTGCAAAGCGGTTGGCCGGAGCGGATTAACAGCGAGCAGGCACTACTGGATTTATTGAAACAGAATTTTGAACAAGATTGCCGGCAGGGCTTTAGCCAGTACGGCCCGCAAAAAGCCGATTTAAAGTTGAAAAAAGCCCTGCTGAGTGTGGAAGAAGTATTATCCCGCGGCCAGCTAAAAGTGTTATTATTTGCACTTAAAATCGCCCAGAACAATGTAATTAGTAATAGTGGCAATAAACAGCCGTTATTGTTAATTGACGATTTGGCGTCAGAACTGGATAGCAGTTCTACCCAAGTTGTTTTTGAGTATTTAACCCAGATTAATTCACAGGTATTTATTACTGCAATTAATGCTGATCAGGTTTCACCTTATATTGCTGCCGCGCGCAGCAAAATGTTTCACGTGGAACACGGTCAGATAACAGCACGGACAGACGAAGATGGCCGAACAACATAATTACGATTCCTCAAGTATTAAAGTATTAAAAGGGCTGGATGCCGTTCGTAAAAGACCAGGCATGTATATCGGTGATACCGATGACGGCACTGGCTTGCACCATATGGTGTTCGAGGTAGTTGATAACTCTATTGACGAAACGCTGGCGGGTTACTGCACCGATATCTGGGTAACGATTCATAGCGATGGTTCGGTGTCGGTACGCGACAATGGCCGCGGAGTGCCTACTGAAATGCATGAAGAGGGTGTTTCGGCGGCAGAAGTTATTATGACCGTATTGCATGCTGGTGGTAAATTTGACGAGAACTCTTATAAAGTCTCCGGCGGTTTGCACGGTGTGGGTATTTCTGTGGTTAACGCCTTGTCCGACAAATTAGAGTTAACCATCCGCCGTAAAGGTGAGGTATTCAACCAGATTTATCACTTAGGTGTACCGCAAGCGCCGTTAGCGGTGATTGGAGAAACGGAAGATACCGGCACCGCCATCCGCTTCTGGCCAAGCCCTACGGTATTTAGCGACATCGACTATCACTACGATATTCTGGCCAAGCGGCTGCGCGAGCTGTCCTTCCTGAACTCCGGTGTAAGTATTATTCTGGCTGACGAGCGCAACGACAAAAAAGACCACTTTAAATATGAAGGCGGTATAGAAGCTTTTGTACAATATCTGAATCGCAGCAAAACCAGTGTTCACCCGAAAGCTTTCTATTTTACGGATCAGCGCGACGATGGCATTTCAGTAGAAGTGGCCATGCAGTGGAACGATAGCTACCAGGAAAATGTATTCTGCTTTACCAACAATATTCCACAGCGCGACGGCGGTGCTCACTTAGCCGGCTTTCGTGGCGCCTTAACCCGGGTGCTGAATAACTATATTGAGCACGAAGGTTACGCCAAGAAAATGAAGGTGCAGGCGTCAGGTGATGACGCCCGTGAAGGCCTGACAGCTGTGGTCAGCGTGAAGGTGCCTGATCCGAAATTCAGCTCGCAAACCAAAGATAAGCTGGTATCCAGTGAAGTTCGCTCTGCCGTTGAAGGTATTATGGGCGAGAAGCTAAACGAATACCTGCTGGAAAACCCAGGCGATGCAAAAATCATCGTAGGTAAAATTGTCGATGCCGCGCGGGCGCGTGATGCGGCCCGTAAAGCCCGGGAAATGACCCGGCGCAAAGGCGCGCTGGATATTGCTGGTTTGCCAGGTAAGCTGGCCGACTGTCAGGAAAAAGACCCGGCGTTTTCAGAACTGTATATTGTAGAGGGTGACTCAGCAGGCGGTTCAGCCAAGCAGGGACGCAATCGGAAAAATCAGGCCATTTTGCCACTGAAAGGTAAAATTCTGAACGTGGAGAAAGCCCGCTTTGACAAGATGTTGTCTTCGCAGGAAGTCGGTACTCTGATCACGGCATTGGGTTGTGGCATTGGCCGGGAAGAATATAACCCGGACAAAACCCGCTACCATAGCATCGTATTAATGACCGATGCCGACGTCGATGGTTCGCACATTCGCACCTTGTTGCTGACTTTCTTCTACCGGCAAATGCCGGAGCTGATTGAGCGTGGCTATATTTACATTGCACAGCCGCCACTGTTTAAAGTGAAAAAGGGTAAGCAAGAGCAATATATTAAAGATGAACCGTCACTGGTGGAATACTTAACCACCCTGGCGCTGGATGAAGCCAGCCTGCATGTTAACGCCGAAGCCCCAGGCATTGGCGGTGAGCATCTGGAAAAATTGGTACGCATGTACCATAAAGTGACAGCGGTCATTAACCGCTTGAGCCGCAAAATCCCGTTTAATCTGCTAAACGAGCTTATTTATGTTACCGGTTTAAGCCCGGACAACGTGAAAGATAAAGCCGTGGTAGAAGCATGGGTAAAAACCCTGGCCAAGCGCTTAGACGACAAAGAAGGCGACGGCTCCAGCTATAAGTACGATGTGATTGAAGATCGCGAACGGCACTTATTCCAGCCGAAAATCATTATTCGTCAGCATGGTATCGATAACGAGTACGCGCTGCATTATGACTTTATAACCTCACGCGATTATCAGAACATTGTAACTTTAGGCGACGAAATTCGTGATCTGATTGAAGAGGGTGCTTTTATCCGCCGTGGCGAAAAAGTGAAACCGGTAGAAACCTTTGTTGAAGCGCTGGACTGGTTAATGGCTGAATCAAAACGCGGTTTGTATATTCAGCGTTATAAAGGATTGGGTGAGATGAACCCGGACCAGCTGTGGGAAACCACTATGGACCCACAAAACCGGCGGATGCTGCAGGTAACCATTGAAGATGCCGTGGGCGCCGACCAGCTGTTTGCTACCCTGATGGGCGACCACGTTGAGCCACGCCGCGCCTTTATTGAAGAGAATGCGTTGTACGTAGCCAACTTAGACGTATAACTTTTCACCACATAACACGACAGGGGCTACGGCCCCTCAGTCATTTTAGCGAGTTAGCAGCGCATGCATAAATACGATATTAAAACCTTTCAGGGCCTGATCTTAGCTCTGCAGGATTACTGGGCGCGACAGGGCTGTGTTATTGTGCAGCCGTTGGATTTAGAAGTGGGGGCCGGTACCTTTCACCCTATGACATTTTTGCGTTCACTAGGGCCAGAACCGACCAATGTGGCCTATGTCCAGCCGTGCCGCAGGCCGACCGATGGCCGTTATGGTGAAAACCCGAACCGCTTACAGCATTACTATCAGTTTCAGGTGATTTTAAAACCGTCACCCGACAATATTCAGGAGCTGTATTTAGGCTCGCTGCGTGAGCTGGGGATTGATACCCTGGTGCATGACATCCGCTTTGTTGAAGATAACTGGGAATCGCCGACACTGGGCGCCTGGGGTCTGGGTTGGGAAGTATGGTTAAACGGCATGGAAGTAACCCAGTTTACTTACTTCCAGCAGGTGGGTGGCTTAGAATGCCGGCCGGTTACCGGCGAAATTACCTACGGCCTAGAGCGGCTGGCTATGTATATCCAGGGTGTTGATTCTATATATGATCTGGTCTGGACCGACGGCCCGCTCGGCCTGGTCACCTATGGTGATGTGTTTCATCAGAATGAAGTAGAGCAGTCGACCTATAATTTTGAACATGCTGATGTAGCGGCGTTATTTGCCCAGTTTGATCAGTGTGAAAAAGAAAGCCATTACCTGATAGAGCAGGGCCTGGCGTTGCCGGCCTATGAAAAAGTAATGAAAGCATCACATGCCTTTAATATGCTGGATGCGCGCCATGCCATTTCGGTAACCGAGCGCCAGCGCTATATTCTGCGGGTGCGTACCTTAGCCAAAGCCTGTGCCGAAGCCTATTTTGCCAGCCGGGAAAAGCTGGGCTTTCCGCTTTGTAAAAATGGCCAGCAACCGCAGCAGGAGGCTAAATGAGCGCACAAGATTTTCTGGTAGAAATTGGCACTGAAGAGTTGCCACCTAAAGCCCTTAAAACGCTGGCAACAGCATTCGCCGATAATATTGGCAGTGAGCTGGCAAAACAGCAATTAAGCCATGGCGACATCGTCTGGTACGCTGCTCCGCGGCGCTTAGCGGTGCGGGTAAATGGCCTTGCTGCCAGCCAGGCCGATAAAGTGGTAGAGAAGCGTGGCCCAGCTATTGCCGCGGCCTTTGACACAGACGGTAAGTCTACCAAGGCTGCGGCCGGCTGGGCAGCAGGTTGCGGTATTAGCGTTGAGCAAGCCGAGCGGCTGGAAACCGATAAAGGCGCCTGGTTGCTGCATAAGCAGCTGCAGCCTGGGCAGAATACCGTGGCCTTGTTAGCGGAAATTATTAAAGCGGCGCTGGCCAAATTACCGATAGCCCGACCTATGCGCTGGGGCAGCTCGGACGCCGAGTTTATCCGGCCGGTACATACCATTGTCATGCTGTATGGCAACGACATTGTGCCCGCCACTATTTTGGGCCGCCGCAGCAGCAACCAAAGTTATGGCCATCGTTTTCATGCCCCGGCGTTAGTTACAATAGCCAATGCTGATGCCTATTTGCCGACCTTACAGCAGGCCTATGTGGTCGCTGACTATCAGCAGCGTAAAGCGACCATTGCCAAACAAGTGCAAGCAACCGCTGACAGCTTAGGTGCAGTGGCACAAATGGATGACGCCTTGCTGGAAGAGGTGGCATCTTTAGTGGAGTGGCCTGTGGTATTAGTGGGCAGCTTTGAGCAAAGCTTCCTGCAGGTACCGGCCGAGCCGCTAATTTCAACGATGAAAGATAACCAGAAATACTTCTCGTTACTTGATAAGCAGGGCAAGTTAATCAACAAGTTTATCTTTGTGACCAATATCGACAGTAAAGATCCGCAGCAAATTATCAGCGGTAATGAGAAAGTGGTACGGCCGCGTTTGGCCGATGCCGAGTTCTTCTTTAACACTGATCGTAAAACCAAACTGGCTGACCGGCTCGACAGCTTGAAAACCGTATTATTCCAGCAGCAGCTCGGTACCCTGGCTGAAAAGTCAGAGCGCATTAGCAAGGTTGCAGGTTTTGTCGCAGCCAAAATTGGTGCTGAGCCGGCGGCAGCAGAGCGGGCCGGCTTATTGTCGAAGACTGATTTAATGACCAATATGGTGGGTGAGTTCCCGGAAGTGCAGGGCATTATGGGCATGCACTATGCCAGGCTGGATGGTGAAAGCGAAGCTGTGGCTCTGGCATTGAACGAGCAGTATATGCCGCGCTTTGCCGGCGACCAGTTACCGAGTCGGTTAGAGGGTGCGGCGGTGGCGATAGCCGATAAGCTGGATACTTTAGTGGGTATTTTTGGCATTGGCCAGATACCTAAAGGCGATAAAGACCCGTTCGCGCTGCGCCGGGCCGCCATTGGCGCGCTGCGGATTATGGTGGAAAAGCAGTTACCGCTGGATCTGGTTGAGCTGATTGGCTTTAGCCAGCAAACTTTTGGCAGCAAGTTAACTAACCCTAAAGTTGCCGACGAAGTACTGGACTTTATGCTCGGCCGCTTCCGCGCCTGGTATCAGGATGAAGGCTATGCGGTTGATGTTATTCAGGCAGTGTTAGCGCGCAGGCCGACCAGCCCGAGCGACTTTGACCGGCGGGTAAGTGCAGTGGCTGCATTCAGCAAACTGGACGCCGCAGCGGCCCTGGCAGCAGCCAATAAGCGGGTGGCGAATATACTGGCCAAAGTAACCGAAGCTATCCCGAAACAAGTAAGCACTAACTTACTGCAAGAGAGCGCAGAGCAAGCACTTTATCAGGCAATAACGGCTGAACAGGCTTATCAGGCTGAAGGCCACAGTTATAGCGACAGCCTGGCTCATTTAGCCGGTATGCGCAGCGTGATCGACAGCTTTTTTGACCAGGTAATGGTGAATGCCGAGGATAATGCAGTGCGCTTTAACCGCTTAGCGCTGTTACAGCAACTGCGTGAATTGTTTCTGCAAGTGGCCGATATTTCTGTCTTACAGTAATACAGGCTTCAGCTTCTGAAATAAAAAAGCCAGCTTAACCGCTGGCTTTTTGCTATTCAGAGCTTAGGTCTGACCTCAAACTGTTCAATATCTGAATCAGGATCATGATCAAGTGCAAAGTTTAGTTGTACTTGTACTCCCTTATTGGCTGCTGCATCAGCCGTTGGCTTATAGCGCCACTGTTGCAGCGCTCTGACCGCCTCTTTCTCAAACACGCCTTCAGGCTGTGCTTGAATAACCACTATGTCACTGGTTGAACCGTCGGGCTCGACATTAAACTTTAATTGCACTAAACCTTCGATACGGTTTTCAACCGCCTTTATTGGGTATCTGGGTTCGATAAGCACTACGGGCTTCGGGCCTGCCTTAGCTGTCGTGGCGAGGTTATCAGCCTGTAATGGCTGCTGCCAAAAGACTGCCGCAACACATAAGCTAGCAAGCAGAATCAAGGTGGGTGCTTTACTGGCACCATGCTGTTGTTTAAGTTGTAAAAGACGTTCTTTCATCGATTGTTTCGCTCCGTAATGATGACAAAATGGTTGAAAGGTCGCTGATGGCTCAGGAACAGACTGCATTGCTGCCAACAGCGCATTGGCATAGCAAAACTGCGTTGAAACGGGTTGCTGTTGTAATACATCAGCATCGCAGGCTAATTCCTGATCAGCACGGTAGCGCCGGTACGCCAGCCACAACAGCGGGTGAAACCAGAACAGGCAAAGCAGGGTAATAGCCAGTAAGTTAGCGTGTAAATCACCACGTTGCCAATGGCGCAGCTCGTGCTGCAAAATCAAGCTGCGTTGCTGGCGGCTAAAGCGCTGCCGAAAATTAGCGGGAAGTATCAGCTGTGGCCGAAGCAGACCAAAAATAGCAGGCCCTTGCTGTGTGCGGCTGATGTAGTAGCAGAGCTTACCGCGTTTTTGCTGCCGGCAATGGTTAAGCTGACGTTTTAGCTGGATTACACTCAGCAGGCACCAGCACGCCAGCAGCACTGCGCCGGTTAGCCAGAGCCAATTTAAGCCTGACAGGTCAGAACTCATATCCAGTTGTTGTTGTAACTTCCCCGCTGTGACCAACATCGTATCAACAGCCGCAACGTTCAGGCTGGCAGCGACATTAATGGCAGGTAACAACGGTAAAAATACAGCAACAGGCAGCGCCAGCCATAGAGAATAACAGCTGCGGGCACCAAGCCACTTTAACAGCAGGGGATGAGCCAACAGTAGCAAGCCACTGAGCACTGCCAGCAAAAGGCTGCTTTGCCATAGCCACGAGATCATGACTTATCCTCCTGCTGCTGTTCCAGCTCTGCCACCAGTTGTTTTAACTCGGCTAAGTCAGCGGCACTCAGCTCATTTTTGCGGGCAAAACTTGCCACCAATGGTGCCACCCGCCCCGCGAACAGTCTTTGAACAAAGCTGCCACTGGCAAGTTGTTGATAATCTTGCTGTGCTATACGTGCGCTATATAAATAGGCCCGACCTTGCATTTCATAGCTAAGGGCTGCTTTGCTTACCAGTCGGTTAAGTAAGGTCTTTACGGTTTTTTCGTGCCAGTCTTTCTGTTGCTGCAAGTAGAGAATCACCTCGGTTGCCGTGCAGGGCTGCGTTTGCCAGATTGCCTGCATCACTTCAAGCTCTGTATTGCTAATGTCTATTGCCATAATGCCACCTAAGATTACACTTGTAATTCAAGTAAGATTACACCTGTAATTCTAATTAGCAAGTCGTTTGGCTAAATATTTTCAGAACTGAATGTTTGGTAGCAATTGTGGTAGACGTAACCTAGGCTGAGAGAATTGAAAAGTAAAAGCTATATAGCGTGAACCTGAACCGTTTTCGCATCGTCTGTTACAGGCAATAACAAGATTAAGGGCAAGAATGCAGCAGGCGCAACTCGATTTACTGGTGCTGGCCATGCAAGGGGGCGATAGGCGGGCGTTTAGCTTGTTATACCAGCATTATCACCGTGACTTACGCCGGTTTGCGGCTTATTTGCTGGCTAATCCGGCAGTGGCGGAAGACCTGGTGCAAAACGTCTGGTTAAAGGTAAGCCAGCGGATTGGCCGCTTAAATGACCCGGCGGTGTTTACCAGCTGGTTGTACCGGGCAGTGCGCTGGGAAGTGCTGGATTATCAGAAGCAAGTGGCGAGCCAAAAACAGCAGCCAATTGATGATGCTGAGCTAATCGCCGCCAGCGGCCCGGACTATACCCAGCAGCATGCTGCTAACAGCGACTTGGCAAAAGCAATGGCGCAGTTGGCAGTGGATGAGCGGTTGGTGTTACAGCTGCATTACTTGCACGAATTAGAGTTAAGCCAGATAGCGTTAATTCTTGAAATACCAACCGGCACGGTGAAATCACGTTTGCACCGGGCACGACAGCAGTTGCAACAGCAGTTGCAGGCACAATAAGGAACAGCATATGAACATCGATAACGATATTAAGCAGCAGTTAGCCCACCAGGCGGCAGAGCTGGACAAGCTGATGCGCGAAGAGCAGGGGCTGGATAAGGTATTGGCATCAGGTTTTAAAGGCGGCTTAGGCAGCATTATGGCCATTGCCTATGTGCTGGCGATAGTGCTGGCCGTGGCTATTTTCTACTGTGGCTACCAGTTTTTCACCGTAGCGGCTGAGCAACAATTGTTTTGGGGGGTGCTGTTACTACTGGCCTTTCAGGGCCAGGTTGGCATTAAACTGTGGATCTGGCTGGAGAGCCATCGCAGCTCAACCCTGCGTGAGCTAAAACGGCTGGAGCTGGCGGTAGCAAGACTGACAAAGCAGTAAGTTTGTACAACAGCCCGACACCGGGCCTAACACACCCGGTTGCGCCCGCTGTTTTTAGCCTGATACAGCTGTTTATCGGCATGTTCAATGGCCGCCGCCAGACTGTCGCTATTGATACAACTGGCAACTCCGAAGCTGGCACTAACCGGTAAGGCGAGTTGCTCGAGTTGCAGTGGGTTATCAAGCAGGGCGTGGCGAATTTTTTCGGCCACCTGCAGCGCGGCGTCAACAGGGGTTTTTGGCAGAAAAAACAGAAACTCTTCGCCGCCGATCCGACAGGCAATGTCTTGCTGGCGCAGATTATTGCGAAACAGGCTGGCCAGATGGCGCAATACGGCATCGCCTGCGGCATGGCCGTACTGATCGTTAAGTTGTTTAAAATGGTCAATATCACAAATAATCACGGCCATGGGTAACAAAGCATCGGCTTGCTGCTGCAGGCTAAAGTTTAATGACGAGTCGATAAAACGGCGGTTCAGCAGCAAGGTTAGCGGGTCGGTATTGGCCTGTATCTCTTTGCTTTGTTGCAGTAGCTCCATGGCTTCGTGGCTGCGCTCACGATAATGGTCGTTGATCCAGCAAACAATAATGACGATTAACAAGGAGGCAATAAAGCGGCTGGCCTCCGCTTCTTTATACTCGGCCATAATCAGCTCAGGGACGAACAACATCAGTGCTAGTACTATGAGTAACAGGCCATTACTGAACAGGGCTTTTTTAACGCCCAGCAAGCCAAATAGAATAGCGGGAAAAGGAAACACCCAGTACAAGGCAGTATTATTAAAGCCACCCTGATAAACCAGGCTTAATACAAAACAGCCAACCAGCAAGGCTTCAATATTACAGGCCAGGTTTAAGTTGCCTGACCAGCGAAAGTAGCTGATATTAATCAGAAAGGCGGCAGCGGTACCAAACAGGATAGCGGGTAGTAACACCTGCTCGGCATAGAAATTTTTAAAACCATAAAAAAACATTACGCTAGAGGTAATATAGCTGACAAAAAACAAGATATAACGCCGGCGACGGGCGTCAATTTTACCTGCCTGCTGGGTGCTATCTTTACTCAGGGTTGCCTGCAACAGCCACATCTCCGTTTTTTTATTATCCTAGCACAGAACAGTCGAGGTGTTGCAATTCAGTCAGTTAAAGCGCATGGCGTTAGCTAAAGCGTAAACGGTATAAGTCGGCCAGCGCTATAGCAAAAGCCACTTCTTCTTCAGTCCAGTGTTTTGTTACCGCAGTTTGTTCACAGCAAATAATACCGGTTAATGTATCGTCAGCGTATATGGGTACATCAAGTAATGATTTGATATTAAATGGTTTTAGAAATAAATCGGCTAACTCTCTGGTGGCCGGGTCATTCAGCGCATCGACTGCCCGGATTACTTTTTTCTGATCAAGCGCGGCAAAATAACCAGGAAAGCTCCAGCGGTCAACCAGCAAAGCTTCCTGTGAAAAACCATAGTCTTTATCCAGCAGCAGCTGACAGCGTAATAAGTCATGATCGGCAAAGTGCCACAAGCCAACTTGCTGGATCTGCAAGCCATCAATACAACACTGTAATAGCTGCTGCCTGGCCTCGGTATCATTGATTTCAGGGCTATGAAAAGTACTGCGAAGTTGCTCAAGTTCTGCAGAATAATGCGCTGGCATGATAGTGTGTCGCTCCAAATTGCAAAGGGTGAATCACAAACATAGCATTCAGGAGGCGTGCTGCCAGTTAAAGTTGCAACTTGCTACAAAAAAAATCTTAGTGGCAAGTTATGGCTCTAACACCCCGCCACAAAGTTAACTTTTAAACCCTGTAATTATTTGCGTTTGTGGCAAATGTTGTTGCAGCCACTGTAACAATGGCTGGTATTGTTGCAGCGGAAACTTATAGCGCACCTGCATATTCTGATTCAGCTTAAAATCTACATAGGCCAGCTGGTCTTTCTGATACAGGTTAAGTTGTTTAATATCGCTGATTCTGGCCCTGTCCATGGCCACCTGCAACCAGCTGCCATCAATAGAGAATAAGCGTTGAATATCTTTGCTAAAAACAAATTCGCCCTTATTTGCCGGGGTTAAACTGAAGCTGACTACGATGTCAGCAATTAACAGTAGCAATACCGTCCCTGCGGTATACCAGTTAAACCACCACAGCAGCAGCATTAAAACCAGTAGTATTATCGCTTTAAGCGGCACCGAATCTTTAATTAACGGCCACAACATCACTTGCTACTCCATAGCATTAACTCAACAGCAACGGTATAAAACCAAGGTTTTTAAGTCAAGCGGCGCTTTGCAAGCGATTGTAACAAAAGGTGTAAGGTTGTTGGTCGCAGGCACATTATTTGAGATTAACGCTGATGAATAAATCAATTTTAGATATGGTGCAGGAAACGGCGCAGGATTTTTATAACGCCGGGGTAATGAAAGATACGACTCTGCGTGAGATAGAAGCGCTATGCCTGCCGGTTGTTGAGGAGTTTAGTGCCGAGCAAATTAAACAAATCCGCACCCGTAATAAAGCCAGCCAGGGAGTGTTTGCGGCCTATTTGAATACCAGTAAATCGACAGTGCAAAAGTGGGAGCAGGGTCAGAAAAAGCCAAACGGTCCGTCTTTAAAGCTGCTAAATCTGGTAGCTAAAAAAGGCTTACAGATCCTGGCCTAATAGGTATTAGCTACTAACCTTTTTCACCACATACCGATACGGCAGCTCTGTGGTATCGCTGGCCAGTAACTCGTGATCCATAAAGCGGCAGAAAGCCGGGATATCGCGGGTGGTGGCCGGGTCGTCGGCGATAATTAGTAAGGTATCACCCACCTGCATTTTGCGGATAGTTAAGCGGATCATCATTACCGGCTCGGGGCAGCGCAGGCCTAAGGCATCCAGGGTTTGGGTGGCGCTGTTAAAAAGCGGGTCCATCGTTACTCCGATAATCTTTTAGTCAACCTACAACCGTTGCCTGAATAGCACGCAACAAAAAAGGGCCGTAAAAACGGCCCTTATTCTATGCGATTGTGCTTAAAGCTGCCAGCTTATGGCCGCTCAAACTATGGCCTTTCAAAAACGGTAGCAATGCCCTGGCCTAAACCAATACACATGGTAGCCAGGCCAAACTTGCCGCCTTTATCTTCCATTACGTTGATTAAGGTGGTGCTGATGCGTGAACCTGAACAGCCCAGTGGGTGGCCCAGCGCAATGGCGCCGCCGTTCAGGTTTACTTTTTGCTCGGCTACTTCCATTAAACCTAAATCTTTCATTACCGGCAGCGCCTGGGCAGCGAACGCCTCGTTCAGCTCGGCAAAGTCGATATCGTTAATGGTTAAGCCAGCCATCTGCAGCGCTTTTTTCGACGCAGGTACCGGGCCGTAACCCATAATAGACGGGTCGCAACCGGCCACGCCCATACCACGCACATAGGCTCGGATAGGTAAGCCTAAGGCTTTGGCTTTATCTTCGCTCATTACCAGCATGCCAGAGGCGCCGTCCGATAACGCAGACGAGGTGCCTGCGGTTACTGTACCATTGGCCGGGTCGAATACCGGGCGTAACTGGCCGAGGGTTTCTACCGTGGTTTCCGGGCGAATCACTTCGTCGTAATCCATCAGCTTTAATACGCCGTCAGCGTCATGGCCTTCGGTCGGGATAATTTCATTTTTAAAGCGGCCTTGCTCGCTGGCCTCTTGCGCTAAGCGGTGCGAGCGGGCGCCAAATTCGTCCTGCTGCGCCCGGCTGATGCCGTGCATTTTACCCAGCAATTCGGCGGTTAAGCCCATCATGCCGGCGGCTTTGGCAATAGTGGTGGATA
The DNA here is from genome assembly GCF_000987775.1 of Arsukibacterium ikkense. Lineage (GTDB taxonomy): Bacteria > Pseudomonadota > Gammaproteobacteria > Enterobacterales > Alteromonadaceae > Alishewanella > Alishewanella ikkense. The sequence continues at coordinate 172,091 of NZ_LAHO01000006.1, forward strand.
AACCCGGGTGAAAATCGACGCCGTGGTTCATTGGCACATGGCCCATATGCTCAACGCCGCCAATTAAATACACCTCGCCCATGCCGGTTTGAATCGCTCGCACCGCATCGTGTAATGCCTGCATTGATGAGCCGCATAAGCGGTTGACGGTAACAGCGGGTACCGAATGCGGAATGCCGGCTAACAATGAGGCATTACGCGCCACGTTAAAGCCTTGCTCCAGGGTTTGCTGTACGCAGCCCCAGATTATGTCGTCGATGTCACTCGGGTTTAACGCCGGGTTGCGTTCCAGCAGTGATGCCATCACATGCGCAGATAACTGCTCGGCGCGGACATTACGGTACATACCATTTTTAGAGCGCCCCATTGGGGTGCGGATACAATCTACTATTACAGCGTTTTTCATTATTCTGCTCCTGCGCTTAAACCGGGAAGAAACGCTGGCCGTTGGCGGCCATGGCGCGGGTTTTATCTGTAACCTGATAAATTTCGCCTAAATGAGCGTATTTATCGGCCAGGGCAACAAAGTTGGCTAAACCTAGGGTGTCGACATAACGCAGCGGGCCGCCACGGAACGGCGGGAAGCCCAGGCCGAAAATCAGCCCCATATCTGCTTCGGCAGCGCTTTGTACTATGCCTTCTTCTAAGCAGCGAATAGTTTCGTTAATCATCGGCACCATTACCCGGGCAATAATCTCATCGGCGCTGAACTCTTGTTTGTCAGCAGCAATGCCGGCCAGCAATGCCAGGCTTTTCGGATCGATATCTTTTTTCGGCTTGCCTTTGGCATCTTTACTGTACGCGTAGAAACCCAGGCCATTTTTCTGGCCATAACGGTCGGCTTTATACATGGCGGCTACCGGATCATTGTCCAGTTTTGCCATCCGGCTCGGGAAACCGTCAGCCATCACGTCGGTACAATGGAAGGCGGTATCTAAACCGACTACATCCAGCAAGTAGGCCGGGCCCATTGGCCAGCCAAACTGTTTTTCCATTACTTTATCAATTTGTGCGAAATCGGCGCCGTCCAGCACCAGCTTGCTAAAGCCGGCAAAGTAGGGGAACAGTACCCGGTTAACAAAGAAGCCCGGGCAGTCGTTCACCACGATGGGCGATTTGCCCATTCTGGCGGCATAGGCCACCACGGCAGCCACGGTTTCATCGCTGGTGTGCTCACCACGAATAACCTCTACCAATGGCATGCGGTGTACCGGGTTGAAAAAGTGCATGCCGCAGAAGTTTTGCGGCCGGCTTAAATTCTTTGCCAGCGCATTAATGGATATGGTCGAGGTGTTCGAGGTTAAAATGGCATCATCGCTAAGTAAGCTTTCCACTTCTTTTAACACGGCGCCTTTAATTTTCGGGTTTTCAACGACCGCCTCTACCACGATATCAACGTCTTTTACCAGCTCGTTGCTTAGGGTGGGGGTAATGCTGGCAATCACTTTGGCCATGCCAGCGACATCGAGCTTGTTGCGCTCCACCTGCTTACTCAGTAATTTGCTGGCTTCGCCCATGCCCAGTGCCAGTGCTTTGTCGGCGATGTCTTTCATCACCACCGGCACGCCTTTTAGCGCTGACTGGTAGGCAATGCCGCCGCCCATAATGCCCGCGCCCAATACAGCCGCTTTTTTAACGGTTTTAGTGGCCACTTTGCCGGCTTTTTTGGCTTTACTTTTTATCAGCTGGTCATTTAAAAACAGGCCAACCTGGGCGGTAGCAGCATCGGTTTTCGCCAGTTTGGCAAAGCCCGCGTTTTCCAGCGCCATAGCGCCGGCGCGGTCTAAGGTGGCGGCGGCTTCAATGGTTTGTACCGCAGCCATTGGTGCTGGGTAATGTTTACCCGCAGTAGCGAAGACCATGCCTTTGGCGGTGCTGAAGCTCATGGTGGCTTCAATTTTATTCAGTTTTAACGGTTGCAGCTTCACTGCCCGTTTTTTCTGCCAGTTCAGGCTGCCGGCAATGGCGTCTTCTAATACGCTTAGTGCGGCAGCTTGTAGTTTTTCCGGCGCCACGACCGCGTCAATTAAGCCGGCTTTCTGCGCCTGGTCAGCACTGTGGTCTTTACCGGTGGTGATCCATTCCATTGCATTGTCAGCACCAATAATCCGCGGCAAGCGCACTGTGCCACCAAAACCGGGCATTAAACCCAGTTTTACTTCGGGCAGGCCAATCCGGGTACTGGTATCGGCTACCCGGTAATCACAGGCCAGGGTCCACTCACAACCACCACCCAGTGCGAAACCTTTTATCGCGACCACGGTCGGAACAGGCAGGTCTTCGCATAAATCAAAAATATCAGAGGCTTGTTTAATCCAGGGTACCAATTCAGCTTCCGGGCGCTGGAAAGTACTTAAGAATTCAGTGATATCCGCGCCGACAATAAAGGTGTCCTTGCTACTGGTAAAGATCACGCCTTTCAGGTTACTGTCGCTATGCAGCTTATCTAACGCTGCCTTACAATCAGTCAGGGTTTGTTGATCAAACTTATTAACAGAGCCTGTGGCAGCAAAGGTAAAGCGGGCGATACCAGGTTTAATGTATTCAACACTGATGGTGTCACTCTGGTAAATCATAAATATGCTCCTTGGTCGCGTTGTTGGGTGGTTGTCGCAACTGGTACGATGAGGTTAACAGGTTCAGTGTGTCGTGCTTTACTAAAAATTTCAACCGTTATTTAAACAGGTGTTTGAAAAAGGTGGGGAAACCCAGCCAAACCGTGCCACTAACTATAGTTGTTTTTCTGTCTTTCGCTGGATCCAGAGGTAAATCGTGATAGCTTTTCGTTCATTAATCATAGCCACCGTTGTAACGACAACAGTGGTGTCCTGCGCATTTACAGCCCATGCGGCTGATCAGGATAAATTACCACAACAGCGTCAGCGCTTTGTTACGCTGGAGCAAAGTATTGGCAATGTCAGTCGTGACCAGGCCGACACCTGGCTGGCTGAAATGGCTGATTATCCGTTACAGCCTTATCTACGCTTAAGGCGGCTGCAACAACAATTAAATGCTCACGATGCCATTGAGGCGTTTCTCGCCGAGTATCAAGGTACGCCCATGGACTGGCCGCTCCGTAAACCCTGGTTACTGCGCCTGGCCGAGCAAAATCAGGCTGCGCGTTATCTGGCAAATTTCCCCGGCTCGTCCGATGCTGAGCTGCAATGTCTGGCTTTGCGCTTTCAGCTGCAAACCAAAGCCTTGAGCAACACTGAGATTTGGCAGCAGACCCAACAGCTATGGACCCAGGGCAAATCGAAACCGCGCGCCTGCGACCCGTTGTTTACGGCCTGGCGCACTGCTAACCCGCTGCAGAGTGCTACTGTGCAACGGCGGATCCAACTGTCTGCTGAGGGCGGCCAGGCAGAACTAATACCCTATTTAAAAACCCTGTTGCCTGCCAACGAGCAATACTTAGCCGATTTATGGCAACAAACCCGGCGCAACCCGGCGGTGATTGCCCGGGCTAATTTTTTCCCGGGTAAACATATCATCGAGCGTGATGTGCTGGCCTATGGTTTAAAGCGTCTGATCTGGCGCTCGCCTGATCAGGCACTGGCCACCTGGCAGCGCCATGTTAACGACCCTTATTTTACCCGGGCGCAGCGGTTAGACGTGCAACGCCAATTTGCGATAGCGTTGGCCAGCAAAGGCGACAGCCGGGCTGATAATTGGTTAGGCACCCTGCCAGCAGAGCTGTTTGATGCTAATCTGGCGCAGTGGCAGGTAGCGCATGCATTAAGGGAGCTGGACTGGCCGAAAGTGCAACGCGTAGTCGAGCAATTACCGGCTGAATTACAAGGCGATATTAACTGGCGCTACTGGCGGGCCCGGGCACTGGAAGAGCAGGGTAACACTGAGCTTGCCAATGCTGAGTTTACCGAGCTAGCCCGTCAGCGTCATTATTATGGCTTTATGGCAGCAGCCAGGCTGGGCTTACCACCAAGCTTAGCGCATAACCCGGTGCAGGTAAGCGATGAAGAGCTGTCGTTATTACGCCAGCATCCAGCGGTGTTGCGAGCCCAGCAATGGCTGGCGCTGGGCCGGTTAACTGAGGCGCGGCGTGAGTGGAACCACTTACAGAATAACTCTGATGAGCAACAGAAAATTGCTTCGGCCAAACTGGCAAGCCAGCTGCAGTGGCATGAGCGGGCAATATTTTCGCTGGCCGACGTTGGCTACTGGGATGACGTTGAGCTGCGCTTTCCGTTGGCCTATCAGCAGGAAATGCAGCTATCAGCCGATAAGTATAATATCGACTCGGGGTGGAGTATGGCGATTGCAAGGCGCGAAAGCTCCTTTATGGCTGATGCCAACTCGCCGGTCGGCGCCCGTGGCCTGATGCAGATTATGCCGGGTACTGCCAATGAAATTGCGAAAAAAAAGGTACAGATACGCCAGTTGTATAACCCGGTCACCAATATTGACTATGGCACAGATTATTTAAATTACTTAAAAAGGCGCAACGACGGTAACCTGTTAAAAGCCACTGCTGCTTACAATGCCGGCTATAGCAGGGTAATGCAGTGGATCCCGCGGGATTATGCGTTGCCGGCTGATGTCTGGGTAGAAACAATCCCGTACCGGGAAACCCGCGAGTATGTCAAGGCGGTGATGGCCTATTATCAGATTTATAATATCCGGATGAATGTAACTCAGGATGTTTTTAAGCCACTGGTGGCTATGAAGATTGGGGTGATAGTCGATTAGTGCTATTATTGCGCCTATCAACCCTTACAACCGAAAAAGGTAGCTATGAACTCAGGTTATCAGGCGTTATATCAGGCGCATATTGCCGAACTACAACAGCGTACCCGGCAAGTGCTGGCGCGCGAAAATCTGGATGGTTTAGTGATTCATTCAGGCCAGGCGAAACGCAAATTTCTGGACGATATGGATTACCCTTTTAAAGCGAATCCGCATTTTAAAGCCTGGTTGCCTGTCGTGGATAACCCGCATTGCTGGTTATTGCTGGACGGCGTAAATAAACCTAAGCTGATATTTTACCGGCCAAAAGATTTCTGGCACAAGGTACCCGACGAGCCGGCTGATTTCTGGGCAGAGTATTTTGATATTCAGTTGCTGGATAAAGCCAATAAGGTAGAAACCTTACTGCCATACGATAAAGCACGGCTGGCCTATATTGGTGAATACCTGGAAGTGGCCCGGGCGCTCGGTTTTACTGAAATTAACCCCGAGCCGGTATTAAGTTACCTGCACTTTTACCGCGCGTATAAAACCGGCTATGAGCTCGCCTGTTTGCGTAAGGCTAATCAGCTGGCGGTAGCGGGCCACCGGGCGGCTAAAGCGGCGTTTTATGCCGGTGGCAGCGAATTTGATATTCAACTGGCGTATCTGGCGGCGGTGGGGCAAACCGAAAACGAAGTACCTTATGGCAATATTGTCGGCCTGAACCAGAATGCCGCTATATTGCACTACACCGCGCTGGAGCGGCAAAAACCAGCGCAACATCACTCGTTTTTAATTGATGCCGGCGCCGAGTTTCACGGTTATGCCGCAGACATTACCCGTACCTATAGCTTCGATCGCAACAATGAGTTTGCCGGGCTGATTGCTGCGGTAGACCGCTTAGAGTTAACCCTGGTCGATGGTTTAAAACCGGGCATTAACTACGCTGACTTGCACCTGCAATGTCATCAGGGTATTGCCCAAATTCTGCACGACTTTGATTTTGTCCGGCTGGACCCAGCCAGCATTGTCGAGCGGGACATCAGCCGCACCTTTTTCCCGCACGGCCTGGGCCATCACTTAGGCTTGCAGGTGCACGACGTTGGCGGTTTTATGCAGGATGAGCGCGGTACACATCTTGCGCCGCCAGAGAACCATCCGTTTTTACGCTGCACCCGGCTGATTGAGCCTGACATGGTGTTTACCATAGAACCTGGTTTGTACTTTATTGACAGCCTGCTGGCAGATTTAAAGCAAACCGAGGCTGCAGCAAGCGTTAACTGGAGCAAAATAGACGCGTTCCGCCAGTTTGGTGGCATCCGGATTGAAGATAATATTATCGTGCATCGTGAGCGCAACGAAAATATGACCCGGGATTTGCAGCTCGCCTGACAGGGCTAAAGGGACGCTATGCAATATCGCTCAATTATTAGGATCCTTGGGCTGCTGATCGCCATTTTCAGCATTACCATGATCCCGCCGGCGTTAGTCGCTTACGGTTATAAAGACGGTGCCGGTGTACCCTTTATTTTATCTTTCCTGTTATGTTTGGCCATGGGCTTTAGCATCTGGTACCCCAATCGTAGCTATCGCTCTGAGCTGAAAGTACGGGACGGCTTTTTAATCGTGGTGCTGTTCTGGACCGTACTGGGCGCTGTGGGGGCTATTCCACTACTGCTGACCAGTAACCCTGATTTGGGCGTAGCCGACGCGTTCTTTGAAGCCTTCTCCGGCCTGACCACCACGGGCGCAACGGTATTAACCGGCCTGGAAACGCTGCCAAAAGCCATTTTGTATTACCGGCAGCAGTTGCAGTGGCTCGGTGGCATGGGGATCATTGTGTTAGCCGTGGCCATTTTGCCACTGTTGGGGGTAGGGGGCATGCAGCTGTACCGGGCTGAAACACCAGGCCCGGTGAAAGACAATAAAATGACCCCGCGCATTGCCGATACTGCCAAGCACCTTTGGTATATTTATCTGGCATTAACCATTGCCTGCGCGCTGGCATTTTATCTGGCGGGTATGTCGGTATTTGATGCTATTTGCCATGCCTTTTCCACCGTCGCCATTGGCGGTTTTTCTACCTACGACGCCAGTATCGGCTATTTTAACAGCGCTACCATCAACACTATTTGTGTGGTGTTTTTATTGATCAGCGCGGTTAATTTTCCACTGCACTTTGCCGCCGTGCGCGGTAAAAGCGTAGCCACGTATTTTCGTGATCCGGAATTTAAAGTGTTTTTAGGCATCCAGGCAACACTGGTACTAATTTGCTTTTTAGTACTGCTTAATACCAACGTTTACCAAAGCGGTGGTGAAGCATTGAACCATGCGGCGTTTCAGGCGGTGTCGATCTCAACGACTGCCGGTTTTACTACCGATGGCTTTTCGACCTGGCCACTGTTTCTGCCTATATTGCTCATTTTCTCCAGCTTTATTGGCGGTTGCGCCGGCTCAACCGGTGGTGGCATGAAAGTGGTCAGGGTATTTCTGTTGTTTTTACAGGGCAGACGTGAGCTAAACCGTCTGGTGCACCCACGGGCGGTCTATGCCATTAAACTGGGTCGCCGACCGGTAGAAGACCGGATCGTTGAAGCGGTATGGGGCTTTTTTGCCGCTTATGCTGTGGTGTTTGTCATTATTATGCTGCTACTGATACTAACAGGCATGGACAATATCAGTGCATTTACTGCCACCGCTGCCTGCTTAAATAATCTGGGGCCCGGCCTTGGCGAAGTCGCCGCCAACTTTGGCTCAATTCCTGATGCGGCCAAATGGCTGCTGATGCTGGCGATGGTATTTGGCCGGCTGGAAATATTTACCTTATTAGTGCTGTTTACGCCAACCTTCTGGCGCGACTAAGCTGCCTCTTTATGTCGTTTGGCGATATGCGCTGGTTTAGATAAATATAGCACTGACCTGAAACAGCTTTTCTACTTCGACGATATGTTTTTTGTTCACCATAAACAAAATAACATGGTCGTCAGTTTCAATAACGGTGCTGTCGTGGGCAATTAATACTTCATCGCCGCGCACTATGGCACCTATGGTAGTGCCAGGCGGCAATTTTAAGTTGCCAATAGCTTTGCCCGCCACCTTACTGGTACTGCTGTCGCCCCGCACCACCGCTTCAATGGCTTCGGCCGCACCACGGCGTAATGAGTACACATTAACAATATCACCCCGGCGAATATGCGTGAGCAATGCGGAGATGGTGGCTTGCTGTGGCGAGATGGCAATATCGATTTCGCCACCTTGCAGTAAATCAACATAGGCGCCGCGTTTAATCAGTACCATAGTTTTCTGGGCGCCCATTCTTTTCGCCAGCATCGCCGACATAATATTGGCTTCATCGTCGTTGGTCACGGCAATAAATACATCAATTTGTTCGACGCTTTCTTCTTCCAGCAGCTCTGGATCAGAAATATCACCGACATACACCAGGGTGCTGTCGAGGCTGGATGCCAGGAACTCAGCACGCTCTTTACTACGTTCAATCAGTTTAACGCTGTGGGTTTTTTCCAGTGCCCGGGCCAGGCCAAAACCGACATTGCCACCGCCCGCGATCATAATCCGCCGGTAGCTGCGTTCCAGCTTTTGCAGTTCGCTCATCACCGCCCGGATATGCTTGGTGGCGGCGACAAAAAACACTTCATCATCGGCTTCAATAATAGTGGTGCCTAACGGTTTAATTGCATTACCACGCCGGTAAATAGCTGCTACCCGGGTTTCAATGTTCGGCATATGCTCTTTTAACGCCGACAAAGCATGGCCTACCAGCAAGCCACCGTAATAGGCCCTTACTGCGACCAGGCTTACTTTGCCTTCAGCAAACTCCACCACCTGCAAGGCCCCGGGGTAATCAATTAGCCGCCGGATATAATTAGTGACCAGTGCTTCAGGGGCAATAAAGTGATCGACCGGCATATCATCTTTATGAAACAGCTCGTCGCGATATTTTAAGTACTGATTAGTACGAATGCGGGCAATTTTCAGCGGCGTATTAAACATGCTGTAGGCAACCTGGCAGGCAACAATATTGACTTCGTCACTGTTGGTTACTGCCACAATCATATCAGCATCTTCAGCGCCGGCTTTTTTCAGCACGTCAGGGTGGGAAGCGTGGCCATGTACAACTTGTAAATCATACCTGTCCTGCAGGTTGCGTAATTTATCCAGGTTGGTGTCTACCAGAGTAATGTCGTTTTGTTCACCGACCAGGTTCTCAGCGAGGGTAGCGCCAACCTGGCCAGAGCCTAAAATAATGATTTTCATCCGCTGTGGTTATCCTGTGGCGCTTTTTGCAGTAGCGCATAATAAAAGCCATCACGGTTATGCTGGCCCGGTAATAACTGCCAACCTGGTTTACCGGCGACATCAGGCTCAGCATTGTGTTGCGAAGGCATTGTTTGCAAGCTGGCATCCGTATTCTGGCTTAAAAACAGACTGATTTGTTCGTGGTTCTCTGCTGGTAATACACTGCAGGTAGCGTAGAGCAACTTGCCACCTGGCGCCAGCAGCGCCCAGCATTGTTGCAAAATTTGTTGTTGCAGTTGCACCAGTGGCGTTATATCACTTTTTTTGCGCAACCAGCGAATATCCGGGTGGCGGCGAATGACACCAGTGGCAGAGCAGGGCACGTCCAGCAAGATCTTGTCAAACAGCTTGCCATCCCACCAGCTAGCAGGATTGGCCGCATCTGCCGCCAAGACATTTGCCGTCAGACCTAACCGCTGCAGGTTTTCCTGTACCCTTATCAACCGGGTTGGATCTTTATCTAACGCGGTGACGTTAGCAGCTGGGGCCAGTTCCAGTAAGTGGCAGGTTTTGCCACCCGGGGCGCAACAGGCATCGAGAATGCGCTGGCCATTTTCTGGTGCCAGTAACCAACCGGCATATTGGGCGGCGGCATCCTGCACTGAGAACCAGCCTTGCTGATAGCCTGGTAAGGCGGTAACGTCACTGGGTGTATCAAGTAACACGGCTGTGGGCAGGTGAGTTAATGGCTGATTGTAAGCTATGTCTTCTTCAGCCAATGCGCTACAAAAGGCCTCAGTGCTGATTTGCTGGGTATTTACCCGTAACCAGAGCGGTGCTTTGTGCTGATTAGCCTCGAGCAGGCTTTGCCACTGCTCGGGATATGCTGCCTGTAGCGCGCTGATAAGCCAGCCTGGATGGTTAAACTGCACGGCCTGGCTGGCCTGGTTGAAATCAAATAACTGTGGCTGGCGCTGTACATTGCGCAGTACACCATTAATTAATTTGGTAAGTGACTGGCCTTTTAACTCGCGGGCAGCCTCTACCGTTGCGTTAATGGCGGCATGATCGGGCACCCGCATAAAGTGCAGCTGATAAATACCAACATAAATTAAAAACTGCAGTACCCGGAAGTTTTTAACCAGCGGCTTTTGCATTAATTGCGCGCATACTTGCTCGAGTTGCGGCAGAGTGCGCATTACCCCAAAGCACATCTCCTGCAGCAGCGCTTTATCCAGCGGGTTAACAATTTGCTGCTGGGCTTTGGGTAACACATCCGATAAAGAACGACCCTGATCAATCACCTGATAGCAGCATTGGGCAGCCAGTGCCCGGCAATCGCGGCTCATGTTGTTGGCAACAAGGGGGTAGCCAATACATTGCGGCCAACCGCAAACCAGTCAGCGCGGCCATTTAGAAAGTCGGCAGCAGCCATCGGTTTTTTACCTGGAGGCTGCAGCGTAGTAAGTACTAACACACCGTCGGCACACGCAATCTCGATACCCTTCTTACTGGCTGCCACTATGTCGCCTGCTGCTGCCCGGTGATCGGTGCTATACCAGCTGGCCTGCCAGATTTTTACGGTACCCTGTGGCAGTTGCAAATAGCTTGCTGGCCAGGGATTAAAGGCCCGGATTTCCCGGCTGAGTGCTTCAGCACTTTTGGTGAAATCGAGCAGGCCTTCATCTTTATGCAGCTTTTCTGCGTAGCAGGCTTCACTATCGTTTTGCGCTTGGGCCTGCGCCTGCAAAGCAGGAAGTTGCGCCAGCGCATCCAGCAAGGACTTAGGGCCAAGCCCGGCCAGACGTTCATATAAACTGGCACTGGTATCGGTAGCGCCAATGTCACAACGAACTTTACTTAGCATGGGCCCGGTGTCTAAACCCTGATCCATTTGCATAATGGTAATACCGGTTTGCTGATCGCCGGCCCAGATCGCTCGTTGAATCGGTGCTGCACCACGCCAGCGTGGCAGTAAAGAGCCATGGACATTAATACAGCCCAGCCGGGGGCTTTGTAATACTGCAAGCGGTAATATTAACCCATAGGCTACTACCACCATCACATCCGCGTTTAGCGCAGCAAGTTCTGCCTGGGCCTCGGCTTTTTTCAGCGACTTTGGCTGATAAACCGGCAGTTGATGTTGCATTGCCAGTTGCTTTACTGCACTGGGTTGCAATTTCTGGCCGCGCCCGGCGGGACGGTCGGGCTGGCTATATACCGCGACAATCTGATGGTCGCTGTTAATCAGAGCCTGCAAATGGCGGGCGGCGAAGTCGGGGGTGCCGGCAAATATAATACGTAAAGACTGAGTCACTGGGTATCCTGTATTACAGCGCGTGGCGCTGGGCCATTTTGGCTTCTTTTTCGAGTTTTTTGCGAATACGTTCGCGCTTTAGCGGCGACAGGTAATCGATAAACAACTTGCCAAGCAGATGATCCAGTTCATGTTGCAAGCAAATGGCCAATAAGCCGTCTGCGGTCAGTTCAAACGGCTGGCCATCCCGGTCAAGTGCTTTCACTTTAACAGTGGCGGCTCGTTCAACAGAGGCATAATTCTGCGGTACGGATAAACAGCCCTCTTCATAGCTGGTGTTGCCGTCACGCTCGGTTATTTCCGGGTTGATTAACACCAGCGGTTCATTACGATCTTCTGATAGATCAATAACAACGACCCGCACATGCACATCTACCTGCGTGGCCGCCAGGCCAATGCCATTTTCATCGTACATGGTATCAAGCATATCGTTAACCAATTGCTTAATCTCAGGGGTCACCGCTGTAACTGGTTTTGCTACAGTGCGCAATCTTTCATCAGGAAAATGTAGAACTTTTAAAACTGTCATAACACCTACAAAAATATGCTTTATTTCAATGGTTGTGATATGTTTTAATTTTAGCCATTAATCTGCTGTATTAACAGCATAGTGTGCAATAATTACAACAAGAATAAGTTCAAGGAAGCAGGCATGCTGAAAAAAATTGCAATATCTGTCATCGCGCTGTTTTGTTGGTTGTCTTTCAGCCTGCAAGCTGACGTGCTGAAAATTAGAGAGGATGCTCCTGCTTCCTATGTGGTAAAGAAAGGTGACACCCTGTGGGATATCTCCGCAATGTATCTTAATCAGCCATGGTTATGGCCACAATTGTGGCAAATGAACCCGCAGGTTGATAACCCACATTTAATTTATCCGGGTAATGTGCTGACATTAACGTTTGACAGTATGGGGCGGCCCCGCTTGTCAGTAAACGAAAATGTGAAGCGCCTATCACCGGTAGCCCGCAAAACGGTTAAAGGCGATGGTGCTATTACTACCCTGCCACTTAGCATGATCAGGCCGTTTCTGACGTACGAACAGGCGCTGAATGAAGAACAAATTGAAGCCCTGCCTTATATCCTGGGTACCAATACGGCCACTAAGATGGCGGCGGAAACCCATACCGTTTATGTTAAAGGGGTTTTGCAGCCAGGCACCTCGTATGGGGTATATCGTAAAGGTAAGCCTTATGTTGATCCAGATAGCGGCTCAGTATTGGGTTACGAAACCAGCCTGATTGCTACGGCCCGGGCTTTCCGTCCAGGGCGTGTAGCGACAGACGATAGCCCTACAGAGGCGGCGTCGATGCAGGTGTTGAGTGTTAAACGTGAAATTAAGCAGGGCGATAGAGTGATGCCTGCGCTGGAAGGGCAGTCGTTACCCGCGTTTTTCCAGATAAGCAAGCCTGATTTTGACGTGAGCGGTACTATTATTGATACCACATCGCAGCTGCGGGAATTTTCGAAGATGGATATCGTGGTGTTAAACCGCGGTTTGATTAACGATATGAAAGCCGGTCAGATGCTGGGTATTTATCGGCAGTCACCTGCGGTTATTGATGGCAAAAATGGCCCTGTGTATGTAGAAGATGCCAGTAAGTTAGATAAGATGCTGCGTAACTTTGGCGATAACAGTATTAGCATGCCGCGGGAGAAAGTGGGTGAGCTAATGGTGTTTAAAGTAGCCGAGCGGGTAAGTTTTGCCATTGTGATCAGTACCCGCCGTCCGATCCGGGTTGGAGACGCTATCGCCAACCTGTAATTAACCTGTTGGAGCCAGTTTGCCATGGATGAAATCCGCAACTGGCTCGCTTTAGCCTCTGTGCATGGCCTGGATGGCCTGAAGTTCCAACGCCTAAGCGAGCACATTCCGCTGGCCGAGCTGGTCAGCTTACCTATCAGTACTTTACGTAATGTTGGCTTTACCCCGCGCCAGGCTGAATTGCTGGCAGTGCATAGTCAGCGCCGGGCTGATCTGGCGCTGGAATGGTTAGCGCAATCGCCTGAGCATCATGTGGTGACATACCACGACCCGCGTTATCCGCCGTTGCTAAAACAAACCAAACAACCGCCGTTACTACTTTTTGTTAAAGGCCTGGCCGAGCTATTGCCCCGGCAGCAACTGGCGATGGTCGGTACCCGCCAGCCAACGCCCACCGGGCGTAAGGTTGCCCAGAATTTTGCCGCTGAGTTGGTACAACAAGGTTATATGGTGACCAGTGGCATGGCGCGGGGCATTGACAGCGAAAGCCACAAAGGCGCTTTGCAGGGGGGCGGTTTTACTATTGCCGTGCTGGGGCATGGTCTTGAGCAAATCTACCCGGTTACTAACAGGGCACTGGCTGAGCAAATAGTGGCTAATGGCGCTTTAGTTAGTGAGTTCTTCCCGGATATTCAGGCCAGGGCCGAGTTTTTTCCACAACGTAACCGCATTGTGGTTGGCTTAAGTTCGGCTACCATAGTGGTAGAAGCGGCGCTGAAAAGCGGCTCGTTGATCAGTGCTAACCTGGCCGCAGAATATAACCGCGATTTGTTTGTGGTGCCGGGGTCGATATACAGTAGGCAATCGGCCGGTTGTCACTGGTTAATTCAACAAGGGGCTAAACTTGTCACCAGTGTGGCCGATATCCTGGAAGAGTGGCAGTTTTTTGCCCAGAATGGCTTAAGTACTTTAGCGTTGGATGAAAAAAAGTTTACGCCAGACTTGTCTGCGCAGCAGTTGTTGGCTAACGTAGGAGATGACGCTATTGCAATTGATGTGATTGCAGAGCGGTCTAACATGTCAGTGACAGACGTATCCATTACCTTGCTGCAGCTGGAAATAGCGGGTGAGGTGGCAGCAGTACCCGGTGGTTACATAAGAGTGAGGAGTGCCTGATTATGTTTGATATCCTCGTTTATCTGTTTGAAAACTATATACATAATGAATCTGATATTTATGTTAACCATGCGGATCTGACCAAAGAGCTCAGCCGTGCCGGCTTTCATGATGACGATATTTTTAAAGCGCTCAAATGGCTTGATAGCTTGTCTGCGTTGCAGGAAAGCCACATTAAGCCCTACTTAACCAAAGTTAACTCTACTGCCGTAAGAATTTATACTGCAGAAGAGCAGCGCAAGCTGGATGTTACCGATCAGGGTTTTTTGCTGTTTTTAGAGCAGATTAATGTGCTGGATGCCAACACCCGCGAAATGGTAATAGACCGGGCAATGGATCTGGATAGTGCAGCCCTTAGTCTGGAAGATTTAAAGTGGTTGGTACTGATGGTGCTGTTTAATGTACCAGGGCGGGAAACCGCGTACGCTCAAATGGAAGATTTAATTTTTGATGAACCTGACGGGCTGCTGCATTAAGCGGCCCTTACTTATATGACCGATGATGCTCCGCTGTTCAAGCTGCCGCATCAGCAGCAGCTTTGCCCGTTATGTCAAAGTGCATTACAGATAAAGTCCTCAAAAAACGGCCCTTTTCTGAGCTGTAGTGCTTATCCTGTGTGTCACTATATTAAACCACTGCACCAGCATGAGCATGCAGTGGTAAAAGTGCTGCCAACAGAAGCTTGCCCGCAGTGTGGTGCCGCGCTGGCCGTTAAAAACGGCCGTTATGGGATGTTTATTGGCTGCACTGGCTATCCGGCTTGTAATTTTGTGGTTGACCAACATGAAGAGAATAAAGACATAGCGCAACTAGACTGTCCAAAATGTAAAAAAGGCCAGTTGACTGAACGCATCAGTAAATTTGGCAAGCATTTTTATGGTTGCGACCGTTACCCGGATTGTCGTTTTTTGCTTAATGATAAGCCGCAACAAGGAGTTTGTTATTGTTGCGGCTTTGAGATGTTAGTTGTGAAAAAAGACGCGCTGTACTGTGCTAAAAAAGGTTGTGAGAAAAAGCAGCCGGCCAATGCGACCGGCGTGACAGCTTAGTCGTTGAGCTGGCTCAGCATTTGTTCCAGCTCTGGAAAAGCCGCTGATGGCAGCAAGTCGATAAGCTTAGCAAAACGGGCTTTTAACTCAGCTGGCGAGTTAGCCGATAAGTTGATATGGCCCATTTTCCGGCCTGGCCGTTTATCTTTGCCATACCAGTGAAGATGCAAACCTGGCATGCTGAGAATCGCCTCAGGTACCGTATCTTCACCCAGAATGTTAATCATCAGAGTGGGGCGTAGCAGCTCGGTGTTGCCCAGCGGTAAACCGGTCACTGCCCGCAGCTGATTTTCAAACTGACAAACATCTGCCCCTTGCTGAGTCCAGTGGCCTGAATTATGAACTCTGGGCGCAATTTCATTGACCAGTAAGTTACCTGACACGTCAAAAAATTCTATGGCCAATACCCCAACGTAGTTCAGACCATTGGCTATAGCAGTAAACATCTGTTCTGCTTGTTGTTGCAGTGGCTTGCTGACAGGCCGGGCCAAAGACACGCTCAGTACACCATTGACATGATGGTTTTCCGTCAACGGGTAAACTTTAACTTCGCCACTCGCCGCTCTTGCACCCACCAGTGACAGTTCGCGGTTAAAACCAATAAATTGCTCAGCAACTATGGCTTGCTTGCTGTCTGCTGCCAGGAAATCGGCCATTTGCTGCCAAACCGCTTGGGCTTGTGCCGGGTCTTTCAAGCGCCACTGGCCTTTGCCATCGTAGCCAGCCAGCGCGCTTTTAAAAACCAGTGGCAGGCCAAGACTGGCTATCGCCTGCTTAAAATCGGCTTCGTTGTTAATTACTCTGTAACTGGCACTGGCTACGTTGCAGCGTTCTAACAACGCTTTTTCCAGTCGCCGGTCGCCACCGGCTTGAATAGCTTTGCTGCCAGGCAAGAATTTACCACTTTGCTGGCACTGTTCCAGTACGGGTAACGGAATGTGCTCAAACTCCGCTGTGATCACATCGGCATCTGCTATTGCCCCCGCCAGACCAGTGCCCAACTGGTGTTGGGTTAGCGGATGAACAATGGCATCCGTATTGACATCGTAGGCACTGATCCGGAGATTAAGGGGTGCTCCGGCCAATGCCATCATCCGCGCCAGTTGGCCTGCGCCCAGTACTAATACTTTCATACTATCACCTTCATAAGGCCACCTGGGATGGATCGGGCTGGCTCAGCACCTGCTCAGTTTGTGCTTGTCGAAAAGCATCAATTTTTATCATCAGCGCCGGGTTGTGAGTTGCCAGAATTTGCGCGGCCAGTAAGCCTGCATTAGCCGCACCGGCTTCACCGATGGCCAGGGTGCCCACTGCCACGCCTTTGGGCATTTGCACTATGGATAATAACGAGTCTATACCTTTTAGCGCTTTAGATTGCACCGGCACACCCAGCACCGGTAGGCTGGTAAAGGCGGCCGCCATGCCGGGCAAATGCGCTGCACCACCGGCGCCGGCAATAATCACTTTTAAACCACGGCTGGCGGCGCTACTGGCATAATCTGCCAGCAGCTGTGGCGTGCGATGCGCGGATACCACCCGGGTCTCATAGCTGATACCAAAGGAATCAAGCATATCTGCTGCCAGCTTCATGGTTGGCCAGTCTGAGGTTGAACCCATTATAATACCCACTTGCATGCCGGTTTCCTTCTGAACTTAATGAACTGAATTGACTAAGGCGCTATTATAGCGGCAACTGAGTCTGAATAGAATTTTTACTGTAAACAGAGGTAACTTGATGGGCGGGTGCAGCGTAGCTACAGCAGTAGAGTTATTACAGCAGGGAGAGGTGATCAGTTACCCAACTGAGGCTGTTTATGGCCTGGGTTGTGATCCGGATAACGAGACGGCCGTGTTGAAATTGCTAGCTATAAAGCAACGGCCGGTTGAAAAAGGCTTAATTCTGGTAGCTGCTACATACTCACAGCTATTGCCTTATGTCGATGACAAGGCCATTCCACAGGAAAAACGCTACCAGGTTATCTCCAGCTGGCCGGGGCATGTCAGTTGGGTGTTACCTGCCAGCAAAACCGCCCCTAAATGGATTACCGGTCAGTTTGATAGCATAGCGGTGCGGGTTAGCGCCCATCCGGTGGTGCAGCAGTTGTGTCAGCAATATGGTAAGCCGCTGGTGTCAACCAGTGCCAATTTAGCCGGTGAGCCTGCCATAACCGATTATCAGCAGCTGCTGGCCACTATGGGCTTAAAAGTGGCCGCTATTGTTGAGGGCGCCCTGGGCGGCGCGGCGCAACCGAGTCAGATCCGCAATGCCGTTAGCGGCGAGATAGTAAGGAATTAATGTGACGATAAGCCAGCCACAGCAGCATTTAAGTGCAGTGCAACAGTTTTTGCAGCAATTGCAAGACGCTATTTGCCAGGCGCTGCAGCAGGCCGATGGCAAAGGCCATTTTGTTGAAGACGCCTGGCAGCGGCCCGAGGGTGGCGGTGGCCGCAGCAGGGTATTGACCAATGGTGCGGTGTTTGAACAGGCCGGGGTGAATTATTCGCATGTGTTTGGCGGGCAAATGCCAGCGTCTGCTACCGCCCACCGGCCAGAATTAGCCGGGCGCAGTTTTCATGCCTGTGGCGTGTCTTTAGTGCTGCACCCGCATAACCCGCATTTACCCACAACCCATGCTAATGTGCGGTTTTTTATAGCCGAAAAAGAGGGCGAGGCGCCGGTTTGGTGGTTTGGTGGAGGTTTTGATTTAACGCCGTATTACCCCTATGAAGAAGATGTGGTGCATTGGCATCAGACCGCCAAGGCTGCTGTCGACCCTTTTGGTGCTGAGTATTACCCGGCTTATAAAAAATGGTGTGACGATTATTTTTACTTAAAACACCGTGGCGAAACCCGCGGCGTGGGTGGCTTATTTTTTGATGACTTAAATGCGGCAGGCTTTGCGCATAGCTTTGGTTTAATGCGAGCTGTCGGCGAGGCCTTTTTACCGGCCTATTTGCCGTTAGTGCAAAAACGCAAAGATACGCCCTTTACCGAACAGCAGCGCCAATTTCAGCTATACCGCCGTGGTCGTTATGTCGAGTTTAACCTGGTGTATGACAGAGGCACCTTATTTGGCTTGCAAAGTGGTGGTCGTACCGAGTCTATTTTAATGTCGATGCCGCCGCTGGTACGCTGGCAATATGGCTACCAGCCTGAACCGGGTAGTGCCGAGGCGCTGCTATATCAGCGTTATTTAAAGCCGCAGGATTGGCTTGGTGTTAGCAATTAATCATATGGCTCGCCAGTTGGCCTATCGACTGGCGAATACCACTCCGTAAGACTTTGTTTTCTACTACCTCATCCAGCGCCTGATCCATACAAAACATCCATTGGTTGCTCAGCTGTTCATTTACCTGAAACGGTAGATGACGGGCACGTAGCCGCGGGTGGCCATATTTTTGCTCAAACAGTGGCGGACCACCGAGCCAACCGGATAAAAACTCAAAGAACTTCTGCCGGATGTTATCAAGTGGCCGTGGGTGAATAGCATATAACTCAGCCGCCTCCGGGGCACTTGCCATAATGTCATAGAAGCGGTTAGCTAATAGCCGCACTGTTGGCTCACCGCCAAGCATGGCGTAGGGGGTTTGCTCGGGTGTAGGATGTTGCTTGCTATTTGCTGTGGTTTTATTAACAATCATCTGTACTAACTTCTTGATGGACATCAGTTGTGGACCGTTATGCTGTATTTGGTAATCCGATAGGCCAGTCAAAGTCACCTTTTATCCATAGCCAGTTTGCATTGCAATGCGGGCAGTCACTGCAATACGAGGCTATTCTAGCACCGCTGGATGGCTTTGCCGACAGCTGGCGTGACTTTGTTGCCGGCGGCGGTAAGGGTGGTAATGTCACTGTGCCTTTTAAAGAGCAGGCGTATCAACTGGCAGAGGTACTATCAGCGCGGGCGCAACAGGCGGGGGCGGTTAACACCCTCTATCTGAATGCGCAAGGCCAGCTTTGTGGCGATAATACTGATGGCCTTGGCCTGGTGGCCGACTTAACGCGGTTAGGGATTAGCCTGGCAGGCTGTACTGTATTACTGCTTGGCGCCGGTGGTGCCAGTCGTGGTGTTATTGGCCCTTTGCTGGACGCGGGCGTTACATACCTGGTGGTAGCAAATCGCACAGTCAGTAAAGCCCAGGCCATTGCAGCGAATTTTGACAGCCGGGTGCAGGCCTGCAGTTTGCAGGCTATACCAAAGCAAACTTATCGGCTGCTGATTAATGCCACCTCATCGGGCCTGGCGGGTGAACGGCCTGATATCGATATCAAGCATCTTAATGGCTGCCAGCTCGCGTATGACATGGTATATGGCGCTGAACCGACAGCCTTTATGCAGTGGGCCAAACAGCACGGCGTACCACAGCAGGCAGACGGGTTGGGCATGTTGCTATCACAGGCCGCGGCGGCCTTTAACATCTGGCGTGGCGTCACACCGGATATTGAACCTGTGCTGGCAATGTTAAAGCTGCAACTTAAAGCATGAACCAGCAACTGATCTTTAATAATGACTTTCAGTACGATGCGTCGCGTCAGGCCGTGCGCTTTAGTTGCCTGCTGGCGGGCTTAAAAGTGAACTGCTATATTGCTCTGCCCGGCAATAGCGAGGCTACGCAGTTTCTGGCCGCTGTTACAGCAGACGCTTTTAGCTGGGAAGACCGCGCCGAACAGGCCATTGCTAATGATAACTTTAATGACGCGGCTGAAATCTGGCTTTAATTGCTACGCTCTGCTAAATACTCGTTCTTCAGAATGACATAATTAGCGGCAGATTCGGTTAGAAACGCTTTTTCTGCTTCATTTAAAGGCCGGGCCTGTTTAACCGGACTTCCCACATATAAATAGCCGCTTAGTAATCGCTTACCGGGTGGTACCAGGCTGCCCGCGCCAATAATCACCTCATCTTCTACTACCACATCATCCATGACAATGGCGCCCATGCCCACCAAAATGCGATTACCTAACATGCAGCCATGCAGCATTACCTTGTGGCCAACGGTAACATCTTCACCGATAATCAGGGCGCTGCCATCAGGTTTGCCGTTGCTTGGTCGTGATAAGTGCAGCACTGTGCCATCCTGGATATTAGTACGGGCGCCGATCCTTATATAATTCACATCGCCACGGGCGGCGACAAGAGGCCAAATACTGACGTCGGTGGCCAGCTCAATATCACCCACCAACACACTGGACTCATCTACATAAACTCCGGCGGCCAGTTTTGGCAGTACCCCTTTATAAGCTCTAATAGACATAATGATCTCCCAGTCGGCAACATTGCTAAGTTATTGTGCAATAAATGCTGTTAAAAAGCACGGTTCGTTGAAACTTTGTCCGAACGATCTGAAAAGTGCACATTTTCTATTTGAAAGGCTTGCGCCAATTCTTAAACGCCCTATAAT
>NZ_LAHO01000009.1 GCF_000987775.1 Arsukibacterium ikkense
TTGATTACCCGGCTGTCAAGGTTTTGAAGATTGTCATTAAGGTGTTTTGTTGTGCCTGTCCTGCTAACACTGCTGCAACCGGCCAGCATTGCAGTACAACTTAATATACTGACAATACAAAAATGGCGAAAAAGGTGATTTAACGCCATAACGGGTGCCTTACGGATTGGCGGGACAGATCTAAGATGTTCGGCCGCGGAAAATTTGCTGCGCCAAACATTAGCGGGCTTTAAGTCGTTTTACAAGCAGGTGCAGATACTGCATGGCCAGGCGCCTGGCTGCAGACATTTAGGCTGATTAAGTTATGAGGGCCCAAAGGTTATTAATTATTATAGATGCGCTTTATCCTATACTCTTGCAAGTTGCAGGTGGCATAGCCGCAATGGCTTGTTAACACTAATAAGAGATGCTAAATGATAACGCATAAACGCGGTTTTTTCGGCTGGGCATGGTTTGTATTGTGGCGTTTTGTGCTGGCAATGGTGTTGCTGTTACTGGCACTGTTGCTGACGCTGCGCTTTGTGCCGCCACCGACGTCGGCCTTTATGCTGCAAAGCCCTTACCCGGTTAGCCAGCAGTGGATAAGTATTGCTGAGTTGCCGGCGCATGTATCGCTGGCGATGGTTGCCTCAGAAGATCAGCGTTTTCCTGAACATTTCGGGGTCGATTTTGCCGCCATCAGTAAAGCCCTGGAGCAGTACGACGATGGCGGTAGCCTGCGCGGTGCCAGTACTATCAGCCAGCAAACGGCAAAAAACCTGCTACTGTGGCCGGGGCAAAGCCTGGTGCGTAAAGGGCTAGAGGCTGGCCTGGCGCTGAGCCTTGAGCTTATCTGGGGTAAAAAAAGGATCTTAGAAGTGTATGTAAATCTGGCGGAATTTGGTAAAGGCATTTATGGTGTGGAAGCCGCCAGCCAGCATTATTTTGGCAAGTCGGCCCGCCAGCTGACTGTTAACGAAGCTGCGCGGCTGGCCGTACTGCTACCTGGCCCCCGCAGCCGTGACCCGCGCCAGTTAACGCCTTACCTGCAGCAACGCGTAGCCTGGATAGAGCGGCAAATGCAGCAACTTGGTGCGGGCCACTTGAACCTCATTCTTATTTAGCCATCCAGACATATAGATTGACACGCCATTGAGGCTATGCTTTGATTAAAGCCAATTTATTCCGGAGGATTGGCGATGAAACGAGAAACCATAGCACTGCACCATGGCTACCAGCCAGACAATCAAAACTCGGTCGCGGTACCTATTCACCAAACCAGTTCGTTTAGCTTTGACAGTGCCCAGCACGCGGCAGACTTGTTTGATTTAAAAGTGACTGGCAATATCTATTCCCGCATTATGAACCCCACTTGTGCGGTACTGGAGCAACGCATAGCGGCTCTGGAAGGCGGTATTGGCGCGCTGGCAGTGGCATCCGGCATGGCGGCTATTACCTATGCTATTCAAACTATTGCTGAAACCGGCGATAATATTATTTCAATTAACGAGCTTTATGGCGGCACTTACAACTTATTCGCCCATACTTTGCCACGGCAGGGCATTGAAGTGCGCTTTGCGAATAAAGACGATTACCCTGCTATAGAGCAACTGATTGATGAGCGCACCAGAGCCGTATACTGCGAAAGCATTGGTAACCCCTCTGGCAGTATTGTTGATATTGAAAAACTGGCGGCGCTGGCACACCGCCATGGCGTACCCTTAATTGTTGATAACACTGTTGCTACGCCATTTTTGTGGCGGCCTATTGAGCAGGGAGCCGACATAGTGGTGCATTCGGCGACCAAATACATTGGTGGCCATGGTACTACTATAGGCGGCCTGATTGTTGACTCAGGCAAATTTCCCTGGGCTAAACATGCCAAACGTTTCCCGTTATTAAACGAGCCGGATATTTCTTACCATGGTGTCAGTTACACCCGCGATGTCGGTGATGCTGCCTTTATTGCCCGCGCCCGGGTAGTGCCACTGCGTAATATGGGCGCGGCGTTAAGTGCGCAGGCTGCCTGGAACTTATTGCAGGGCCTGGAAACACTGGCGTTGCGTATTGAGCGCATTAATCAGAACACTTTGGCAGTGGCTAGCTGGCTTGAGCAGCAACCGCAAATTGGCTGGGTGAAGTACGCCGCTTTGCCGCAGCATAAAGACCACGCTTTAACACAAAAATACATGCAGGGGCAGGCATCGGGTATTCTTAGTTTTGGTATTAACGGTGGCCTTGAAGCAGCTGCCCGCTTTTACGATGCATTGCAGCTTATCCTGCGGCTGGTGAACATTGGTGATGCGAAAAGTTGTGCTGCTATTCCGGCTGCGACAACCCATCGCCAACTGAACGATACTGAATTAGCGGCGGCAGGGGTATCGGCTGATATGGTGCGTTTATCCATAGGCATTGAGCATATCGATGACTTGCTGGCTGATTTACAGCAAGCATTAATTGCTGCTTCTGCCTGATATGGCCAGTTGCGATAGTGACTAATATGCTCTGTCTGGTATTCTGGCACTCTTCAGACTGTTGACGGTATTAGCTGCTGTGCAATAAGAGGTATAAGTGGAAGCGGATTTTTGGTTACAACGATGGCAGAGCAGAGAAATTGGCTTTCACCAAGTGGCGGCCAACCCTTTGCTGGTTAGTTGTTTTAAGCAGTTGGCTCTGCCGCCGGACAGCCGGGTGTTTATACCCTTGTGTGGCAAAACGCTGGATATCGGCTGGCTGTTGGCCAGTGGCTATAGAGTGGTAGGGGCTGAGCTCAGTGAAATAGCGGTAAAAGAACTTTTTGCTGAGCTGGGTATTACACCAACCATCAAACCTGTTGGCAGCTTGCAGCATTATGCCGGCCCGGATATTGAGGTGTTTGTTGGCGATATTTTTAAGTTATCAGCTGCCAATTTAGGGCCAGTTGATGCTATCTATGACAGGGCGGCGCTGGTGGCACTGCCAGCTACTATGCGGCAAGACTATGCGCAACATCTGATTACCCTCAGCGAGTGCGCCCCGCAACTGGTTATTTGTTTTGAATACGATCAAGCAATGCTGGCAGGGCCGCCTTTTGCTGTCGATAGCCAGCAGCTGCAGCAGCTCTATGGTAGTGATTACCAGCTGTACTGCCTGCAAAAGCTGGAGGTGCCAGGTGGATTAAAGCGCAAGTGCCAGGCCACAGAGCTGGCCTGGTTATTAAAACCGACAAAATTGGGCTCAGATAACGATTAATCTGAGCTTCTGTTTTGGCAGACTATGCCGCTTTAATCTGCAGCGTGCTCTTTTTCCTGTCTGGCAGCGTGTTTCGCCGCTTTTACATCACTTTCATGCTGCATCAGCAACAGCGTCAGGTAAATTTTAGTAGGTAACGACAAGAGCAAGCCAAGTGCGCAGCAGGCCGCTACCAGCATGATGCCGGAAACGCCCATAGTTTGCGGCAGGTCCAGGCCGACCCACAAATAATGGCCAATGATGATCAGTGCTATGCCAAGCAGCATGGCCAGCTTAAGCCAGAATAACCTGGGTGGTTTAACTGCTGGGCTTGCTGCATGCTGCCCGCCCGATTGTATTGCCATTGTGCTTACCTGCAAAAGCAACCAGAACTTACTGATAACACTTGTTGATATTACGACTATAGAACAATCACCAGACAAGCAATTGATCTGTCACAAACATCGGGATGGTTGATTAGTGAAATCGAATGTCAAATCTGACTCATTAAAATGGGGTGCTCACTAAATTATCCGACCTCTAGCACTGTCAAACGTAAAATGCTGCTGGCGAAGTTAGTCATGCAACCTGCCAGCGGCGATTAAGTCAGGGCAGCATAGGCTGCGCTGGTAGCTTCGGTTTAAACAGCAGTGCTTTAATTTTAGCAAAGGGTGTTAATACCAGGGCATTGCCGGCCAGTACCAGCGCAAAGCCGGCGAAGGTGTAGCCTGTCCAGACAAAGTCTTCAAATAAGGTGCTTAACACTACCGCCACCAGCGGGAACAGCACTATTACGTAGCTGGCCTTTTCTGGACCCATTCGTTTTAATAGTGCAAAGTAGGTAGCAAAGGCGATAACCGAGCCAAACAACGCTAAATACACCAGTGAAATTATATAAGCCGGGCTGCTGCTGAAGCTAAAGGGCGTGCCGCTGAACCACACCAGTAAGGCCAGGGCGACAGAGCCATACAACATACCCCAGGCATTCACCTGCATAATCGGCAGGCCGGCACGGGAGTTGCGCACGCTAACCATATTGCCCAGGGATGCACTAAGTGCGCTACCCAGCACCAGTAACAGGCCAATCAGGCTGGCGTTGGTGAGATCGAGGCCGTCTAAATCGGGGTAAAACAACACTGCTATGCCGACGATACCCATCAGGGCACCAAAATAAATGCGCTTGGCCACCGGCTTGCCAAAAAACAGCCGGGTATTAACGATATTCATCAGCAGCATAGTGGTAAAGGCAATGGCTGCCATGGCCGACGTAATATGCAGCTGCGCCTGATAAATCAGCAGATAGTTCAGCGCGAAATTCAGTACCGCCATTAGCACAATAAAAGCATGATTCCTGCCACTAAAACGCATCGGCAGGCGGCGCCACCAGCAAAATAGCCACATTAGCAGCGCCGACAGCGCAAAGCGATACAGCAATGATACTTCTATTGCCACTTCGCCAAGCTGAAATTCAATGGCAATCCAGGTAGAACCCCAAATAAGTACAGTAATCAGGTACAACAGCATGTTTTGCATAAGGGGTAATAGTGTCTGTCATTGACGGATGGCAAATGATAAGGCTAAGTCGCGTTTTCAGCCAGAGGCAAAAGCCAATTTTCGCCAGCTTTACCACTTAAAGCTGGCCGCTTGCTGCCCGGTAAAACGTTAAACCTGATCCGGTATTTCCGGCTCAGTTAACAGCGCCAGTAACTGCAGCGATTCCTGCCAGCCGGCATAGCAAAATTCAACTGGTATTGCCGCCGGTACGCCGGTTTGCTCAATGCTCAGCTCAGTGCCACAAATAACCGGCTTTAAGCGAATGGTAACCTGCATCTGGCCGGGCAGGTTCGGGTCGTCAAACTGGTCGTTGTAGCGAATTAGCTCGTCCGGTTTTAGCTCCAGGTAAGTTCCACCAAAGCTGTGGCTCTTACCGGTATTAAAATTAATAAATGACATTTTATAACCGCCGCCCACTCTTACGTCCATACTGTGCACCTTGCCGGTAAAGCCATGCGGTGGCATCCACTTGGTTAATGCATCGGCATCTAAAAAGGCGCGGTACAACCGCTCTGGTGTGGCTCTCATTACCCGGTGTAATGTTACAGTATTGCCTGACATAACAAATCTCCTGTGCTACCTGCGGCCGGCAAAGGCCGCGTTAATTGGCTGTATCAAAGCTTAGTCGAAATAGCAGGGCGGGATTCGACAGTGGGGGGGAGATTTTTTGTTTGTCGATTACACAAATGCTGATTAGTTTCACGCTATACAATATCGTCTAATGCTATGCCAACAGCAGTTTCAATCCGTTTGTACTGCGCTTTAACTTCAGCGTATAGCTGGCTTACTGCCATTAAATACTCTTGGTAGTGAGCGCGGTCACGTAAGGTTTCACTGGTTAACAGCTGCTCGTTGTACCTTAGGGCATCACGTAGCGCCTGCACCAACATAGGTGCTGCAGCATTGGAAATTTCAATCATTTCGCTATCATTTCAATCCGTGCTAAATACTCTTTGCAATCAGCTCAGCTTTTAGTAATCCACCCTTGGTTAGCAAGCGTGCTGAGAAGTTGGGGCGGCGTTTGGCTTTGTAGGCATCGTAAATTTGCTTTAAACCTTCCGCAGTTAGCAGCGAGATATTTACCTCGGTATCCATCTCTGCTGATTCAATAAAGTCCTGCGAGAAGCTTGGCGCTATTATAAGCACTTGCGCGACCCGTTTTCCCTGATTTTCACAGCGGTTTACGTAAGCTTTTATTTGTCTGGAGGTGGTGGAATACTTAGCAAAGTCGCCATTTTTGCAGGTTTTAGCTTCCCCGATGATGATGTCATCATCACTGATTGAAATAATGATGTCGGCTTTGTCTTTGGCGGTGTTAATATTTTTACGCAGTTCCTCGTCTATTACCAGATCGAGCTGTTCCAGGATTGATTTCGTCGCTTCTTCAAATTTCACCCCTATGTCAGTTTCGGCGATGTCGATACCGACAGTTTTCAATGTCAGAAAGTCGCGCCTGGCCAGTGCTTCATAGTTTTCTATCAGTTTATCGTTGACGTTGGCGAAGGCTTGCAGAATGTTAAAGCGAGGATTGCCTTTCTTAGATAGCTTTAAAATGTCGCGCAGCTCTTTTACTTCATCATTACTAAGCAAATACAGCATATCTTGCGGTGTAATACTCAGTGCTCGCAGTCGCTCGACAGAAACTTCATCGTTTTCTTCCAACTCGAACTCTGTTCTGATCCGCTGGATCAGTGATTCGGGGTTACCGGCAGAGTCCAGCCCCTTAAAGTTTTGCTGAATAGAGTCGAACATTTCCTTGTATCCAGCGGCACTAATGGCATCAAATTCGCTATCACTGGCACTATTCAGGCTTTCAAGAATGACATCAATGCGCTCATCCAAGGTAGAGCCAATTCTTTCTGCGTCGATTTCTAAATCAGTTATGAGTACTTTTAACCGTTCTTTTCGCTTGTTTTGATTATCTGCTTCGTCATAAAGATCGCGGGACAGCATATCTCTGACGGCAATCCCGGAATGCAAAATAGTGCTAATTTTGTCGCCCCGGCTTACCCCGCGGATCCGTTTGCCATAGCTTTTCAGAATGTTTGATAGCTCTGCATCAGACAATACCCTTAAAATCCGCAGCAAGTGTTTATCTGCCAGCTCTTTTCCTTGGATCTGATTGAGGACAGCCACTACTTCGTCGGGGATCAGGACCTCTGCGTTTTTGCGGTTAATAAATATAACGCCCATATCGCGAAGTTCTTGCAGGCAGCTATCGACTGTCTGCTTTCCGGCTTTTATGGGGTCTGCCAGGTGCTCAATGGCGACGACTTCATCCTTTGAAATTTTCAGATGGTGGGACAAAGTGTTCAGGATGCT
Organism: Arsukibacterium ikkense; assembly: GCF_000987775.1. Classification (GTDB taxonomy): domain Bacteria; phylum Pseudomonadota; class Gammaproteobacteria; order Enterobacterales; family Alteromonadaceae; genus Alishewanella; species Alishewanella ikkense. Next base: position 7,066 of record NZ_LAHO01000009.1, read on the forward strand.
GCGCTCATCGTCAGTAATATTTGCCTGACGATTAATTTTCTCATCATTGGTGTATGCGACATTCAGGCAATCACGGAAGATCTTCAAACGATGAATGTGACTATAATCTTCCGCCTCGCTATTGCCGACATCTTGCTTAATTTGATTGGCAAGACAATCTAATGACTCCCACTCACGAGCATACAGTTGTTCAATCCAAGATATCCGTGCAACGCCATTACCATCCCGGCTAAGAATATTAACCAGCAAGGCCATTGATGCATCGCAGAGTGCCAACTTTTCCCGCGCTGACTCTTTGAACTCTTGCGCGACGGCTTGGAACAGTTGTGTAATATCACTACCCGAAGCATCTTTAATTTGTTGATTTACTTTTTTAAGAGTTTTGGTAATGGTTTCAGAAGCGGGGTCTGCAGAAGAACAAAGCTTATCCAGGCAGGTAATAAATTTAGATTTTTCAATTTGATTTAGTGTGGATAACACATGGTTCAACTTCATACGACTTCCCTTTCTTGTTGTTTTTAGTAAGCAAAGAGCTTCATCTTCGAAAAGCATTTGAAGTTCTTGATATTTTTTCAGTTGTGGCGAGTACCCAATCTAGAACATAACATGAGGATACGCAACTTTAGGAAATAACGAAGAATGCAGAACGGTGTTTGTTTGGTTTTATCAATGATGTGAGGATATCGCGTCAATCACCCTAAAATTGCGGCTTAAGCCTATTGTCGGCAGTAGCGCGATCAGCCAGAATAGCGCCATTCTGTTGTCGGGGTGGTTATGGTTAATCTGGCTTTAATGGGCGCGTTTATTCCGACCTTTTTATTTGTGTCGGTTACCCCGGGTATGTGCATGACGCTGGCAATGACGCTGGGCATGAGTCAGGGCGTGCGCCGCACCTTTTGGATGATGTGGGGCGAAATGCTCGGCGTGGCGCTGGTTGCTATCTTGGCAGTGCTGGGCGTGGCGGCGCTGATGTTGCAGTTTCCAACAGTTTTTCAGTGGTTTAAAATTCTCGGTGCCTGCTATCTGGCCTATATTGGCCTGCAAATGTGGCGGGCCAAGGGTAAGTTAGCCATACCAACCGCCGGGCTGGTGCCACAATTGCTACCCCGGCGTACCTTGTTTAGCCAGGGCTTTATTACGGCAGTATCTAACCCCAAGGGCTGGGCCTTTCATATGGCGCTGCTGCCGCCGTTTATCGATAGCCAGCTGGCGTTCTGGCCGCAGCTGGTTATTCTGATCAGTATCATTTTGTTGTTGGAGTTTTTGTCGATGCTGCTGTACGCCAGTGGCGGCAAGGCGCTAGCGTTGTTTTTAACCCGCGCGAACCGGGTGCAGTATTTAAACCGCATCGGCGCCAGCCTGATGTTTGGTGTGGCGCTGTGGATGCTGCTTGGCTAACTAAGTAACTCATCAGGTAAGCCTACCAGCCTTTACCCGGCGCTTTATTGCTGCCCAAGCCGCCACTTAGCACCAGCTGCAAGGCTTCAGCCGGTTTCATATCGATATTGCGGGTGCAGCTGCGGGGTACAACAACAGTATAACCACCCACGTTGTAAGCCATTGGCAAAAATACCGCTAATTGGTCTTGCTGCATTAATGAAGACATCCGGTCATGCGGTTGGCCACCATGCTTGGTCACAATGCCTATCAGCTCAATCTCTGACGAGGGAAGCTTCACCATCACCACTGAGCCATCGGTGAAATTTTTACCCGACATCACGTCAATAATGTCCTGTAGCATGCCATATACCTGTTTGGTACCGGGCAGGCGCATTAAAATCTTGCCCGGTAATTGCCACAGCCAGTCAAAGCTGGGCCAACGGGTACTATAGCCAATGGCAATACATACCAGCACAAAGCCCAGTATTGCCATGCCGGGCAGGTACCACTCGCCGGGTAACATCAGCTGCAGCACTGGTGCCAGGCCTGATTCAACCATGGTTAACAGCCAGCGTAACACTTCAATGGTGATTATCAGCGGCAGAATAATGGCCAGGCCTTTTAATAAACTTTTAACGATGATTTTCATCTGGTTCCTTTACTGCTTCGCGCTGTTTAACGCATGAATGGCAAAACTGCCCAGCCAGTGGCCACCTTCGTAGCTATCGCCTATCAGGTTCGGGTAAGAGTGCGCCATATGTTGATCGGCAAGCTGGCGTAAATGGCTATATTGCTGGTACTGGTTGGCCAGGGCATATAAGTTCCAGGCGCGGCTGAAATTTAAACCATCCAGATGCACCAGTTTCCCGTCAGTTCGATCACTTACTTTGCCCACTGCCAGCTGAAAATCGGGCTTAGCCAGTTGCGGCATAAAGCGCTGCAGCCAGGGTAAAAATTGCTCGGCTGGTAAAATACGCTGCATCAGGCCAATTTGCTCCAGGCAAGGCGAGATAAAATCATAGCCGCTGGGTTCCCAGTTAATCGGGCAGTGAGTATCCTGCAAGTAATACCCTTTTGCGCGTTGGCTGATCAATTGCTGCAGTTCGGTCCGTTTATGGTTCACCGCATAATCATAGGCAAAGCTTAAACCAAAAGCGGTGTTGGTATGCTCGCCAACCCGAATGGGATACAGCAGCCGTGGTAAAAAGGCGATATAACGCTCAACCAGTAAATCCGCCAGCGGTTGCAAATTAGCCGCCAGCTCGCCGGCCAGCGGGTCTTGCCAGTGCTGCAATTCATCCGAGAGCTTCAGTAGCCAGGCCCAGCCATAGGTTCGCTCGAACGAAGCATTAATGTCTTTGCTGAAAAACGCCACTTCTTGGGCCACCTTCGTCGCGGTTAAATTGCGCTTAAGAATGGTTTTTATCTCAGCGGCCTGAGCCAGCTCGGGAAATTGCCGCAGCAAGGTGACCATTGACCAGTAGCCATGCACCGCACTGTGCCAGTCGAAGCAACCATAAAATATCGGGTGCAACACTACCGGCTCTTGTAAATCGGCAGCACTGGCCAGTACCACCCCGGTTTTATAGGGGTAGGGTGTTTCAACGCAGTGGAGCGGCAGGCTGATTAGTTTATTCGCCTCTGCCAGATTAAGCTTGCCTGGTACCGGATTGTTACTGGCGACGCTTTGTGCCGCAGTTGCCAGACTTAGCGTGGCAAACGCCATGCTGCAAATAAACACGCTTAATTTCATTGCTTTACCCCATTAAATATAGTGATGGCTGGTTGCAGCTTAGCTATGGCATCGATAATACCCAGTTATGGGGGTTGTGGCGAACATAAATGCTGAGGCAGTAACTGGCTCTCAGGGTTTTTTATGGGCATTTCAGCTGAGCATAATGGCAATGACCTGGCTTTCTGACTACCTTTAACTGTGGCCAGTGAAGCGGAAGACAAAGTAATGGCAAATTTTACCAATCCCGGCATTTATCGACAAGACGTGAGCTTGCTGGGACAGCCTGTTACGGCTGCCAACACCTCAACGGTAGCTTTCATTGGCAATACGGGAGCGGGGCCGGTCGCTCAGCCGGTACTCGTAAACAGCTTTACCGAGTATCAAAGCCAATTTCAAAGTGCTGCAGACCCAGTGCAAAACTCTGCCGATAGCCCCGATGCGATGACGCAAGCGTTAATGGCCTTTTACGGCAATGGAGGTAAGAAAGCTTATATATGCCGTTTAACCAGCGCTGATTATCAGGCTTTTTATCAGACAGTGCTGCTGAATTATCATGATTTCAGCCTGATAGTATTGCCTGGCCAGCATTGGGACATTGCTACTGGCAATACGGCCATTACGGCAACGCTGGCATTTTGTCAGCAGCACAAACAGTGCTTGTTATTAATGGATGTTGCTGCAAGCCAGCCTCTTACCGGCGCAGCCAGTGTGGCAGCATTAGCGCTGCCGACGTCCAGTTATGCCGCCTTGTATTATCCCTGGTTAAAAATGGTTAACCCGCTTTATCATGCGGTAAACAACCCGACAGCGGCAAAATTGCTGTCTATTGCCCCATCGGCTGTGGCTGCCGCAGTTTATACCAGAACGGATAGCAGTTTTGGCGTATGGAAAACGCCGGCCGGCGTGTCGGCTAAAATTATTGGCGTGAGTGGCCTGGCATATAGTGTGGATGAGCTTAGTCAGCAGCAATTAAACCCCCTTGGTATTAACTGTATTCGCACCTTACCCCGGGTTGGCACAGTGTTGTGGGGGGCCCGCACCCTGGCAACCCAGGCCGATCCGGAATGGCGCTACATTTCCGTCAGGCGTACCGCTATTTTTATCGAGCAAAGTATCCGGCAAAGCCTGGGTTGGGCGGTGTTTGAACCTAACGAACAACCGCTATGGCAGGCAGTACGTCGTAATATCAGCAATTTTTTAAACACCTTGTTTCGGGCCGGTGCCATGCAGGGGCAAACAGCAAAAGAAGCTTTTTTTGTGCGCTGTGGCCTGAATGACAGCATGACGCAGCACGATATTACCAAGCAGCAGTTGGTAGTAGAGCTTGGTTTTGCGCCTCTTAAACCGGCAGAGTTTGTGGTGATACGTATCGTGCATCCCCTTACTCCACCGTAACGCACTGGCAGCCGTTCTTTACAGTGCAGTCCGCAACCAGAGCTGCCGCCAGCGGCAGTGCTCAACTAGGTTGCTCGCTTATGGTAAACTGGCGCTAAATTTTGCTTAGCTAACCAACTTATCAGGAGTATTTGTGGCTGCATTAGGTGCTTTATACCCGCAACCGTTATGGCAATGGTTTGCACAAATTTGTGCTATTCCCCACCCATCTAAACACGAACAGGCGTTAAGCCAGCATATTCAGGCCTGGGCCCGGGGGCTGGGTTTAAACGTGTTGGAAGATAAGGTGGGCAACCTGATCATTAAAAAGCCGGCTACTGCTGGCATGGAAAACCGCAAAGCAGTGGTGATTCAGGCGCATTTAGATATGGTGCCACAGAAAAATGCCGATAAAGTGCATGACTTTACTAAAGATCCGATAGACGCTTACATTGACGGCGACTGGGTTACCGCCAATGGCACTACCCTCGGCGCTGATAACGGCATTGGTATGGCCTCGGCGCTGGCGATTTTAGGCAGTAGTGAGATAAAGCATGGCCCGTTGGAAGTATTATTAACCATCGACGAAGAAGCTGGTATGACCGGCGCCTTTGGCCTGCAGCCTGGCATACTGCAGGCGGAAATTTTAATTAATACCGACTCTGAGCAGGAAGGCGAAATTTATATGGGCTGCGCCGGTGGGGTCGATGCCGAATTCAGCGTGCCGCTTAACTGGCAGACTGTGCCTGCGAATAGCGCGGCGGTAACGCTGAGTTTAAGCGGCTTAAAAGGCGGCCACTCCGGGGTGAATATTCATTTAGGCCGGGGTAATGCTAATAAACTGCTGGCGCGGTTTTTAGTGACTGAAGCGCGCGAGCTGCAGTTACAGCTTAGCGATTTATCGGGCGGTTCGCTGCGTAACGCTATTCCGCGTGAGGCCACCGTTACCCTGTGTTTGCCAGCTGCCAAACTGGATTTGCTGCAACAAAAGCTGCAGCGCTTTGAGCAATTAGTGCAGCAAGAGCTGGCCGTGGTTGAGCCCGCCATTAAACTCAGTATGAGTGACGCCGCCATGCCCACACAGGTGATGGCCGACGCCAGCCAGCAAGCGTTGTTAAACCTTTTGCATGCCTGTCCTAATGGCGTAATGCGGATGAGCGATGATGTGCCCGGTGTTACCGAAACCTCACTGAATATGGGTGTTATCAGCACCGAAGGTGACAAGGTACAGGTGCTGTGTTTAATTCGCTCGTTAATTGATTCTGGCCGCGAGCATGTCGAAACCATGTTAGCGTCTTTGGCTGAGCTGGCCGGCGCTGAAGTCAGCTTCAGTGGTGCTTATCCGGGCTGGAAGCCCGAACCAGATTCGCCAGTGATGAAAATCGTTAACGATACCTATCAGGATATTTATCAGAAACAGCCGGTGATTATGGTGATCCACGCCGGGTTAGAATGTGGCCTGTTTAAAAAGCCATACCCAGAGATGGATATGGTGTCTATCGGCCCGACTATCCGTTACCCGCACGGTCCGGATGAAATGGTGAATATTGAAACCGTGGGCCAGTACTGGCAATTGTTGCTGGCCGTACTGGAGCGTATTCCGGTTAAAGCCTGAATAAAGTAAGTTTTTACAGATAACACAGCGCATGCCATTTACCCGCTGGTAAATGGCATGGCTCAGCAAAGGTTAAGCTTTATGCCAACATACTGAGTTAATTCTGTTTACCAGAGGAGCAATAAATGTCAGCACCAGCCGACAACACGCATAATACAGATACTACTGATGATCCTTTAGCTACCCACCATACACCTGCCAATTTATCTGATCGCATTGCGTTTCGCCTGACCAAAATGCTGCGTTTTTGTGCCGATACTTTTTTTGCTAAACGCTATGGCCATCGCGCAGTTATTCTGGAAACTGTTGCTGGTGTACCAGGTATGGTGGCGGGTATGCTACGCCATATGCGCAGCTTACGGCGGATGGAAGACGACCACGGCTGGATCCGTACCTTGCTGGATGAAGCCGAAAACGAGCGGATGCACCTGATGACTTTTATTGAAATTGCCAAACCAAACTGGTTTGAACGGTTTCTAATCCTGACAGCCCAGGGCCTGTTTTTCAGTGGCTTTTTATTGTTGTATATCATGTCGGCGAAAACCGCTCACCGCCTGGTAGGCTATTTTGAAGAAGAAGCGGTGTACAGCTATAGCTGTTACCTGCAGGAGGTAGACAATGGCGCTATCGACAATATACCAGCGCCAAAGGTTGCGATTGATTACTGGAGCTTAGCAGCTGATGCCCGCTTACGTGAGGTTATTATTGCGGTACGGGCAGATGAAGCAAATCATCGCGACGTTAATCACGATTTTGCGAATCAGCTGGCAAGCTAGCCAGTGGTGTGAATCTAACAACGGATAAATCAGGGCAGCGGCTTCAGCGACAAATCGCTTAGCTGGTTGCGTAGCCGGTTCATAAAGGCAATATCCGGGTCGTTCTTTTCGGTAAAATAATTGGCATCGGTTTCCTGCCACCAACTGGTATCTCTGAATCTGTGGTACTCGCTGTGACCCAGCACATACTCTATCGGGTACTTGGCGGCTAAATAGCGAATCAGCCGGGTATTGGCGTCCAGCTGGGCGTCGGTCATCGGCAGGCTGTCACCATCTGCAATATTTTCAATGCCAATGGCGGTGTAGTTCAGGCCAATAGTATGGCGTGCCATAGTCGTCTCCGGCATTAGCTGGTAAATGGTACCGTCCCGGTCTATTACAAACTGGCTCGACACATTTAAATCGCCGCCGGCCCTTATACCGTCGCGCGCGGCGGGCAGTTCCGGAGGGTTAAACGCAGCAAATGTCTGCTCAAAAGTGGGGATCACCGTCCAGTGCACCACCACCAGCCGCGGGATAATAGTCGGCTCGTCCTGCATCATACCGTAGCGTTCCTGCATATACTGCAGCGTCAGCGCTTTGCGTTTGTCATCAAATACAATCGGCTTTTGAATAATCAGCAAATCGTCAGGCATAGTGGCAGCAACGGATAAGGGGGATACCAATCCCAGCAGACAGAGCAGTAGTTTTTTCATGGCTATTCCACACAATGATAATCATCATAGTGGTTTTATAGCATGAAATAGCATACGGCGAATAAAGATGCTTATAGTTAGCAGGTAAAGTGTGAAAAAGGGTGATAAAAGCAAAGCTTGAAATGGTGGCCCCAGCTGGGTGAAACGAGCGCAGTAACAAAGCATTGCTTTGGGCGAGTTGAACGCGCAGCAGCTTTAGCTGCAAGTGGGAATAGTCCGCTGAGGGTTAGCATGAAAGCAAAGCTTGAAATGGTGGCCCCAGCTGGACTCGAACCAGCGACCGATCGATTATGAGTCGAGCGTATAACGTGTTTTTGTATGTTTATCTGCATGTCAAAAGTTATTAAAAACAGCTATTTAACCTTAAATCCCTTTAGTGGCGCGTTGTTCTGAATTGGTGTATATTGATGCAATTCCGATCCGCAGCCGATCCGCAGAACGATCCGCAGAACGATCCGCAGCCTTAAACAACAAAAAGCCCCGCAGGTGCGCTAACACCTTGCAGGGCGAACCAGAAGAACCAAAGGGGGTTCAAATGGCTAAAGCAGATTCTACCACCAAACCAACAAGCGCCAGCAACAAAGTCAGTTTTACCGCTGGCCGTGTTGCCGCCTTCAAATGCCCGGAAGGGAAAAAAGATGCTTTCCTGTGGGATGATAAACAGCCGGGCTTAGGGCTCAGGGCGTTTGCTTCAGGCAAGAAAACTTATATTTACCAAGTGTGGGTTAACGGCAGAACACAACGGGCAGTTATTGGCCCGGTTGAAAGTTTTGATATTGAACAAGCCAGAGCTGAAGCGTCAAAACTGGGAGCACTTGCCAGCCAGAATATCAGCCCGGCCAAAGTAAAACGGGAAAAAGCCGCTGCTGAACTGGCAGAAGAGCAGGAAGTAAAACGGGGCTCAGTAACCTTCGGCACGGTATGGGCTGAATATGTAGACGCCAACAAGGGCGACTGGGGGCAAAAGCACTACCGCGATCACCTTAATTTTGTGCAAGCACCGGGCAAGCCTTTAGCAAGAGGCAAGGACAGCAAAACAGGCCAGCCCCTTGTAACTAAAGCAGGCTGCTTATATCCGCTGGTTAGTGTAAAGCTGGGGGAGTTAACCGCCACCGTAATTAAACGCTGGTTAGACAATGAAAACAAAACCCGCCCCGGCGTAGCCGCGCAAAGTTACCGCCTGCTGTTTGCCTGTTTAAGCTGGTGCAATGAACAACCAGACTATGCCGGGCTGGTTGATGTTGTTGCCCTTAAAAGTAAAGCAGTAAAAAAGACCGTTACCAAATTAAAGCCCCGTGATGATGTGTTACAGCGTGAGCAGTTACCCGCTTTTTTTGCTGAACTGCTGAAAATATCAAACCCCGTTATTGCTGCTTATGTGCAAACCCTGCTGCTAACCGGAGCCCGGCGCAATGAATTAATGGGCCTGCAATGGTCTGACGTTGATTTTAAATGGCAAAGCATGGCAATACGTGACAAAGGCACCAGCAAAGGCAGCGTTGCTGGGGTGCGCGTAATTCCCTTAACGCCTTATGTTGCCAGCCTGCTTAACCAGTTACCCCGCCGTAATCAGTGGGTTTTTTCGAGCCCTTCAGGTAAAGACGGCAGGCTAGTAGACCCCCGCAAGAGTTTTGACCCCGCAGTAATTGCCGCTGGTATTGAAGGTTTAACCTTACATGGTTTACGCCGCAGCTTTGCCACCTTATCGGAATGGGTGGAAGTACCCGCCGGGGTAGTTGCTCAGATTATGGGCCATAAGCCCAGCGCCACCGCTGAGAAGCATTACAAGCAAAGGCCGCTGGACTTGCTCAGGGTATGGCATGAACGAATAGAAGCATGGTTTTTAGAGCAGGCCGGGCTTGTTGTTCCTGCTGCTGGTGAGCAGCGTTTAACTGTGGTTAAGGGGGCGTGATGGCTGTAATAAAGGAAGAAATTAAAGGGAAGCAGTACAAAAAGTACAAAGTTACTGAATATTCAAATGATAATGAAGGCTTGAAACAGTCGTGTGAAAGTGGCGAGAATTTTACGATATATCTTGAGCGGCTTGTTGTTTGGGCTAAAGCTGAATTAGCTAAAAAGGGTTTTGATACAGATTTAATCGTGCCATTTTTTAGGGGGCGTTATTTCAAAAAGCACATAGCTGGTCCGCAATTACTCAAGCAACGAAAACAGGACGGCCTTTTAATTCTTGACGACTCTGAAGAAAGTGAATTAGTTGCGATATGGGAAGCTGCTGACTTAGCAATGGATGAAACTCTTAAAATAGATTCACGTTTAGAATATGCGTTTAAAGCTGGCGATTTAATGCGGCGTGTTTTGGTTTATCGGGATTATTCTCTGATACAGAAAAAAGTAGCAGGGCAGCTAAGGGCAAAGGATGTGCATGATCTTATCAAAAAGTTGGCAGTAAAAGACGCACCAGCTAAAGAGTTATGGAATGAATTTTTGGGATTGTTAGATAGTGAAAACTTTGAACCTATTGAAAGCCAAACGGAGAATAAAATCACTTACAAAAATAGCAACGGCAAGAAAAGGGAAATGCAATTTTCGACCTTTCAAAATAAGCTATCAGAGTTTCGAAAAAGCTAATTTTCACGATAGCCATAACTAACATGACACCCTAAACAAAATGAATCTGCTTAATCATATAGGAGCAGATTCATGCAAACATTCACACCGCAAAACCTAACCACTGAACAATTCGCTGAAGTCTTACACGGCAAGCCCAGCACGATCAGAACCCGCCTTTGTAAAACTGGCAGTTTCTATGGTATCAGACCTATCAAATTACCTTCAGGCCGCCTACTGTGGAACGCTGAAGCTGTGCAGGCTTTTTTAGCTGGCAAGGGGGCTGTGTAATGAATGAAATTACATTAGAGCAGATAGCGGCCCAGCAACACGACCTTTATACGCTGCTAAGTGATGCCGTGCTTATCGATACCAGCACCAGCGAGCAAACAAAGGCTATACACGACTTTACCGCCGCTTATGAAAGGATGGTTAACCGCTTAAATGTGGTTGATGTTGATGCTGCTATAGATGCATTGAAAGACGGCCACAAAAGCGGGGCCGTGGTTGTTATTGGCTTATGTGAAGGTAGCATTAAAGTCGTTACCAAAGGGGGCTTTTTATGAAAGTTAAGCCTTTTGCTTTGTACGCCCAAAGCGCAGAGATACAAGCCCGGAAGATATTTAAATATATGCTGGTAACGGGTTCGATTAATCGTTATGAAGCCGATCAAATAGGAGTTTGCCACCTAGCAGCACGGGTACAGGACTTAGAAGAAAAAGGGTTTTTGTATCGCTATCAGGATGAAAACGGGGTTGCTGACTTTCACGGCATAAAGCACGACAAAATACGCCGCTACTTTATCGACTGGGAGAATATGACCCCGACAGCACGGGCTTACTTTGTGGGGTGGATTTATGACTAATTCAGCAAAACAAAACCCCGCAACCGGGCAAGTTAACGGGGTTTTGCAATCATCTTTCATAGGCAATAGTAGCACAAAACTTAACCTATCCAGAACACTAACCGGGCGCGTGGGTAATACTCAGTTGCAGCCGTTTAATGTAACGCTGTCTGAACTGGTCGCCATGTTTCAGCCTGAACAGGTCAAAGCTGGCCCAAAGGAAGGCCCTTATTTTGTGCGCGGTAGCTGTAACGGTGGCCGCAGTGATGCGGCTATGGCTTTGGCCGAAAACCTGCTAATCATTATTGATGGTGATAGCTCAATCAGTGACGCTGGCGAAATTGTAGAAGGTGCGCCCGATCCTAAGCTGGCGCATGACGCTATGAAACAGGCAGGCATTGAGCACGTTATTTACACCAGCCATAGCCACCACAAGCACGGCCAGGATTTTAACAAGTGGCGTTTATTGGTGCCTAGTGATGCCATAGCTCACACGTTAACCAGTGGCGTTGATGCCATTCTTGATATTTTGCATTTAGCCGGGGTTAGAGTTGCCCCGGTAAGTGAGAATAACAAGCTATCACAGCCTTGGTTTTTCCCAAGGTTAGACGCTGGCCGGGCTGCTGGTTACTATTGCGCCAGTTATGAAACAGGGCGGCCGTTTAAGGTGCCTGACCGCCTACCAGAGCCAGTACAAGCGCCAGCCAGTGCAAAGCCTAAGCAACGAGGTGAAAGCGTGGTGCAGGCTTACTGTGACCGCTACCCGATACGCCAGAAAGTTGCAGAAATGGGCTTTAACCTCATTCGGGAAAATCGTTATTTACCGCCCGAAAGCAAAAGCGGGATAGCTGGTGCAGTTATCTTAACGGGAGAAAGAGACGGGCGCGAAAGGCTTTATATTCACAACGATAGCCACCCGCTAAAGGGTAGGGGTTTAGATTCGTTTGATCTGTACTGTGAAGATGACCACAACGGTGATTTTAAAGCCGCTGTAAAGGCCGCTGCTGAATTGTTAGGGCTTACAGCTACAGATGATGCCTTTGCGCTGTTTATCGCTGCTGAAGATCAAACAGAAGCACCAGAGCCAGACCCCTTGCCCGTTGATGTGTCAGGGGTAAGCATTGAAAACCCGCCGGGGTTAGCGGGTGAAATTTGCCAGCACCTAAACAAAACAGCAAACCGAGCTTTGCCGCTGATTTACCCTATTGTTGCTTTGCAAATGCTGTCACTAGCCGCAGGCAGCCGCAAAGGGTTAGACGGTATTAAGTTAAACCTGTTAACACTGGCGATTGCACCCAGTGCCGCAGGTAAAGAGCACGGCCAAAGCTGGTTAGCGCAAACCGCCGCTGAATTAAAGTTAGGCCGTCATGTTGTCGGGGGTATTTCTTCAGACGTTGATATGATCCGCAACCTGATAGACGGTGACGGGCGTTGCTGTTATCGCATTGATGAAATTCAGGGCTTGTTTAACGCTATCAAAAGCAAAAACGCCAATACCTATGAAAGCAAAATAGGTGACTTAATTTTGACGCTGGCAACGTCAAAAGTTTATCAGTTTGCAGGCAACCACCGCCGCACTTTTCTTATTGAAATTGATAAGGAAATAGACCACCTTAAAAAGCGTATTGCCAAAGCTGAAAAAGAACCCGAAGAGGGAGAAGAAACGCCAGACGTTGAAAAACTTAACCGGGCTTTGCGTTGGTTGTTCAAGAAACGCGACTTTATAGAAAATGGCTGGCCTGATCCTGTGGTGTCGATTATGGGCCACTCTACCCCCAGTGGGCTTGATAGCCTGATCACTGAAGATAATATAGGCAGTGGCTTAATTGGGCGTTGTCTGGTGATACGGTGCGCGGAAGAACGCGAAAAACTGCAAAAGGTAAAGGAAACGCCTTTTTTCGGTGATGTAGACTTATTTAACCGCTTACACCTGATTAATGATGGCAGCTTACAACCGCTCAGGGTTAGCACAGAAGCCCGGCAAATGCTGGACGCAATACAAAGTTACTACGACCAAGACCAGCGACTTAATGCCCCGGTAATGGGTGCCATTTATGCGCGGGTAATGGAACAGGTAAACAAGGTGGCAAGCCTGCTGGCGCTCGAAGCTGAAGAAGTAAAGCCAGAGCACGTTAGCTACGCTTTTGCCTTGGTTGCCCGGTGCATTGAGGATATTGCCTATTTACTGCAAAAGGACACAGCACAAAAAGCAAATGCCAGTATTGCTGATATTGCATTGCACACCAGAGCGGAAATTAAACGCAAGTTAGCCACCCGCAAGGCCAAGGCTGAAGGTATCTCCCCCGGCGCACTTAGAGGGGCTATTCTAAACTGCTCAGTCAAGTTAAAACAGATAACCGACCAGCACAGGAAAAGCACACAGGCTGAAGGTAAGCCCGACCTATACGATCAAATCGTTAAGCGCATGGAAGAAGTGGGCGAAATTCAACTAAAGCAGGCTGGTAAAAAGACCCGCTACATTTTAACCGAGGGCCGATAATGGCCCTTTTTTATTGTTGGCCGGGCTTTTTGTTATAGCTTTTGTAGCTTCCTTGTAGTTTAGGCCCTACAAGGCTGAAGCCTTTTATTTATAAGGCTTAGAAATAACTTTGTAGCTTTATAGTATTGTTTCTTCTTTTTTATCAGTTATCTGTTTTTATACCAGAAAATTCAATATCTGTATTTATAGGGAAATTCACTACAAAGCTATAAAGCAGCCTGAAAACAAAGCCCGGCATGGCTTATAGCCCTGTAGTGGCTAAAAATACATTGATACTATAAACCTATAAAGTTGAGGCCATAACATGACTAGAACAGAACACCAGCAACACCGCCAGCACGTTTTAAACTTGGTTTATCCATTGGTTAAAGCTGGCTGGAAAATCCCAAGCTATCAAAAAGCCGTCAATTACCTTAACGCAAAAGAAATCCGCACAGCGAGGGGGAACCCTTGGACAAGAAAAAGGCTTTTCAGATTCCTGCAAAACGCTGGTTATTCTGGCCTGTGGGGATTAAAGCAGCTTGATATAGCGCCAGAGATAGCCAGCAAGTAAGGCTCAATTACCCTGATATTACCCTAATGGTATTTTGCTACCAATACGCGCGAAGTTAAAAGCTTATCAATCAAAAGCCGAGGATAGACGCTGCCTTAACTTTGCTGCTTGCTCAATTGACTTCATGCCAACTATCTCAACCAGCTTGGAAGTTTCACCTCTACTGAAGATTACAACGTCAGTCATTCCAGACTGAATTCTTAATTGAAAACCTCTTTCTGGATGATTTTGAACAATTAATGTTCTTCTACCATGTTTTTCGTTAATCTCGCCAGACTTAGCAAGCTCATTAGATAAAGCATTGATATCACTAACTCTGTCAATAATCGATGCCATTTCATCTGGCGACAGCGTTACGTTCGAAATTCTTCCAGTAAGGTTGTAAAAGACACCGTCTTCACTAGCTCTTAACTGAATAGAAGTACTCGAGATGTCACCTAACTTCCAGATGAACTCATAATTATCAATTTTAGTGTCTTGTTTCCCGTTTGAAGCAGATGCGTTTGTGAAAAATATGACGGTTAAAGCAGTCAAAAACAGTGTGGATATTTTCATTAAAAGAGCCTTATGTTTGCATTATTAAAGTGGCTACACTTAATAAATGATAAAGGGTAATTTTGCAGAATGTAAAAACTAATCATTTCTTTAAAATTGCTGATGAGCGTTCAGGCTTTGGCAAAGTTACTTTGCATAATTATTAGGACTAAAATTTAAAGAGGGAAAGTCTCAACAAGCCAACCACCAACAACAACCCCTACAAAAAATACAATGAAATATTTAAAGGCTCGCATTGAAATTGGATCTTTAGAATTTTGCATAAAACACCTGTATTAGAAATTTGTTCAAAGTAATAATTTAGCACATAATTTTGAAAATTAACCGTCTAAATCTTTGAAGTGCAAAGGTGATTTCTCTAAAAAAATCTGAGTGGGATAAAGGGTATTTTCAGACTCCTTAAAAAGGGTAATTTCAGAAGCGCTTAAAGGGTATTACTCCGCACTATAAAAAACGGGTAATTTTAGGCACGTTAGGGAAAGGGTGTTTTCAGACATCTTTACGCGAGGGGGGAATTATTTTATTTTTCTGCAATTCCGATCCGCTACCGATCCTCAGCTAGAAAATAAGAATTTTTGAAATTTAGAATTTGACGTAAGTGCTTGAAAAGAATGGTGGCCCCAGCTGGACTCGAACCAGCGACCGATCGATTATGAGTCGAGCGCTCTAACCAACTGAGCTATGGGGCCATTTTTCGCTTTCTATGTCAGATGGCATAAGTAGCGGCGTGCAGTATAAGAAGTTTTACCGGCTTTGTCATCTTGCTTATTAGCTGGCATGGGTTTGACTGCCTAATTTTTGTGCGACAGAAAGTAAAAAGGCGCCATGCGGCGCCTTTTCGTAGCTGCTATTTATTCGTCCAGGAAGCTTTTTAATACTTCTGAACGGGAAGGGTGGCGCAGTTTACGCAGTGCCTTGGCTTCAATTTGCCGGATCCGCTCACGGGTAACGTCAAATTGCTTACCTACCTCTTCCAGCGTGTGGTCGGTATTCATATCAATACCAAAACGCATCCGCAGTACTTTGGCTTCGCGGGCGGTTAAGCCGGCCAGTACTTCGTTGGTGGCGTTTTTCAGGCTTTCCATGGTGGCCGAGTCGAGTGGTGATTCACCGCCGGCATCTTCGATAAAGTCGCCTAAGTGCGAGTCTTCATCATCACCAATCGGTGTTTCCATTGATATCGGCTCTTTGGCGATTTTTAACACCTTGCGAATTTTATCTTCCGGCATTTGCATCCGTTCAGACAATTCTTCCGGTGTTGGCTCGCGCCCCATTTCCTGCAGCATTTGCCGCGAAATACGGTTTAGCTTGTTGATGGTTTCAATCATATGCACCGGAATACGGATGGTGCGGGCCTGATCAGCGATAGACCGGGTAATGGCTTGGCGGATCCACCAGGTAGCATAGGTTGAAAACTTATAACCACGACGGTATTCAAATTTATCAACGGCTTTCATCAGGCCAATGTTGCCTTCCTGGATTAAATCGAGGAATTGCAAACCGCGGTTGGTGTATTTTTTGGCTATAGAGATAACCAGTCGTAAGTTAGCCTCGACCATTTCTTTTTTGGCGCGGCGGGCTTTGGCTTCGCCTATTGACATACGGCGGTTAATATCTTTAATTTTAAAGATGCTTAAGCCTGTTTCTTCTTCTACTTTTTTCAGTTTTTCAATGCTGCGAACTAAATCTTCCTGCATTTCTAACAGTTTAACCGCATAAGGCTTAGTGCCATTAATTTCGGCCAATAACCAGGCAGAAGACGTTTCGTTGCCGGTAAAGGCTTTAACAAAGGTTTTCTTCGGCATTTTTGCGTATTCAACGCAATGCTTCATTAACAGCCGTTCCTGCACCCGCACCCGGTCCATCATTTCGCGCATGTTCTTAACCAGGCGATCGAATTGCTTTGGCACCAGACGGAAGCAGCGGAACACTTCGCTTAGTTTTTCAATTTCAACTTTGGTAGTAGCGTGCTCGCGGCCATTCTGAACGATAGAGTTGCGGGTAACCTCGTATTGGTTGCGCAGCTCGCCAAATTTAAGCCGGGCTTCTTCCGGATCCGGGCCGGTATCGGCTTCGGCATCGTCATCGCTGTCGTCGTCATCGCTGTCGTCGCTGTCATCGTCCTGCTTATCAGCAGGCACATCTGAACCAATGTGGCTGGCAATAACCGGCGCTTCGTCGATTTCGTTCGGGTCGATAAACGCAGAGACAATGTCGCTTAAACGAATTTCTTCGGCTTCAAACTTGTCCCATTGCTCCAGCAGATATGTGATGGCTTCCGGATATTCGGCTACCGATGTTTGCACCTGGTTAATGCCGTCTTCAATCCGTTTGGCGATAAGAATTTCGCCTTCACGGGTTAATAGTTCAACAGTGCCCATTTCCCGCATATACATGCGGACGGGGTCGGTGGTGCGGCCAAGCTCTTTGTCAACACTGACCAGTGCCTGGGCTGCTTCTTCCGCGGCGTCTTCATCTGTGGACGCATCGGCCATTATCAAATCATCGGCATCTGGAGCGCTTTCAAACACCTGAATACCCATATCGTTGATCATTCGAATAATATCTTCGATCTGATCAGAGTCGATAATGTCTTGTGGAAGGTGATCGTTAACTTCGGCAAAAGTAAGATACCCTTGCTCTTTACCTTTAATGATCAGAAGTTTTAACTGAGACTGAGGACTTTGCTCCATAGAGACTTATCTTCCACCAATGTTGATTAATATAAAAATGCGAACTAGCGATTATAACAAACCGAAGCTTTTCTAGCCAGTCGGAGTTAGCTTGCTGGTCGCGGTTTTTTGCTTTTCAGTGCTTTTAGCAACAGCACATATTCATGTTGTTCGGTCTGGGTTAGCTGTTTTAGTTTATCTTTTCGTTCCAGTGCTTCCAGCCGTTGCTGCAGGTATTGATCTTCAATCGAGTGGAACGTATCCAGAAATTCAGCTGACAGCTGCTCAGGTTCTATCTGATGCTGCCAGGCTGCCAGTTTCAACAGGATGGCATGCTCCGGCAGATCCCGCCAGTATTCCAGTAATTGCGCTGTGGTAAGCCCGGGTTTATCCAGTAAATGCTGCTGTACAGCCAGTAATAAGGTAATGCCTGGAATTTCGGCACTGGCCAGCTCTGGCGCATAAGGCATTACATTAACGAGTTCTGGCGTTTGCAATAGCAAGGCAATAGCCCGTCGCATTGGCGTCATTTTGATCGTGGCCGGGGCAGGGCGCGCTTGCTGCCGGCTATTCACTGGCTTTAACCGTTCGCTGGAGCGTCCCAACAGGTTATCCAGCTTTTGTTGCAGGATTTCCTGGTAAAAGCTGCTGGGTATTTGTTTGATAAGCTCACTGCCTTTGACCAGTAAGGCGGATTTACCGCCGTCAGTGTTGGCATCAAATTCCTGTAATAAATGTTCAAACAAATACTGCTTCAAGGGCTGGGCTTGCTCTAAACGGGCCATAAAAGCCGCTTTGCCTTCTTTTTGCACTAACGAATCGGGGTCTTCACCGTCGGGCAGAAACACAAAATTCAGTTCCACGCCATCTTTTAATTGTGGCAAGGCATTTTGTAAGGCACGCCAGGCGGCATCGCGGCCGGCGCGATCACCGTCGTAACAGCAAATCACCTTCGGGCTGTAACGAAATAAGGTATGCATTTGATCGGAGGTGGTAGCTGTGCCGAGGCACGCTACGGCAAAGCGGATATCATGTTCGGCCAGGGCCACCACATCCATGTAGCCTTCTACCACCAATAATTGTTTCAGGTGGCCCGGTTGCTGCCGTACCTGATACAAGCCATACAGTTCGCGGCCTTTATGAAACAAGCGGGTTTCCGGCGAGTTCAGGTATTTCGGCTGGCCGTCATTTAAAATACGGCCACCAAACGCAATAACCCGGCCACGTTTATCGTGAATAGGGAACATTAGCCGGTCGCGGAAAAAATCGTATTCGCGGCCGTTGTCGTTGCGGTTAACCAGCTTCAGCTCAACCAGCTGTTCACGCAGCGCTCTGGGTTTGCCGTTACTTAATTGCTGTAACACACCATCCCAGCCATCGGGGGCATAGCCCAGTTGAAAGTCGCTGATAGTTTGCGCCGACAAGCCACGCTTGGCTAAATACTGTTGCACGGCCGGGCCATTGGCATGCTGCTGCAGTTGCTGCTGATAATAGTCGGCGGCTTGTTGCATCAGGCTATAATCGTCGGCCTGGGCGGCGGGCCGGGCCGGGCCTTTACCTTGCTCGCGCGGTACTTCCATGTGCAGCTGTTTAGCCAGCTCTTCAATGGCTTCCACAAATTCGAGTTGCTCAAACTCCATCATAAAGCTGATGGCATTGCCGTGCGCGCCACAACCAAAACAGTGATAAAACTGCTTATCAGGGCTAACGGTAAACGATGGGCTTTTTTCGTTATGGAACGGACAACAGGCAGAGTAGTTTTTACTACCTGCTTTTTTAAGGGGTACGCGTTGGTCTATCAGTTCAACGATATCTGTTCTGGCGAGCAGATCATCAATAAACTGACGAGGTATTTGTCCTGCCACTGATGTCCTTTATATGGTTTCCAGAAAAAGACAAACCGTGCTCAAAGAACACGGTGTGCAGATATCGGCCTGACGCCTGATTGCGAACCTGCTGACTGGAACCGCTATTGTGCGGTTACGCAGGTTAACGCCGGTTGACTGTAACTTAGTACAGGCGGATCCGACGTGCATTCTCGCGAGAAAGCTTTTTAGCGTGGCGTTTTACTGCTGCTGCTTTCTTGCGCTTGCGAACCCAGGTAGGCTTCTCGTAAAATTCTTTTGCGCGTACATCAGCTAATACGCCAGCTTTTTCACAAGAGCGCTTAAAACGACGTAAGGCTACGTCAAAGGGTTCGTTTTCTTTTACTTTAACAACAGGCATTAAATTCTCACCTCGGTCAAACTTGGTTATCGGTAACCAATTACGATTAAAAATGGTGCGGCATTTTACGCAAAAAGCACCACCAATGTAAAGCGATTAAGTGATCTTAAATCAGATCTTCTGGCTCTGACAGGGTGAAGCCGTTACAATGCGCGCATTAAAGGCCGGCAAGTGTACCTGAACTTTGCCGCGAGATCCTATTATTTGCAGAATTTTAAGACGATTTTTTAGGAAAGCGATGCGCGTATTAGGTATAGAAACATCCTGTGATGAAACCGGTATTGCGGTTTATGATGGTGACAAAGGTTTGTTAAGCCATGTGCTGTATAGCCAGATCCCATTACATGCCGATTATGGCGGGGTAGTGCCTGAATTGGCCTCGCGTGATCATGTGAAAAAAACCCTGCCGTTAATCAAGCAGGCATTGGCGCAGGCGGGTCTTAACGCCGCTGATATAGATGGCGTAGCCTATACTGCCGGCCCTGGCTTGGCCGGCGCCTTGCTGGTAGGTGCCACCATTGGCCGCAGCCTGGCCTATGCCTGGCAAAAGCCGGCGCTGGCGGTGCACCATATGGAAGGCCATTTATTAGCACCGATGCTGGAAGATAACCCGCCGCCATTTCCATTTTTAGCGCTGCTGGTCTCCGGCGGCCATACTCAGCTGGTGGGTGTGGAAGGGATTGGTCGTTATGAATTGCTGGGTGAATCGATAGATGATGCCGCCGGCGAGGCCTTTGATAAAACAGCCAAGTTAATGGGGCTGGATTACCCCGGTGGCCCACTGCTGGCAAAGCTGGCGCTTACGGGGGATAGCAAAAAATACAAGTTTCCGCGACCGATGACCGACCGGCCAGGGCTGGATTTTAGCTTTAGCGGTCTGAAAACCTCGGCCGCGAATGTGATTGCTAAAGAGGGCAGCAGTGAGCAGGTGCAGGCCGATATTGCGGCCTCGTTTCAGCAAGCGGTAGTGGATACTCTGGTAATTAAATGCGAACGGGCGCTGGAGCAAACCGGTTATCAGCGGCTGGTGATTGCCGGTGGGGTAAGTGCAAATATTTCACTGCGACAGCAGCTTGAGGTATTACTGCAGCGCCGGGGTGGGGCGGTGTATTATCCGCGCAAAGAATTTTGTACTGATAATGGCGCCATGATTGCTTTTGCGGGTTATCAGCGCTTAAGGGCCGGCCAGCAGCAAGATTTAACCATTGGCGTCACACCGCGCTGGCCAATGCAGGAGTTAGTGCCGGTCTGATTACTCGCGAATGCGCTTACTTTTATCCCACACCTTGCTTTCTTTGCCCTGATACAGCCGGACAATATTCTGGCGATGGCGGGCGATGATCAGAATGCTTAGCATCAGTACTGGCACGGTATATAAAGGTTTAATCCACCAGGTAAATACCGGCGCCAGCGCCACGGTAATAATGGCCGCTAACGATGAGTAACCGCTAATTGCCACCAGCAATACCCAGCTGGCAATTAACAAGCCGGCTAAATCAAGGCCAATCGGCATCATGGCACCAAAGGCGGTGGCTACCGCTTTGCCGCCTTTAAAGCCAAAAAACACCGGATAAATGTGGCCCAGGCAGGCACAAATGGCGATAGCCCCCAGCCATACCGGCTCAATTTTCAGGAAGTAGGAACCCCACACCGGAATGGTGCCTTTTAAAATATCGAACAGTAATACCAGCACCGCCGGCAATTTACCGCCAAGGCGTAAAACATTAGTGGCGCCAGGGTTACCAGAACCATGAAAGCGGGGATCGGGGATGCGAAACAGCTGGCATACCAGCACTGCCGACGACACCGAACCCAGTAAATAGGCGGCGAACATCATAATAACAATCAGCAGGGTCATTTCGACGGTTCCTCAGCACCAGTTTTTGCGATAAGATTGCGGCTCGCTGTACGGCAGCAGGGTAAAGGTTTAGTGACTTTTTACCTATCCGACCAGCCTACCTGAAACGAAAAATAACGCAATCCGGATTTAACTGAATGGACATAGTTTTTATAAAACAGCTACAAGTCGATACTGTGATAGGGGTATATGACTGGGAGAAATCCATTCAGCAGCGGCTGTTGCTTGATTTAGCGCTGACCGCTGATCAGCGATCTGCCGCCGCCAGCGACGACATTGGCCTGACTCTGGATTATGCCGTTATTGCAGAAAAGGTGACGGCACTGATTACTGCCCAGCCAATAGAACTGATTGAAACCGTTGCTGAAAAAGTGGCCAGTATGTTGTTAGCTGAATTTGCTACCAGCAAGGTGGAAGTGACCGTCAGTAAACCCGGTGCTGTGCCCCGGGCGCAAACGGTAGGGGTGCATATCGTCCGCACAGCACCAGCAGCACAGCTGCAGCAGGAACAACACTGATGGCGCGCATTTTTATCAGTATCGGCAGCAATACAAGGCGCGATCACTATGTCCGGGCCGGTGTGTTATCGCTACAGCAATACTTTGGTCAGCTGCATTTGTCCTCGGTATATGAAAGCGAGGCGGTCGGTTTTAATGGTGAGGCTTTTTACAATCTGGTTGCCGCTACCGACACTGAATTAAGCATTGCTGATTGTGTGCAGGTGCTAAAGCAGATTGAAGATAAGCATGGCCGCATTCGCGGTGCTGAAAAATTCTGCGGTCGCACCCTAGACTTAGATTTACTGACTTATGATCAGGTTGTTTGTCAGCAGCCAATAGTGCTGCCGCGTGGTGAGATCACCGAAAATGCCTTTGTGTTGTGGCCGATGGCTGAACTGGCACCAGAGGCAATCCATCCGTTAACCAAACTGAGTTATGCCGAACTTTGGCAAGCTTATCCCAAAACCAAACAAAAAATCTGGCCAGTGCCTTTTACATGGAGTAAATAACCTTGAGTACAGTGGAAGTTATTATTTTAGCGATAATTCAGGGTATTACCGAGTTTCTACCGATTTCATCCTCCGCCCACCTTATTTTACCCTCTGCCATTTTTGGCTGGCAGGATCAGGGCATTGCCTTTGATGTGGCGGTGCATGTGGGTACCTTGTTAGCGGTGATACTGTATTTCCGGCAGGATATCACGCAGTTAACTGTTGGTTGGCTGAACTCCTGCCGTGGCCAGCAAAGCACTTATGGCACTTTAGCCTGGATGGTGATTGCCGCCACTATTCCGGCTGGTTTAGCTGGTTTACTGGCAGCCGATCTGATCGAAACCTTATTACGCTCGCCCTGGGTAATTGCCATTACCACGCTGGTTTTTGGTAGCTTACTTTGGTATGCCGACAGCACGGCGAAGCAACATACGGCAATGGAGCAAATCGGCTGGCGCCAGGTACTGATTATTGGTCTTGCCCAGGCGGTGTCACTGATCCCGGGGAC
This sequence comes from Arsukibacterium ikkense, assembly GCF_000987775.1. GTDB lineage: Bacteria > Pseudomonadota > Gammaproteobacteria > Enterobacterales > Alteromonadaceae > Alishewanella > Alishewanella ikkense. Next base: position 29,916 of record NZ_LAHO01000009.1, read on the forward strand.
CTCGCGTTCGGGTATCACCATGACGGCGGGCCTGATGCTGGGACTGGACCGCGCCAGCGCCGCCCGCTTTTCGTTTTTACTGTCGATTCCGATTATTGTGCTGATTGGCGGCTATCAGGCGAGCAAGCTAATGAAAAATCCTGAAATTTATGATTTTTCCAGCCTGCTGCTTGGCCTGGTATTGGCCTTTGTCAGCGCGTTAATTTGTATTCACTTGTTTTTGAAAATCATCAGCCGCATGGGTATGTTACCCTTTGTGATCTACCGGTTGTTGCTGGGGGTTGCCCTGATTATTTATCTGAGTTTTTTTGTGTAGCCATTCTAAACGCTATAACACACTGAAATAAAACGCCAGGCCGGCCGAGAGAAAGTCCTCGCGGCCAGAGCGGCTAACACGGTTGCCGTAGCTTAGATCCAGTTGCAGCCGGTTGGGCAGCACTTCGGCCAGATAGCCCAGCTGATACACAGGTCTGCCGGCGTTTTCGCGGTACAGCTCGGTAAATAACCACTGATTGGCGGCGAACTCGTGTTGTAGTGCTATACCGGCAGTCCAGTCATTGTGGGCCTGCTCACGATGCAGCCGGCCAGCATTTAAATGCAGCAGCCAGGTGTCAGCGGCAAAGCTCTGGGTCAGAGCCAGATTGAGCTGCAGATCGCCTTGCTGTTGCTGGCCAGCGTCAAATTGATATGCCAGTTGAGCGGTAATACCATAGCTGTTGGTTTGCAGCGTTTTCAGTTCAGTCTTCGCTGAAAATTCATATTGTTGTGGTTCGCCAGCAGGGGTTTTGGCAACGCCCAGTGCCCATTCCACGCCCAGTAGCTGACAAGCCGGCACCGCCCAAAAGCGGGTACCTGTACGCTCGCGCTGTGCCCAGCTTTCCAGCTGGCATTGCTCAACAATAGTGGCATCGTCGGTCAGCATCGGCCGGCCGGCATGGGCCTGCAAAGTGCAAAGGGTTATACTCAGCGCCAGCATTAGCCTGGCTAAGCCTAACGATTTGGATGTGGCGTCGGTTGCATCACGCAAAGCAGCATGGTTTTTGATTAACATGTGCCTGTTCCTCTTCGGTTAGTACGAAGCGGCCACCAGGGTAAAAAATAGCAGCAGAGCCAGCCTGCAACAGTAAAAACAGCACAATAAAACGGGTTGCACTAAGCAACGCTAAGGTTTATTAAAGCTTAAAAGGGGAAGCAGAGAAATTCATTTAGAAAAATTGTCGCTACCCTGTCGCTGACAGGGCAGGCACCAAAGGGCTACACTATCAGACGGTTGTTACTGTAACAGGCCGCGGCCTACTTCCAGATTGTTCGCCCACAGTGGGACCTCGCTTTGGTTAAAATTGCTGCGCATTGTAAAGGCTGCTGCTCAGCTGTCAAGTAAAACGCGCCCAGTTCATCAAAACTTCATGGTTCACTTAATCTTCAGCTTACTGATGGCCGTTTTTAACTGCTGTAATCGTGCCTGTTGCAAGGCCGGCGCTATCGCTGGGCCACTGATCCCTTGCGCCATTATCTGCCGGGCTGAAACCTGCTGTACGGCGCCGGCCAGTTGCTGCAAGTAGTCTGCCTGCGGGTAGTCAGCCTGCTCAAAGCCGGTGCGGCCGCGTAGGTCTGCGGTGCAACAGAGCAGGATATCGGCCAGTCGCTGTGGCTTGCGCCAGAAATCAATGGCATTAAAGAATTTTAGCACAGTGCTGGCTTTCAGCTCCTTGGCGCGGTGCACCAGCTGATGGTATTCACATACCAGCAGGGCTAAATCACGGCAGTCGTTCGGTACTCTGAGTCGCTGACACAGCTGCTGAATGAGTGGCAAGCCGGTATGTTCATGACCATGGTGTGATGGCAACAGCTCAGCTTTGGTCACGCCTTTGCCCAAATCATGCACCAGCGCAGCAAAGCGGATATCTAAGCGCTCAGACAGTGCGGCTGCCTGCTCCAGTACCAGCATAGTATGAATGCCGGTATCAATTTCCGGGTGCCATTTTTCGGGTTGCGGTACGCCCCACAGGGCCGCCAGCTCAGGCATCAGCGCGTGCAGCGCACCGCAATCGTACAACAGCTGAAAATAGGCTGCCGGGCTTTGGCTGCCAAGCGCTTTGGCCGTTTCCACCCACACCCGCTCCGGGCTTAAGCTGTTTAGCTCGCCACTGGCGCTAAGCTGGCGCATTAACGCCAGGGTTTCGCTGGCCACAGTAAAGCCTAAATGAGCATAGCGGGCATAAAAGCGGGCAACCCGCAGCACCCGTAGCGGATCTTCGGCAAAGGCATCGGAAACATGGCGTAATATTTTTTGCTCGATATCAGAGCGGCCATGATAAGGGTCGATATAGTTACCATCGCTGTCTTTAGCGATAGCATTAATGGTCAGATCACGTCGTTGCAAGTCCTGCTCAAGGGTGACATCCGGCGCCGCATAGACACTAAAACCGGTATAACCCTGGCCATTTTTACGTTCAGTGCGGGCCAGTGCGTGTTCTTCTTTGGTTTTCGGGTGCAAGAATACCGGGAAATCTTTTCCCACCTGCTGATAGCCCAGTTCCAGCATTTGCCCGGGAGTAGCGCCTACTACCACCCAGTCACGCTCGTGATAGGGGTAGCCAAGTAACTCATCCCGTACTGCACCGCCCACAAGATATATCTGCACATGCTTTCCTGATTGCGTATTTTTTGCCATTATAGCGCCGTCAGTCTAATTTGCAGCGCTATTAACGCAGGATGCCTTGATGTATACCGGTTTTTTCGGTTTAACCAGCCCGCCTTTTTCCATTGCCCCTAACCCGGATTTTATGTATCTGGGGGCCCGCCATACGGAAGCACTGGCGCATTTACGTTATGGCCTGGGCGATGCCGGTGGCTTTGTGCTGTTAACCGGCGAAGTGGGGACCGGCAAAACTACGGTGTCCAGAACCCTGCTACAGGAACTGGACAGCAATACTGATGTGGCCTTTATTTTAAACCCAACCTTATCTGAGCTAGAGCTGCTGGCGGCGATTTGTGACGAGCTGAAAATTCGCTACAAAAAGGCCGATGCCAGTTTAAAAGTGCTGGGCGATAAAATTACCCAGCGCTTGCAAAAAAACCATCAGGCTGGCAAAAAAACTATTTTAATTATTGATGAAGCGCAGCATTTGCAGCCGGCAGTTTTGGAGCAGCTGCGTTTACTGACTAACCTGGAAACCAACACTAAAAAACTGCTACAGGTTATTTTAATTGGCCAGCCGGAGTTGCAGCAGTTACTGCAGCGCAATGACCTGCGCCAGCTAGCACAGCGGATCACCGCGCGTTACCATTTACTGCCGCTGGATTTAAACGAAGTGCAGCATTATTTAAAATACCGCTTACAGGTAGCCGGCTGCAGCAGGCCGGTGTTTAGCAGTAAGGCGGTGACCGAGTTATACCAGCAAAGTGGTGGTATTCCCCGCTTACTGAATTTGCTAGCAGACCGGGCGATGTTGGCCGCTTATAGTCAGCAGCAACCACTGGTAGACGTGGCGCAGGTGCAACGCGCTGCTACCGAAATTTTACCGCTGAATAACGTTAATACTGCGGGAAATGCCCGGCAGGTGTTACCAGGCTGGTTCTGGCCGTTACTGACCGGCACTGGTATAGTGGTGGGGTTTTTATTGGCCATGGTGATACTGCCGATGCTAAGAGGTTAACGTTGTCAATTTTAATGGATGCACTAAAACAACAGGTGGAGCCGACGCTGGCCAGCCCGCAACCGACTAACGGCTGGCGCAATCTGGCCTTATTGCTTGGTTTTTTGCTGGCGTTGAGCCTTGGCTTTGTGTTGGCAAGCTGGTGGCAAAGTGCCAATACAGCGTTGCCGGACAGCAGTGTTGTTGCTGTGTTACAACATAAACCCGTGTTGGCTGACAGTGCCAGTATTGTTGCTGCCCTTACCAGCGCCGAGCCTGCAGCCCAGGCTGCTGCTGTGGTGCAATCGCAGCCAAAGCAGGAGCCATTTGCACCAGAACAAAAGGTGGTTAGGGTTACCGCGCCGGAGCCAACAGCACAAGCTGCGGCAACTGAAGTGCCACGTCCCGTGTCGCCTGAGCCAGAGGTGGAAGTGTCTGCTGAATTGCGGCAACGATTTGCTTCAGCCATGGCTGCCAGCGAGATAAACCAACGTCAGCCACAAGCTGCCTTGCGCTCAAGTGGTGCGCCGGCTAGAGACATCAGTGAGCTGGCAGCGGCATTGCAGCGACAAATTCCGCCGTTGCGCTTTGAAGCGCATGTCTATGCAACCCAAAGCCAACAGCGCTGGATAAAAGTGAATGGTAAAAGTTTACAAGAAGGACAGTGGGTGACTGCTGATATCCGCTTAAAAGAAATTACCCCACAATTTGTCTTGCTGGAAATGGGGGCAGAATTATTTAGTGTGCCGGCCCTGACCGATTACAAATAATTTCGTACATCCAGGCCATATTTTTTTAAATCGACACAGCCTTCAATATGTTCTTCCTGCTGGCGTGATAAATCCATAATTTTCGGAATAATATGATGGTGATGTACGCTGTGATAGAACAGTTTCACTTTCGGCTGGGTGGGCTTTTTCGGGTTATTTTCCAGCACCAGTGCCAATTTGCCGGTGGTCAGTTTTACCACCGTTCCCGGCGGATATACGCCAATACATTTGATAAACAGCTGCAGTAACTCGGTGTCCAGTTGTAATGGTGTCATGCTAAGCAAATAGCGCGACGCAGCCAGTGGGCTTTGATTGCTGCCAGCAGGGTTTGTCAGTTTTTCATACTGGTTAACAATGGCCAGCATCTGGCTGCCTTTGGCGATCTGATGCCCTTTAATTGGCGGTGAGCCACTGCCATCGAGCAAGGCGCAGTGCTGACTAATCCACAGCGATACCTGACCCGCTAAATCTTTGTTGCGTTGCAATGCTGCCAAACTGGTGCTAATCGCAGCGGCATCAGCCTGGTGCATCAGTTCTGGTTTCAGCGCTTTGCCGACATCATGCAGTAGTGCCGCCGTGATCAGGGTTTTGCTGCGATCGCTTGGTAAATTAATAAATTTGGCATAGGCAGCAATGTAAACGGCGCAATTGACGCTGTGCTGCAGCAGGCTGTCGCTTTGTTCTGCAATCCGGGTTAAGCACAATAGCACGTCCTGATTGCGGCTAACCGAGTCGGATAAACCGGCGCTAACTTCATGCACCATAGATAAATCAATGGGTTGCTGGCTACGAGCCGCTTCAAGCACTAACTGTTGTACGCGCTGACTTTGCAGCAGGGCTTTCTCTGCCCGAGGCCATTCGTCTGCAAACAATTGCCTTACCGGAGGGGCATCTTCGTCGCTGCTGACAGGGGCAATACGATCTGGGATGGCTACTGCCGGCGTGTCCTCACTGGGCAAAAAGCGTGCTGGGTCGACCAGAACAGTCACAACCCCTTTTGCTTTTAATTGGGCAATAGCCTGAGCGCTGCGGACCCAGCCCGCATGTTTAACAGTAACCTCACCGTGTTGCTCTGCAACCTCAACAACGTAACTGCCAGGTTGCAGTTCAGTGACAGAGATTTTTTGATATGCCATCCAGTTGCCAGCTTAACCTTAATCCACCAAAAGTGTGCCATTGTACGCTAAAATTACTTAACCCACCGTTAACGCGTCGACCAAGTGCTCTGGTTTTGCGGTTAAGTAAAAATAACGGTGCTTGATGGCACAATGTTGGTTAAGCATAGCAAAGGTGCATAATTTTGTTGTTTTTGTTTGTTACCGCCCTGCCACAGTGGGTAAAGGTTATTTTTGCTATTGATCAGTATATAATCGCATTATTAGCCACTTAGTCTGACAACCGTAATGACGCTACCACTAAAACCAAAAAATCTGGATCGGATCGACTTAAGCATCCTCGATACCTTGCAAAAAGAAGGGCGGATAGCCAATGTTGATCTGGCGAAAAAGGTCAATTTAAGCGCCAGCCCCTGTATTGACAGGGTTAAGCGGCTGGAGAAATATGGCTATATTGAAGGCTACGGAGCCCGTTTAAATGCCGCTATGCTGGGTTTTGGTACTACGGTATTTATCGAAATCACGCTGGACAATACCACCAGTGCGGTGTTTGATCGTTTTAAAGACGAGGTCTTGAAAGTTCCGCATGTGGTGGAGTGCCATATGGTTGCTGGCGGTTTCGATTACCTGTTAAAACTACGCTTGCCAAATATGGATGCTTACCGGATTATTCTGGAGCAAATTGTCGATTTGCCCGGGGTGGTGAAAAATCATACTTACGTAGTGATAGAGCAGGTAAAACGCGATACCGGGCTGCCGCTGAAAGCCAACGACAGCCTGGGGTAAGTGCCGTATTACATCCAGCGTTCGCTTTCGCGACGCTTGGGCCACAATGCCGGTAACACCAGGCCGAAAATCAGACCTATTAATAAAATAGCAGAACCAATCACCATCGGGTTTTGCCAGATACTGGTTTGGGTGGCCTCAAGTTGGGTTTTAAGCTGTTCATAGGAGCGATTCGACTGGGCCAGTTGCTCCTGGGCATTTTCACGTTCAACAATAGCACTGTTCAGTTGACTGCTTAAGCTGTCGCGCTCTTCGGCAAGTTGCTGCAATTGCGAGCGCTGGTTGTTAAAACGCTCGGTCAGGGTCTCGAGCTGGGTGACCAGGCCGGGCGTAAAACTGACATATTCTTTCGGTAACCAGCCGGTTTTAGTACTGTCGTATCTGATCTGTACATAGCCGCTGTCGCGGTCTTCACTGATAAAGGTTACATCCTGCCCTGCGTTAATGGTACCCACTATCCGGTATTGGTTGCCCGGGCCAGAATGCAGGTAAACAAACAGGGCATCGCTGATAAAAGCGGGTTTCTCTGTACTGGTTTGCTGAGCGACGGTTGGCCAGCTAAGCACCAACAATATCAGGGGCAGGAAAAATATCCGGGAAACAGAGCTGCGAAATAATCTAAACATAGGTATCCTAATCTATTCTAATCAGCTGCTACGCTTGAGCAGGCGCCAACAAGGTATCCCGGATGATAGGGAGTTGTTAGCAAATTGACAAGTGTAAAAAAGTCAGCTGTACGGCTAACGGCCTAACATAGAGGATAGCCTACCATGAGTCTGGAGCTGGAATTAAAGTTTTTATTAGCAGCGCCACAGAGTAAGCCATTGGCACGGTTGCTGCGAACTTGCGGTGAGCTGAAAGATAACGGCCAGGCCGCGTTGTTAAATGCCTACTTTGACACACCCGACAATTGGTTTCGCCGCCACGATATGGGGTTGCGTACCCGTCAGAAGCGGGGCCGCTTTGAGCAAACGATTAAACTGGCCGGCCAGCAACACGGTGCCTTGCAAGCACGGCCGGAGTTTAATCTGCCTGCTGCCGGCATTGTGCCAGAGCTGGCTGCGTTTCCAGTGGATATCTGGCCTGAACAGACTGATGTCGGGAGGCTGCAACGGCAGTTAACGGAGCTTTTCCGTACCGACTTTATTCGCCAGAGCTGGCAGTTGAGTGTTGCCGGCACTGTGCTGGAAGTGGTTTATGATAGTGGCCAGATCGTTTTAGGCGACAACGTAGAAATTATCGCCGAGCTGGAGTTAGAGCTGCTAACAGGCAGCGCCACGACGCTATTTGCCGTGGCAGAGCAGTTAGTACAGCAATTGCCGCTGCGTACCGGCTGGTTAAGTAAAGCGGCGCGTGGTTATTTATTGGCTGATAAACAGCAGCTTACCCCGCCTCTGTCACAGCAGTCAGGGCTGATTGGTAACTTAACAGCCCTGCAATGTACCGAAGCTTTGTATTACCGCCAGGCTGCAGCGGCCGGCACAGGTGCTGTTAACCTGCATGAGCTTCGTCAGGCCAGCCATTTTTTGCAACGGTTAAGCGAGGAGCTGGCGGTTTTGCAATATGCTGATTTCAGCCGGCAAGCTTTGTTGCTGGCAGAGCAGTTGCAGCAGGGGGTTATTGTGTTTGAACAGCCACGCTACAACCAGTTGCTGCTGGCACTGGCGGGCTTATTGTTGCAGCAAAGTGGCGTTGCCCAAGGCTAAGCAGGAGACACTATGGGCATTACAGATCAGTATTGGCAGCAATCATTTAATCAGCTGAACGGCGCTGAATTGCCGGCCGGCGCGCAGCAACAGCTTAGGGTATTGCTGCAGGCCAGCTTATTTCTGGGCCGGACGTTATGCCAGCAGCCTGAACTACTGCCCTTGCTGCTGGATAAAACGGCGTTGGCAGCGCAACTATCGCAGCCCTGGCAAGACCCGCTGGTTCAGCTGGCAGCCACCGACGAAACCGCGGTATTCAGCTGTTTACGCCGCTACCGCAACCGGGCGTTAGCCATCTTATTAACAGCAGACATTTATCAGTTGCAAAGCACTGAACTGGGCCTGGCAAGGGTGTCCAGTCTGGCCGATAGCTTAATTAACAGTGCGTATCGCTGGGCCTATCAATTGCAGCAACAACAAAGTGGCACCCCCTATGATGAGCAGGGTAAGCCGATGCCAATGCTGATTTTAGGTATGGGTAAACTGGGCGGGCGGGAGTTGAATTTTTCCTCCGATATTGATCTTATTTTTACCTATCCGGCGCATGGCGAAACCCGTGACGGCCGCCGGCCATTAGAACATCAGCAGTTTTTCACCAAGCTCGGTCAGAAACTGATTGCGGCCTTGCATCAGGTAACGGCTGACGGTTTTGTCTACCGGGTTGATATGCGGTTACGGCCCTTTGGTGACAGCGGGCCGCTGGCGCTGAGTTTTGCTGCATTGGAAGATTACTATCAGGAGCAGGGGCGAGACTGGGAGCGTTATGCTTTGTTAAAGGCCAGAGTGTTGAACCCGGACGGGCAGCATAGTCAGGAGCTGCAGCAGCTATTAAAGCCATTTATTTACCGGCGCTATATTGATTTTTCAGCTATTGAATCACTGCGGCGTATGAAACAGCTAATCGAACAGGAAAACCGGCGTCGCAACCGGGTAGACAATATAAAACTGGGGGCAGGGGGCATTCGCGAGGTCGAGTTTGTGGTGCAAACCTTGCAGCTGATCAGGGGCGGCCGTATTCCGCAACTGCAACAGCAAAGTTTATTGCTGGCACTGGATGGACTGGTGCAGCATCAGATGTTAAGCGCGCAGCAGGCCAGAGAGCTGAAAGCGGATTACTTATTTTTGCGGCAAATTGAGCAGGCACTGCAAGGCATTGATGATAAGCAAACGCAAACCCTGCCCTCAGATAACACCGGGCGATGCCAGTTACTGAGCTGTTTAAATGAAACTGACTGGTCAGCGTTACAGCAGCGGATTGTGGCGGCCATGGCCCGGGTGCATCTGCAGTTTAAGCAGGTTATTGACCATGAAGATAGCCCGGAGCAGCAAGAATTAGGGGTGGGGCGGTTGTTGTGGGGCAGCCAGTTGCCGGCTGCCGAGTTGGCAGAGCAACTGGATTGGCTGGATACTGAAGCGGCTATCGCGCTGATTGAGCATTTGCAGGCGTTTCGCCATGACTGCCAGAAACGCAGCGTCGGGCCACGTGGCCATGACTTTTTAAGTAAACTTGTACCAATTTTACTGCATTTGTTGCAAACCGAGCAGGCCGACAGTCTGGTATTAACCCGGGTGCTTGGGGTGTTCCGGCAAATTATGACCCGTACCGCCTATCTGGAGTTATTATACGAAAACCCGTTGGCGTTGCAGCAACTGGTGCTGCTGTGCACCCAGAGCGGCTGGCTGGCTGGGCAACTGGCCCGTTATCCAATGCTGCTGGACGAGCTGATTGACCCCGAGCAGTTGTATCGGGTGGCTGATAAAGCCGATTATCAGGATCGGTTGCGCCAGTATTTGTTGCGGGTACCAGAGGATGACTTAGAGCTGCTGATGGAAACCCTGCGCCAGTATAAACAAGCGCAACAACTGCGGATAGCGGCGGCAGATATCAGTGGTGCTTTGCCGTTAATGCAGGTAAGTGATCACTTGACCTGGCTGGCAGAAGTGGTGATGGAGCAGGTGGTGACGCTTGCCTGGCAGCAAATGACCGCCCGTTATGGCTTGCCAGAGGGGGCTTCGGATACAGACCGCGGTTTTGCGGTTATTGCCTACGGTAAATTGGGCGGACTTGAGCTGGGCTATGGCTCGGATTTGGATCTGGTCTTTTTGCACCAGTGCGACAGTATGGGCAGCACCAGTGGTGATAAAGCCATTGATTCCAGACAGTTTTATTTAAAGCTCAGTCAAAGGGTGCTGCATCTGGCCACTACCCGCACTAACAGTGGTGTGTTGTATGAGATTGACACCCGCTTGCGACCATCGGGTAATTCCGGCCTGCTGGCGATTCATATTGCTACCTACCACCAATACTTACGTGATGAAGCCTGGACCTGGGAGCATCAGGCTCTGGTGCGGGCCCGTTTAATTATTGGCTCAGCGCGGATGGCTGCATTATTTAACCAGATCCGGGCTGACATTATTGAGCAACAACGAGAGCCGGCAAAATTACGGCAAGACGTGGTGGCTATGCGGCAGAAACTGCGCAGCCATCATGGCAGCGCCGACGATGATGTGAAACACAGCTTAGGCGGCATTGTTGATCTGGAGTTTATCAGTCAGTATCTGGTGCTGGCTCATGCTAAAGATTATCCGGCGCTTTATCGCTACAGCGACAACATGCGGATCCTTGATGCCGCAGCAGAGGCAGGCTTACTGCAACCTGAGCAGGTAACCGCGTTGCAACAAGCCTATCAGCTTTTGCGCGGTTGGGGGCACCGGCTAACATTAGCGCCAGCCAAAGTGCCCACCGAAAGCAGGCTGGCCGAGGCCAGAGCCACGGTGCACCAGGTATGGCAGCAGCTGTTCACGTCGCCATGACGGTAAGCCGGGTTAACGGCTGATTGCCTGACAATGTTGTTGTAAATAGGGTGTCACCCGATTCGTTACCACCACCGCCCGCTCGTTAGGACAAAAAAAGCTGACTACCGGCTCGGCAAAGTCAGGTGCAATTGATTTGGCAATATCATGCACGGTGCCAAGCAAGGTGCTGTCGGTTTGAAAATACTGCTTAATGACGTAGTCGCGCGGTAAGGTCCAGTACAATTCAATGCCCTCATTGCGGGCATGGTTGGCCAGGGTGGCTTTCAGGCTATCGCCAGCCCGAAACCGGCGGTCGGTAACCAGCCCTTGCCAGTTAGCCGGCGCAGGTAAAACGTCCCGGCCGCGTTGTGCCAGATTGCGGCTGAGCTGGCCACTGGTATCCGGCAGGGTAATATGAAAGTCACTTTGCTGACTACCCGATTGGCCACCACGAATTTTACTGTAAAACTCGGTAAAACCACGGGCAGCTGTATTCACCGTTTCTCGCTCCAACAGCAGCTCAGATTTAGTCAGTAGCAGATAAGCGCCGCCCAGCAGACTGCCCAGAATAAGGATAGTGCGAAACCAAAACCACATAATTAGTGTCTCCCGCCTGAGTTGTCTGGTGCTGCTTTATATAATGATGGTGCGTCCGGTGAGGGCCGGGTTTTAAAGCGACGATGCAACCACATATACTGTTCAGGATGTTTTAATACGGCCTGCTCTACCCATTGATTAACCCGGGTCACATCGGCTTTGTTATCGCCACTGGGAAAATGATCAAAGGCTGGCAATACGTCAATCTGGTACCCCTGATAACCAGGCAAGCGATAAGTATAGACCGGGATCACTACGCAGTTGGCGGCCTTGGCAAAAAGTAAGGTACCGGTAGTCGTCGCCGTTTCGGCTACAGCAAAGAAGGGGACAAATTCGGCCCGGTTGCGGCCATAGTCCTGATCTGGCAAATAAAAACACACTTCTTGCTCGTTCAATGCCTGGATTAGGCCTTTTACGTCGCGCTTGCCGACCATATATTTGTTGGCTTTATTGCGGCCATGGTATTGCAGGTAGTCCATTAGCGGATTATTGTGCGGCCGGTAAAAGCCGACACTGGGATGTGTTAAGCCAAACACCCGGCATGCCGCTTCTAAGTGCAGAAAATGGCCGGCCAGCAACAATACGCCTTTACCTTCTGCCATTGCAGCTTCAATATGCTGATAACCTTGCACTTGCCCCAGTTTGCGCACCCGCCAGGTTGGCCACCACCAGCCGATAATGGTTTCAAATAACGCCTTTCCCGACTCGGCAAAGTTGGCTTTGAGCAACTTATGTTGCTCAGCGTCCGGCATATCCGGGAAACACAGGGCGATATTGCGTGCAGCGACTTTACGCCGCGAGCCCAGTAGCCTGTATAACAACGCTCCCAGGCCACTGCCCATTAACATTAGCAGCCGATAAGGTAACCAGCTGATTAGCCACAGCAGGCCCACGCCCAGCCACAGTAACCAGTATTGAGGTAACAGAAAACGCCAGCTAAAACGGGGAGCATTTACCACTATGGCTGTCTCACTAGTAATTAATGGCGCTATTGTAACGAAAAAAAAGCTGTGGGAAAGGCAAAACTGGTAAGAGGTTCACCGCAAGCGCGGTGAACCTTGTGTCAGATTAACTGCTTAAGGCTTGATTGATAGCAAGCAGGTCTTGTTCCGACAGGTTACCTGCAGCCTGCTTTAACGACAAAATGGCAATAACATAGTTGTAGCGGGCGCCGGCTAAATTACGGCGTGCTTCAAACAGGTTACGGGTACTTTGCAGCACATCGACGATGGTGCGGGTACCTACCTCAAAGCCGGCTTCAGTAGCATTTAAGGCACTTTCTGCCGAAATAACCGCTTGCTCCAGCGCACGAATAGTGGCGATATTGGCATTGATATCGTTAAAGGACACCCGCACCTGGCGCATGGCAGTGCGGTGGCTTTGCTCCAGATCCTGACTGGCCGCCACATAGTTAGCCCGGGCAACCTCTGTTGCCGCCACTGTGCCACCACCACTGTATAGCGGTACCCGTAAATTTAAACCAATACTATTGTTGTCAAACCGCGGTGGATTACTGCGTTGGGAGTTGCCACTAAAGGTTCTTTTGGTTTCATCATCTGAGGTGCCGTAGCTGGCATCCAGGCTTAGCGTCGGGTAATGGCCAGCCTTGGCATTTTCAATATCATTCTGGGCAATATCCAGCGCCAGTTTACTGGCTTTAATATTCAGGTTCAGCTCTTCGGCAATGCTGACCCAGGCATCGGCGGTAGCCGGTGACGGTTGTACTGTATCAAACTTGGCCGTATCTAAACTGGCCAGCTGCTGATGATACTGGCCGGTAATTTCGCGCAGGGTCTCGCGGGCCGTTTCCAGCATATTCTGGGCGGCTATTTCCCGGGCTACGGCACTGTCAAACTGGGCCTGAGCTTCATGTACGTCGGTAATGGCGGTTAAGCCTACCGCAAAACGTTGTTTGGTTTGTTCTAACTGGCGCTCAATAGCCCGCTTTTCTGAACCGGCAAAGCCTAAATCATCGACTGCTTTTAACACATTAAAGTAGGTTTGCGACACCCGTACAATCAAGGCCTGGGCTTCTGCATCCAGAATGGTCTGGCTTTGCATCGCTTGTTTTTCTGCAGTGTTCAGATTTTTCCAGTTATTCCAGTTAAAAATAGACTGGCTCAGAGCAACCTGGGCATTCCAGCCAGTGGTATCTACTTCAACGTTAACTAGTTCATCTCCAATAAAAGTCTGGCTTTCGCGCATACTTTTGCTGTAACCCGCAGTTAAGTTAATCTGAGGCAGCAGGCTGGCTTTAGAAATGTCAATCCGCTCTCTGGCGGCATTGCGAATGGCTTCTGCTTTTAACAATTGCGGATCTTTCTGGGTGGCCAGCTGATACACAGTGGCCAGGTTTTCAGCAACAGCGCCGACGCTGAATACCGCTAAAGAAGAAAGTATTAAGGTACTTAAAAACGTTTTTTTCATCATTACCAAGTCCTGGCTTAAAAGGAAACTGCCCAAATGATAACCTGTTACGGTAAACTAAGTCAGAATTAAACCGTAAAGTTACCGTCAAGAGTGTAACAAAATGTGAGGGCAGACATGTCTGAAATCAATAGCACTGATTATCCATCATTCAGTGACCAGGATGTAGAGATAATCGATAAAAGCACGGTTTTTCAGGGTTTTTTCCGGGTAGAGCGCTGTCAGTTGCGGCATAAACTCTATGCCGGCGGCTGGAGCGAGCCGATGGTGCGGGAAATCTTTGAGCGGGGCCAGGCGGTGGCTGTGCTACCCTACAACCCGCAAACTGACGAGTTAGTGTTGGTTGAGCAGTTCCGGGTAGGGGCGATGAACGGCAGGCGCAGCCCCTGGTTGCTGGAAATTATTGCCGGTATGATAGATAAAGATCAAAGCGCTGAGCAAACGGCCCGTCGCGAAGCAATGGAAGAGGCCGGGCTTGAGCTTGGCGCCTTGTGGCCTATGTTGAGTTATTTTTCCAGCCCCGGTGGTAATACTGAGCGGGTGCAATTATTTCTTGGCCAACTGACCCAGCCGGTTAAGGCTGGCATTCACGGCCTGGCGGCCGAACATGAAGATATTTATATGCAGCCAATGCCGCGCGTTAAAGCAATGCAGTTACTTACTGACGGTGCCATTGATAATGCCGCTACCATCATCGCATTACAGTGGCTACATTTACATTTAACCGAGGTGAGACGCGCCTGGAGTAGTAATGCTGATGACTAAACCGCGGCAGTATCAGCCGCAGTTACCTGATTTTCTCAGTTTATGCGAGCGCAACTATGCGCGTTTAAATCGCTTGTTGCCCGCGCACTTTGCAGCTGGCTTACAGTGGCATATTGCCATCAATCCACAGCAGCATTATCAGCTAAGTGTGTTGGAATGCGGCCCCTTTACTACCCGGCTGCAAATTGAACTGATCGCGCCCGACCAACCGGTTTTGAGTAGTAATTTTGTTACCCCCAGTTTTGATGTGCAGCTGTATCATGATGCGCAACTGGCGGAAGTCGTGCGCGTGGCTCGCCAGCGTAAGTTTGCCGCGCGTTATCCCTACCCCAACCCACAAATGATGCAGCCGGATGAAAAACGTCAGATTAATCAGTTACTCTCAGACTGGCTTAAACTCTGTGTAGCCCAGGGTTACTCGGCAGCGGCAGTGGAACTGAAACAATGACAATATTGCAACTGCCGCCCAAAGCACATTATCAGATAGTGCAGTTAAGTGATTGTCATCTGTTGGCTGATATTGATGACTATTATCAGGGCGTGCAACCCGGCCGCTATCTGCAGCAGGCACTGCAGCACATTGCAGCTGACAAGCTGCCCGATGCTATAATTCTCAGTGGCGATCTCAGTCAGGACCACAGCGACGCATCATACCAGCTGCTGGCCCGGTTACTGGCGCCTCTTAGTTGCCCGGTGCTGCTGTTACCTGGTAATCATGACAACTATACCCAGCTAGACTGGTTAAGCCGGCAGGCGCCACTAGCAGCGGCAAGCAGTTTGCAGCTGGCCAGTTGGCAATTACTGTTACTGGATACTAAAGGCGACACGCCAGCGGGGTATTTTGGGCCTGAGCGGCGCCAGCAACTGGCAGCGCGTTTTGCCGCGAGCAATGCTGAACATTTCTGGTTATTCAGTCATCATCACCCGTTGCCTCTGGGCAGTGCCATTGATAAACATGGCTGGCAGGATGCACAGCCATTCTGGCAACTGCTGGCCAATGAACCGAGAGCCCGGGGCTTAGCCCATGGCCATTGCCACCATGCCTATGCCAAGCAGCATCAGCAAATTCAGCTGGTAGGCTGTCCGGCCAGCTCGGTGCAGTTTTGTCAGCAGCAAGCCTGGCAAACGCTCGATCTCGGGCCGATGTATTGCCAGTGGCACTTTAGCGCGGCGGGCCAGGTTAGCTGGCAATTTATCAGTGCCCACAGCCTGGCAGGAGAAACGGTTTGACCCTGTACTATCTGCACGGCTTTGCCAGTTCATCGCAGTCGGTAAAAGCGCTGCAGGCCAGCCAGTTTTTTGCCCGGCATTACCCCGGGCAGCATTTTATGGCCCCCGATTTAGCCTATACCCCAGGCGAGGCGATGGCGCAGCTAACAGCGGCCATGCAGCAAGCCCCGCCGCTGGCCATAATTGGCAGCTCGCTGGGGGGCTTTTTAGCCACAGTGATGGCCGAGCGTTATCAGTGCCGTGCCTGTTTAATTAACCCGGCAGTGGCACCGCACCAGGTACTGCATGACTATTTAGGCCACTATCATCATCCGGTGTTACAGCAGCAGTTTACCGTCGATAGCAGCCATATGGCCGAGCTGCAGCAATTAATGCCAAAGCGTCTGCAACAGCCAGCCAACTATTTAGTACTGTTGCAAAGCGGCGATGAAGTGTTAGATTACCGCAAAGCCGTTAGTTATTATCAGGGCGCGCAGCAGCAGGTGGTAATAGGTGGTGATCATAGCTTTAGCGGTTTTGCCGACTACCTGCCCGCCATTGCCGAGTTTTGCCAGCTACCTGCTGTTACTTTGACCCGAACCCCGTGACCAGACAGTGACCGAGAATATGACTGAACAACTGTACAATGCTGAATCGATTGAAGTATTAACCGGCCTGGAACCTGTGCAGCGCCGCCCGGGCATGTATACCGATACCACCCGTCCTAATCACCTTGGTCAGGAAGTAATAGACAACAGTGTGGATGAAGCGCTGGCCGGCCATGCGGATTTGGTACAGGTTATTTTGCATGATGACCAGTCACTGGAAGTGATTGACAATGGCCGCGGCATGCCGGTTGATATACACCCGGAGGAGGGCGTGTCTGGGGTTGAGCTGATTATGTGCCGCTTACACGCCGGTGGTAAATTCTCGAATAAAAATTATCAGTTCTCTGGTGGTTTGCACGGCGTGGGTATTTCGGTGGTGAACGCCTTGTCCAGCCGGGTTGATGTCAGTATCCGTCGCGATGGCAATGTGTACGACATTGCCTTTGAGCATGGCAACAAAGTCAGTGAACTGGCCATTACAGGTACAGTGGGTAAGCGCAATACCGGCACCCGCTTACGGTTTTGGCCCACGCCCTCTTATTTTGACTCGCCAAAGTTTTCCGTTAGCCGCTTGTTGCATGTACTGAAAGCCAAAGCAGTGTTGTGCCCCGGTTTAACCGTAAAATTTGACGATAAAATTAACCAGCAGCAATACAGCTGGTGTTATCAGGCGGGTATCCGGGATTACCTGGCTGAGGCGGTGCAAAACTATGTTGCCCTGCCGGAGCAGCCTTTTGTTGGCAACTTTGCCGGCTCGCAAGAAGCTGTAGAATGGGCCTTGCTGTGGCTACCAGAAGGTGGCGAGCTGGTCACTGAAAGTTATGTTAACTTAATTCCGACCGCTCAGGGCGGTACCCATGTTAATGGTTTACGTCAGGGCTTGCTGGAGGCATTGCGCGAGTTTTGTGAATATCGCACCTTGTTGCCGCGCGGCATTAAACTGTCGCCAGAAGACGTATGGGACCGCTGCAGCTATGTGCTTAGTGTGAAAATGCAGGACCCGCAATTTGCCGGCCAGACTAAAGAGCGTTTGTCATCCCGGCAATGCGCCGCCTTTGTGTCGGGTATAGTGAAAGATGCCTTTAGCTTATGGTTAAATGAACACACCGATATTGCGCTGGCGTTGGCCGATTTTTGCATAAACAATGCCCAGAAGCGCTTAAAAGCCGCCAAGAAAGTAATTCGTAAAAAAGTGACCTCAGGCCCGGCGCTACCGGGCAAGTTAACCGATTGTTCAGCGCAGGATCTGAGCCAGACAGAACTGTTTTTTGTTGAGGGCGACTCGGCCGGCGGCAGTGCCAAACAGGCACGGGATCGGGAGTTTCAGGCGGTGATGCCCCTGCGTGGTAAAATTCTCAATACCTGGGAAGTTGACTCCGGGCAAATTCTGGCCTCGCAGGAAGTGCATGATATTTCCGTGGCGATAGGTATTGATCCCGACAGCCAGGATTTATCCGGGCTGCGTTATGGCAAAATTTGTATTCTGGCAGATGCCGACTCAGATGGTTTACATATTGCCACCTTATTGTGCGCATTATTTATGCGTCATTTCAGCGCCCTGGTGACAGCCGGCCATATTTATGTGGCAATGCCGCCGCTGTACCGGATTGATATAGGCAAAGATGTTTACTATGCGCTTGATGAAGATGAAAAGAACGGCGTACTGGACCGGATTGAGGCCGAGAAAAAGCGCGGTAAAGTGAATGTACAACGCTTTAAAGGTTTGGGCGAAATGAACCCCTTGCAGCTGCGTGAAACCACCATGGATCCAAACACCCGTCGTTTGGTGCAGTTAACGATAGATGATGTTGACCAAACCATGGAAATGATGGATATGCTGTTAGCCAAAAAGCGCGCTACCGACAGACGCGATTGGCTGGAAATGAAAGGCGACCGGGCGCTGATTGCCTAGCCGCCGTTATCATAATGGCCTAAGTTATTAATTAAGGGTGTATAACCGTTTTGATTAAATTCTGTTGCTACCTATTATTACTGTTGGCATTTAGTCTGTCGGTACAGGCACAGCCTATCCCGGGCTGGTTGCTGGAGCTGGAAAACCTGAAGTATCGTCAGCCCGAACAAAGCCTGGCCATGCTAACTGAGCGCCAGCATGAGTTTGCCAGCCAACCCGATTTGGTCAAGGCCTACTGGCTGCGCCAGCAAGCGGCATTATACAGTGCGCTTGGGCGGCATCAGCAACAACAGCAAGCAGCTCGCCAGGCTCTGGAATTACTGGACGGCACTGAGTCGGCTTTAAAAGTAGAAGTATGGTACGAGCTGGGTTATGCGCTGGAAATGCAGATGCAACTCGATGAGGCCATGCGCCATTATCAGCAGGGCACTGCGCTGGCAACCCTGCTGGATGATGAAAAGCTGATCTTACGCGGCCAGGTTAATCAGGCCGCTATTATGAGTGAGCAAAACAATGATCAACAGGCGCTGGCGCTGTTAAAGGCGGTATATCAGCGTGCTGAGTTATTGCAAGACCAGGAAATATTAGCCGAGGTTAACGCTCAGCTGGGTTTAATGTATTCTTCACTGGGCTTTGAAAATGATGCATTAGAGTTTTTACAGCGGGCACTGGGGTTATATCAGCAGCTGGGTTGGGTGAAGAATGAAATAGCCGTATTATTTAATCTGGCCCGCACCTATAGCTATCAGGAACAATATCATCTGGCGTTGGAGCATTATAATCAGATGCTGCAAGGCAGCTTAAACGCAAACGATAACGTCAATTTATACCATGCCTATTTAGGGCTGGCGATAACCAGTGCTGAAATGCGTCGCACTGAAGCGGCACTGGGTTATATCGAGAAAGCAGAGCAGTATTTGCCGCATTTGCAATCAAATTATCATGTGCAATCGCATCATTATGAAAAAGCGCTGATCTATCGTGATCTGGCACAAACGTCTCTGGCCATGCAGGAATTACTGTTGGCGGAGCAAGCGGCAAAACAGCCGGCCGATCAGGCCGATCATGTTGCGCTGGCCATTATTCTGTTGCGCGCTGAATTACTGGCGCAGCAGGATCAGTATCAGCGGGCCTATCTGGCGTTGCATGAATTTATTGATGGTTTTCAGCTGCTACGTAACAAAGAGAATGAACTGGCGTTGGCGCACATGCGGCTGGAGTTTGACAGCGAGCGGCAGCAGGTTCGTACCAGTTTGTTGGAAGCAGAAAACGAGCTGAAAGCGTTGCGGCTGCAAGAAGTCGAGCGCAAACGGCAAATTCAGCTGTTGTGGCTGGCCATTCTTGGCTGCACCAGTTTAATATTATTTGGCATAGTGTTGTGGCAGTTTAGCCGGCGTGGTGGTAAGCCCCGTCGTGCCAGTAACGATGTGCCGTTATAACGCTTGACCTTGATCACGACTTTTATCCATAAACAGGAACCGGCATGACAGAAACGGTGTTATCCCACGATGGTGTTGAGCAGTTACCGCTGCGTCGCTTTACTGAAGAAGCCTACCTAAATTATTCTATGTACGTCATTATGGACCGGGCGTTACCGCATATTGGCGATGGGTTAAAACCGGTACAACGGCGCATCATCTATGCGATGTCAGAGTTAGGCCTGTCGCATTTAGCAAAGTTTAAAAAGTCGGCCCGTACCGTCGGTGATGTACTGGGTAAGTTTCACCCGCACGGTGACAGTGCGTGTTATGAAGCCATGGTACTGATGGCGCAGCCATTTTCGTACCGTTACCCGTTGGTAGATGGCCAGGGTAACTGGGGTGCGCCGGATGATCCAAAGTCCTTCGCTGCCATGCGCTATACCGAAGCCAAATTGTCCCGCTTCAGCGAAGTACTATTATCTGAGCTTGGCTCAGGTACCACTGACTGGGCGCCTAACTTTGATGGCACCCTGGAAGAGCCCAAGGTGTTACCTGCCCGTTTGCCGCATATTCTGCTAAACGGCATTACCGGTATTGCTGTGGGCATGGCGACCGATATTCCGCCGCATAATGTGCGCGAAGTGGCCAATGCCTGCGCCGCATTACTGGATAACCCGCTCAGCTCCATTACTGATTTAATGCAATATGTTAAAGGCCCGGATTACCCAACCGATGCCGAGATTATCAGCTCTGCCAGTGATATTGCGGCAATTTATCAGAGTGGCCGAGGCAGCATTAAAATGCGCGCTGTGTATCAACTGGAGGATGGCGAAATTGTGCTGACGGCACTGCCGCATCAAACCTCGGGTGCGAAAATTCTGGAGCAAATTGCCGGCCAGATGCAGGCGAAAAAGCTGCCGATGGTCACTGACTTGCGTGATGAGTCCGACCATGAAAACCCAACCCGTATCGTGATAGTGCCGCGCTCGAACCGGGTTGATATTGAGCAACTGATGCAGCATTTATTTGCCACTACCGATTTGGAACGCAGCTATCGGGTTAACCTGAATATTCTGGGGCTGGACCAACGGCCACGGGTGAAAAACCTGCTGGAGATCCTGACCGAGTGGCTTGTTTTCCGCCGCGACACGGTGCGCCGCCGGCTGCAATATCGCTTAGATAAAGTGCTCGACCGGTTGCATGTGTTAGAAGGTTTATTAATTGCCTTTTTAAATATTGATGATGTGATTCGGATTATCCGCAGCTTTGATCAGCCCAAGCCCGAGCTTATAGCGTTTTTCGGGATAACGGAGCGCCAGGCTGAAGCCATTTTAGAACTGAAATTACGCCATCTGGCCAAGCTGGAAGAAATGAAAATCCGTGGCGAGCAGGACGAGCTGGCCAAAGAGCGCGACAAACTGCAAAGCATTCTAGGTTCAGAGAAAAAGCTGACCAAGCTTATCCGCGATGAACTGCTGGCCGATGCTGAGAAATACGGCGACGAGCGGCGCAGCCCACTGGTTACCCGCGGCGAAGCCAAGGCCCTGAGTGAAAAAGAGCTGTTACCCAGCGAGCCGGTAACGGTAGTGCTATCAGAAAAAGGCTGGGTGCGCTGTGCCAAAGGCCACGATGTCGATGGTAATGCACTAAGTTATAAAGCCGGTGATGCCTTCAAGGCGATGGCCGGGGGCCGCTCTAACCAGCTGGCGGTATTTATCGACTCCAGTGGCCGCAGCTACGCTACTGAAGCGCACGAGCTGCCGTCAGCCCGTGGCCAAGGCGAACCGTTAAGCGGGCGCTTTACTATTGTCGCCGGTGAAACGGTTGACCATGTATTATTGGGCGATGAGAAGCAGGCATTATTGCTGGCCAGTGATGCCGGCTACGGTTTTGTGGCCGAATACAGTGATTTGCTCAGCCGCAATAAGGCAGGTAAAGCGGTGCTCAGCTTGCCGGTTGGCGCTAAAGTGCTGCCCCCTCTGGTCGTGAAACAGCCCGAGACCGATCTATTGTTATGTATCTCAAATGAAGGGCGGATGCTGGTGTTTCCGGTAAGCGAATTACCGAAGCTTAGCAAAGGCAAGGGCAACAAGCTGATGTCTATTCCTTCAGCTCGCGCTGCCAGCCGGGAAGAGTATGTGTGTCAGCTGGCGGTGGTGCCGGCAGCGGGCGGTGTTACCCTGGTGGCAGGCAAACGTAAACTGACTCTGAAAACGGCAGACTTAGCGCATTATATGGGCGAGCGTGGCCGGCGTGGTAATAAACTGCCACGTGGTTTGCAGCGGATTGATGAAGTGCAGTTGCAGCATGGCAGCATGGCTAACCCGGGCGATGACGACAGCAGCAATGAGCCAACTGGCAGTGATCAAACCAGCAATGACAATTAAAGCCGCTATACTGTGCCCCTTTTATTTAGAAGGGGCCTAAGGGTGATAGCTGTCGTTCGTTTAGTATTACTGGCGTTGTTTTTTATTGTCAGCACCCTGGCGGGGCTACTGGTTTGTCTGGTGCGGCCTTTTCATCGCAACAATGTGGCGTTGTTCTCACACTGGTATGGTAGCGTATCCCGGATATTAGGTATTAGCGTTGAGATCCGGCGCGACCCGGCTATCAAGCCAGACACACCCTATGTATTTATTGCTAATCATCAGAATAACCTCGACTTATTTACTATGAGTGGCTCAGTGTTGCCTGGTACCGTTACTCTTGGCAAAAAAAGCCTGAAATATATCCCATTTTTTGGCCAGTTATACTGGCTGAGCGGCAATTTAATGATTGACCGCGATAATAAAGACAAAGCGCTGTCCACTATGCTGGCAGCAGCAGAGCGTATTACTCAGCAAAACCTGTCGGTCTGGATGTTCCCGGAGGGCACCCGCAGTTACGGCAAGGGCTTGTTGCCGTTTAAAATGGGCGCTTTTCATATAGCGCTGGAGGCGAATGTGCAGCTGGTGCCGGTATGTATGAGCAGCACCCACCAGCAGGTGAAGTTAAACCGTTGGAACAACGGCAAGGTTGTTATCCAGATGCTGGCGCCATTAACGCTGACCAAAGAAGACAGCATTCGCCAGTTTGCTAAAAATGCCCGTCAGCAAATGGCGGAACAAATCCAGCTGCTTGATACTGAACTTGGCAACGACTACACTGCCAGCAAAACCCCTGTAAAAGAGTAATATCATGGAAAACTGGCAAGAATTTACTGAAGATACCATCGCCGCCTTGTTAGAAGATGGCAGCGATCCGGATGCGCTTTATACCGTTGAGCACCATTTTTACGACAAAGACTTCAACAAGCTGGAAAAGCTGGCGGTGGAGTTATTTAAGCTCGGCTACGAAGTCACCGATGCCGAAGAAGTCGAGTTTGAAGATGGCGCCAGCGCCTGGGTGTTTGATGCTATTCGGGAGCAATCGCTGGAAATAGAGCCGATAGTGGCCGATGCGATTAAACTGGAACAGCTGGCCAAGAAGCACGGCGTTGAATACGACGGCTGGGGCACTTACTTTGAAGGCGATGAAGCAGACTTTGAGCTGGATGACGACGAAGAGTAATTTCTATTCTTGATAACGCTGCATAATGGCATCTAAGGTGCCATCTTGTTTGCTAAGTTGCAGCGTGCGGTTGAGATTGTCAATGACAGCTTCCGGTACCTGCAGATTACAAGCCATCCACAGTTCAAATACGTCTGCACTGGATGCGACAGGATAAATGCGGATTCCTTTTTGCGCAGCGATGTAAGGGCCACCGACTGAGCCGGCCAGCCATAAATCAATGCGCTTTAATTGCAGCATTGCCAGGTTTACCGGGATTTCGGCAATTCGCTCAATTTTCAAACCCTGCTCCATGCCATAGTCGGTATAGGCATCAGCAGTTTGGCCGCCGATCAGCAGCTCTGCAGCGTCAGCAAATTGATTAAATTTGGGGTGTGCCGGATCGGTCGAAAATAACTGCACATACTCTCTGCTTAAGGGCCCAACCCACTGATATAACTTTTCGCGTTCAGCCGATCTGACGGCAGAAAAGAAGCAGCTATCCGCCTGAGTTTGGGTAAACAGCTGAGCTCGTCCCCATGGCACAATTTCAAAACGTCCGCGCAAGCTAAGTTTATCCAGTAACTGCTGAATAAGCTCGGTGTTAAGCCCTGTTACTTCGTCTTCGCGAGTGAAATTCCAGGGCGCATACTCTTCTGTGTAAATGCGCAGAAAGCTTGATTGTGTGGTTTGGGCAATAGTGTAGCAAGGCCACAGCAAGCCAACCATCAATATCAACGCGTTACGCATAAAACCGCCAAAGTGATAACATCAAAGGGTAAGTAAGTTTAGGCGATACAGCAATGATAGCTACCCGCCTTATGCTGGCGGCTAGCCACCGCCCAAGCGGTCTCGTAGCCGGTCTTTCAGTTTATCGGTAGCTTGATCTTTCACATCAGCCAGCTTGGCATTTAGCATTTGCTCTATATTGCTTTCCAGCGCTGCGGCCTCAGTATCCTGCTGGTTTAACATGGCCAGCCAGTCAGTTTGGCCGCCCAATTGTTGTTGCAATTCGCTGTCGAGCTTACTGCGTAACTCAGTTTGCAAGGCCGCAATTTTCTGTCTGGCTTCGCCAAGCAGGGCGTCACCAAGCATACTGTCTAATGACGAGCGGATGGTCACTTGCGGCCTGGAAACTAAACCTTTGGCTGCAACATCCAACGGTATTTGGGTTTGCTGATTGAGCAGGCGCACCAGCTGATCCAGATAGCGGTTACCGGTGTCAGCAAAATTAGCATTTTTTAGCAGTACCTTGGCCTGTTGCATTAACTGATCATCTGTAAGCGTGAGCGAGCCACTGGCACTGAACAAACCGGCCAGTAGGGTCAGCGTTGTTTGCTCAGAGCCCAGCGTCAGGTTGTCCAGCGCCATGTCTTCCAGTTGCCAGTTAAGGTTTGTGATCATTTGCTCTAAAATGGCAAAGTCACCATTTAATTTAAAGGTATTGAGCTTGGGCAGGCCAGCAACATCAAGGGTAAAGCGGGTAGCCACGTTATTGATTAGCCGATGCTGAGTGGTGATATCCTGCACGTTGATAGTACTTTCAGTGCCGGCCAGTAGCAGGTGCAGTCGGGCTTGTTTTATCCAGAAATCCGGATAGGGCTGGTTAGGATCAAAGGGTTTTGCCGGCTCTGCCTCGCTGTCTTGCTGTAAATAAGGTTTAGCCATCTGATACAGCGCTTCAAGTTTCTGAATTTCGCGGGCCCAGACATCACCGAGCAAAATCTGAAAAATGGGTGCCAAGCCACCGCTTTGAATATTTGCCAGTTGCTGCAATTGTTGCCAGTCTTGCTCAGTGGCGTTGCGTACCCCCTTTACGGCCTCACTTAACGCATCGCGGCTTTGTTGCAGGCTCTGTTGCAGTTGGCTTAGCTTGTCGCGCTCGCTGCGCAGTTGTTGTTGCAAGGCATTGAGCTGTTGGGTTTTTGCCGCCAGATCAGCGGCACTACTAATCTTGCTTTCAGTAAGGTTTTGTACGCTGGCCTGAAATTCGGCTAATTTTTCAGCCGTCGGCAATTGCTGGCGCAGCCCGCTAAGCTGCTGCTGTTGGCTGTTTGCCAGCTGCTTCAGCTTTTCACCCTGTTGCAAGGTTTGCAGATTGGCCCGTGCCAGAATAGTTGCGGCACTGGGGATCTCTACCTGCAGTAGCGATGCTAAATCAAGTGCATTGTCAGTGGGTTGCGGGGCCCGATAAACCTTGCCCGCTTGTTGTCGCTGGCTGCCATAGGCCAGTTGTTGCACCTCCAGCTCTTCGACAATGTAATATCCTTTTAACGCTGGCCAAGGGTCAACCCGGGCATAGGCCTGGCTAAAGCTGATACTATTAAAATCAGGTTTCGCTGGATCGGTTAACTGCACCCCATTAATTTGCAGCGATACCGGCAGTAAACGTAAAGCGACGCTATCAATGTTAACTTCGGCGCCGGTGACTTGTTCCAGCTCACTTTTTAGTGCGCTTTTGACGATACTGTTCGCCAGCAGATATGCCACCAGTAAGATAACGATGATGCTCGCCGGAACTAACCATAGTAACTTTTTCATTCGCATGTCCTTATTAGCACTGACAAAGATAATCAGGAGTATTGATAAGCTTCAGTTTAAAGTAAAATCTCACCACCTACACTTATTATGGTATTTATCTGGGTTTTGGTTTCCTTTTATTAGCGTGCAGCCAATAAACGGTGTTTTTGTTGCCACTGTTGCCAGATTATCCGTAAGATTAACGCGCAAAGCAGCAGGGCCGCACTGAGCTCCAGCCAGCCGGGTAACACAGAGTGCTGATGTTGTAGCGCGCCTTGCACCGAAATATCAAAGTACGCCAGGCTCTGATCCAGCAACCAGCCAAACAATACCGACATCACTATTACCCCAAACAAGTATGCCGCTAATGCGCGTTTACCCAGCTCTTTATACACCACACTAATGGTCGCGATATTGGTGGCCGGACCGGCCTGCATAAACACCAGCGCCGCGCCGGGCGAAAAGCCCATCAGCATTAATGCCGCAGCAATCGGGGTGGAGGCGGTGGCGCAAACATACATTGGCACTGAAATCAGCACGATTAACAGCATGATCCAGATGCTGTTACCGTACTGCGCCAGGGCGTTCATCGGTACCAGGGTTTGCACCAGGGCAGCAAAAAACAGCCCGATCATTAACCACAGATAAAAATCACTTAACAGCTTGCCAGTGCTGTAGCTTAAGCCGTCTTTGGCCTGTTGCCACAACGACAGCTTGGCTACAACCGGCTTTTTGCTGGCGCAGCAGCTGGTTTTTACCGGCTCACTGACTATCGGCGCTGCTTTTGTGGCGCAACAGCTTTTTATCGCAGGTGCGTCAGGCTCAGGTTCTGCGGTGGCTTTACCAACTAACAAACCAGCGGTAATGGCGCTTAAAATGGCTGCAATAGGCCGCACTATGGCCATCACCGGCCCGAGTAGCACATAAGACACGGAAATAGAATCGACGCCGGTTTCCGGGGTAGCACTTAAAAACGCCACTGTTGCGCCTTTGCCTGCACCACCACGACGCAGTTGCATGGCGGCTGGGATCACGCCGCAGCTGCACAGCGGTAGCGGTGCACCGAACAGGGCGCCTTTGAGCACAGGTTTTATGCCCTCACCGCCAAGTTGCTGCTGCAGCCAGCTCATCGGCATCCAGGCCTTCATCACGGCGGCAACCAGCAAACCGACTAGTAACCAGGGAGCTGACAGCACAAACAGCTGCCAGAAGTTATCAATAAAACTTAGCATCAGCTGTGCTCCATGTGGCTTTCAGTAACGATTTGGCCTTGCTCCAGCGCGGCCAGGATGGAGCATTCAGTGGCACTGGCAGGCCCGCCACAGCAGGCGTTGTCCAGTTGCTTAAGCGCCTGATAAAACTGCTGCAAGCCGGCCATTTGCTGCTGGATCTGCTGCATTTTCTGCTGCACTTTGTCTTTTACATCAGCGCATTGCCACTGGCTTTTGTTATCTTCAATCTGCAGCAATTCGGCAATTTGCTGTAAACTAAAACCGACGTTTTTGGCGCGCAGAATAAAGGCCAGCCGCTGGCTGTCGGCTTCTGTGTACAGGCGATAACCTGCTGCAGAGCGCGCGCTGGGGCATAGCAATTGCTGTTTTTCATAAAAACGGATGGTATCAACACTGATCTTATGACGTTTTACTAACTCACCAATCTTCATTGGCCTGCTCCTGTTGCCTGCATTTATGCTGTTATAGACAAAGTATAAACCCTTGAGCTTACTCCAGAGTCAAGGGTTAATAAAAGATCGTCCTGTTATTCAGCCAAGGCTCAATTGAATGCTGCAGCCGGTTAAGATAGCCGTGCCCAGTACCACCAGCACAAAGGCAAGCATCAGTGGCCATTGAAAAATCCGCTTTAATATAATCATTTCTGGCAGGCTGGCACCAGCGCCCCCAATGGTCAGCGCCATCACAGTACCCAGGCTAACGCCTTTGGCTACCAGGGTTGCGGCCAGCGGTAACATGGTGCTGGCCCGCACGTAGAGTAAGATACCGCTAAGTGCCGCGGCTGGGATCAGCCACCAGGGGTTGCTGCTAGCTAACCCGGCCAGCAAGGACGCAGGGACATAGCCATGAATTACCGCACCCACGGCAACGCCCAGCGCGATATGCGGTAAAAAGCTGCGGGTTTCCTTAATCGCGTGTTGCGCCAGCCCTTTAAATGACCAGCCAGGGGGAGGCGACATACTGTCTTGAGCCGCACCGCAGCAACTGTTGGCCGGCTGTGGCAGAGTGACATAGCGCTGAAAATTGAGGGTTTGCAGGATAACACCACTGCCAATCGCTACAGCCAGTACTGCCACGCTGTATATCAGCAATAACTTAAAGCCAAAAATTACCCATAACATCGCAATTAAAAATGGATTCAGCAGCGGTGAGGTAAACAAAAAGGTCATCACCGGGCCAAAGGCTGCTTTTGCCCGCAGTAACCCCACCATCATCGGCAGCGTCGAGCAGCTGCAAAAAGGGGTAATGGCACCGAGCCCGGCGGCCAGCATATAACCGCTTTTGCCCGACAGTAACGCCTGCACCCGGGCTTTGGGGATTTTTAATTGTAGCCAGCTAACCAGCATGCTGATCAGCACAAATAACAGCACCAGCTCACTGAACACTATGACAAAGAACTGCGCACTGTTATACAACGCGCTTTGACTAAATGAGGTAAAGTCCAACATAGTTCACTCCTTAATTTTGTTATTCCGCAAATATCGAAATATAAGCTGTTTAAAAAACCCTCGCGGGCCGATTATTTCTATAAATGTGGAAGTATTTTATTTCGGCAAATATGGAATTGTCAATATGCTTCGATAAATATAGAATGATTTTATTTGCAGACAGGAGTAAGTGATGGAACTTGAATTGGCCGCATCCCGCCTGGCCGAGCTGGGACACAGTACCCGGCTGGCGATTTTTCGTATTCTGGTGAAAGCCGGCCGGCAGGGCTTAAGTGTCGGCGATATTCAGCAACAACTGGATATTCCCGGTTCAACCTTGTCACACCATTTAGCCAGAATGATAAAAGTAGACTTGCTGCAACAAAGGCGCGAAGGCCGAACCCTGTATTGTCAGTTACAATTTGCAGTAGTGGAAGCCTTACTGGGCTATTTGTATGCCGAATGCTGCGTTGCCGATGGCCAGCCTTGGCTAACAATGTCCAATCTGGCAGGCGCTAAATCAGCTTGTTGATGCTTTTGCGAACAACTGACGGTCGCGTGCGACGAAGGGTAACGGGAAAGCCAAGTAAAACGGTTACGATAAGCTTTGGCTAATAAATAAGGAATAGTGATGCGTCATGTTTTGTTAGGGCTGTGCTTACTGTTAGCGGCGGCGGGCTGCAGTGAGACTGTGCCCGGGGGGGAACCCAAAGCAGATTTTAATCCAGCCTGGTTATCAGCTGGCGCAGCCCAGCAGGCGCTGGCGAGCGGCGAGCTAAGCTCTGAACAGCTGGTGACGTACTACCTGCAGCAGATAGCGGCAAATAATAATGCGGGTTACCGGTTGGCCGCCATTAGCGACATTAACCCCGACGCACTGGCCCAGGCCAGGTTGCTGGACGAGGAGCGTCGCCAGGGCCAGCTGCGCTCAGCGCTGCATGGTTTGCCCGTTGTGTTAAAGGCCAATATCGCCAGTCTGGACAGCATGCCCACTACTGCCGGCGCACTGGCGTTACAAGGCCATCTGACGCCGGCGGATGCCGAGCTGGTCAGTCAGTTGCGCTTGGCCGGTGCTATTATTCTGGCCAAAACAAATTTATCTGAATGGGCTAATTTTCGTGGAGAAAAATCGGCCAGTGGCTGGTCAGCCTTAGGTGGCCAGGTGCGTAATCCGCATTTACTCAGCCATACGCCCTGTGGCTCAAGCTCAGGCTCAGCGGTGGCCGTTGCGGCCGATTTAGCACTGCTGGCGGTGGGTACCGAAACTGACGGTTCGATTATGTGCCCGGCCGCCATCAATGGTATTGTTGGCATTAAACCCACCCGCGGCGCGGTGTCCGGTAAAGGTATTATTCCAATAGCCGAGGCGCAGGATATTGCCGGGCCCATGGCCAGAACCGTGTATGGTGCAGCGTTGCTCCTGGATGCGCTGCTTACGCCGGCGGCGCAACAACACTTTAGTACGCCATTAAGTCAGGCTGCAGCGCAGGCCAGTGCAGCTAAAAAGGTGCTGCTGGTAAGGGCCTATGACAAACAGGATGCAGCGTTGGTACCCATGCTGGATAAACTGGCCGCCGAGCTCAGTGCACAGGGTATCGAAGTGGTTAGCACTGATAAGTGGCAATTGCCGGCAGAGCTGTATCAGGCCGAGCTTAAAGTGCTGGTGTATGAATTTAAGCGCGACCTGGAACGCTGGTTGACCGAGTATCAGGCACCAGAGGCGGCGAGTACGCTTGAACACATTGTGGCATATAACCGGGTACAGGGTGAGCGGGCGCTGGCGTTTTATGGTCAGGAATATTTAGAGCAGGCAGCGGCTATCGATCTTGCCGCCGATTATGCCGGTTATCAACAAGCGTTAACCAGCAGCCGGCAACTGGCGGAAGCGGCGTTAGATCAGTATCTGCGAGAGCAGGGTTTTGATGCGATAATTCTGCCCTCTTACGGGCCAGCCTGGCCCATTGACCATGTAAACGGTGATGCCTTTAACTTTGGTACCTCAACTGCCGCTGCGGTGGCGGGTTATCCGTCAATTACGTTGCCTGCGGGTTACAGCAGCATTTTGCCGTTAGGCGTGAGCCTGGTTGGCTTGCCCTGGTCAGAGCCTGAATTATTAGCGCTGGCCAGTTTACTGGAACAGCAACTGGCGGCTTACCAACGGCCCGGGTTCGTGACAGAGCTTACTGATTAACCGCCAAAATGGCTGGGTTTTGACATCTTTGCCGCTGAGGCGTAAGCTTAGCGGCAATTGCCTCTGGCAAACCTGACTTATACGGCAGCTGATACAGACCCTATGTTAAGCACTCTGGTACAACAGCAAAAACACTGGACTATCCCGTTGATGGTCAGCCTTGCTTTGTCCTGGTGTTTACTGCTGTGCGCTGGTTTAGTGAATCAGGCCCATGCTGAGGTAGCAGAACATTCGCAAGTTCCCACTTCAGTACTGACAGAAAAAACACCTCCTTGCCATAGCCAGCAAGCGCAAACCAATATGGATGCAGCCGAGCTGACAGCCCAGCATGATAATTGCTCCGGCTGCGATACTCAGGCCACCCAGCTTGATCCGCTGTCGCTACCGGCTCTGGTGCTGCTGGTAAGTTGGCTGCATATTACCGAAATCTGGCCAAGTAACGAACCTGTTAATAACTGGTTTGCGCAGGCGCCCCCGCCTCGACCCTCGGTTCCGTTATATTTACGGAAAAACCTGCTGCTGATTTGATACCTGCCACGCTCGCTACGGTGGTTTTCGGTTTCTTAATCGCAGAGGTTTTTCTATGTTTCACCCGCTTAAAAACAGCATGCTGGCCAGTGTGCCAGCGTTACTATTACTGCATAGCACGGCGTTGGCTGCGCCTGCCCAGCCACATCAGCATGACCATACCCAGCATGGCTCAGTGCAGCAAAGCCAGGTCGCACGGCAGAGCCCAGTGCAGCAGCTATCTGCGGCAAATCAGCAAGCTGCTGTGTACACTTGTTCGATGCACCCGCATGTTCGATCCGAAAACCCCAATGATCGTTGTCCGATTTGTGGTATGGCGCTTATTCCGGTAACCCCAGACCAAGCAGAAAATCACTCTGCTGGCCTATCTCCTGGCGAGCTTAGATTAAGCCCGCGTGCCTATGCGTTGCTGCAACCGGAACTGACGCCGGTGCGCCGGCAGCGGGCCGAGGGTAGTATGGCGCTGGTCGGGATGCTGGCAGCCGATCAAAGCCGTCTGAAAACCATCAGTGCCTGGAGCTCTGGTCGGATCGACCGGTTTTATCTCAGTAGCAGCGGGGTGGATGTGAAAGCCGGCCAGCCGATGGTGGAAATTTTTAATCCTGATTTAATTGTTATTCAACAGGAGCTGGTGCAGGCCAAGCAACTGGGTACGGCCAGGGGCAGCAGCTTAGCTGCTGACAGTACCCTGGCGGCGGCCAGGCGGCGGCTGCGCTTACTGGGGGTGCCTGCAGTACAAATTGAGTCTATTTTACAAACTGAAACCCTGCAGGATACGGTGACTATCAGTGCGCCGGTATCGGGCCGGGTGCTGCAAAAACTGGTGAATGAAGGCGCTTATGTCAGTGCCGGCCAACCGCTGTTTACGGTACTTGAGCTGGATAAAGTCTGGCTGGAACTGGAAGCGTTTGAACATCAGCTGGCCGCTATTTATCCAGGCCAGGCGCTAAGCGTGGAGTTACTGGCACTGCCGGGTGAGCAGCTGCAAGCCGAAGTATTATTGCTGGAGCCGGTGGTCGATGCCAACCGGCGTACGGTGCGGGTGCGGGCGTTACTCGATAACCCAGAGGGGCGCTTAAAACCCGGTATGCTGGCCCGCGCCAGGTTGTTGACTAGTTTGGATGATGCCTTGCTGATCCCGGTATCGGCAGTGCTGCAAACCGGCAAGCGGGCGCTGGTGTATGTGCAACGGGCTGCAGACACCCCGACTTTCGCTGGCCGTGAAATTACCCTCGGCCGACGCTTTAACGGCCAGTATCAGGTACTCTCCGGCCTTGAGGAAGGCGAACTGGTGGTCACTAAAGGGGCGTTCCGGCTGGACAGTGAGCTGCAAATTCGTGGCCTGCCGAGCATGATGGCGCCGGATGGCGTAAGTGCTGATCCGCATGCCGCACATTTACCTGATAAAAGCCCTGTGCAAAGCAATGTTAAAAGCCAAGTTAAAAAGACAGTAAAAACGACCACTCAGCAGCCAGCGCAGGACGATTTTCGTTTAACAGCAGCGGCAGAGGCGGCATTACTGGCTGCGTATCAACAGGCGTATCTGGCACTAACGGT
Source organism: Arsukibacterium ikkense (assembly GCF_000987775.1). GTDB lineage: Bacteria > Pseudomonadota > Gammaproteobacteria > Enterobacterales > Alteromonadaceae > Alishewanella > Alishewanella ikkense. The sequence continues at coordinate 62,649 of NZ_LAHO01000009.1, forward strand.
AGACGATTTAGCCGGCTGGCAGCAGGCTATGGCAGTGTTCTGGCAACAGGTGGCGGCTATCGCCTGGCCGGATAATTTCCCTGGCATAGTGCGGGCACTGAATGCAGGCGCTGACAACCTGCAGCAAGTGACCAGCCTGGCTGAGGCCCGGCAACAGTTTTACCGGCATAACCTGGGCTTATTGAGGCTGGCCGAGCTTGGCGTGCTGGCTGCTGGCTGGTATCAGGCGTATTGCCCGATGGCCCGCGCTGGCGAGGGCGCTGCCTGGCTGCAACCGCAAGCTGAGCTGCTAAACCCCTATTTTGGCCCTGCCATGCTGCGTTGCGGCGATATTCAGCACCGCTTCGACCCTAAGGAGCAAAATCATGCCGGCCACTGAGCAAAACGTGAAGTCAGGGTTTGATCGGCTGCTGGCTGGTTGCCTTAAGCAGAAATTACTGGTGTTGTTATTCAGTGGCTTGCTGTTAATTGTCGGGGTTGCTTATGCGCCTTTCGGTTGGCACACCGGCATGCCACTTAACCCGGTGGCGGTGGATGCTATTCCCAATCTTGGTGAAAACCAGCAAATTGTTTTTACTGACTGGCCTGGCCGCTCGCCGCAGGATGTGGAGGATCAGCTTAGTTATCCGCTTAGTGTCGCCTTAATGGGCGTACCGGGCGTGAAGGACGTGCGTACCCTGTCGATGTTTGGCTTCTCCAGCATCGCCGTTATTTTTGATGAAGGTATTGAGTTTTATTGGGCGCGCAGCCGCTTGCTGGAAAAACTGGCCAGTTTACCGGCCAATACCCTGCCTGACGGCGTGCAACCTGCGCTCGGGCCCGATGCAACCGCACTGGGCCAGGTGTTCTGGTACACCCTGGAAGGCCGCGACCCTGCCGGTAACCCTACCAGCGGCTGGGATTTAGAAGAAATACGCTCGGTGCAGGACTGGTATTTACGTACCGGCTTACTGGCGGCTGAAGGCATCAGTGAAGTCGCCTCTATTGGCGGTTATCAACGTGAATACCAGATTGAGGTAGACCCGGACTTGCTGCGTATTCATCAGGTCCGTTTCTCAGAGGTGACGGCGGCGGTAATGGCGGCTAATCTGGATGTCAGTGCCGGCAGCCGCGAAATTAATGGTGTTGAGTACCTGATCCGTGGTGTCGGTTTTATTAAAAGCTTGCAGGATATCGAGCAGGCGGTGGTGCGCCTGGCGGTGGATCTGACTCCTATCCGGGTGGCCGATGTGGCCCGGGTGCAGTTCGGGCCGGCTGCCCGGCGTGGTGCGCTGGATGTCAACGGCGCTGAAGCCGTCGGTGGCGTGGTCACAGTGCGCGAGGGCTATAATCCGCGCCAGGCCATCAGCAATGTCAAACAACGCTTGCAGGAGGTAAGCCGCGGCTTACCGGCTAAGGCCGTGATTGACTGGCAGCACACCTCGGTGGCTGAGGTGGATGCTTTTGCCAGCAACCGGCAACTGCCAGCGTGGCAGGGGCGGGATGATGCCGTGCAACAGGCCTGGCAGGCCTATTTACGCAGCGAGCCGCCCCAAGCCTGGCCTGCCTGGTTAACCTTAAGCCAGCTTACCGTAGTCCCCTTTTATGATCGCAGTGAGTTAATTGCCGAAACCCTGGGTACCCTGCAGGATGCGTTAACCCAGCAGTTGTTGGTTACCATGGTGGTGGTACTGGCGATGCTGCTGCATTTACGGGCAGCGCTGGCGGTTAGTTTAATGCTGCCAGCCGCCGTGCTGCTTAGCTTTATTGCGATGAAGTGGCTGGCTATAGACGCTAACATCGTCGCACTGGCCGGTATTGCCATAGCTATTGGTACCATTGTCGATATGGGCATTATCGTCAGTGAAAACCTGCTACGGCAGCGTCAGCAGCGACCTGAACTGGGTGCTGCGCAGGCGGTGCTGCTGGCCGGCAAAGAAGTCGGGCCGGCTATTCTCACTGCCATTAGCACTACAGTAATCAGCTTTTTACCGGTATTCACCATGACCGGCGCCGAAGGCAAACTCTTTGGTCCGTTGGCCTACACTAAAACCTTTGTGTTGCTGGCGGCGGCGTTACTGGCTTTAACGGTACTGCCGGTGCTGCTGAGTGTGTTATTCAATTGGCGCAAGCAGGATGTGGGGCGCGGATGGCGGCACTGGCTACTCAGCAGCCGGCGCTGGTGGCTATTAGCGGCATTAGTGGTGCTGTGTATCTGGCTGGGCTCAGCGCTGCTGTGGCTGGCTACAATACTGTATGCACTGGTGCTGCTGTGGCAACAATATAAAGCGCCGTTACTGGCCTGGCTTAGCCTGCAGTGGCCGGCTTTTGGCCACTATCGCAGCCGCTGGCAGCAGCTTGCTGGCCGCTTACCGGTATCGGCCTGGCGGCTGGGCCATGGCTTACTGGTAGTGGCGGTACTGCTGAGTGTGGTCACCTTGCTTAGTCAGGTCTGGTTGCCACTGGGGCCGATGCAAGGCGCCTTGGCGAACTGGCGCTTTGTGCTTTTGCTGCTGGCTTTGGTGCTCGGGTTTTTCTTTGTTTTTCTGTGGGCTTACCCTACTTTACTGCAGGGCTGTTTACGGCTGAAGTGGTTATTTCTGCTGCTGCCCCTGTTGTTGGTGGGCTATGGTGCTACCGTCTGGCTTGGCGCGCAGCATACCCTGAGCTGGCTGCCGGCGCTGTATAGCCGGCTTGGGGGGGATGCCGATCAGTTTCAGCAATCAGAGAGCTGGGTTCATTTAAGCCACCGTTATCCCGGCCTGGGTCGCGAGTTTATGCCGGCGCTGGACGAAGGTGCTTTTTTGTTAATGCCAAGCCTGATGCCGCATGCCTCGATAGCGGAAGCGCTGGCGGTACTACGGCAACAAGATCAGGCCATTGCGGCTATACCCGAAGTGCGTACAGTAGTGGGTAAAATAGGCCGGGCCGATACCGCGCTCGATCCGGCGCCGCTGGGGATGATTGAAACGGTGATCCAGTATCACGGCGAATTTAAAACCGATGCCAATGGCCGGCGGTTGCATTTTCGTTTTGATAAGAGCAGCAATGACTTTGTGCGTGATAATGCTGGCCAGCTAATTGCCGATAGCGGTGGCCGGCCTTATCGGCAGTGGCGCGAGCATATTACCTCGCCAGATGATATCTGGCAGGAAATCGTGCGGGCGGCGCAGTTACCGGGGGTAACCTCGGCGCCGAAACTGCAGCCAATAGAAACCCGCCTACTAATGCTGCAAACCGGCATGCGGGCGGCGATGGGGGTGAAATTGTCGGCGCCGGATCTGGCCACGCTCGGCCAGCTAGCGCAGCAACTGGAGGCGATACTGCGAGAGGCGCCTGGGGTGCAGCCTGCTTCCGTTAACGCCGAACGGGTAGTTGGCCAGCCTTATCTGGAAATTCACCCCGACCGCGACGCCATTGCCCGTTATGGCCTGAGTATGCAGCAAGTGCAACAAACACTGGCAAGCGCTATTGGTGGCATGGATGCCGGGCGCTCGGTTGAAGGGCGCGAGCGTTATGGGATTACCGTACGTTATATGCGGGAGCAGCGCGATACGCTGGAGCAGCTGGCGGAGATCTTAATTGATACCCCGGCCGGTTACCCGATACCGTTAAGCCAACTGGCTGACATTCGTTATCAGCGCGGGCCGCAGATGATCCGCTCGGAGAATACCTTTTTAACTGCTTATGTGACTTTTGGCAGCCAGCCTGGCTGGGCCGAAGTAGACGTGGTCGAAGCGGTAGCGGCCTATCTGGACAAGCAGCAGCAAGCCGGCGACTGGCAACTGCCAGCAGGTGCCAGTTACAGCTTTGCCGGCAGTTTTGAAAACCAGCAACGGGCGGCCACCACCTTGTTATGGGTGGTGCCACTATCATTACTGCTGATTTTTATGCTGTTGTATCTGCAGTTCCGCCGGGTTAGTAGCACGCTGATTATTTTCAGCAGCATCGCCGTTGCCTGGGCTGGTGGCTTTATTATGCTCGACTGGTTTGCGCAAAGCTGGTTTTTAAATGTCAGCCTGTTCGATACTAACCTGCGCCAGCTGTTTCAGTTGCAGTCGTACAATTTAAGCATCGCGGTATGGGTGGGGTTTCTGGCGTTATTTGGGATTGCGGTGGATGATGGCGTGGTGATGGCCAGTTATCTGAAACAGCAGTTTGCTGATGCCAGGCCGGCAAACCGCTCTGAGGTAAGAGAATTAGTAATGCAGGCCGCCATGAAACGCATTCGCCCTTGTCTGATGACCTCGGCTACCACCATACTGGCGTTGTTGCCGGTGTTAACCGCTACCGGCCGTGGCGCTGATTTAATGATCCCCATGGCGATACCAACCTTAGGTGGCATGCTGTTTGTGCTGCTAAGTGTGCTGCTGGTGCCGGTATTGTATTGTGCGGTGGAGGAAAGGAAATTGCGTACGAAATAAAGGGGTTCAACTGCAATACCCCATTTGGCTTGCCACAGCAACTCGTTCGAGCTGACGCCCTCACTCAGACACTCTGTGGCAACCAAATCGGGTTTCCAGTCTCACGCTTAAGCCCGAAAGCGAGAATCGGATTACCCTAAGCCGACCGTTGAAGCCCTGGACGGGCGGAAACGAGCCCCCAGGGATGGGTTCACGGCGTGTCGGCGTGGGTAATCCGGTTTGAAGCCTCTGCCAAATAGCTTCAAGTATCAGGCAAGTGCTACAAAGCCAAAAAAGGCAATAATCGCTGCCAGCAACGCATAGGGGAACTGGGTTAGCGCGTGGCTCATCAGGTTACAGCCTGAGCCTTGCGCGGCCAGCACCGTCGAGTCACTGTAAAAACAGGCCTGGCTGCCAAACGAGCTGGCCGATAACAGCGCGCCTATTACCATTGGAATATTGGCATCTACCGCTATCGCCAGAGGCATCACTATTGGAATAGACACCGCAAAAATACCCCAGCTGGAGCCGGTCACAAAGGCCAGCAGCGCCATGGCTATAAATACCAGTGCCGGTAACATCTGCGCTGTCATATAAGGCGCCAGATTTTCAATCACATACAGCGGTAAGCCTAACTGATCGCAAACATCTTTAAAGGTAAAGGCGGCAATTACCGTACAAATGGCCGGCAGCATGGTTTTAAAGCCATGCATCATCAGCTCCATCATTTCGGTAAATGGCATTAAGCGTTGTGCCATATACATCGGGATAGTTACTATAAAGGTCAGGATCAGCGCCGGCCAGATTTCGGCTTCAAACCAGATAGTAAAGCCAATCAGCATCAGCATCGGCAGCAAAAAGTTATACAGCTTGCCGCCTTTCTTATCAGAGGCATCAAATTCCTCTTCAAAGGCATCCACGGCAAAATCATCGCTGGTATGCGTATGCGATGCTGCCGTTTCCGCTGGGGCATCGACATTGCCACTGGACATTTGTGCCGCAAGTTCGGCTTTTTTCATTGGCCCTATTAACGGTACCACTCCTAAAATCACCAGTGGCACTAAGATCAGTGCCAGCCAGGCGTAAATCATGTACGGAATGGCTGAGATATAGGTTTTAATGCCGTTTGGGTCGGTGTCCGGTGCTATGCCATTGGCCACCAGTAAGCCGCCAAAAAAGATGGCCCAGGTAGAAATGGGCACCAATACGCACATCGGTGCAGCGGTAGAGTCGACCACATAGGCCAGCATTTCGCGCGATACTTTGTATTTGTCGGTAATGCGCTTCATGGTTTCGCCCACTGTCAGCGCATTTAAATAATCATCAATAAAGATAATTAAGCCCAGCAAATAAGTCATAAACAGCGAGGGTTTGCGGCCACTGGCATACTGCTGAGCCATGCGCCCAAAGGCAAAGGCACCACCGGTATGCACCAGCAGCGCTATTAAGGCACCAAAGCCACCACAAACTAAAATTAACCAGCCGATGGTTTCATCCTGCATCACCCGCACTGAGGTTTCGCCTAAATTAAATAAGGCGTCAGTGGGGGAGATCAGTAATAAGCCGGCAGCGGCGCCCAGCACTAACGCCAGAATAGGGCGTTTCAGCCAGATAGCGAAGGCTAGCACCACCAGGGCAGGGACTAAACTTAGTGCACTGGGTGCAATAGCGGCCGCTTCGACCGCCGCAGCCACAGGTTCGGCAATACTTTCCAAGGCGTTATCTGCTGACATTTCTTCTTCTCAAGTAACACTCCGGCAGGCCGGAACAAGGTTGTTAAACCGTTGCAGCAGATATCTCAAGGCAACGGAGCGCTGGTTAATAGTGCTGGTTTCAGTAAGTTAAAAACCAGTTGGCAATAATATCAAAAAATTATTTTTCTACCAGAAAATTGTCTAGCGCGCATATCAGGCTTAGTGCACCTGCCAGGGAATAGCGTGTTATCTGTCATAAAAATTTACAGAACTAGCGAGGCGTTTACATAAATGCCAATAAAAACAGTGAATTAAAAATTGGCCTGGATAATGCTTTATATATTGGGAAAGCGAATACTAGCGGTTGTTCGCCCGTTTGTTCCAACAAGGAGATTATTATGAACAAATTTTACAAAGGTATGTTGGCGGGTGCCGCACTATTGGTCGCGCCATTTACTCAGGCAGCAGTGATTGAATGGTCTTACACCGTTACGATTGAATGGACAGGTGCTAATTTTACTAACGGCGGTGCTAACGCTAACGCTATTCAGAACGACACTTTAATTAGCTGGGGTAATGCGGCGGGTGATCATACCGACCCAACCCAGAATGCGGCAAATTCACGTAGCGGTCTGGAAATCAGTGATTCACCGGCAAATGGTTTTGTGTTTACTAATGACATGACGCCATCGCCAACCAATACCATTACTCATTACAATAATGCTATCAGTAACGTGTATGACACTTTAACTGTTGCTACCTTACTGGCCACGCTGAATTTAACGCCAGTAAACCCTGCGGGCCCGGCAGCGCCGGAATTTACCACTAATTTCCAGGTAAGATTTATTGAAACGCCGAATACCGCACCTTGTGGTTTTCCGGTAGATACGGTGTGTGATGATATCTTTGTGCTGGAATTTGGTGCCTTAAATACCGCCTTTGAGTATGACGGTGTGATGTACTTTGCCAGTATTGTTGAATTATCTGGTAACTTAACTGCGCTGCCAAATGCCACCTGCGCCGCAGCGGGTGCAGCTAATGGTTGTTTAGGTTTCACCACGCCAGAGAGAGCTTTCACTCCGGCTCAGTTTGGTTTCTTAATCACCACTCGCCCAGTTAACGTACCAGAGCCAGCGATGTTAGGTATGTTTGGTTTAGGCTTGTTAGGTTTAAGAGCTTTCGGCCGTCGCCGTTTAGCAAAGAAATAAGCAGCTTATCTCGCCATTAAGTAAATAAAAACCGGAGCTTGCTCCGGTTTTTTTATGTTTGCAGATGCCAGCTGACAGCGGTATTTACAATGCTGCTATCTCGGCCTGCTGCGCCTGCAGCTTAGCCAGTGCCAGCTCTAGCTCGGCTTGTTTGGCGCGCTCTTTGGCCAGGACCGCTTCTGGTGCCTTGGCCACAAAGCCCTGATTGTTCAGCTTACCACTGACCCGCGCCAGCTCTTGCTCTGTTTTCTCCAGCTGCTTGCTTATCCTGCTTAGCTCAGCGTCTTTGTCAATTAAGCCGGCCATCGGGATCAGTAAATCCATACTGCCGACTAACTGGGTAGCACTGGCCGGAGCCTTGTCCCCGCTATTTAACACCGTAACGCTGTCCAGTTTCGCCATCACCATTAAAAAGTTCTGGTTTTGCGCTAAGCGGCGCTGCTCGTCGCTGTTCAGATTACGCAGCAACACATGCAGCGGCTTGCTGGGGGCGATGTTCATTTCGCCACGTACGTTGCGAATGGCGGTGATCACTGCTTTAAGCCATTCCAGATCTGCCATTGCTGTGTCATCTGCCAGGCGCTGATCAAACTGGGGGTAGGGCTGCAGCATAATGCTGTCTGCCTTGTTGTGATCAATCACAGTAGCAGCCAGCGGTTTCACCGATTGCCAGATAGTCTCGGTAATAAACGGCATAATAGGGTGCATTAAGCGTAATAAGCTTTCCAGTACCGTTACCAGAGTGTGGCGGGTACCGCGCTGTTCTTGCTCGCTGCCTTTAAACAATACCGGTTTGGTTAGCTCCAGATACCAGTCGCAGAACTGGTTCCAGGTAAATTCATACAAGGCCGTTGCGGCTAAATCAAAGCGGTAGCTATCGATATAATGGCCGACTTGTTTCACGGTTTGCTGGTATTGCGCCAGTATCCATTTATCGGCCAGCGACAACACTTTGGGCTCGTTGCCAAAACCACAGTCTTGCTCTTCGGTATTCATCAGCACATAGCGGCTGGCATTCCATAACTTATTGCAGAAATTGCGATAGCCTTCCAACCGTTTCATATCCCAGTTAATATCACGGCCGGTAGAGGCCAGCGATGCCAGGGTAAAACGCACGGCATCGGTGCCGCTGGCGGTAATACCCTCTGGGAACTGCTGTTCGGTTTGTTTAGCGATTTTTTCGGCCAGCTTGGGCTGCATTAAATTACTGGTGCGTTTGGCCAGTAAGTCAGGCAGGCTGATACCGTCAATCATATCCAGCGGGTCTATGACATTGCCCTTGGATTTTGACATTTTATCGCCATTTTCATCGCGAATAAGCCCGGTAACATAAACGGTTTTAAACGGCACCTGCGGCTTGCCATTTTCATCTTTGATAAAATGCATGGTCATCATGATCATCCGGGCCACCCAGAAGAAAATAATGTCAAAGCCGGTAACCAGCACATCCGTTGGATGAAAAGTTTTTAAATCGTCAGTTTGTTTTGGCCAACCCAGGGTAGAGAAAGTCCACAGCGCTGAGCTGAACCAGGTATCCAGCACGTCATTGTCCTGTTGCAGCGACACATCGTCAGTTAACTGATAGCTGCTGCGCACTTCCTGCTCACTGCGACCAACATACACCTTGCCGTTGTTATCGTACCAGGCCGGAATGCGGTGGCCCCACCACAGCTGGCGTGAAATGCACCAGTCCTGAATATCGCGCATCCAGCTGAAATACATATTCTCATATTGCTTGGGTACAAATTCAATCTGGCCGGTTTCAACCGCCTCAATTGCCGTTTTAGCCAGCGGTGCGACCCGCACATACCATTGATCAGTCAGTAAGGGTTCAATGACCACACCACTGCGATCGCCATAGGGCAGGGTATTGGTGTGATTTTCTACTTTATCGAGCAGGCCGGCTTCGTCAAAGGCTGCAACGATAGCTTTGCGCGCCGCATAGCGGTCCAGCCCCTGATATTCCGTCGGAATCGCGGCTGTCATAACCGGGTTAAGCTCACCATTGCTGTGGAAACATTCGCCTTCGCTGCGAACAGTGGCATCCGGGGTCAGAATGTTAATCATGGGCAGCTGATTGCGCTTACCCACTTCATAGTCATTAAAATCGTGCGCCGGGGTAATTTTAACGCAGCCGGTACCTTTGTCTTTATCGGCGTGGTCATCGGCGACAATCGGGATCCTGCGGTTAACCAGCGGCAGCAGCACCTCTTTACCAATTAAAGCCTGATAGCGCTCATCGGCCGGGTTTACCGCTACTGCAGTATCGCCGAGCATGGTTTCTGGCCGGGTGGTGGCCACCACCAGATAATTGTTGCCATCTGCGGTTAGCGCGCCATCAGCCAGTGGATAACGCAGATGCCACATCTGGCCTTGTTGCTCTTTGTTTTCCACTTCCAGATCAGATATCGCCGTGTGCAGTTTCGGATCCCAGTTCACCAGGCGTTTGCCGCGATAAATTAAGTCGTCCTGATACAGCCGCACAAACACTTCCTGCACCGCCTCCGATAAACCTTCGTCCATGGTAAAGCGCTCACGCTGCCAGTCGACCGAGTTACCTAAGCGGCGCATTTGCGCGGTAATGGTGCCACCGGATTCCGCTTTCCAGTCCCAGACTTTCTCAATAAAGGCGTCGCGGCCCAGCTCGTGCCGGCCTGGTAAGCCGGCAGCGGCTAGTTGTCGTTCAACCACCATCTGAGTGGCAATGCCAGCGTGGTCACTGCCTACCTGCCACAAAGTATTTTTGCCACGCATCCGCTGATAGCGGGTCATGGCATCCATAATAGTTTGCTGAAAGGCGTGGCCCATATGCAGGCTGCCGGTAACATTCGGCGGCGGGATCATAATGCAATAGTTACCGGCACCGGTATCGCCGGCCGGTTTAAAATAGCCTTTGCTTTCCCATGCGCTGTACATGGCTTGTTCTAGTTGACTGGGATTAAATGTTTTTTCCATGAGAGTACCTGTTGTTCAGTCGGCGTTGACGGTAGCAGGGGTAATACCCGACTGACGATATTGCTTGTAACGTTCCCGCGCCTGCGCTTTTTCAGCGGCCGGCGTTGGCACAAATTCGATAATGTCGGCAAACCGGTTGGCAAAAGCCGGTATGTCTGGTGCCAGGTTGATTAACACCTGACGGCTTTGTTTGGGCGGTTGCCAGCTTATTTCGACTGGCGCACCCCGGGCCGGGCCTTCACCGCTAAGGTTGTGCGGCACGAAGCTGTCGGCAGCAAACTGCCACAGTAGCTGGTCGATTAACTCGGCATCTTGCTGGCTGGCAGTATAAACAAAAACCCGCTGATTGGCGCGGTAAAAGTCAGCGCACAGCTGGCATGCCAAACTAAAATGAGCTGGCGGGTCGCTCAGCTCATTTTCGGGTAACTGCTGGCCCTCGGCCAGCACGTAAAAGGTAACCGCCATTAGTGATCCTGGTTGTGGCCTGCCCGGTTAATTAAAAACTGGGTCAGTAACGCTACCGGCCTGCCGGTAGAGCCTTTGTCTTTGCCACCGCTGCGCCAGGCGGTACCGGCAATGTCCAGGTGGGCCCAGTTATATTTGCGGGTAAATTTCGATAAGAAACAGGCCGCAGTAATCGTACCTGCAGCACGGCCCCCTAAATTGCTGAAATCGGCAAAGGGGCTTTCCAGTTGTTCGTGATAATCATCCCACAGCGGCAGGCGCCAGGCACGATCACCACTTTGCTCAGAGGCATTGAGAATTTCATGCGCCAGCGGGTTATGGTTACTGAGCAGGCCAGAGGCATGTTTGCCCAGGGCAATCACGCAGGCACCGGTTAGGGTGGCCACATCAATCACCAGCTCAGGGTCAAAGCGTTCTGCATAGGTCAGGGCATCACACAGCACCAGGCGTCCTTCGGCATCGGTATTTAATACTTCCACTGTCTGGCCCGACATAGTGGTTAAGATATCACCGGGCCGGTAGGCGTTGGCATCGGGCATATTCTCGGCTGCTGCCAGAATTGCCACCATATTTAAGGGTAAACCCAGGGCAATAACAGCATGCATGGTACCCAGCACCGACGCTGCGCCGCACATGTCGTATTTCATTTCGTCCATGCCATCGCCGGGTTTTAAACTGATACCGCCTGAATCGAATGTCAGGCCTTTACCAATTAATACCAGTGGCGCACTGTCGTTGCTGGCACCGCTGTATTTAATTACCGACATTTTCGGGCCGTTAACCGAACCACGGCCTACCGCCAGGTAAGAATTCATACCATGGCTGGCCAGCTCTTCGGCGCCCAGCACTTCTACGCTGATTTTATCTGATAACTCTACCAACGCTTGTGCCTGCTCGGCTAAGTAAGCGGGGGTGCAGATATTCGGTGGCATATTACCGACGTCTTTACACTGTTTAATGCCGGCAGCAATGGCCAGGCCTTGCTCAACGGCGCGCTCACCAATAGTTAAATCGCGCCGGGTAGGCACGTTAAACACGATTTTGCGCAGCGGGCGGCGGGTTTCATCTTTTTTGCTTTTTAAGCGATCGAACACATACAGGCAGTCCTGGGTGGTTTCCACCGCATGACGCACTTTCCAGTAGGTATCACGGCTTTTGACATGCAGTTCAGATAAAAAGCACACCGCTTCCATCGAGCCGGTTTCATTCAGCGTGCTGATGGTTTTGGCAATGATCTGGCGGTACTGGCGCTCGTCCAGCTCACGCTCTTTGCCACAGCCAACCAGCAGAACCCGCTCGCTTAGCACGTTAGGCACATGATGCAATAACAGCATCTGGCCCGGCTTGCCTTCTAAGTCGCCACGACGTAATAAGTTGCTGATATAGCCTTCGCTGATTTTATCCAGTTGTTCTGCTACTGCGGAAAGACGACGTGGTTCATACACGCCAACAACAATACATGCGCTACGTTGTTTTTCCGGACTTCCGCTTTTAACGCTGAACTCCATACTCACTCCTGATTCTAAGAGACTGTGCTACTATAGCCGTTAACAATTGCCATTACGCTATTGCACCAGTAATTTACATGGCTGAATTCTACCGTGAATTGAGAAAAAAGCTCGGTTTTCACGGTGCTTTGCCTGATAATAATTGTAATAAATACCAAGTTTACTGAAAAATCGCCAGGGTTCCAGCAAAAAGACAGGTTTTAGGGGGCATTTTTGATTATTTTTCGTTATCTGATTGGGGAAGTGTTTCGCGCCCAGTTAGCTGTCTTTGTTATTCTGACCAGCGTTATTCTCAGCCAGCGCTTCGTGAAAATTCTGGCTGACGCCTCAGAAGGGGATTTACCGGGTCATCTGGTGATGAGCATCGTTGCCTTGAAATTACCCCAGCTAGCGGTAATTATTCTGCCATTAAGTGCTTTTCTAGGTATTTTGGTTGCGTATGGCCGGGTATATGCTGACAGTGAAATGACAGTATTGCACTCAACCGGGGTCAGTGAATGGTATGTTACCCGGGTCACCTTACTGTTGTCGCTGCTGATGACGGTGTTAGCGGGCAGCGTCACCCTTTATTTAAGCCCCTGGGCGACAGAACGCGAGTATCAACTGCTGGAAAAAGCAGAAAGTAACGTTGGCTTATTCTCGCTGGTGCCGGGCCGCTTTCAGCATACGGCTAATGAAAAAGCGGTCATTTTTGTGCAGGATGTCAGCCGCGCAGGTAACGCCTTATCACGGGTGTTTGTGGCGCAAACCGAGTTACAGGGTAACCAAACCCGGCATGCCATTGTGTATGCCGAAACCGGTGCAGTGAGCGAAGATGTTGCGACCGGTGCCCAGATGCTGGAGTTGCAACGCGGCCGACGCTATGCCGGCGATGGCCGCTCACCGGCTTATGAAGTAACCGAATTTGGGCGTTATCAAATTCAATTACGCGAACAGCAGGTAGAGCAGCGCCGGCGCAAGCTGAGCAGTTTAAGTACGCCGTTGCTGCTGCAGGAAGACAGTGCTGAGGCGGTGGCCGAGTGGCACTGGCGCATCGGCATTCCATTATCTATTCCCATTCTTACCCTGATAGCAGTGCCACTGAGCCGGGTTAACCCGCGTCAGGGCAAATTTGGCCGGTTATTGCCGGCATTGTTGTTGTACCTTGGCTATTATGCATTACTCATTATTGGCCGCTCAGCGCTGGAAGATGGCAAGATCCCGGCCGAACTGGGCTTATGGTGGCTGCATGGCAGTGCTTTGTTGTTAGGATGGTTTTTAATTATGCGAAACCGAGCCAGCGCCCAGCGTTTCCGGGCCTGGATAGCGAGGCGCGCCTGATATGCTGAAAATTCTTGATCTCTATATCGGCCGCACGGTATTAACCACCTCGGCGCTGTCAATCAGTGTACTGATAGTGTTATCGGCGCTGTTCCGGTTTATCGACCAGATGCGCTCTATCGGCCGCGGCTATTACGATATGGTGCATGCCGCCTTGTTTACCCTGTACAGCATGCCTGGTGATTTGGTGATGTTTTTCCCGATGGCGGCCTTAATTGGCGGCTTAATTGGTATGGGCATGCTGGCCAGTAGCAGCGAGCTGGTGGTAATGCAGGCTGCCGGTTTGTCGCGTTTGAATATTATCAGTTCAGTCATGAAATCGGCGATAGTGATGGTGCTGGTGGTAATGGCAGTAGCGGAGTGGGGGGCGCCGGTGACAGACAGGGCAGCCCGCGAGCTTAGAATTAAAGCGATTTCTGATGGTAACTTATTTGCAGCCCGCCAGGGCGTCTGGGCTAAAGATGGCGACAGCTTCGTTAATATTAAAGAAGTAGATGATGTGGGTAATTTAACCGGGCTGAGTATTTACCGCTTTGACCCGGACTTACAGCTGGAAATGGTGATCAGTGCTGACAGCGCTGTGTATCGTAATGATAGCTGGCGCTTGCAGAATGTGACTGAGTTAACCTTTTCTGCGGATCGGGTGTTGCAAAATAACCTGCCAGAGCAGCAGTGGCGTTCCAGTTTAACCCCCGACAAGTTAGGGGTTGTTACCATTAAACCTGAGATGTTGTCGCTAACCGGCCTGGCGCAGTACGTCGAGTATCTGCAGCAAAACGATCAGGACGCCAGTCGCTACCAGCTGGCCTATTGGCGCAAAGTACTGCAGCCGTTATCGGTGGCTGCCATGTTGCTGCTGGCACTGAGTTTTATTTTCGGGCCACTGCGCAGTGTAACTATGGCGGCCCGCGTGCTGCTGGGTATTTTAACCGGCTTTGGCTTTTTTATGAGTAACGAGCTGTTCGGCCCGCTGGCGCTGGTGTATCACCTGCCGCCACTGGCAGGTGCCGCACTGCCCAGCCTGTTGTTTATGGCCCTGGCTATGTACTTTATGCGCAAGAAGGTTTAGCTGAATTTAAGGTTTAACGCGCGTTTTGGTGCACATTCAGGCTTTTGCTGTGTTCTTTGCTAATTACCACCATCTGGCTGGCGGTAAGCTGGTCCTGTAATGCCAGGCCCTTGCCCCAGCGCAACCACAACCAGAAATTACCCAGGCCAAAACCGGCCAGTAAAGCCCGGGCCAGGGCCTGCAACGGCGTTAACGGCTGGCCATTTTGCTGAACCACCACAATGCGCCAGGCCCGCATGCCAAGCGTCTGGCCCGCTTTACACCAGAAATACACATAAAAGCCTAAAATCACCGCCACTAAATACATAAAATACAACCAGCGGCGCAGCCCGGTATTTAAATAATCGGCAATATCGCTGTAACCACTAAGGTTCACCAAACCGGCCCACACCAGCAGCTGTACCAGCAACATCGCCACACCTGCCGCCAGCATGACCAGCGCCGCTAAAATCAGAATATCGTAAATTATCGCCGCTAAACGGCGGGCAAAACCGGCACGGGGGGCATTGGCAAGCATAGCAGGGTCCTGTTTGAAAACTGTCGCAAGTTTAACACGGCCGCATTGTTTTACGATCCCAGGCCCGGTTTTTTTGCGCATTGCTGCAATTTTGTGCATTTAAAAGCCAATTAAAACAAAGTGTCATAAAAGCACTTGCCAAGCTATAGCAGCGCCGTATAATGCAGGCGTTTACTTCAAAATATCCCTCAGTGCCTGGGTGGCGAAATCGGTAGACGCAGCGGATTCAAAATTCACCGCTGTTATAGGGTTTTTTAGTTTAAATCTTTGTTTTATATAAGATTAAAATTAAAGAACCTTGACAAATTAGCTGTTATAGTTTGTTATAGTGCAACTTTGGCTCAGTGATGAAATTGGTAGACGTGCCGGATTCAAAATCCGGTCCTCGAAAGAGGGTGTCGGTTCGAGTCCGACCTGAGCCACCAAACAATTATAAACCGTCCTTTTGGGCGGTTTTTTTTTGACTTTATTAATTATCTGATGTAACAAAGTAAAAAAATGGATGGAGCAAGACGTGAACTGGATTTTTTCTAAATTGCATGAAGTTGCGATTACTTTGTTCGGGATTATAGTGGGTATTGCTATATGGGGTGGTGCCCTTTTCATATTGTTTAAGGGATATGGTTTGTTATTTGGACCTTCCCAAGAGGAGTTGGCAAAAAAAAATTTCTTGAGTGAGTTTTTAAAAGTAAATGAATCTACTTGGAATGTTGTCCGAGATTGCCAGCCAAGCAATTTCTCCAAGGAGTATTTTTTCAATGACGAATATTCCATTAACTGTGAGCACCTTTATAAAAAACTTCTAAGTAAATTAGAAGACAGGTTTTTGTTAAACAGAGAATTCCAAGCTCTAATTGATAAGCAGAGACCAAGCTGGTTAATGTCGATGTCTAATCTGAATCTGAGCCTTAAACCTGGTAACATCGAGAAGCTTTATAATTTTCTTGAGAAGAGTGCGTATTACTGTAGTGCTTCATCCTTGATTTTAGTTAACGGTAATAATGAGGACAAAATAACATCTTTGTGTGTTCAGTTAGTTGAGGCATGTCCTAACCAATTATTTGAGAAAAATGCCAGTGCTGATAACATAACTTATCCATGCGATCCTTTAAGCGGTTTAATACTACTAGCTCAGATTAAAAGTGGTATGTTGAATTAATAATTACTTCTGAGAGCTTAATAATGTTAGCGACAGCAATATCTCTCGTATCCTTTATTGTGTCGATTTTTTCCGCCGTGACCGCTTATATGATCCATAGGCAAAGGCTTGAAGCAGATTTTAAAACTCAGGATTCAGCTGAAAAGCTTATTAGAAGTTTGCTCGAACAGCCAGATTGGTCAAAACGCTCTTTTGATACAATAGCGAGTAAGGTTGGTGGGTTTAACGACGACGATTTAAGACAATTACTGGTTAGATCCGGTGCTGTTAGGTTTTATTCTGCTGATGGTAAAGAGTTATGGGGGCTACTTTCAAAAAATATCAGTGATTTATCCTAAATGAATCAACTTATCGCCTCCTGTTCCTGTATTTGCTATTTAACTGGTTTATCCTTTGGTCTACTGGAATACCAGATATATTTTCGTAATAGAGATTTTTCTCAAGCTCATTATTAAGATAATTATTCATTTCTGTTTTAAGTTGCTTATTTTCAGATGTAGGGCATGTTTCAAGCACGTCAAGTACATCAGCCGCTGCTTTAATTTTTACCGACTCTGGCACTCGTTTTATTAGCGTATTCCACCAGTTATTTAGTGCTGCGCTTAACCTGAATACAAAATCTAAAAACGCTCTGGCTTCCTGCTCATCTTTTCTGGCTTGTTCTGCCTGATAGGTTAAAAAGTGCGTTTCCAGTTCGATCTCTTTCAGTTTATCGGCAGCGGCCTGCTGGTCTTGTTGTAATAGTGCTAATTGCTGCTTTTCTTGCTGTGTTTTCTTTTCTGCTTGCTCTGCTATTGCCTTAGCTTTTTTTGCCGCTTCAATCGCTTTTTTAGCCTGTTTTTTCAGTTGTTCGGTTTGCTCCTTGGCGCGGTTATAAAAACTAAACTTGCGTTGGTGCTTTGGTAGATCGGCCTGTTTTCTGATCTCAGTTCTGATTTTCTGTCGCTCATCAGTATCGGGTAGAAATGCCAGTTTAAGATCCTGGCCTTTCAGGTGCTTGTTAGCATGTTGGTAAAATAGTTGCTGGATATACTCGCCCACGCGCCTGTTTTTATCTGCTGATAATTGTTTATCTGTGCCTATTTCAGGCAGTTTGTAAAATCGGGCATATTTATCAGCCAATAGCCTGATTTGGCTTGGCAGGTCATATTTGCTGGTCTTCTGGTTATAACCATCAACAAAAATATGCACGTGGTTGCCGGTTTGATCTTCTGCGAGTTTTTCATTGGCATGGTACACCGCGAACATAATGGCAAAGTCTGGCAAATACTTCTCATAAAAACTGCTGATAATGCCCAGCATTGTCTGGCTGTCCAGTTCAACGCCATTATGCACCGGTAGGGTAAAAATGGCTTCGTGTGCCAAGACGGTGCTATTAGCTTGCAGGTTGGTTTTGCTGTTCAACGCTATTCGCTGATTATGTGCTTTGGCATATCTCGCTACCGTGTTGAGTTTTTGCTTTACTCGTTTAATCGCCGGATCGCCTTCAGCAATGTCTCTGATCGCGTTAATCTGTGCTTCTGTTATCTCGGTCTTACTGTCGCTGATAATGTTGCTAAATGGCTCACCTAAACGCCTTAAACTGTATTTCAGGTTTTGGATATCCTGATCAGTTTTTTGCTTATCTGTTGCAATGGCTTGAAGTTGATCAGGTGTGCCGCTTTCAATGGTATTTAAACGCTCGTTAATGCGTTTAATTTGTTTATCGGCATAACACTGGCGGATCTGTTTATCAGGGCTGAAACTGGTCAGGCGCTTGGTTTTTCCTGACATTAAATAGCATAGGTGCTGCAAATCAGGGTTGAACTGAGCAACGGTTTTTAATTCTTGGAGTGAGCATTGCAGGCTGTGCCTGATCGACTCTTGCAGTTGTGCCAGTCCGTTTATGCGTTTTCGGTTGCTGCTGAATGGTTTTTTATAGGACGTTTTACGGTAATTTATAAACTTAAATAGGGCGGTTGTTTTTCTCATAGTTAGTAATTTTTTTGGTAATGCGAAAGTAAGTAATGGCTTTCGTGTAACCAAAAGAATTAGACCCGCGGTAGCGCCATTTATAGTGTCATAGAACTTTTGCGCAGCGAAAAGTGCAAGGGCGCTAAATAAATGGTTATTGAAAATCATTACTTATGATTTACATCTAACATATTGAAATAAAATGTCAAATGCTGAAAATTGTTGGTGTTGGTGTTGGTGTTGGTGTTGGTGTTGGTGTTGGTGGTTTGGTTGGGTGGATCTTGTTTCTTTACTTTTTCACCGGCAAACCAAGCCCCTGTCCAGTTAAGACAAGATTATGGATTACTCGGTGCTTTTTCACCTTGGTCGATCTTGTTGCTGAACACATTCGACTGGACAAAACTTACAACCCTAGCAGCGGCTGCCTATCCTCCCTTTTGTCCGTGATCTCCTAATATTCTTTCCTTGCTGTACTGCCGCTTTTTTTTACCGTGATAGCGTTGTTGTCCCCTCTGTTCACATATTTAGCCTTTGCTGATTGAATACCCGAAACCACCCTCGCGGGTGCCGCCTAGGATCGTCCTTGTAAGCGGCCTGACCATTTACAGCCCAAGACATCTTGATTCCAAACTGTAAATGACGCTTTAAGCATGTATCGAAATACGCCATTAATTTACAATTAACATATAAAAAACAACTTTCAAGGGCTCTTTGGGAAATATTTTTTAATCTTCTTCATCATCGTCGTAATCATCATCATCCGGTTCTTCTTGGTCAGTGCCAGACATAAGTCCTTTGAGGTGCAATGCACTTTGGAACTGGTCGCTTGAAAAAATATGATTAACGTCTGTGTTGGCGATGGCGTCAGCGTAATAGTCTTCGATCATTTGCACTGACGTGCCACAATGCTGTGCAATTAAAAACAGAGTTTTACCTTCCTTGATTTTTTCTGTAATAAAGGTGTGTCGCAACTGGTAAAGGGTAATATCGTCAACATTATTGGCTTTGTACCTGTCTTTATAACGGTTGCGGTCTTCTTTTAAAATATTGGTAAAGTCGGGAAATACGCCAGGCTCCCGACTAAATACGTGATCTGTGTCTAGTGCGCGAATGTTCTTTTGTATTTTTACAAACTGAATGGTTCGGTATGCGTCTTCGCTAATTATCACGTCACGCATCACCGTTTTGCTTTTAGTAATTTGCAATATGTAAGCATCTACGCCACCGATTTTTTGTGGCTTAACGTCTTGAAACCTGATGTGTTGTAACTCGCCATAGCGAAGGCCGGTAAGGTGTAGCAGTTTAATAAACAGGCTTAGCAGGATAAAATTAACTTTACCGGTAGCATTTTTAGACGTTTCAGATTTAACAAGAAAACGCTGATGCAAGGCTTTGATTTGTTCTGGCGTTAGTGCTCTGCGCTTGTGCTTTTCTGCAATGCGTGGTTCTGGTAGTTCTGGTTTAACATCGATATAGCCAAGGTCAATACAGCGATTAAATAGCAGTTTAAAAGCGCGGTTGTAGTTCCTGACCATTGTCTCCGACATCTCGTTGTCGTACACCTCTTCAAGATCAGTTCGCTTGAGCTTTTTAATATCGGTTTTGCCAAACTTTTCAACGATCTTCAACAGAAAACGCTTATTATCCTTTAAGCCCTTTGCTTGGCGTTTCTCTAGCCGTTTTATCGTTTCCTGCGCGGCTTTTTCAACCGTGATTAAGCTGCGCGGGGCAAGATCGAACCGGTTTTCACGAACCAGCTTTAACACCAGCATTTGCTCGTCCAGCATTTCTTTGGCTTTATCAAAATCAATGGTTCTGGTGCTAACCTGTCGCCTTTTGCCAAACTGATCGTAATAGTCCATATACCATTTGGCTGAACCGCCTTGCTTGTAAAGCCGGGCTTTTCCTGTGGGGTGCTGGTAGCTCATCTGTTATAGTTTCTGTTATAGTCTTAAAAAATGATTATAACAGTATGTTTTTAATAGCGTAAAAATACAAGCAGTTAATTCAAAATCCGCCGGGGGAAACTCCGTGTCGGTTCGAGTCCGACCCTAGGCACCAATAATTTCAGTAAGTTACCACTCCGTTCCAGAATAATTCTTCGTCGATACAGTCTTCTTGCTAGGCGCTTTGCACGAATTGTCGTGTTAATGACCACTATATCCTTGTTGAGCCACGAATCGCTGCTACATCAGCTGCTCGACCCTTTTGCCTATCGGTTACAGCACCTGTAGTTAGATCAGGGAGTGCAATGCCGTTTCTCATGCCTACAGCGATGGGGCAAGGGCAACATGACGCGAAAACCCATTTTATTAAAAAAATGAATGTTTATTTTTTTAATTGTTATTTTATTGTGTTAAATTCGGTTTTTTTGATTTTGAGAGAGATTAAATGACCGAGCAACAGCAAAAAGAGCATGTTCGCGAACTGATTAATACTTTATATGAACGTGCTGGCATTAAAATGGAGTTTCGCGGAGAAATTAATGAGGACGTAGCTGCAGTTATTGGTGACTTACTAACTGACATTTCAAGCTGTTCAGCGGCATTCCGTTGGGTTCCAAGACCTTCAGGTGGTAAAGCAAGCATTGTGTGGCTTGCAACCAATATAACACGAAGTATTTTAGCTGATCTCAAAGAAAAACAATCGGTAAGTTGTATGCGAGCGCGTATCCTATATTATCGGTCATTCCTGGAGCTCGCTGCTGCAGGGCTGGGTTATTAAACGGAGAGGTACAATGCGTTTAAGAAGTTTGTTGATATCGTTGTTGTTACTCAACGCTTGTCATAGCGTGGCCCAGCTTCCAGAACAAGACTGGCCAGAGTTTAATTGCAGCACTGGTTCTGTGATCATGAATTTTGTGGATCTGTCTGTTTGTGTCGAGTCTGAGGTTTACTCTAAGGTGCAAGTGTTAGCCGGTTCTATGCCAACCATCGTTTTTGAGCAAGATGTAGCTCGGTTTGATGCCCTATTTTACGAAGCAGATGCCAGTAGTTTGCAAATTTTATCCAGACATTTAAAGCAGCAGACTGCTGCACAAACATTAAATGTACTGTTTCGTTTACCTGCTAAAGAGCAAAAATCGGAGTTGGAATTGCAGTTGCTGCAAGTGTTTGATATGCGAAAAGAGACTAAGCTATCGGTGTATTTAACACCGGGTTACCAGGCTTATATCCGGGTAAATCCAGATGAAGCAGACAATACAATTTATATTGCAGATACCAAATCAGATACGTTGTATCGACTGGTTGGTAATTTTACAGAAGCTGAAGCCAGGCACTGGTTATCCCGGTTGCGACCGGCTGTAACTCATTAAGCAACGCAAAAGACACAGCATCTTTAAATTAGCAGTGTAGTTAGAGTTCTAAGTGATATACGGCAGTGAATTTACAAATGCTGCAGAAAATAAGCCTGAGCTGAGCACAATAGCCGGCTTATTCCCTGCCACCAGCCTTAAGGATTGAACGATGTCGATTTTATTAGATAAACGCGAACTGAAAAAAGCAGCAAAAGAACTGACGCTAGCGAAACTGACCGAAGTTATAGACACTCTTAACAGCATAGTGGCAGAGCGGCAGAATGAAGTAGCGGTCATTGGCCAACTAGAGCAACTGGCAAAATCTCAGGGATATACCCTGGAGCAGTTGGGCTACAAGTTAAGTAACGATGTTGTGGCAGAGCTGCAGCAGGGTACGGTGCAATCTGATAAGCGTCCGACTAAGCCTAAGTTTAAGAGCATCAAAAAAGACAATCAGTACTTTTATGTGGAAAACGGCGAACTACATTTACTGCGCACTCACACCATGAAGAAAGGCCTGCAAGAGCGTGGTGTTGATGTAGTGCCGGTATCTGAGGTTGATAAGAAGCATGCAAAGAACATCGATATGTTAATTGCTGATGCCACTGCGCAAGCTCGAGAAAACTACAATTCTAAGGTAGATGCTTGGAACGAGTGGGCCGCAGCTAACGGCGAAGAGATCCTAAACAAAAAGTAATATGTAAAAACTGGAAGCCCGGCCAGTCTGGGCTTTTTCCTGTTATATCACCGGCAGGCCTTACATCAGACGTCTACAGCAATTTTCCCTTCACGACTACGAAGCTGACTAGCTGAGAGCATACACACGCTGTATAGCAATCTACGAAGTTGCAACAATGTAAATTTTAACTAATGTAGTGACAGCCGGTTGAAAATTAACTAAGTTAGTTACAAGGGCAGCACTTTGTCTCTAAGTCAGTGCAAAATCTGATCTTTAATGAGTATTAAAGAGCAAACAATAAAAATGCTAGCTTTAGCGAAGCTGATGTTGGGATATTTTAACTTCAGAAAAAAGCATGGAGCGCGGAATGAATAAAAATAATACTCAATTGCAGCCACTTATGTCCTCTTTTGACGAGCGCTTCTTTGAAGATTATGTTGGTCCAAAGATGGCGACGGATCCAATAACTGCAGTTGTTGAATTGATTGCTAACTCGTGGGATGCGGGAGCTAGAAATGTCTATATTGATTGGCCTATATCGGGAAAAGAGAGCTTTTCACTTGCAGACGATGGGCATGGACTCACTGCATTTGACTTTTCTAATAGATGGACTCAGTTGTCATATAATCGACTAAGAGGGCAAGGAGAGAGCGTTGAAATACCTACCGATAATAGTATAAAGAACAATCGAATTGCTTATGGTCGGAACGGGAAAGGACGGTTTTCTGCTTTCTGCTTTACGGAGCAAGAATATTTTGTAGAGACTAAACGAGATTTAGAACATAACTGTTTTGCAGTCAGAATGTCGTCGGGTGAACAACCATTTAAATATAACAAGGTTAATCTACCGCGACCATCTAAGTTAATTCATCAACACCATGGAACAACAGTTTTTGTAAATTCCTTAAAGCACATAGGCATTACTGAAGGAAAAGTCAGGTCTGAGATCGGACTACGGTTTTTAACAGATCCTGACTTCAAAGTGAAGCTTAACGGGAAAACTATAAAATTTAATGATATCGACAAGTCTAAAGTTAAAGAGCTGTCTTTCGAGTTCTCAGGAAATACAGTAATTATTAAAGCAATACAAACAGATAAGTCAGATAAAACAACCCAGCAACATGGTATAGCATGGCACGCAAATGGTCGTCTAGTTGGACAGTGTAGTTGGAATGGGTTTCGCAATGACAGTATTTTAGATGGTCGTACAAGCTTTGCTAAATCGTATACATTTATTGTTGATGCTACTCTTTTAGTTGAAGCAATAAAATCAGATTGGTCTGGATTTGAAACAACTGATTACGCTTTAAATTTTTATGATTTAGTCAAGTCAACAATCAGCGAATATCTTCAGGGATTTTCAAGAGCTCATCGAATAGAGACAACTCGGCGATTAAGGGATAACAATCGTGTCACACTGGACAAAGTCGGTCTAATTGGTAATAGCCGTTGGAACTCTTTTATAGAAAAAGTCCAAGAGATGTGTCCGAGAATTAATGATCAAGAACTTGATGCGGTCGCCTGTATTCTTGCAAACTTAGAAGCCTCAACATATCAATATTCGTTGGTTCACAAACTGAAAGAATTCACCTCTAACCAGTTAGATGATTTTAAAGTCTTACTGGATGAGTGGAATCTCTCATCTGCAAAAGCAGTATTAGATGAGGTTAAGTCGCGATTAACACTAGTAGAAGCAATCAGGGAGAAGGTAAGAAATACGAATACTCTCGAAGTTCAGGAACTACAGCCTCTATTTAAAAAGGGATTGTGGATATTTGGGCCAGAGTTTGAATCAATTGAGTATTCATCAAACGAAGGCATGACAAGAGTAATTGTTGATCTATTCAAACTTGAGAAGTCTGGCTCAAGAAACCGTCCTGATTTCATAATTCTTAAAGACAGCACAGTAAGTTTACATGGTTGTTATGAGTATGATGATAGCGGGTTTGAAATCGGTGTAAAGAAAGTAATTATCGTAGAGTTGAAAAAACCAGGTATTCCTTTAGGTGATAAAGAAAAAGCTCAATGCTGGAAATATGCAAAAGAACTCTATTCTGTGGGCGCTGTTCTACAGACTGCAAAAATTGAATGTTATCTGTTAGGTGACCAAATAGAAGAAGGCGAATCAGGCGTTGATACGAAAAGAGACGGTGATGTCCGTATAGTGCCGATGGTTTATAGTACTGTTTTAAAAAGAGCAGAGTCAAGACTGTTAAATCTGCATAAGAAAATAAAGAACGCACCATTTTTGGAACAACAAGAAATTGAAGATTTTTTAGCTAAGAATACAGTTAAGATATATAAGCAGATGACTATGAATATTGACAAAATTGTTTGATTCTGATTGCTTTGCTCAAAAGGCAGAGCGATGTTCGTGTTTTTAACAATAAAATTGAAGTGAACGGATGAAAAACGAAGAGAATTTTGATTTTAAAATATACTTTTCTTCAGATGATATAGAGTTTGATACTGTGAGTCATCCGGCGATTGTTTTTATTCCAATTCAGGATGAATGGAATGATTTCAGATACAAGTGCAGATATAAATACCTAATTTTACCGCACAGTGATAGAGACGTTATTTCGGGGGAGATATTCCTTGGGTTTATATCGAAAGACAAAAGGATAGAGACTAGCGGGCGAATATCAAAAGGTATTGGTATAGTTGACGCAGAAGAACTTCCTAATTTTTTTACCTTGCAAGGTGGCATGGAAGAGTATAGAAAGTTTATTAAAGAGCATGGTGTTAAGGAATCAAATAAATACTTGCTAGTACTGAACGATTTAGTTGCAAGTAAACGTATTGCTAAAAGATTGAAGTTTGTTGAAGAGGCCATGAAAACAGACGTGTTTAGTCTGGCTTTTATGAGAGACTCAGAACGATTTTTTTCCTACCATAATGCAGATTCAATACTCGACGGATTGGAAAGAGAAAGTTTTTCTCGCATTTCAACAAGTCTTTCAATTACATATAAACTTGCTGGGTTTATAAACTATCATAGTTTTGATTTGAACTTCGATTCTGACAGTATTCTTCCGAAAAGAATTGGAGTTCTTATTGGCCCAAATGGATTAGGTAAAAGTCAGGCTCTTTATACAATAGCGAGCTCTTTAGTTAAAGGAGATGAACGTTTTTATGATCGTGAGTTAGGCCGTCCTATGATTAGCCGTTTACTAGCTATCGCTACCCCTGGCGAAACAGTCAATACTTTTCCACCAGAAAGGGTCAATAAAAGAATTAAATATCGCAGATTAATACTTAATAGGGGGACAAAGGCTAAACCTTCCAGAGGTTTTTGTGATCTTTGCGTGCAGCTTGTAAGGTCTGAGGAATTTATCGGTGAAAACGATAGGTGGGATTTATTTAAAGATAGCATTCAGTTTTTTCCCAATATCAGTAATATCGTCATACCTTTAAATAAAAGTAGTTCTGTCGCAGCAAGTCATATTGTTGAGGTCAAAGGTAAGTTCTATGTCCCTTTAATGCAGTTAAGTCGTGGCGGTGAACAGGCAAAGCTTGAGGTTTTGGGGGCTATTGTCAGTAACGCTAATCCAATGGCACTAATGGATGGTGATATTTTACCCCTAAGCAGTGGCCAGTTGTCGTTTATAAAGTTTGTTGTTCAAGCGTGTTTATTTATTGAAAATGGGACTCTTGTTTTACTTGATGAACCGGAAACTCACCTTCATCCAAATTTTATTTCAAAGTTTGTAAGAATTCTAGATCGATTATTGAAACTGACTGGTTCAATTGCAATAATTGCTACTCATTCAGCCTATTTCGTTCGCGAAGTTCCAAGGACTCAGGTGCTAGTATTTAAGACGGGTCAGGATAGTCAGATAGCAATCCAGAATCCTCGGTTAAAAACCTTCGGTGCTGACATAGGAGCGATTTCATATTTTGTGTTCGAAGATGAAATTACTAATGCTTTAGTTGATGACATACTTGAAGAGTTTACAAAAACTACGAATGCAAAAAACGAGTTGCTAATAGAACTAGAAAATGAGCTGTCAGCAGATATAGTAATGTATCTTCGTCGAAAGTTAAAGATGGAGGTAGCCATTGAAGGGGATACAACCATTTGATGTTGACGATATCAGAGAGCTACAGCTTTTAGCAGATAATAATAGATTGGGCAGTTATCCACAGCTCATGAGTGAATACATCCTTTTTAAGGAGCAATATGCCAATTATGTTGACAGTTGTGGAGATCCTTGGAAAATCCGACAATTACCTATTAGTAATACATTTAGAAAAGCTTTAATTAGGCACTATGACGATGCACCTCAAGGTCATCTTCAGTTCATAACCGATTTCCGGCGTAATTTGTCCCCAACTTTGTGTGTGATGTGTGGGGGTTTTGGCAACGGAACGTTAGATCATTATTTGCCTAGTTCAGTTTATCCAGAGTATTCATTTTTTTCAAAAAATCTAATTCCTGCTTGTAATTGTAATTCATTAAGGGGGAACGTCGTAAGGGGCTTAACAGAATCAGAAAGAGTGATTCATCCTTATTTTGACAATTTTCTTGACCAACGACTTTATCAAGCAGTGTTTATCGGAAGTTTTGACGCTCCGAGTATTTCCATCGAGGTTATTGACAGTAACCATCCGGAAATAGATCTGCTCAAATTTCACCTGGCAAATGTTATTGCTAATGAAGCGACGCAAGGTTGGTTCGAAAAGTACTGGAGTGATTTAAGTTTGCGACCTTACGATATTTTGGAATTAGTTCTTCCTCTGCCTCAGCAGATTGTGACTGGTGCAGCACTGGCCGTTGCTATTGAGAGATACCGCAATGCCAAGGATAAGGAGCATCACACTCCCAATAACTGGCATTCTATATTCTATACCGGTCTTATGAAAGATCTGAACCGATTAGAGCAATTAGCGGAAATAATCAATATATCAAGATGATTTTTTTAGAATGTTGTATGACTTAATAGTTTTAAAAGTATTAAAGAAAACTGTGAGCATGGAACACCGCTAACATTATCATACGAATAGTTGTCTGGGGGCATTAATATAAATTTTAGCTAATCTAGAGACAGCCTGGCCAAAATTAGCTAAGTTAGATAAACGGACAGCACTTTGTCTCTAAGTCAGTGCAAAATCTGATCTTTAATGATTGTTAAAGTGCAAATTTGACAAATAGCATTACAACGGCAGCATATAGAGTAGATGGATGCATATGTCGAGGAGCGCAGAGTATGAAGAGGAGTTTTCATTCGTCAAATAAGTATTCCAATACCATTAACTCGGCCTGTCGATATGGCTGAAATGTGCCAAAACCGGACATATTTTCTGCTACCTCACTCGATATTTGATAACTGAATTCATATTTAATTTTTTCTGAAAACTATCAGCGTTCTATTTTGTATAAACATCAGCTGTACCTATAAGTTGTTGTTTGTTTGACAGATGCAATGTATTGTTCTCTACATCAAATTTACAAAAGCATGTTGGCCCGTGTTTAAGCACATGTCGACCCGCTTTAAGAGCGTTAAGTGTAAGGGGTGATTATGGAAGTCTGGTATTTTGAAACGTCTGCCGTCAATTTCCTCATGCAAAGTCTCTCTGTTGAAGACGCTTTAGCTACGAAGCAATTTCAGTTAAATAAAGGACGTGACTGGAGGTTGTCAGCCGTAACCTTATGGGAAATATTGATGACCTCAGATGAAGTTCGGCGAGAGGAAATCTTGTATTTTTGTCAGCACCTCTTTGGCAGGGAGTTACTACCTTCACCAGCAGAACTAATTGTTCCATATATTCGGCAAGGAATGCCGAAAATTGAAAATTTTCGAGATCTAAAGTCCACATCAATAATAGCAGGTGTCTGGAGAGAGCTCGTCGATGATAGAAACAAGACTTTTATGATCGATCATAGTGATTTAAGGGAGCGAGCAAAATCAATCCAGTTATTAACAAAGAACGTCCACGAATTAATAAAGAATGGTGATCTTATTATAGGTTCAGACAAATTATTTGCAGGCTTAGATTGCTCGCTTAGCAACTTAGTAAAAGAGCTGCCGTTTATTAAATCAGGTGAATCAACAAGTAGAGAGCAGTTATTGAGCTATAAAGTGGCGCTATATTACATAATTGTAATACTATGCGCCGAAGCTGATGTTGATAATCAACCTATAAAAGACTTTTGGCAGAAATTGAGGATAGATTCAATTTCGGATAGGATTTCTTATGTACTGAAATATCTGCCCACCCTTGTTCATAGGGGGCCGTTTTGCGTTATGGCCTATATGACTATATCTCAGGCGTCTGGAAAATATCCAAGAGGAGTCTGGCTCGATAGCTTGCATTCAATTTATATGACATACGTCGATAGAATATTCACTACAGATGGTCATTTTCAAGGATTGCGAGATATTATCCCTGAGCCAATATTGCAACAGAAAATACATCACATGGATGAGGTTGATTTGACTCGTCATAACTTTGATCAGTTTGGTATGTCACACAAATAACTAACACTGGAATTATAACGCTCGCAAGCTCGGGTCAATTACGCAGGCGTTATGTCCGCTTTTCGCTCATAGAGAAGATAGACTCTGTGCCAAATCCTGACATCGAAGATTTATAGTTCACCATTACTTTAGATGACTTTTGCCCTGTTATTTGTTAGCGTTTATCTATTAACAAGGGACAGTTCTTGAAATAAAAAGGACTTAAGCAGTGCAAAGAAATTCAAAAAACATAGGCCAGCTGGAAGAGCAGGCTTATGAGAAAGTAGCCGCGGAGCTTGCTGACAATACTCGTAAAGAAGGATTGTGGGCAAAAGCGCTATCCGTGTGTGAAGGTGATGAAGTGAAGTGTAAAGCGCTTTACATCAGCTATCGAGCTCAACAAATCTTAGAAGAGTTGCAACCTCAAGCAGAGCCCAATCAATCTAATTCGCTTTCATCAGCGTCCGCTGCTGATCAAAAGACCATTCTTTACAGTGTTATTGGAGTGACTTTAGTTGGTCTGCTGGTGTTCTTTTCATTTTCCAACTCTATAAAAGAGCTGATTGGTGGTAGATACCTAGTAAATAACGATGGCACCGTAACTGATATTCAAACCAACATTACCTGGCAACGTTGCAGTGTGGGGCAAACTTGGACAGGTGAAACCTGTGCCGGTGAAGCCACTCGCTTTAAATGGTATGATGCTATACAGCTTAGCAAAGATGGTTGGCGCTTACCTACGGTAGATGAACTTGATACATTAGTATTTTGCGGCAGCGGTCATCGTATGCCCTCAATACGCCCGAATGGCCAGTTCGTTTCTGAAGCAAATGGCTTTTGCAAAGGGGATTATGTCCGCCCGACAATTAACCAATTGTATTTTCCAAATACGCCTGAAAATGCTTTCTGGTCGTCGACCCCTGGTCCCTACGGTTCCGATGGCGGGTGGTATGTCGGTTTCGGCAGCGGCGTTGTCGTCTACGGCGCTAGTTACTTTAACTATAAAGTCCGTTTGGTACGCGCCGAACAATGATTTGGGCCGCATAAAGGCATTTGGACTTTGTTGGTGGAAAGTATGGTATGTGATGTTCAAAGAAAATCTGTGGTTTAATTTAGAACAGCAAATCTGCTACTTATTTTATAATGCGAGAAAAGGAGCTTGCCTTGCTCTGCTATCTTAACCAAGCATTGCTGTCGCCTAAGGTTGGTAGTTGTGTAAACGAGACAATTATCTAAAGTCCTTTTTTGCGGTAAAGCAGATATTCACAAGTGCGTTATGAAGGGGTGAGAAATTCTGCTTTTCGCTCTAAGCTGCAGCACACGCATTTAGCTTTCACATATTGCATATATTGTGTCCTATGCAACGTTTATTCATAGTTGTAGCTGATTTAGTCGAGTAGCAGTTCAGACGTTGATTGCGTACCTATAAAGGGTTCAAAAAAGCACTTTAATAAGTGTTAAAGTGCAAAACTGACAAGCAGCTAACATACATTATGTTTGATAGAGTTAAGCAGTTTTTCGCTAAATCTTCGCGATTTAGAATTTTAAAGTTTTTACCTATCTATCAGGTGAGTTTTTTCGTTACGAAATCAGTTCAATTCCAAACATTTTAACCAGCATAGCGAATAACCAAAAACAGATCACTGTAATACATGCTCCAACGGCCAGAGCTGGCCAGAAACCTAATCGATGAAATAGCCACGGGAGCAATAAAAACATCGGTAAGGTTGGCACCACATACCAAAAGGTGTACCAGGCATGATTGGCAATTTTCTCAGTTGGTTGCTGCTCAACATACAGCCAGACCATCGCTAAAATGCTAACCAGCGGCAATGCCACGATCAGCGCGCCAAGTTTGTCACTACGCTTTGCTAATTCGGAGGCCGCAACCACGATAGCCGCCGTTACCAGATACTTAGTTATTAACCAGCCCATATGTACCTCTACAAAAACCGATTGCCTGTCGGTTTTTAGTGTGCCATGATTACGCTCAATATGGTAAGAGAAATGTGTTATGCAGTTAGGTGAATTAGAAAAACAGGTTTTGCACTATTTGTGGAATGCTGCCGAATCTGATGCCAAGCAGGTACATGCCGTGCTTGGGCAGTCGCGCGGAAACTCACTCAATACCATTCAAAGCACACTCGATCGGTTGTTTAAAAAAGGATTACTGGGTCGCACCAAACAAGGTCATGCTTATTGTTATAGCGCCAAAGTAGACCGTGAGGCCTTGATAGCTAAACTTATCACAAACGTAACCAGCGACTTTGTTGCCGATGGCGAACATAGCCTGATTGCTGCTTTTAGTTCAGCGTCTGTCAACCTGAACGATGCTCAGCTGGATCAGTTACAGACATTGATAGAAGCACAGCGTAAGCTGCGCAGAGGGAGCTAAGCATTATGCTGGTTGGGGATCTGGCGATAGTACTGAATTTGCTCAGTATTGCAGTGTTGGCTTTTGCTATTAGCGTCGTACTGCTCTGTATCAGTTCCCTAACCATATTAAACCGCTTCGCGCATTTTACTTTCGGCATGCGTAAGGCCATCTTATGGGCATTGGTAAGTGCTCCCTGGTGGATTGCTGCCGGTTGTGTCGGTGTGCTGTGGCCAAGGCTGCCAGATATTTTTGCCGCAACCTGGCTAGATGGATTGGCGCACTGGCATCATGTCGATTTGTTTAGTTTTACCAGTTGGCACGCTATTACATTGTTTTCAGCGGCGGCCTATATAACTTGGTCGATAGCGCGTAACGTGTTTTATCGTCGCAAACAAGCCAGCGCGATGGCAGCTTTGCTAAGCTTGTCTGATATTAAACCAGAGACAACCACTGAGCAGAGTCGGTACTATTCGTTATCGTTGTCTATTCCTACGGCCTTTACTGCTGGTCTTATCCGCCCCAGAATTTATGTAACAACAGCACTAGAGCAGCAGGTTAACCCGCAGCAACTTGATATTATCGTCAAGCATGAAATGGCGCATGTTGCTGCCAGAGACCCACTGTTTAAGACCGTATTCACCGCTCTTGCCTGTTTTTATCCTGCGGGAACAGCACGTAGTCTGATCACGCAATTTACCTTGCTGACTGAGCAGATAGCCGACCGCGCGGCGACACAGGTTTATGATAATCTTGATGTCGCCCAAACGCTTATCAATGTCGCCCGTTTGCAACGTAATCTGAACTTTGACAATAAAAGCCCGCATTGCGATGGCGTAGCCAGTTATTTTGGTAACGACCAAACCAGTGTGCGGGTACATTGTCTGATTAACCCCGTATTACCGACATCACGGTCGGCAATCGTTTTGGCTTTGCTGCTGTTTAGCTGTTCGCCCCTGCTGGTGGCGTCAACGGTGGATAGCCTGCATCACTTTATTGAAACCTTTATTACCCATTAAATAAGGACCGGGAATGACAGTTATGCTGTTTAAACGCAAATTCAAAAAACCGATTGGCTATCGGTTTTACGCTGTACTAATAGGGATAAGTATATCTCTGTCAGCTGCTGCGGAAGAGCCCGTAGCACGCCCCCAGGCTATCAGCCTGGCAGATGCAGTAACGCTGACACTGGAAAAACACCCTAATTTGCAGGTGCTGGTATCACAACAGCGTGTTTTGCAGGGCCGAATTCAGCAAGCGGGGGTTGGCGAGCGGTCACAAATCGACTTTATGGTTGAAGATGCGCTGGGGACAGGTGAGCACAGTGGGATTAATAGAATGCAGTCCACACTGACATTTTCCTGGCTACTACAACAAGCGCAGATAGACAGCCGGGTTAGCGCGGTAAAAAGTGAAGCCGATACGCTGGCGTTGCAAAAGCACATTACAGCGCTCGATTTATCTGCGGTTGTAGCAAAACGCTTTATCGATATTCTGGTGAAACAAGAGCGTCTTAAGCTAAACCAGTTAGCCCTGCAGCAGGCAAAGGACGTGGTGGCAGCCATTTCAAAACGGGCTCAGGCCGGTAAAAGCTCAGGTGTTGAAATACAGCTAGCAAAAGCAGAGCTGATCCGCCGTGAACTGGCGGTAGAGGATGTCGAGCATGAACTCAATGCCAGCCAGTACCAGTTAGCTTCGCTTTGGGGAGCGCCTACCACTCCTTACCAGCTAACCGGCAATTTACTGAGCATACCAGCGGTACCCCCGGTTGAAGAGCAGCTGGCCCAGTTAAAACAAAACCCACGGCTGCAACAATTTGGCAGTGCTCAGCGCATTGCACAGTCGCAGATGGAGCTGGCAAGAATTGACGCTAAACCACAATGGCAGTTTACTGCCGGGATACGTCGCTATGAAGCCAGTGATGACTTTGGTGTAGTTGCCGGTGTGTCCATTCCGTGGGGCGACAGCAACCGTAATGCCGGCACGCTGGCAGCGTTGCAAGCCCGGCAGGACGTGTTGGCCAGCGAACAAACTGCGCTGATGCAAACCTTGGATGCTCAGCTATATGTTTTGCTCCAGGAAATGGCGCATTCACAGCATGTAATTGATACCGTGCAAACGGCGATTGTCCCCACCTTAGAACAGGCGCTGGCAGAGGCAAGTAATGCCTTTGAGCAAGGGCAACTCAGTTACAACCAATACAGCGGGGTGCGCCGGGAATTGCTCAGTGCCCAGTCCCAACTGCTGGAGGCGTTCGAGAGTCTGCATTTGCAGCACATCGAAATTCAGCGCCTTACCGGTACTTCTATTTCTCAGTGAGACAAACTATGAAAAATAACAGCACGTTTTCGTCAATCAGTCTGGCGCTATTACTGAATATCGGCATGGCCACCAGCGCTTTTTTACCTGCAACAATAATGGCGGCATCGGCACCTGCTGCAGAGCAAGCCGAACCAGAAAAGGGCCCACACGGAGGGCGGATGCTACGCGACAATGAGTTTGCGTTGGAGCTGGCAATTTTTGAAACCGGTGTACCGCCTGAATTTCGGGTGTGGGTTACTGATGGCGGTAAAGCAGTCGATCCGACAACAGTAGATTTGAATATCAAGTTAACCCGCCTAGGCGATGGGGTGGACGATATCAACTTTGTTGCACAGGGTGATTTACTGCGCGGCGATATGCAAATATTCGAGCCGCATTCTTTTGTAGTAACTATCACAGCTAAACAGCAGGGCAAGTCATACCGTTGGCAGTATGACAATTTTGAAGGCCGAACCACTATCGAACAGGCCGTGGCTGAGGCGATGGACATTCAAACCGACGTAGCAGGCCCGGCCACCTTGCACCAGACGATCCCTGCCTATGGCACGCTGGCACTGCCAGCTGGTGCAGAGCGCACTATTGCGGCCCGGTTTGATGGTGAAATTACTAAGTTGCACGTCGCGCTTGGTGACACAGTGAAAACAAGCCAAACCTTACTAACAATCGAAAGCAACGAGAGTTTGCAGCCCTATCAGGTGAAGGCTCCCTTAACAGGTGTCGTCACACAACAGTTTGCCGGTAACGGAGAGCAAACCGCTGGTCGTGCTTTGCTGACGATTTCCGACCTCAGCCACTACGTGGCAAAGCTGGCGGTATACCCTAATGATTATCAAAAAGTCCGGCTCGGCTCCCCGGTTAACTTAAAAGTAGAAGGCTTAGACAATAAATACAGTGGCAGTATTGCCTTTGTAGAGCCACAGGTACGCGATGACCAGGCCCGCATTGTCTGGGTAATGCTGCCAAATAGTCAGAATGAATTTACTGCCGGCAGTTTTGTCACTGCTCAGATTGAAGTGGCCACAATAGATGTGCCTCTGGCGGTTAAACGCACCGGCCTGCAAGCGTTTCGGGATTTTACAGTGGTGTATGCCAAAATCGGCGAGCAATACGAAGTTCGTATGCTGGAGCTGGGACGCAATGACGGCGAATGGATTGAAGTGCTCGGTGGCCTGAAACCTGGCACGGAGTACGTTAGCCAGAACAGCTTTATCTTAAAAGCCGACATTGAAAAGTCTGGCGCCTCTCACGACCACTAGGAGCGTAAATAATGTTGGAATCAATTTTACGCTTTTCTATCAAGCGAAAATTTCTGGTGCTGGTTATGGTATTGGCCGCAGCCGGATTAGGACTGTGGAACTTCACGAAGTTACCCATCGATGCGGTGCCTGATATTACCAATGTACAGGTAATGATTAACACTGAAGCGCCGGGTTATACCCCACTTGAGGTTGAGCAGCGGGTTACCTTTCCATTGGAAACCGCGTTGGCGGGTTTACCGGGCTTAACTTATACCCGCTCAGTGTCCCGCTATGGCTTGTCTCAGGTGGTTGCTATTTTTAGCGATGAAACTGATGTGTATTTTGCCCGGCAACTGGTGAATGAACGCTTATCGGCGGCCCGTGCGGAGCTGCCGACCGGCCTTGAACCGCAACTTGGACCCATAGCGACAGGTTTGGGTGAAATTTTTATGTTTACTGTTGATGCCACGCCTGGCGCTACACATGCAGATGGCTCGCCCATTACGCCGATGGATTTGCGCACCGTACATGACTGGACCATCAGACCCCAGCTGATGCGGGTGCCGGGCGTTGTTGAAGTGAACCCTATTGGCGGCTTTGAGCGCGAAATCCTGGTAGCCTTTAAACCCGAAAAACTGCTGGCGTTTGGTTTAACACAGGCTGATGTCGTCGATGCGATTACTACTAACAATCAAAACCGTGGTGCCGGTTTTATCGAGCAAAATGGTGCGCAGTGGCTACTCAGAATACCCGGCCAAGCCGAAGACATTGCGGTTATTGCTGATATTCCGCTGCGCTCTGACAACGGCGCGACACTGACCATTAAAGATGTGGCGGATATTGAAAATGGCCAGGGGCTCAGAACCGGCGCAGCGACACAAAATGGTCGCGAAGTGGTGATGAGCACTGTGTTCATGCTAATTGGCGAGAACAGCCGGACCGTGGCACATGCGGTGGGGGAAAAACTAAAGGAAATCAACACAACTTTACCTGAAGGCGTCGTGGCCACTGCGGTATATGATCGCACTACGCTGGTGGATAAAACATTAATAACGGTACGAACCAATCTGGTAGAAGGCGCTATTCTGGTTATCGTGGTGTTATTTGTGCTGCTGGGTAACTTCCGCGCGGCATTTTTAACCGCCCTAGTGATCCCCTTTGCCATGCTAATGACCGTTACCGGTATGGTACAAACCGGTGTCAGTGCCAATTTAATGAGTTTGGGCGCACTGGACTTTGGTTTGCTAGTCGATGGGGCAATTATTATCGTTGAAAACTGTTTGCGCAGGCTAAGCCAGGCGGGGAATAACCCTCTGCCATTGAAAGAGCGCATGCAACTGGTGTTTGACGCCACCCGGGAAGTGATAAGACCGGCATTATTTGGCGTTTTTATTATCACCGTCGTGTACTTGCCCATTTTTGCGCTGGAAGGGGTTGAAGGCAAAATGTTCCATCCGATGGCCATTACCGTGGTGATTGCGCTACTAAGCGCTATGTTGCTGTCTGTCACCTTTGTGCCTGCAATGGTTGCCTTATTATTTAAAAAGCCTGTAAAAGAAAAACACAGTCCGCTTATTCGGGGAGCGGCGGCTTTGTATCGCCCCGCGTTAACCTGGGTGCTTAAAGGGCGCTGGCTGGTCGTTATTGCCGCCACCGCGTTGGTGGTGGTGTTTGGTTACCAGGCCAGTAATTTGGGTAGTGAGTTTGCCCCTAATCTGGATGAGGGCGATATTGCCATGCATGCCCTGCGTATTCCCGGCACGTCACTCAGCCAGGCCATTGCGTTACAGGAAACACTGGAAGATAAAATTAAACAGATGCCGGAGGTTGAGCGGGTGTTTGCCAAAATAGGCACCGCAAATGTGGCAACTGATGCCGTACCACCCAGTGTGGCTGATAACTTTATTATCTTAAAACCACGTGAGCAGTGGCCAAACCCCGATAAGCCCAAAGCACAGCTTGTTGAAGAACTTGCTGCTTTAGTGGAGCCAATTCCCGGTAACCGTTACGAGTTTTTACAGCCTATCCAGATGCGGTTTAACGAGCTTCTGGCCGGGGTGCGCTCTGAATTAGCCATTAAGGTGTTTGGCGATGATTTTGACAGTCTGGCCGCACTGGGAGAAGAGATAGGTTCTGCCATCGCACAGGTTGAGGGCATTGCCGATATTCAGGTTGAACAGCTTACCGGCTTACCTATGTTGAACCTGGTGCCGGATCGGCAAAAGTTAATGCAGCATGGCGTCAGTATGGCTGAGCTGCAGTCTCAGGTTGCCACTGCGATGGGCGGCACTGTGGCGGGCAAGTTTTATCAGGGCGATGTTCGTTCAGACATCGTGGTGCGCCTGGGTGAGTCGCGACGACAGGATGTTGATGCGCTAAGTTATCTGCCCATTCATTTGCCGGATGGCCATACTGTTCCGCTACAGGAGTTGGTGTCACTGGAGCTTGTCTCGGGGGCGAATCAGATTAACCGTGAAAATGGAAAACGTCGGGTGGTGGTGACCGCCAACGTACGAGGGCGTGACCTTGGCAGCTTCGTGGCTGATATTCAGCAAGCCGTAGCAGACAAAGTGGATATCCCAGCCGGTTATTGGCTGGAATACGGCGGGACTTATCAAAAACTGCAATCGGCTTCACAGCGCCTGAGCATCGTGGTGCCCGTTACCTTGCTGATGATAATTGGCTTGTTAATTCTGGCGCTGAGTTCGTTCAAAGACGCCATGATCATCTTTACAGGGGTGCCACTGGCCCTGACCGGTGGTATTGCTGCCTTATTACTGCGTGATATTCCGTTTTCTATCTCGGCTGCGGTTGGCTTTATTGCCTTATCCGGTATAGCGATTTTAAATGGGCTGGTAATGGTGTCATTTATTCGGGAACTGCGCAAAGAGGGCATGGGGCTTGAGCAGGCCATTTTTGATGGGGCTTTAACGCGGTTACGGCCGGTTTTAACAACGGCATTAGTGGCTTCGCTGGGCTTTATTCCAATGGCGCTTAACACCGGTATCGGCTCTGAAGTGCAGCGGCCACTGGCAACCGTGGTGATAGGCGGGATTATCTCATCCACCTTACTTACGCTGTTTGTTATTCCGGCGCTGTATCGCATTTTACATAAAGATAAGGAGTCACTGTTGACTGAAGTTGAAGTATTGGAGTCTGTCGATGCCAAATAAATTAATGCAAACGGGGTTATGGCTGTTAATCGGCGTGTTGTCGCTTCTTAGCATCAGCGCTTTTGCCCATGGTGTGGATGACAGCACCAGGGCATTTTTAGAGCAAAATCAGGGTGTACAATTCATCCCGTTTTTATATATCGGTGCCAAGCATATGATCACCGGCTATGACCATTTGTTGTTCTTAGTCGGGGTGATCTTCTTTTTGTACCGCAGTAAAGACGTTTTACTCTATGTAACCATGTTTACGCTGGGCCACAGCATCACGTTGTTGTTCGGTGTTCTTAACGATATTCAGGTCAATGCGTATTTGATTGACGCCATTATCGGCTTATCAGTTATCTATAAAGGTTTCGACAATCTGGGCGGTTTTAAACGCTGTTTTAATTGGCAACCTGACACGCGCGCAGCGGTACTGATCTTTGGTTTGTTTCATGGTTTTGGCCTGGCAACCAAGTTGCAGGAATTTCAACTGCCACAGGAAGGACTGTTAACCAATTTAATTGCCTTTAACATTGGTGTTGAACTGGGCCAATTCGCGGCGTTAGCGTTAATTCTGCTTGTAATTAATGCCTGGCGAAAAGTGCCGTCATTTCAGCGCTTTTCTACCCTGACTAACACCGCCTTGATGAGTGCCGGCATTATGCTTATGGGCTATCAGCTGACGGGTTACCTCATCAATTAATTTACTGAACAACGAAGAGAATATTATGCAACATACAGTAAGCACTAAAACCTTGGTTAAAGCCAGCGTGGCGGCGGCAGTTGTCGCAATCATTGCACTGGTAACGTTAATTCTTCCTGCCGAGTACAACATTGACCCGACAGGTATTGGCAAGCAGCTGGGCTTAACCAGTATCGCACAGGCGGCAAACGCTGAACCTGCTGCAGCGCAGACACTAGCAAAGGGCAATGATGAGTTTCAAACGATTGAAATCATAGTGCCGGCAGGTCGCGGGGTTGAGTACAAATTTGCCATGCCACAATACGCCAAAATGACTTTCGAATGGCTGACTGATGGCGAGCCTTTGTACTACGACCTGCATGGCGAGCCAGAAGGCGATACCACCGGATACTTTGAGAGCTACACCATCGCCACCAATAGTGAGGTTAAAGGTAGTTTTACCGCGCCTTTCGCAGGCTCACACGGCTGGTACTGGAAAAACAAATCGGATAAACCGGTTGCAGTGCAACTGATGGTAAAAGGCCAGTATGACGTCATTGGTCTGAAGCAATAATTCAACCAACATAAATCGGAGATACAAATGAAAAAATTAGTTTCAGCAGCAGCGTTGTGCTGCATGTTAATCAGCGGCGGCACAATGGCTCATGCGGACCACGGAATCATTAGTAGCCAACAGGCTGTGGCTATCGCGGTGAAGTCGGTGCAGCAGATGACGTTTAAAGATTTTGGTTTTGTTGTCGGCAAACTGGATGCGTCATGGAAAGAGCTGGAAGCAAAGCAATTCTCGGTCGTTAGCATTGAAGAGGGCTTTTACATAGTGAGTGCGGTTAATAGCAGCAAAGCTGAGCAGGTCTTTTTCAAAATCGCCAACAATGGCCAGGTATTAGATGTAAAGCCCGTTAACGATTTTTAGTTATCCGCTAATGATAAAGGCACTGTTAGTATGCTAACAGTGCCTTGGGAAGGTTATATACCAGCGCGTCCGTGCTTGGTTGACATATTTAACTCTGAATAGCAGTTTTAAAACATTGCTCGGATACCAATGGTCATCGCTCCGCCAGGCAGAGGGGCATCCTTTTTGATAGATAAAGGAACTGTGGACAAATCCGAGGTCATTTGTCAGATTAGATTATTTAACAACCGATTTAGATGTACTAGCTCAGCCTTGATCTGACAGATTTAGTTAAGTCTTATACACCTAAGCTAAACAAACCCTCGTCCTAAAAAACGTTTCTCAAATTGCCCATAGTCCCTGATATTTGCATCCCTTACTTTCTGACTTGGTTCGCGCCGCTTTAAAGAATCAGGCTCTTTTTGTTCATACACCACGCCGCTCAACTCTTGTCGGAACATGGTCGGCAATAGGTGGCTGTATGTGCGGTCAATCATCTCAATGCTGGTGCCACATTGCTTAGCCAGTGAAGCAATATCTGCTTTGTTTTTTAGGTTCCATGTTATGTATGAATGGCGCAAGGAGTAGAGTGTACGTTCTCCGTATGGACTTTTTTTCAGTTTAAGTGTTTTCAATATGTCGGAAAACTTGCGGCTCAAGGTTTTCGGTTCTGAACCGTCTGATAGTAGGAAGACAAAATCTTCAGCTTTTCTGTTAGGAAAGCGAGCAATTAGGTCTTCTAAGTTAGCAACAAAATCGCTGCGCACTACAACTTGCCGAATCCCGGTATGTTCAGTTGTCTTACCCTTCCGCACTGCCACAGTGATTTCTGGAATGCCATTGTTTAATCTGAAACTGATGTCTTGCCACTGGACGTTTTCTATCTCTGTACCTGGACGCATACCCGTAGCGACAACAAAGTCGATGTAGTCGTATAACAGTTCAAGCAACATCTTGCTTGTCTTGTTCTTCGTGCGTTGCATTTCATCTAAAATGTAGTCAGATATTTTCCTAAACTCTTCCCAACTAAAAGCGGCACGGCGCTCCTGTCGTTTACCTTGGGTGTCGAAAGCTGGAATATCATGTTTAGTGATTTGGCCTTGCCTTACGGCTTTATCGTAAACTTTACTCAGTACAGCGTTGTGATTTTGTATAGACGACTTGGATAGCTCGCCACCAAACTGTTGCCGACGCCAAAGTGAAAAGCTATCCATGTCAGCCTGTTTGATTTTATTAATCCTTTTTTCACCAAAGTAAGCTATGTGATAGTTATTCAGAATGCTGATATAAATCGAATTGTTTTTGGAGGATTTACCACTAGCAATGGCATCTTCAAGATCTTTAATAACGGCACAAGCAACGTCAGCAAACTTTTGACCACCAGAGCGGCGGTTGTAGTATTCCTCGAGAGCTTTGGTTTTAGCTTTTTCAACATCTGATTCGCCGGTGGAGTAGGTGATATGCTCTTTACCTGCTTTAAAGTGGGCATACCACCGTTTGGAGTTCTTCTGTGTGAAAATATAGAGGCCATCAATTATGGTTATTTTCTGCAGATCCCCCACCAACTACTCCTTATTAAATGAATCCACGCAGCTTATAGTTGTTAGCCCAGCGAGCAATTTGATTTTGTAGCAGCTCGTCGTAGTGTACTTCTGAGAACTGCTTATTCACCAGCTTCTTGGTTTCAAGCTCCACCCCAGAGAGCTGCCGACCGAACATTCTGGGAATGACATGGCTGTAATGCTGCTCAATCATCTGGATGCCTGTGCCACATTGTCGAGCTAACACATCAATACTGACATTTTGAGCTATAAGCTCCCACGTTATATAGCTGTGACGCAACGAATATAAACTTCTTTCCCCCTGTTGGGAATTCTTTAGTTGAGTTAATTCAAGTGCTTTTTCGAAATGGCGTGACATTTCCTTTATAGAAGAACCATCGACTATTCTAAGCACCCGGTCGTCTTTTTTCCTGTTCGGAAAGCGTTGGCTAAGACGTTGCAGCACCTTAACTATGGCCTCCTTACAGACAATTTCTCGGGTGCCTGTGTATTTAGTGGTTTTACCCTTACGCACTGTGACATAGAAACGGCAACGGTCGGCATCGCGTTCTATGTGCATGTCCGCCCAAGTCAGGTTATCCATTTCAGAGCCAGGCCTCATGCCTGTTAGAATGGCAAAGTCCATATAATCGAGCAGCAATTCCCTTATCTGTCTGGTTTTAACTCTGCGACCTTCATGCTGCATTTCCTCAACTTTCTCTCTTACCTTGATGTACTCGTCAATGTTAAAGGCCGCACGGCGCTGGCCTCCAGCACCATTGTTTTCGAGAGTAGGAACTTGGCTAACCAGCATCCATTTCTTTTTAACCGCATAGTCGAATACCATCTGCAACGCTGAGTTATGATTCTGGATAGTAGACTTAGCGGGAATACGTCCAAGCTGAGCAACACGCCATTGGTCAAACTCGGTGAGTTGATCATCATCAATACGGGTGACATGGGTATTGCCAAAAAAAGGTATATGGTATTTACGCAGGGCTCCGATATAATCGTCATAGATGACTTTGCCCATACCAGCAGTTATGGCTTGCTTCATTTGCTGGATGACCTTATCAGCAGCAAAAGAGAACCTTTTGGTCTCGACTACGAAGTTATTAGTTTCGAATCGAATTTCGTACTCAATGTAGATCCGGTGAGCCTTTGCTATAGCTTCGCTGAGGTCACGGGTTTTGGTGCTGCGGGAAAAGTGTGTTTTGTTGATTTTTAAG
Organism: Arsukibacterium ikkense; assembly: GCF_000987775.1. Taxonomy (GTDB): domain Bacteria; phylum Pseudomonadota; class Gammaproteobacteria; order Enterobacterales; family Alteromonadaceae; genus Alishewanella; species Alishewanella ikkense. The sequence continues at coordinate 104,771 of NZ_LAHO01000009.1, forward strand.
CGGGCAATCCAATTGTAACAGTTGCTTTGCTTGTATACTTGCAAGGTTGGTGTAAGGCGATGTTTCTCAAGGACTTTTGACATAGTTGAACTCCATGAGCAGCCATCTCGTTTTGTAAAGGAATCAGAAAGGTGGCCGCAAAAATTAGACTAAGCTATTGATTTTATAGCTAGTAAAATTTACATGAAGTTCGTTCAAAATCCGCCGGGGGAAACTCCGTGTCGGTTCGAGTCCGACCCTAGGCACCAATAACTTACCAGCGTTTTTCAAACCGCGTCGCCCATTGTGACGAAAAACCTTTGTTTAAATTTATAATTCTGCTCATTTCGATAAATTCGACATCCAGAGCAAACATTGGTCACTTTGATCTATTCAAGATTTGACTAACTGAGTTCATGGCCACTGGCTTAGTATCTTGTCGTATACACCCGAGGTCTTAAGCTTCGCCAGCTCCTGGTCGAACTGTTGCTGCAAAAGCGGGTCTTTGACGATAGCGCCATAAGCTGTGGTAACAAATATCGGGTGGATAGCCAATTGCTGATTGGGGAATTGCTGCTGGATAATATAAGTTAGTAACCGCCGCTCGCCAACCACTACATCTGCTCTGTTGTTGACCAGAAGCTTTAACTGCAACTCCCGCTCTGCCATCTCTATATAGTTGGCGTTTTTAACGATACCGGCAAATTCCTCGCCCAGCACCGTGCTGGCAAACTGATAAGCGATGATTTTTTTGCCTTTCAAATCAGAGATATGCTCAAGGGTGAGATTGTTATATTTAATAGAAACGGCCACATCCTGAAACGGCAGGTAGCTAACCGTGAGATACCCATGCTCTGGTGGAAAAGCGGCGGGGCTGGCCACATCATACTTACCTTCATTAAATTCTTTAATCAGCCGGTTATAACCCAGCAGGTGGAATTCGGTTTTATAGCCCAGGCTATTAAAAATATGGCGGATAATCTCAACGTCAATACCCGTGACGCCTTTAGTTTCGTCATAAAATGCCCACGGCGGGCCATCGTTAACGGCGATCCTGAGTGTGCTATCGGTAGCATACAGCGTACTGGAAAACATCAGGATAAAAAGTATGACTAAGCGCATCGTCATTCCTACAACTAACCAAGAGTGATAACCGTTCAGGTCGTTTATCGTATAGAGATCACCAGAGTGTATGCTGAAAATGCGTTGTTGGCTAATTGCCTGTTCAGACATGGCGCAGCCTCAGCCAAGCAAAATTTTCTGCTAGTTTTAACGCGGAGCAGAAGCCAATGCCAGGCTAACATTACTTCACATTAATTTAATCCTTACCCTGGCTTGACCTAAAGTATGCTTGAGGTTTTAGCCTGCTCTGGTGCTGACATGCGGCACCCTTGTCGATTGGCGCCTGTGCCATACGACTGAAAGATAACCAACAGCTGAGAGGACCTAATGTGAGTGGTTACATTGTCGAAGTGAATAACCTGAGTAAAACCTATAAATCGGGGCATCAAGCGCTAAAGAACGTGAGTTTGCAGATAAAGCAGGGTGAGATCCTGGCGTTGCTGGGGCCAAATGGTGCCGGTAAAACCACCTTAATCAGTATTATCTGTGGCCTGGTGAATCCAGGCCCTGGCTCGGTGCAGGTGGCAGGCTTTGATGTGGTCAAAGCCTACCGGCAAAGCCGGCAGAAAATCGGCCTGGTGCCGCAGGAGCTGGTGGTCAGTATGTTCGAGACCGTCTGGAACTCGGTGGTGTTCAGTCGTGGCATGTTCGGCAAAGCCCGTAACGATGCCTTTTTGCAGACGGCGCTGCAATCGCTGTCATTGTGGGAAAAGCGTGACAGCAAAGTAATGGAACTGTCCGGTGGCATGAAGCGTCGTTTGCTGATTGCCAAGGCGTTGGCCCATGAACCTGAGGTGTTGTTTCTGGATGAACCCACTGCCGGGGTGGATGTTGAATTGCGGCGTGATATGTGGCGTTTAGTGGAACAGCTGCGCCAGCAAGGCGTCACCATCATTCTGACCACTCACTACATTGAAGAAGCGGAAGCAATTGCTGATCGGATTGGCATTATCAGCCAGGGCGAGCTGTTATTGGTTGAAGAAAAGCAGCAGTTAATGATGCGGCTGGGCCAAAAACAGCTGATCCTGCAATTGCAGCAGCCATTAGCCACCGTGCCGGCCAGTCTGGCATCCTATGCGCTGGATTTATCAGCAGATGGCTTGCTGCTGACCTACACCTATGACGGTGGCAGCGATCATAATCATGTGACGGAAATGCTCGGTGCGATTGAACAGGCCCGGTTGAAACTGAAAGATGTGCACACCAAACAGCGCTCACTGGAGCAAATTTTTGTCAGCTTACTGGAGGACGCCTCATGAACTGGTATGCCGTAAAAGCCATTTACTTATCTGAACTGGCACGCACCTGGCGCACCCCGATGCAAAGCATTGCTTCGCCGGTGCTGTCGACCTCGCTGTATTTTATCGTGTTTGGTGCCGCTATCGGTTCGGCCATGGTGTCGATTGACGGCATCAGCTATGGCGCTTTTATTATTCCGGGGCTGATTATGCTGACGGTACTGACCGAGAGTACCTCAAACTCGTCGTTTGGTATTTATATGCCAAAGTGGTCGGGTTCCATTTATGAGGTATTGTCAGCGCCGGTATCTGCGGTAGAAATAGTGCTGGGCTATGTGGGGGCGGCTGCCAGCAAGTCACTTATTCTTGGCGGCATTATTCTGCTGACCGCCCGTTTTTTTGTTGATTACAGTATTTTGCATCCTGGCTGGATGCTGCTGTTCTTACTGCTGACCTGCATTACCTTCAGCCTGCTTGGTTTTATTATCGGTTTGCTGGCCGATGGCTTTGAAAAACTGCAGGTGGTGCCGCTGATGATTGTTACGCCTCTGGCCTTTTTAGGCGGCACCTTTTACTCCATCAGTATGCTGCCGGAATTCTGGCAAAAGGTAACGTTGTTTAATCCGGTAGTCTATCTGGTGAGCGGCTTTCGCTGGAGCTTTTACGGCGTGTCAGATGTTAATGTTGGTGTTAGTCTGGCGATGATCCTGTTGTTTATGTTCAGTTTCTTAGTGATCATCTACTGGATATTCAGAACCGGCTATAAGGTGAAAGTGTGAGAATTAACGGCAAACACTGCACTAATGAATTTCTTTGGCCAGCTTCAGCATTTGGGCGCTAAGATGAAAGCCATTCTGCCGGGCTAAGGTTAGGTTCACCCGAAACGATATGCGCTGTGGTTCGGCAATTAAACCGAACATGGCGCCTTTGCGGAACAGCTCGGCACCTTCAACCACAGTCAGCCGGGCAGGGCTTTGCAGTAACAGTCCCCAGTCGGCTTGCTTCGCCAGGTGTAAACTTAAAAACAGTACGGTGCATGTCGCCGCCTCATTTGCATCAGTTAACAGCGTTACCTGCTCTTCAGACTGCTGCAGCATCGCCGTCAGGGCAGTAAATACCTCCGGGTCGCCGCCAATACAGTAATGTTGCCGCTCGGGCACATTGGCAGACCATTCACTGTATTGCACAAAGCGATATAGCAGCGCGGCTTTTAAGCTGGCCTCTGCCGATTGTGCCTGGATTGCCGGCGCTAACAGCGCTGAGCTCAGGAGCAATAGTGCGGTTAGCCACCTCATTACCGGAAATTCCAGTTAACAGACAACTCTGCGCTGCGGCCAGGCTGGCGCAGGCTGGCGGCTGAGGGTAGCGGAGCATCCAGGTACACCTTGTCGAGAGCATTTTTAAGGCCAAATACAACGGATAACTGTGGCGTGCTTTGCCACGAGATCATGAGATCATGGCGGGCATAGCCGGGCAACTGGCGCAAAGGGCTGGTTCTGGCTGAGGCGGCAAACATATGCCAGTTTAGCTGCAGATCATCCCGGCCCAGCGGTTGGCTGACGTTTAGTTTGAATAACTGCTGTGCCGAGTTGGTTAAACTAAGCTGATCGTTGTTATAGCGGGCCCGCTGCACACTGGCAGATAGCTGCAGCTGAGTACCCGTTTGCCAGCTTTTGGCTGCGGTAGCTTCAATACCCAGCGCTTCAACGGCGCGGTCATTAAAAAACTGGACCAGGGTACTTTGCACATAATTTGCCGTTATCAGATTGCGGACACGGGACTGATAGACACTGCTACCAACCGACCAGCCGTTATCGAGCTGAGCATGCCAGTTGGCTTCCAGCGTACGGATTAGCTCTGATTCAGGCACCTCAAGTTGATAAAACAGGTTCGTTTTTTGCTCGTATTCATTCGGCGCGCGAAAGGCAGTACCGTAACTGAGCCTGACACTTTGCTTATCAGTAAGCTGCCAGACCCAGCCTAACTTCGGGCTAAACTCGCGCACATCCTGTTTGGTGTAGTCATAGCGAAAGCCGCTGATAAATTTATGATTATCAAACAATTGCCAGCTATGCTGCAGGTAAAAGCCTACCCTGTTGTTGTCACTGCTGGCGCCTAATACCGGGATTGTATCGTCGATACTGAACTGGTAGCTCTGGTGGTGATCACGTTGACCGTCAATACCCAGTAACAGGTGGTGGCTTGATGCTGGCGTATAGCTTAACCGCAGATCGAGGTTAGTCCATTTGCCGGTCACATCAAACTGATACTGGCGTAACTCGCCGCTGGGGAAAATAAAAGGGGTGAAAGTGGTGAGACCGAAGCCATTAGTCGATAAATGTGTGTACAACTCCATTTGCTCATTTAAGCGGTGCCCGTGTTGTAACGAGATAAAATAATTGCGGTTTTTAATTTTAAATATTTCGCTGCGCGATGGATCTTCGGCCAGCAGCATCGGTTCCTGGCGGGTGCGGGAGACGCCGGCCAGCTGCAACTGCAAGCGCCGGTAGCGATAGCTGGCCGCCAGTTTGTGATTCAGGTCAGCGTTCTGGCTACGTTGCGAGGTAAGGGGATCCGGTGCATTGATATCCGGGAAGGCAATGTTGTCTTGCTGGCTATGGCTCAATGACAGCCAGCCTTCGTGGCCACTTTCGTGGCGAACGCCATAGGAAACCGATACATCATGTTGGTCACGTTGATTGGCGGCGACAGCTAGCTGGCCACCCTGTAATTTATTACCGCGCTTGGTAATAACGTTTACTACCCCCAAAAACGCGTTGTTGCCATAAAGCGCAGAGCCACTGCCCGGGCTGTACTCTACCCGGTCAATTAATTGTGGAGCAATATAAAAATTATTGCCTATCATGCCAGCATCATAAATATTGTCGTTCACCCGGGTGCCATCAACCAGCAGCAACAGCCGGGAATTATAGTCGCCAGGCCGGCCAATGCCCCGGGCAGTCAGGTAACCATAGCTGCTGTCTGAGCTGACATATAAGCCGGGAAATAAGCTGAGGATCTGTTCGAGGTTACGTAAACTAAAGCGACGGATCTGCTCATCGGTGACAATATAAGTAACTTGTGATGACTGGCCGGCGCTTTGCGCATAGCGGGCAGCGGTCGACACCTCTATTCTGGCCGGGTCGGTTGCCGTTTGCTGTCGCAATAGCTCTTCCAGGCTTGGCAATTGTTGTGCGTGCAGCTGAGCGATGCTTAAGCACAGCAGCAGTGTGCTAGTCAGCACCGTATATCTGATAACCATTTTTCCCCGCCCTTTTTGCCTGATACATGGCTTCATCTGCCAACTGCAGCAATGTGGCTGAATCGATACTGTGCTCTGGACACAGTGCGACGCCAATACTGAGTGTTACCGGCATTTGTGCGTTTTTCACCCAGATGGGTCGGCTGATTTGTTGTAATAGTCTTTTACAAACCTGCTCAGTCAGTTGTGGTGTTACCTGTTTTGGCAGCAACAGCGCAAATTCATCGCCACCGAGGCGGCACAGCGTGTCGTCGCTTCGAATTGCAGCCTGGATCCGGTTACTCACTTCTATTAACACTTCATCACCGGCATCATGACCGAAGTTGTCATTAACGAACTTAAAGTTATCAAGGTCGATAAACAGTAAAGCCGACATCGTTTTATTGTTAAGGCTGTCTGTCACCATTTTATGCAGTAGCTGGCCAAAACTATGGCGGTTCGGAAGCTGGGTCAGGCTGTCTTTCAGGGCGAGATGTTCAAGCTCATCACCACGGGCTGCTTGTTGTTGCAGCTCTGTGCTCAGCTCAGTCTGCCAGATCTCTGCCCGCTTCAGCAGCTCATTAAAGCGCTTCGTTAAACTACCAATTTCATCGTTGTCGACTACGGCTGCCCGTAACGAGAAGTTTCGCTCACTGGCTACTTTCTCAGCCAGGGCTGACAATGCAACCAGCGGGGATAAGGCCTTGCGCTGGATTTTGATCAACAACCTGGCGGCAAACAGATAAATAACCACCATCAGCGCTGACATGATTAGCAAGCCCCTTACAAACCAGTGCATCAGCTGATGCAACCTTTCCCGGACAACTAACACCCCTTCGGCTTTGTCTCTTACCATTACTGGCACCACCAGCTCAATTTCCAGCCCCCGGTAACGTCGTTGTGGCTCCGTCGGTATCGGTTGTTGCTGCCATTGCAATGTGGGCAGTTTGGCTATGCCAGCAAACAGTTCACCTTGTGCAGTGTAGAGCGCAAGGCCGCTAAGTTCGCGGTTTTCGCCCAGCACTGCCAACTCGCGCTGTGCTGCCTCAGGATCATTAAACACCAGCATTGCTGCTACATTGCTGGCTAGCTGAACGGCAGCCAGTTCGGCGGCGCTGCCCTGGCGTTCACGGGCTGTCAGCCACAGCATCACGGCGATCAGTAAAAAACTGATTAGCATACTGCTAAGCAAAACAGTCAGGTTCTGCCGGGTGAGCTTGCGAACCAGAGACTGGCGTGGTGTAGTTGGAGTCAACAGGGGCTCTTACCTTATCTGTAAAATACTTATACCAGATTAAGCTAAATAAAGTAGCTTTACATCAATTGATTATAGAAGAAATCGGCAATTTGCAAAGGCGGGAACAATGAGCACGACCAGCAAACAGCTAGAGTCTGACTGCGATGTACAGCAAGGCTGTGCGGCGATATTAACCTGATGGTGGCGGGCAAGGGCATCGTGCACTCAGAGCGCGAGCGCCCGGAAGTCACTAACAGCGTGCACCGGTTGCATGGCTTACAGCTGTGGATGGCCCTGCCCGAAACAGACGAAGAAACAGAGCCGGCGTTTTATCATTATCCGGCCTCGGCTATCCCGGCGATGGTCATTTTATATGTCTGCAATACATATCCCCGTGCTAACAGATTAGCGCGGGGCTACTGAGTTAGCTCTTAACACCCCAGCTTCTTTTTCAAACCACCTACCTGGCCTTCTACTGCCGGCTCTTTATAGGCTGGCAGGGTTGGCATTATGTTCAGGCCAGTGCGCGCTTCAACCTGGTTAATGGTCACTTCGCGTGGGCAAAAGCTGGCAGCTCGCGCCAGATTTTGCTCCATAATATAGGCTGACGCCTCAACCCAGCCGGCGTTATTAGTGATTACCACCTTAAAATAGCCAGACGGAATGGTATGGCTTTCATCTGCGCCTGGCAAAGTGCCAAAATACCACTCATACAAGGGGCCGGTAACCACATACACATGCTGACCAGTACGTGCCAGATTGCGCACTGCGGTTTCTAATTTTACCCAGGCGCCCTGGTTTAAATTGGCCGCTTGTGGCGTGATGTTCGACAAATAGTTGGTCATGGCCCAATAAGGGGTATTACTAAAAGCGGCTAAAGGCACCTGATGGCCGCGGTCTGTACCCAGTACGGCGGCAGCATCGGTGTAGTCGGCAGGCTCAAGCGTATGGGCCGGATTGATATCCGGATCGGCCCGCCAGGTGCGGCTGCGGCTGGGACCATCAATGGTATGGGGGGTAACCTGATAGGCCACCCAGTTAGCAAATTTGCTGCTGCTGTTGTTATGCAGGGTATAAATAGGCCGCTCAATGGTCTGGCCGGATTTACCGGTAGGGCAGCCATAGACACAGTTGGCAGCGCTTGCAATGCCGCTATACAGCAGGGTAATAATTACGAAGGTAAACTGGGTTATGGTTTTCATTTTAATACCTTGGTTGGTGAGTTCCAAGGCATCGTGAATGAGTAAGGTTACACAGAGATGACTGATTTTTGAACGTTTTATGTGCTAAGTCGATGGAAAGCAATCCAAACTAAGTCAGCATAACTTATGGCTATTAAGGCTTTCTTTTCATGCTCTCCCGCTACGCCTGTTTGGGCTGGTGTTTGTTTGCGGTGAAATGCACCAGCCGCGAATTGATATAGTTACGGCACAAAGCAGCCTCGGCATAATTTTCGGGGATATCAGCTGCTTCTTGCTCGTGGTGATAGATAACAAAGCCTGCCTTTTGGTAGGTAGAAAGTGCAGCGGGGTGATCAGCTGAACAGGTATGCACCCACACCTTACTACTACCCGCAGCGCCGGTGTCAGTCAGGGGTATTGCTGTTTTTAACCATTGCTGGGCCAGTGCAATAGCAGCTTGCGCCAGTGTCGGGCCTAAGCCACGGCCGGTAAACGCTGGCAGTAGTCCAAAGAACTTAAGTTCAACACTGGGCGCCTGCTCAGCTGCAGGGTGATACTTCAGTTCAACAAAACCGGCTATGGTACCGCCCTGATACAGCACCCAGGTGCGAACGGTACCTGTGCTTAAATAACTTAACCACTGCTGATAATCCCAGCTAAGGCGGCTAAACCACTGCCAGTGGTTGCCCACCGCGCCAAATAAAAACTGGCTTAGCTCCGGGCTGGGGATGGTTGCTTCCATTAACAAGCAGTCAGCCGGCCAGCTGGGCAGGGGCAACGCCGGCCCCTGATAGTGCAAATACCAGGTGGTTATAAGGGTGTTGGTCATAGTTTATGCTTCATCATGCTAGCCGCCGGGATCTGTCGCGCCCTTTGAAGTTAATTGTCATATTTTGATACTAAAGCCAGCTGGTTGATTATGGTAGTACTTTAGTAAACTGGTTACAATTTACCTTAAAGCCCTCACTGGCGAGCCAGTCCAGTGCCGCTTGCTGTTCAGTGAACTCCTGCTGGCGGAAATTGACGCTGGATTTCGGGTTCATTCTGTCTAACTGATATTGCTTTAACATATTTTCCCGATAAACCTTGGCCGAGCACACCATATTATGTGCAACGGCCCAGTTCGCCAGATCTTTGAGAACCGGCTCCACTTCGGGCGTAGCGAGGATCCAGTCATCCAATAATAAAATGTGCGCCCAGGGTTGGTGATACAACTGTGTCGCTTGTTGTTTAAAGCTGGCACAGTAATCGTGGGCAGTGATTAAATCCCAGCCACCTGCGGCATAAGTAAACAACAGCTGGTTGTGCTGGCTAACGGTAAAGTGGCCACGATAGCTCATAAAGCACCTCAGGTTGGCTGGCAATGTGATTAACCGGACTATAGTTATAGTCAACTTTTGCCGCTTCGGACAAGCCAGTGGCAACTAAACCAGCAGCGAAGGACGTTAAAATATGAAATTTATGCGGTTGATTAGCTTTACGCTAGGCGTTTTCGGCGCACCATTGTATGGCCAGATACCTGCGCAACCGGTTAAGGTGCAGCAGAGCGAAATGCTGCAACTGGTAGCAGCCGATGCCAGGCTGGAGATACTGGCTGAGGGGTTTCGTTGGTCTGAAGGGCCGGTTGTGGAACCCGGCACTGGCGATGTACTGTTTTCTGATGTACCCGCCAATAAAGTATACCGCTGGAATGAAAGTGCCGGGTTGACGGTTTATCTGGCGCCGTCAGGCTATACCGGGCTTTATCCGGCTGACAATCCGCAGCAAGGGGCCAATGGGCTTATTTTCAACCAGCAACAGCAATTAGTGTTGGCGCAGCATGGCGATCGGCGCCTGGCGGTGTTAACGGCTATTGAGCAGGGCCAGCCGCAGTATCAGACCCTGGTTAGTCATTATCAGGGCAAGTTACTGAATAGCCCGAACGATGTAGTGCAACATAGCAGTGGCGCTTATTATTTTACCGACCCACCTTATGGCTTAGCCGGTGGCGATAAGGCCGGCCAGAAGCAGCAAATGACAAATGCTGTATACCGACTGGCAACCGACGGTTCGCTGAGCCAGCTGGCAACCAACCTTAACCGGCCAAATGGCCTGGCGTTTTCCCCTGATGAAAAGTGGTTATATGTGGCAAATTCAGAGCACACTGCTGCGCAGTGGTGGCGTTATCCGGTAGCCAGGGATGGTAAGTTGGGGGAGCCGGAGCTGTTTTTTGATGCCAGCCGTTACACTGAAACCAGCCGGGGGTTACCCGATGGTTTAAAGGTATTGCCATCAGGCCATCTGCTGGCCACCGGGCCCGGTGGGGTCTGGATATTTACTGCTGCTGGTACGCATTTAGGCACTATAGAAACGGGTGTGGCACCAGCTAATGTCGCGTTGTCGCCTGATAATCGCTATTTGTATATTACCGCTACCAACTACTTACTGCGGATAGCTTTGCTGACGTTATAGCGACCAGCTCAGGTTTTAGCGTTTAAAACCAATCCGAAAGCCGCCCCAGTGTTTACCATTAACGTAAATGGGAACCGACAAGTCGTGCAATATTTCACCGGTGTCGCGTTTGTAAGTTTGTAACAGCATGGCTTCGCGGTTGCTACCACAACGGCTGCCGGTGCGATCGGCAAAAATGCGTTTACTGCGGTTCGTCAGTAAGTCTTTGTGGTAATCGCCAGTCAGGGGTTGGCTGAACTTTTTATTGTGGGTCGGGAAATAGCCTTTGCTATCCACCGCACCGGCATATAATACCTGAGCATTCCGGCTTAAGATGGGTTCCTGCACCTGAGGAAAGGTCTGGTCGGTATAGCTGTCGTAAGCAGTATGGAACTTCTCCGGGTTAGTGTTGGCTATCGGTTGGTAGTTTTTGGCAAACAGCTGTTGCTCGCTGAATTTGCCATTGATAATGCCTTGCTGCAATAAGCCGGCAATAGCGTCGGCGGCTTGCTGCGCTTCTGCCAGTATCGGACTGTAAAAACTGTGATGGTCGAGCTGGCTGAGCTCACGATAAATACTTTCAGTTTCCATTGATAAATCAATAGCCTGATTAGCAATGTTACTGCCTTTTTGTTCAATAGTATTCAGGCCTTCGCTGACGCTGCTAATCGACTCCGTTATCGTCTTACTGGTATGAGCCAGGCTGGCACCGGCCTGCTCTAACTGGTTAGTGGCGGTGGCGGCTTGCGCTATTTCGCTGTTGATGCAGGTAAAACCGCTGGCAACTTGTTGTAGCTGCTGCTGTACCTCACTACTTTTTGTTACCAGGGCGTTCATTTGATCAGCGGTCTGGCCGCTTTGCTGGCGAATTTCTGCCAGCATCCTGGCAATATCAGCGGTGGCGCCCGAGGTTTTGCTGGCCAGCGCCCGCACTTCTTCTGCTACAACGGCAAACCCCCGGCCCTGCTCCCCGGCTCTGGCGGCCTCTATAGCTGCATTCAGCGCCAGCAGATTGGTCTGATCGGCAACATTATTAATGACTTCGGTGATCCGCTGAATATTGTCGGCAGAGTTACGTAACTGCTCCAGCTCCCGGGCAGAGTCGTTGACCGAGCTGGCCAGCTGCTTCAGACTCAGCACACTGCCAGATAGCTGATTATCGGCTTGCTGGCAGGCACTGGCGGTGTGTTGAATGCTTTGGTTCAGAGTTTGCAGGCTGTCGTTCAACTGGTTGCTGGTATGGCTGAGTTCATTACTGCTATGGGCAATCTGGCTGCTGCTCTGGGCACTGTGTTTAATATCGTTATTCAGGCTATCAATAAAAAAAGACACTTCAGCTGAGCCAATCGCCAGTTTGGAGGTAGATTCTTCCATTTTTGCCATATCCGGCGTTTTCTGCTCCGGCAATGTTGCAATAGCCGCTTGGGGGCGTTGCAACCAATATTGTAAGGCAAAGTAGCCCAGCAGCAGTAATAGTAGCAAGATGCTGCTACCCAGGCTGGCACTGCTTAGCCAGTAACCGGCCAGCAGGGCCGCTATTAATCCAAGATTAACTAACCAAACCAACATATTAACTCCGGAATATGCACTATGCTTGTACGTACTATGGCAGAAAACAAAAGGCGGTAAAGGATTACTGGCCGGGCTGCTACTAAAGTCTAGGCTGTTTTTTGCACTAAATAGTTGATGTCTGTCAAAACCACCTGGCAATTTTGCCAGTATTATAATAATAACCAAATGCAGGAGAGTTATTTATGAGCAACTTAGATCGTCGCACCTTTTTTAAAATTTCAGCCGGGACGGTAATTGGTATTACGGCAGGTGGTGTCAGCCTTAGTGCGCTGGCCGCGGAAAAGCTGAAACTGGACGACCCCCTGGCCGCAGCCATGCGCTACACCCATAAGTCGGAAGTTGAGGGGCAAATTTGTGGTAATTGTAATTTGATCCAGGGCGAAGATGGCCAGGAGTGGCGCCCCTGCGCCATTTTCCCGGGCAAGCTGGTTGCCAATGAGGGATGGTGCGCAGCCTGGGTTAAGAAAATCGCAGCTTAAGGTAGCACTTGGGTTTAAACAAAAACGGCCTGATAGGCCGTTTTTTTATAAGGGTGTCAGGGCAGCTGCAAATGGCGACCGCCATCCAGTGCCAGCACCCGGCCGGTAATATAGCGGCTGGTAAGCAAATACAACACGCTTTGTAATACTTCATCCGGGCCTGGGGCTATGGCCATTAGCGATTTCGCCAGTGCTTTTTGCCGGTAAGCGGCATCGTCGTTGTCGTTAAACATTAACAGGGCGGGGGCTATCGCATTTACTTTAACCTTAGGCGCCAGCTGGCGGGCCAGTGATAAGGTCAGGTTTTCCAGAGCGGCTTTAGACGCCGCGTACGCCTGATGTTTACTGCTGCCTACACTGGCAACAAAGTCGGTTAAATGAATAATATCAGCTGGCCCGGGACCTGCTAATAATTTGGGCAATAAGGCGCGATTCAGTAAATAAGGTGCCCGGGCATGTACCTGCTGCATGCTGTCGAATACCGCAGCGTCTTGTTGCAGCAAGCTTAAGGTAGTTTGCTGCGCGGTGTGCCCTGCCAGTGGCAGATCGGGCTGCCAGCTGGATGCATTGTGAATAACTGCCCGAATGGCCGGGTAGGGCGCCAGAGCTTCAATAAAGCTTGCCAGTTGTGCCAGCTGATTAAAATCGGCTTGCAGACAAAGCGCTCCCGCCTGTTGCAGAGCCTCAATGCCGGGCGTGAAGGTTCGATAACTGACCGCCAGTGCATAGCCTTGCTTCAGTAGTGCCTGCGCACAATATAAGCCGACCCGTTGCCCGGCGCCGGTGATAACGATCAGTTCTTTTTGTTGTTGCATAACATGCATAAGTTGTTGGCTGCCAGCTAATTAAAAAAAGCTATACGCAGCCAGGTGTCATCAGGTTTTCGTTTTTTTTGTTTCATTCAGTAATTCAGCACTGACAAAGCCAAGAAAGTCGCCCTCTGGTAACGGCTTGGCCCAGTAAAATCCCTGGCCTTCGTCGCAGCCCAGCAGGGCCAGCCGGGCTGCAGTAGCGCTGTCTTCAATGCCTTCGGCCACGGTTTTCAGCCCCAGACTTTTGCTCATCTGAATAATCGCCCGTACCAGCGGCTCGTCCCGCTCGGATAAACACAGCGATAAAATAAACGACTTATCAATTTTCAGCCGGCTGGCATTAAAACGACGCAAATAGCCCAGGTTTGAATAACCGGTACCAAAATCATCAATCGAAAACCGAATACCTAGCTGGTGCATTGCTGCCAGTTGCAAGGCGATATTGTCGCCCTCGCCAATCAACAGTGATTCGGTCAATTCCAGCTCTAATGCATGCGCGGGCAAGGCGGCTGCGCTCAGGGCTTGTTGTACCTGTTGTTCCAGCTTGCCATCGCGAAACTGCACAAAAGATAAGTTAACCGCAACGGTGAGATCATACCCCTGCTGCTGCCAGCGGCTGCATGCCAGGCAAGCTTGCTGCAGCACCCATTCACCAATTTCAACAATCAGGCCGCTGCTTTCTGCCAGCGGAATAAACTCGTCCGGGCTTATCATGCTGCCATCGGGTTGCGGCCAGCGTATTAATGCTTCGGCACCAATGATCCGCTGCTCAGCCAGCTGCAATTTTGGTTGAAAATATAACTGAAATTCCCGTTTTTTCAGAGCCTTGCGCATCAGCTGCAATAAGTTGAATTTGTCGATGCTGGCTTTATTTAATTCATCGTGATAAAAGCGGAATACATTGCGCCCGTCGGCTTTGGCCTGGAACATCGCCATATCAGCATGTTTGCAAATTTCACTGAATTCACAGCCGTCGTCCGGCGCGATGGCTATGCCTACTGAGCCAGAAATCTCTATCTGATTTTGCATAATAAAAAACGGCGCCGTGGTTTGAGCCAGTAACGCGCTTGCTTTTGCTGCCAGTGTCTCAGTATTGACAAAATGTGGCACCAGCACTAAAAACTCGTCGCCGCCAAAGCGGCACAACACGTCGTTTGCTGTCAGCTGATTTTCCAGTCTGCGAGCCAGTTGCTGTAACAGTAAATCACCGGCAGCATGGCCTAAGGAATCATTAACCGGTTTAAAATTGTCTAAATCCAGAAACAATACTGCCAGCCGCTGCTCGCTTGCCAGGCATTCGGTGTACAGCTGTTGAAAATGTTGCTGGCAGTACACCCGGTTTGGCAGGGCAGTCAGCGAGTCATGTAAGGCTAAATGTTCGATATGGGCCTGGCTTTGTTTTACCCGATGATTTTCGTTTTGCAAGCTGTGCATTAACCGTTGCTGGTCTCGGTATAATAAGTACACGCTGACCCCGGTAACCAGCAAAATAGTGCCAATAAACACGAAGTGTGCCACGCTGATCAGCGGTATAACAGGGGTTACTATGCCGCTTACCGCCAGATACGTCAGCAGGCCACAAAAAGCCAGCATAAAACTAATCAACGAGAAAAACAGCCGGCTATTACCCAGCATCGCTGCAAATACCAGTACCCCGGGGTAGCCAAGTAACGCCAGATCACGAATGCCGCCAGAAATAAAAGCCAAAGCTGATAACATGAGGCACATGGCCCACAACAATACAAAAGTTGCCGGCATAATCTGGCGCTGATAGGCTAAAATTGCCGCCAGTGCCAGGGCAAAACAGCCTGCCAGCAATACCCATTTGGTGGTGCCGCCGGCTACCGCCACGGCCAACACCAGGCCAAACAATGTCAGGCCAATAATTTGCAGTAAACGTTTGGTACGCAGCCGGTAAAGCTGGTTGGAAGAATTGTCAGGGTAAGTCGATGCTATTACTGGCTGATTCGGCATTTAAGTCGATACTACAGATGTTACGGATGACTTTACTGTAGCCGCTTTTTGGTGGTTGCGCGAATTGCCGCTGGTAGTTAGTCACTATCGGGCATTGCAGCAGGCGGCACCGCAGGCAGCAAGCTGGACACAAACACAGTAAGTACCAGCAGGGCACTGGATACCCAGAGGCAGGCCACCAGACCTGAGGTTTGGTAGAGCCAGCCAGACAACACCGTGCCAAGCAGCCGGCCCATAGCGTTGGCCATATAATAAAAGCCCACATCCATTGATACGCCATCATTTTTGGCATAGCTGACAATCAAATAACTGTGTACTGAGGAATTAATCGCAAAGACGCTACCAAACAGCAGTAAACCACCCAGCACAGCCAGTTCGATCTGCCAGTTGACCATTAGCGCCACGGCGATAAGGCCGGGAATAGCACACAGCAGCAAGGCCCAGAATGCTACCGTTTTGCCATCAGGTATATTGCCACTGCCCAACAGCATCGGGGCTATGCTTTGCACTGCACCATAACCTATAACCCACAGCGCCAGAAAACCACCCACTGTCCAATGGTCCCAGCCGAGCTGGCTGGCCAGAAACAGCGGCAGGGCAATAACAAACCAGACATCACGGGCGCCGAACAGCAGCATGCGGGCGGCGGATAAAATATTAATCGCCCGGCTTTTTGACAGCATTTCCCTGAATTTCGGTTTAGCGCTGCTTTTGCCTAAATCCTGTTTTAATTTTACTAAGCTCACTATCCAGACCAACAGCAACATCACAGCCAAACACAAAATGGCCAGCTGAAAGCCTAACAGTGTCAGTAGTAAACCGCCGATAAAAAAGCCCAGCCCTTTTAATGCGTTCTTCGAGCCGGTGAGTAGTGCTACCCACTTAAACAAGGTACCCTGCGCCTCGCTCGACACCAGCATTTTAATGCTGCTTTTGGCGCTCATTTTGTTTAAGTCTTTGGCTATGCCCGACATGGCCTGGGCCGCCATCACCCAGGGCACAATAAGGTACTCAGCCGGTAGCAACAGCATTGTCAGCGCAATAATTTGCAAAAACAAACCAATATTCATGGTTTTATTTAAACCAATCCGCGCGCCCAGCCAGCCACCCACCAAATTGGTAATAACCCCGAAAATTTCATAAAACAAAAACAGCATGGCTATGCTCAGACCGCTGTAACCGAGGCTGTAGAAATGCAGCACCACCAGCATTCGCAGTGCGCCGTCGGTCAGGGTAAAGGCCCAGTAGTTACCTGTTACCAGTAAATACTGGCGCACAGCGGGGGAAAGTGTAGCTAGCATCATGCTGCTCTCTGGTTGATGAACAGAAAATTACGGCTCAGGCCTGATCCTGTAGCCCGACCATTTTGACTAGTTCGACCGTGCGGTTAGCATAGCCCCATTCGTTATCGTACCAGGCGTAAAGTTTAACCTGAGTGCCGTTAATCACCATAGTACTGAGCGCATCAATAATGCTGGAGCGTGGGTCAGTTTTATAATCTATCGACACCAGCGGCCGGGTTTCATAACCGAGAATGCCGGTTAATTCGCCCTCTGCTGCTGCTTTTAGCATGGCATTGACTTCATCGACGGTGGTGGCGCGCTCAACTTCAAACACACAGTCGGTTAATGATGCATTCGTCAGTGGTACCCGCACGGCATGACCATTTAAGCGGCCTTTTAATTCCGGGAAAATTTCAACAATAGCCGTGGCAGAGCCGGTGGTAGTGGGTATTAAGCTGCTGCCGCAGGCACGGGCGCGGCGTAAATCTTTATGCGGCGTATCCATAATGCTTTGGGTATTGGTTAAACTGTGAATAGTGGTAATAGAGCCATGCTTGATGCCCAGCTGCTGGTGAATCACTTTTACTACCGGTGCCAGGCAGTTAGTGGTACAGCTGGCTGCAGTGACTATCTGGTGTGTGGTTTTGTCATACAGCTGATGGTTGACGCCCATCACGACATTTAGTGCGCCGGCTTCTTTTACCGGTGCACTTACCACCACCCGTTTGACGCCTTGCGCCAGGTAATCCTGCAAAGCGGCGACGGTTTTCATTTTACCCGAGGCTTCAATAACGATATCACAGCCCGACCAGTCGGTGTCGTTGATGGCTTTATTATGGCTAACCGCAATGGCTTTACCATTGATCAGTATAGTGCTGTCTTTGGCTGTGGCATTGTGGCACCAGATCCCGTGTACCGAGTCAAAATTCAGCAAATGGGCGTGGGTAGCGGCATCCGCCGCCGGGTCGTTAATGTGCACAAACTCCAGCTCGGGCCAGTCAAAGGCCGCGCGCAGGGCCAGACGGCCAATCCGGCCAAAACCATTAATGCCTACTTTAATGCTCATTCTACTGTCCTTTTAATGTTAGCGGCAGCTTTGCTTGGCCGGCCGCGTTGATACCAGAGTAGTTTGTTGCTGGCAGTCAGCCAGGTAGGGCTGATTGGCCAACAGCGTCTGTTGTAAGACCAGATGCGCCCAGGTTGGCAGCTTTGGGTGCAGCGAATAAAACACCCATTGGCCACTACGTCTGTCTTGCAGAATATCGGCTTTGCGCAGCTGGGCTAAATGGCGGGAAATTTTGGGCTGGCTTTGTTGCAGCGCCACCATCAGTTCACAGACACACAGCTCTTGCTGCTGGGCAATTAACAGCACGCTTTTTAAGCGGGTGTCGTCAGCCAACGCTTTGTAAAATAGCAGGGGGGATAGCATGAATGTGCTGCGCCATAGCCATTGGATATGCGAATAATCATATATGTAATATTTCATATGTCAATGCGTCTGCTGCTATCCTGCAGAACTTAACTTTACCCTAAGCAGTGCGAGCGCTAAGATGCCGCTGTAATAATAGCGCAGCCAGTGGACGTAATTATGACAGAATGCAGTCAGCAGGGTTTTAGCAATGAAATGGCGCAGGCCAGGCAACGGGTGCAGGCGATTAGCAGCCTGGCGCTACAGCAATTTCAGCTGGCGTTGCAGGCGTATAGCAAGCACGATGCCGGTCTGGCGCAACAAGCGCTGAATCAGCTACAAAAAGCCCATGACTTTGAGCAGGCGATGGATGATCATTGTCTGGATATGTTAAGCCACTCGGCCAGTGGCGGTGAGTTACGCCTGGTGCTGGCGCTGCTAAAAGCCATCAGTGATATTGAATACATTTGCGGCCAAAGCGCCTTAATTGCCCAGCAAGCGTTGCTGGCGGCAAACAGTCAGCCCCAGGCTCAGCAATTGGCGGCAATCAATACTCTGGCCGAGCCGGTAGCCAATATGCTGACTCTGGCATTGGCTGCCTTGCAGCAACGCAGTATCACGCAGGCCGAGCAGGCACTGAGTCTGGCCCCCACAGTTAACCGTTGCTATGGCGCTATTTTACGCAGCAACCTGGACAACACTGATAACCTGGCGGGGCACTTAGACAGTGCGCTGGGCGTTAACTGGGTAGCCAGAGCGCTGGAGCGGATTGCTGAACACAGTGCTAATCTGGCAAAGCATGCCATTTTTCTGGCCAAAGTCAGCAGTGGTCAGTCATTACGGGTCGAGTTGCAACCGCGTCGACGCTAATTTTTACGTCGTATTATGTAGTGTCATATAATTGTCATTATGAAGTCGTATCCTCAGTCAATCACCATTGCCTGAGTTGTTGCTATGTTGTCACGGCTAAAAATTTCCCAACGGATTTTCTTACTGGGTCTGATCCCTTTGCTGCTTTTAGTATTGGTGCTGGCAGCCAGTTTCTGGGCGGCTCAAACTAAAGATAAATTGTTTCATCAGCTGTATAACCAGCACCTGGCTATTCTGGCCGATATTATGAGTGCGCAGAAGATTATTCAGCAACAAGGCCTGGCTGAGATCCGGAAGTATCGCACGGGTTGGGCATCGGCAGACAATACCCGAAGTACCGTATCAGACCAATTAGCACAGGCAAAGCAGCACTGGCAAAGTTTCAGTGAACAGCGACCGGTAATGGCCACAGAAGAGGGTTATCAGGAACTGGATCAGGCCTTTGCAAGGGCGCTTAAGCAATATGAAGAGTGGATAAGTCCGGCGGGTAGTGACGCCTTACTGGCTCGTATTTTAAATGAGTCGACCATTAATAGTGAAGTAGAGCTGCGGATCACCGCCTTTACCGATCTGGCAGATGGGTTTATTCAACAACAAATTGCCGCTGCGGCTGAAGTGCGCGACCAGTCAGTTAGCTTTACCGGATTAATGGTGCAGTTTTACCTGTTTGGCGGGTTTATGCTGGTATTGCTGATCACCGGCTTAATTCTGGCCATTCAGCGCTCGGTGTCCCGGCCATTAAGCAATCTAAGTGCATTGCTGCATCGGTGGCACAACAATCTGACTTAACCCTGCGGGCCGATACCAGTGGCCAGGACGAAGTGGCAGCAGCGACGCAAGCACTCAATACCATGTTGCAACATTTTGCTGGCTTGATTGGCAGTTTTGGCCAAAGTGCTGGCATGCTAAGCGAACAAGCTGCCCAGGTATTTGCCGGCAGTGAAGATGTCAGTAATGGCTCGGGGCGGCAGGCCGATCAGGTAACCCAGCTTGCAGCGGCCATTGAACAAATGAGTATGGCTATTCGTCAGGTTGCGGCAAATGCCCGCAGTGCAGCTGACACCGCAGAGCAAGCAGAACAATTTAGTCTGGATGGTAGCGAAGTAGCGGCAACCAGTATGGCGACCATTGAGCGGCTAGAGCTGAAAATGCAACAAGCCAGTGGTGTGATCAGCCAACTGCAGCAAGACTCGGCTCAGATTTCCAGCGTACTGGATGTGATCCGGAAAATCTCTGAGCAAACCAATTTACTGGCACTCAATGCCGCCATTGAAGCAGCCCGGGCGGGTGAAGCCGGGCGGGGCTTTTCAGTGGTGGCGGATGAAGTGCGGATGCTGTCAGCCAGCACTCATAAAGCGACCGAGTCGATTCGTCAGATGATTAGTCAGCTGCAGCAACAAGCCAACTCTGCGGTTGCTGCGATGCGGCAAGCGGCAGAGCAAGCCAGTCAAAGTGTTGGCCAATCCCGTCAGACTGAGCAAATGTTTCAGCAAATTGCCGGGGCGGTTAAGCAAATAGTGCAACTGAATGCCGAAATTTCGATGGCGACTGACGAGCAGCAGCAAGTGGCAACAGGTATTGCAGATAGCATTACGTTATTGAATGACGATATCCGTCATCTGAACACCGGTGCGGCGCGTTCTGCGACAGCCAGTGAACAGCTCAACACCCTGGCTGGCCAGTTGTTACATGGCTGTCAGGCGTTTAAGGTTTGATTAATTTATTTAAATTCAATGGGATATGGCAGTTAAATTAATTGATAACTGTAATATTCCTGCAATAAAACTATCGCACACTGTGCAACGTCAACTAAAACATTTACCCGAGGACTTAACTAATGAAAATGAATAAGCTTACTAAACTGGTAGTTACTACCGCCGTATCGCTGGCTTTCGCAGGTCAGGCTCACGCTAATCGTGACACTGTTCAGGTTGCCGGTTCATCTACTGTGCTGCCATTTTCTTCGGTTGCTGCTGAAGAGTTTGGTAATAACTTCGCACAGTTCCGTACTCCGGTAGTAGGTTCTGGCGGCTCATCAGGTGGTTTACGTCAGTTCTGTCAGGGTGTGGGTATCAACACTATTGATATCGCTAACTCGTCACGCGCTATTCGTCCTGCCGAAGTAGAAGCCTGTAAAGCTAATGGTGTTAATCAGATCATTGAAGTAAAAATTGGTTATGACGGTATCGTGTTTGCGTCACGCGTTGATGCAGGCGATTTCAAATTAAAGCCAGAACACGTATTCCTGGCACAGGCTGCCCAGGTACCACAAAACGGCAAAATGGTAGCTAACCCTTATACAAACTGGAACCAGATTGATAAGTCACTGCCTAGCCAATCAATTTTACTGGCGATTCCTGGCTCTAATCATGGTACCCGTGAAGTTTATGAAGAAAAAGTGATTCTGGATGGCTGCCAAACGTTTGCTGAAGTTAAGGCTCTGCCAAAAGGCGATCAGAACAACTTCTGTTTAGCTATGCGTACTGATGGCCGGGTAGTAGAAATTGCCGGTGACTACACTGAAACACTGGCACGTTTACAAGCGCAGAAAGATGCTATCGGCGTATTTGGTTTAAGCTTCTATGAAGCTAACCGTGACCGCATTAAAGTAGCCACAGTAAACGATGTGGTACCAACAGTTGATAACATTATCGCTGGTGTTTATCCGGTATCACGCCCACTGTTCTTCTATGTGAAAGGCGAGCATATCGGTGTTATCCCGGGTTTACAGCAATTTGCTGAGTACTTTGTTTCTGAAGCTGCTTCAGGTTTTGGCAGCCCATTGGAAGCCGCTGGTTTAATCCCGTTAGATGATACCGAACGCGCGCAAATTCTGGCGAACATTAAAGCTAAAAAAGGCCTGTAAGCCTTTTAGCAAGCTGTTTTGACAAAGAGGACCCTGGTGGTCCTCTTTTGCTATTTAAGTAATATGACAATCATTGTAATAAAACTGCAATATGCAGGCGTTAAGCTAACGCGGCTTAGAACAGAAGTTTTTTATCCTGTTGGATAATCCGGATCGGCGAATGGAGCAAGCATGAGTAATCTTTCGTTAATAGTACTATTACTGGCATTGATGGCGATTGGCTATCAGCTGGGTATGGTGCGCAGTCGGCGGGTTGCCACTATAAACCCGCAGCAGAGAATGCACTCACGGCCACATCACTACGGTATGATGGTGGGGTTGTGGGCGATTATTCCCGCATTCTTTTTATTAATATTGTGGACCATGTTGGCGCCAAATGTCATTAGCAGTATGGTGGCGGCGCAGCTGCCGGCCGAGGTACTGGCTCAAGAGGGTATGACTGCTAACGTTATTATGCGCCGGATCAGCAACCTTGCCGGCAATTTCGGCATTGTGGCCGAAGCCGAGCCGTGGGAGCTGGCAGCGGCGGCTTATATGCAACAGTTAAAGTCGAGCAGTGCGGCATTACTGACCGGTTTAATGGCGGCCATTGCTGCGACCGGTTTGTTTTTTAGCTATAAAAAAATTCAACCGCAGTTACGGGCCCGCCACCAGATTGAGCGGACCATTAAAGCGGTACTGATCATCTGCTCTACCGTGGCTATTTTAACCACTATCGGTATTGTGTTGTCGATGGTCGGTGAAACCATGAAGTTTTTTAGTTTTATTCCACCATCAGAGTTTTTCTTTGGTACTACCTGGAATCCGCGTTTTTCTACCACCGGTGTCGGTGAGGGTTCTTTAACCGGCTCTCAGGGCAGCTTTGGTTTAATCCCGTTATTATCTGGCACCATGATGGTGGCCGGTGTGGCACTAATCGTCGCCATTCCGCTGGGTTTAATGGTGGCGATTTATCTGGCTGAGTATGCTCCTGCTGGTTTTCGCTCAACGGCTAAGCCAATTATTGAGGTATTAGCAGGTATTCCGACCATCGTTTACGGCTTTTTTGCACTGGTCACCGTAGGGCCTTTTTTAGCTGATTTTGGTGCCAGTATTGGCCTGACTATTCGTGCCACCTCTGCCCTGACCGCAGGTGTGGTAATGGGTATTATGATTATCCCGTTTATTTCCTCTTTGTCAGACGACATTATTACCCAGGTGCCCAAAGCGCTGCGTGATGCCTCGTTAGGCCTGGGCGCGACGAAATCAGAAACGATACGCAAGGTAGTCTTACCCGCGGCCTTACCCGGTATTGTTGGCGCAGTACTGCTGGCAGCCAGCCGGGCGATTGGTGAAACCATGATTGTGGTGCTGGCGGCCGGTAACAGCCCAACGTTAACCGCTAACCCGTTTGAAGCGGTATCGACCATTACTGTGACCATTGTTAACCAGCTAACCGGTGACAACGATTTTGCCAGCCCGCAGTCATTAGTGGCTTTTGCTCTTGGCTTAACCTTGTTTGTGATTACCTTGCTGCTAAACGTGGTAGCGCTGGTCGTTGTGCGCAAATACCGTGAACAATACGAGTAATTTATGACTGAGAAGAATATGAACCCAGCGAATAACTCTGCGGCCGATGGTGTAGCGCCGCTGAGTAAAGTTCAGCAGAAAGTGGCCGTGTCACTGAACCGCCGCCATCGCCATGAAAAGCTGTTTAAAGGTGTTGGTCTTGTGGCCTCGCTGATCAGTTTGTTGTTAGTGGCGATTTTGTTTATCAATATTTTTTCAAAGGGCTTGCCGGCGTTTTGGCAATCTGCCATTACTCTGGAAATTTATTTTGACCCAGAGATCATCAAAATAAGCGATAAGCCGGTGCAACGTGCCGACGAAACTGACAATGCCTTCCGCCAGCGCGATATTGAATGGCAATCTGAAGTGGGCATGATTAACTTTAACCGCTTGATTGTTGAAGGGTTAAATAAGGTACTGCCAGACGCTAATCAATACCGGCGCGATGTGCAGCGGATTGTTACTTCGGGTGAACGCTTTGCTATGCGCCAGCTGGTGATAGATAACCCAGCCATTATTGGCCAGACCAAAACCCTGAACCTGTTAACAGACGCTAATATTGATGTCTGGTTAAAAGGTAATATCGACCGCAGCCTGCCGGATGCCCAGCAGCAGCTTAGCCCTAAGGTGCGGGAGTGGGTAGAAATGTTATCCGAACAGGGCATTATTAAAAACCGTTTTAGTTTTGCCTTGTTTATGAACGCAGATTCGCGCAGTTCGCTGGCCTCGGCTGGTTTGGCTGGTGCCTTTATGGGCTCACTGTATATGATGCTGGTGGTGCTTTTTCTGGCGGTGCCTATGGGGGTAGCAGCAGCTATTTACTTAGAAGAGTTTGCCCCGAAAAATAAAATTACCGATCTGGTCGAAGTGAATATTAACAATCTGGCGGCGGTGCCTTCGATTGTGTTTGGTTTACTCGGTGCTGCGGTGTTTATTGGTTGGTTTAACCTGCCCATCTCCGCGCCGATTGTCGGTGGCCTGGTATTAAGTTTAATGACCTTGCCTACGGTAATTATTGCGACCCGCTCTACCTTAAAAGCGATTCCACCGTCAATCCGCCAGGCGGCACTGGGCTTAGGGGCGTCGAAAATGCAAGCGACCTTTCACCATGTATTGCCATTAGCGATACCGGGTATTCTAACCGGGGCGATTTTGGGCGTGGCCCAGGCGCTGGGTGAAGCGGCGCCACTACTGTTGATTGGGATGAAATCGTTCGTGGCGCAGGTGCCTTCAGGCCCCTTTGAGCAAGCTACGGCATTACCGGTGCAAATATTTTTATGGCAAGGTAACGAGCTACGTAACTTCTTTGAAGCGCGCACTTCAGCGGCCATTATTGTGCTGTTGGCGTTAATGTTAACGCTGAACGGCCTGGCGATTTGGCTGCGCAAAAAATATGAAAACCGGTGGTAAGCGCAGATGAATATGCCAGGCAACCCGATAATTTTAACCGAACAAGATGTAACCATGGCGGACCCAGCGATGACAGTTAACCAGACCAACAGCAGTGACAAAATTAAAATGACAGCCCGCGATGTCAAGGTGTTTTATGGCGCTAACCAGGCCATTCATGGCGTTAACATGGATATTATTGAAAATGAAGTGATCGCTTTTATCGGCCCGTCGGGCTGTGGCAAATCGACCTTTTTGCGCTGTTTAAACCGGATGAACGATACCATCGATATTTGCCGGGTAACCGGCAGTATTAAAATGGATGGCCGTGATATCTACGACCCGTCACTGGATGTGGTGCAGTTGCGGGCGCAAGTAGGCATGGTATTCCAAAAGCCAAACCCCTTCCCAAAATCTATCTATGAAAACATTGCCTATGGCCCGCGCTTACATGGCCTGGCGTCGCGTAAGTCAGAGCTGGATGATGTAGTGGAATCGAGCCTGCGCCGTGCTGGTTTATGGAATGAAGTTAAAGACCGGCTGGATCAGCCAGGTACGGGTTTATCAGGTGGCCAACAACAACGGCTGTGTATTGCCCGGAGTATTGCGGTTAGCCCGGATGTGATTTTAATGGATGAGCCGTGCTCGGCACTTGACCCTATTGCTACCTCTATTATTGAAGAGCTGATTGACGAGTTAAAGCAAAACTTTACCATCGTTATCGTTACTCACAATATGCAGCAGGCCGCCAGGGTGTCAGATCGTACTGCCTTTTTTCACCTGGGCGATTTAATTGAAATTGGTGCCACCAATGAAGTGTTCACCAACCCGCAGCACAAACGCACCGAAGATTATATTACCGGCCGTTACGGCTAATGTATTGAGTTATATAAAAAAGGGAAGCTTAGGCTTCCCTTTTTTAGTAGAGGTTCACATTGCTTGCAATTGTCACAAAACTGCCATAGATGCGAAATATTACTGTCATCTAAATCGATGATACTGCTCCCACCAAAACAAAGTTACTGCTAAAAAAACTATTAACTGGAGAATACAATGAAAGCATCTAAACTTGGCCTGGTCGCTGCAGCGGTATTGGCAACTCTGGCTGTTCCGGCAATGGCTGCCGATGTTAGCATTTATGGCCGTGCCCACTTATCTGTTGACCATTTAGATAATGGCGTTGATAGCGGCGTCAACGTATCTTCAAACTCCAGCCGGTTAGGGTTTAAAGCCAGCACCAAACTTGAAGATGATATGGAAGTGTTTGTGCAGCTTGAGCAGAATATCCGCTTTGACGAAGGCTCAGGCAGCTTTGCCACCCGTGATTCTTTCGTTGGTTTAAAAGGCAACTTTGGTATGGCGCGGATCGGTTTCTTCGATACACCATTAAAAACGATTCGCAGCCGCACTGATATGTTTGGCGACCGGATTGGTGATGCGCGTAACATTACCAGTGGTTATGGCCAGAGCTTTGACAATCGTTACCGCAATGGCGTGCATTACCGCACGCCCAATATGAACGGCTTTACTGTTGATTTCCAATATACTCCGCATAATAACACTGGTGCTACCGTGCAAAACGACCGTGAGTCTTACAGCACCTCGTTAACTTACACCAGCAAAGGCATCTATGTTGCTGCTGCTTACGAAAGCTACGAAGGTACTGATGGCGTTGACCCGAACGCGCTGCGTTTAGGTGCTTACTACGACATCAACAGCGATTTACGGGTATCGGCGCTGTATCAGAAAGCCAGTGATGTTGCTAACGGCGACCGCAGCGTATATGGCGTAGGTGCCAGCTACAAAATGGGTGATTACACCTTACGTGGCCAATACTACGTAGCGGGCGATGCGGACGCTGATAATTCAGGTGCCAATATGCTGGTGCTGGGTGCGGATCGCAAACTGGGTAAAGATTTAACCCTGTATCTGGCCTATGGCATTACCTCTAATGATGACAATGCTAACTACACTATTGCCAGTGGTGGCCGTGATACCCGTTTAACTGCTATTGCCGGTGAAAACAGTGCTGGCTTGTCATTCGGTGTTGTTTACAGCTTCTAAGCTTGATGTAGCTAACCGAAACTAAACTAAAAAAGCCGTTGCTCTGCAGCGGCTTTTTTGTTGGTAGCAAGATGCTAACCGTATAAAAAATATGTTAAAAGTAGTGAGGTAATGCGTTTATTCATAAAAATGTCATAATAACAGTCGATAATGCTTCTAATGTAATCATCTAATGGTAAACGACAATGTCCCGAAGAATTCTGGTAGTGGAAGACGAAGCACCGATCCGTGATATGTTGTGTTTTGTGCTGGAGCAAAATGGTTATCAGGCCGTAACGGCCGAAGATTTTGGCAGTGCAGTAAATCAGTTAATTGAACCCTATCCGGATTTGGTACTACTGGATTGGATGATCCCCGGCGGCAGTGGTATTCAGTTTGCCAAGAAAATGAAGCAACATGAGCTGACCCGCAATATCCCCATTATTATGATCACCGCCCGTGGCGAAGAAGAAGACAAAGTACGGGGTCTGGAAGTGGGCGCTGATGACTATGTTACCAAGCCGTTTTCGCCCAAAGAGCTGATGGCCCGCATTAAAGCCGTGATCCGTCGCGTTGCGCCCACCAGTTTAGATGATGTGATTGAAGTGCAGGGCTTAAAGCTGGACCCTGTATCGCATCGGGTCATGGCGCAGCAACAGCCACTGGATATGGGGCCGACTGAGTTTCGCTTACTGCATTTCTTTATGACTCATCAGGAGCGGGTATACAGCCGTGAGCAGTTGCTGGACCACGTCTGGGGCACTAATGTCTATGTCGAAGACCGCACGGTTGATGTGCATATTCGGCGCTTACGCAAAGCGATTTCTCTGGCCGGGCATGATAAGCTGGTGCAAACGGTGCGGGGCTCAGGCTATCGCTTTTCTGCTAAGTAGGTGTTATGCGGCCACAGCTTTCTAAAGGGAAGATTTTTGCTAAAGTCTTGCTTTTTTATGCCCTGGCAGGGCTGCTCGGCTGGCCCTTTGGCCAGAGCACGCTGTTTATGTTACTGCTTAGCCTGTTTTTACTGGCCTCGAACTATAAGCACCTGTTTTTAATTACCAAGTGGCTGTGGCACGACCGCAAGTTAACCCCACCGGAAGGCAAAGGTTTCTGGCAGCAAATCTTCGATGGTATTTATTATCAGCAACGACGTGAGCGTAAAAAACGCAAAGAACTCCGTAATTTGGTGCGGCGCTTTCGTGATGGGGCTGAGGCTTTACCAGAAGCGGTCGTGGTACTCACCAGCGACTGGGCTATTGTTTGGTGTAATAAGCTGGCACAAATGCTGGTGGGGTTGCGTTGGCCCAGTGACGAAGGCCAGCGCATTGATAACCTGGTGCGGAACCCGGAATTTAAGAACTTTTTAAAACAAAAGCAGTTTCAGCAACCGCTGGAAATTAGCGCCAGTGGCAGTAGCAACCTGGTGCTGGAATGCAAAATGATGCCCTATGGCAGCGAGCAATACCTGCTTATCATCCGCGACATTACCCAGCTCAAGCAATTAGAACAAATTCGCAAAGACTTTGTCGCCAATGTGTCGCATGAGTTGCGCACGCCGTTAACCGTGTTGCAGGGATATCTGGAAGTGATTGATGCTGAACGTTTGCCTGAGCCAGCTATGTGGCAAAAAGCTCATACCGTTATGCTGGAACAAACCAAGCGGATGGATGGTTTGGTGCAGCAGTTGCTGACCTTGTCGCGGATTGAAGCCTCAGCCCGGGTTCAGTTTGACGAAGAGGTAGATGTGCCGGCGATGTTAATGAGTCTGGAGCAGGAAGCGCAAGCGTTAAACCGGGAAAAACAACATAGCATCAGTTTTAGTATTGACCCTGATTTGAAAATAACCGGGGTAACCGAAGAGCTACGCAGTGCCTTCTCGAACCTGGTGACTAATGCCATTAAATACACCCCCGATGGCGGCGAGATTAGCGTCAGCTGGCAACGCCAGCATCAGCGCGCGGTGTTTGCCGTCAACGACAATGGTGAAGGTATCGCCCCCCACCATGTAAAACGCTTAACCGAGCGTTTTTACCGGGTTGATCAGGCACGCGCCCGCAACACCGGCGGCACCGGCCTCGGCTTGGCCATCGTCAAGCACGTATTATCTCGCCACAACAGCCAATTGATGATTTTCAGCGAGCCCGGTCGCGGCAGCAGTTTTTCTTTCAGCATCCCGGCAGAGCTGGTATTAGGTAACAGCAAAACGGCACCGCTTAAAAAAGCCAAGTTTAAAGTGAAATAATACTAAGTGCTAAACTTGGTGAGATTGCCAGCTCAGCCCGTGATGTTGATGTCGTGTGCCGCTTTACTATAGCGTTGCAACGGTCTGCTGCCTGAAACAATTAACATGATGATCATTAACCATACCGCAGGCCTGCATATGGGCATAAATAATGGTCGAGCCTACAAATTTAAAGCCGCGTTTTTTTAAATCTTTGCTCATGGCATCGGATTCCGGGCTGGTGGCACGGTAATCTGCCGGGCCGGCAATGCTATTTTGCTGCGGTTTACCACCGACAAAACGCCATTGATAGGCGCTGAAGCTGCCAAATTCGGCTTGCACCTCTAAAAAGCGTGCGGCGTTATTAATGGCGGCGGCAACTTTTAGGCGGTTGCGGATAATGCCGGGGTTTTGCAGTAACTCGGCGGCTTTGGTTTCATCAAAGGCCGCGACCTTAACCGGGTCAAAATTGGCAAACGCCGCCCGGTAGTTGTTGCGCTTTTTCAGCACCGTGTACCAGCTCAGGCCGGCCTGCGCCGCTTCCAGGGTTAAAAATTCAAACAACTTGTTATCGTCATAAACCGGCACGCCCCATTCGGTATCATGGTAAGCGACATAATCAGGTTTAGTTAAATCAACCCAGTGGCAGCGGCATAGCTCGTTACTCATTTTACCTCCTGTGCTGCCTTCTGGGGCGGTGTTGCCAGGTAGTCCAGAGCCAAACCGGTCAATGCCCGAACTCCCGTTACCAGCGCGTCTTCGTTAACATCAAACAGCGGCGAGTGATTCGGTGGCACCTCACTAAGTGGCATGCCAGTGGGCGAAATGCCTAAAAAGAAAAATACCCCGGGGATTTGCTGCTGATAAAACGAGAAATCTTCGGCGCCGGTAATGGGTTTGATCGGCGCCACGCCCTTGTTACCAGCCGCCCATTGCAGGCTGGGCATGGCCCAGTCGGTTAAGGCCGGATCGTTCCAGGTAACGGCAGCAAAATTGTGTACATGAAAGTGCGCTTCAGCGCCGCTGGCTTTGGCAATATGCTTGCTGGTGTGGGCCATGCGGGCGATTAAGTCTGCGCGCATCTCGCTGTCAAAAGTACGAATGGTGCCCTCTAACTTCACCTCATCAGGAATAATGTTCCAGCGGATACCGCCATGCACCTGGCCAAAGGACACCACAGCCGGTGCTTTGGTGACATCTATCTGCCGCGCTGGTATCAGGTTAATGGCATTAATCAGCTGGCCGGTAACGTTGATTGGGTCAATGCCACGCCAGGGGCTGGAACCATGCACCTGCTTGCCTGTAACGGTGATTTGAAAGCTGTCAGCAGCAGCCATAATGCCTTCAGTTTTCACCTGCAGCTGGCCAGGCTCGCCGGGCCAGACATGCAAGCCAAAAATCGCGGCAGGGGACGGGTCAGCAAATAAACCCTCGGCCAGCATCATTTTGGCGCCACCCTCTTCGCCCTCTGGCGGGCCTTCTTCGGCTGGCTGAAAAATAAACATAATAGTGCCGGTAAGCTCAGCTTGTTGTTTGCTCAGCACTTCAGCTGCGCCCATCAGCATAGCAACATGGGCATCATGGCCACAGGCATGCATCACCCCGGTTTGCTGGCCGTTAAATTCGCTGACTACTTTTGACGCAAAAGGTAAACCGGTTTGCTCAGTTACCGGCAGCGCATCCATATCGGCACGCAGCGCCACCACCGGCCCGGGCTTGGCGCCCTTTAAAATACCCACCACCCCGGTATGAGCAATGCCGGTACGTACTTCCATGCCAAGCGTTTGCAGATGCGCTGCTACTTTGGCCGCAGTGCGAAACTCGCGGTTCGATAACTCCGGGTGCTGGTGAATGTCCCGCCGCCAGTCAATGACTTTGGGCATTACCTGCTCAATTTGCTTGCTAAGCTCAGGCCGCTCGGCGGAGGCCACAGCAAACGGGGTGTACAGAAAAGGCAGTAAGCTCAGGCTTAGTAGTGACCAGCGCATAGGTAATCCTAATGGTTATGCAGAGTTATTACCTTAAGCGCAATAGCGTAAAATGCCAAGTCGCCATGCTGGATCAAATGCTAAAGTCGGCAAAATACGCCTGATGCAGCGGGTGGCTCAGTTAAACCAGTGCCGGGTTCTATTGGCAAACCAGACCAGCGACAACATTACCGGCACTTCTACCAACACCCCGACCACGGTGGCGAGCGCTGCACCAGAGTGCAAACCAAATAACGAAATAGCGACCGCTACCGCCAGTTCAAAAAAGTTCGAGGTGCTAATCATGCATGCCGGGGCGGCAATGTTGTGCGGTAGGCGCATTTTTTTTGCCACCGCATAGGTTATGGCAAAAATGCCATAGGTTTGAATAAGCAGCGGTATGGCGATAAGCACAATGATTAAGGGCTTAGCCACGATAGTTTCGGCCTGAAAGCCAAACAGCAGCAGCACTGTCGCCAGTAAGCCAATCATCGACCAGGGCTTGGCTTTGGCTAAAAACTGGCTGATCCCTTGCTCACTGCTGTTCTTGTTCAGCCGCTTGCGGGTCAGTACGCCGGCAATCAGCGGCAGCAGTACGTACAGCAGTACCGATAACAGTAAGGTTTGCCAGGGCACAACGATATCGGTGACGCCCAGTAGCAAGGCGGCTAAAGGCGCAAAGGCGAAGATCATAATAATATCGTTTACCGACACCTGCACCAGGGTGTAATTGGCATCACCCTTGGTCAGTTGGCTCCAGACAAACACCATAGCGGTGCAGGGCGCTACGCCCAGTAAAATCATGCCGGCGATATATTCATTGGCGCTTTGCGGGTCGACCCAACCGGCGAAGAACACTTTAAAAAACAGCCAGCCGAGCGCCGCCATAGTAAAGGGCTTGACCAGCCAGTTCATCACCAGCGTCAGCACTAAGCCTTTGGGTTTTTTGCCGACATCTTTAATGGAGGCAAAATCAATTTGTACCATCATTGGGTAAATCATTAACCAAATCAGCACGGCCACCACCAGATTGATCTGGCCATATTCCAGTGCGGCAATCACCCGAAATACGCCCGGCAACAGGTTGCCCAGCAGTACGCCGCCGACGATACACAAACCCACCCAGAGCGATAAATAACGTTCAAAAATGCCCACAATAGCTCCTGCATGTATAAAAACTGTATTTCTTCCTTGCCCTGAGTTATTCAGGCCATATGCTTAATGGCTGACGAACAGCAATGCTGCTTTAACAGCTGTTTTGTTATAGCGTGATAATGACATTGCCCTTCTTGCGTCCGGTTTCGACGTAGCGGTGCGCCTCGGCGATTTGCTCAAACGGATAGCGCCGGTCAATAACGGGTGTGAACTCGCCTGCCGCGGCCAGCTCTGCGAGAAAATGCAAATCGGCAACGCGCACGCTCGCTGGCCCGGCGATGATTTTTTTGTTACTGGAGACGGATATCCATGGGATTTGCAGCATATCCGGCAGCCCGGCTAATACCATTAGCAGGCGTCCTCCCTTTTTAAGTGAATTTTTGCAGCGTGAGGACGGCGCGGTGCCGACCGTATCGACAATGATGTCATAACGCTCACCATTTTGGCTAAAGTCTTGCTGAGTGTAATCAATAACCTGGCTGGCCCCCAAAGATTGCACCAACTCAAGGTTACTGGTACTGCATACCCCGGTTACATTGGCCCCGAAATGCCTGGCAAGTTGCACGGCAGCACTGCCAACGCTGCCAGAGGCACCATTAACCAGTACGCTCTGGCCAGGTTGCAGCTTTGCGCGCCGGAAGAAATCCAAGGCGGTGCTGCCGCCAAAAGACAGGGCTGCAGCTGCGTCATAGTTCAGATTGGCGGGCTTCAATACCACAGCCCCATCTTGCGGCATGCATTTGTACTGGGCATAACAGCCCATAGCGGCATCGCTAAATGCAAAAACCGGGTCACCAATTTTGAACTTGCTGACCTCTTTGCCAACCGATTCAACTACCCCTGCCAGTTCCGAACCAAGTATGGCTTGCCTTGGTTTGAACACGCCAAATACCAGCCGCATCAGCAGGCTGAAGCCGGCAGGCACAGTAAGACTGCGCACCCGCCAATCCCCCGAGGTTACCGTTGTGGCATGGATTTTTATCAGAACTTCATTGTCTTTGGGCGTGGGTTTTGCAACTTCCTTTAATTGCAGCACCTCGGGTGGCCCGTATTTTTCATACACTATGGCTTTCATGTGCTATCTCCCTATAGTAATAAGAAGCTTAACCAGCCAGCGTCTCGGCTAAGCCTGGGCAATCCAGCCGGAAGGCAATTTTCTTTAAGGCTTTTTGTTCCAGTAGCAGATCGGCAGACAACACACTTTGTTGTGCCAACCAATCAGGAGGCAAGCTTAATTGCAGCTGCTGGGTACTGGCGTTAATGGTAAATTCCGGCACAAAGTCATCACGCCGTTTTTGATTCAGCAGTACCGCAAGGCGCAGCAGTACCAGCAGATTTACTACTTGTGGCAGCTGATACAAACTAAAAATAGGAATTTCATCAGCGCGGATTTTACGACGGTGAAAACGCACCAGGCAGGCCAGCAGTTGTTGCTGCTCCTGGTTAAACCCCGGCAGGTTAGCATTTTGCAGAATATAGGCGGAATGCTTCTGAATACCTGACGAGTTAATGTGCAAGCCAATTTCAAACACCCGACAGGCAAAGCTGAGCAGCAGGCCATCATCATCCGTTAATTGCCAGGCGGTTTGCACCTGGCGGAACAGCGCTGCTGCGGTGTGCTGTACCCGTTGGGTTTGGGCGTCGTCAACGGTATAACGGCGCATCATGCTGCTGATGGTATGCTCTCGAATGTCATGATGCTGCAAGCGTTCACTCATTTCGTATAATACGCCTTCGCGCAGGGCGGCATCGACATACACCATTTCATCAATTTGCAGCATATTAAAGGCCGCTATTAAGATCGCCAGACCCGGACAGAGCAGTAGTTTGCGATCATCAGTTAAGCCGGCGAGGGTCAGTTCGCTGGCCTGCTGGTATTGCAACACATGCTGTTTTAACGCGGTTAAATCATTCAGGCGCAGGCTGCTGCTATGCCAGCCCAGGCCAGTTATTACATCTTTAATGGTTTTAATGGTGCCAGAGGTGCCGACTGCCTGTTGCCAACCGGCACTGCGAAAGCTGCTGACAATCGGCTCTAACTCTTGCTCGGCCTGCAAAATGGCCCGTTCAAACCGGCGGGCGCTAATTTTGCCCTGACCAAAATGACTCTGGCCATAGCTGACGCAGCCCATATTGCGGCTGCTTAAACGCAAGGGTTGCAAGCCTTCACCCAGCGCAAACTCGGTGCTGCCGCCGCCAATATCAATCACCAGTCGCCTGGCACTGAAATGCTCAAAGTGGGCTACGCCCTGATAAATAAAACGAGCTTCTTCCTGGCCAGAGATCACCTCAATCGGAAAGGGGAATACCACTTTAGCCCGGCGTAAAAAGGTCGCTGAGTTACGGGCCCGGCGCAGGGTGTAAGTGGCAATCACCCTCACGGAGTTCGGTGCGAACGGCTGCAGGGTGTCGGCAAACTGGGCCAGTACCTGTAAACCGCGTTCAATGGCTTCTTCGCTTAGTACCAGCTCATCATTCAGGCCTTCAGCTAACTGCACTTTTTGCTTTTCGCGGTGCAATAACTGCAAGGCGCCATCGACCACTCTGGCAATTACCATATGAAAGCTGTTAGAGCCGAGGTCTACTGCCGCCATATAGTCGGCGTCTGACGACGCTACCTGTTCAGTGTTTGTCAATTGTCTGTATCAACCTGTACCGCCTGTTGTCGCGCCAGAAAGTTATAAATTTCCTGCTGGGAACGTACATTGCGTTTATTGCCGCGCTTAACATAGGCATTAGAATGTTTGCCATCAATGATACGCGCCTTAACGTTATCCCGCCACTGGATATCCAGAGTACTGATAATTTGTTGCTTAATCCGGTTATCGTACACCGGCACGCCAACTTCCACCCGCTGGTCGATATTACGGGTCATCCAGTCGGCAGATGAGATATACAGCGCACTGTCACCACCATTATGAAATAAATATACCCGGGCATGTTCTAAGTAGCGGTCGAGCACGCTGATAATTTTAATATTCTGGCTTTTACCGGCAAGACCTGGCATTAGCGAGCACATACCGCGAATAATCATGCGGATCTTAACCCCGGCCTGGCTGGCCTTATACAGCAACTGCACAATCTCCTCATCAACCAGATTATTCACTTTTAAGAATATTTCCGCTTTGCGCCCGGCAACGGCAAAATCAATTTCGCGTTGAATTAAGCTGAGCAAGCGTGGCCGGCTCCAGGTGGGGGAGACTATTAAATGCTGAAAATTAAACGGCCGGTACGAGTACTGAATAAACTCAAACACTTGCTCAACTTCGGCGGTAATTTCGCTATGGCAGGTAAACAGGCTCATATCGGTGTAAATACGGGCGGTTTTTTCATTAAAATTACCGGTACCAATATGGCCATAACGCACCAGCTTACCTTTCTCCTGGCGGGTAATTAAACACAGCTTGGAATGAATTTTTAAGGTGGTCTGGCCAAAAATCACCTCAATGCCGGCATCGGTCATTCTGCGTGCCCAGTTGATATTATTTTCTTCATCAAAGCGGGCTTTCAGTTCCACCACTACCGTCACTTTTTTGCCATTGCGCACCGCATCCAGCAGCGAATGAATTACCCTTGAATGCTTGGCCACCCGGTACATGGTTAATTTAATACTGCTCACCTTGGGGTCAAACGAGGCCTGGCGTACCCACTCGGTAAAATAATTAAAATTGTGGTACGGGTAGTACAGCAGGATATCGGTGGCCCGGATGGCGTCAAACGTGGTGGGGTAATGTTCAAAGTCCGGGCTGGGTAAGGGCTCCATTGGCGGAAACTCCATACTCTGGTGGCCCAGGTTCGGAAAGCCAATAAAATCTTTAAAATTACGATAACGACTGCCGGCAATCAGCGCATCGCTGGAGCTGGTACCCAGTTGTTTGGTCAGTATTTTTAACATTTGCTCCGGCATAGCCGCATCGTATACCAGCCGGGTGGGTTCGGACTTTAAGCGCTGGCGAATGCCCTTGGACATTTTATCAATCAGGCTCTGATCCAGTGTATCGCTGATATTGTACTCAGCATCACGCGTCAGCTTGAGTGAAAAGGTACAAATGCTGTCGAATTGAAAAAATCCATTAAATAAGTCACTGACGCAATGGTTAATAATGTCGTCCAGCAGTAAAATCTGCCGCCGGTAATGGCCATTTTTTTTGCGGGTATTCAGGTGCAATGGCAACTCGATAAAACGCGATACCTCAGCCGTAGGTACTTCAATAATGGCATAGTCAGGTTTGCCGCTGCCGGTCATTTCCACCATCAGGTAGGTGGTGTTATCTTCCAGTATTTTACTGAGTGAGCTATCGGTGCTGGAGAGAATAAGCGGTGAGATATGTCGTTTAACTTCACGTCGGAAGAAGTCTTTTACCCAGTGAGACTGGGCATCAGTTAGCTTGCTGTCGTCAATTAACTCGATATTGTGCTTCCGCAGTTCCAGCTGAATATCCAGATAAATTTTATTAAATTGTTTGCCCAGCTCCATAACCTGCAGTTGAATTTGCGCAAGCAGGGTTTCGGCATCTTCGTGCTCCCAAGTCTGGTATTTTTTCAGCAAAATGCGCCGTTTCACATCGGCCACCCGTACCCGGAAAAATTCATCCAGGTTATTAGAATAAATACCTAAAAACCGAAGTCGCTCTATGGGTGGGTTGCGGGTATCGGCCGCTTCCTGCAGTACCCGGCCGTTAAAGGCCAGCCAGCTGAGTTCGCGTGGAAATAACGGGTAGTCGGGGTTGGCCCCGCTGTTTACATTGAGTGATGCTGGCTGTTCCATTTTTATTGCTCCTGCTTACTGCCTGCAAAGCACACTATGGCATTTTTGTGACAAATTGATGAAGCAAAATACCCTGCAGTTGGCAGGGGTATTTATGTTGGTTGTTTGCGCAGAGCTGATCACATTAGCTGCGGGCTAACGCTTAGGTTTCTACATCTACCACAATGTCGGTAGCGATCGACTCCAGGGCTTTTACCACTTCATCGCGGCTTAAACCTGCCGGCAATTGCACGATAGCTTCTGCATGAAACAGCGGCACTCCCCAGTTGGGCGCACTTTGTTTGTTACTGGAAAAATGCACAATATTGGTGCCTTTATGCTTAATAACTGACGACAGTTCGCGGACTATGCCTGGTCTGTCGTTGCCGGTAATAACAAAACGCAACTGTTGTTGTTTATTTAGCTCACTGTGTTCGCCTTGTTGTACTTTAATGTCCAGATCGCTAATAGTGCTAAGCGCTGTGACCAAGGCACCTAATTCGGGCTCGGCCACTTCAATCTGCACAATACCGGCAAAGTAGCCGGCCAAATGGCTTAAATTACTGGCCATCCAGTTACCATTTTGCTCATTAACTACCTTGGCTAACTGTTCGACTAACCCTGCTTTATCTTTACCAATAACGGTAAGGACTAACTGCTTCATATCGATATTCCCTTACTAAAATTAAAGGTTTAACCGCTAGGTAAAGCGGTAAGTGATGCACAATATATGCTAAAAAGTGACCTAGAGTGTAGACCCAACTTTCTGATTTTTAAACGCTACTTAATAATTTATTTTCCATTTACTGTCTTGTCATAGTTGGCTGTTATAAGATAAACCGGCATCAGCACGAGTTAGCTGCAGGAGAACAACGGTGATAACGGCGCGAACCCTACTTTGTGGCCAGATCTTAACAATGCTGTTTGGCCTTGCGTTGCCCACTGAGGTTGTTGCGGCGCCGGCAGGTAATCTGTCCAGCGTGGGCTCGGATACCTTGCAACAAGTGATGCAATTGTGGGGCGAAGAATATCAACGCCGCCACCCTGCAGTGAGTTTTCAGCTGCAAAGCAATGGTTCCTCTACCGCGCCGGTTGCGTTAATTGAAGGGACAGCCGGGCTTGGCCCGATGAGCCGGGTTATGCGTCAAAGTGAGCTGCAGCAGTTCGCTCAGCGTTTTGGCTATCTTCCCACTGCAGTGCCGGTCGCCATCGACTTACTGGCAATTTATGTCCACCCGGATAATCCTTTAACCCAGATCAGTATGCAGCAACTCGACGCCATTTTTTCGATTAATCGCCGCTGTGGCGCAGCTGCCGATATACAGCGTTGGGGCGAGCTGGGGCTAACCGGCAGCTGGCAATCCCGCTTTATCAACATGTATAGCCGTAATTCAGTGTCGGGTACTTATGGTTATTTTAAGCAACATGTATTGTGTAATGGCGATATCAAAGCCCGCACCAATCAAATGGCTGGCTCGTCTGCGATGCTCAGGGCCATCAGCCAATCGGTCGCCGGTATCGGTTATTCCGGTATTGGTTACGCCACCCCCGAAGTAAAAGTGCTGCCATTATTGGTGGCCGATGGCGAGGCAGTTTCCCCTACGGCAAAAAATGCGTTGGCGGGTCGTTACCCGTTAGCCCGCCGTTTGTACATCTATATTAATCTGGTACCCGGGAAACCTTTGGCGGCCAACGAGCGAGCTTTTTTTGATTTAGTGTTGTCGCCAGCCGGTCAGCAGCTGGCAAGGAAAGATGGCTTTCTGCCCTTACCTGATGAACTGCTCAATCAATGGCGTGTCAGTCTGGGGTTACCTGCTATGGCAGAACAACCATGAATAAAACTGCACTTATCCCGCCTATTATGCCAAAACAGCTGCTGCGACGCCGGCGCTGGTATAACCGGTTGTTTCGTGCCCTTATTGCTGTTGCCGGTAGCAGCGTAGTATTGATGCTGGCGGCGCTGTTTATCTACCTGTTTAGCGAAGTACTGCCATTATTTCGGGGCGTGTCTGGCAGCCCTCTGCAACCCTTAGCCGCGACCTATCAGGCCAATAACGCCGAATTACCGGTGGTACAAGCTGGTTGGCCAGGCGTAGCCGATTTTAGCGCCAGCTCGGCCAGTGGCGACTATCAGCTGCTGGCCAGTAAAAATGGGCTGGCATGTTTATTCAGCCCGGCCAGTCCAGCAGGCTGTTTGCAGCAATGGTCATTAACAGACACCGGCGATACCCTGACCAGTTTAAGCTGGTTAACGGCAGATCAGGCGGTGTTGGCCGGTTATCAAAGTGGCCGCTTGCAGCAGTGGTTTTTGCTTGCTGATAACCAAGGTAACCTGATGTTACGCCTGGCCCGCGAGTTGCCGGCTCAGCCCGCGGCCATTATCCACATTGCGGCAGAACACAACAGGCGCGGCTTTGCTACCTTAAGTGCCGATGGTCAGCTGGCGCTGTATTATTCGGCAACCGCCAAACCGTTGTGGCGTTATGCCACTGAGATTACTGATGCTGTCGACTTAGTATTTTCAGCCAACAATCAAATACTCAGTGTGTACAGCGCCGAGCAGCAACATCGTTTTGCATTGGACAACCCCCACCCGGAGATAAGCTGGCAGACGCTGTGGCATAGTGTTTGGTATGAGGGCTTTGCCGGGCCTGATTATGTTTGGCAAACTTCATCGGCGGCCGACGGCTATCAGCCAAAGTTTTCTCTGTTACCTCTGACCAGTGGCACCTTAAAAGCCGCGTTTTATGCCATGTTGTTCGCGGCACCACTGGCCATTATGGCCGCCATTTATACTGCCTGCTTTTTACCTGCCGGGCCGCGGCGGCGAATAAAAGGTTTAATTGAATTAATGGCGGCCTTTCCCACGGTTATTCTGGGTTTTATTGCTGCGGTTTGGCTTGCCCCAGTGATTGAAAACCATCTGTTGGCATTGTTACTTTGGGTTGTCGTTGCGCCGTTAAGCATTTTAGCATTGGCTGCAGTATGGCCTCGCTTGCCACAAAGCTGGCAGCAGCGGTGCAGCGGCGGTGCAGAGGTGTTGCTGCTGATGGTGTGGCTGGTGCTGGTCAGTAACCTGGTGTTTGTTGTTGCCGGACAGCTGGACAGCTGGCTATTTAGCGACGGCTTGCGCTTATATCTGGACCAGCAAGGGATTTACTATGAACAACGTAACGCTCTGATTATTGGCATCGCCATGGGGTTTGCGGTGGTGCCGGGTATTTATGCTATCGCTGATGACGTATTGCACCAGGTGCCCCGCCACCTGACCCGTGGTGCTTTAGCACTTGGAGCAACACCCTGGCAGGCGGTGGTGCGGATCAGCTTGCCATTGGCCGCGCCGGGCCTGATCGCCGCTGCTTTGGTAGGTCTGGGCCGGGCTATCGGTGAAACGATGATACTGTTGATGGCAACAGGCAACAGCCCGGTAATGAATTTTAACCTGTTTGAAGGGCTACGCAGCCTGACCGCGACACTGGCCATGGAGTTGTCAGAAGCAACGGTTGGCAGCAGTCATTTCCGGGTGCTCTTTGTCGCCGCCTTGTTATTGCTGCTTTTTACCTTTGTTGCCAATACGGCTGCTGAAGTTATTCGCCA
The DNA here is from genome assembly GCF_000987775.1 of Arsukibacterium ikkense. GTDB lineage: Bacteria > Pseudomonadota > Gammaproteobacteria > Enterobacterales > Alteromonadaceae > Alishewanella > Alishewanella ikkense. Next base: position 145,130 of record NZ_LAHO01000009.1, read on the forward strand.
GCGTTTGCGTAAAAAGTATCAGAGGTTATAGCCATGCTGCAAAACTGGTTTCGACAGGGTACCCCCTGGATTTGGCTCAACGCCGGCGCGGTAGCCTTGAGCCTGCTGTTAGTGGCGGGCTTGCTGGCTTTTATTTTAATGCACAGTCTCGGGGTATTCTGGCCCACCGACTTGCCGGGCCATTCTGGCAGTAAACTCTGGCTGTATCTGCAAAACTGGTGGCTATTTCTCAGTGGTTCGTCAGCGGAGGGGGGGATTTTTCCGGCTATCCTTGGCACGGTGCTGATGGTATTGCTGATGGCGGTGCTGGTGACGCCGCTGGGAGTGCTAGCCGCGGTTTACTTACATGAGTATGCCAAAGATGGCCCGGTACTGAGGTTGATTCGAATTGCCGTACATAACCTGGCTGGGGTGCCGTCCATTGTATTTGGCGTGTTTGGTTTAGGCTTTTTTGTATATTTTCTGGGTGGCAGCATTGATAACTTGTTTTATCGTGACAGCTTGCCCACCCCTACTTTTGGTACGCCAGGTTTAATATGGGTGTCGTTAACCCTGGCTTTGCTGACCCTGCCGGTCGTGATCGTAGCAACCGAACAGGGTTTGGCCGGCATTCCAAAAAATTTACGACTGGGTTGCTTTGCGCTGGGGGCTACCAAAGCTGAAGTGATCTGGAAAATTGTGTTACCTCAGGCCTCGCCGGCGATGGTGACCGCGCTGATGCTGGCGATAGCCCGGGCAGCCGGTGAGGTTGCGCCGTTAATCTTTGTTGGGGTGGTCAAGTCAGTGCCGGCACTGCCGCTTAGCAGCGAGTTTCCATACCTGCAACTACAGCAAAAAATTACCAGCCTGGGCATGCATATCTATGACTCCGGCATCCAGAGCCCGGCGGCTCAAGATACCGAACCACTGGTGTTCGCCAGCGCATTAGTGCTGATAACGCTGATTTTTATGCTTAATCTGGCTGCATACCGGTTACGAAAACGCTTAAATTTACGTTATGGCAACCGCTCGGTCGTTGAGTAATGTCGCTAAGTAATAAAACTGTAACAATGACAGGGTACACTATGAAAACTGAGGTTACCGCCAAACTGGAAGTTCAGGATTTATCGCTCAGGTTTGCGGATAAAACCGTGTTGCAACACATTAGTATGCGTATTCCGGAGCATAAGATTACTGCTTTTATTGGCCCGTCGGGTTGCGGTAAATCCAGTTTGTTACGCAGCTTTAACCGGATGAATGAATTACTGGAAGATACCAGTACTGACGGCAGAGTATTACTGGATGGCGCTGATATTTATCAGGCCGGGGTAGAAGTGGCAGAGCTGCGACGCAGGGTTGGAATTGTATTTCAGAAACCGAATCCTTTTCCGCACAGTGTGTATGAGAATGTCGCCTTTGGTTTGCGCTTGCAAGGGATTAAGCAGCCGCGCAAGTTAGATGAGTTAGTAGAATCAGCGCTAAAAAAAGCCGCGTTGTGGGACGAAGTGCGCGACCGGTTACACCACAGCGCCGTGAATTTATCGGGCGGGCAGCAGCAGCGCTTAGTGATTGCCAGAGCGATAGCGATTGAGCCGGAAGTGTTATTACTGGACGAGCCGGCATCAGCGTTAGATCCGATATCCACGCTGAAAATTGAAGAACTGATGTACGACTTAAAACAGCACTATACTTTGGTAATAGTGACACACAATATGCAACAGGCTGCCCGGGTGTCGGATTACACAGCCTTTTTAAATATGGGGCAGCTAGTTGAGTTTGACGAAACAAACAAGATGTTTACTGATCCCAGTCAGCGCGCCACCGAAGATTATATAACCGGGCGTTTTGGCTAATAGGGCAGCGGGCAACCAATTTATTAGCAGCAAGGGCCAGTCGATGGATAAGTTAAATTTATCAAAGCATATCTCCAGCCAGTTTAATGAAGAGATAGAGCAGGTACGCAATCACGTAATGGCTATGGGTGGCTTGATTGAACGCCAGCTATTTGATGCGCTGGAAGCTATCGCCAATAGCGACAGTGACCTGGCTCAACAAGTGATTCAAAACGATTTAAAAGTGAATGACTGGGAGCTACAAATCGATCAGGAATGCACCCGGATCATTGCCAAGCGCCAACCTGCCGCCAGCGACTTACGGCTGATCATGGCGATTTTAAAAACTATTGCCGACTTGGAGCGAATTGGCGATGAAACCCGCCGTATTGCGAAGGTTGCGTTGGAGTCTTTTAACAGCGCGCAACAAGATTTGTTGGTGAACCTGGATAATCTGGGACGGCATGTTGGCCAGATGTTACATGATGTGCTGGACGCGTTTGCCCGGATGGACGTCGAAGCTGCGTTAACAGTGCATAAAGAAGATAAAAAAGTAGACCGAGAATACGAAGCAATAACCCGCCAGCTGATGACTTACATGATTGAAGATCCGCGTTCTATTCCAAAAATCATGAATGTGCTGTGGTCGGCCCGCTCGCTGGAACGAATTGGTGATCGGTGCAAAAACTTGTCTGAATATATTATCTTTTTTGTTAAAGGTAAGGTGGTTCGTCACAGTTCGGAAGAGATCCTGGAAAAAGAAGCGCGTAGTTAAATTTAGATTTACCCTCGCTTTTTTAAAACGCCTTGGCCAGACTAACTGCCAGGGCGTTTTTGTTTTTTTCTGCTAATATTTCATTTTTATTGCAGTTTAATTGCAGTTACAATGCGCGCCGACCTTATTCATCCTGAATATTATGAGGCCACACTATGCCAGGTAATACTTTTTTATCCGTGTTTGCCAAATCCCCGATAAAACCTATCGAAGAACATATCCGCAAAGTACACGAAGCCAGTGAGCTATTGTTACCCTTTTTTGCTGCGGTATATCAGAAAGACTGGGGCAAAGCCGCAGAGGTACGCAAGGACATCGTTGCTCTGGAAAAAGACGCTGACAGATTGAAGCGGGAAATCCGGGTAAATTTGCCCCGAGGTTTGTTTTTACCCGTCGATCGCACCGACATTCTGGAATTAGTGGCGCAGCAAGACAAAATTGCCAATAAAGCCAAAGATATATCTGGCCGGGTACTGGGCCGGGAGCTGGAAATTCCAGAATCTATTCAAGCAGAGTTTCATAGCTATATTCAGCGCTGTATTGATGCCACCGCTATGGCCTCGGAAGTCATTAATGAACTGGATGAACTGCTGGAAACCGGGTTTCGTGGCCGCGAAGTTAACCTGGTGATTAAGATGGTAGAGAAACTTGATGCCATTGAGAACGATACCGATGAAATGCAGATTAAGCTGCGTAAATCGCTGCGCCTTGCTGAAGCTGGCTTAAACCCGGTTGATGTTATCTTTTTATATCGCACCCTGGAATGGTTAGGCGACCTGGCTGACGTTGCATTGCGCGTTGGTTCACGCCTTGAAATCATGCTCGCCCGCTAACAACACAGGACACAGATTATGGAAATTTTACAAGCTTATGGCCTGATCCTGATTATTGTTGCAGCCGTTTTTGGCTTTTTTATGGCTTATGGGGTGGGCGCAAACGATGTGGCCAATGCCATGGGGACCTCGGTTGGTTCTAAAGCACTGACTATTAAGCAGGCTATTTTAATAGCTGCAATTTTTGAATTTGCCGGTGCCTATCTGGCGGGTGGCTCGGTAACCTCCACTATTCGCTCTGGTATTATTGACGCTGGTTATTTCATCGATGTGCCGGAGTTTATGGTGTTTGGCATGATCGGCTCGTTGCTGGCGGCGGGTACCTGGTTGCTGGTCGCCTCCTATTATGGTTGGCCGGTTTCGACAACCCATTCCATTATAGGTGCCATCATAGGTTTTACTTTGGTTGCTGTTGGCTCTGAGGCCGTACACTGGACCAAGGTAACCGGTATCGTTGGTAGCTGGATCGTAACCCCGATGTTGGCTGGGGTACTGGCATACCTGATTTTTATGAGTGCGCAAAAGCTGATATTCGATACGGATAATCCGATAGCTAATGCCAAGAAGTATGTGCCATTTTATATGGTGTTTGCTGGCTTTATTATGTCACTGGTCACCATTCAAAAAGGCTTAAGTCATGTTGGCCTGGGCATGTCTACCGCCAACGGCATTTATCTGGCAGTAGCTATTGGTGTCATTATTGGTTTAATTGGTAAGGCTGCAATCTCGCGCCTGAAAATTGACCCGGAAGCGGATAAGCAAATGCACTTTAATAATGTCGAGAAGATTTTCGGCATTTTAATGATAACTACCGCTTGTTGCATGGCCTTTGCTCATGGCTCGAACGATGTAGCCAATGCTATAGGGCCGTTAGCTGCCGTTGTGAGTGTCGTTACCTCTGGTGGTGAAATTGCTGGCCGTGCCACCCTTGCCTGGTGGGTGTTACCTCTGGGTGCGATAGGGATAGTGATTGGTCTGGCGACACTGGGCGCGCGGGTAATTAAAACCGTTGGTACTGCTATTACTCACTTAACCCCCAGCCGGGGTTTTGCTGCCGAGCTGTCAGCGGCATCTACCGTGGTTATTGCCTCTGGCGCCGGCTTACCTATTTCTACTACCCAAACGTTAGTCGGAGCGGTATTGGGTGTAGGGTTTGCCAGGGGTATTGCCGCATTGAACTTAGGTGTGGTGCGAAATATCTTTATTTCCTGGGTGATTACCCTGCCAGTAGGCGCGGGTTTATCTATTATATTTTTCTATATATTGCAGTTTTTGTTTACCGTATAGACCGTTAACTGTGTAGCTAATAGAAAAGGGGCTGAATTTCAGCCCCTTTTTTTTACACCTTTACGCTAGTAGCCGCTTACGGCTGGTAAGCGCTAATCAGGGTTAAGCCTGATACTGCCCTGAAGCCATATACCGACATATGCCATACGCCCGCTTGTGGGTTGGTGATAACACAGGTTTCCTCATTACCATTGCGGTTTGGCCGGCAGTCGTAGCTGCCTGCACTTGGCGTGCTGCCATATTTCAGGTAGAGATCAGCATCGCCAGTGCCACCGGTAATGGAGACGCTTAGTTCTGCCATACCCGCTGGTACTTCCAGGGTGTAGTGTTGCCAGGCGCGCCGGCCAACACTGATGTTGGTGATGGTTTCACCGCCGGCATCCGGCAGGTCCGGATCGTCCGGCTCGTCTTCTGCAATAAAGCTACCTGTCAGATTAACGCCGCTAAAGGCAGTGTAGCCAATCAGTTTAACGTAGTAAGTACCTTGTTGTGCCGGGTCAAAATTACAGGTTTCGTTATTACCTGTTAAATATGGCCGGCAATCCCAGTCGCCCGGGGTGGGTTCAGCGCCAAACTTAACGTACATATCAGCATCGCCGGTACCGCCATTCATCACAAAGGATAAGTCGGTGGCCATGGCTGGAACATCCAGCGTAAACAGTAACTCATCACCGCCGGCACCTGCCAGATTCGAAACCGTTACACCATTTTCCAGGGCAGTGGCACCCGGTGGGGTAGGATCATCCGGGCCATCACCAGAACCGGCACAGCCATATTCTGCCAGATAATCCACAGCGTCTTTAGCCTGAACCAGACCGAAACCATAAGAATTATCGCGGCCAGGCGCACCTAAATCTTCAGCGCTGGCAGCCAGAGCAGCGCGGATTTCAACATTGCTACAATCCGGGAAGTGGCTCCAGACCAGGGCGGCAACACCGGCGACATGCGGTGAGGCCATAGAAGTACCGCTCATCAGTCCATAGTTGCTGGCACCTGACGTCAGGTTGGCAACGCTGCCCAGCTGTGCCATCAGCATTTGGCCATCTTCCAGCGACAGGCTAACCGCAGGAATGGTGGCGCTGGTGCCTTCCACAGTGCCGGCAAAATTACCTGACACATTATTGTAAATAATGGCAGCTAAACCGCCACCAGCCTGGCACGATTCCACTTTTTGCGAGAAGGCTACTTCGCCACGGGAAATTAAGCACACTTTGTCTGCCACATCAGTACAGGCGTTGATGGCCAGGCCGCAATCAGCAAATTCAGCACTTACCATACCGCTACCAGAACCCGACATCGGGTTGGCATCGTAAAATACACTGTTAACATTTAGCTGGGCTTCAAGCGCAGTGCCCTCTGGGTAGGTTGAGCGCACATCAACCCCAGGGCCGGCCAGTTCTACCTGGGCATTACGCTGGGAGAAATTGGCCAGGGCTTTAGTGCTATCTACTGCAGCGACCGACACCACAGAGTTATAAGACGCCGGGTAAGACATAGAGGTGTTGCCATCGTTACCGGCAGCCGCTATTAATAACAAACCGGCATCAAAGGCTGCCTGCATGGCATTACTTTCGGTCGCGTTGGGCGCTGCGCCACCTAAGCTCATATTAACTACAGTAGAGCCTGCTGTAACACAGGCATTTACTGCGCTGGCCAGGGTTGACGAGTAGCCCCAGCCATTGGCGTTAAATACTTTAATGATGTGCATATTCAGCTGGCCGTTTGGCATAATGCCAACAATACCAACGTCATTATTTAACGCGCCTATAGTGCCGGCCACGTGAGTACCATGCGGACCACCGGCATCGAACCAGTTACCTGTACCGATATCATTAGTGCCGCTGATGTTGCCTGAAGCAAAATCTTCATGCGGCAGGCCTAAACCCGAGTCAATAACACACACATTCTGATTACTGGCAAATTGGTCACTGACTAAATCAGCCTGCACCATCGGGTAGCCGTAAGGAATTTGCTGCATCATCGGATAGCGACGTTGATCAACTTCAATAAACTCGATATTAGGATCGGTTTTCAGCAGGTTAACCAGGCCTGGCCGCAGCTCAGCGGCAATTGCGCGTTGCTCTGCTAACACATGATGAATTTTCGCCCCCTGGCGTTGTAATTTATTGCTGTTGTCACTAAGCATGGCCAATACTGCATCTTTGGCGCCTTTTTGCTGTTTCAGCACATAATCGTTTTGCTTGCTCTGTCCTGCATTGCTGTCTTTGTATTTAATGATGTAGCGGTTGTTGTCAATGGTGGCGCTTTTGTCGGTGGCTGCCAGGGCGCTATTTACCGCCAGTGCCAGCAAGCTGCAACTGGCCAGCGCCAGTGGTTTGGTTAATTTGGACATGATTCACCCTCCTGAGGTGATTTTTTATAATAGGTTGTTCCTTCAAACTTGGTTGCGGACTGCCCAACTCACAACGATAAATCATGGTATGCCTTACTCACTTGTCACTATAATGTGAAATATTGCATTTTTTTACAGCAACATGGCTTTTATGCATACAATGAGAATTTCAAACTATAACAAATAGCAAACTGTTTCAATTTGTAATTTACAAAAATAACAAATAATAAAACTAAGTGTTTGAAAAGTGATTTATTTAAACGTCAAGCGCCAAATTTAGTTAAGTTTTTAGCCTAAACAACGACAAGTGTTAATTCTCAGCGCTGACTCGACCTGGCCATGGCAATGCTTTATATTGATTAATATTAATGTACTAAGTTGATATCTTAATCGGAAATTGCAATGAAAAGACTTCCCAGTATTAAACAGCTGCAGTATCTGCTTGCTTTGCATGAACATCAGCATTTTGGCCGCGCCGCTGAAGCCTGTTATGTGGGCCAGTCTACCTTGAGCGCGGCCATTGCTAATCTGGAAGAAACTATGGATACCCAGCTGTTAGAGCGGGACCATAAAACCTTTATTTTTACTTCGCTGGGCGAAGATGTGGTGCGTCAGGCCCGGCATATTATTGAACAATGTGAAGAGCTGACTGAGTTTGCCAGGTCACAGGGTAAGCCGATGGCCGGACCATTCAGGCTGGGTTGTATTCCCACTATAGCGCCCTTTGTGCTAAGTGAAGTGATGACCTTATGCCGTGAACGCTATCCCGATTTACAACTGTTACTGCGCGAAGATACCACTGATAACTCATTGCATGCGCTGGCCGAAGGCCGGCTGGATATGGTGTTGCTGGCGTTGCCTTATGAAACCGGTGCTTTGCATACGGAAATACTGGCACAGGATGGCTTTAAACTGGTGTTACATAAAGACTGGCTGGGACGGGGCTTTAATCAGGATATCAGCCAATGGCCGGATGAAAGTATTTTCTTGCTGGAACGTGAACATTGTTTAACTGGCCATGCGGTAAAAGCCTGTGAGCTGGAAGACAGTCGCAAAGTGAATCCGTTTTTCGCTACCAGCCTGCATACCCTGACTCAGATGGTGAATAACAAACTTGGCGTAACCTTTATGCCGCAAATGGCGATTAACAGTGGCTTACTGGATAGTACCGAGCTGATTACCCAACCGCCCAGCAGCGGTAATGCCTATCGGGATATCGGTGTCGCCTGGCGGCCCACATCCAGTAAAGCCCGCAGTTACCGGTTAATGACCAACCTGATTAGTGAGGTGTTACTGCAAAAATGCCGGGGGGAGGAATAAAAGTATTGCCGTACCAGGCTCACTCCTGTGTCAGGTAAAAGTTATGGTATTGCTGATAGAAATGCTGTAACTCACCACTTTCCAGCAGTGCCTGAAAGCGACTGTCCCAGATACATTTTAACTTCTTCCCTTGCTCGGTGTTGGCAAAGGCTGCATAGATGTTGTCTTCGGCAATCAACGTGGCCACTAAAGGGGCCAGTTGCATCGAATGGGTATCAGCATAGTGAGCAAATTGACTTTGTTCGGCCAGGTAGGCATCAACCCGCTGGTTTAACGTCAGTTCAATACCGTGTTCTACCGATAATACTTCATAGCCAGCATTGGTTAGGCCCAGAATACTGCCAAAGTCATAGGCAAGATTCCAGGCCAGCTGCAAGGGTTTCAGATCCTCGATGCTGTGCAGCTGATGTCGCCCGGGGTGAAAAATTACCACGATTTTATCCTGATCAATTGGCCGCGCCGATAGTAGTAAATCGGTGCCATTATGGCCAGATACGGCTAATGTCATGTCTGATTTTTGTTGCCGTACCAGCGTTAATGCCCGGTTATAATTGGTAAAGGTGACTTGCAGGCGGGGTTGGTAGGGCTGATAAATCAAACGGATAAGATCAAAGTAAGCACCGCTTTGATCTTGTTCGGTAAAGCCTGGCCATTGCTCGGTACTAAGCTGAATAGGTTCTGGCAATGCAACTGGCTGCGACAGGTTATTGGCCGGTACCTGACATAGAAATAGCAGCGGTAGCAGTAAGGACACTAACATATTCGTTTTTCCGCAACAGATTCTGCGTTAAGTGTAGTGATAATTTGCTAGAATGCTGGCTGTTTTTTTCAGCCGTGCCTATGGTCGGTAAAGCCAGGGAGTCATCTATGCAAGTTAAGAGTATGCAAGTTAAAGATTTTTCGTTCGAGCTGCCAGAGCAGCTTATTGCCCGTTTCCCCAAAGCTGAACGTTCAGCCAGCCGTCTGCTGGCCATGGATAAACAGAGCGGAGCTTTAAGTCATCATATTTTTAAAGACTTAACTGATTTTCTTCAGCCCGGTGATTTACTGGTATTTAATAATACCAAGGTAATACCCGCGCGTTTATTTGGCCAGAAAGCCTCAGGCGGCAAGGTTGAGGTGCTGGTGGAACGGCTGCTGGATGACCAGCGCTTTTTGGCGCATGTCCGGGCCAGCAAAGCCCCTAAACCCGGCAGCATGCTGTTGCTGGAAAACTCGGCTGAGGTGCGGATGAATCAGCGCCATGACGAACTGTTTGAGTTGGAAATGTTAAGCGATGAACCGGTGCTGGCGATGCTGGAACGCTTAGGCCATATGCCCTTACCGCCCTATATCGACCGGCCGGATAACGAAGAAGATAAAGCACGTTATCAAACGGTGTATAACGAAAAGCCGGGCGCCGTGGCGGCACCCACTGCCGGTTTGCATTTCGACCAGCCGCTGCTGGCTAAACTTGCGGACAAAGGCATTGAGTTTGGCTATGTGACGCTGCATGTTGGCGCCGGCACCTTTCAGCCGGTACGGGTGGATAATGTGCTGGAACACCAGATGCACGCCGAGTATATCGAGGTGTCGCAGCAGGTGGTTGATGCAGTAGCTGCGTGCAAAGCCCGTGGTAATAAAGTGGTGGCGGTGGGCACGACCTCGGTACGCTCGCTGGAGTCGGCGGCGCAGCAGGGCGGCGGTAAGCTGATTAGTTATTACGGTGATACCCAGATTTTTATCTACCCTGGTTATAAGTTCCAGGTGATTGATGCGCTGATCACTAACTTTCACTTGCCGGAATCTACGCTGATTATGCTGGTATCTGCGTTCAGCTCTCGCGAACATGTAATGAATGCCTATGATACGGCGATTGCTGAGCAATACCGTTTTTACTCCTATGGCGATGCGATGTTTATCAGCTAGCTTTGCTGCTATAATGCGCCGCGAATTAAGCCAGACTGTCTTTCTGGCGCTTGAGGATAGTGATGAAATTTGAATTAGATACCACCGATGGCCGGGCCCGCCGTGGCCGGCTGATCTTTGAGCGTGGCATTGTTGAAACCCCGGCCTTTATGCCGGTAGGAACCTATGGCACGGTAAAAGGCATGACGCCGGAAGAACTGGAAGCAACCGGCGCCCAGATTTGTTTAGGCAATACCTTTCATTTAATGCTGCGCCCGGGCACTGACATCATTAAAAAGCACGGTGATCTGCACGACTTTATGCACTGGCATAAGCCTATTCTGACTGATTCTGGCGGTTTCCAGGTATTCAGCCTGGGCGAGCTGAGAAAAATTACGGAAGAAGGCGTCAAGTTCCGTTCACCATTAAATGGCGAACGCATCATGTTAACGCCCGAGCGCTCGATGGAAGTACAGCGTGACTTAGGCTCTGATATCGTAATGATATTCGACGAATGCACGCCCTATCCGGCCACGGAGCAGCAAGCGAAAAAGTCGATGGAAATGTCACTGCGCTGGGCTAAACGCTCGAAAGAAGCGCACGGCGATAATCCGGCGGCGTTGTTTGGCATTATTCAGGGCGGTATGTACCCTGAGCTGCGCGATGTGTCGTTGCAGGGCCTTGAAGACATTGGCTTTGATGGCTATGCCATTGGTGGCTTGTCGGTTGGTGAGCCCAAGGCAGATATGATTAATATTCTTAACCATACCACTGGCCAGATGCCGAGCCATAAGCCACGTTATTTAATGGGCGTAGGCAAACCGGAAGATATCGTTGAAGCGGTGCGCCGTGGTATTGATATGTTTGACTGTGTGATGCCAACCCGCAATGCCCGCAACGGCCATCTGTTTATCAGTACCGGTGTGGTTAAAATTCGTAATGCCAAACACAAGGACGATACCTCACCACTCGATCCAGAATGTGATTGCTACACTTGTAAAAATTATTCCAGGTCATATCTACATCATTTGGATCGTTGTAATGAAATTCTCGGTGCCCGGTTAAATACCATGCATAATTTGCATCATTATCAAAAACTGATGCAGGGATTGCGTGACGCTATAGCCACTGGTACCTTGGAGCAGTTTGTCAGCGAGTTTTATGCTAAACGGGATTTACCGGTGCCCGTGCTGGAGCAGTTGGCTGATAGTGCAAAAAGCAACGAAACAGCTGTTAGCACTCACTAATATATAACTTAAAACGCAACTACATTACTAATAATAAGGGGATAACCATGAGTCTATTTATCAGCAACGCCTACGCCGACAGCGCCGCCGCACCACAAGGTGGTGGTTGGGATTTAATTATTATGTTGCTGGCCTTTGGCTTAATTTTCTATTTCTTAATCTACCGGCCGCAAGCCAAGCGGGTTAAAGAGCACCGCAATCTGATGTCTGCGTTAGGTAAGGGCGACGAAGTGCTGACCCAGGGCGGCATTGTTGGCCGGATCACTAAAATTGCTGACGACAAAGACTTTGTTACCGTGGCTATAAATGAAGGTACCGAAGTTACTGTACAAAAATCAGCGATCAGTGCTGTGTTACCAAAAGGCACGTTAAAGTCGCTGTAAGCGACTGCGTTTATTAAAAGGATCAACTTGTGTTAAACAAAAATCCTCTCTGGCGGTATGTAGTGGTATTAGGGTTGCTGCTGGCAGCATTCCTGTATGCCTTACCCAACGTATACCCAGAAGATCCGGCATTAAACATTAATGCCAGCCGCGGCGGTGTGGTCAGTGAAACCACCCGTGCTGAACTTGAGCAGGCGTTTATTGCCGCCAATATCAGCGCTAAGTCAGTTACCCTGACTGAGGGCCAGATCCTGGCCCGCTTTAACAGTGCTGATGATCAGTTGCGGGCGCGGGAAGTGGCTGGCCGCCAGTTAGGTAGTAGCTACATTACCGCACTGAATATGGTGCCGACGACACCCGGCTGGCTGCGCGCTATTGGCGCCAGCCCGATGAAGTTAGGCCTGGATTTACGTGGTGGCGTGCACTTTCTGATGGCGGTGGATATGAAAGCCGCTATCGACAAGAACATTAACGATTTAGTGCAGGCATTCCGGGCTGATTTACGCGAAGAGCGGGTACGTTATCGCGCGGTGCAGGCAGATTTAGATCGCGGTCAGGTGCAAATTTTACTACGCAGTGCTGAAGATGTGGCTGCCGCCCGGGCGGCACTGAGTAAAAATGACCGTGAGTTAGTGTTCAGCGACGGTAGTACTGAACACAGCCTGCTGGTAAGTTTAAGTGAAAACCGGGTGCGGGAAATTCGGGAGTATGCGCTGGAGCAGAACATTACTATTATCCGCAACCGGGTAAATGAAATTGGTGTGGCTGAACCGCTGGTGCAACGTCAGGGCGCTGATCGGATCATCGTCCAGCTACCGGGCGTGCAAGACCCGGCTCAGGCCAAAGAAATTCTGGGCGCCACTGCAACCCTGGAATTCCGGCTGGTCGACAACGATTCCGATTTAGGTGCTGCCTTAGACGGCCGCCTGCCGGCAGGTGCCAGCTTGTACCGCGACCGCAATGGTCAGCCGTATTTGCTGGAAAACCGTACCATGCTAACCGGTGACCATATCACCGGCGCTACCTCAGGCTACGACGAATATTCGCGGCCACAGGTGAGCATTTCACTGGATGCGCAGGGCGGCAATTTATTATCAAATGCCACCCGCAGTACCATTGGCCGGCAAATGGCTACCGTGTTTATTGAATACAAGCCGGGTGAGCAACGCAACGAAGACGGCACTCCGGTGCTGGTGAAGTTTGAAGAAGTGATTAATGCCGCAACCATTCAGGCGCGTTTAGGCCGCAGCTTCCGCATTACCGGCATCGACAACCCGGCTGAAGCGCAAAACCTGGCATTGTTGTTGCGGGCAGGCGCCTTAATAGCGCCAACGCAGATCATTGAAGAACGCACCATAGGCCCAAGCCTTGGTAAGGAAAACATTGATCTGGGTATGACCGCTATTATGTGGGGCATGATAGTCGTGCTGATTTTTATGGTGCTGTACTACCGGGCTTTTGGCTTAATTGCCAATGTGGCATTGATTGCCAACCTGATTTTAATCACCGGCTTTATGTCGATGATCCCAGGCGCCACATTAACCTTACCCGGTATGGCCGGTATTGTATTAACAGTAGGTATGGCGGTAGATGCCAACGTACTGATATTTGAGCGGATCCGTGAAGAGCTGGCTGAAGGGCGCAGCGTGCAGCAAGCGATTCATCAGGGTTACGACCGCGCCTTTGCCACCATTGCTGACTCCAACATTACCACCTTGCTGGTGGCACTGATTTTGTTTGGCATTGGTACTGGCCCGGTGAAAGGCTTTGCCATCACCCTGGCTATCGGTATTCTGACTTCAATCTTTACTTCAGTAGTCGGTACCCGGTTGCTGGTTAATTTATTCTGGGGTGGCCGCCGCGTGCAGTCACTGCCAATGTAAGGAGGCGGTGTGAGAATATTTCGCTTTACCGAGCCGCTGAATTTTATGCGGTTTAAAATGCCGGCGCTGTTCTTATCCGGTTTACTGGTTATTGCCTCGCTGGCAACCATTACCGTTAAAGGTATGAACTGGGGCCTGGACTTCACTGGCGGTACCGTTATTGAAGTGGGTTACCGAGGCGGCGTTGATTTATCACAGGTACGTCAGGTACTGGCCGATAGCGGCTACCCTGATGCCGTGGTGCAGTATTTTGGTTCCAGTGAAGATGTGGCGATCAGAATATCGCCGCGTGAAGGCATTGACCAATCGACCATTTCCAATCAGGTGCTAACTGCGTTAACAGTGACCTCCAGCGAGCCGATTGAAATGCGCCGGGTTGAGTTTGTTGGCCCCAGTGTCGGCGACGAGTTAAAAGAACAGGGCGGCTTAGCTATGCTGGCAGCCTTAATCGGCATCTTGCTGTACGTCACCATGCGCTTTGAATGGCGTTTATCGGTAGGTGCCGTGCTGTCACTGGGCCATGATGTCATTATTACGCTGGGGCTGTTCTCATTGCTGCAGCTGGAGTTTGATTTAACCGTACTGGCGGCTATTCTGGCGCTGATTGGTTATTCAATAAATGACACCATAGTGGTATTTGACCGTATTCGGGAAAGCTTTCGCAAGCTGCGCGACTCAACCGTGCATGAAACCATTAACGATGCGGTTACCGCCACCTTAAACCGGACGGTTGTGACCTCATTAACCACCATAATTGTATTAATTGTGCTGTTTACCATGGGCGGCGCGCTTATTCATAACTTTGCTACTGCCTTGCTGTTCGGGATTGCCATTGGTACTTACTCTTCGGTGTTTGTCGCCAGCTCGCTTGCCGTGCAACTGGGGATTAGCCGCGAAGATATGTTGCCACCGCCTCCGCCGGAAAAAGAAGGCGAGGGCACTGAGCCCCTGCTGTAAAGTTGTTTTTTATATGCTAAAAATGCCAGTCTGTGACTGGCATTTTTTTTGACGAAGGAAATACTATGGCAAGCCAACATGCACCAGGCTTTATTGCCCTGGTTAATCAGGCGAAAGCTGAAATAAACGAAATAAGCATCAGTGAGTTACTGCAACATAATCAGCCCTATGTGCTGCTGGATATCCGGGAAGACCATGAATGGGCTAAAGGCCATTTACCTGAAGCCATGCATCTGGGCAAAGGGATTATCGAGCGGGATATTGAACAGACAGTACAGGATAAAAAGCAGAAAATCGTGTTGTATTGCGGTGGCGGTTATCGTTCGGCATTGGCAGCACGCACCTTACAGCAAATGGGATATCAGCAGGTGCTAAGCCTGGCAGGTGGCTACAGAGAATGGACAGAGCAGGGACTGGCAGTGGAAATACCGGCTTAGGCCAGAGGCTAAGCCGGTAAGGTTATCAGCTTATTTGGCCAGAGTTTCTGACAGGTGAGGGCGCATGCCTTTAACCATGGCTTGCAGCACTTTCGGGCTGGCTGCGACGATGTTGCCGCTTTTCATCTGGTTAGAACCGCCGATAAAATCACAGACCATACCACCAGCCTCGCGCACTATCAGTTCACCTGCGGCAATATCCCAGGGCTTTAAACCAATTTCAAAGAAGCCATCAAAACGGCCGGCCGCGACATAAGCTAAATCCAGCGCAGCGGAACCGGTGCGGCGCATATCGGCACAGTCGGCAAAAAAGCTGTTAAAGATTTTGCTGTAGCTGTCTAAATGGTGTTTGGCTTTAAACGGAAAACCGGTAGCAAGAATGGCGCCGGTCATATCTGGCAGGGCAGTAACCCGAATGCGGGTGCCATTTAACTGGGCACCACGGCCACGTGACGCTGTAAATAACTCGCCGCGCAGTGGATCAAAGATCACGGCCTGGTCTAGTTTACCCTGGTGTTTTAAAGCGATCGACACCGCGAAATGCGGAATGCCTTTGATAAAGTTGCTGGTGCCGTCCAGTGGATCAATGATCCACTGGAATTCGCTGTCGCTGTTACCGTAATCGCCATGCTCTTCACCAACAATACCGTGGGTTGGGAAAGATTTTTTCAAAATTGCCACTATAGCCTGCTCAGCTTCTTTGTCGACGTTGGTGACAAAGTCGTTGCTGCCTTTTTGCAGCTTTTGCACCATGTCTAACTGGCCACAAGCACGAGCGATAATATTACCTGCACTACGGGCAGCACGAATGGCGATGTTTAACATCGGATGCATAGCGATTACCTTTTTTTTAAAAGAGCGTTAAAAACAGCTGTATAAAGAACAATCAAAAGAGCGGCGCGTATTGTAGCCGCTACAGTAAAAAAGTAAAGATAATTGGCCGTAAAAAACCACTGCCACTGCTTTACATATTCAGTTACATTGTTTTACCAGCTTGTGTTAACGCAACGCTAACTATTCAGATAATATTAAGCTTATTTAGGCACAATAGCCAAAAGCATTAAGTACTAATTTAGTGAGGTTAATATGAATATTCTTAAACTGGCGCTGGCAAGCAGCGTAATAATAAGCCTGGCAGGCTGTGGCGCCTTGCATACCTCTGTCGCCAAGCGCAATCTGGATGTGCAAACCAAGATGACCTCCAGTATCTTTCTTGATCCGGTAGAGCCTGCGCAGCGCACCATTTTTGTTGATGTGCGCAATACCTCTGATAAACCCGAATTTGATATTAAGCCACAGGTGGTGGCTAATCTGCGGGCCAAAGGTTATCAGGTTATCGATAGCCCGGGCCAGGCACATTACTGGTTACAAGCCAATGTACTGCAGGTAGGGCGGACCAACGGCCGTGATGCCAACCGTGCCTTTGCTGCAGGCCCTGGTATGGCAGGTGGTGCGGTAACCGGTTATGCCATTCACCGGGCGACCGGCGGCTCTGGTGCTGCAGGCTTAGGGGCGGCAGTGGCTGGCGCAGCGGCCGGTACTATTGTTGATGCCCTGGTAGAGGACGTGTATTACACGGCTATTACCGACATTCAGATAATGGAGCGCTTTGGCGGCACGGTGAGCGAGCGCTCAGAACATCAGCTGTTGCAAGGCGATAGCGGTAGCACCAGCTCCAGCTATCAGCGTCAGACCGATATGCGCAAATACCAAAGCCGGGTAATGAGTTATGCCAATCAGGCGAATTTAAAGTGGCCTGAAGCGGCTCCGCAGCTTACTGATGGCGTAGCGCGCTCACTGGCCGGGTTGTTCTAAATGCGCTTGCTAATATGTATGCTGGTGCTGCTGCCATTAAGCGGGTGTATGGCACTGCATACGTCAGTGGCTAAGGGCAAGCTCGATGTGCAAACCCGGATGAGTGAGACTATTTATCTTGATCCGGTAGAGCCCGAACTTCGCACCATTTTTATTGATATTCGCCAGACGGCGGCTGAGTACCAGTTGCCACTGGCTGACGACGTACGAGCACTGTTGCTAAGCAGGGGCTATCAGCTGGTTGACTCGCCGCAGCAAGCGCAGTACTGGTTGCAGGTGAATGTGCGTACGGTATTAAAAGAGCGGCCAGAAGTGGTGCTGGCCAGTGGCGAATACAATATGAGCCCGGAGCAAATTCATCAGCTGTTGTATCCGGGGATTGCCTTGCCTGAACCTGAGCCTGAACGGATGGCGTCGCAGCGCCGGGCCAGTAATGTGGCGGTATATGCCGATGCCACTTACGGTACTAATATTGATGGTAAAGATATTGCCAGAGCCTTAGTAGTGCTGGCCGCCTGGGCCGGGGCTGAATATGTTGGCAACCAGCTGGTGCAGGATAAATACTACACCATGCTGACTGATATTCAGTTGGCAGAGCGGATTGCCCCTGACAGTATTGGCATGGTGCAGGAAAGCAGCAGGCAGCAGTTAAAGCAGGGTGATAGTGGCAATATTGAACTGTTGTGGGAACTGGCGACCGATAGGCGCAAGTACCAGGTAAAAGTGGTGAGTTTTGCCAATAAAGCTAACCTGAGCTGGAGCGACGCTGAACAACCGCTGCATCAGGGTTTATTGCGCTCGTTAGCCGGTATTTTTTAATGACTAATCTTTTAACAGATAGCCTTTACTAAAGAGCGCCGCAGCCTATGCCAGATAGCGCCAGCCCCCATACCTCAGCTAATGTACAACAGGCATTGCAGGAGCCGGTAGAGATAGTGGAATGGTCTGCTGCCTGGGCAGAGTCTTTTTTGCAGGAAAAACAGCAGTGGCAACAGTTGCTGGGCAGCGCCGCCGGCCGGATTGAACACTTTGGCAGTACCGCTATCGCCGGCATGCCCGCCAAACCCATTATAGATATGTTAATCGAGGTACCCAGCTTAAGCTGGGTGCGCGATACTCTGGCCGCTCAGCTTGTGCCACGAGGTTATCAGCTGTTCTGGCGGGCCAGCACGCCCGGCGACACTGATGTCGCTTATGCCTGGTTTATTAAACGCGACAGCCATGGCCGGCGTACGCATCATCTGCATATGCTATTGCCTGATTCAGCAGACTGGCAGAAGTTGCAGTTTCGCGATTACCTGCAAGCGAACCCCGCAGCGGCAAACGCCTATGCCACATTCAAGCGCGACGCTGCCAGTAAGTTTGCCAATGATCGAAAGGCATACAACGCCGCCAAAGACGCCTTTATCAGGCCCATAATGCAACAGCTGGCTTTAAGCAGTTAAGCCTGTGTTATTTCCAATACTGCTCTACGGTGATATTACCCGGGGTGCGGCGCAGGTTTTTGGTTAAGCCCATACTTTCCAGTACCGCTTTGGTGTCGGTGATCATTTGCGGGTTACCACAGAGCATTACCTGCGATTTGGGGTTTAGCAGCTGGCCGCAGTGTTGTTGCAACTGATGACTGACAATTAAGTTTGGGATGCGGTCTTGCAAGGCGCCAGGGTGGGGCTCGCGGGTGACGATGGGTTGATAGTGCAAATGCCCCGGGTGCTGCGCGACAAAGCCCTCAATCAATTCTTTATAGGCTAAATCGGCGGCGCTGCTGACACTGTGCACCAGTATAATATGGGCAAAGCGCTGGTAGGGTTCATCGGTGGCCAGCATCGACAAATAGGGGCCTATACCGGTGCCGGTGGCGATAAGCCATAAATTGTCGCCGTCGGGTACTTCATCCAGAATAAAAAAGCCACTGGCCGGCTGGCTGATGCCCAGGGTATCGCCAGGCGTCAGCTGCTGCAGTAACGGCGATAACAAACCATCGGCCACGGTGCTGACTAAAAATTCCTGGTATTCACTGCTCGGTGGGTTAACCAGCGAGTAAGCCCGTTGGATCCGGCCTTGTGGGCCATCAACTGCCAGCCGCACAAACTGGCCGGCAATAAAGGGTAGCGGCCCGGTTTTGGCTTTAATGCTGAATAAGTTGCTGGTCCAGTAAATGGTTTCAGAAACCGTTGCATTTAACCATTGCGCCATTGCGTTCTCCGGTTTACTTTAATTTCATTAGCATAGCAGCTTAGCGCAGAGGGCGTTATGGAAACAATCAGCTGGCAAGACTTTGCCAAAGTAGAATTAAGAGTCGGTACCATTATCGCGGTGGACGATTTTCCACAGGCCCGCAAACCGGCCTATAAACTACAACTGGATTTTGGCAGCGAAATTGGTATTAAAAAATCCAGTGCGCAGATAACCAGCCTGTATAGCAAAGAGCAATTACTGGGTAAGCAGGTGATGGCAGTGGTTAATTTCCCAGCCAAGCAAATTGGCCCAATTCAGTCGGAATGTTTAGTCACCGGCTTTGCCCGGGAAGACGGTGCTATAGTGCTGGTCACCGTAGATAGCCCGGTACCGAATGGTGCTAAACTGGGCTAAGCATTTGGAACAAACAATCTACTGTCATAAATCTGCCTTAACGAAGTGTTATAACTGCGGCCGCCATGAATAAATACTTATACTTTCTTCGCCATGCTACTGCAGAAGTTATCCGGCCAAATCAGCTGGATATCGACCGTTGCCTGATTGAAAAAGGCCGTTTGCAGGCGCGGCGGGTTGCCGTGTTCTTAGGGCGACATAATATTGAGCCCGCTATAGTATTGAGCAGTCCTTATCCAAGAGCCATTCAGACCGCCGCAATAGTATGTAAAGAAGCTGAGCTTGCCCAAGCAAAAGAGCTGGACTGGCTGGCACTGGGCACCGACAGCCAATACGCTTTAGCGCAGTTACAGCAACAACTGTCAGTATTGCCGCATCACACTATGCTGGTAGGGCATGAACCTGATTTTTCCAACTTGCTTGGCCAATTGCTGGGCAGTGTTCAGCCGGCCCTAAAAATTAAAAAAGCGTCACTTACCTGTCTGGTTTACTGCGAAATTAGCAATAGCTTTCAGCTGGAATGGTCAATCCCGGCTAAATTTATGTAGAATTAGCGGTTACTGCTTAACCAGGTTTTGTTTATGCCAGAATATTTATTTGTGTACGGTACGCTTCGTCAACACGCCCTGCGCCGCGCCGCCGGCAATTTCTGCTATCAGTTACTGCAGCAGCATGCCAGCCTGGTCGGGCAGGGCCACTTGCAGGCCAAACTGCATCTGGTCGATTATTACCCCGGTGCAGTGCCAGGTGACGACCCCGCCTGGCAGGTTATGGGTGAGGTGTATCAGCTACCGCAAGCAACAAATTTACTAGCAGAGCTGGATGCCTATGAACAATGCGGCCCCGGCTTTGCATCCCCCAGTGAGTACCTGCGGCTTCAACAACAAATCACCCTGCATAATGGCGACATCGTTACCGCCTGGGTTTATGTCTATAACCACTCAACGGAAAGCCTGCAGCAGATTTTGTCTGGTGATTTTTTGCAAGAACGGGCAGCGATACTTGAAGGTATTGCCCGCGGTGAGCAAGCGCTAGGCGCAGGTAACGTAATCAGCCATAAAGATGCCAAGGCGAAAATGGCGAAATGGCTGAAGAAATAAGTACAGCTATGCAAAACTCAAAAGGCCGCAGCGCGGCCTTTTTGTTACGAGTAAAGCAAATACTTAGTAGCGCTATCGCTTAATGGCGCCAGTTTTTAATGTCTAAAGTGCCTTACACCGGTAAATACCATGGCCATACCGTGCTCGTCTGCGGCGGCGATCACTTCAGCGTCGCGCATTGAGCCACCTGGCTGGATTACTGCGGTAATGCCAGCGGCAGCGGCAGCGTCGATACCGTCACGGAACGGGAAGAACGCATCTGAGGCCATTACTGAGCCTGTTACTTCCAGGTTCTCGTCTGCCGCCTTAATACCGGCGATTTTCGCGCTGTATACCCGGCTCATCTGGCCGGCGCCGACGCCGATGGTCATGCTGTCTTTTACATAAACGATAGCGTTGGATTTTACAAACTTAGCTACCTTCCAGCAGAACAGTAAATCTGTTAACTCTTGTTCGGTCGGCTGGCGCTTGGTGACGACTTTTAAGTCCGCGGCAGACACTTTGGCCTGGTCGCGGTCTTGCAGCAGCATGCCGCCATTTACTTGCTTGATATCCAGCGCCGGTGTAGCAGCGCTGAATTCACCACAGACTAATAACCGCACATTCGGCTTGGTGCCTACTACGGCAACGGCCGCAACAGTAGCAGAAGGCGCAATAATTACTTCCACAAACTGGCGGCTAACGATTTCTTGCGCTGTGGTTTCATCTAACTCGCGGTTAAAGGCGATAATACCGCCAAAGGCCGAAGTAGGGTCGGTCTGATAAGCACGGTTATAGGCGGCCAGAATCGAATCACCAATAGCCACGCCGCACGGGTTAGCGTGCTTGACGATAACGCAGGCTGGCTCGGCAAATTCTTTTACGCATTCCAGCGCCGCATCGGTATCGGCGATATTGTTATACGACAATGCCTTGCCTTGTAACTGGTTTGCGGTAGATACCGAGGCTTCAGTCGCGCCGTCCTGCACATAAAAGGCTGCGCTCTGGTGGCTGTTTTCGCCGTAACGTAAGTCTTGCTTCTTCACAAATTGGCTATTGAAGGTGCGCGGGAATTTAGTCGCTGGCTCGCTTGGTGTATCGTAGGCCGGCAACATAGCGCCAAAGTAGTTGGCGATCATGCCATCGTACTGCGCGGTGTGCTCAAAGGCGCTGATCGCCAGGCTAAAGCGGGTCGCGTGCGTGGTAGCGCCGCCATTGGCCTGCATCTCGGCCAGTACCGTACCGTAGTCGTTGGCATTAACAATAATGGTCACATCTTTGTGGTTTTTCGCTGCCGCGCGCACCATAGTTGGGCCACCGATATCGATATTTTCTACCGCATCTTCCAGCGTACAGCCGCTCTTGGCGACGGTGCTGGCAAACGGATACAGGTTAACCACCACCAAATCGATAGGACCTATATTGTTCGCCGCCATTACGCTTTCATCAACGCCGCGTCGGGCTAGAATACCGCCGTGAATTTTCGGGTGAAGGGTTTTTACCCGGCCGTCCATAATTTCCGGGTGGCCGGTGTAATCAGAAACTTCTGTTACCTGAATACCTTGCTCCGCTAACAGCTTAGCGGTACCACCGGTAGATAAAATATCCACCTGCTGCGCTGCTAAGGCACGGGCAAATTCCACGATACCGGTTTTATCAGACACACTTAACAGTGCGCGGCGAATAGGGCGTAATGTTGTCATGCTTAAACTCTCTTGTCGCTTGCAGATATCAGATTTTAACTCAACCAATAAAAAAGCACCCGAAGGTGCTTAGTGGCGAGGCGGGCGCCTCGCGGTGGCATTAACTCATGCCGTATTGTTTCAGCTTCTTGCGCAGCGTACCGCGGTTAATGCCCATCAGATTAGCGGCGCGGGTTTGGTTGCCGCGGGTGTATTTCATCACCTCTTCCAGTAACGGCCGCTCTAACTCAGACAACACCAGTTCGTACAGGTCGTCAACATCCTGACCGTTTAACTGTTGCAGGTAGTTGGCAACGGCTTTTTGTACCGCGTTGCTTAAAGCTTGTGGCTTTTCCTGGGTTTGAACATGGGCGTTAGTAATAAATGGCGAAGTAACGTTCGAATTAAACATTGCTTTTCTCTTTTACGTTAGGTTGCTGCTAGTTGATAAAAATAGTCATTTAATGCCTCGAACTGGCGCTCAGCCAGCTCAATAGCATTGAATTCGCTGCGAAACACACCCTGGGCATCATGCTCAGCTAAATACCAGCCAACGTGCTTGCGGGCGATCTTCGGCCCTAAATGCACACCGTATAACTGATGTAAGCCCTGCACATGCTCCAGCATGATTTGCTGCACTTCAGCGATAGCCGGTGCAGCCAGTTTTTCACCTGTTGCCAGGTAATGGGCCACTTCCCGGAAAATCCAGGGGCGCCCCTGTGCCGCACGGCCAATCATAATGGCGTCGGCACCGGTATAATCGAGCACAAACTGTGCTTTTTCCGGCGTAGTAATATCGCCATTGGCTATAACAGGTAGCGACACCGCCTGTTTAATGGCTTTAATGGTATCGTACTCGGCTTCGCCTTTGTACATGCAGGCCTTGGTGCGGCCATGCACTGCCAGCGCCTGTATGCCATTGTGTTCTGCTAAACGGGCAATCTGCACCCCATTGCGGTGCTCTGGATCCCAGCCGGTGCGAATTTTCAGCGTTACCGGTACTGGTACTGCGTTAACCACGGCGCGAATAATTTTTTCTACCAGCTCGGGGTATTGCAATAACGCCGAGCCTGCCAGTTTTTTATTCACTTTCTTGGCCGGGCAACCCATGTTGATATCGATAATATCGGCACCGATCTCAACATTGTATTGCGCCGCTGCAGCCATTTGTTCTGGATCGCTACCGGCAATCTGCACCGAGCGAATACCCGACTCCTGACGATGACCCATCCGGTTTTGCGACTTTTCGCTTTGCCAGACCAGCGGATTGCTCGACAGCATTTCAGAGACAGCTAAAGCAGCTCCAAACCGCCGGCAAAGCTCTCGAAAAGTGTGATCTGTCACGCCAGCCATCGGCGCGCAAATAACCTTGTTCGCTAACTGATAAGGACCTATGCGCACCATGTAATCCAAGGCTCTACCCGTAAGGGGCGCTAAGTTTACGGATTTTTGCCAACAAAGCAAAGGTTATTATTTAAACAAAAGGCTAATTAATGTGGCCTTTGAGGGATTGACATTCGCTAAAAGGCTGAAAAGGCGTGTTTTCCTGTAACTGCCAACCCGTAAACAATGGCCTGCGCAAAAAGATAATTGTAAGGCTGTCTGTTTTGTCACCAGTGTGTTTGCCAGTTAACCGCCATTTTTACGTGCGCTTAAGCGTACCCATTCTTCTTGCTCAGCTACCGGCTCAAAGCTGAATTCATGCTGGTAGGCGGCCATGACACTTTGCGCCTGACTTTGCAAAATGCCTGATAACGCCAGCAGACCACCGGGTTTGACATAGGCGCTTATTACCTGGCTTAGCTCAGCCAGTGGCCCGGCCAGAATATTGGCCACCACCACATCGGCTTGCAAAAGCGGCTGGTCTTTCGGCAGGTACAGCTCTATCTGGCCACTAACGTTATTGCGCGCGGCATTGGCAGTACTGGCTTCTATCGCCTGCGGGTCAATATCGATACCAACCACCCGTTTTGCGCCTAGTTTCAGTGCTGCTATGCCTAAAATACCGGAACCACAGCCAAAATCGACCACGGTTTGCTCAGGTTGAATATGCTGATCCAGCCACTGCATGCATAAAGCGGTAGTGGGGTGGGTGCCGGTGCCAAACGCCAGGCCGGGGTCGAGCATCACGTTTACTGCAGTAGGGTCCGGAATATCGCGCCAGCTGGGGCATACCCATAAGCGCCTGCCAAATTTAATCGGATGAAAGTTGTCCATCCACTCGCGTTCCCAGTCTTTGTCTTCCAGTTGTTCCAGTTTGTACTCGACGCCGTTTTTAAAAAAGGCCACTTTCTGTAATTGGCTTAACACCTTATCCATCGGGTGCTCAGCGTCAAACAGGCCCACCACCACAGTGTTAGTCCAGTAAATCACTTCACCTGGCATCGGCTCGTATATCGGGGTGTCGTGCGCATCGACAAAACTCACCGCCTGGGCACCCCAGCCTTGCAGCATATCGCTGACTTGCTCAGCTTTATCTTCAGTGGTGTTAATACGTAATTGGATCCAGGGCATGTTGGCTCTCTTGCAGCAATTTTGGCGCATTATAGCAAAAAGGCCGCAATTGCGGCCTTTAATCTGGTTAAAGCTGGGCTTACTTCATATTCAGCTTTTTCTCAAGGTAATGAATATTAGTGCCGCCTTTGCAAAACTCAACATCGCGCATGATATCTTTATGCAGCGCAATATTGGTTTTAATGCCTTCTACCAGCAGTTCGTCCAGTGCATTACGCATGCGGGCGATAGCGATATCCCGGGTTTCACCGTAGGTGATCAGCTTACCGACCATTGAATCGTAGTTTGGCGGTACGGTGTAATCAGCGTAAATATGCGAATCCCAACGCACACCATTACCACCGGCGGGGTGGAAACGGGTAATTTTCCCTGGCGAGGGCATAAAGGTCACCGGATCTTCAGCATTGATCCGACACTCCACCGCATGGCCACGAATGACGATGTCTTCCTGTTTCAGCGTTAACGGCATGCCAGAGGCAACCCGCAGCTGTTCTTTAATCAGGTCGACTCCGCTGATCATTTCGGTTACCGGGTGTTCCACCTGAATACGGGTGTTCATCTCAATAAAGAAAAATTCGCCGTTTTCAAACAAAAACTCGAAGGTACCGGCACCGCGATAATTCATCACTTTACAGGCATCGACACAACGGCCACCGATAAAGGCCCGCAACTCTGGTGTAATGCCCGGCGCTGGCGCTTCTTCCACTACTTTCTGGTGGCGGCGCTGCATAGAGCAGTCACGCTCACCTAAGTGAATAGCGTTGCCCTGGCCGTCGGCTAATACCTGAATTTCGATATGCCGTGGGTTTTCCAGGAATTTTTCCATGTACACCATATCGTTACCAAAGGCTGCTTTCGCTTCCGCTTTGGTCATCTCAATAGAATTAACCAGTTCTTCTTCGCTGCGTACCACCCGCATACCGCGGCCACCGCCACCGCCAGAGGCTTTAACGATAATGGGGTAGCCAATGCGCTTGGCAATGACTTTATTGGTGGCCGGGTCATCACCTACCGCACCGTCAGAGCCCGGTACGCAGGGTACACCGGCTTTTTTCATCGCTTCAATAGCGCAGACTTTATCGCCCATTAAGCGGATAGAATCCGGGTGTGGGCCAATAAACACCAGGCCGCTTTCTTCTACCTGCTGGGCAAAGTCAGCCCGCTCGGCTAAAAAACCGTAACCCGGGTGGATCGCCTGGGCATTGGTGACTTCAGCTGCCGCTATTAACGCCGGAATATTTAAATAACTTTGTGGTGACGGCGCCGGGCCAATACAAATGGTTTCGTCGGCCAGCAGCACGTGCTTTAAGTTACGGTCGATGGTGGAGTGCACCGCCACCGTTTTGATCCCGAGTTCTTTGCAGGCGCGTAAAATACGCAACGCAATCTCTCCCCGGTTGGCAATAAGTACTTTTTCTAGCATCGGTCAGCCTTTTGGGTTATTCGAGAATAAATAACGGCTGATCAAATTCGACCGGGTCGCCGTTTTCAACCAGAATTTCTTTTACCACGCCTGCTTTGTCAGACTGGATCTGATTCATCATCTTCATGGCTTCAACAATACACAGGGTATCACCTACTTTAACTGTCTGGCCCACTTCAACAAAGGCTTTAGAGGTAGGCGAAGCTGCCCGGTAGAACGAACCAACCATTGGTGATTTAACAACCTGGCCAGTAAAAGCAGCTTTAACGGGCTCAGCGGTCACTGCCGGTGCTGCTGGCGCCTGCGCCTGCATCGGCGGCTGAGCATAGTGCATTTGTGGCATTGGCGCATATTGCGGCGCCGGGCTGTGCCGGCTTATCCGTACAGACTCTTCACCCTCGGTTATTTCCAGCTCAGAAATGCCTGACTCTTCGAGCAATTCGATCAATTTTTTAATTTTTCTAATATCCATGTCTGTCGCCTGATGTTAGTTAATTTATTTGGTTGTTTGTAATGCTGCTACCGCTGCGTCCAGCGCATAGTGGTAACCCTTGGCACCTAAACCGCAGATCACGCCTTTGGCGATATCAGCTAAATAAGAGTGTCGCCGGAACGCTTCCCGGGCATGCACGTTGGATAAATGAATTTCTATAAACGGAATAGCTACTGCCAGCAAGGCGTCGCGAATGGCCACGCTGGTATGAGTGTAAGCACCCGGATTAATTAATATATAGTCTTGTTGCCCCAGGCTTTGCTGAATAGCAGCGATAAGTTCATGTTCAGCATTTGACTGAAAATGGCTCAGGCTGACATTCATTGTGCTGGCTGCACTTTCCAGCTCGCTGACAATATCGCTGAGACTGGCAGCGCCATACACGGCAGGCTCTCTGCTGCCCAGCATGTTCAGATTAGGACCATTTAATAATAAAATCCGGTAGTTTGCCGCCATTTGTGCTGTATATCCGCTAAATGTAATGAATAAGTTTTATCTTACGAGAGCCAGCTTAAAAATGCACCTGTTTGCTTAAATAGCCAACATTGTGGTGCCCTTTATCGCCAGATAAGCGCCTTATTATAGTGAAATCGTGACAAATGGCAGCAAAATACTGGTCTTATCAGCCAGAGTAAGCAAAAGGTTGGCAACGTTGAAAGAGAAAAATGCAGCAAAAGTGCGGGCCAGCCCTAGTGAAAGGGCAACGGACTGGCCCTGTTGCTGCAGGCTATAGTTGAGTGATAGCAGCCAGATGCTCGGCAAAGGGCGTGGCGGCCATAAAGCCGGTAACCCTGGAATTCGTCAGTTCCTCACCCTGCGGGCTGAAAAACAACAGCGTAGGCAAGCCCAGCACTTGATAGTGGTTCAGTAGCCGCTCATCAGCGCGGCTCATTTTAGTGACATCCACTTTAATCAGCCGCATCTTGCTGGTATGCGCCTGCACTTGTGCTGCCGGAAAGGTTAATTGCTCAAACTCTTTACAGGCAATACACCAGTCGGCGTATAAGTCGACCAGGGTGTATTGATTGGCGGCCCTGGCCAGTGTCAGTTGTTGTTCAAGCTCTGCCAAATCGGCGACCTCGATAAACTGGCCGGTTGGGCTTTGGGCACTGGCAGCTGCAGCAGCGGGCTGGCCCGGGCTGAAGTACTGCCAGTTAAACAGGATGGTAGTTAACAGCAATAACTGGCCAATTAGCAGCAGGCTGGCTTTGGCCGTGCTACCCGGCTGTTCAAACAGCAGCTTAAATAAGTAGCCCGTTACCAGCAGGCTTAACAGCGACGCCAGCAGCACAATTTGCCAGAATGGCAGAATGCGCTCCAGCAGAATAATTGGTACCAGCAGCAGCACAAAACCAAACGCCGTTTTCACTATGTTCATCCAGGCACCAGCTTTGGGCAGCAGTTTGCCACCAGAGGTACCCAGTAAGATCAGCGGTATACCCATACCCAGGCTGAGAATATACAGGGTGAGTGCACCCAGCAGTAAATCACCGCTTTGTGCGACGTACAATAACGCGGCTGATAAGGGTGCCGTGGTGCAGGGTGAGGCTATCAGGCCGGATAAGGCGCCCATCACAAAAGCGCCTTTTAAGCTGCCGCCCTGCTGCTTATTGCTAACGTTCCTGATTTTTGCCTGCCAGCTTGACGGTAGCTGAAAATTAAAACTGCCAAACATCGCCAGTGCCAGCAGTACAAAAATAACAGCGGCAGTAATGAGTACCGCCGGGTGTTGCATCCAGGCCTGAAACTTCACCCCTAAGCTGGCTACTACCAGCCCCAGCAGCGAATACATAATGGCCATACCCTGCACATAGCTGAACGACAAACTAAAGGCACGGCGGGTACTGAGTTGTTTACCCTGGCCAACAATAATACTGCTTAAAATGGGGTACATCGGAAACACACAGGGGGTAAAGGCCAGGCCCAGACCTAACAGAAAAAACACGCTCATATTCAGCCAGATAGAACCAGTGCTAAGCCGCTCAGCCAGGCCATACTGGCTGGAGGTAGGGCTAGCTGAAGCTGTTTCTGTTGTGGCAGCGGCTACCGACTTCCCTGGCATTGATATCGGAATTTCTTTGTTGATTGGCGGGTAACATAAGCCCGCCTCAGCGCACCCCATATATTGAATGCGTAAAAACGCATCTTCGCTGATATCGGCCAGCGGAATTTTCAGAGTCAATTGATGGAAATAGACATCAGTTACCCCAAAAAACTCATCTTCTATTTGCATGCTGGCCGGGTAGCTTGGATGAGAAAAACTGACCGCCACGCCGCCATACTTAAATTTGTCGCGGTACATATAGTAGCCGTCGGCAATGGTCCAGCTAACGATCAGTTCGTTGTCTACCTGGCGAAAGTCCATAACAAAGGCCTGGTCAACCGGCAAAAACTTGTCATCTGCCTGCAGCAGGCTATCCAGCACTGAGCGCTGCTGCGCCTGGCTGGGTGCTGCACTGAACGTTAACCCCAGCAATGAAAACCACAGTACAAATGGCAGCAAAAACACTTTATACATCAGTTAAACCTTCTTGTTGAAATGCTGAGCGCTGGCTAAAACCGGCATTATTTAATCAGCGTCACTATACGTCAAAACAGGCTGCTTGGTCTTTTTGCTTGCGACAAAGTCCTGCTGCCAGTAGACCTGTTGTTGCCGGCAATTATTTCATTGCTTACTTAATTAATGCTTAAGAAAGTCAGTTAATCGCTGCCAACATAGTCGGGTAATAAGAATTTTTTAGTTTGCCCCTTGGATTTTTTTCGCGGCCGCCCCATATACCGAACACACATTTTAACACCCATGTTAAAACTCAAAAAACGCTTTAGGAGATTAGAGCATGAATATTCGTCCATTACATGACCGTGTCATCATCAAACGCTTAGAAGCAGAAAGCAAGTCAGCGGGTGGCATCGTCTTAACTGGTGCTTCTGCCGAAAAATCAAGCCGTGGCGAAGTCGTTGCGGTTGGCAATGGTCGCATTTTAGACAGCGGTGACGTTAAGCCGTTAGATGTAAAAGTTGGCGACAAAGTATTATTTGGTGCCTATGTAGAGCGCACTGAAAAAGTAGACGGTCAGGAGTTTGTGATCACTAAAGAAGACAACATCTTAGGTGTGATCCTCGATTAAGTCGTGCGCTTTAGCCGCACGTTGACTCATCGTTTAACTTAGAACTGAATTAAGGAATTTTAAAATGGCTGCAAAAGACGTACGTTTTGGCGACGAAGCTCGCAATAAAATGCTCAAGGGCGTAAACATTCTGGCAAACGCGGTGCGGGTAACGCTTGGCCCGAAAGGCCGCAATGTTATTCTGGACAAATCTTTTGGCTCACCGGTTATCACCAAAGACGGTGTATCGGTTGCTAAAGAAATTGAATTAGAAGACAAGTTTGAAAACATGGGTGCGCAAATGGTAAAAGAGGTTGCCTCTAAAGCCAACGACGAAGCCGGTGATGGTACTACTACTGCTACTGTGTTAGCGCAAAATATCATTAACGAAGGCGTAAAAGCCGTTGCTGCCGGCATGAATCCAATGGATTTAAAGCGCGGTATCGACAAAGCGGTAATTGCTGCCGTTGCCGAGCTGAAAACCCTGTCTCAACCTTGTGCCGACACTAAGGCCATTGCACAGGTAGGTACTATTTCTGCTAACTCTGACGAAGAAATTGGTAAAATTATCGCCGATGCCATGGATAAAGTGGGTAAAGAGGGCGTGATCACCGTTGAAGAAGGCCAGGGTTTAGCCAACGAGCTGGACGTGGTTGAAGGTATGCAGTTTGACCGTGGTTACCTGTCGCCGTACTTCATCAACAACCAGGAAGCCGGCCAGGTAGAACTGGACAGCCCGTTTATTCTGACGGTTGACAAGAAAATTTCTAATATCCGTGAGTTATTACCGGTACTAGAAGGTGTAGCCAAATCAGGCAAGCCGCTGTTAATCATTGCTGAAGATTTAGAAGGCGAAGCCTTAGCTACGCTGGTAGTCAATAACATGCGCGGCATTGTCAAAGTGTCAGCGGTTAAGGCGCCAGGTTTCGGTGACCGTCGTAAAGCCATGTTACAGGATATTGCGACTTTAACCGGTGGTACCGTTATTTCTGAAGAAATCGGTATGGAACTGGAAAAAGCCACGCTGGAAGATTTAGGTACTGCTAAGCGCGTTGTTATTACTAAAGACAACACTACCATTATTGATGGTGCGGGTGAGCAAGGTGCGATTGATGGCCGGGTGAAGCAAATTCGCCAACAAATCGAAGAAGCCACCTCTGACTACGATAAAGAGAAGCTGCAAGAGCGACTGGCCAAACTGGCTGGCGGTGTGGCGGTTATCAAAGTGGGCGCCACCACTGAGATGGAAATGAAAGAGAAAAAAGCCCGGGTAGAAGATGCATTACACGCTACCCGCGCAGCTGTTGAAGAAGGCGTGGTACCTGGCGGTGGTGTAGCCCTGGTTCGGGTTGCCGCTAAACTGACCAGCTTAACCGGTGCTAACGAAGACCAGACGCACGGTATTAAAATTGCCCTGCGCGCCATGGAAGCACCACTGCGTCAAATCGTGGCCAACGCCGGTGAAGAGCCGTCAGTGGTAGTAAACAAGGTGAAAGAAGGCACCGGTAACTACGGTTACAATGCCGCGACCGACGTTTACGGCGACATGCTGGAAATGGGTATTCTGGATCCAACCAAAGTAACCCGTTCAGCATTGCAGTTTGCCGCGTCAATTGGTTCACTGATGATCACTACCGAAGCGATGATCACTGAGTTACCAAAAGATGATGCCCCGGGCATGCCTGATATGGGCGGCATGGGTGGTATGGGCGGTATGATGTAATCCCGCTCTGCTGAAAAAAAGCTCCCGGGTAACAGCGGGGGCTTTTTTTTTGCTACAACTTTATACACTTTACCCTGCCTATTAATACAAATTTGCACAGCCTGCCCGGCCGGTTATGCTCTATAGTATGACAGTAAGCTAAACTAAGTATCGTGATCGTGGTCTAACAGCACAGCGTAGTTCGAT
Source organism: Arsukibacterium ikkense (assembly GCF_000987775.1). Lineage (GTDB taxonomy): Bacteria > Pseudomonadota > Gammaproteobacteria > Enterobacterales > Alteromonadaceae > Alishewanella > Alishewanella ikkense. The sequence continues at coordinate 176,917 of NZ_LAHO01000009.1, forward strand.
AATGGTACAGTGCTAAAAGATCGGGCTAACAAGTGGGAGGTAGTAATGAAAAAATTTCTGATAGCAACAATTGCCCTGGTGTGGTCTGCTGCGGCATTTAGCACACCCACAGTGGGCGCCGAATTAGAAGTGAACTGGCAAGAGCCTGAGAAATTTACAGATATTCGGGCAGCGAATGACTCACGCAGTCGCTTTCAGGCGCGGGTAATGCGTAACTTTGAAAAGTTTTTTCAGGAAATTGCTAACGAGTTGCCAGAAGGCTACAGTTGGCAGGTTACTATTACCGATGTCGATCTGGCCGGAGAAGTCGATTTCTTTGCCACCAGTACGGGCCAGCCTATTCGGGTAATTAAAGAAATTCATTCCCCGGCTATCCGCTTTAATCATTTGCTGCGGGATCAATACGGCGAGGAAGTGGTCGGTGGTGAAGAACGGTTTCGGGATATGGGTTTTATGAGCCGGATGTCGCCACGCGGCAATACCCCGGAATTTGAATTTGAGCGGGTGATGCTGCAAGACTGGTTTAAAAAGCAGTTACAGCCCAAAATTACTGCGCATGCCTCACTACCGCCAAAAGTAAGCAATCCAGAACGCTAACACAGTGTTACCCCTGGCAAAAAGCCCTGCAAGTGCAGGGCTTTATAATATTGATGAATGCTGAAATAGTGGCAAGCTCAGCAGTTTATCGCTGCTATAAAAAACGGGCAATATTACGATAAATTTCCAGCGCTTGCTCACGGGTTAACTGCCCCGCCGAGGCGGCCAGGCCAATAGTGCTACTGACCCGCACGCTCTCTGAGCTCGGCTCTGCCGCCTGTTGGCGGGGCCTTGTAACATCGGGCGTGGCAGTAGCCGTTGCTGCGTCCAGGCTGCGTTGGCGCGAGTTGGTTTCGGCCAATAACGGCGCGGCTGCTGCAGCGCTGTTGCTAACATTGCTATTAGCGTTGCTACTGAAACTGTTAAAAGTACCGGTGTTAACTAACATGGCCTGCTCACTACTCTAACTGGCGGTATTTCCCACCCTTAAGCATAGTAACGTTTGCCGATTTTGCCAGTTGTCGGCTATCAAGCGCTACTTACTTACTGCCTGGCGAAACTCTGCCAGTGTTTTATGTAGTAACTGCAACTGCTTTACTACCCGGGCCAGGGTAGCGGTATTAAATTGCTGGCTTTGCCGGATTGCTGCCACCTGCTCAGCCGCTTCGCTTAAATAGGGCATAAAGCGGTTACTGTTGACCTTAAAATCACTGCTGGCCGGGAAAATGCTTTGATGTTTGGCCTGGCCTTGTTGTTGCAGCTGCTCTAATACGGCATCGGCATCTAATGCTTTGCGATATAGCTCTTTCAGGTTTTCATCAAGTTGGTTAAGTAGGGTATCCATAACGGGCCTGCTAAAATGTGTATGGCGTTATTATGCCACAGTACAGTGGCTGGATCAGCAGCTGCTGTGCTCAATGAGGCCTGACGAAAAACAATTTTGGTCAGTGCGTTTCATTATTAATTGATTTGTTATATTATATCGTTTGTTTTTTATGCGCAGCGGGTTTATATCGTGTTAGCCAGAACAAGGGTGTTATTTGATAAAGTCGGTATTACCGTGACATCGCTTTGCGCGATCCACTGTATTTTGCTGCCGGTATTATTGCCACTACTACCGCTGCTGGGCCTAACCATTAGCCACAATCATGCCTTTGAGCGGATTATGCTGCTGGTCACTATGGTACTTGGTTTTGTGGCGCTGTTTATTGGTTTTCATCGCTATCACCGCAAGCTTTACCCTTTTTACTCGTTGTTTTTAGGTGGTTTTATCTACTGGCAACGTGATGTATGGGGCCACGAATATGAGCATGCTGTGTTAATTGTCGGCGCTTCGCTGGTGGTGCTGGCGCATATTATGAATATGCGTTTGTGTAACCAATGCGACAGCTGCGATTCTGAACACCACGCCGACAAGCCCGCTTAACCGGCGGGTTTTTGCTTATTAGTCGCAGCCGGCCTGCTACGCGCCGGAAAATCACAACAAATCCCATCTACGACATAGTTTTTTCAGCGCCTGACACCATCCTGTGGGCACTTCTGCTAACTACCGGTAAACCTTAAACACAATGTCTGTATCTGCCTGCTGTTTTGGCCCTGCAAGTCAAGCCGGGTATAATAGACAGTCATAGCAGCCTGGCGGGTATAATAGACAGTCATAGCAGCCTGGCGGGTACAATAGACAGTCATAGCTGAGAAGAGATGAACAATCTACCAACTCAAAAGTGTTTATGCAGGGGTTACTGCGTCAAAGATATAGCGGTAGGTGTTGCTAAATCGGAGTAGGATGGCAGCTGGTGTGTCTTTACGGCATTTTCAGGCATGACTCTACC
>NZ_LAHO01000024.1 GCF_000987775.1 Arsukibacterium ikkense
TTGCATTAAGACTATGCAAGAGTAGTACACCGCTGGAAGGCCAGCCCCGCAGCCTCCCAATTCCATAAAAAAAGCCCCTCTCGACAAAGCTGAGGCTTTTTTATTGGCAGTGATTTAATGGTGTAGTGCTCAAGCAGGGCTGCCACAGCCCCTGCGGGGTGTGGCATTGGCTTTGTTGGCAGACTTCGAGGATGTTATTTACGCTGCAAGTTACCCTGGCTGTCGAAACGCCAATCTGGTTTACCTAACATATCAAGATACACTTTCGCCTCGGTTTCACTAAAAACTTTAATAAACTGGTTATGCTGATCCAATAATAGCAGCCAGCTTTTCGGTGCTGTTGCTACCTGCTGTTCCGTCAGATAGCTTTGCATTCCCATATATTTAGCCGGTACATTGCGCCAGCCTTGTTCAACTTTATAAATATAGCGCCCAGTATAATCAGGGTGTAAAAAATTGGCTTGTTCCAGGGTGCTAAGGCTATTGCGGTCAATAATACTCACCCGGACTATCGCCTTGCTGCGTGCCAGCAATTCGCCAGCTTGTTGCTGCATTGCTTGCTGCTGTTGCTTCCGTTGGGAGGCGCCATTGTCTTTACTGGCCTTGAGCGGGGTGGCAATTTCTAACGCAAATAATTCCAAATCATACTTATCCAGCAACTGCAGATAGCTTTTAGAATCATTGCAATCCGTTAGTGCGATATCTTTCGGGGCTCTTTGTTGTAGCTGTCGATTATTAGCCACGCCGCTGGTAAATTGATTAAAGTCCAGCTGCAACTGCTGGCGCAGCGCTTGTTGCAAACGGGAATTATCAGGCCGTTTCACCATAAACTGTTCAGGATCGAGCGCATGACAATGTTCAAAAAAATTTTCCAGCGCAGAGCTGTAGGCATAACTGTTTACTGCATGCTGTAAGGTACGCAGTTCACTCTGGCTGTAGCCGGCAGTGCTATTAGCAGCCAGGCTGAACAACAGGGGCACGAGTATCGTCATATGAGTTAGTTATCAGAAGAATTAGTTAAAATCGCCGCACAGTAGCACTTTTTCGGTTGTTAAAACAGAGTTACTGGCAGGACCAGTCTGTGCCTTTTAAAATCTGCTTCTGAATCAATTGGATGCAATCAGATTTGCCCGCCAGTTGAAAACGTTGGCTAATGTGCTGCCAGTTTTGTTTTTGCCATAACCTGGCAGCCAGCACTTCGCCCGTTAGCGGATCAAGTTGTAGATAATTTTTGTTAAACCAGATAAGTAATAAGCCGACGACCAACTGATAAGGACGCTGGCCAATAGCAAATAGTTGCAGCAGTTCTAATTCAGTCTGGTTCAGGCTGGCTGCAGGAGGCTGGATCAGTTCTTTAACTACTGAAAAGCTTAAGTTCTCCGGGTATTCAGTCAGGCAGTTATACAGCTCACTACCTAACTTCTGGCGAAGCTGCTGTGCTGTTAGCGCATTGGCATTAAGCGCTTTAAGCATCAATATAGATGGTTCGCTGCTGGCGTTGTCAGCAAAATGGCTTAATCGCACCGGAGTATAACCTGCCGTCAACCAGAAAGAGAGCAGTTCCGGGTTTACCCCAAAGCTGGTACCCAGCCAGTCGATATGTTGTGCTTTGAGTAAACTGGCGATCTGGCCCAGCAAGTAACTACCTAAACCAGAACTCTGCAACGGCAGTGCGACCGCAATCCGCATTATCCGAACCAGACGCTGGCTAGCTAGCTGTGGCTGAGCCAGATGAAATGCCAGGCTCTGTGCCAGCAAGTGGCCTTGTACCCTGCGTTTGCCCTGGTAAATATGCTGGCATAGCATGGCCTCCAACTCGCCTTCGTAGCTTAGTAAGGCACAGGCTAACAACGCGCCGTTCTGATAGAGAGCGACCACACTCAGTTGTGGGTTGTCCAACAGCGCGGCTAAATCTTTCACCTGGGTTTGATAGTGAGCCTGACTAAGCAGATGAAACACTGCCAGCAACTCGTCTGGCGCTGCCAGCCAATCGTTGGGCTGGTACTGTCGTAATTGTAGCGGTTGACCAGGCTGATACAGGGGGGCGGTTGTTGGCTGCTGTAGTAAAAAACTGCGGAAGATCAGTTGTTCTAACGGATCATGTTGTTGATAGCGAACAGGTTGCGTAAGTTGTAACCGCTTCCAGCAAGGCTGGGTTTGGTCTAAATAGCTTTGAAAACGTAATTGGAAGCCACGCCCGGTTCCTTCGTAACCATGCTCAGTAGTGGCGAACACAATGCGGCTGTAGCGGTCAGCCAGTTGTTTTAATATTGCTGTTGGCAGAGCGGCAGCCTCGTCGATGAACAACAAATCCAGTTCTGGCTGTGCCAGCAGCAACTGATCAACCGGCATATAGTGCAGACCTGGATTATCTGCCATCTGTTGCTGATAGTGATTAATAGCGGTAGCCGCAGCACCAGGACTGGCAGCGGTAATGATCAATTTCTGTTTACCCTGTTGCACTAGCAAGGCTGCGGCAATACCCAGCGCCGCTGATTTCCCCCGTCCACGATCGGCCACCAGCACCAGTGGCCGTTTTCGATGACCTGATACCACTTTCAAAATGGCTGATACTGCTTGCTGCTGATCGGCACTGGCATAGGGTGGCGCTACTGGCGTCGGTGTATGGTAAGGCGGCAGGATAAGCTGTTGCGTTATCTGTAGTTGGTTATTACTAAGTGTAAGTTTTAACAGCGGGCAATGCGCCAGCAGTATCAGCCAGAAACGAATAAACTGGCCCTGATGTGTTGCAGGTGCATGGGGATAAGGCAACAGCGAGGCATGGGCCGGGTTAGCTTGCTGGCACCATTGTTGATCGGGCGGCGCCAATATCAGCCATAAGCCCCCTGCGCGCAAACAACCAGCACTGGCTGCGATTAAATCGGCATTGATGCCGTTGCAGGCGTTAATGATCAGCATATCGCACTCACTGCCGAGCAGCTGATAGTTATTACCAGCTTGCAAAGCGATACTCCCGGCCGGCGCATCTTGTCCCAGCCAATACAATTTCTGCGGTTGGCGTTGAGCAACTACCGCCAAAGCCTGGCTTAGTACCTGACCGGGGTCACCTTGCAACAGCACCGGCAACCGGCAATGGCGGCTTGCCGCTTCAGCCAGTAGCGGCGGCAACAGGCTTGCTAACGGCATTTAGCCAGCAGCCTGCAGCCGGGCATAAGCCGTCACCAGCCACTTACTGCCCAGCTGGTCAAAATTGACCTGAATGCGTGACTGTGGCCCGGTGCCTTCGTAATTCAGTACCGTACCTTCGCCAAACTTATCATGCAGTACCCGTTGCCCAAGCCTGAAGCCGGTGTTTTCAAAAGCGACATGGCTGGCGGCACTGCCAAAACGGTTAGACTGGGATGGCCGGCTTACCTGAGTAGTTAACCGGATCTCATCCAGATATTCTGCAGGGATCTCGCGGATAAAGCGTGACGCTTTATGGTACTGCTCCTGGCCATACAGGCGCCGGCTTTCGGCATGGCACAAATACAGTTTTTGCATGGCGCGGGTCATGCCGACATAACAGAGCCGACGCTCTTCTTCCAGCCTTGTCGGGTCGTCACCGCTTTGCTGGCTGGGAAACATGCCTTCTTCCAGGCCACAGATAAACACCAGTGGGAATTCCAGGCCTTTGGCGCTGTGCAAGGTCATCAATTGTACGGCATCAGAATGCTCTTCAGCCTGATAATCGCCAGCTTCCAGCGCGGCCTGCGATAAAAAGGCTGCCAGCGGCGTCATATCTTCTACCGTGCTGCTGTTAAAGTTCTGACAGGCGGTAACCAGTTCATTTAAGTTTTCAATGCGGGTTTGCGCCTTTTCACCTTTTTCGGCCTGATACATGGCATACAGGCCCGATTGCTTAATAATATGCTCGGCCTGTTCAAACAGCGGTAAGTCGGTCAGCTCTTGCTCCAGAGTGTCGATCAGCTGCATAAACTGCTCTATGGCGTTGGCAGCGCGGCCACTGAGTTGTTTTTGCTGCAGCATCAGTTGCAGGCTTTGCCATAAGGTTTGCTGCTCGCTGCGGGCATGCAGCCGCACTTTATTCATGGTGGTATCGCCAATGCCACGGGCCGGCGTGTTAATAATCCGCTCCATTGCCGCATCATCCTGGCGGTTGCTGATCAGCCGCAGGTAAGCCAATGCATCTTTAATTTCCTGCCGCTCATAAAAGCGCAGGCCACCATAAATACGATAATGCAGGCCTTCCTGAATAAGCGCTTCTTCCAGCACCCGGGACTGGGCATTGTTGCGGTACAAAATGGCGCTTTCGGTCAGGCTACCGCCCTGGTTATGCCAGCTGCGAATGCGCGACACTATAAAGCGCGCTTCATCCAGTTCGTTAAAGGCGGTATACAGCGAAATGGTTTCGCCTTCGCTGCCATCAGTCCATAAATCTTTACCAAGCCGGCCAGAGTTATTGGCAATCACCGCGTTGGCGGCTTTTAAAATCGTAGCAGTAGAGCGGTAGTTTTGTTCAAGCCGAATAGTCTCTGCACCGTCAAAATCGCGCAAAAACTGCTGAATATTCTCAACCCGGGCGCCGCGCCAGCCATAAATCGACTGATCATCATCACCGACAATCATTACCTTAGCGGCATTACCGGCCAGTAAGCGTAGCCAGTTGTACTGAATGGCATTGGTATCCTGAAACTCGTCTACCAGGATATGGCGGAACCGCTGCTGGTAATGGCCCCGCACATCGGCATGGTTTTTCAGTAGCTCAAAGCTGCGCAGCAGTATTTCAGCAAAATCGACTAAACCTGCGCGGTCGCACATTTCCTGATAGGCGGCATAAATTTTTACCATTTGTTGCAAACTGAAGTCGCCGCCGGCATCTATCATGCCCGGGCGCTGGCCATCGTCTTTGCGGCCATTAATAAACCACTGAATTTGCTTGGCTGGCCAGTGCTTTTCATCCAGATTTAATGCTTTCAGCACCCGTTTTACCAGCCGGTACTGATCATCAGAATCAATGATCTGAAAACCTTGCGGCAAGCCGGCTTGCTGATAATGCGCCCGCAGCATGCGGTGCGACAAGCCATGAAAGGTGCCCATCCACAGATTGTTTAAACTAACGCCAATAGTGCTTTCAATCCGGCCGCGCATTTCCTGGGCGGCTTTATTGGTAAAGGTAACTGCCAGCAAGCTATAAGGCGCGACGGTTTCCACCTGCATTAACCAGGCTAAACGATGTACCAGAACCCGGGTTTTACCACTGCCAGCGCCCGCTAAAATCAGCATATGCTGCGCCGGTGCCGCCACCGCGTCACGTTGTTTATCGTTTAAGCCATCCAGCAGGTTGGATACATCCATCAGCACTTCTCACTAAACTATTTGCGGCCATTATAGCAGCCCAAACGAGTGCGCCAAGTAAAGCCGCAGGCTTTTAGTGGATAAATAACCAGTGATTAGCCTTACTTTACTATTCAGGCACAACAAAACAGTGGTATTTATTTCAGGAACTAGTTATCTTTTGTTTAAAAAACAAGCGTTAGGATAACAGAATGCCATTTAAATTAATGCTTAGCCTTGCTGGGATGGTGGCTATGGCGGTGTTGATACTTTCTCTGGCAATAGGGGGCGAAAACCAGCCGGTTACCGGGACTGCCAATAAGCTTGTCAGTGTTGATATACCAAGTGATATGACACTGAACCGGTTTAGCGATGCCGTACCGGTAAGCTGTCAGAATAGTAATGAGTTACTGGCAATTGAACATACTTTTGACACCACCAGACTGAGTCAACTGAATGCCGCGATGCAAACATTACATAACAAGACTGGCGATCCTTTCTGGCAACCGTTGGTAGATTTGTTTAAACCTAAGTCGATTTGGCTTAACCCTACCGATTTCTCAGTTGGTTACTCTGAGAATGCTGTAGAGGTTAATCGACAGGTAAAGCGAATTGTCGTTAACTATCCAAATGGTACTGACAATAATATTATTAAGCTGAGTTACGACCTGCAGATGCCAGAATCAGGGACTATAACGGTAATAGCAAATAAACTCTCTGAAAAGCAAAGCCTGGGTATTCCGGTGGATTTCATTAAAAGTAATGCTTATCTTAGCGCCGACAGAACACTTTTGGGAGGTGAAGTGTCAGACTGTGTTGTAACAGTATTACCGTTGTTGCTACCAGAGCTAAGCTGGCATACCGCTGCAATTACCGATCAGCTATATTGCCAGCTGCAGGGCCTGCATAATACTAAGTCGGTTATTAATTTTTATGTAAACTGCCAGACATCATTGTTTTGATTGTTTGTTGCTCAATGGCTATTTGAGTGTTAAATAGTTATCTGGCATGAAATTAGGGAAATATTATGCGATTAAATGGTTGGCAGCGGCTTTACTGTATTGTCGTTGTAATGTGGGTTGGCTACCTGGCGTATACTGCCTATTCGGATAACACTATCGCAAATAAGCGCATAGTCGAATTAACCGCCGCTGTTGAGAGAATGGAAGCGACACCGGAACCTGATGGCACCCTGGCGGGAGCAATAACACATCATCTTGGTGGTCAAAGTCCTGCGCAATTGGCCGAGCACTACCGGCAACAATTAAATGCGGTGCAGCAATCTAAAACAAACACCATTTTTTCTGCATTGTCGTTGGCTGTGGTGCCCCCGATACTCTTGTATTTTGTTATTGGTTGGGTGGCAGCCGGGTTTCGCCGGAAAAGTGCTGGCGTCAGTTAAAGCTTAAGCAAAGCACTTAGCTGCCGCACATCGGTCAGCCGGATGTGCGGCAAGGTGCTTACTGCTTGCTGGTGATGATCGAGCCAGGCGGTTTGGCAGCCGGCGGCTAAAGCGCCCATGACATCGGCGCGGTGACTGTCGCCAATATGCAATATTTGCGATGGAGCCAGTTTCAGCCGTTCTGCTGCTAGCTGAAACATATCCGGATAAGGTTTCATTTTACCGTTGGGCCCGGCCTGCAGGCTGAAATCAAACAGCTTGCCCAGGCCCATTTTGTTAATACAGGCATTGCCATTGGTAATTGCAACCAGCCGGTACTGTTTAGCAAGGGCAGTGAGTAAATCATTAACCTCGACGGTTAGGCTGATTTTAGTGCGCGCATCTAGAAAAGCATCGTAGCCTTGCTGGGCAACGGTTTTGGCTTCATCAGCTGCTATGCCAAGCTCCAATAAGCCTGCTTCAATGCCCAACAGGCGCCAGCGGCCAATATCATGGCGCAGTTCCGGTTCAATTTTGGCCAGCTTTAAACGCTGCTGCCACCAGAAATCGCTGTCGGTGCGTTGGCTTACCGGTGCGTGCTCTGCCAGGGCGTCCAACATGGCCTGCTCGGCGGCGGCAATCACCGGTGAGTTGTCATATAAGGTGTCATCTAAATCAAACGACAGCGCTTGTAAGGGGCTGAGGGCTTTATAAATCTGCATTGTTTTTCTCATAAAATCGGCGCATAAGTAGTAATACTAACAGGCCGCAATACCCGCTGGTGCTACCTCCGCTGCTTGCTACCGTGGCTGGTGGCGGTGGTGGAACTGGCGGCGCACTAACCGTGATAGTTTTGCTGCTGCTAGCACTTAAATCGTTGCTATCAGTTACCGTTAGCTGTGCCTGATAACTGCCCGCGCTGGCAAAGCTGTGGTTTATCATCGCGCCGCTGAAGCTGCTGCCATCAGAAAGTTGCCACTGGTACGCGGTAATCGATGAATCTGCGCTGCTGGCACTGGCATCAAAGGTGCAGCTAACAAAGTTACACTGGCTGCTGAAGTCCGCAACCGGACTGCGTAGCTCGCCTACCGTGACAAATACTGCACTGACAGCACCGACATTGCCATCGCTATCTTCAGCCTGCACATATAACAGCTGCCTGCCCGCTGGCCAGTCATTGCTCAACAACTGGACCCGCATATTGGCGACTGTACCATTATCATTGCTGTTAAAGATGTCAGCTGTGGCCAGTTCGCTGCTGGCGCTGTGCCATGGCGGCGCATGCTGGTAAATCCGGGCGGCCACCACGGCGTGTACGGGCTCGCTGCCGTTGCTTTGATTAAAGCGCTGATCATCAGCCGTAAAGGTCAGGGTCAGGCTGTCACCGGCCTGAATATAGGCATGGCTGGCACCATTAGCGCTAAGCCCGGTAATGTCGGGTCCGGCTGGCAGCTGATAAGGTGCCTTGCTGACTTTAGCGGCGTAATGCAGTAGCGGCAGATTGGCGGGCAGTAAGGCGTTAGTAAAAAACGGACAGCTTTGAAAAAAGCTGGTACCCAGCTCCAGGGTAATGGCCGCGACGCCACGTTCGCCATAACTGATACTGTCACTGGTGCCGTCGGTGGGGTACAGGCCAATGCTCTGGCTGGGATAATAGTTGTTAAACCAGGCCAGTTTGCGGCCCAGCGTTTGCAGCTGGCTGGCATTGGGCGCCGGACTGGTGGTGTGGCCCCAGGGCCAGAGTACCAATTCACCGGCACTGTGTAAGTCGAGGTGCAGGCCCATGGTATCCAGTGGTGCCGGGTCTTGCCAACTGCTACCGCGGCTATTGGCGTAAAGTTGGCGCACATACTGTTCTACTGCCTGTGTCTCGGGTTCAGAGCCGGCCTGCGGGCCGCGGTAGACAGTTGAGCAGGCGTTGCCGCTGGAGCCATTGCTGCTGATATTCCAGCTGTAACTGAAGTTGCGGTTCAAATCAACGCCGGTTTCATCCTGCGGGCAATGGCTAAGGTTAGCATTTTTGCGCCACAGTAACCCTTGCTCGGCCTGTTTGCGACCATCCGGGTTCATCTGAAACAGTAAGTGAATTTCGGTATAGTTCAGTAACCAGTGGCTGTCTGCCTGCTGCTGATAATTTTGCAGTAATTGCTGGGCAAACCTTAAGTTCAGCTCGGCGGTAACATATTCGCGGGCATGCATGGCACTTTGCACAAACAGGATCGGCCTGGCATCTGCCGGCTTGGCCTCTGGTTCACGCCGGCCCAGCCGTAATACCATTAACGGGTAGCCGCCTTCACCCTGAGTATGCTGCCAGGAGCTGCCAATACTAAACCACTTTGCCAGCTCCGGATGATCAGCAGCCAGCTGTGCTGCCTGCTGATAAGTGCCCTCCACAGTATGGTAGCAAGGGTAGTTGGCGATAGTCTCAGTATTGGCATCGTTACTAGTTGGCGCCTGGCTGCTGATATTAAGCTCAGGGTAAGCACTATCTGGCAGAGCTTGCCAGCTTAGGCCGTGCTCAGCCAGCGCGGCCAACTCAGCCGTCGGCAGCCGCACATCCAGGGTTAAGGCACTGCGGTCGGTAGCTAAAATGTAAGGGTGCAGGCTGATGCTGGCTTTAGCATACTGCGCCAGATCATTGGCTTGCAGCCGTACCTGCTGGTTTGTCGACGCTGTTGTTGCCAGATGCCCACTGGCCAGTAATGGCCATAGCAGTACAACAAGTACAACGACATTAAACAATTTGCTCATTACGGCTTTTTCCGGGCCCTCGGGTGGGCATTGTCATACACCGCAGCCAGATGCTGGAAATCGAGGTGGGTGTAAACCTGGGTAGTACTAAGGTTAGCATGGCCCAGTAAGTCCTGCACGGCGCGTAAGTCACCGCTGGATTGCAGCACGTGGCTGGCAAAAGAGTGGCGCAGCATATGCGGGTGCAGTTGCTGGCCCAGGCCCTGCACTTTCGCCCAGTGGTTTACCCGTTGCCGCACCTGGCGGGCAGAAATCCGCTGTTGCTGCTTACTTAAAAACAGTGCGTTTTGATCGGCCTCTGGCGTGGCGTTGCCCAATAATAACGGGCGTTGGCTTCGCCATTGCTGTAAGGCGGCTAAGGCCACCGAGCCAATTGGAATTTGCCGTTCTTTACTGCCTTTACCACGTACCCGGATTAGCTGCTCGCGCCAGTCAATGTCGTTAATGTTAGCGCCAACTAATTCTGCCAAACGCAGGCCGGAAGAGTAAAACAGCTCCAGCATGGCTTTATCCCGGCAGGCCAGCACATCACTGCTGCTATCGAAGCTGAGTAAATGCTGCAAGGTATCAATATCAAGGTTTTTTGGCAGTTTTGCCTTAGGTTTGGGTACAGTCAGATACTGCGCCGGATTGTCGCTAACTTGCTGTTGCTGCTGCAGGTAACGGTATAAACCACGCAGTGCGGCGACCGTTAGCGCCAGGCTGCGGGCGCTGAGGCCGCGGCGCCGGCCACTGGCCAGATACGTTTGCAGGCTGCTTTCTGTTTGTTGTTGCCAGCTGAAATCAGCGGCGTTAGCAGCAACGCTGCCTGCCAGCAGACATAGCTGCTGGCGATAGGTTTGTAAGGTGCGGCTGGCGTAGCCGCGTTCAAAGCGCAGGTAGCTAAGATAGTGTTCTAGATCGCGTTGCCAGCGCGGCTCAGCTGTCGTCATGGCCGGGTAGCACCAACAACAGCAGTTTGGCCAGATGGCGGATAAACAACCTATCCATTGCCGGTTGGAAGTGATCATCCTGCTCGCTGCCAAAGGCCAGCAATGCCAGGCCGGGGCCGCTGCCAATTTGCAGCAGCGCAACCGAGTGGATGGACTCGCCGAACAGCGGTTGCTGCTCTTCTTTATTTAAACGCCCCAGATACACATTGTCGCTGCTTAAGCGGCGCGACAATAACAACTGGTACTGGCTGATGGCGCTGCTATCCGGTTGCAGGCATACCAGGCGGCAGGCATGCACTTGCGGCATGCTTTTGGCAAACTGTTGCAATGCCTGCTCTGCATCTTGCAGGGTAGGGTTTTGCAGCAATGCCAGGTGCAGTGTATTCAGGGCATGGAAAATATGCTCGTTCTGGCGGGCAACCGACATTAAGCGGGTAATATCATCTTCCAGCGCGGCAATTTTTGTGCGCTGCATTTCCAGCTGGCGCTCGACCAGCGACACGCTGCCCCGTTGCTGATGCGGCAGGCGCATCTGTTGTAACAGCTGCGGGTAGTGCTGGAAAAACTCCGGGTGGTCCTGCAAGTAATCCAGTACCACGCTGGCAGCGATTGCGTCTTTGTCCTGAGCCAGGGGGTCATTCATAACGAAAGTTGTCCATCAAATACGTGTTCAGCCGGGCCGGTCATTTTGACAATCTGGCCCGGGCCATTCCAGCGAATATGTAAGGTACCACCGGGCAAATCTACCTGCACCTGTGGCCCCAGTTTTTTCTGCAGCTGGCCTACTACCACGGCAGCGCAGGCTCCGGTACCACAGGCTAGGGTTTCACCGGCACCGCGCTCCCATACCCGCAGCTTTATATGCTGCGGCGACACTACCTGCATAAAGCCAATATTGGCTTTTTGCGGAAAACGTTCATGTACTTCCAGCAGCGGCCCTAATTCAGCGACGTTAGCGCTGGCAATATCGTCCACCTCCAGCACCGCATGCGGGTTACCCATGGAGGCTACCCCGCAAAGTACAGTATGCTCGTCGGCCCGCATAATGTAAGTGGCTTCCTGCTTTTGGGCTTTAAACGGCACCAGCGCCGGATCAAGCTGCGGAATGCCCATATTGACTGTCACCTGGCCATCCTGTTCGATATACAGGGCAATTTTGCCGGATTTGGTGCTGACCATAATTTTGCTTTTATTGGTCAGGCCGCGATGGCGGACAAACTTGGCAAAACAGCGGGCACCGTTGCCGCATTGTTCTACTTCAGAGCCATCGGCATTAAAAATACGGTAGTGAAAATCAAGCTCCGGGTCATAGGGCGGTTCTACCATCAGTAACTGGTCAAAGCCAATGCCGAAATTCCGATCCGCCAGCTGACGGATTTGCTCTTTAGTCAGAAAAATATTCTGGCTGACACTGTCGACCATCATAAAGTCGTTGCCCAGGCCATGCATTTTCGAAAAGTTAATGATCATTGGCGCCTTATTACTGTTCACTGAGCAGCTGTTCGCCGCGCCATAAATCCTGCCACTGTTCACGGGCCCGGATTAAGTGGCAGCGATCACCCGCTACCATTACCTCAGCTACCCGCGGCCGGCTATTGTAGTTAGAGCTCATGGTAAAACCATAGGCCCCGGCTGAGCGTACCGCCAGCAAATCGCCCTGGGCGATAGCCAGCATGCGGTCTTTACCCAGAAAATCACCGGTTTCACACACCGGGCCTACTACATCATACAGCTGGCTGCTGGCGCTGCTTTGCAGGTTTACCGGCACAATATTCTGCCAGGCACTGTACAGCGCGGGCCGGATTAAATCGTTCATCGCTGCATCAACAATGGCAAAGTTCTTTTCCTGACCCGGTTTTAAATATTCTACTTTGGTCAGCAAAATGCCGGCATTGGCCATAATGGCGCGGCCGGGCTCCATAATCAGCTCCAGTTGCGGATACTGTTGCAGCCGCTCTACCACTTTACTGATATAAGCATAAGGCTCAGGCGGCGTTTCTTTATCGTAAGTGACACCCAAACCGCCGCCAATATCAATATGGCTAAGGTGAATATCATCTTGTTTTAAGGCGTCAATTAACTGCAGCAGCTTTTCCAGCGCTTCTAAAAACGGTTGGGTTTCAGTGAGCTGTGAGCCGATATGGCAATCCACACCCACCAGCTGCAGGTGGCTCATCTTGCTGGCCGCGCGGTAAATGGCCGGAGCTTTTAAAATATCGACGCCAAATTTATTGGCCTTTAAACCGGTAGAAATATACGGATGGGTTTTAGCATCAATATCTGGGTTGACCCGCAATGACACCGGCGCCATGATATTTAAGCTGCTGGCCACCTGTTGCAAGCGCTCCAGCTCAGCTTCTGATTCGACATTAAAGCATTTAATACCCAGTTGCAGCGCAAACCGCATATCATCGGCTGTTTTCGCTACACCGGAAAATACCACCTTTGCCGGATTGCCGCCGGCTGCAATCACCCGGCGTAATTCGCCACCGGAGACAATATCAAAGCCACTGCCTAGTTGGCTTAGCACATTTAATACCGCCAGGTTGCTATTGGCTTTAACCGCATAGCATACCAGGCTGTGCGGGTGGCTGGCCGCAGCACTGGCAAAGGCCTGATAATGGCGCTCAATGGTGGCTTTCGAGTAAACATAGCAAGGCGTGCCGAACTCTGCCGCCAGGCTGTTCAGGTCTACCTGTTCGGCGTGCAGTGTATCGCGCTGATAATTAAAGTGGTCCACGGCTTTGCTCCTCGCTGACGCTTGGCTGAGCGGGCTTTTCTGTTGCCGGCTCTGCCACTTCTGGTGCAGCTTGTGGTAAGGTAAGAGGCCCTTTTTGACCACAGGCGGTTAGCATGATGCTGCCCAGCATAATGCAGGCAGGCAAAAGAAACTGGGATGAAATGCGCTTCGTTTGCATGGTTTCTATTTCTTTAACGGCTTGACGCTCTATAATCGCATCCTTAGCGATAAAAGCAAACAGGTGACGCAGATGAATGACTTAGAATATGACGAATTGACCGATAATACCCTGTTAGCGGTAGAGGAGGCCATAGAGTTGCTGGAGCTGGATTTAGACTATGAATCGCACGGCGGCTTATTATCGATAACCTTCCCCGATCAAAGCAAAATTATTATTAACAAGCAGCCCCCACTGCAGCAGCTGTGGGTGGCCACTAAATTTAATGGCCATCACTTTGAATGGCGCGACCAGCAGTGGATAGATAATCGTACCGGCAGCGAGTTCTGGCAACTATTAACGGATGCGGCGTCTAAACAGGCTGGTAGCCCGGTGGTACTGGCCCCACAGCAAGCTGGAACAAAATAATGGCGTTACTCCCTTTTGTTGATGTAAAACCAAACGGCCCGGTCAAGGCTGCGGTAGTCTGGTTGCATGGCCTTGGCGACTCCGGCCATGGCTTTGCGCCAATAGTGCCTGAGCTGCGCTTACCAATGGATGCCGGCATTCGGTTTTTATTTCCGCATGCGCCCGAACGGCCTGTTACCGTGAACGGCGGTATGCGGATGCGCGCCTGGTACGATATTAAAACCATGGATTTAAGCAACCGCGCTGATGAAGCCGGGGTGCGCGAATCTGCCGTTGCGGTGCAGCAATTGCTGGATAAACTGATTAGCGAAGGCTTAAGTAGCGAGCAAATCGTATTGGCGGGGTTTAGCCAGGGCGGGGTGATAGCGCTGCATTTACTGGCCCGTTTGCCCTATAAACTGGCTGGCGTGATGGCATTATCAACCTATATGTGCGCGCCGGATAAACTGGCTGCGGAAGCAACGTCTGCTAACAAGGCCACCCCGGTGTTTATCGGCCATGGCAGCCAGGACCCGGTTGTGCCAATGGCGGCAGGCCAGCAGGCATTTCATGCCTTAAAAAACCTGGGGTTTAATGTCAGTTGGCACGATTACCGGATGGAGCACAGCGTCTGTGCCCAGGAAGTGGCGGATATCAGCAGCTTTTTACAGCGCCGGTTAATGACAATGAAGGAAAGCTAACATGAGCCAGAAGGTACGTATCGCCACCCGCAAAAGTGCGCTGGCGTTGTGGCAAGCCGAATTTGTTAAAGCAGAACTGTTGCGCCATCACCCCACACTGCAGGTAGAGCTGGTGCCGATGTCGACCCAGGGCGATAAAATTCTTGATACGCCGCTGGCCAAAATTGGTGGCAAAGGCTTATTTGTCAAGGAGCTGGAAACCGCTATGCTGGATGGCCGGGCCGATATTGCCGTGCACAGTATGAAAGATGTGCCGGTGGCCTTTCCGGATGGGTTAGTGCTGCAGGCTATTTGCCAGCGTGAAGACCCGCGCGATGCTTTTGTTTCAAATCAATTTCAAAGCCTTGATCAATTGCCGCTGGGGGCGGTGGTGGGCACCTCCAGTTTGCGCCGGCAGTGCCAGCTGAAGGCTCTGCGACCGGATTTAACCGTGCGCGACTTGCGCGGCAATGTAAATACCCGGCTGGCCAAACTGGACAGTGGCGAATTTGCCGCCATTATTCTGGCTGCCGCTGGTTTAATCCGGCTTGGTTTTGCTGCGCGCATTGCCAGCTATATTGAACCGGAGCAAAGTTTACCTGCCAATGGCCAGGGTGCGGTGGGTATAGAGTGTCGCAGTGACGATACCACCATTCAGCAATTGCTGGCACCGCTGGAACACCAGGCTACCCGCTTATGTGTGCTGGCCGAGCGGGCGATGAACCGGCGCTTACAAGGCGGCTGTCAGGTGCCCATTGGCGCTTTTGCTACCCTTACTGGTAACCAGCTGCATTTACGGGGTTTAGTGGGTTCGCTTGATGGCAGCCAGCTTATCCGCGCCGAACAAAGCGGCAATGCCGAGTTGGCCGAGCAGTTGGGGCTGGAGGTTGCCGAGCAATTGCTGGCACAGGGCGCCGGTGCTATTTTGCAGCAGGTTTATCAGGCAAACGCATGAGTATTGTCACGCCATTTTTGATCACCCGCCCAGCCGGTAAAGCTGATAATTTACTGGCCAGCCTGGATGAGCAGGGTATTGCCTACAGCTACCAGCCGCTGATTACCACCCAGCAAGTCGCGCTGAAAGCCAGAGACATTAGCCTGTTGCAGCAAGCTGAGCTGATAATTTTTGTCAGTGTCAGTGCAGTCAATGCGCTGCAACAACAGCTCAGCCCGGAGCAATTGACAGGCCATTTACTGGCGGTGGGCAGTACTACCTCGGCGCTTTTGCAACGCTGGAGCGGTCGCGAAGTGATAGTACCGCAGGATCAGCGTAGCGAAGGCCTGCTGGCCTTACCGCAATTACAGCAGGTTGCGGGTAAACAGGTGGTGGTAGTGCGCGGTAACAGTGGCCGCGAGCTGATAAAGCAACAGTTGCTGGCTCGTGGTGCTAGTGTTAAATATGTGCAAAGTTATAACCGGCTGCCATTACCACTGGATGGCGGGCAGCTATGGCAGCTGTGGCAGCAACAGCTGGTACGTTGTATTGTAGTGACCAGTAACGAAATTTTGCAGCAGTTGTTTGCCCTGATGCCAGCCGCAGGCCAGGCCTGGTTGTTGCAGCGGCATTGGTTGCTGGTTAGTCCGCGGATGCAGGAGCAGGCGCTGGCGCTTGGCATCAGGGCTGAGCAAATCAGTCTGGCTGATAACGCGAACGATCAGGCATTGCTGCAGCAAATTATTCGGCTTAAAAAGGATATGGTATGAGTGAGCAGGCAGAGTTAACCCCGGCTGAAGAGACTGTAGCGCCGCTGGAACAATTAAAGCAGCAAATTGCTGAACAGGAGCAGCGCCCTGCCGGTGGTGGCGGTGCTGTGGCGGTGCTGGCATTACTATGCTCACTGCTGTTGGCGGCAGCTTTAGCTGCGGTGGCTTACTGGTTATGGCCGCAATGGCAACAACTGCAAAGCCAACAGCAGCAATTACAGCAAGCGCAACAAGAGATTAACCGGCAAAGTGCTGAGCTGCTTACTAGCAGCCAGAGCCAACTGCAGCAAAGCCTGAGTAGTCAGCAGCAAAGCCTGAGTGCGCTGGAGCAGCAATTGACTGCCCAGCAGCAGCGCCAGCAACAGCAATTGCAGCAGCAAATGCAGGCCGTACGTGAGCTGGTGCAACAAAGTGATGGCGCGCCGCCACGGCACTGGGCGCTGGCCGAAATTCAATTCCTGCTGCGACGTGCCGATTATAACCTGTGGCTGAATCGGGATTTCAATAGTGCCCGTGTGCTATTACAGCGGGCTCAGCAACAACTGACCGAGCTGGATGACGCCTCGTTAATGCAAGTGCGCCAGGCTATTGCCGCTGATTTAGCCGCGCTGGCATCGCTACAGGCACCTGATCTTAGTACAATGCATATTGAGCTGGCGCAAATGCGCAAAACCAGTATGGGCTTACCATTGAAGCAACAAGAGCCGACACTGACGGTTAGCGTTGCCGCACCGCAAGGCGAGCTGAAAAACTGGCGCAGCACTTTAAAGTATTACTGGGACAGCAGCCTGCAGCAGTTATTTTCGGCCAGAGCCGCAGTGCCGGAAGATTACTTCAGCTTAACGGCAGAGCAACAGCTAATGGTACGGATTGCCCTGAACCAGCAACTGTTGCTGGCTCAGCTGGCGGCATTGTCGGGAGAGCCGGCGGTGTATCGCAGTGCTTTGCAGCAAGCCAGTGACCAACTACAGCGTCATTTCCAGGCAACGGCGCCTGCGGTACAGCAACTTAGTGACAAGCTGCTGGCACTGGCGGCGTTAGATCTCAGTGAGCAACCGCTGCCGGCGCTGCAAAGTGGCCCGCAACTGCAGAGCTACCTGCACAGCATGGTGGAGACTGAGTTATGATTAAGGCCATTCTGCTGGTAGCAGTGTTGGCCCTGGCGATGTTTATCGGGCCGGTGCTGACCAATAATCCGGGCTATATCAAACTGGTGCTGGCTGGCTACGTTATTGAAATGACCGCGCTGGGCTTCGCCATCGTATTAATTCTGTTACTTGTTGCGGCCAGCCTATTGTTTAAGCTGGTAAAGCACGTATTGCGCATTCAGCATCTGTCGTTTAACTTTTTCCGCTCGCGCCGGCAGCGAAAAGCCCGGCTGGCCTTTGCCAATGGTTTGCATGCCTATGCCAGAAGGCAGTGGCCACAGGCCGCCAGCGAGTTGCAGCAGGCGCTGCAAGCCGGCGATTTTAACTATGAAAAGCGTTTTCTGGCAGCCTATGCTGCCTTTTACGCCGGTAATTATCAGCTTGCGCAAAGCTTACTGGCAGCGTTAGCGGAGGACGACCCCAGCCGCCAGTATCTGGAAGCGGAGATGCTGTTGCATCAGGGTGATGCCCGTCAGGCCGTTGTTACTCTGGAGTCTTTAGTACAGCAGCCACTTATTGACGTGGCGTTAGGCCAGTTGTACCTGCGGGCATTGCAGCAAGCTGGCCAGTGGCAGCAGTTGTTAGTGGTAGCCGGACGTGCTGCAACTGAGCATTGGTTTGATAAAGCCAGCTGGCAGCAACAGCGCTTCGCTGTTTATCCGCAGGCCATTCGGCATTTGGCGCCTGAGCAGCCGTTTGAGCAGCAACAGGATTGCTGGCAGAGCTTGCCGGCGAAAGAGCGTAAATCTGCTGCTGCAGCACTGGGTTTAGCCTGGGCCGAAGCAAACGCCGGCCAGGCTGATTCAGCAGAAAAGCGATTGGTGGCAGCCTTGTCGCTGGCCGATATCGCGTCGGCCTGGCCGCATTTACGCCAGATAAAGCTGGGCCGCTCGGTGCTGCGGCTGCGCAAGCAAATTCAGCACTGGCTGCGCGATAACCCAAGCAATGGTTACTTATATGCCGTGCTGGCCTATCTGGCCGAGCAGGAAGGTGAGCCGCAACAAGCGCAGCAAGCCTGGCAAAAGGCCAGGCAGTACCAACCCGGGCTGGTGTAATGTCAGCAGTGATCAGCAGTATGGCCGCCATCGCGCGGCCAGATGCGCGGTTACTGATCCTGGGTAGTATGCCTGGCGAAAAATCGCTGCAACAGCAGCAATACTATGCTCACCCGCGCAATGCCTTCTGGCCGTTAATGGCCAGTATTCTGGGTTTTGCCGCGACGCTAAGTTACCCCGAACGATTGCAGGCTTTGCTTGGTCAGCGGGTTGCGTTGTGGGATGTGATTGGTCATTGCCATCGTCAGGGAAGCCTTGACAGTGCTATCAGTGCGGAACAGCCGAACGATTTTACTCATTTTATGCGCCAGCACCGTCAAATCAGCGCGATTGCCTTTAATGGTGGCAAAGCCTGGCAATGCTTCCGGCGTCAGGTATTGGCGCAGCAGCAATTACCTGACAACCTGCAGCTAATCCAGCTGCCTTCGACCAGCCCTGCCCATGCCAGCTTGAGTTTCAGCGAAAAGCTGGAAAAATGGCAAATAATAGACGCGTTAATAATTTGAAATAGCGTTTGTCACTCTACAGCCCGCAAATTTTTCCGCTTCTGGTACCTGTCGGCTTTTTTTACATTAATCCTGATGTTTACTTGACAGAACGCCAGAACCGCACAATATTGAATAGTAATTAAACAGTCAACACGTTGTATTGTGAACCCAATCTTATGAAAACACAGTTATGCAGAGCCAGTAAATTACTGTGGTCGGTTGCCAAACCGGCTAATCTGCATAACTATTTGCATAATTGCGCCACCGACTATCACCTGTCTGAGTGGTTTGACGAATAGCCCCCTCTCTCTGAGTTAGCTCCGAAATTTTTTGCCTGGCATTTTGCCGGGCGAAGAAACCTGGCCTGTTGGCCATTTCCTATAACAAAACTATATGCAGGAAGTAACAATGAAAGCACTAAGTCTGTTAGGCGCCTTTGCGCTATTGCTTTGTGGCAATGCGCATGCCTGTTTGCAACAAGAAAGCGAAAAAAATAATAACGAAAGTAGCGCCAATGGTCCGTTATGTACTGGTACTGCGGTTAGCGCCAGTATAGGTAGTCGTACCGATCAGGACTGGTTTTACTTCGATACCAGTGCCACTGGAGATATTACGGTTAACCTTAGCCATGGCAATAATGTTGATTTTGATTGGTTTTTGTACCGGAATAGTGGCAGCTATATTGCGTCTGGCCAAAGCAGTGCTAACCCGGAAGTGGGCACTTACAAGGCGGCAGCCGCGGGACGGCATTATGTTAAGGTAACCCGCTACAGTGGCACCGGCAATTATCAGTTAACGGTTAGTTTTGCCGGCTCGGGTAGCGGTGGAGGCACGACGCCGGAAACTGTGGCCTGTGATTATGGCCCGCGGCCTTCTAAGCCCGGCGCGCTGACTAACTACCGGGTGGGTAGTACTGCCGATACCTGTGTGGCTCTGGATCAGCCCGCTTTATTGCTGATGGGCGGTGGCGCTGATGTTGATGCCGCTTTTGCTAACCGGGTAGCACCGCATATTCAGGGCGGCAATATAGTGGTGCTGCGGACCACAGGCACCGGCGCATACAATAGTTACCTGCAGGGTTTAACCAATGCGGCTTCTGTTGAAACCTTAATTGTCGACAACCAGAGCAAAGCCAACAGTGACTATGTCGATTGGGTGATCCGCACGGCAGAAATGGTGTTTATCGCCGGTGGCGACCAGTCGGCTTATCTGAATCAGTGGCAGGGCACTAAGGTGCAGGACGCCATTATGCACGTTTATAACAAAGGTGGGGTAGTCGGTGGTACTTCGGCTGGCAACCATGTGCTTGGCCAGTTTATTTACGATCCGGATGGGGTGCAGGGTGCCATTAGCAGTGAAGCGGTCACCGATTTCTGCCACAACACCATCAATATCAGCACTAACTTCCTGGCCATTCCGCAGTTAAATGGCATCATTACCGATACCCACTTTAAGCAGCGCGACCGCATGGGCCGCTCAGCCGTGTTTCAGGCGCAGTTGGGTGCCGGTAGCAGAGTGGTGGCCGTGTCAGAAGCAACTTCGTTATTTGTTACTGCCGATGGCAACGGCGTGGTCGATGGTGGGCATGAGGTATACGTGCTGCGGGCTGATAGCCAGACCCAGTATCAGCAAACCGCCTGTAACCAACCGGTGATTATTAATAACCTGCTGCGTTACAAATTATTGCCAGGGCAAAGCTATAACCTGTTAAATAACAGCACTAATGTTAGCCCAATCCGTTTGAGTATTGATGGTGCAAACAGTAATTTCTACAACCCAAGCAATCCGTATTAATATGAAAAAATAGTAACTAAGTTGATACTGTCACGGAATTAATTGCTGCCCCGCCGGTCTGAAACTGACTAAACATCAGCAGGCCCCAGGGCAGTATTCTTGTCAGCGATTACTCACACCTTACATCAGTTTTTCGCTGAATACGGCCGCGCTGTGCTACTTGCCGTGTTGGTGCACGCTATTATTCTGGCGTTACTGCTAACAACAAAATTCAGTCAACCTGCCTCGCCGCAGGTCGCTGAGCCAATAATATCCTTCCTGTATCAACCGCCGCCCGTTGTGCCGCCGCCTACACCAGCCGCAACTGCAGCTTGGCCGTCTGAGGCAGAGATTGCTGAACAACTATCGACAGAGCTGCCGCCTTCGTTGGCTACTGCCAGTAAACCCAGTGTAAATGTGCAATCAACGGCAGCTGGGGGGGCGGTGGTAACTGAACAGGAAAACGAAATAGATGCTATCGCAGACCCGCAGGCAAGGTTAGTGGGTGGCGAAAGCCTGGCGCAACGCGTGCTAAACCAGGTTGCTGAACCAGATCAGGCAGCAATTGAGCAAGCAGCTAATACCAGTTATCAGCAGTTTTTGCAGAAGCAGCAACAGCCGCGGTTAACCGTGGACAAAAAGCACTGGCCGGTGAGTCAGAACCCGGCGCAGCAGGTGGTGGCGCAGTTGAACGATGGTAAGCATATAGTTCGGATCAGAAAAGGGGTGTGTGTTATTGGCGATCCTACTCTGGACGGCTTTGAGGAGTTGATGGCCGCAAGGCGGGTGCCGTGCGGCAATGAAGTAGCAACCAGTGAGTTGTTAAAGCAGGCGCTGGATAAGCATATAAAGCGTTAACTACTCAAGCGTCAGCAATATGCTGCTCCAGTCGTGCTTTTAACTCGCCTTCAATAGCCACGGCCTTGCCGGTTTGCTGATCCAGGCAAACAAAGGTTACCTGTGCATCAGCTGCTACCGCGTCCTTACCGGCAATCCGCACTTCCTGGGTTACTACGGCACTTTTGCCGCCTACTTTACTAAAGCGGGTGAGTACTTCCAGGGTATCGCCCATGGTGGCCGCAACCCGGTAGTTAATGTTGATATTAACAATGACCCAGGCCAGATTATGTTTGGCAAACCAGTCAATATCACCACTGTCTTCTAAATAGCCCCAGCGTGCTTCTTCCAGAAACTCCAGATAACGGGCGTTATTAACATGTTGATAAATATCTAAATGATACCCGCGTACTTTAATCAGGGTCTTATGCTGCATGTTAAATTGTCCTTTAGTGCATTTACTCTGATTCTGGCATGAAAATAAGAAGCTTACCAGCACCCAAATTTGTTTTTTGTTGTATTAATTTTAATGACAAATGTTTAATATTTAACTGTTGGTGAAAATTGGATTGCCTATTTTTTTACGAAAATCTTAAATTAAGGATGAGAGAATGCGGACAATATTAATATTGTTGTTAACTTTACTTAGCTTCAATGCCTATTCCGATTGGCTTGCGTCTTTATACGCTTATGAAAACAAGAATTATCCTGCTGCAAAAGCGGGGTTTCAGGAGTTATTGCCTTTAGGTAATGCGGATGCAGCTTTTAATTTGGGCGTTATGGCGTATTACGGCGAAGGTCAGCAAGTTAATATCACAGAGGCTTTGCAATTTTTTTTATTAGCAGAAAAACTGCAACATGATCAAGTAGCAAGTATCGTTAAGCGCATATACCAAGAGGCTGACACTGAGCAAAGGGCACTGGCAGAATCGGCTGCAGCAACTGCGTTTGCAAAAATTATTATTAAGCAAAATTCTGCTCCTTACCAACTGAGTATGGAGCCAGGTCCAATGCAAATTAGCGCTCCAATGCCGGATATTCCAGATGATGTTTCCAGAAAGCATCCTTTTGGTTATATCGTCGTACAGTTTGTGGTTAACGGCGATGGTAAGGTACAAGTTGTTGATGCAGTTGATGGTTTCCCTGAAGGTGCTTTTGATTCATACACTTATAGAGCAATGCGGCGTTGGCAATTTGAGGCTACGGGTAAGCCACATTTGCTGTCAAAACAGCTTAACTTTTGGGTCACAGGTTCAATGAACGCCAGATCTGCCAATCAGGTATTGCATCACCAAAATTTATGGGCTCATGCTCAGATTGGGTCTGGTAAACATCAGGAAATGTTAGGCAGCGTGCTAAATCTGATTGAAATGGTCTCGGGTGCTTTAGTGTATGTTGCAGAGCGCTCCGTTGAGTCAGAGATAAAGCCAGATGTGTCTGAATGGTTTAGCACAAAGAAGCAAGAAATTGTTTTGCCTTCACTTGACGGTGTCGCTCATGTGCAAACCAATGAGCGGGGGGTGATAGTTCGGTTACTTAATGTTGATCAGCTGAAACAGCCTGAGCCAGAAAAATTAATGGGAGTGAGGATCAGCGGCGCAGGTGAGGGTTTATTCAGATTGAGTAACAGTGTAACGCAAGGCCGTTCATTCAGCCGTGTCAATAAAAAAGAACTGATTTTAGTGAAGCAGTACGTACCAGTGAATGAAGAATTAACCTCACTGTATTGGTGGAAAAAAGCTGCAGTTAATGGCGATCGCCGAGCTCAGCGTATTTTAGGTGCTCAAAGGCAGGATTGGCAATTTTATTTGCTGCAGCAAGGCGATCCGGTAGCGACCGCCTGGCACGGTGCCCGTTTAATTCTGGATGGGGAACGTTCTGAAGGTCAGGCACTGTTGCAGCAAGCGGCGGCTGCCGGTTACAGCCAGGCCACTGAACTGCTGCAGGCGCTGTCGGCTGAGGGGGTATGATTTGCTGTCGCCCTGTGCCTGATTAAATATAGGCAAAGGCGTCAGCAAACATCTGCTCAAGGTGGGCGCCTTGTTCGGTGAAGGCGGCGCGGGCAACACCGGCCATGGCAAAGGGGCCGGCGATATAAATATCATAGGCCTCCAGCGAGACAAAATCGGCTAATACCGCTTCATGAACCAAACCGGTGCGGCCTTGCCAGCTGCTGTCCGGTTGCTGTACCACCGGAATAAAGCGGAATTGTTTATTGCTGTTAGCCCAATGCTGTAATTCCTGCTGATAATATAAGGCATCTTGGTGGCGCACGCCCCAATATAAAAATACCGGCTGGCTGGCGTCAGCAGCACTAAGCGCTTGCGCGATCGCATACACATAAGAAAAACCGGTACCGCCCGCCAGTAAAATAATCGGCCTTATGCTGTTTTGGCGCCATTGTGCCTGTCCCAGGCCAATTTCGGCCAATACCGGCAGGCCGGCGCGAAATTGCTGCTCAATATGGGTTAGCGCGGCGCTGGACCAGTTATCACCGGCCGGCGTACCGATATGCAGCTCTAACTGGTTACTGCTGGCAATGCTGGCGATGGAAAAGGGCCTTTTATCGTCTACGCTCAACACCAATTGTAAATATTGGCCAGCATGGTAATCCACCGCCCGCTGCGGGCTTAACACCACTTTACTGATCCCCGGTGTCAGTGCTTCTACTGCCAGTACATTGCAGGCAATTGAAGGGTTGGCGGTGTTCGCATTGTTGGTCATAAAGCTCTCGTCCTCTGCTGGCGCTTAGCCAATGATAAATGGGTGGTGCAATACCAGGTCGCTTGCCGGGTAGGCCAGGCAACAATAGGTAAACTGCTGTTGTTTGTCTACGTCGCTTAACGGCTGTGGCTCGTTATAGCGCACTTCACCGCTTTTAAGTTTACAGACACAACTGGTGCAGACGCCTTGCCTGCAGCGGTGCGGGAAATCAATACCTGCACGCAGTGCTGCACTCAGAATGGTTTCACTGTCCTGCACCCTGAAGCTTAGTTGCGCTGGCAGGATGGTGATCAGAAAACTCAAAGTTTGGTTTCCTTTGCCGGCAACACAATACCCAGGCTATGCCAGATGTCATCAACCCGTTGCTTGGTGGCTGGATCCATCACTATTGGCTCGCCCCACTCACGCGTGGTTTCGCCCGGCCATTTATTGGTTGCATCCATGCCCATTTTTGAGCCCAGGCCCGACACTGGCGAAGCAAAGTCGAGGTAATCTATCGGGGTGTTTTCCACCAGGGTGGTATCGCGGGCCGGGTCCATGCGGGTGGTAATGGCCCAGATCACGTCCTGCCAGTCACGGGCATTGATATCGTCATCACAGACAATCACAAACTTGGTATACATAAACTGGCGCAAGTACGACCAGACGCCCATCATCACCCGCTTGGCATGGCCAGGATATTGCTTTTTCATGGTAACAATTGCCAGCCGGTACGAGCAGCCTTCTGGTGGCAGGTAGAAGTCGGTAATTTCTGGAAATTGCTTTTGCAATATTGGCACAAATACTTCATTTAGTGCTACACCCAGAATAGCCGGCTCATCCGGTGGCCGGCCGGTGTAAGTACTGTGATATATCGGGTCCTGGCGCATAGTGATATGGGTAACCGTAAATACCGGGAAGTTATCTACTTCATTGTAATAGCCGGTGTGGTCACCATAAGGGCCTTCCGGCGCCATTTCGCCGGGTGCAATATAGCCTTCCAGCACTATTTCGGCACTGGCCGGTACCTGCAAATCATTGCTGATGCACTTAACCACTTCGGTGTTATCACCGCGTAGCAAGCCGGCAAAGCCATATTCAGATAAGGTATCCGGTACTGGCGTAACGGCACCCAGAATAGTAGCCGGATCGGCACCCAACGCCACCGCTACCGGATAATTCTGGCCCGGATTGGCTTTTTGAAACTCCAGAAAATCCAGCGCGCCACCACGGTGTGATAACCAGCGCATAATCAGTTTGTTTTTGGCCAGCAATTGCTGGCGGTAGATGCCCAGATTCTGCCGCTCTTTATGCGGGCCTCTGGTAACGGTTAAGCCCCAGGTAATTAAGGGGGCGGCGTCGCCTGGCCAGCAGGTCATAATGGGCAGCTGCGTTAAATCAACCTGCTCATCACTCAACACGATTTGCTGACAAGCGGCTTTTTTAACCAGCTTGGGCGACATGTTTAGCACCTGCTTAAATATTGGTAATTTACTCCAGGCATCCTTCAGGCCTTTCGGTGGCTCAGGCTCTTTTAAAAAAGCCAGTAGCTTACCTACTTCCCGTAGCGCGGAGACGTCTTGTTGGCCCATGCCCAGCGCCACCCGTTGCGGCGTGCCAAACAGGTTGGCCAGCACCGGCATGCTATAGCCTTTGGGGTTTTCAAATAAAATAGCCGGGCCACCGGCACGCAGTGTGCGGTCAGCAATTTCAGTCATTTCCAGCACCGGGTCTACTTCTGCAGTTACCCGCACCAACTCGCCGCGTTGTTCCAGCTGGCTAATAAAATCGCGTAGGTCTTTGTATTTCATACTTGGCATCGGGCCTTGTCAGTTATTGGTGGCTATTATACAGCTCTGGCCTGTGCTTGCCAGTTTTGGCCTGCTATGCGGCTGGTCTGGTTAGCCGCGGGCTTTATAATAGCGACAGTGTAGTTAAAGCAGAGTAATACGATGGCCGAGCAGGAAGGGGTTATAAAATATCAGTTAAATTATCAGGTGCAAGCAGTACTCAAGGCTGAGGAGGTTGCGGAGTTAAGCAGCTGGAGGCAGATTATGTTGCAGCTGGGCATGTTAGGCCAGAGCCCGCAGCGGTATGATAATTATGGTTTTGGTAATATCAGCCAGCGCTTTGGCGCCAGCGATCAGTTTATTATTAGCGGTAGCCAGACGGGCGGTATTAGCAAGATAACCGCCGCTGATTATGCGTTAGTCAGTGAATGTCTGGTGGCGCAAAACCAGATAACGGCACTGGGCCAAACCAAACCTTCGTCGGAGGCGATGACCCACGGCCAGTTATATCAGCTTAGCGATCGCATCAATTTTATCATTCATGCTCATTGCCCGCATATCTGGCTGCAGGCCGAAGCACTTGCTTTGCCGCAAACCGGTGCCGGGGTACCTTATGGCACCGTCGCCATGGCCGACGAAGTGGCCCGGCTTTTTACGGAAACCAATGTATTGCAACAAGGAGTTTTTACCATGGCCGGCCATAAAGATGGCGTAGTGGCTTTTGGTAAAACGGCTGAGCAAGCAGGGCAGCGCTTGATCGCAGTTTATGCACTGGCGCTTGGTCGTGATGTTGCGCCTGATTAACGAGTTTTCCCGATCTATAGTTGGTAATACCGCGTAATAATCGCTAGAGTTAAGACAGTGATCATTTACAGAAGATGATGTAGTTGATGGATTTTCCAGCACAAATTAAACAACAAACCTGCAGCGACTGCCTAAGTGGTAAATCTTTAGGCTTCCAAATCCGCATGGCGTTTCAGCCGATAATCGATTGGAAGCATCAGATTATTTGCGGTTATGAAGCACTGGTGCGCGGCCCGCAAGGGCAGGGTGCCGGTTGGGTGTTTGAGCATATCAACGACAGTAATAAATATTATTTTGACCAGGCCTGCCGGGTAAAAGCCATTGAAACGGCAGCCAAGCTGGGTTGCAATACCTACCTGAATATTAACTTTTTACCCAATGCGGTGTACAACCCGGAAACCTGTATTAAAGCCACCATTGAAGCGGCCGACTTATACGGTTTTGATTTAACCAAGCTGGTATTTGAAGTTACCGAAGGCGAGCAAATTCCGGACAAAGACCATTTAAACCGTATTTTTCGCAGCTATGCCAAGCGCGGTTTTAAAACCGCCATCGACGATTACGGTTCAGGCTTTGCTACGCTGGACTGGCTAATTGAATTAAAACCGCATATTTTAAAGCTGGATATGCAGCTAATTCGAAATATCCAGGATAATCCAGCTAAACAATTTATTGTTGAGCAAACCATTGCCCAGTGTGAGCTGCAAGGCACCATGGTGCTGGCAGAAGGGGTGGAAACCAAGGCCGAGCTGGATTGCCTGCTGGGTTTGGGTATTCGTTACTATCAGGGCTATTACTTTGCCCGGCCTGAGCTGGAACGATTAATTACCACCGCCGAGCTAAGCGGCATGTTATAAAAAAGGCGCCGTAGCGCCTTTTTTGCATTTATCGCCTTGGGGCTAAAAATCGTAACTGACTCTGCCATACACCAGCCGGCCTGAGCGACCATAGGGTGAGTAATTAGAAAACGGCGTATTGCCGGTACCATTTAAGTTAATGGGAAAGGCATCTGGATACTCATCTAACAGGTTGTCAGCGCCAAACGCCAGCCGCATATTGGCTGTCAGCTGATAGCGCGCTTCAATATCAATTAAGGTGGTGGCATCCAGGGTAAAGTCGTTAGCTGGGTTGGCATTCGGTGTTAACACTTCACCATAGCGGGTCGCCCTGAAGGTGGCGCCAAAGCGATCTAAACTCCAGTTAACATGCGCTCCCAATTTGTTCTTAGGGTTGCCTTTCTCAAAGGTTAATACGTTTACCCTGCCAAATAACACCGGTGCGGGATCCAGTGCTGACAGCTCAGCCGTTTGCGGGATCCTGGTGACTTTGGTGCTATTTACATTGGCCACCAGGGTTAAATCGAACCGTCCCATACTGTCAGTAAATACCGGATAATTGGCAACAATATCCAGCCCCTGTGTTTCGGTATCCACTCCGTTAATAAAGAAGCGCCCCCCACCAATCCCAATTAAACCCAGCGATTCCAGATAAGCACGGACATTAGGTTGGGTCAGGTTTTCTGACAGCACTATCCTGTCGTCAATGTCGATGCGATAGCCATCAATAGTCAGGGTTAAATCGCCCACCCTGAACACCGCGCCCAATGAAAAATTGACAGACTCCTCCGCGTCTAATGGGCGGGCGCCCAAGGCAATGGCTGCCGGGTCGTTCACCGGGAAGGTGGTAATATCAAATGGAATACCGTCAATAAAGTTAGTTGAGGTGCTGGTAAAGTATTGCTGTTGCAGTGACGGTGCCCTGAAACCATTTTGCAGGCTGCCGCGCAGGCCAACACTGTCGCTGACATCATAACGCAGCGCCAGCTTGCCGGTAACATTATTGCCAAAGTCAGAATAGTCCTCGGCCCGCAGCGCAATAGAACCAAGCAGGTTATCGGTAATATTAGCTTCTAAATCAACGTAAACGCCGACAGCACGCCGGTTTTCATCCACCTCGTTCGCCGGCCGGAATCCCGGAAATACCTGAGAGCCGGACTGCGTCGGGTTACCATTAGGCAGCAACACACCGCCGTTACGATAAGAGTCGGGTTCGCCGGCAAAAATTGAGTAGCCTTCGCGGCGAATCTCCACGCCAGTGGCCAGGTTTACCGGCGAGGCAAAGCTTGCAACGTCGAACGAGGTAACCGCCGATAAGTTAAATACCCACTGGTCGTAATCGAAACCACCGGCGTCAAATTCTGTTTTGCTGCTAGGGCCGATAGAACGGTTTACGGTATTTTCAATGGTAAACGCCATTTCGTTCATGCCATATACCACAGAGGCATCCATGCTCCAGTCAGCCAGTTCCCACTCGTAGCCTACTGCAAAGCTGGTATCAGTAACATCCGGGGCAATAATAGGTAGAAAGCCATCCGGGTGTACTTCAATCACGTTACGGTCATCTATTGCCCGCCGGTAAAAACCGCCAGAGCGGGCCGATCTATCCTGGTAGCTGGCCCAGCCATAAAGCTTGCCGCCATCCAGCAACATTCCAGCATTAGCAAACAAGGTAAATTGCTGCATTTCCGGCTCGCCATACCAGGCGTTAAAGCGCTCGATGGTTTGCTCTCTTGGGTCATACTCGCCGTTAACCCGCGGGTACTGCTGGCGGACGTCATAGCCGCCGCGCTCGGTCCGCTCGGCATCTTTATACTCAGCGGTTAACGTCAGGTAGCCGTTGTTTGGTAAGGCAAACCCTTTCCAGCCGGAGAGGTTAAGGGTTTCGCCATCGTTAACGCTGCGTTTAATCTGGCCTGGTGCACTCCAGGTGGCATCGGCAGGTGGTGGCGTAACCGGTACAGTGTAAGCAGAGTCGCGGTAGCCGTACGACAAGGTGACGCTGCCGCCTTCACTGGCATCACGCAGCCGTACGTTAATTACGCCGGCAATGGCATCAGAGCCATACTGTGCTGAGGCACCGTCTCGCAGTACTTCAACACTGCGAATGGCGGCAGTAGGAATGGTATTTAAGTCTACCGCTGAGCTGCCACGGCCAATGGTTCCATTAACATTCACCAGCGAAGCGGCATGGCGGCGTTTCGAGTTGACTAACACCAACGATTGGTCAGGGCTTAAACCGCGTAAGGTTGCAGGGCGAATAGTATCAGTACCGTCGGCCAGGCCGGGGCGGGGAAAGTTAAATGATGGTAAAGCAATAGACAGCACCTGATTAAGCTCTGTGGAACCCGAGCGCTCCAGAGCTTCAACGCCCACAATATCTATCGGCACGGCGGTATCATCTACCGATCGCCCGGCAACCCGGGTACCGGTTACCACGATTTGCTCAATTTTCTGTTCATCAGCTTGCTGGTTATTGCTGCTCTGAGCCTGCACCCCGAAGGCGGGGCTGAGCAAAGCAGTACTGATCGCCAGTACTAATGGGTGTATAGCGGCACTGCGCATAATAAGCTCCTTGTTGTTATCATTAAAACTTAGGCGGCCACAGCGGGCTTGTCAAACTTCCGCAAACTTTGTGTGTATGATGCAATACTGCTGTTAATAACGGCGGGATCAGTTATTGACCGCGAAGGGTCGTGATCTTTCACTAGAAACAGGTTAGCATGCTACAGACATCCAGATGTCTTTTATATTCGACCAAAGTCGCAGCGAGGCGTGTCCATGCATAAAAATACCAAACTTATCGACGCCGGCCGGGCAAAAAAATATACCGGTTATGCGGTAAACCCTCACCTGGTGCGGGCCTCTACCATAGTGTTTGATACTTTTAGTGAGCTAAAGCAAGCCACTTTGCAGCGTGGTAACCGGGTACCGTTTTATGGCCGGCGCGGTACCGACACCCATTTTGCCCTGCAAGAAGCGATATGTGAGCTGGAAGGCGGTGCTGGCTGTGCGCTGTACCCTTGCGGTGCCGCCGCGGTCAGCGGCGCCTTGCTGGCATTTTTGCAAAGTGGTGATCATCTGCTGATGGTCGATAGCGTTTACGAGCCCACCCGGGCCTTGTGCGATAAGTTGCTAAAAGGTCTGGGTATTGAAACCACCTATTATGATCCGCAAATTGGTGCCGGTATTGCTACACTGCTGCGGCCAAATACTAAAGCGATATTTCTGGAATCACCCGGCTCACTCAGCTTAGAGATACAGGATATTCCGGCTATCTGTGATATTGCCCGCCAGTATAATATCGTGACAATCTTAGATAACACCTGGGCTTCGCCTATTCTGTGTCAGCCTTTTGCAATGGGAGTGGATATTTCCATTCAGGCGGCGACGAAATATATTGTCGGCCACTCTGATGTAATGCTAGGCACCGCCAGTGCCAATGAGCAGCACTGGCCACGCTTGCGTGAGCACAGTTATTTAATGGGTTATTGTGCCTCGGCCGATGATGCCTATACCGCGTTGCGTGGTTTGCGCACCTTAGCCGTAAGGCTGCAACAACATCAGCAAAGCGCACTGACGGTTGCCAACTGGTTGCAACAGCGGC
This sequence comes from Arsukibacterium ikkense, assembly GCF_000987775.1. GTDB lineage: Bacteria > Pseudomonadota > Gammaproteobacteria > Enterobacterales > Alteromonadaceae > Alishewanella > Alishewanella ikkense. The sequence goes on from NZ_LAHO01000024.1 coordinate 31,093, forward strand.
CGGAGGTGGAAACCGTATTGCACCCGGCACTGCCAACTCACCCCGGGCACGCTATTTTTCGGCGTGATTTCAGCGGCAGTAATGGTTTGTTTTCCTTTGTGTTAAAGCAAGGTAGCCAGCAGCAGGTAGAAGCGTTTATCGAGGGTATGGCCCATTTTAAAATGGGCTTTTCCTGGGGCGGATTTGAGAGTTTAATTACCGCCACCATGCAGCTGCAAAAACTGCGCACCGCCAGCCGCTGGCCTTATAGCGGGCCTTTACTGCGGCTGCATATCGGCCTGGAACATGTCGATGACTTACTTGCCGATTTAACGGCAGCATTTGAGCGGCTTAATCAGACAAAGTGAGGTTGCTTGACTAATTCAATAGCGCCAGCTCGTTTTTAAATAAATTGCTATAAACCCTGGCAGGTCGCACAATGCTTTTGGTTAACCCACTAAGCTTTATCAAAAAAGGACAGAATTATGACTCTTCATATCGACCTTATTCCAGTGCTCTCCATCATTGCCGGTATTCTGATACTGATCCGGCCAAAGATTTTAAACTACGTTGTGGCTATTTATCTGATCGCGGTAGGCATCATTCAGATTTTTGGTCTGAAACTTTAGAAGGTAAGCCCGGTGTAATCGACGGGCGAAGATGGGTATGTTCAGCTAACCAACTTTGAAGGACAGGCACAACAGAAAAGATCTGATCAATTATCCATGCCCTCACAGATGTTGATGTTTAGATACTGCGCTAATGCGGTAAAGGAATACGCCTGA
>NZ_LAHO01000015.1 GCF_000987775.1 Arsukibacterium ikkense
ACAGCTGTGAACTGTGTCCAGCTCGGCGGTGCTTAGGGGGGGGCTGGCCAGGTAACGCTGCACCAGCAACGTCCCCTTGTGCAGACTGGTCCAGCGCGACAGCACCTGTTGTGTACTCCAATCTTTGGCCTCTGCGGGATGCAGTTTAACCACCAGGTGCAAGTGATTGGCCATTACCGCATAGGCACAAATATCAATAGCAAACAGCGAGGCCAGCAGGCGGATACGCTGCTCAATCCAGGCGCGGCGGTGCTCGTAGCTCTGGCCGGTATGGCTGTCGATGCCGCACAAAAAGGAGCGGCGCACGCAGCGGGAAACCACATGATAGTAAGGCGTATCCTCGACGGCGATAAGGGCTTTGCGGGGTCTGGGCATATCGCACCTGCATAGCTGTTTAAATATACAGTGGTAAAGTTAGTTGTTGATTACCCGGCTGTCAAGATTCTGAAGATTGTCATTAAGGAGTGTTGTTGTGCCTGTCCATGTGATGGTCCATGTTTTATTGTCATGTTGCATTATGACCTAAATATAAATTAGCCACTTTAAGGTGTTATAAATATGCTTGGCTGCAAAATATGGGCAGGCGACCGGGCCGCCTGCTGTTTTGCTTAAAAACTACATTTATTTACGCCGGCGTTTGCCAGGACGTGCGCTTTTACCTGATTGGTGGGTAGCAGGTTAAAGCTGTAGGGCAGGTTTAGCACTGCCGTGGGCTGCACATTGGGGCCGGCGATAATGCCGCTGCCGGGGTTTTCCTGCCAGGTAACATTGCTAAAGCTGTTACCGCGAGTGTCCCAGTAACCAATATTGTTGGAATAAAACGACACTATTGGGTTTTTGGCATTTTCAAACAGGTTGTTTTCAATACGGATGGTGGCACCCATCCGGCTGTTAATGCCAGTGTCCTGAATATCGTTGTAGTAGTTATTGTAAATATGCCCCTGACCAAAGCGGAACAGCGGCAGGCGCGAATTTACTTTATGCCAGTGGTTGTGGTGAAAAGTGATGCGCCGGTTGTAGTTGTCCGAATCATTGCTGCCCCATAACGAGGTTTTCCAGCTGTCGTGCAGGTAGTTATAGGAAATAGTGACATTATCAATATCTTTTTTACCGCTGATCAGCTCGTCATAAAAATCTTTATCAACATTCAGCCGGTTATAAATTTCGTTATGGTCAATCCAGATATTGCGGGCCGGACCTTCAATGGTGATGGCATCTTTATCGCCGATGTTCACGTAGCGAATGCGCAAGTTGCGGATGATCACGTTATTTGCGCGCCAGATTTTAATACCAATACCGTCAAGCAGCGCATTGTTGCCTACGCCGATAATACTGACGTTATTCATATCTTTAATATCAAACTTGCTTGCACCACCTGAATTGCCAGGCGTAATAGTGCCATTGACCCGGATCGTCAGCGGCCGGTTTACATCTCGGTTATTTAAAGCCGAGACCAGCTGGCTGCCGGTACTTACCGTGACCGTTACGGCATTACTGCCAGCACCGCCAGTGGTGCCGCCATTTAGCGAGGCATAACCTTGCGGCGATGACGCGCACGCATTAACGGGGCCTGGCTCAACCGGGTTAGCGGCATTGCCGTACACTTCAAACTCGGCAATCCTTGGGGCGCTGCTGGCAGTGAGAATTTCCAGATTAAGCTTTTTGGTACTAACCGGATTAAAGTTAACTGTGCGGCTACTGCCAATGCCGGTACCGCTAGCCAGTACAGCCCCGTTATCATGATTTACCAGCCGCCAGCTGGTGACATTACTACCCTGTTCCCTCAGTACCACCTGACTGGCTGTAACCGCACTGCTCCATTTCACCGACACCCGCTGGCCGTTATTGCTGGCTGGCTGCCAGTAACTTTGTAAATTACCATCTTTTACATCACCATAGCTGCTGCCGCTCACTTTGCTGGAGCCATCGGCACCGGCGCCAGGGCCGGTAAGCGCCAGGTTATTGGCTTGCGCCACAGCGCTGATCGCCAGTGCTGTGTTTAAAAGAGATATCCGGAATATTCTGCCAAATTTCATTTGTTTTATCCTCTGTTAAATTATTGTTTTTACACCACCTGGGGCAGGTAATGCCGCTTTAGCCTGCTGCATGGCCGGTAAGGCGGCTATGCCAAATATGGAAGCTCGCGCCGATATCAGAACTTTTTTATGCTATATCACCTAATGCATTGATATTTTAAGGTTATTTTTATGTGAAAAATAATGATGTAATAAATTTATCAGGCAGATATTTTCGCGGTAGCGGCTGTTCTGTTGATTGATCTGTCAGCTGGCTGACATACAATAGCGCCAGTTTAGTTTTGAGGTGCAGTATGAGTAGTAACGCCTTACCAGAGGTAAGCTCTTTTCGATACAAAGCAGGCCATTTCTTGCAGCGTACCAGTGTGCAGCGCAGCTTGCTGGCGCTGATTTTACTTAATGCCGTGTTACTGGGGCTGGAAACATCGTCTGCACTAATGCAGGTTGCCGGCACAGCGTTACGCTTAGTTGATAGCGTTATTCTGGCGGTATTTGTGGTTGAAATTGGCTTACGGATTTATGTGCACCGGTTGGCATTTTTTAAAGATGCCTGGAGTTTGTTTGACTTTATTGTGGTCGGTATTGCCCTGGTACCTGCCAGCGGGCCTTTTGCGGTACTGCGGGCATTAAGGGTGCTGCGGGTGTTAAGGGTACTAACTTTTGTACCGTCGATGCGCAAAATTGTTGGCGCTTTGGTCAAGTCGTTAAACGGCATGTTGTCAATTGCCATGGTGCTGGGGCTGGTGTATTACGTGGCGGCGGTAATGGTCACTAAGCTATTTGGTGAAGCCTTCCCTGAGTGGTTTGGCAGCCTGGGGGCCTCGTTGTATACGCTGTTTCAGATCATGACGCTGGAAAGCTGGTCGATGGGTATTGCCCGGCCGGTTATAGCCGAATTTCCTTATGCCTGGGCATTTTTTGTGCCTTTTATTCTGATTGCTACCTTTACCATGTTAAACCTGTTTATTGCGGTTATCGTTAATGCCGTGCAAAGCATGCACGACGAAGAACATCAGGAAGAACATGATGCAGCCCAGACTGCTCAGCAGCAATTGTTATTACAAATGCAGCAGTTGCAACAGGAGCTGGCGGCGTTAAGAGCGGATTTACATAAATCTACTGCAGAATAAACTCTTCCAGCGGCTGGTTAGTTAATTTGCCTATTTGGGTAAACATATAATAAATGGCGCCCATCAGCATCACCATTACCGGTAGCACTATCACCGGGTAGCTTAGCCAGGTCATCCGGCCCAGTTCTTCGGCATACGCCGTAGTGCCGGGCTGGCTGACAACGATGGCTTTGGCCAGCACATAATTCAGTACCGCCGACACAAAAAACGCCGCCGCTACGATATAACCTGCACGGTTTACCCGCTGTTCAAACAGCTCGCGATTGGCCGCGGCGGCCAGTGCCTGATACAGCTTGTCAATATCCAGTAAATCGGGGTTAATCAGCAGCTTTTTCACCAGCGGAAAAGGGGTGTACTGGCTTGCCAGTACCACTATGCCAATAATCGCCGGGATCATCGCTTCTTTAATCGCAATATAAGCAGGGTCGAGTTGCAGCAGGCTGATGCCACCGGTTAGCAGCACACTGATAATACCCAGAATGGAGTAAAAATTTACCTTGCCCAGCTTCACCAGCTCCCACAGGCCAAACAGTAATGGAAAGGCCAGTGCCACCACCACCCCCCACACCGGGCCCAGCGCGTCTTCGCCGCTAAAGCGGCTAAGTATCACTGCCGGAATCACAATATTAAAAATCATATTGCTTAAAAAGCCGGATTTTTTCTGCTTAACAGGGCGGCTTGGGGGGCTTGCAGGTGTGGTCATGTGTTTCCTAGTGTTTCAAAGTGCTGACGCACTATAGCATGAGTTTATCCTGGAATTTTACGCCATAGTTTACCGGATGAACAGCGATGTCAGCGCGTGGTAATTTGGTCTTACCAATTTCGTTGCTGCCTTGGTAATCTGTCAGTGTTGAGTACCAGTTGATAACAGGCTAGGGTGAAGGTATTCGTGATACTTAATCAAAACAGAGATGCTGAAATGGACCATTACGCTGCACTAAAAACCAATGTTGGCTTGCTGGGTACCCAACTGGGTGAAACCATCCGCCAGCAACTGGGCGACGCTGTCCTGGAGCGGGTAGAACAAATTCGTACCCTGGCCAAGGCGGCGCGCCAGGGCGAGGAATTACAGGCCGATAAGCTAAAGCAGGTGCTACGCGGTTTAAGCGACGACGAGCTATTGCCGGTGGCGCGCGCCTTTGCCCAGTTTTTAAACCTGGCCAATTTAGCCGAGCAACACCATACCATCAGCCGGATTGGCCATGCCAGCATTGAAAAGCCCGAGCCACTGCAAGAGTTATTTAGTTTGCTGGACGATAAAAAGCTCGATGGCGGTAAAGTAAAACAAGCGGTGGCCAATTTATCGATTGAACTGGTATTAACCGCTCACCCCACTGAAGTGTCACGCCGTACCCTTATTCATAAACTGACCGAAATTGCCGGCTGTTTAGCCGAACTGGAGCAGGAGTTAACCGCTGCCCAACAACAAAAAGTGGAGCTGCGGCTCAGCGAGCTGATTGCTCAGGCCTGGCATACCAATGAAATTCGCGAACAGCGCCCGACGCCGGTAGATGAGGCAAAATCGGGCTTTGCGGTGATTGAAAGCTCCCTGTGGCAAGCCATTCCGGATTTTTTACGCGAGCTGGATAGCAAGCTGCTAACGGCTACCGGCAACGGCCTGGCATTAGACGCGGCGCCGGTAAAATTTTCTTCCTGGATGGGCGGCGACCGCGACGGCAACCCCTTTGTCACCGCCAAGGTAACCCGCCAGGTGTTGTTACTCAGCCGCTGGAAAGCCGCCGATTTATTTGCTGCTGACTTAGATTTTCTCAGCAGTGAGCTGTCGATGTATCAGGCCAATGCTGCGTTGCGTCAAATAGCCGGCGAGGCCAGTGAGCCTTATCGTTTGGTGCTGAATCAATTACGGGCAGGCCTGCTGCGCAGCCGTGACTGGCTTACCGAAGCACTGAAACATGACCGCTTACAACGGCCGCAGGAATTAATCTGGCATAATCAGCAGTTACTTGAACCCTTGCTGCTGTGTTATCAGTCGCTGCTGGAGTGCGGCATGGCCGTTATCGCCAATGGCCGGCTGCTGGATACTATTAGGCGCGCCTATGCCTTTGGTTTAACCTTGTTAAAGCTGGATATTCGGCAGGATGCCGGCCGTCATGCTCAGGTATTTGCCGAGTTAACCCAGCATTTGGGCCTGGGTGATTATAGCGCCTGGGACGAGGGCGCCCGCCAGGCCTTTTTGCTGGCCGAACTGGCTAATAAACGGCCATTGTTTCCAAAAAACTGGCAGCCGTCAGCAGATGTGCAGGAAGTGCTGGATACCTGTGACATTGTGGCCCGCCATGGTAGCGAAGCGCTTAGCACCTATGTGATTTCCATGGCCGGTAAACCGTCTGACGTGCTGGCGGTACAACTGCTTTTAAAAGAAGCGGGTAGCAGCTTCCGGATGCCGGTGGCACCACTGTTTGAAACGCTAAGCGATTTGCAAAACGCGCCAGATTGTATGCGCAAACTGCTCAGTATCGACTGGTACCGCGGCTATATTAACGGCAAGCAGGAAGTGATGATTGGCTATTCTGACTCGGCCAAAGACGCTGGGGTGTTTGCCGCAGCCTGGGCGCAGTACAGTGCGCAGGAAGCCTTAGTGGCCATTTGCCAGCAGGCTAAGGTACAACTTACCTTATTCCATGGCCGCGGCGGTACCATTGGTCGTGGCGGCGGTCCGGCGCACGCCGCGATTTTATCGCAGCCACCAGGTTCGTTGGCGGGCGGTTTGCGGGTAACCGAGCAGGGCGAGATGATCCGCTTTAAATTTGGCCTGCCCAAATTGGCCGAGCGCAGCCTGGCGCTGTATGCCAGCGCCGTACTGGAAGGCTTATTACTGCCACCGCCGGTACCCAAACAACGCTGGCGCGAACTGATGCAACAGCTGGCCGACGACTCGTGCGAGGCTTACCGCGCCGTGGTGCGTCACAATAAAGACTTTGTCGCTTATTTTCGCGCAGCTACCCCCGAGCAGGAGCTGGGCCAGTTGCCACTGGGTAGCCGGCCTGCCAAGCGCAACCCCACCGGCGGTGTGGAAAGCTTACGGGCGATACCCTGGATTTTCGCCTGGTCGCAAAACCGCTTAATGCTACCGGCCTGGTTGGGTGCGGGCTCTGCTCTGGCCAAAGCCGTCGAGCAAGACAACACGGCGCTGCTGGACGAAATGCAGCAGCAATGGCCGTTTTTCGCGACCCGCATGTCGATGCTGGAGATGGTGTTTTTAAAAGCCGATAGCGAGATAGCCGCTTACTACGATAAGGTACTGGTACCGGACGAGTTAAAGCATTTAGGCAAGCAGTTGCGCTCTCAGTTAACGGCCGACCGCGAGCTGCTGCTAAAGCTGATCCACAGCGATACCTTAATGGCGCGCGAGGGCTGGATCCGCGAATCGATAATGCTACGCAATACCTACGTTGACCCGCTGCATATTCTGCAGGCTGAGTTGTTGTACCGGGTAAGGCACCAGCCCGAGCGGGTAAACCCGATGATCAGCCGGGCGCTGATGGTCAGTATCGCCGGTATAGCGGCGGGTATGCGCAACTCTGGTTAAAAAAAGCCGTTAAATCATCTCGTTAGTGGTAAATAAAACCGGCATAATCAGCCGGTTTTATGTTGGAGTAAACTTATGGGGCGCTATGCATTGTTGGCGTTGGTTTCGGCAGTGGCGATGGCCAGCAGTGGCATTATTGCCCGTGTTAGTGGTTTGGCGGCTGCTGAGCTGACCTTTTACCGGCTGGCAGTGGGTGGTTTGTGCTTATTGATTTTTGTGTTGGCAACCGGCCAATTGAGGTCGCTACGGGGTAAGCCCGACTGGCGGATGGCGGTAAACGGCGTGCTGCTGGCCAGCTTTATGCTGTGCTTTTTAACGGCGATCAACTTTATCAGCCTGGCCAATGCCATTATGCTGGTGTATCTGGCGCCGCCGTTATCGGCCTTTGTCGCCCACTGGTTGCTACATGAAAAACTCGACGTGGCCGATTCCAGCCTGATCGCGCTGTCGTTCTTTGGTTTTGTCATGTTGCAGCAGTTTAAGTTTGATTTGGTACTGGACACCAGCCAGTTGCCAGGGCTGCTGTTTGGTTTGCTGTCGTTACTGGCTTACAGCAGCTTTTTACTGCTGAACCGCCGGTCACTGCCGGCACATTCTCAGCTGCAACGCACCTTTTATCAGCTGCTGATTGGCGCTTGTTGCGTGCTGCCGTTTTTAACTGGCATCAATCTGCCAACGACAGATAAGCTGATCTGGATAGCATTGGCTGGCCTTTTTCCTGGGTTTATCGCCATTTACTGCGCCATTGTTGCGCTGCAACATCTGCCTACCCGGGTTTATGCCACCCTGGCGTATCTGGAGCCGGTTACCGTTATTCTGGCCGGCTGGGTATTGTTTAATGAAAGTTTAAGCCCATTGCAACTGGCCGGGGTGCTGCTGATTATCCTCACCGGATTAACTCTGGCTATTCGGCATAAACCCGCGCCTGCAGTAGTGGCCGCGGCTGAAGCCGTCAGGTTGTAGCCAAGATCAACACTTAGCCGCGCGGCATAAAATCCAGCACGGTAGCGTTAATGCAATAGCGGGGCTGGCCTTTGGGGCCATCAGGGAAAACATGGCCTAAATGAATGCCGGAAATGGCGGCACGAATTTCAGTGCGGCGCATGCCGTAGCGATTGTCGGGCCGTTCGGTCACAGCGCCGGCAACGGCTTTGGTAAAGGATAACCAGCCAGTGCCGGAATCAAAGCGGTCGCGGGTATCGAACAGTGCAGCGCCACTGAGTTTATCGACAAAAACGCCATCGGGAGTGTTTTTAAAAATTTGATACTCTTTGCAAAACTGCTGATCGGTGCCTTTGTCAAAAGCGACATTAAAGGCTTCGCTGTCACCCAGTTTAAATTTACCTAGCAGCAGGTAAAACTCGTCCGGAGCCAAATAACCTCTGAATGCAAAAACTTCCTGGCCGTCCTGCAGCAAGATGATAGTCGGGGTTGCGCTGGTATCGGTTTTAATGGCTAAGCCGGCAAGCTGGCGGGCAAAACGAAAATTCAGCGGAATATCGCCCTGATAATCATTAGCCACCTCGGCTTTAAACTTTTCGCAGTAAGGGCAGTAACTTTCGGAATCAATCACGACTATCTGCTTGCCGGTTAGCAGCGGATTGTTATCAATTGCCGCAGTTTGTATTGCGCTATCGCGGTTAAAGCGCACGCCGGTTGAGTGGTCCGGACAATAGCCGTTAGGGTTTTTGGCAATATAATCCTGATGATACTCCTCAGCCGGGAAAAACTCAGGCAGTGGTTTTAGTTGGGTCACTATTTTGCCATAACCGGCCGCCGTTAACAGCGGTTGATATTGCTGCAGTACTGCTTGTGCGCGGGCTTGTTGCTCAGGGCTATTGGTCAGAATAATAGAACGATACTGGGTACCAATATCATTACCCTGGCGGTTCAGCTGAGTTGGGTCGTGGCTTTCAAAGTAATGTTGCAGCAAGGCTTCCAGGCTGATTTGTTGCGGGTTAAAGGTAACCTGCACCACTTCAGCATGGTTATTGGGGTTATTTTTATTACTGCGCTGGGTAATGGCCCGATAAGTAGGTTTTACCCCTTGGCCATCAGCGTAGCCCGACACCGCATCAACCACCCCGGCTAGCCGCTCGTAGCGCATTTCGGCGCCCCAGAAGCAGCCAGAGCCCAGTACAATGCTGTCAAGCTGGGCCGTCGACGGTAGCTTGTCGTCGGGCTGCTGCACGGTATACCTACTGCTGACGGCCTGCTCTTGCGCCGGCGCGTTTAACGCCGAAAACACCAGCAACGATAAGAGTAAGGCGACAATAAAACTCAGGTATTTCATCAGATGTTCCTGCGGTTGCTTTGGTTACTGAAACAGTTCGGTTACTGGATCAGACCGGTTAATGGGCGGTTTGCTTGCAAAGGCAGAGCTTAATCTTGACGACAAGTATAAATTACGATGTTAGACCGGGTTGGGATCATAGCCAGTTTTTGCGGTTGCTAGCTTTAAGTTTATGTTGCTCTTATGTACGTTTTGTTGATAATGGCATGTCAAATTATTCCTGTATTAGCCACAACTTAATACGGGTAAGCCTAAGTAACATCATAAAGTGCAGGGAGCCTGATGGCATGATTAGCAAGAACCATGGAATCAGCAGTGTGATATTACTGCTTTGTTGTCATTTTTTGCAGGCTGATGAGATAGTTATCATCGATCAGCTGCCTGTTGATCTGGTCAATCCTGTTAGCCTGGCGCTCGGAGACCAGGCTTTTGCACTGCGTGAAATGAATGAAAAGCGGCTGCAACTTTGGAAATTGTCTGATAACGGCTCGCCTGAATTAACGGCTGAGCTGACTGAGGTTGTTCCGGGTTCTGGTGCGACAGTACAAATGGTTGGTGCCTATGCCAATAACTGGTGGCTAGCGGGTTTGGAATGGGACTATTTTGCTACGGGCAAAGCGAGTCTCATTCATATTAGTCAGTTAAAAGCTGATAACAGCAGAGTTAACATTAGTTTTGAGGCGCCCGCGGCGTTATCCAATAGCAGCATAAGTTTTACGCGCTGGCATTATGCGCCTGCACAGGACAGGCTGTTTGGTCTATTTGGCTTGCCAGGCGCTGAGTCTGTATTTTTACTTAGTTGTATGCAGGCACTGCAACTTGCTGCGGGTAACTGCAACATTACGGCCTTGACCTCAGGAGATTTTTTAGCGCTGGACGATGGATTTGTGCTGTGGGACCGTGGCCACACTAACAGCGGATTTAGTTGGTATCAGTTTGACCAGGAGGCGGAGAATGGGTTGCGTGAACAACACTATCAGCTCGAGCCCAGCCGGATAAGCCACTGGCCGGGAGCCGACAGGCTACAAGTTCAGGTAAGTTCAGTGGACAATGGCCAGATACACCATAGCAACTATGATTTACAACTTAACGGCCCGGCCCGCGGCGCACTCATCAGCCGTAAACTGCCCGGCGTTTACCCGTCGCAACGTTGCCATTATCTAAGCAGTTACCGGGCGCTCTGTCAGTCAGGCAGTTCAATGGTTTTTGTCAATATAACCAACGGTAGCTTGACCCCGGCGCTATTCGATTATATGGGCGAGGCGGCTGATGTCCCCTGGGGTGAAATAGTGGCGGTACAGGGCGACAATACCGTGGTTAAGCTCGGTACTGAGCAATTAACGGTTTATCGTTTACCTTTGCCGCAACTTAGCGTGGTAAGTTTCCCATCAGGCTTTGATCTGACTTATGGTGATACCGCCATGTTGCGATTAACGGATATGCTGGCTGATATTGACCTGAGTAATGTTGATATCCGGGTTATTTGGGATTCGCCACATCAGACCTTACCAACGACTATTTTAACTGAGCTGGCTTATGGTGTGTTTCAGTTTGATACCAGCAAAGCCATTTCCCGCTATAGCCCAACCGGGCAGGTGCTGATAGATATCCACGATAGTAATTGGCAGAGCACTGTGTCGTTGCCATTAAGTATTGCCAACATAAACGAAGCGCCTACTGCTTTATCTGCAGTAATTGACACCGAGCCTTTGGAAATAGGCGAGCGCTACGAATTAGCGCTGAATGATGTGTTTACCGATCCTGATGGCGATGGTCTGACGTTCAGCAGCACAGCGTTACCTGCAGGTTTTGTCCTGCAATCACCATTGATCACTGCAGCACCTCAAACCCCAGGTGCCTTTAGTTTTACGGTGACGGCTATCGATCCATATGGGTTAACTGCCAGCCTGCTGGTGCGGGGAACCGTTAAAGAGAAAAGTTCTGGCGGCACTATGCAAGGTTACTGGCTATTGGGCCTTTTACTGCTGTGGCGCCGCTTTAAAGGCTAACTACTGGCGAATTTGTCAGTTAAAGATAGCGTTCTGTCAATATCAGAACGCTTAATATCCAGATGACACACCCAGCGCAGGCGCATTAAGGCACCTTGTGCTGCCTGATAACGGCTGGCCGTGACGTTAATGCCATGGCCGGCAAGATAGGGCAGTAAGCGCTCGGCCAGAGCCGGGCTAATGTCGGTAAATACGATATTAGTCTGCGGCGCGATCACTGTCAGTGTCTTTAACGCCGGTTGCTCGCTGGCCAGTTGCTGCAACCCGTCGGCCAGTAAGCGGGCATTAGCGTGGTCATCGGCCAGCCGCTCAATATTGTGCTTAAGTGCGTATAAACCGGCAGCTGTCAGTACGCCGGTCTGGCGCATACCGCCGCCCAGCATTTTTCTAACCCGCCTCGCCCGTGCAATAAACTCTTTTGAGCCCAGCAGTAACGAGCCTACCGGGCAGCCAAGGCCCTTAGATAAACATAAGGATACCGAATCATAGCCCTGACAGAGCTCGCGGGCCATTTGCTGAGGGCTAACGCCTTGTTGCGGTGCCAGCGCCACAGCGGCATTCAGCAGCCGGGCGCCGTCGATATGGCAGGCCAGGCCCCGGTCTTGCGCCAGCGCCGCCACAGCACGCATATAGCTAAGTGGCAGCACTTTACCGCCGACGGTGTTTTCAATTACAACCAGCCGGGTGCGGGCAAAATGCGGATCGTCGGGCTTAATTGCCGCGGCAATATCAGTTAGGGCCAGGGTGCCATCAGCTTGCAGCTCCAATGGCTGTGGCTGAATAGAGCCCAGCACAGCCATACCACCGGCTTCCCACTTGTAGGTGTGCCATTGCTGGCCCACTATGGCTTCGTCGCCGCGCTGGCAGTGGCTCATCATCGCAATTAAATTGGCTTGTGTGCCGCTGGGGGCAAACAGCGCGGCCTCAAAGCCCAGTAATTCTGCGCCGTAGCGCTGCAGCTCAAGGGTAGTTGGGTCGTCATTAAATACATCATCGCCCAAAGGGGCGTTGTGCATTGCCTGGCGCATGGCGGCACAGGGTTGGGTTACGGTATCACTACGAAAGTCGGCCATTAGTGGTGCTCTGCTTCTTCAGTTACAGCGGGGTGCTCAATCTACGCAGGCTAAAACGGCAGCGGGGTAAAAAGCAAGGGCGATACGCTGAACGGCATTAACCATAAGAAATAAAAAACCGCCTGATTTAATCCAGGCGGTTTTTGTGAAGGCGGCAACGCTTTAGTAGAAGTTAATCCTAAAATCGACCCCAAATACCCTGGGTTCATTAACAAAACCGGTCATGTTATTAAAGTCGATGGCGCCTTTCAGGTTGTGCTCGTTGGTAATATTGCGACCAAACACGCCCACTTCGTAGTTATGGGCATAGTTGGTGTAAGCCACCCGTAGGCCCGCCTCAAAGTTGTTATTAGAGTTGAACTCGGCTGATTCATACAAAAACAGGTTGGTTTTGCCCTGTAACTGGTAATCCGCATAAACATATATTTCACCGCTTGGAATGGGGAAATCGTAACGGCCATTTAAGGTTAAGATGGTTTTGGGGGCCTGTGGAAACGGATTACCGCTAATAAAGGCCTGGCCGTCACTGTTTACCGGATCCAGCACAGTACACATGCCAGAGCCGCAGGGTGCTACTGTCAGGGTGTCGTCTTTTAATTCGGTTTTGTTGTAGCTGAAACCACCACCCAGGGTGAAATAAGGCGTGGCACGCCAGTCAAAGTCGATTTCAAAACCGTAGCCTACGCCCTTGTCTGCATTGATCAGCTGGTTGCCCTGAGTTTCACCACCAATGGCTGATAGCTGAATGTCATCGATAGTGTAGTAAAACAAAGCGCCGTTTAAACGCAGGGTGTTGCCGAGTAAGTCTGACTTGGCACCCACCTCAAACGAGCTGATGGTTTCAGCATCAGCAACCGATGGCGGTGCTTCAAAGGCGACATCGCGGCCCTGAATCGACTGGGCACGGAAACCTTCAGCCACCCGGGCAAATAAGCTGGTGGTCGGAGTCAACCGGTAGTTAGCACTCAGTTCCCAGCTGATATTGTCGTCTGATACTTTAATGGGGGCATAGTACTGCTCTTCAGCCACACCAATCACCAAGGCAAAGCCGTTTACATTCTGCTGGCCCACGTAGAAGGTTTTTACATCATCGGTGTAGCGGATACCACCGGTGATAGTAAGCTGTTCGTCTACCTGATATGAGCTCTGGCCAAATACGGCCCAGCTGGTATTGCCATGAAATACTTCAGTGGCGCCAAAAAAACCGTCAATACTGTTCACCGCGAAGCTGGAGTCAAAGTAGAAGGCACCGGTTTGCCAGCTCAGGGCATGGTTGGTATCACTGGCCAGTCGTATTTCCTGCGTAAGCTGCTTTAAGCCGCGCAACTGGTCTTCAGTCACGGCCTGAAATGGAATAAAGCCAGGGCCGGTAGGGTTGCCTCCGTCAATATCACCAATGCCGCCACCATTGGCTTTTTCCAGGGCTGAAATGCTGGTTAAAGTCATGCCATCCAGGGCAAAGTCCAGTTTGAGTGAACCACCCCAGGCATCATAGCTTTGCGGGTTATTGCGACCTTCATTGTAAGCTACGGTATTGCGGTCGTAGTTACTATTAAGCTTGTTGCTACCCTGGCTTAAAATGTTCGCGCGGAACAAGGTTGAGGTGCCGTCATAATTGCGGGCATGCAGGTTAAGCAGGGCATCGAAGCCGTCACCTTCATACAAAAACTGTAGCCGGCCAGCCAGTTCGTTGTAGCCACCCATCACATCTTTGTTGTCGTAAAAGCTGTTGCTGACCCAGTCATCCCGGTGGTTTGACATTAATGAAAGCCGGGCTGACAACTCGTCGGTTAAACCACCACCAACGGCGCCCTCCACATTCAGCATGCCCAGGCTACCAGCACTGGTTTTAAAGTAGCCATCAAATTCCTGGCGTGGCTTTACACTGTCAAACTTAATAATGCCGGCCGTGGTATTGCGGCCAAACAAGGTACCTTGCGGGCCGCGGATCACTTCTACGGCCTGCATATCAAACAGTGGAAAGCTTTTTAAGATCACGTTCTCCATCACTACTTCATCCATAATAATGGACACTGGCTGTGATGCCGCTAAGTCGAAGTCGGTGTTGCCTAAACCGCGAATATAAAAACGCGGCGCGGCGCGGCCGTTAGATGTTTCAGCGTACAGGCCCGGTACTTTTACTGCCAGTGCAGTAATATCATCCCCACCAGAGAAAATCGCATTAAACCGCTCCTGGCTGATAGTGGCTACTGAAATAGGCACTTCCTGAATACTCTGGCTGCGTTTCTGAGCGGTAATGGTAATGGTTTCCAGCTTGTTTTCTTGTTGCTCGTTTTCACTTTGTTGTGCTTGCACGGTGGTAGCAAAACCAACAACACCTAGCAAACCGGCGCGGATCGCCAGATTCAGAACAGACTTATGCATGCCTTTCATTAAGTTTAACCTTCATATCATCACTGGGGTGGGGTAAACGTCAGCCGGAGTGATCACGGCTGACTGCAAAATTAAGCATGGTTAATATAGCATTTGGTCGTAATTTTTGCTGCAACTGGCGTAATAAAAGCGCAACTTATGCACATTGTTGAACTTTAGTGGCTAAATAACGTATAGCAAGTTAAAGAGGGTTAATAATGTCGTTATTGTTACGCTGGCAAGCTTGGTTAACCACACTGCTGCTAATCCTGCTGGCTTTATCTGCACAGGCCAGCAGCACTGGCTGGCAGCAGGCGAAGCATATCCGGGCAGAACTGATCAGTGAATTCCAGACAGTAACGCCCGGTCAAACCTTTAGCATTTTACTGCACTTCGAACCGGATCCGGGCTGGCATACCTACTGGCAGAACCCCGGCGATTCCGGTTTGCCTACTACTATTAACTGGAAGCTTCCTGCTGGTGTAAACGTTGGCCATATTCAGTGGCCAACGCCACAAGCCTTTGTTATTCCGCCGCTGGTTAACTATGGCTTTGCCGGCCAGACTTTGCTGTTAACCGAGCTGACCCTGCCTGCTGATTATGCGCAAAATACCCTGACTATTGATGCTGATGTCGACTGGCTGGTCTGTGAAGAAATTTGCATTCCAGCCGATGCCAGCTTTAGTTTAACCCTGGCAGTGGCTGAGCAAGGCAAGTTAGCGACCCAGCAGCCATTATTTGCGCGTGCCCGCGCCAGCCTGCCGCTGCCATTAGACAGCTCAGGAGCGGAGTTTGCGCTGAGCGGTGGCGCTTTTTCGGCGGCCATACCTTATGGGTTACCACTCGCACCGGTAGCGTTTTTTGTCGCCGGAACTGAGCTGGTCGATCATGCGGCTAGCCAGCAAATTGTGTTGCAGGACGGCAACTTGCTGTTGCAGCAAGCTTTGAACACTTACTTTACTGCGGCACCGGCCGCGGTAGAGGTAGTGCTGGTTGATGCCTCAGGTCAGGGTTACAGCGTCAGCTTCCGGCAACAGCAGCAAACAGAGCAGGGCAGCAGTACTGAAATTCTGGTTACTGGCGGTACCCTTAACAGTAACCGGCTATGGCTGATTTTACTGATGGCGGCCGGCGGTGGCCTGATCTTGAATTTAATGCCCTGTGTGTTTCCGGTGTTGTCCTTAAAAGCGCTGAGTATTGCCGCCAATAGCCAACACCGCGATCAGCAGCGACGTGACGCCTTATTTTATACCGCCGGGGTGGTGCTAAGCTTTGTTGCTCTGGCCGGCTTACTGATAGCACTGCGTGCTGCCGGCAATGCTATTGGCTGGGGCTTTCAGCTGCAAAGCCCGTTACTGGTGGGGCTGCTGGCGTATTTATTATTGGCGCTGGGCTTAAGTTTATCCGGCTTGGTGCAGTTTGGCCTGGGCTTAATGAACGCCGGCAGCGGTTTGGCGAGTCAAAGCGGCGGCAAGGGCTCATTCTTTACTGGGGTGCTGGCAGTGATTGTCGCCAGCCCCTGTACCGCGCCTTTTATGGGCACGGCGCTGGGCTATGCCGTAACGCAAAGCCCGCAGGTGGCCTTGCTGGTGTTTGCGGCACTGGGGCTGGGCATGGCGCTGCCTTTCCTATTATTGGCCTATATTCCGGCATTGGCCCGGCTGTTACCGAAACCCGGCGCCTGGATGGATACGTTAAAACAACTGTTAGCCTGGCCACTGTATTTAAGCGCAGTCTGGTTGCTGTGGGTGTTTGGCCGCCAGGCGGGTATTGATGCCATGGCGCTGTTGCTGGTGGGTATGGTGGCACTGGCCGCCGCCTTGTGGCTGTGGGGCCGGGTGCAACTGGGCGCCGGCTGGGGTAACCGGCTGGCCGCCCTGTTGATGTTGCTGCTGGCCTTGGGGCTGGCCTGGCAGGTAACAGCTGTTGCTACAAGCGCTGACCAGCAAAGTAAAGCGAGCGCAACCGCGCAGCACTGGCAAAGCTGGTCACCCGCCAAATTAACTGAGCTGCGCCAGCAGGGGCAGCCAGTGCTGGTGAATATGACGGCCGACTGGTGCATTACCTGCCTGGTGAATGAGCGGGTAGCGTTAAATACTGAGCGCAGTAAAGCGGCGCTGAGTGAATACAATGTCAGTTACTTAAAAGGTGACTGGACCCGGCGCGACAGCGATATTACTGCTTATTTGCAGCAGTATCAGCGCGATGGCGTGCCGCTATATGTGTTGTACTGGCCCGGGCAGCCACCGAAGCTGCTGCCACAAATTTTAACGCCTGATACCCTCAGGCAAACCTTCGACTCATTGAGTCAGTGATCAGTAGTTATTAATTTATTGTTTAATTTACAGCCAAACAGGAGTGATAAAAATGAAATTAGCAAAACTGGTCGTCACCGCAGGTGCAATGTTGTTTGCCGCCACGCTGGCCGCAGCGCCACAAGTAGGTAAACCGGCACCGGATTTTACCGTCAAAGATGCCAATGGCCAGAGCCATAGCTTGCAGGATTTTGCCGGTAAAAATGTGGTACTGGAGTGGACTAACCATGATTGTCCGTTCGTGGTAAAGCATTACACCGGCAATATGCAGCAGTTACAAACCGAACTGACCGGGCAGGATGTGGTGTGGTTAAGTGTGATTTCTTCGGCACCGGGTAAACAGGGCCATATCAGCAGTGCCAAGTCAGCCGAGTTAACCAGCAGCCGCAACGCCAGCCCCACAGCTGTGTTGTTTGACGAAAGCGGTGCCATGGGTAAAGCCTATGATGCTAAAACCACACCTCATATGTATGTTATTGATAAAGCCGGTGTACTGCAGTATATGGGCGGTATCGACAGCATCCCTTCTGCCAAAGCAGAAGATATTGCCAAGGCCACACCGTACTTTGCCAATGCGGCCAAAGCGGTACTGGCCGGTAATACACCCGACCCGGCCGTCACCCGGCCTTATGGTTGTAGTGTGAAGTATTAAGCAAAAGCTGCTCAGCCAGTAGCCACTGGCTGAGCAGTGTTTGTTAGCCGGCTAGGGTTACTGCAGTGAAATAAATACTGGTTTTGCCCTCATGCGACGAGTAGTAGCTGATATAAAGCGTTGTATCACGCAGTACCATGCCAGCATAGCTGCAGTCGCCACCTGATGGCAGGCGTTGCCATTCGGTTAGTTTGCCGCTTTGCCGGTTAATCCAGCACAGGCTGGTGCGTACCGTCTCGTCATATAACCGTATACAAGCCAGCAGGCGGCCATCGGCCAGCTGCAGCCATTGCGGGCCGCCAATCCGGCAGCCGACATCCTGCCATTGCCACTCAGTGTAGGGCGGTTTGCTCTGGCCGAATAGGCCATGGTCCGGGTCGCGGCGCAGTAAACACAGCGCCGTGCCATCAGGCTCAAACAACAAGCCGCTTTCATTGGCGTAGCTGCTGCTGTGTAAATCGGTTAGTGGCGCAAGCTGGAACGGGCTTTCGCCCTTATATAAGCGGACCAGCCGGTTTTTGCCTACCCGGTAACCTACTGCGAAACAGTTCTGCTGCTGCCACGCCATCCGCCACAGCCAGATATTGGGCTCACCAATCGGCTGCGCCGCCGACCAGTGGTAGCCATCGTTCGATTGCCAGATATAAGATTGATGCGATTGCTGTTCGCGGTTATGCAGAGCGCCAGCGCCAAGTAACAGCAAGCTGCCATCGGGCTGAACACTCAGCTTACCATCCCGTAAATCCGCATCACTGGCGCTGATCAGTGCTGCACTGTGCCAGCTTTGGCCAAGATCCGCTGAACGCAACAGCCGGAAGGCGCCATCGGGCGACACATGCGCACTGCCTTCGCGAAACACACACCACAACGCCTGCCCAAACCAGATCAGATCGGTAAACGCATTATGCTCAGCCTGTTGCCAGATACAACGTGCAGTTAACATGGTGACTCCTGATAGCTGCCGGTGCGGCTAAGCCAACCTTGATTATAGTCTGGCTGGCACATTATTCAGTTTGCACTATTCACTCTGGAGGGCCGTGATCGGATCCAGCTCTGAGGCTTTAATTGCCGGATATACGCCAAAGGCCACGCCGATTAAGGCACAGATACTAAACGACAAACCAATGGCTAACAGTGACCAGCTAACGGCCCAATCGGAATAAAAAGCGATAAGTTCTGACAGTAAAATGCCAAACACTATACCCAGCAAGCCGCCAAGGATAGCAATAGCGAAGCTTTCGGCCACAAACTGAATTTTAATGTCGCGCCGGGTGGCACCAATGGCGCGCAGCAGGCCAATTTCCTTAGTACGCTCCAGTACTGTCGCCAGCATAATATTCATAATGCCAATGCCGCCTACCAGCAACGAAATGCCGGCTACGCACGACATCACAATATTAAAGATTTGCTGGGTTTGCTTTTGCTGCGCCAGCAGGGCCGCCGGCACAATAATATTATAGTCGTCGATATCGTTGTGGCGCTGCTTTAGTAAAAAATCCAGCGCCCGCGCGCTTAAGGCGTTATTGGCATCTTCAGCTAACTGTAAGCGGAATGAGGTAAGCTCAGCGCTTAGTGGCTCGGCTTTAAAGCGGGTTTGCGCGGTATTCAGTGGCATAAACAGCTGGTTTTGCTCGCCACCCAGTTTAATGCCCTGAAATTCATTACTGCCGGCATAGGGTTCAGCCAGTACGCCGACAACCTGCAGCCAGACATGGTTTACTTTCACCGGTTTACCCAGCGCGTCGCCGTTGGGGAATAAGCTTTGTGCTACCCGGGCCCCAAGAATGGCAACCTGGGCGGCATAGCGGTTTTCCTGCTCGCTAAAATTACGGCCACTGACAAACTGCAGCTTGCTCAGCGCCATATAGCTGGGCGATACGCCAATAGCGATGCCATCGCTTTTGCCGTCATGGCTGTAAATGCCATGGGTATCGATAGTGCGCTCGGCACTGTATGAGATAACGCCGGGAATGGTGGCCACTGCGGCATCAATATCACTTTGGTTCAGGCCCAGCGAATGTTTACGCTGCTCTTGCAGGGTTTTTTCGTCAAACTTGCGCCCTTCGACAATCAGGTTGCGCAGGCCCATGGTTTCAATGGTTTTTAAGGCTTCGCGCTCGGCACCCTCACCAATGTTCAGCATGGCGATTACCGCGCCGACACCGAAGATCATCCCCAGCAGGGTTAGAAAAGTACGGAGTTTATGCTGTGCCAGTTCGGCCAGGGTATCTTTAATTAAAGGCGTATGTTTCATGGTGTCAGCTTTCCGGATTAATAAGGGCAATTTCATCGCCAACAGCAACACCAGTACTGATTTCAGCATGGCTCAGGCTTTTGCTGCCGAGGCTAATCGGTTGTTTTACAAAGCGGCTGCCTTGGCGTTTATAAACAAATAACTGTTGTTGTTCGCTGAAAATAGCCTGCAACGGTACTTTTAACACTCCGGGTTTTTCATTCAGCCACAAGGTGGCAATGACTTTGATGCCCGGCATAAAGCGCGGGTCTTGTTGCTCGGGGGCGACGATCACTTCAATATATTTGCGCGGGTCGCGCCGCTCACGCGACTGGGCGATGGCGCCAACGGTCACGATTTGCCCAGTTAGCTCGCTGTCGGGCCAGGCCGCCAGATAAAAACTGACCCGCTGGCCGGGGGCCAGGCCAATAGCCTCCTGCTCTATCACCTGCAACTTTAAATGCTGCAAACTGAGATCGGGAATACTGCCAATTTTGAAACCAGGAAACACCATGCCGCCCACTTCCGGTTTTTCGCCGCGCCAGTTGCTCTCAAACAGTAAAATGCCGGCATGCGGTGCTTTCACTTCCAGTTCGGCCAGGCCACTTTCAGCCTGTTGCAACAGGTTTTGCTGCTGGCCACGTTGCAGCTGCAATAGCTCCAGCTCACCACTGCTGCGCTGACTGAAACTTTGCTCCTGCCAGCCCAGATACTGTTGTTTCTCGCCCAGGTATTCTTTGTTTTGCATTGAATCGAGAATTTCCAGCCTGGAGCGAATTTGCACGTTGTCGATACTGAAACGGTCGGCAAAGGTAAACTCCTGAGTGATCAGGCTTTGATCCAGGCCCAGGGCCCGTTGCTCATTTTGCTGTTCAGCCAGCTTTTGCTGCTCGTCAGCCAGCACACTGCTCAGGCCGGTATTGGCTTTGCGCTGCGAACGTTCCAGCTGGCTGGCATCGAAAGTAACCACTACGTCACCCGGTTCTACCCGGCTGAATTCCCGGGCCAGGCTGGCAATAAAGCGCGGCCCCTGTACATTGCGCGGGGCGTTAATATTGACCGAGTTCACCGCAAATAACTCACCTTCACTATGCACTTTATGCAGCAGAGTCGCGGGGGCAACCTGATAAACCGGCACTTGTATTTCTGGCTCATTGCAGCCGGTCAGGGCTGCAACCAGGCCGAGGCTGAGTAAGATGGGTAGCTGCTGCAGGCGATGTTTAGTTGGCATTGCGCGCTCCTTGCACTGGCGTCAGGCTGATATTCAGGCGAGCGGTCATGCCCGGGCGCATCAGTTCGGTATCTAAATCATTCAGGCTTACGCTGGCATCCACCACCCGGCGTAAATTATCGTTCGATTTATCCCGCACCGCATTACCCAGGCTTTGCAGCACGCCGTTAAAGCGCCGCTCGGGGTATGCATCCAGGGTTATTTCTACTGCCAGGCCCGCTTGTAACCGCTTTAAATCTATTTCATCAATTTCTGCTTTGATATACAGACTATCGAGTTGGCTGACCTCAGCCACTGGCTGGCCAAACTGGGCACTGTCGCCAGCCGAAAATTTTTCACCATTGAAACCCATGCTATAAACCATCACACCGGCAAAAGGTGCTTTGACCTGCATGCTGGCAATGTTGCGTTGCAGCAGGCCGACTTCGGATTGCAGGCGGCTGACTTTCGCCACCAGCATTTGCTCTTCTGCCAGGCGTTGCTGCTGATGGCTGGCCAGGCGGGCTTGCGCCAGCTGGTATTGGTTATCAGCAATGGTAAAGTCGATTTGCGCTTTGCGCCGATCGTTGGCTGAGCGTGATTGATCAACAATTTCGGCTTTGCGTTGTTCGCGGTCGTATTCCATTTTGCGCTCGGCCAGAGTCAGCTTAAGCTCTTCAAAGGTTTGCTCGTCGCTACGCAGGCGATTAGCCAGTTCCTGCTCGGCACTTTTTAGTTCGATGCTTTTACTGTTTAGTTCGTCCACCAGTCGCTGGCCATCGAAAGCCACCACCAATGCACTCTCGGTTAACATGCTGCTCTCTGGTGCCAGCTGTTTAATATTGTATTGCCACATATTGCTGACACTGGGCGGTGAGGCTTTAAAAGAATTGGCGGCGGTGAGCTCGCCGGTGGCGCGCACATGGCTGGCAAGCACGCTGGCGGGCGGGCTGGCGCTGTCTTGCTGGCAGGCGCTAAGCAGCAAAACGCTAAGCAACACGGCAAGGCAACGAATAGTGGGGGTAAGTGTCTGTTGTAGCATTATTGAGCCACCTCTATCAGCATACCCATGCCTAGCATCGGGTTGGCGGCCGGCAGGCTGCTGGCGCTAAACGAGGCTTTGTAATACAAGGCATTGCCCCAGCGCTGGCGCTTTTCGCCCTGTTGTGCCAGCTCGGTTAGTGAAATAGCAAAAGGTTGATCGGGAGCAATATCAAAACGGGCTTGCAGTGCTTGGGCTTGTTGTAAGCGCGGTAAATCGGTTTCATGTACCCAGGCTTCAATAAACAAATTGTCTTTACGGTTTACCTCGGCAATCAGCCAGCCAGGCTGCGCGGTAACACCGGCGTAAATCTTGGTGCCATGCCAGGGGTGGTTACCATAACTGATGCTGCCATCCTGGGTGGCATAGACGCTCATCCGGCTCAGCAGGTTTTCGGCATCGGCCAGTTCAGCCTGAGTTTGGCTGATTTGCAGCTGTTGCTTACTTAACGCTGCCCCGGCAGTGATGCGGGCCACCGCCAGCTGCTCTGCAGCTTTACTGGCTTCGGTGCGGGCCCGTTTTTGTTCCAGTTGGTATTGTTCGTAGTCGTACAGGCTTAAATTGGTTTTCGGTACGCTGGCATCAATACCGGCTTTTTCCAGTAGCAACTGGCGCCGGTTCAGTTCATATTCGGCTTCCATCACACTTTGGGTATGTTGGCTTTTTAATTGGTTTAAGCGCTCTTCGTGGTTAATCAGGCTGCTTTTTAGCTGCTCTATTTGCGCCTGGGTATTGCCGGCATCAAACACTGCAATTAAGTCGCCGGTTGTAACCGGTTCGCTTTCGCTTTGCAGCCATTGTACCTGTACCCGCCAGTTGTCGGTCATCGGCGCGACAATGCTTTGCCGGTCGGCCGATTGTAAGGTGCCGGTAAGCAACAGCGGTAAGTCACTGCTGCCAGGTGCGGCGCTAAGCTGGCTGGCAGCCAGCAGTGCTAAGCTGAGCGTGCTACGGAGCATGCGCTGTCCTCCATGATCTGGCCATCGCGCATCCGGATCACCCGGCCGGCATAGGCGGCTATTTCGTCTTCGTGGGTTACCATTACTATGGTATTGCCCTGCTGATGCAAATCGCATAGCAACTGCATAATTTCTTTGGAGGTTTTGCTATCGAGGTTGCCGGTAGGTTCGTCGGCAAAAATCACTTTGGGCCGGTTAACCAGGGCGCGGGCAATGGCCACCCGCTGCCGTTGGCCGCCCGACATTTCGTGGGGTTTATGGTCTTTGCGATGCCCCAGCCCCACCTGATCCAGCAGATCATTGGCCCGGGCAATGGCTTGCTCGGGTTCAATCTCGGTGTAACGCAGCGGCAAGGCGACATTCTGCGCGGCGGTAAGCCTTGGCAATAAATGAAATGACTGAAAAATAAAACCGATATGCTGATTGCGCATCGCCGACAGGCTAACATCATCCAGCTGGCCGATGATTTGCCCCGCCAGCTGATACTGGCCGCTGCTGGGCGTATCCAGGCAACCCAGAATATTCATCAGGGTTGATTTGCCTGAACCTGAGCTGCCCATAATGGCCACAAATTCGTTTTCGGCAATGCTCAGGCTAACATCACGCAGTGCCTGCACCTGGCTGTCGCCGCTGCCAAAGTTTTTATAAAGGCTTTTCGCCGTAATCATCCGTTTAACCTGCTTGTGGTTAGAATCGCTACAGTTTGCCATAAGCTAATGTATGCCGATAGCCGGTTATGCCCAACCAGGTTGATTAATTGTAAGCAGATGTAATATAGCCCAGCCCGTTTTGCCAGCGAGCATCAGCTGGTATGTTGATAACGCACCAGCGTCTGTAACTGGCTGATATTACTAAGTTCGCCGCGTTGCATAATCAGCTCGCGGCCCAGCTTTAATGCCAGTCGCTGACAATCTGCCCGCTTACCGGCATCGCTGATGCTGTCAAGGTCAGCGACATGCGCCAGGCCAACGGTACGGCGGATCAGCTCACAGCCGGCATAGCCAATAGCATCGCTGAATACCTGCTGTAAAAAGCGGCGCTGATATAAGCTGTTGTCCAGCGCCGGGTCCTGGGTTTCCCGGCTCATTAATTCAGTAAATGTTTGGCTAAAGTGTTGCCACAGTTGTTCGGCTTGTTGCAGCAGATAGGCTTGCTGCTCCGCAGCATCTTCGGCCTGATGCAGGCCGGGACAGGCAATGTAATTCAATAGCAAATTCCCCAGCAAGGAGCCGACATCAAAACCTATCGGGCCATAAAAGCCAAACTCGGCGTCGATAACTTTACAATTCTCCTCATCGATAAAAATACTGCCGCTGTGCAAATCGCCGTGCAACAAGGCTTGTGGCTTGCTCAGAAAATCTGCTTTTAACGCGGCGACTTCGGCTTTTAATGCTTCGTCGTGCCACAGAGTTTTGGCCTTTTCCAGAATAGCAGGCTCAATATTGTTTCGCTCGTGGTTGCAGTAGGGGTCGGTAAAAAACAAATCTTCGGTAATCAGGCACAGCTCAGGGTTTAAAAAGCGCGCCACTTCGGCTTTTTTGTGCTCGCTGCTTAGCACAAAGTCACTGGTATAAAATAAGGTGTTGGCCAGGTATTTGGCCATTTGTGGCGCTAAATGGTTAAACTTTTTGCCAGCGTTCAGCTCAGTGCGCAAAATGCGGTAGGCTTTTAAATCTTCCATTAAAATGGCGCAGGCTACCGGGTCAAAATAGCGTACCTCTACTGTATGCCCGGGGCAAAAGCGGTGGTGCATTTTCAGCACTTCTGCTTCTATCCGCGCCCGGTCAGTCGTTAACGGCCAGCTTTCGCCCACGCAGCGGGCATAGGGCAGCGCCTGTTTTACAATCAGCGAGGTACCTTTATCGTTCTCTACCCGGAATACCAGGTTCAGGTTGCCGTCGCCAAACTCCTTGGCAGTTAATTTGCTATGGTCGCCAAACAGTTCGCTATGCTTGTCGGCAAAGGCCATTGCTTCATCGGCACTAAAGGTTTTGTACTCGCTCATCAGGGGACACCGTTACTTGTAAAGACAAAAGCAGGGCTGCATAATCGCAAACCCGATAGCCGTCTGCAATATCTAACAAAAAGTTAAGCAGGAATAAGTCATGCAAAATTTAACCGCACTCAGCCTGAAAACCGAACAAGGTAAACTTCAGGTGCTGGACCAAACCCTGTTACCGCATCGCCAGCAATGGCTGAATTGCGCCACGGTAGCAGAGATGGTAGGCATGATTAAAAAGCTGCAGTTGCGCGGCGCGCCGGCCATTGGCATTGGTGCCTGTTTGCTGCTGGCAGTGCGGGCAGAGCAGGGAGTAAGCCGCGAGCAACTGCGCCAGGATGCGGAAATTTTACGCGCTGCCAGGCCCACCGCCGTGAACCTGATGAACAATATCGACAGTATGCTTAAGGCGCTAAGCGAGCCCGATTATGCCAACGCTGCTGTGGCCTGCGCCGAGGCACTGTTTTTTGAAGATGTAGCGCTTTGCCAGCAAATGGCCGGCCATGGCGCGGCCTTAGTGCAACCCGATGAGCAGCTGTTAACCCATTGCAATACCGGCGGCCTGGCCACTGCCGGGGTTGGCACCGCACTGGGGGTGATTAATTTAGCCCATCAGCAGGGGAAAAATATCCGGCTGTGGGTAGATGAAACCCGGCCGCTATTGCAAGGCGGGCGCTTAACCGCCTGGGAGTGCCAGCAACTGGGTATTCCGTACCAGCTAATTTGTGACAATATGGCCGCCATGCTAATGGCCCGCGGCCAGGTCGACCGCATTTTTGTTGGTGCCGATCGCATCGCCGCCAATGGCGACTTTGCCAATAAAGTGGGTACTTACTCGCTGGCGGTGTTAGCGCAGTATCATCAGGTGCCGTTTTACGTGGTAGCCCCCCACACTACGGTAGATTTAAACTGCCCCGATGGCAGTGTAATCCCTATTGAGCAACGCGACGGCAATGAAGTACGCGGCGTCAGCGGCGGCTTCGGCCAAAGCATTTGGGCGCCGGAAGATGCCCCGGTATTTAACCCGGCGTTTGACGTTACCCCCGCCAGTTTAGTCACCGGCTGGGTATTGGATACCGGAGTTTATAGTAAGGCAGATATCGCCAGTGGTGTGCTAAAGCAGTTTGCGTAAAGAACGACTGCCTATAATGGGATAAAAAAAGCCCGGTTAAATTAACCGGGCAAAGGACGAGGGTAAAACGGGGTAAAACTTGTTACAGTTAAATCAGGTTGCGCTTAATAACAGCGTAAAACAGCTTATTCAGCGCTGTTATACGCGAATTGATTGGTTTCGATGCCGTTAATATCGGCCGTTAAGCGCGCCAGGTTGTGCTGGTTAATATCACTGGTTTTTAACGATACTGCGCGTTTAAAATCGTCCAGTGCGGCAACCCGGTCGTTGGCCAGTACATGCATAACACCACGGTTGCTGTAAGCCAGGGCGCGCATTTCACGCTTGGCGTCGCTTGGTATGGCCGGGGTGCTTTGCGCCAGGCTGACTGCCTTGCTGCAAGCGCTTTGCGCCTGGTCAAGCTGGTTTAAGCGGCTGTAGGCTACGCACAGGCTCATGTGTAATGAAAAGCTGTCTGCATCTGCACCGCGATAGCTGGTTACTTCGCTGATACCTTGCTGCAACTGGCCGGCCTGAATGGTAGTAACGCCCGGGGTGTCTTCAATTAACACCATTTTGTAACCATTGCTCGCAGCTGAAGCGAGAAATGGACTTGAGGCCAGCACGCTCAGTGCCACGGCAGTAGCAAATTTTTTGGCTGTGAATGTCATGTCGTATTCTCCCTTGGTTTAAATTCGGGTCGCCGCTGTTACTGGTAAAGAGTATTGCGGCGACAGGGATACTTTAGCCAAGGCCAACTGGTCTGACAAACGAGATAAATCACACTGACAGGTTAAAAAAATTCACTTATGATCCGCCGATAGCAGCGCAGCCATTGTCATAAACAGGTGTTAAACGTATGCGGGTTTCAGCTATTCACTGGCTGAAAGCTTTTAAGTACCCATTCAATCAGCAACTGAATTTCCGGCCGGTTGGCATCGCCATCGTGCCTTACCAGATAATAGCGATCGCGGCTTAGCAGCTCTTGCTCAAATAAGCGCACTAAGCTGCCGCTGCTAAACCAGCTTTGGCTGATAGGCAGCGGAATAAGGGCTACGCCCAAGCCCTGCTGGGCAGCACGGGCCACGCTGAACATGCTGTCGAGCTGAATAATTTGCTTCGGTTTAAAGTTATGGTAACCGACATGCTCGGCCCATTGGTGCCAGGCATGTGGCCGTGCCTGATGCAGGATAAGCGGGGTTTTTTCCAATGCCCGGTAGCTTTTGCCATGAATTTGTTCATACAACTTAGGGTTGCAGGCGGGTACATAGCTTATCGGGAATAAATCATAGGCCTGGCTTTCATCAGGCTGTTTACCGGATAAAATAATCGATAAATCGGTGTATTTTGGGCTGTCGCGGCGCGATTTTACCGTTTCCAGCTTTAAGTTAATGTTCGGGTATTGCGCCGACCAGCCAATTAACTTCGGCACAAACAGTTCGCTGGCAAAAAACTCCGGCATCGAAATGCTGACTTCCTGCATCCGTTCTACCTGGCTGAACTGGGCAATGGTATCGGCCAGCTGCGCCAGCAATGGCTGAACTTCCTGGTAAAAGCGCTTGCCGGTCTCTGTTAAAGCAATAGCGCGGGTTTTGCGCTCAAATAAACTGAGGTTTAAGTTATCTTCCAGTTGTTTTATCTGGTGGCTAACCGCTGACGGCGTTAAGTACAGCTGCTTAGCGGTTTCTTTAAAACTTAAACACTCGGCGGCGACGCAAAAACAGCGCAAGCCACGAAGTGGCGTATGAATAGTCATAGTCGGTAATACCTGGTGTTCAATACAGGCTAGTATACTAGCCTTAAATGACAAACTGGCTGCAAAAGTTAAACCACTTTGCAGTATGAACTAAAGTTTAGCTAAAACAATAGCATAGCTTTTTGTTATTGGTGGTAGTTTGCAAGCTTGCACCAATCTGGCGCGGTAGCGCAGGCGCATTGCAGCAGTGAGACTACTGTGCTGCGCTAAGCCAATAGCGGAAACGTGGTGGCAATAGCGCTGCCGGTAAAATGAGCCACCCAGCCATCGGGGTTATTAAACAGCCGAATGGCGGTAAAGTCGGGCTCGCTGCCCATATCGAACCAGTGCGGGGTATTGGCTGGCACGCTGATTAAATCGTTTTGCTGGCACAGTACCTGATACACCTTAGTGCCAATATGCAGGCAAAACAGGCCCTGGCCGCGTACAAAAAACCGTACTTCATCTTCGCAATGGATATGCTCGGCCAGAAATTTCTGCCGTAGTAGCTGTTTATCCGGGTGGTTCGGGCTTAACGAAATGACATCCACCGTGATATAGCCATGCGCCTGTTTTAGCCGCTCGATATCATGGCTGTAAGCTGTCAGGATTTGCTCCTGGCTGCTGTCGGCATGAATAGGCGCGTTGGCCTGCCACTGCGCAAACTGCACGCCAGCGGCCTGCAGCTGTTGCCGGATAACCGTTACATCACTGCTATCGAGCAATACCTGTTCAGAGTCAGTGTCGCTAAATACCATTAGCCGGCTCATTGCATCATCTCCTGCAGCTGATAAAAATCGTGGGCGGTTGGATGCTTGCCAGCGCTCTGGCCGTCGCGGACAAGTTGCACTGTTGCGATCCCCAGCTGGCCGGCAGCATCAAGCTCGGCGGTGACATCAGATAAAAACAGCACCTGGCGCGGTGGTATTTGCAACTGCTGCAAAATAGCAGCATAGGCTGATACCTCGCGCTTGGCACCGATACGGGTGTCAAAGTAGCCACTGAACAGCGGCGTTAAATCACCAAAATCGCTGTGTTTAAACAGCAGCTGCTGCGCTGCGACGGAGCCTGAGCTGTACACATATAACTTAATGCCCTGGCGCTGCCAGTCGGCCAGCTTGGCGGCGACATCGGGGTAAATATGGCCCTGAAAAGCGCCGTTTTGATAGCCGTCGGCCCAGATCATGCCCTGCAGGGTTTTCAGTGGCGTTGCTTTCTGATCTGCAGCCAACCACTGCAGCAACAATGTAATGCAACGCTCGGTATCGGCGGTGGGTTCGCCACTTAGTATGCGAACTTGGTGAAGTTCGCTGGCAACAGCCGGCGTATGCTGCTCGCGGCGGATAAAATCGGGTAAATGTTTAGCCGCATAGGGGAACAGTATCTCAGTAACAAAGCTGATGCGGCTGGTGGTGCCTTCAATATCGGTAATAATGGCGCGGTAGTTCACGGTAAGCCTGCAATTTTAAAACGTTCCAGCTCGCAGTTTATAAGAAATTCCCAGCCTTCTAAATGCCTTTTTGCCTGCTCCAGGCTATTACCCCAGACATACAGGCCATGACTGCGCACCAGTAAGCCATAATGAAAAGAATCATTAAGAGAATGGTTGAGCGACTGGCTAAGCGGCTGTTTTTGCCAGCGGTGTTTAAGCTCTTCAGCCAGCGCCGGGATGTCCTGAGTATTGTCAAAAATCGGCAGTGACAATAGCTGTTGGTGGCTGCTGATGCCGCTGATGGCTTTTTGCATTTCATAGCCGGCAAACAGGTAGTTATCCTGACTAATCAGCCGTGAAAATACCGTGGCCTGCACCGAATGGGTATGCAGCACCGCTTTGCTGGCGGGGTTTAGCTGGTACAGCATGGCATGCAGGGCGGTTTCGGCTGACGGGGTACCGCTGCAACTCAGCTGCTGATCCTGCCAGCTAACCGGCAGTAAATCCTGCGGGCTTAGCTCGCCTTTGTCTTTACCCGAGGCGGTAACCAGGGCGCTGTTGTCGCTGGTGCGGATAGAAAAATTACCACCGGTAGCGGGCACCCAGTGCCGGCTGGCAATCCAGCGGCCAAGCGCACAGAGCGCAATGGCATTAGGGTTAAGTTGATGCAGCTGTGCCGTATTGTTCATAAATGCCTGTCATAAAAGCTCGTGATAAAAGCCTGTTATAAAAACCTGCTCTGCCAATAACGCTCCGACAGCTAAACGTTTAACCATTTAGATGTCTATACACTAAACAGGCTGAATGATAGCA
The DNA here is from genome assembly GCF_000987775.1 of Arsukibacterium ikkense. GTDB lineage: Bacteria > Pseudomonadota > Gammaproteobacteria > Enterobacterales > Alteromonadaceae > Alishewanella > Alishewanella ikkense. Next base: position 29,966 of record NZ_LAHO01000015.1, read on the forward strand.
TTCAAGCTGGTTTTGGCAACTTTTTCTGAGCATATGGCCTTATTATCAAAACTGCCGGCAGTGGGCAGCAGTATTTTCAGCCAGATGAGCCAACTGGCAACTGAACAGCAAGCGATTAATTTATCTCAGGGTTTTCCTGACTTTGCGCCGGATAGCTACTTACTGGCGCGGCTGGCCTATCATAGCCAGCAGGGTGCTAACCAATATGCGCCGATGCCAGGCATTTTACCGCTGCGCCAGCAAATCAGCGATTTAGTGGCGCGCTGTTATCAGCGCAGCATTAACCCCGCTAGCGAGATCACGGTAACCTCGGGCGCAACTGAGGCATTATTTGTGGCGATTCAGGCCGTGGTGCAGCCGGGCGATGACGTTATTCTGTTTGATCCGGCTTACGACAGCTATGCGCCGGCGGTGCAGCTGGCCGGTGGCACCAGCATACATTTAAGCCTGCAGGCACCGGGTTTTAAGGTTGACTGGCAGCAGGTGGCGGCCGCTGTTACCCCGCGTACCAAACTGATTATAGTTAACAGCCCGCACAACCCCAGTGCTACCGTCTTTAGTGATACTGACTGGCAGGCGTTACAGCAGCTGGTGTGTCAGCATGGTTTATATTGCCTGAGCGACGAAGTGTACGAGCATATGGTGTTTGATGGTGCGCCCAGGCTTAGTGCCCATTGCTACCCGGCGCTGGCTGAGCGCAGCTTTGTGGTGTCATCTTTTGGTAAAACCTTTCATGTTACCGGCTGGAAGCTTGGCTATTGTATTGCGCCGCCAGTACTGAGTGCTGAATTTCGGAAAATTCATCAGTACGTTACCTTTTCCAGCTTTACACCGGCGCAGTATGCCATTACCGATATGCTGGCCAACTATCCGGCACACGTCAGCGGCCTGGCGGCGTTTTATCAGCAAAAGCGTGACCAGTTTGTTCAGGCACTAAGTGGCAGCCGCTTGCGCTTAGTACCCAGCGCCGGCACCTATTTTCAGCTGGCAGATTACAGCCTGATTTCTGACATGGCCGATGTTGAATTTTGTCGCTGGTTAACCATAGAGCACAAAGTCGCCGCCATACCGCTAAGTGTATTTTATCGCCAGCCACCGGCTGCGCGACTTATCCGCTTTTGTTTTGCTAAAACGCCGGCAACCTTAAGCCAGGCAGCGGAGGTACTATGTCAGTTGTAACAGTCAGCCTGCTGCAGACTGAACTGCACTGGCAGCAGAGCGCGGCGAATCTGGCGCAGTTCAGCCAGCTGCTGGTGACACTGGAGCCAACCGATTTAGTGGTACTGCCAGAGATGTTTAGCAGCGGTTTTAGCATGCAAAGCGCAGCGATTGCTGAAACTGAGCCGGGGCCGGGCTTAGCCTGGCTCACCGCGCAAGCTAAAGCGTTAAACGCTGCGATAACCGGTTCGCTGGCCGTTAAAACCGCCAGTGGTAGCTATGTAAACCGGTTGTATTTTGTGACGCCGGATGGCGCGGTCAGTTATTACGATAAAAAACACCTGTTCCGGATGGCGGGCGAGCACCAGGCTTACCAGGCTGGGGCCGGGCGGGTGATCGTGCGCTGGCGCGGCCTGCGGTTTTGCTTGCAGGTGTGCTACGACCTGCGCTTTCCGGTATTCAGCCGTAATCGCAACGATTACGATGTGCTGATTTATGTCGCCAACTGGCCGGCGGCGCGCCGTCATGCCTGGACCAGCCTGCTATTGGCGCGAGCCATTGAAAACCAGGCCTTTGTGTTAGGCGTAAACCGGATTGGCCAGGATGGCAATGATATTTATTACAGCGGTGACAGTGTAGTAATCGATTATCAGGGCCAGCTGCTGGCCAGCCTCAACAAAGGTGAGGCGGGTGTGCTTAGGGCAACGCTGGACGGCAACACGCTGGCGCAGTACCGCCAGGTTTTTCCGGCCTATTTAGATGCAGATAGCTTTACACTTGATTAACCAACAGGCTTGACCTGAAGCGGTTTCGCGGCAACACTGTACGGCCGTAATTAAGCAGGTTTGAACGCGTGACAGCAATTAACTGGGCAGCTCTGAATGCTGCCGCCAAAGCCGCCTCAGAGCAGGCATATGCTCCTTATAGTCATTTCCCGGTTGGTGTGGCCGTGCAAGCCAGCAGTGGCAAAATTTATCATGGTTGTAATGTCGAAAATGCTTCTTATGGCGGTACGGTGTGTGCTGAGCGCAACGCCATTGCCGCGGCTGTGGTGGCAGGTGAGCGCAAATTTGTTGCCCTGCTGGTGTATACGCCACAAAGCAAACTGACTCCACCTTGCGGTATTTGTCGCCAGGTCATCGCCGAATTTTTTATGCCAGAGGCGCCTGTTGCCAGCAGCAACCATTTAGGTCAGCAACAAAGCTGGACGTTACAGCAACTGCTGCCAGATGCCTTCACGCCAACTTATCTGGCCGCCAGCAATAAAATAAATAAGGATAGTTAATAATGGCCATTCCACAGGAAATTATTAAAACCAAACGTAATGGTCAACCATTAAACCAGGCTGAGATCCGCCAGTTTGTTAAAGGGTTAACCGACGACAGCTTCAGTGATAGCCAGGCGGCAGCGCTGGCGATGGCCATTTACTTAAATGGCATGGCAGTTAACGAAATTGTCGAGCTGACGCTGGCCATGCGTGATTCTGGTACTGTGCTGAACTGGCAGGGGCGGCTGAATGGCCCGGTGGTGGATAAACACAGTACCGGTGGCGTTGGCGACAAGGTCACGTTGATGCTGGCACCGATGGTCGCTGCCTGTGGTGCCTTTATGCCAAGTATTGCCGGCCGGGGCCTGGGCCATACCGGTGGCACTGTCGATAAACTGGAAGCTATTCCGGGTTACAGCTGTACCCAGAGCTTAAGCCGGATTGAGCAACTGCTGCCTCAGCTGGGTTGCCTGATTGTCGGCCAGAGCAGTGAGCTGGCACCGGCTGATCGCCGGCTGTATGGCATTCGTGATGTCACTGCGACGGTAGAATCTATACCGCTGATTACAGCTTCTATTTTATCAAAAAAACTGTCAGAAGGGCTGGATGCGCTGGTGATGGATGTCAAAGTAGGCAATGGCGCCATTATGGCCACTGCCAATGATGCAACAGCGCTGGCCAGCAGTATTGTCAACACCGCCACCGGTGCCGGTGTTGCCACCAGGGCCTTGATCACCGATATGAACCAGATTTTAGGTACTACGGCAGGTAATGCGCTGGAAGTGATGGAAACCCTCGATTATTTAAGCGGTAAATACCGCGAGCCGCGCTTGCATCAGTTAACGCTGGAACTGGGCGCCAATATGTTAATGCTGGGTGGGCTCTATAGCGATAAAGCGGCTGCCATCGCCGCGCTGGAGCACAGTTTAAGCTCGGGTAAAGCTGCAGAAATTTTCAGTAAAATGGTGGCTGAGCTGGGCGGCCCGGCTGATTTACTGGACAAGCCACAACAGTATTTAGCCAGTGCGCCGGTGGTGCAGGATATAATCGCACCACAAAGTGGCTATCTGCAATACCATAATACCGTTGGTCTGGGCATGGCGGTGGTGCGCTTAGGCGGCGGCCGTTCGCATCCTAGCCAGCAAATTAACCCGGCGGTTGGCTTTAGCCATATTCTGCCAACAGGCAACAAGGTGCAGCAGGGTGATCGCCTTGCTAGCGTGCATGCTGCCAGCACTGACGCTGCTGCCATTGCCTGCCAGGAATACCTGGCTGCATTAACGGTGTCGCAGGAAAATACAACGGCGCTGCCTCTGGTGCATCATACTATTGGCTAAGGTTAGCATGAACAATACTGGGGCTATTTATGGTAGTTAAAATGTTTCTTGGCAGTGTTTGCACCCTGCTGGTTTTTGATCTGCAGGCAAAGCCGATGCTGACCTGGCTGCAAACCGACTGGCCACCACATCAGATTGTCAGTGGGCCTTATCAGGGGCAGGGCACCTTTGATTTATTACAGCTGCAGATCACTGCACGGCTACCGCAATTTAATCATCAAACCCGGCTGGTGAGTCTGCCAAGGCTCGAACAGGTATTTGCTGAGGGCGAAGCGAGCCACTGTACTGTTGGTACCCTTTACTCTGAGCAGCGCGCCAGCAACCGCTTGTTTTCCCACCCCATTGCGGCCGGACCAGCGTTGGCGGTAGGTTATACCGGTGGCCGGTTAAATGAACATCCGGCCATGCAGGCCGACGGTGCTGTTATCGGGCAGTTGGTGCAAGACCCTGAGCTTAGCGGGGTGTATCAGCCAAACCGCTATTATCCGGATATCATTATGGCTGCTATGCGGCTAACCGATAGTAATCTAAATAGCTATCCGTTTACCGGTGAAGTGAATGCGGTGGCACTGCTGGCCAGCAGTAGGGTAGATTATGTGGTGGAGTATCCAGAGCGGTTAGAGTATTTCAACAAGCTGTTAGCTGAGCATGTTGCGCTGGAACACCGGGCAATAGTTGGCGCCAATATCGCCAGTGTCTCTTATGTCACCTGTACCCTCGATACTGCTGGTGCCGCCGCCATTGCTGCCGTAAACCAGGTATTGCCGGCGCTGTGGCAGCAAGCAAGCTATGTTGAGGCGATGCAGCGCTGGTTGGATAACAGCGCCCGGCGCAGGCTGAGCGCTGACATTAACCAGCTGCAGCAACATGCGTTAATGCAGCTTCAGCCGGGGCCGGACAATGCGGTTAATCCGGGCCACCAGTGAAATAACCAGCATTTTCAACCAGCCATGTAACGCTACCTGATGCATCCGGTACAATGAAATATACGCCAGACGGGCAATTCGGCCTTCGATCATCATAGCGCCACCCACCAGATTCCCCATTAAGCTACCGACAGTGCCAAAGCGGCTTAACGAGATCAGCGAACCATGGTCTTTATACTGAAATTCGCGCAACGGTTTCTGGTTTATGGTGGCAATAAGATTATGGGCAACCAGGCTGGCCATCTGATGCGCGGATTGCGCCCGGGGGGGAACCCATTTACCTTCTGCTAGCGGGCAGGCGGCACAATCGCCAAGCACATAAATATCGGGGTCACGGCTACTTTGTAGGGTCGGGCCCACCAGCAGCTGGTTAATGCGGTTGCTTTCCAATCCGGCCAATTGCTGCATAAAATCCGGCGCCTTAATACCGGCCGCCCACACCATTAATTCTGCATCCAGGTGTTCATTGCCCAGTTGCAGACCGTGGCTATCGGCGGCGGTAACCCGGGTGTTTACCCGCACATCCACGCCCAGTTTCTGCAGTTCTTTGTGGGCAGCACTGGCAATCCGCTCTGGCAGGGCCGGCAGAATTCTTGGGCCGGCTTCCACCAGCCGGATGTTCAGCCGCTCAGAGCGCAAGTCAGCAAAACCATATAAATTGAGCTCTGCCGCCGCATGGTACAGCTCTGCCGCCAGTTCAACTCCGGTGGCACCGCCGCCGACTATGGCGATGTTAAGTTTGTCTTTAGGGTGCTCAGGTGAGTTTAGCTTCAGGTAAGCATCCAGTAAGCGTCGCTGAAAACGATGTGCCTGGCCCGGGCTGTCGAGGAAAATACAATGCTCAGCAACGCCCGGGGTATTAAAGTGGTTGGAAATACTGCCAATGGCTATCACCAGATAATCGTAGCTGAGTTGGCGTTCTGGCAATAGCTGCTCGCCATCGCCTGAGGCTATAGCCGCCAGGGTAACGGTATGGTTATGCCGATCTAAGCCGGTAAACTGGCCGAGCTGAAAGTCAAAACCATGGCTGGCGGCGTGCGCCCGGTAGCTCAGCTGGTCAATCTCAACATCCAGTGTGCCAGTGGCTACCTCATGCAGCAGCGGCTTCCAGATATGGGTGTGGTTGCGGTCTACCAGGGTGATATGGGCGCGGTTTTTCCGGCCCAGTTTATTGCCAAGCCGGGTAGCGAGTTCCAGGCCGCCGGCGCCACCGCCAATGACCACGATGCGAGGGGGTGTCATGTTACACTTTCCTTTTATCAATACAAAAATCGGCTGCTGATTTCAGGTATAAAAAAACCGGCGCGAAGGCCGGTTTTGGGAGTCAGGATTTTTGCCGTTTCATGGCATCAAAGAACTCGTCGTTGGTTTTGGTCATCGACAGTTTGTCGATTAAAAACTCCATGCAATCACCTTCATCCATCGGATGCAGAATTTTGCGCAGGATCCACATTTTCTGCAGCTCTTCCGGTGAGGCCAGCAGTTCTTCACGGCGGGTGCCTGAACGGTTAAAGTCGATAGCCGGGAATACCCGGCGTTCGGCAATTTTGCGCGATAAATGCAGCTCCATATTGCCGGTGCCTTTAAACTCTTCGTAAATAACTTCGTCCATCTTCGAGCCAGTATCAATCAGCGCAGTGGCAATAATGGTTAAACTGCCGCCTTCTTCCACGTTACGGGCTGCACCAAAAAAGCGTTTTGGCTTGTGCAGGGCGTTAGCATCAACACCACCGGTTAATACCTTACCTGAGCTTGGAATTACTGTGTTGTAAGCGCGGGCTAAGCGGGTGATGGAGTCAAGCAGGATAATCACATCTTTTTTGTGTTCAACCAGTCGCTTGGCTTTTTCAATCACCATTTCCGCTACCTGAACGTGGCGGCTGGCCGGTTCGTCAAAGGTTGAGGCGATAACCTCACCTTTTACCAGGCGCTGCATTTCGGTAACTTCTTCCGGCCGCTCGTCAATTAGCAGTACCATCAGCACACATTCCGGATGGTTGGCGGCAATCGACTGGGCAATGTTTTGCAGCAAAATGGTTTTACCAGCTTTCGGCGGTGCCACGATCAGGCCACGCTGGCCGCGGCCAATAGGTGACGCTAAATCCAGCACCCGGGCGGTAATATCTTCGCGGCTGCCATTGCCTCGCTCCATCCGCAGCCGCGAATTAGCATGCAGTGCAGTGAGGTTTTCGAATAAAATTTTGTTGCGGGCTTGCTCCGGCCGGCCAAAGTTAACTTCGTTAACTTTTAACAGGGCAAAGTAGCGCTCGCCTTCTTTTGGCGGCCGGATTAAACCGGATATGCTGTCACCGGTGCGCAGGTTAAAGCGACGGATCTGGCTGGGTGAGACGTAAATATCATCGGGGCCGGCTAAATAGGAGCTGTCTGATGAACGTAAGAAGCCGAAACCATCCTGCAGAATTTCCAGTACGCCGGCGCCAAAAATTTCTTCACCGTTCTTGGCGTGCGCTTTTAAAATGGCGAAGATAATGTCTTGTTTGCGCAAGCGAGCCATGTTTTCCTGGCCCATAGACTCGGCCAAATCAACCAGTTCGCTAATTGGTTTCAGTTTCAGTTCTGTTAAATGCATATTTGATGGGTTCTTGTTGGTAAAAACAGAAAATGCTTATCGGCTCGATAATAAAGGTTTGGAAGTAGGTTTATTCGACAGACAAGCGTGGTTTAAGATATTTGCTTAGCCACACAATAGCAGCAGATGTTTGGTACGTCCAGCCGCAGATAGCAAAAAGGCGTACAAAAATACGCCTTTTTTTGCAATTATCAGATATTGCTATCTAAAAACTCTTTTAACTGGGTTTTTGATAGGGCACCAACTTTAGTGGCAGCAACCTGGCCATTCTTAAATAACAGCAAGGTTGGAATACCACGAATACCAAATTTTGGTGGGGTGTTCGGGTTTTGGTCAATGTTTACTTTGGCAATACTGACTTTACCACTGTATTCAACGGCAACGTCTTCCAGAATAGGTGCGATCATTTTACAGGGGCCACACCATTCTGCCCAGAAGTCGACCAGTACTGGCACTTCGGCTTTTAAAACATCTGCTTCAAAACTGTCGTCAGAAACCTGTAAAATTTGTTCGCTCATCTATTTCTCCGTTCAGGCTGTGCAGTTACACTGCAAAAATGTGTTATCAATTTAAACGTGGCTGTTTCTTATTGCAAGCGTAACAGTTATGCTAGGCAGGTATGAATAAAACTCACTTAACCTCACATAAATTCGCCGATTTCGCATTGGCACCACAGGTTCTTGACGCCTTAGCGGCGCAAGGTTACAGCTATTGTACGCCAATTCAGGCCCAGTGTTTACCCCTGGCGCTGGCTGGCAAAGATATAGCGGGTCAGGCGCAAACCGGTACCGGTAAAACCCTGGCTTTTTTAACCGCAACTTTTCATTATCTGCTTAACCATGAGCCGAAAGGTTCTGGTCAGCCTCGTGCCATTATTATGGCTCCTACGCGGGAACTGGCGGTGCAGATCCATAACGATGCTGTAATGCTGGCCGAAAAAACCAATTTACGGCTTGGTTTGATATATGGGGGCGAGGGTTACGATAGTCAACGCCAGTTGTTGCAACAAGGTGTGGATATTTTAATTGGTACCACCGGCCGCTTAATTGATTATTTAAAACAAGATTTATACGACCTGAGCCAAATTCAGGTTGTGGTGCTGGATGAGGCCGATCGGATGTTCGATTTAGGCTTTATTAAAGATATTCGCTTTATGTTTAACCGGATGCCACCTGCCACCGAACGGTTAAGCTTATTATTTTCTGCCACGTTGTCGTACAAGGTACAGGAGCTGGCGTTCGAGAAAATGAACGAGCCGGTGCATATTCATGTGGCGCCGGATGAGATGACCGGCAGCCAGATCAGTGAAGAGCTATTTTACCCGGCGCACGAGCATAAAATGAAGTTGCTGCTGACGCTGATGGAAGAAGACTGGCCCGATAAGGCCATTGTTTTTGCCAATACCAAGCATGCCTGTGAAGATGTGTATGCCTGGCTGGAAGCTGATGGCCATCGGGTAGGGATGTTAACCGGCGACGTGATCCAAAAGAAGCGGCTGAAAATTCTGGATGACTTTACTACCGGTAAGTTGGATATTCTGGTGGCTACCGATGTTGCCGCGCGTGGTTTACATATTCCGAAAGTAAGCCATGTGTTTAACTTTGATTTGCCTGATGACTGTGAAGATTATGTGCACCGTATAGGCCGCACCGGTCGTGCCGGTGAAAGCGGTAAAGCCATTAGCTTTGCCTGCGAACGCTATGCCCTGAATCTGACCGCTATTGAAGATTATATCAGGCACCCAATAGCATTAACCCAGTATGATGCTAATGCCTTGCTGGATGACTTAACGGTACCCAAGCCAAGGGTGCGCCGTCGGCCGGGGCAGGCTCGCAGTGGCCCGGGTCGAAGTAGCAGTGGACGCAGCAGCAATGGCCCAAGAAACCCTCGCAGCCGGCCTCGCTAGCGCTCCGCCGGCGCCAGCAGCTGGCGGCCTGAGCGAAACGTCACCGCATAGTGATATCTATGCGGTGATTGATCTTGGTTCCAACAGCTTTCACATGTTAATGGTCAAAGTGGTCGGTGGCTCGGTGCAGGTGATTGGCCGGGTAAAGCGCAAAGTGCGGCTGGCCGCAGGCTTGAACGACAATTTAGTGTTAAGCCGCAAGGCAATGAAGCGGGGCTGGGAATGTCTGGCTTTGTTTGCTGAACGACTGCAAGACATACCGGCCAGCAATATCCGGATTGTTGGTACAGCCACGCTACGGCTGGCCCAGAATGTAAAAACCTTCCTGAAAGAAGCCGAAATTATTCTCGGTCAGAAAGTCCAGGTTATCAGCGGTGCTGATGAGGCCCGGATTATCTATCTGGGCGTCGCCCATACCTCTAATTGTGATTCCAATCGTTTAGTGATTGATATTGGTGGTGCCAGCACTGAAGTGGTGGTAGGCCGGGGTTTTACTCCTGAACTGCTGGCCAGTTTAAACATGGGTTGTGTGACTTATCTGGAGCGCTACTTTGGTGATGGTGAATTAAGCGAACAGAATTTTAATCAGGCCATTAGCGCCGCAGCGCAACAGGTTGACACTATTTGTGCTGATTTTCTGGCCAAGGGCTGGCAAATTGCCGTAGGGGCGTCGGGCACTGTGCAGGCGATGCAGGAAATTCTGGTTGCTCAGGGCAAAGACGAAGTGATAACGCTGGGCAAGCTGGAAGACATTATGCAACAGGCGATGGCTTGTGGCCCAATCAGTCAGCTCAGTATTATTGGTTTAGCACAAGAGCGTAAGCAGGTGTTTGCGTCAGGTTTAGCCATCCTGATAGCCTTGTTCCGGCAGTTACATATCCATGGCATGACCTTATCGGGTGGCGCTTTACGCGAGGGCGTGTTGTACAGCATGCTGCCGCAGCTGCAGCATAGCGATGTGCGTAATCGTACCGTAAGCAGCCTGATGGTGCGCTACTTTATTGACCAGCGCCATGCTGAACGCGTAGCTGAGATGGCCGTTGAGCTGGCCGCGCAATTACAAAGCAGCTGGGATTTACAGAAGTTTGAAGGCCACAGCATGTTACGCTCGGGTGCCTTATTGCATGAGCTGGGCTTATTAATCGAGTATAAAAACCACCATCATCATGGTGCCTATATTATCAACCATTCAGATTTGCCGGGCTTTACCCGCGCCCAGCAGCAGCTGGTAATGGCGCTGGTATACAACCACAGAGCGGATATCAGTCGTGAGGTGATCTCCCGTCAAACCATGACCTCAGTGTTGCTAACGGTAAGACTGACGCGTATTTTACGGCTGGCGGTGATTTTATCGATGCGCCGCCGTCATGAAGTGTTACCCGAAGTGAAAATCACCACCAAAGCTGAAACTCTGACTTTGCATATGCCAGCTAACTGGCTGGAGCAGCATCCGCTAATGCGTGCCGAGTTAGAGCAGGAAGTGCAGTATCAGCAACAGGCTGGTTGGCTGCTATTGATAAAATAAGTCTTTGTTACCCCCGTTGTGCAGTAAATCTTAGCGCAATCGGCTGTAATTTTTATTACCACACGCCAGTTATCAGCTATACCTGTTGTAGTGTTTAACACCCCAGCGAGTTTGCATGTTACCGCCAGTGTCCCCCTCGCATCGCAAAACGGCTGCGCGCGCTAAAACCAGCCGTCAAAAGTCAGCCTGGCTTGGCCTGGCTGGCAGTATTGTTTTTGTTGCAGGTGTTCTGGCCGTAATGGTGTATTTTGGGGTGCACGCGCAAGTGCTGCATTTGCTGCAGTGGTTCAAGCTGCAAGGGATCTGGGCACCGTTGCTGTTTATGCTGATTATGGCGGCCGTGGTGGTATTGCTGTTACCCGGTGCACTTTTTACGATAGGCGCTGGCTTTGTATTTGGCGTGCTGCAAGGCTCGGTGTATGTGCTGCTGGGGACCACCTTAGGCGCAGTCATCGCCTTTTTGCTGGCGCGCTATTTGTTTGGCGATCGTGCTAAACGTTTTATTATGGCCAGAGCAAAACTACGGCTGGTCAATGATGAGTTCAGTAAAAACGACTGGAAAATAGTGTTGCTCACCCGGTTGATCCCGTTTTTCCCGAGTAAAATCGCGAACTATTTTTTTGGTTTAAGCCGTTTTTCCCTGCGCGGTTATATTATTGGTTCACTGCTGGGCTTTATTCCCTTTACGGTTCATAACGTGTATCTGGGGTCGTTGATTGCAGATATTACGACATTTGAATTTGGCCAGCAGCAGCGCTCTGGTTGGGAATGGGCTCTGTATGCAGGCGGTTTAATGGCGGCGATAGCCATTATTGTTTATCTGAACCGGCTGGCCAGCCGGGCGCTGGCTAAATATACCGAGCAGCATGCCGAACAGGAGGTTGACTGATGACCTGGTTTAAATGGCTACCCTGGCGCTATGTGGTGCGTTATGCTGCCCACAAACATGGCTTTATAGACCCTGTTGCCTTACTGGTACGGCTGCATAATTTTGCTCAACCTTCTGAAGTGGGGGAACCGATTGAATTACTGCGGGCCGGGGTGGTGTTTCATGCCCGTGGCCTGATTAACAGCCGGGTTATTCAGCATAACCTGGATTGGGTTTGGCCCTATTGGGTTGAGCGACAGTTTGACCCTTACGACAACTCATTTATTCCGCGTGCATTTTCTATTACCCATATTAACCTGACCCACCGCAACTGGACTGCCATCGGCTATCCGGATTGTGCTGAGTTACCCATAGTTGATCCGCGGGGGTTGCTAACGCCTTTTTTAGACGGTTGGTCACTGGATGGCTGGATTATGCCAGAGCATGGCGAATGCCTGCTGCCGTCCAGGTCAGATAACTGCCAGCAACAGTATAAAGTTGCCGGCGATGTCAGGATTGATACCACCATCAGCCAACCCGGTATGACGCTGCACAGCCGGGCTTCTGTCGAGCTTGAGGGGGGGGTGCCGGTGGCGAAGCTGCGGTTGCGGGCAACCTCTGATCAGCCGGGCTATCTGGTGCTGGCGCTACGGCCGCAAAACCCGGAAGGGGTCAGTTTTATTCATAAAGTGGCACTGAATAAGCAAGCTGATCAGTGGCTGGTAGATAATGATAAACGGATTATGTTCAGTCGCCCTGCTGATCGCCATCACGTGTCAACTTACCAGCAGGGGGATGTCTACATTCACCTTAATGATGCGCAACAACAAGCTGAGGGGGGATGTGATGTTGGTATGGTCACGGCGGCTGCGTTGTTTAAATTATCCGCAAACGACTGGCAAGAACTGGTAGTGACTATTCCATTAACGGCGGCCAGCCAGCCTGAGTTACCAGCTGATGCCTGGCGGCTGGAGCAACAGAAACTGTGTAAGTTGGTCTGCCCTGAGCCGCTTTATCAGTTTTTATATGATGCAGCGACCACCTCGTTGATTCTGCACTCGCCGCAAGATGTTTATCCCGGCCCTTACACCTACCGGCGGTTCTGGTTCAGAGATGCTGCTTTTATTATTCATGCTTTGCTTTGCGTGGGGTTAACTGAGCGTGCTGCCCGGGCTTTACAGCAGTTTCCTGGCCGGCAGACGTTGCTGGGGTATTTTTGCTCGCAGGAAGGAGAGTGGGATGCCAATGGTGAAGTGCTATGGATCTTAAAACGTTATGCCGAGCTCAGCGGGCGTGAGTTGTCACCAGATTGGCATGGTCCGCTTAAAAAAGGTGCAAGTTGGATCATTAAAAAGCGTTTATCAGCCAGCTTAGACACGCCACATGCAGGCTTATTACCCGCGGGCTTTAGTGCCGAGCATCTGGGCCCGAACGATTTTTACTACTGGGATGATTTCTGGGGGGTGGCAGGCTTACAGGCCGCCGCTGAGTTGTTTAAGACGGTTAAGCCTAAGTTGCAGCGGGAGTTTAGTGCCGCGGCGCACGATTTTACTGTGGCTATAGAGAACAGTCTGATGCACTGCGCTGCCCGGTTAAAAAGGCCGGCGATGCCAGCTTCACCATACCGGCGGCTGGACGCCGGAGCCATTGGCTCGCTGGCAATAGGCTATCCTGCGCAGTTGTGCGCTGCTGACGATCCGCGGCTGCTGGATACCGTCGAATTTTTATTACAGCGCTGCTTTGTTAAAGGTGCATTCTATCAGGATATGATTCACTCAGGGCTGAATGCTTACTTAACGCTGCACGTGGCGCAAGTGCTGTTGCGCGCCAATGACCCGCGTTATCTGGAATTGATGGACGCGGTAGCAGCGCTGGCATCGCCGACCGGACAATGGCCTGAAGCCATTCATCCCGCGACAGGCGGCGGCTGCATGGGAGATGGTCATCATGTCTGGGCAGCGGCAGAATGGGTGTTAATGCTACGACATTGCTTTGTCCGTGAAGAGAATGAGCGGTTGGTGCTTTGCGCTGGTGTACCCGGGCGCTGGCTGGCCAGTGCTCAGGACATCCGCTTTGGCCCCGCGCCGACCAGCTTTGGTAGCATTACCCTGGTTATTCGCGCTGGCCCTGGCCAGCAGACAGTAGTTGACTGGCAGGCTGACTGGCATCAGCAAGTGGGCCCGCAACTGGAAATCAGCTTGCCGGGCCATTCCAGTATCACTATAGCCACAACAGCGGCCACAGGTAGTGCTACTTTGAGCACAACGGAGAGTTAACAGATGAACATTGTTATCTTTACTAACACCTATATTCCGCATGTTGGTGGTGTGGCGCGTTCGGTTGAGGCTTTTGTCACTGAATATCGGAAACTGGGCCATCGGGTGTTAGTCGTCGCCCCGGAATTTGCCGATATGCCCAGTAATGAAACTGATGTGGTAAGAATTGGCGCCATTCAGAACTTTAATGCGACAGATTTTTCAGTAGCCTTACCGTTTCACCACAAACTCAGTGGGATCCTCGATGAGTTCGCTCCGGATATTATTCATTCGCAGCATCCATTTCTGCTTGGGATGAGCGCCCTGCGCACCGCTCGCTATCGAAAGCTACCACTGGTGTTTACCCACCATACCTTATACGAACAATACACGCATTATGTACCTGGCGACTCGCTGACGATGCAGCATTTTGCCATTGAGCTGGCAACCCGTTATGCCAATTTAGCGGATCAGGTTATAGCGCCAAGCGAGAGCATCGCTCAATTGTTACAGCAACGGGGGGTTACCAGCCCGATTGAAGTGATCCCAACCGGGGTTTATGTCGAGAGGTTTGCCGTAGGGGACGGCAGCAGGGTGCGGCAGCAACTGAGTATTCCGAAGCAGGCATTTGTGATTGGTCACCTTGGCCGGCTGGCACCGGAGAAAAACCTGGAGGTGCTGGCTCAGGCTGCTGCCAGAGCCATTGGCGCTCGTGCAGCAGCGCATTTCCTGGTGGTCGGTACCGGTCCGTCCGAGCAGGTTATTCGGCATATTTTCGCAAAAGCCGGCATTGCCGGCAAACTCCATATGCTGGGCATACTACAACAACAACAACTTACCGATGCATTGCATGCAATGGATATTTTTGCCTTTGCCTCTGCCAGTGAAACGCAGGGCATGGTGCTAACCGAGGCAATGGCTGCCGGTTTACCCGTAGTGGCCTTTGATGCACCTGGCGTGCGTGAAGTGGTTGCTGACGGCAGCAATGGCCTGAAGTTAATGCACAACACCGCAGAGGCAATGGCTGATGCGCTATGCCAGCTGATTGATGCTTCGCCTGCCGAGCTGGCACTTTTGCGCCATGGTGCCCGTCAAACCGCTGAGGCGTTCGCTATGCCCTGCTCTGCTACGAAAGCTATAAGGTGTTACCGCGCCCTGCTGGACGCGCACCCGGGTACCGTCGTTAAAACCGAACGGGACTGGGAAGATGTGCTGGCCTGGGTTAAGGCTGAATGGGATATTCTGCGAAGCGTCGCCGTGGCAGGCGGTAATGCCGTTGGCAGTGGTCTATTTAATGATGATACTCATTAATGTAGCAAGATACTGCAGCGTGCAAATCGGCAAGAGTAGCAAGGCTTGCGGGGAGGGTTATGATTAGTCGGGTTGAAGTGTGGTTGCGCTGGGCAAGGCGCAGCCTAAGCCGCAGCCATTGGTTAACCCGGCTGCTGCAATTAACCGTGTCTAAGGGCTCAGGGATAAGGCCGGGCCTTATTATGATCCAGCTGGATGGTTTATCCCAGCCGCAGTTACAGCAGGCACTGAAGTGCGGCAGAATGCCGTTTTTACGCCGCTTGCTACAGCGGGAGCATTATATTTTACAAGCACTTTACTCGGGATTGCCGGCAACAACGCCTGCGGTGCAGGCTGAACTGTTTTACGGGGTGAAAACAGCGGTGCCTGCATTTTCGTTTCGCGATAAGCAATCTGGCGAGTTAGTTAAGATGTTGCAGCCTGAGACCGCTGCCCAGGTAGAAGCCAGCCTGAACGAACTGAGCCCTGCGCCCCTGCTGCAAGACGGCAGTGCCTATGCCAATATTTATACTGGTGGTGCGGCTGAGTCGCATTTTTGCGCTGCCTCGATGGGCTGGGGGGCCGCACTACGCGCCGCTAACCCGCTGGTGTTATTGGTGCTTGTTGTTAGTAATTTATACAGCGTGCTGCGGATTATTGGTTTGTTTTTTTTAGAGCTTGCTTTGGCGGTAGTGGATTTTTGTCGCGGCATTATTAAAGGCCAGGATTTTGTCAGTGAATTGAAATTTATCCCGGCGCGGGTTGCTGTGTCGATCGTGTTGCGCGAACTTTGTGTGATCGGCGGCAAAATTGATATCAGCCGAGGTTTGCCTGTCGTGCACATTAATTTACTGGGTTACGACGAGCAATCGCACCGGCGCGGACCCTCATCGTTGTTTGCTCATTGGACGTTAAAGGGTATTGATAACAGTATTGAGCGTTTATGGCGCGCAGCGCAGCACTCGCAGTGGCGCAGTTATCAGTTATGGCTGTACTCTGATCACGGTCAGGAAAAAGTGATGCCTTATCACCGGCTGCAGGGTTACCCGTTGCAGCAGGCGGTTGCCCTGAGCTTTGAAAAACTCACCGCCTCACCAGCAATATTGCGGCGGAAGGTGACTGGCAGCGTGCACACTCAGCGCGCCAGATTGTTGGGTGGCAGCAAGGTGCAGCGCTTGCTGGTAGTGGGTAATAATGATGATACCCACCCAGCCGACAGCGAGCTAAAGGTAGCGGCGCAGGGGCCTGTGGGCCATATCTATGCCGCCGCGTCGCTGAATCAGGCTGACAGCCGCTTTATCGCCACTGAGCTGGCAAGTGTGCATAAAGTACCGCTGGTATTGGTGCTGGAGCAACCTGAACGGTTAAGAGCCACCACCGCCGCTGGCGATTATTATCTGCCAGAGGATAAAGCCATTATTTTTGGTGCGGATCATCCGTTTCTGGACAGTGTCAGTGACGATATATTGCGGCTATGCCAGCACCCCAATGCCGGCGATGTAGTGATAATGGGCTGGTGCAAAGGCGTAGAAGCTTTGTCGTTTGCCGATGAAAATGGCGCCCATGCCGGAGCAACGCCGGCTGAAACCCATGGTTTTGCACTGCTGCCAGAAGCGTTAGCGTTGGCTCCGGCACAGCATGATTATTTACGACCAACAGATATCTATCATGCTGCTTTGCGGTATCTGGGGCGCTCACCACGGCATTTGCCTGCCCGAGCCAGCACTGCGCAGCCACCAAAAGATAGCCTGAGGGTAATGACGTACAACGTTCATAGTTGTATTGGCCTGGACGGCAAAGTGGATGTGGAGCGCATAGCCAGAGTGATTGCCCAGGGCAACCCTGACGTGGTGGTGTTGCAGGAGCTGGATGTTGGCCGGGACCGCAGTTTAGGCCTGGATCAGGCAGAACTCATCGCCCGTTATCTGCAGATGGAGTTTCATTTTCATCCGGCCATGCACATAGAGGAAGAACAATATGGTGATGCCATTTTAACCCATTTGCCGTTAAAGCTGGTGAAAGCCGCTGCTCTGCCCGGCTTGGATGATAAACCACAACTGGAACCGCGTGGCGCGATTTGGGTTACCGTAGAAATGCATGGGCAGCAGCTGAATATTATTAATACCCATTTGGGCTTGCAACCGCGGGAGCGACTGGCACAAATTGATGCTTTATTGGGAGCAGAGTGGCTGGGCCACCCGGATTGCCGCGGCCCGGTGATATTTTGTGGCGATCTGAATGCTCAGCCGGCATCGGAGGTATATAGGCGGCTCAGCCAGACCATGACAGACGCCCAAACCATGCTGAAAGGGCATAGGCCCAGAGGCACCTTTCCCAGTCGCTTTGCTGCCATCCGGATTGACCATATTTTTGTCAGCGCGGCCTGGCAGGTGACAGCAGTTGACATCGCCGGCTCTTATCAGGCAAAAGTGGCGTCAGATCACTTGCCTCTATTGATAGAGCTGACCATACCGCAGTTAGACATCTGAGCAGGTCAGGTCTATGTTAACTCTGCGGTTGTTTTAACCAGATAGCCACTCTTTTAGCAAAGTAAGTGAGAATGCCGTCGGCACCCGCCCGCTTAAATGCCAGCAGCGACTCCATCACTACTGGCTGCTCAGCCAGCCAGCCATTCTGGATAGCGGCCATGTGCATGGCATATTCGCCGCTGACCTGATAAGCAAAAGTGGGCACGCCAAACTCGTCTTTTACCCGCCTGACAATATCCAGGTAAGGCATACCCGGTTTTACCATTATCATATCGGCGCCTTCTTCTAAATCCATCGCCACTTCGTGCAGCGCTTCATTGCTGTTGGCCGGGTCCATCTGGTAGTTCTTTTTATTGCCACCCTTTAAATTACCGGCAGAGCCCACGGCATCCCGAAAGGGCCCGTAGTAGCTGGAGGCATATTTGGCAGAATAGGCCAGAATGCGGGTATTTACAAAGCCAGCATCTTCCAGTGCTTCGCGAATAGCGCCGATGCGGCCATCCATCATATCGGAGGGGGCAACAATGTCGGCTCCGGCTTCGGCGTGGGACAACGCCTGTTTCACTAATGCTGCGGTGGTGATGTCATTCTGAACATAACCATGTTCGTCAATAATGCCATCCTGACCATGCGTGGTAAAAGGGTCTAAGGCCACATCGGTGATAATGCCAAGCTCAGGCGTATGCTGTTTTAATAAACGCACGGCGCGCTGCGCCAGCCCGTCCGGGTTCCAGGCTTCTTCGGCTTGCAGTGATTTAACGTCAGCCGGGGTGACCGGAAACAACGCGATGGCGGGGATGCCCAGCGCGACCAGTTCTTTCGCTTCGCTCACCAGTAAATCGAGGCTCAGCCTTTCAATCCCGGGCATAGAGGCAATGCTTTGCCGCTGGTTGTTACCTTCAATGATAAACATCGGGTAAATAAGATCGTTTACACTAAGCTGATGCTCTGCCATTAAGCGGCGGCTGAAATCATGCTCACGCAGCCGGCGCGGCCGGCTGGCGGGGAAAAAACGGTTAGCTTTCATTGACAGGTTCCTGTGATAAAGCGGTAACATGAGAGGTGGCGCTGGCTGTGCGGTTACGGCCCTGACTTTTCGCCTGGTACAGGGCGCTGTCGGCGGCGGCAATATAATCTGTGCTGACGCTGGCTGCGTCGGCTACGGCGGCGTAGCAACCCGCACTAAGGGTTACTGGTAAGCTCAGCGAGCCAATGTGTATTGGCGCAGCGCTGATTTGCAGCCTTACCTGTTCTGCCAGTTCGATACAGCCTGCTATCGGAGTGCCTGGGAGCAATAAGGCAAATTCTTCACCACCGTAGCGAAATACTGCATCACTGCTGCGTTTTAAACTGGCTGCCAGCGCAGCGGCAATCTGCTGAATAGCGGCGTCACCGGCTAGGTGGCCGTGGGTATCATTAATTTTCTTAAAATGATCAATATCAATAAACACCAGGCCTAGCGGGGTTTTTTCGCGCCGGCTGCGCTTTAATTCACTGCGCAGCCTTTTATCGAAACAGGCGCGGTTATAAATACCACTTAAGGTATCCAGCATGGTTTGCTGTTCCAGCAGGCGGTTTTTCTCAGCCAGCTCATCCAGGGCGATTTGCAGCTCCAGATTATGACTCAGCAGTTTAGACTCCAGTTGCTCAGTGCTTTGCCGTTGCTTGCGCTGCCAAAGCCAGTAGCCAATGACAGCTGTCATCAGGCTACCTAGTGCTATGCCGGCCAGCAACCACAACAGATTAAGCAACATAGGGCGCACCCGTGTTAAACAGCTTATGGCTATTGGCAACGCTGGCAGCAGCCAACTGTTGCATACTAATGTTTTTTAAATGGCAGATGTGCTCAGCAATGGCTGGCAGTAAAGCCGGTTCATTATATTTAGGGCGTGGTTTAATGGTGCGGGGCAGTAAATAAGGGGCATCCGTTTCCAGTAACAGCCGGTCTAACGGCAGATACTCAATAGCTTGTTGCAGGCTCTGGCTGCGACGCTCATCACATATCCAGCCGGTAATGCCAATATATAAACCTAAATCCAGATAGGCTTTCAGCTGAGCAGTGTCGCCAGTAAAACAATGGGCAACACCATGGTTAATATGCTGCTCTGTCAGCATTGCCAGCTGGGTTGGGAAGGCATCCCGCTCGTGCAGATATAAGGGTTTTTGCTGTTGCTTTGCCAGTTGTAGCTGACTGGCAAACACCTGTTGCTGCGCCGGCCTTGGGGAGAAGTCACGGTTAAAATCCAGACCACATTCACCAACAGCGACCACAGAGGGCTGTGTCAGCAGCTGACTGAGTTGTGCCAGCCAGTCATGTGTAACCAGGCCAGCCTGATGTGGATGCACGCCCGCTGTGGTATAGCACTGCGGATGAGTAATACAAAACTGCTGATTCTGCTGGCTTTCGCTGATGTCGGACCCGATCAGCAGCATACCACTGACCCCGGCGTGTTGTGCTCTTTGCCAGATATGCTGCTCTATGCCGGTAAACTGCCGGCAAAACAAATTAACGCCACTGTCAAACCAGCTTAGCTGAGCTTCTGCTGTGGCCATGTTAGTTGACCCGGCGAACCTTGATGTTGCGGTTGTTATCATCGTTACCAAGCGTAAAAGAATTCAGCATGCCGCGCTTTATAAAGTGCCGCTCGCCGACGGCGATGGGGTAGTTGCCGCTACCAGTCTGACGCCAGGTCTGGCCATTATCAAATTCAACAATCAGTTCTTTACGTGGGCTGTAGCTGATACTGCTAACGGTAAGATACAGCTGATCGGTTTGCTTATCTGCCGTTTTTTTATGTTCTAAGCCAAAATCTTCTGCCGCTGGTGGCGCTTTCGATAATGGTGCCCGGTTCACTGCAGGCGCCGGCAGTGCCGGTGGCTTGCCATGCGTTGGGGTAGCTTTTGCTGAGGCTTCATTGGCGGGAGTTCTGGCAGGCGCTGCTGGCTTGACACTGGTTGTTGCAAGGTTGATTTCATCATAACAGACCAGTCGCTTTAAGGCGTTTTGCTGTTGCCGGCATTCATTCAGCGCCTCAGTTAGCGGGTCGGCGTTAGCTGGTAAACTCAGCAGACTGCTGACAGCCAACGCCAGTAGCGTGGCCAGATAATGTGGTTTGCTCATTGTTGTTCTTCCTCTGTAGCTGGTTCGGGATCTGGCTTGGGCGTATAAAAGCGGCTTAGCCACAGGCCTGCTTCAAATAGCAACCACATCGGTACCGCCAGCAATGTTTGTGATAAGACATCAGGTGGGGTAAGGAACATGCCCAAGACAAAAGCACCAACTATGATATAGGGCCGTTTACTGGCCAGCGTGGCAGGAGTCACGGTACCTGTCCAGACCAGTAGCAAAATGGCTACCGGTATTTCAAAAGATAAACCAAAGGCAAAAAACAGCTTTAACACAAAGTCGAGATAGCTGCTGATATCGGTGGCCACTGTTACACCCTCGGGCGCGACGCTGGTAAAAAAGGCAAATACGATGGGAAAGACCACGAAGTAGGCAAAGGCAATACCAGCGTAAAACAGCAGGGTGCTGCTGATGACTAATGGTGCCATCAGGCGTTTTTCTTTGCCATATAAGGCTGGCGCAATAAATTGCCATATCTGCAACAGAATATAGGGGATCGCCAAGCAAATAGCGACAATAAAGGTAAGCTTAAAGGGGGCAAAAAAGGGTGCTGCAACGTCGGTGGCGATCATACTGCTGCCTGCGGGCAGCACGGCAATTAACGGCGCCGCCAGCAACTGATAGATGTCAGCGGCAAAATAGGCCAGGGCGGCAAAAACCAGTAGTACTGCAATAACACAACGTAATAAACGATTGCGTAGTTCCAGTAAGTGGCCTAGCAGGCTGTCGGCTTCCGGTTTAGTTTTCATCTTTAGGATCAACTGACTTATGGCTATGGTTAGATATGGCTGGCGCAGGCGTTTTTGGTTTTGTCAGTTCTGCCACGGGCGGGTTGACCGATTTAGCTGCGGCACGCAGCTCGTCTAAAGCGGCCTGTTCGTCAGCGGTCAGATTCAGCAGGTTTTTGCTCTCAGCGTCTTTTAATTTCTGATGCAGCTCGTGGACCCGCAGGTTCTCACTTAGCTCAGCCTGCATCTGGGCGCCAAACTGTTTAACACTGCGTACCGTTTTGACTGCACTGCGAATAGCGCCGGGCAGCCGCTCCGGGCCCAGCACCAATAAGGCAATCACGCCAATAACCAACAGCTCCCAGAAACCCATTTAGTGTTTATCTTTGTCAGTTTGCTTGGTTTGCTCAGGTTGGCTGTCGTTTTGGCTGCGTTGTGAATCAGCCAGTTGCTCGGGTTTATCGTCGTCTTGTGGCTCTTCATCTTTAATAGAGCTGCGAAAGCCCTTAATGGCTGAGCCCAGATCAGTACCAATACCACGAAGCTTCTTGGTGCCAAATAACAATACTATAATTGCCAGTACAATAAGCAATTGCCAAATACTAAATCCACCAACACCCATAATAATACCCTCTGTAATCTATGCTGAAATCGCCGCGCCAGTTTGCAACAAGTTTATGACAATAGTGCTTTTGCGCTGAAAAAGATAGCCCCGCCCAGTAAGGCGCCACCCAGCCATAGTGCGCCAAAGCTAAGGGCTATAGTACCACTTATCAGGGTGCCAGCCGCAAGCGCCGCAGCAATAATTTGCTGGCTGGCTTTATGCTGCTGTAACTGCAGCAGTTGCAGCTGTTGTACCAGCATGGCCTGCTGTTTTGGCCCCTGCTCCAGATAACGATGCAGTAAGGTTGGCATTTGTGGCAGTTTTTCTGCCCAGTAAGGCGCGTTGTCTTTTACCTGGCGCCATAGTGCCGGTACGCCTACCTGCTGTTTTACCCAGCTCTCTAAAAAGGGTTTGGCTGTTTTCCAAAGATCAAGCTGCGGGTAAAGTTGCCGGCCCAGCCCTTCGACATACAACAGGGTTTTTTGCAGCAACACCAATTGTGGTTGCACCTGCATGTTAAAACGCCGGGCAGTGCTGAATAAATTCAGTAGCACATGGCCAAAGGAGATGTCGGCCAGCGGTTTTTGGAAGATGGGCTCGCAAACGGTACGAATAGCGCTTTCGAATTCTTCAACATTGGTATCTATCGGTACCCAGCCAGAATCAAGATGCAGCTGGGCCACTTTGCGATAGTCGCGATTAAAAAACGCCACGAAATTTTCGGCCAGGTAGCGTTTGTCTTCACTGTTTAAGGTACCGACGATGCCGCAATCAATGCCGATATACTTCGGATTTTCAGGGTGTTCACGGGAGACGAAAATGTTGCCAGGGTGCATATCGGCATGAAAGAAACTGTCACGAAACACCTGAGTAAAAAAGACTTCTACCCCGCGCTTGGCCAGCAATTCCATATCTGTATGCTGTGCGTTCAGCGCAGCGATGTCTGATACCGGGATGCCATAAATCCGCTCCATCACCATCACATTGGGCCGGCTGAAGTCACTGTGTACATAAGGAATGTACAGTGAGTCGGAGCCTTCAAAATTGCGCCGCAACTGAATGGCATTAGCCGCTTCCCGTTGTAAGTCGAGCTCGTCGAGGATCGTTTTGCGGTATTCCGATACCACTTCGCGCGGCCGCAGGCGTTTGCCGTCGGGCAAATAGCGGGCTGCAATGGCAGCCAAACCATCCATTAAATCCAGATCAGCAATAATTTGTTTGCGAATATCCGGCCGGATCACTTTAATCACCACATCGGCTTCGCTGCCATCAGTCAGGCGCAGCACCGCTGCATGCACTTGTGCGATCGATGCTGATGCCAATGGCGTAACACTGAAACTGCTGAATAGCTCACTGATGTCATTTAGCTCCAGTGCGTGTTCAATCATGCGCTGGGCTTGCTCACCCGGGAATGGATCGACTTTGTCCTGCAGTTTAGCCAACTCATCAGCGATGTCGGCCGGCAGCAGATCGCGCCGGGTAGATAGCATCTGGCCGAATTTGATCCAGACCGGCCCCAGGCTTTGCAGCGCCAGTCGCAGCCGCTTGCCAATGGTGTAGGCTGGGTAACGGTTGCGTAACCAAAAGGCGCTGCTGCGTGTGGCCCTGGCATACCAAGGTAGCCAGGCTGGCGGGATTAGCTCATCCAGGCCGTATTGCAGTAAGGTTTTTTGAATTTGGTAAAAACGGCTGAATCGCACCTGTTACTCCTTGGGGCCGGGCAGCGAGGCAGCCAGGCGCTCAACCCGGGCACTGAGCTCACTGACCTGCTGGCTAAACTGTTGCAATTCAAGGCTGCCGGGAGTGAGTAATAACTCGTCCTGCGCCAGCATAGTGACGCTCTGATCCAGCAAGCTGGCTTTGTCGCTAAGATAATGTTGCAACTGGCGAATACTTAAGCCAATTTTATGAGCCAGCGCATCGCCGACATAGCCTGACAAGGCTTCCTGCCAGTCGGGATTAAGGCTTTGCAAAAAATAGCTGTATTGCTGGGCGACCTGAATATCGCCATCAATTTGCAGCGCATCGGCTTTAATTAAACGGGTAAGCTGACTGGCATCACGCAACTGACGCAAGCTGGCCAAGTCGGTGCTGATCGCACAATCAACCACTTCATGATGTTGATTAAATAACAAGCGGTCAGTGCCTGCGGTCAGCACCAGGCGCAGTTTAAATTCCCGTAGGGTAAAAGCCAGTTGTTTACCTTGTAACTTTTTCAAACGCGCTGCTGCACCGCTATCCATACTAATCAGGCTATGGCAAAGTTTTTCAGCCGTGCCACAAAGAAGCTGGGGCAGCAGGGTGGGCAGCATCAGAATTTGAAACCGCGGTGCAATGCTACAATACCACCCGTCAGGTTATGGTAACTCACTTCAGCAAAGCCCGCGTCAACCATCATGGCTTTTAAGGTTTCCTGATCAGGATGCATCCGGATAGATTCCGCCAGATACTGATAACTTTCCTTATCGTTTGCGATTAACTGGCCCATAATGGGGAGCAATTTAAATGAGTACATATCATAAACTTTGCTGAGCCATTGTTGTTCCGGTTTTGAGAATTCCAGCACTAACAGACGGCCACCGGGTTTTAAAACCCGAAACATCGATTTTAACGCCGCCGCCTTATCCGTCACGTTGCGCAGGCCAAAGCCGATGCTGATGATATCAAAGCTGCTGTCAGCAAAGGGCAGGGCTTCGGCATTGGCCTGGACAAATTCAATGTTATTGATCAGGCCTAAATCACGTAACTTATCACGGCCAACATTGAGCATGGACTCATTGATATCAGCCAGTACTACTTTGCCGGTGGCGCCGACCCGGCGTGAAAACAACGCCGCAATGTCCCCTGTGCCGCCCGCCAGATCAAGCACCTGCTGGCCAGGCCTGACACCGCTGCAGTCCAGGGTGAAACGCTTCCACAACCGATGAATACCCAATGACATCACATCGTTCATTACATCGTATTTGGCCGCAACCGAGTGAAACACATTGGCTACCAGCGATACTTTTTCAGCAGCCGGCACCGTTTTGTAGCCGAAGTGAGTCGTGTCGTGTTGTTGTTCAGTCATGGGGTTGCCTGTTTCAGCGCTAAAAGAATGAATAGTGTAAAAGAATTGGCTGCGCTAGCCAACAGCTGTATATACGCAACAGCTAACGGCAGGTTCAACCAGGTTGTAACATTAATTCGTCGGCCACCTGGTTGCGGCCACGTTCTTTAGCCAGTTTCAGCACTTGTGAGCTGCGCGCTAAAAATTGATACCAGCTCTCTTTGGCTTGAAACAAAGACACACCAAGCGAAATTGTGATCTTCGGCAGGCTTTTTTTATCTCTGGACGACACAAACCGCAGTTTTTCGACACCTTTGCGTACTTGCTCCGCTATTTCGTTAGCAGTGCGCAAGTCGACATCAGGCAACAGCAATATAAACTCTTCGCCACCGGAACGCACGGGCAACCCACTGGCTTGCACGTAACTGCCTACTTTACGGGCCACCTTGCTCAGAATAACATCACCAATAGTGTTACCATAGTCCTGATTAAAACGGCTGAAGTGGTCGATATCAATGACGATGGCGGCAATTTGACGCTGCGGCTGTTCGGTTAGCCAGATATCTACCTGATTTTGCATAGCAATGCGGTTATACAAGCCGGTTAACGGATCCTGCATTTTTTGTAACTTAAGCTGTTCCAATTCATGTCGCAACTGGTGGCTTTGTTGATTCGCCATGGCCAATTGCTGATGTAGTTGTTGTTGTTGCTGCTGATAAGTATGAGTCTGCGTTTTGATAGCTGCGGCTATTTCACCGAGAGCTGCAGGTGTTGCGGCCAGCTGATGAAGCTGCTGATCTAATTGCTGAATAAACAAGCCGGTTGCTTCGGCGGCCAGATCAGTATACCCAGACAGGCGGCCCACTATGCCGGTGACATCCTGCAGTAGTTGTTCTTGCTCAGCATTTTCGTCTGCCAGCCAGCGCTGATAAAGCTCGGCCATAATAAAATCATCAAAACCAGCTTTGCTGGCCAGCTTCTGCTCAATGGCCTGGCATAACTCGGCATTGTTGCCGCTGATATAGTCGTATGCCACCGCATAGTTTATCGGGTGAATCGCCAATTGGTTGTGCTGCAGGAAAGCTTTGACTAAGCCCGCTTTTTCCAGCGCTTGTTGCAGCGTATCCTGATACTTCATAAGACGATGTTTAGCTCCGCGGCCAATCACTCTATTTTTATTATTCGTTCCCATAGTAACCGAATCCGGCTCGCTGGCAACCTGCGATGTTAACAAAATCGCTCAGTCGCTGAAAATAGCGACAAATAACCCGGAATATCTCAGCTCAGTGGTCTGTTTTGTCAGTTTAAGCGGCTTTTATCTCAGCTAAATAAGGTTACAATCGATGATATGACATCCAGAGAGATTTAAAAAATGCGGATATTACTTACTATTATCATCCTGACAATCGGCCTGGCTGGCTGCAGTACCACCCCGGAGCGGGCTGACGCGGATCAGCGGTTCGAGCAACTGGCCAGGCAAATTTGGCAGGCTGAGACCAGACTGACCGCAACTGAACCCGACCGTTTGCCTGACATGTCGGCGGCGGCACTCAGTACCCAGCAGCAACAGCGCCTGGTCTGGCAGCAGCAGCTTGCGCAGCTGAGCCCGACGCAACTTTCTGAGCAAAACCAGATCAATCACGCCATTTTACAGTACCGGCTGGCCAATCACATTGATGGTTATGTCTACAACGCCCATTTGATGCCATTAACCTCAGAATCCGGTTTTCATACGTCGGTGGCGATGATGATGCAGCGCAGCGCCCTGCGCCAAGCAGCTGATTATGAGAGCTATTTGCAAAAGCTGGCGACCGTGCCTACCTATATGCAGCAGCAGACTGACTGGATGCGCCAGGGCCTGTTAACTGGTATCACTCAGCCGAAGGTGGTACTGGCCGGATTTGAGCAAAGTATCAGTTCGTACATTACTGCCGATATCAACAACAGTGTGTTCTACCGGCCTTTTACAACCAAACCTGATCATATTAGCAGTACCGACTGGCAACAACTGCAGGCCCGGGCGCAGCAACTGATCAACGAAGAGCTGAACCCCGCCTATCAGGCATTTTATGATTTTATGGTGAAGGAATATATCCCGGGTGCCCGCAGTACTATTGCGGCCGGGGATTTGCCTGATGGCGCGGCGTTTTATCAAAACCGGCTGGAGCATTACACTACACTTAGTTTAACACCGCAGCAGGTACATAACACCGGTCTGGCGGAAGTGAAGCGCATTCGCGCTGAGATGCAGGCGATTATTGATCAGTTAGAATTTAGCGGTAGTTTTGCTGATTTTATTCAGTTTTTACGCACCGATCCGCAGTTTTACCCTAAAACTGAGCAGGAGTTAATGCGCTATGCCGCCTGGTTATCCAAGCAGGCTGACGCCGAGTTGCCGCGATTGTTTAAAACACTGCCCCGCACACCTTATGGCGTAGTGCCCGTACCGGCAGAAATTGCACCCAAATACACTACTGGTCGTTATGCCGGAGCGTCGCGTGATGATCAGGCAGGTTTTTACTGGGTGAATACCTACGCCCTGAACCGGCGGCCATTATATGAAATGCCGGCGCTCACCCTGCACGAGGCAGTGCCGGGCCACCATTTGCAAATCTCTTTAGCGCGTGAACAAGCCAGCCTGCCGGATTACCGCCGCAGCTTTTACACCTCGGCTTTTGGTGAAGGCTGGGGCTTGTATGCCGAGTATTTGGGCCTGGAAATGGGTTTTTACGATGACCCTTACGCCAATTTTGGCCGGCTAACTTATGAAATGTGGCGGGCCGCCCGCTTAGTGGTAGATACCGGTATGCATAGCATGGGTTGGAGCAGGCAGCAGGCTATTGATTTTCTGGCCGACAATACGGCGTTGTCGATGCACAATGTCACCACCGAGATTGATCGTTATATCAGCTGGCCGGCGCAGGCGTTATCCTACAAGCTGGGGGAGTTAACCATCAGACGGCTGCGCTCTGAAGCTGAGCAACAGCTGGGCGTCAAGTTTGATATTCGCCATTTTCATGATGTGGTGTTAAGCAACGGCAGCGTGCCGCTGGCGGTGCTGGAGCAGCAAGTTAACCGCTATATTGCTACAGAATTGAAAAACTAAATTGCAAAATTAAATAAAAAAAGCCGGCGAGTGCCGGCTATTTGTTATCTGCTATCTGCTATCTGCTATCTGCTATCTGCTATCTGCTATCTGCTATCTGCTACGGTGCAGTGTTCAGTGCGCTGCCCTGGTTTGCCGGCAGCCTGAACGCAGCCTCAATGTCTGAGTATCACGTTGGGCTCGGTATCTATCTGCCCTTCGTTATCTATGGCTGCCATTTTATTACCTGCGATCAACACGGCCATTTTCTGCTCATGTTGCTGCCTTACAAACCATAATTCATAGCCGAATCGCTGCAACTCTGCGACAGAAAATTTCTGCGCTAAATTCAGTTCTTCCCAGAAATAATGCATATCCTTATCCGTCTGGCGCCGCTCTTGAATCATACTTGGCTCCAACTACAGGGATCTTGTGTTGTGGATTCTGTCAGGCCGGTTAAGTTAACGCCAAAATGGTTTGCCACTCTGCGCGGGTAACAGGCATTACAGAAAGTCTGTTGCCTTTGCGAATTAAGGGCAACTCTATCAGAGTAGCTAAGCTTTTCAGTTTGTCCAGTCGGATCAGTTGCGGCAATTTGCGTACAAAAGTTAAATCAACGGCAACCCAGCGTGGGTTATCTGCGCTGGCCTTGGGATCAAAATAGCTGCTAGTTACATCAAACTGGCTGGGATCAGGGTAGGCGGCTCTGGTTACCTGAGCAATACCGGCAATACCAATATCTTTGCAACTTGAGTGGTAAATAAATACCTGGTCACCCACTGCCAGTTGATCACGCAGAAAATTACGAGCCTGATAATTGCGCACCCCTTCCCACACTATCGGTGTGCTGGCTGCCCGGACAAAATCATCCATACTGCATTCGGCCGGTTCAGTTTTAAATAACCAGTAGTTCATCTTTGCCAGGCTCCTTGCTTTGCGGCAGTATATGGACAGCAAAGTGTAGCAAAAGGACCGGTAAATGAGTCAGGTATTAGATAATTTGTTGTCGTTGTTAAAATTGGAAACCATCGAGCTGGGGCTATACCGCGGGCAAAGTCAGGATTTGGGGTTTAAAGCGGTATTCGGTGGTCAGGTAATGGGCCAGGCGTTATCCGCAGCCAAGGAAACACTGACCGAGGAGCGTAAGGTGCATTCTTTTCACTCCTATTTTTTACGGCCTGGTGATGCCAGTAAGCCGATAGTGTATGAAGTGGATACCATTCGGGATGGTAAGAGTTTCAGTACCCGGCGGGTCAGCGCTATTCAGTATGGTAAACCTATTTTCTATATGACAGCGTCGTTTCAGACCGAAGAGCAGGGCTTTAGCCATTATGACCCCATGCCTGATGTGCCAGGGCCGGAAGCGCTGGTATCTGATCTGGCGTTTTATCAGCAACATGCCGCCTTAATTCCGGAAAGTTTACGCAGTAAGTTTATTTGTGAAAAACCGATAGAAATGCGACCAGTAGATTTTCAGAACCCTTTTCAGCCGCAAATCAGTGCACCTAAGCGCTATGTCTGGTTCAAAGCCAACGGCAATATGCCCGACGATGTGCGGGTGCATAAGTATTTGCTGGCATATGCTTCAGACTTTAACTTTTTACCGACAGCTTTGCAGCCGCACGGCGCATCTTTTATGGCTGCCAATATGCAAGTGGCGACCATTGATCATGCCATGTGGTTTCATCAGGACTTTCGTTTTGACGACTGGTTGCTATATGCAGTAGACAGCCCAAGAGCCAGCGGTGGCCGCGGCCTGGTGCGCGGCCAGTTTTTCAATCGCGCTGGTGAACTGGTGGCGTCCACGATGCAGGAGGGGGTTATCCGCCAATACGCCAGCGCCCGTTAAGGCGCTGGGTGTTGAGGCATTATTCGTTGTAAGCTTTGCAGAATATCGTTGCGTAATAAGGTGTTGACCATGTCAGCCAGCTGTTCCAGCCTGGCTGTGCTGCACACCTGATTGCTGGCATTAGTATGGCTGATACCGGCTTCTTTCAGCGCATTCACCAATGTGCTAAACAGCCCTTTGTCGTAATATTCAGGGGCCACTATGCCATGCAGGCTCAGTAGTCGTTGCGCTAACTGATGGGCGCTAACTTCAAGATCTGTCCGACTCACCGGCTGCTGGCGTCTGATTAGATTTAACACGATAGCATAACGCTGTAGCGTGTCCTGAGCATTATGAGCCAACAGGCTTAACATAAAATACTGCTGGCTTTGCTGCGCCGGCGCGCAATAATTATCGCCATCGCGGACAAGCAAACCCTGCTCAGTCAGATATTGTAATAAGGCCTGGCAGTAGGTTTGAACTGAGCTGACATAAAGAAACAACTCTGCTTTTAACAATGGATATAAGCACTCTGCATAACGAAGTAGTTGTTGGCTGTTGATACTGCGCTGGTGTAAAACTGCGGTGGCCAGCAACGATGGCAGCATAAATAAATGCAGAATATTGTTCCGGTAATAACTGGCTAACACCCCATGCTCTGCATTCAGGCTGATTAGCTCGCCAAAATCATCGGTGTTGCTTTGTACTTTCTGCAGACTTAATGCATGCTTAATCAGACTTTCCGCATCACCTTCCGGCAAGCTGACATGCTGATGATACGGCACCTGTGTTTGCAAGCTAAGATAAAAATTGAGTTGCTGGGTTAGTTCTTCCCGGGTCATGGTGTGCTTGTCAGTCGCCAGTAGGCTCAGGGCGATCAAATTCGTGGCATTGAGCGCCGCGGCCTGATTAATATGTTGCATAACCTGATTAGCCAGTTTAGCGACCACTGGATTAAGCCAGTTCGGCTTTTGTACTTCCAACGGGTGAATGGTACTTTTCCAGTCACTGACCTGCTGGTTCAGGTACTGGTTTAATGGAATGGGTTCGCCAAAGTTCACATAACCATAACCGTAATCACGCAAATTACGGATGGCCTTGAGCACGCCGCCGATAGATTCTTTCTTTTTGCCGGAGCCCTGCAGTTCATTGATATAGGTACTGACTTCCATCACATGTTCATAGCCCAGATACACCGGTACCAATGTTACCGGACGGTCAATGCCGCGTAGCATAGATTGCACCGTCATCGCCAGCATGCCGGTTTTGGGTTGCAGTAAGCGGCCGGTGCGGCTACGGCCACCTTCCGAGTAATACTTAACCGCATAACCTTTGCTAAACAGTTGGCTCAGGTATTCACGAAACACCGCTGAATAGAGTTTGTTACCGCTAAAACTGCGCCTGATAAAGAATGCGCCGCCACGGCGAAAGATAGTACCGGCGGGCCAGAAATTTAAATTAATACCTGCGGCAATATGCGGTGGAACCAGACCCTGCTGGTAGATCACGTAACTTAGTAGTAAATAGTCCATGTGACTGCGATGGCAAGGAACATACACTATTTCATGGCCCTTTTGTGCCAGGTCGCGCAACATGTCGGCATTGTTTATTTTTATGCCGCTATACAGTTTTTTCCATAACCAGCTAAGCACCCTGTCGCCTACCCGCAGGGTTGACTCCCGGTAGTCTGCGGCAATTTCCTGCAACAACTTTCGTGCCTCTAATCGGGCGGCTTTCAGTGAAATCTGCTTGGCTTTGGCTTCTTCTTCAATAGCGCGTTTTAATGCTGGTGAGGCCAGCAATGCATTGAACAACTGGCTGCGGTTAACCAGTTTCGGCCCGGTCGCTGCCAGCTTTTGCCGATAAAAATGAAAGCGCGACATGCGTAACAACTTATGCGCGGTTTCGGTGGCATCGCCAAACTGAGCGGCCATTTGTGCCAACGATACGGCACGACTGAGCCGAACCAGAGTATGGCGGCCAGATACCAGTATGATAATCAGTTTAGCCAGCCAGTGCGGCGCATTAGCCTCGCCGAGCAGCCACTTAATGCTGTTTTCCTTGCCGGGTGCCCGGCCCCATAAAATAGCTGCGGGTACCAGCTGAGCATTGATGTGCGGATGGGCCAGATGCACTTGCAGTAAGGCCTGACCTTGCGCCAGCGCGCGGGTTTTAGCGCGACCACCAATCACACTGTGCGGCTTTTCCAGAAAAAGGGTGCGGGGAAATTGTTGCCCGGCCAGGGTTACCGGTTGCAGCGGATCAGGTAACGCCAGCTTTATGCAGACCCGGCGCAGCGTCGCCAGATCGCTGGCTGATTCGGTGTGGCAGACATACAATATCGGCCGGTTCACATCCAGCGCCAGCTCATTGACCGCATGGTCAGGTACAATTTTAAACTTAACTAAAATCCGCAGCGGCCACTTTAATAAGGTGGTAAGCAACGACAAGCCAGAAAACATAATGATACCGACATTAAATCACAAGCTTACAAGAATATCATGGAAGCGTTGGCAGGCAAATTTGTCGTAGCGACAAAACTTGGCATTTGCTGAAAGCCTGTATATACTCACAGTACTAACTGTATAGGTAGCCAGCACTATGAGACCACTAACGCCGCGTCAGGCAGAAATTTTACAGCTTATTAAAGATTATCAGAGCGAAACCGGTATGCCACCAACCCGGGCTGAAATAGCCAGCCAGCTTGGTTTTAAGTCGGCTAATGCGGCAGAGGAGCATTTGAAGGCCCTGGCAAAGAAAGGGGTGCTTACCATGATGCCGGGCACCTCGCGAG
Organism: Arsukibacterium ikkense; assembly: GCF_000987775.1. Classification (GTDB taxonomy): domain Bacteria; phylum Pseudomonadota; class Gammaproteobacteria; order Enterobacterales; family Alteromonadaceae; genus Alishewanella; species Alishewanella ikkense. The sequence goes on from NZ_LAHO01000015.1 coordinate 62,789, forward strand.
GCATTCGTTTGCTGGACGATGACAATGAGCCGGAACAATTAGGTTTACCGCTAATTGGTAAAGTGGCAGCTGGCCAGCCCATTCTGGCGGCAGAACATGTGCAGAACCATTACAAAATAGATGCTCATTTATTTAAGCCACATGCTGATTTTCTGTTGAAAGTGCAAGGTATGAGCATGCAGGATATTGGTATTCTGGACGGTGATTTACTGGCCGTGCATAAAACCAGCCAGGCCCAGCCCGGCCAGGTGATTGTTGCCAGGGTTGATGATGACGTGACGGTTAAGCGATTTCAGCGTGATGGCCATCAGGTGTTGCTGTTACCGGAAAATAAAGATTTTGATGTGATCAAAGTAGACCTGAGGCAGCAGCAATTTGCGGTGGAAGGTTTAGCTGTTGGGGTGATTAGAAACGGCAGTTGGCTGTAAAAAGTCGTTAGCTCAATAAGTTAATTGTTAATAAGGCGCTGGTATGACCTGTTGGTTTTGCCGGCGCTTTTGCTATTTAGGGGTTTACACTGACGCTGATTTGGATGATTCTTAGGCAAGGGTTGCTGCAAAAATAACAGTTGCCAGTTTCGGTTGCTGCAGCGGCAATACAAAAATAAAAAAACTATAACAATAATAAACTAAAGAAACGTCATACATAGGTTCGGGGGCTAACGGTATTCACCGTTTTTTCTATCGGTATTCGCCGTGTATTACTGTGTAAAGTTTCTGCAGTTTGCTTTGCAAATGACAGAGGAGAAGTACAGTGGCGAAGACGCGTAGTATACGTTGGTCGCTGCCGACCTTGCTTTTAGCCGCTTCGGCTAATGCAGCAGCTATGCCTTTAAATATGACTAAAGGTGTAACAGAGATCAGTCGGGAGGTTTATAACCTGCATATGACGATTTTCTGGATTTGCTGTGTTATCGGAGCAGTGGTGTTCGGGATAATGTTTGTATCTATCCTGTTACATCGAAAAGCACGCGGCGTGCAACCAGCGCAATTTCACGAAAGCACCAAAGTTGAAATTCTGTGGACCGCCATCCCGGTGGTTATTCTTATTGGCATGGCCATACCTGCTACCAAAACCCTGATAGCGATGGAGGATACCTCTGCGGCTGATGTAACTGTTCAGGTTACGGGTTCGCAGTGGAAGTGGCACTACAAATACCTTGGCAGCGATCTGGAATACTTCTCAGTACTGGCAACGCCTCGCGAGCAAATCAATAACCGCTTTCCTAAGGGCGAAAATTACCTGTTAGAAGTTGACAGGCCTCTGGTGATCCCGACCGGCCAGAAAGTCCGCTTTCTAATGACCTCTGACGATGTTATCCACTCCTGGTGGGTGCCAGCATTTGCTATTAAGAAAGATGCTAACCCAGGCTTTATTAACGAAGCCTGGACCCGGGTAGACCATCCTGGCGTGTATCGTGGGCAATGTGCTGAGCTTTGTGGCCAGGACCATGCTTTTATGCCCATTGTTGTTATTGCTAAAACGCCGGAAGATTATGCTGCCTGGAAAGCCACTGAAGAAAACCGGCTTGCTGAAGAGAAAGCAGCAGAGCAAGAGTTACTGGCCATGAATATGGAAATGAGCGACTTGATGGCCAATGGCGAGCGCACCTACATTGCCTATTGCGCCGCTTGTCACCAACCCAACGGCGCGGGTTTACCCGGCATTTTCCCGGCACTGGCTGGTAGTAACCTGATCCTTAACGATCGGCGGGCTCATATCGATATCATTTTAAATGGTAAAGCCGGTACGTCGATGCAGGCTTTTGGCCGGCAGTTAAGTTTAAAAGAATTAGCGTCTGTCGTGACATACACCCGCAATGCCTGGGGTAATGATACTGGTGATGCCGTGCAGGCTGCCGATGTGTACCGTGTGCAGCAGGGTGAGGGAGAATAAGAATGTCTGTAGTAATTACTGAACCACGCGATCATGACGATCAGCATGATCACGACCACGAGCATCATGACCATAAACCCCGTGGCATAAAACGCTGGCTATACACCACTAACCACAAAGATATCGGTACCATGTATCTGATATTTGCCCTGGTGATGTTCTTTATTGGCGGCGCCATGGCCATGGTTATCCGGCTTGAACTGTTCCAGCCAGGTATGCAATTTGTTGAACCACACTTTTTTAATCAGATGACCACCGTCCATGGCTTAATCATGGTATTTGGTGCGGTAATGCCCGCCTTTACCGGTTTAGCCAACTGGATGATCCCGATGATGATTGGCGCGCCTGATATGGCATTGCCACGGATGAACAACTGGAGCTTCTGGATCCTGCCGTTTGCTTTTCTGATTTTATTATTATCGCTGTTTATGCCAGGTGGCGGCCCAAGTTTTGGTTGGACCTTCTATGCCCCGCTATCGACAACCTATAGTAGTGACAGCACAGCCTTATTTGTGTTCTCAGTGCATATCATGGGTATTTCGTCGATTATGGGCGCAATAAACGTAATTGTTACCATCTGGAATATGCGTGCCCCGGGCATGACCTGGATGAAAATGCCACTGTTCGTCTGGACCTGGTTTATTACCGCGTTTTTGCTGATTATGGTAATGCCGGTGCTAGCGGGTGTGGTGACCATGGTATTAACCGACAAGTACTTTGGTACCAGCTTCTTTGATGCTGCAGGTGGTGGCGATCCGGTGCTGTTTCAGCACATTTTCTGGTTCTTTGGTCACCCTGAAGTGTACATCATGATCCTGCCTGCATTTGGTATTGTCTCGGCCATTATTCCAACCTTTGCCCGCAAGCGCTTATTTGGCTATGCCTCGATGGTGTATGCCACTGCCAGTATCGCGATACTGTCGTTCCTGGTATGGGCGCACCATATGTTTACCACCGGCATGCCAGTGTTTGCCACGCTGTTCTTTATGTACGCCACGATGCTGATTGCGGTGCCAACCGGGGTTAAGGTGTTTAACTGGGTGGCTACTATGTGGCGGGGCGCCATGACATTTGAAGTGCCGATGATGTTTGCGCTGGCCTTTATTGTGTTGTTTACCATTGGTGGTTTCTCCGGCCTCATGCTGGCGATTACCCCGGCAGATTTCCAGTACCATGACACTTACTTTGTAGTGGCGCATTTCCACTATGTTTTAGTGACTGGAGCAGTATTCTCGATTGTGGCGGCCGTATATTACTGGTTACCTAAGTGGACCGGCAATATGTACGACGAGAGCCTGGGGCAATGGCACTTCTGGTGTTCGTTAATTTCGGTGAATCTGTTGTTCTTCCCCATGCACTTTGTTGGCCTGGCAGGTATGCCGCGCCGGATCCCTGATTATGCGCTGCAGTTCGCCGATTTTAACGCCTTTATCAGTATCGGTGGCTTTTTGTTCGGCTTATCGCAATTGATTTTTGTCTGGGTATTAATTAAGTGTGCCCGTGGCGGTGTGAAAGCAACGGATCAGGTGTGGGAAGGGGCTGAAGGTTTGGAATGGGAAGTGCCGTCACCGGCGCCGTATCACACCTTTGAAACCCCACCAGTTATTAAGTGAGGAGCCTACCATGGCGCAAAACAAACCGCTAATTGGCAAACTGGTTCTGGTAACCGTGGCTATGTTTGGCTTTGGTTTCGCCCTGGTGCCTTTATATGATGTCTTTTGTGATATTACTGGCATCAATGGTAAAACTGCGGCAGTAGCAGCGACAGCTGACAATGCTGTGATTGATACCAGCCGCCAGATCACCATTGAATTTTTGGCCAGACCAAATAAAGACATGCCCTGGGTGTTTAAGCCTGAAGTGTTCCAAATGACCGTGCACCCCGGTGAAATTCATATTATGAATTATCTGGCAGAAAACCCAACGGGTCGCATGATTGTAGGTCAGGCGGTGCCATCAGTATCGCCGGGGCAGGCTGCTTTATACTTTCATAAAATAGAATGTTTTTGCTTTACTCAGCAACAGCTGGCGGCCGGCAAAAATATGCTAATGCCATTACAGTTTTATGTGGACCCGGCTCTGCCGGCGCACTTCAACACTATCACCCTGAATTACACTTTGTACGACGTGACTCAGGCATGGGATGCGCAGCAACCGCCACAAGATAATATTGGGGAATAAGATGACAACAAAAACCTACGAAAAATATTATGTTCCCGCTCAAAGCCCATGGCCGTTTGTTGGCGCTGTCGCGCTATTTTTCATCGCTTTTGGTGCCGGACATTATGTTATAGATATTTCTAAACAGCAAAGCGGCTTTGGCGGTTATTTGCTGCTGCTGGGCTTAATTATTCTGGTGTTTATGCTGGTCGGCTGGTTCAGAAACGTTATAGATGAGTCGATGAGTGGTTTATACAGCGCACAAATGGACAGATCATTTCGTCAGGGCATGAGCTGGTTTATCGTGTCAGAAGTGATGTTTTTTATGGCATTTTTTGGCGCATTATTTTATGGCCGGGTTATTGCAATGCAGTGGCTGGGCGGTGCCAGTAACAATGCCATGACCTTTGAATTACTCTGGCCCAACTTCGAGCCGGTGTGGCCGTTAATTAAGACGCCAGGCGGTATTGAAACACAGGCGATGCCGTGGACCGGTTTGCCGCTGATTAACACCATTATTCTGGTTATTTCATCGTTTACCCTGCATTTCGCGCATACCGGCCTGGAGCAACAGAAACGGGGCCAACTGAAGTTAATGTTGGTATTAACGCTGTTACTGGGTGCTATATTCCTGAGCTTGCAGGTATATGAGTATATTCATGCTTACCGTGATCTGGGTTTGCAGTTAGATTCTGGTTTTTATGGTAATACCTTTTTCTTACTAACCGGCTTTCACGGTGTGCACGTTACGCTGGGTGCAATCATTCTGCTATTTGTGTTTTTCCGGGTATTAAAAGGTCATTTTACCCCGGAAAAACATTTTGCCTTTCAGGCGGCAGCCTGGTACTGGCACTTTGTTGATGTGGTCTGGGTTTGCTTATTCGTTATTGTGTATATTTTATAAGCAACGAGCTTAATATGGCCTGGGGTTGGGAGTTATCCAGCCCAGCGCCATGGCCAGCAAAATAAGTACCAGCACCAGTACCGAGTGCATCACCCTGCGACCAAGAAAACGCGACATTTGCTTTTGCTCCGGGTTATTGCGCAGCATAATGAACCCGGCGCGAAACAAGTTAAACACAATAAATAGTAGTAGCGCGATGATAATAAGTTTCAGCAACATCCTTTTCGATCTCCGGTTGGCGTGCAATGCGGGTTAAATTGTTTGGCCGTTATTTCGGCATTCACAAAGTGTGGTTGCTAATTACTCTGACGGTTTTTGCTATTTTAATCAAGCTGGGGTATTGGCAGCTGCAGCGTGCCGCTGAAAAAACCATTCAGATCAGTCAGCTTGAACAGTTGCAGCAGCAAGGTGCTATTAACTGGCATCAGTTGGCCGTGCTGTCTGCAACCGAAGCTGACGGTGTGCTTTTTGCCGGCGAGGGCCGCTGGCTGGAGCCCTATGTCTGGTTGCTGGATAACCAGATTGTCGATGGCAAAGTCGGTTACGATGTGGTTATTCCTGTACAGTTTACTGAAAAAAGCAGGTTATTACTGGTCAACCTGGGTTGGGTTGCCGCTGGCAGTAACAGAGCGGTGTTGCCGGAATTGGTCATTCCAGCACAGTTGCAATTAAATGGCCTGATTCGCAGTAAAGTGGGTGGGTTTCGGCTTGGGCCTAATACCGAGGGTGAAGGCTGGCCACAACGCATCCAGCAGCCTGAACTTAAACAAATGCTGGCTCAGTTACCCCGGCCTGCTTTTGAACTGCTGTTATATCAACAGGGTAGCAGTCCGTTCTTACCGCACTACCAGGCAGTGGTCATGCCACCTGAAAAACATCATGGTTACGCCTTTCAATGGTTTATGCTGGCAGTCGCCGTTATCGCAGTGGCCCTTGCCGCTGCCCGGCGCAGCGGGAGAGAAAATGAATAAAAATAAATTTTTGCTGTTGTTTATCCTATGTTGTGTGTTGCCGCTGGCAGCGGCAAAAGTGGTTTTGGAGCTGGGCTGGTTTAATCCCGGCTCATCCAGTAAAGGCCACTGGCTGGAACAGGAGATTTTTTTACTGGACAATATCAGCGGCCAGAAGAAGCACTGGCGCATAGTGTTGCTGGCTGATGCGACGTGCGACCAACAGTGTAACAACGCCCTGCATACCGTAAAGCAGCTATATATTGGTTTGGGGCGCAAGCAAGAACAAGTACAGCCAGTGGTAGTTGGTCGCTTGAAGGAGCCAGAGGCTTACCCGATGTTTATTCAACAACAGGCACTGGCGGTTGATGTGAGTTCATTGCAGCAACAGATTTTATTGGTTGATCAGAAAGGCCTTGTATTGCTCAGTTATGCCATGCCAGAACAAGAAGAGCAGATGGCAGAGACTGCCCGCAATATCCGTTATGACTTATTAAAATTATTGAATTATGACAGGACCAGTGTATGAGCAAACACAAATGGCTGGTATCGATTACCTTGCTGCTAACTATGGTAGTTATTCTATATGGCGCTTTTACCCGTTTAACCGATGCGGGTCTAGGTTGTCCGGATTGGCCAGGCTGTTATGGTTTCTTAAAAGTGCCGCAGAAACCGGCTAGTATTGAAATGGCCGCTCAGGCATTTCCGGAGCGACCGCTAGAGCCACAGAAAGCCTGGAATGAGATGATCCACCGTTATCTGGCCGGTACACTCGGTCTATTGATAGCCGCGATATTTATTTCCAGCATTGCCACTAAACGCCGGCAACCCCGTGTTTTGCCAACAGCGCTATTGGTGCTGGTTATATTTCAGGCTGCGTTGGGTGCCTGGACGGTAACCATGAGCCTGCTGCCGATCGTGGTGCTGGCTCACCTGTTGGGGGGCTTTACGCTGTATTGTTTATTGGCGTTGTATTGGCTGCAGCTGTCACCGCAGTGGCGGGTGGCAGAACCTAAACTGATAAAGCTGAAACCACTGGCAGTTGTTGCTGCTGTTGTGGTGCTGCTGCAGATTGGCCTCGGAGGCTGGACAGCGGCTAACTATGCTGCTTTGGCGTGTATTGAGTTACCCATTTGTGAAGCCGGCTGGGTAAGCAGGTTAGCATTAGATGAGGCCTTTGATTTGCATCTGGGCTATAGTAATTATGAGTATGGCGTAATGTCAGCGGAGGCTCGTCAGACCGTGCATGTGTTTCACCGCTTCGGGGCTTATATCACGTTGGCAGTGGTCAGCTGGTTTGCTGTTGCGCTTTATCGACAAGCCGGGACCAAGTTAATGCAACGCTTTGCTGTAGCACTTGGCCTGGTGTTATTGTTGCAGTTTGTGTTAGGCCTGCTTAATGTGTTGTTGCATCTGCCTCTGGCCAATGCTGTGGCACACAATTTTGTAGGCGCAAACTTATTAATGATCATGGTGGCTGTGCTTTATCAGCTATACCGACCGGCTAGCAAGGAGGCATAAATGGCAGCAATTATGGCATCACGACACCTTATGTCGCGCTGGCGCGATTATCTGGAACTAACCAAACCTAAAGTGGTGGCGCTGTTAGTACTGACAGCCTGGGTAGGTATGATGCTGGCATCACCAGGTTTACCTGATTTGGCCATAGTGCTATTGGCAACGGTGGGTATTGGTTTGTTATCGGGGGCGGCAGCGGCGCTTAATCATGTGGTAGATCAACGGATAGACGCTCAGATGGCCCGCACGCATAGCCGGCCTGTTGCCAAAGGCCGGGTAAGTTCGCAGCAAGCTATTGCATTTGCCTGCGCGCTGGCATCGACCGGTTTCGTTTTATTGTATTTCGGGGTTAACCCGCTAACGGCATGGCTTACGTTGTTAAGCCTGTTTGGCTATGCGGTGGTGTATACGATGTTTTTAAAACGGGCAACGCCGCAAAATATTGTGATTGGTGGTTTGGCCGGGGCAATGCCACCGCTGCTGGGCTGGACGGCGATTACCGGTGACATTCATGGCTATGCGTTGTTGTTAGTGATGATCATTTTTGCCTGGACGCCACCGCACTTCTGGGCGCTGGCGATCCATCGCCGTGACGACTACGCCAAAGTGAATATGCCGATGCTGCCAGTGACGCATGGTATTGAGTACACCAAAAGCGCTATTTTGCTATACACCGTGGTGTTATGTCTGGTGTGTTTGCTGCCTTACATAGTCGGCATGACCGGCGCGGTGTATTTGCTGGGTAGTACTCTACTCAATTTGCGCTTTCTGCAATACGCCTGGAAACTTAAGTTTCATGCCGACAGTAAAACGGCCATGGCAACCTTTAAGTTTTCCATTGTTCATCTGATGCTGTTGTTTTTAGTGTTGTTAGTGGATCATTACTTTAAGGTGTCGCCATTTTATGTTTCGTAATGTCATTGTGTTAGTGCTGTCGGCTGCAGCAGTCGTCGCCGGTGTCATGTTGTATTTACTGTGGCAACATCAACCCTTACCACAACATGCCCTGGTGTATCCGCAGCCACGTAATCTGGCTGATTTTGAGCTGATAGATCAGGACAATATGCCGCGCAGCCGAGCCGATTTAATGGATAAGTGGACCCTGGCATTTGTTGGTTATACCTATTGCCCGGATATTTGCCCGCTAACGTTGGCTAAGCTGGCTGGGGTGCACGCCGAGCTGGCGGCGAAAGTCGGGCAGCCGTTGCAAATTTGGTTTGTTTCAGTTGACCCGCAGCGCGACACGCCAGAGCAGTTGAAGCAGTATGTTGATTATTTCAGGCAGCCGGCGTTAATCGGTCTAACCGCCGGCCATGACCAGCTTTTTCCGTTTGTGCGTCAGTTGGGATTAATGTATGCGATGAGCAGTACGGCTGAGCAAGATTATCTGGTCGATCACAGTGCCTCGGTGGTGTTGATTAATCCGCTTGGCCAGGTAGCGGCTATGTTTAAGCCTGAGATGGCACCCGGCGAAGTGCCGCTGGTAAGCGGTGAGCAATTGCTTGCCGACTTCCCATTAGTGCTCAATCAGTTGCAACGCCGTTAATTTAGCCACTGCTGGGAGTACCAGTAGAAATAACCTCTTTTACTCAGTGACGGCGCTGTGCAGTTATAGCGGCTGCGGCCGCGGTTTACCGGTTTGCTGGCGGTGACTTCAAAGGTTTGCTCATCCAACCATTTTGGTTCCAGTGTTTCGGTGCCCGCATAGCAGCGCAGTTGACTGGGCAAAAAATCAGCCACCTCCAGTTTCAGTCTTAAGGTGGGTGGGTTAGCTGTTATCTGCTGATCCGCGGCTAAATAGTCTGTGATATTAAAGGCCAGGGTACGTAATTTCTGAGCCAGATTAGCCAGGTCGGCGTACTGACCGGCTGCCGGATAACGGGGGATCCGCGTTAAGCGGGTTGCCGGGCCAATAGCTCCCGATTGCTGCCCTATACCAATAAAACCCAGCTCGGCCACTAACGCTTCCAGCTCATTATTAAACTCGCCATAGGGATAGGCCAGCCATTGGTGGTTTTGGCCTGTCTCTTCTTTAATACGCCGCTCGGCATCTAAGATATTCTGCTGTATCCGCACTCGCCATTGTGCCGCAGTCTCACCTGGTTCCCGCTTGGTCATATGCTCATGATTCATGGCATGGTTAGCAACCAACACGCCATCGGCAGCCATTTTTCTGACCTGCTCCCAGCTAAGTACCGGGCCCACCCGGTTATCAATGCTGCCAGGGCTGATAAAAATGGTGTAGGGGTAGCCAAACTCCATCAGGATAGGGTGGGCGGTGGTGTAGTTGTTTGCAAAACTGTCATCAAAGGTAAGCACCACCGCATTGTCGGCGATGGCTTTGCCAGTTTGCAACTGGTCTATCAGAACATCCAGACCGATAACCTGAAAGTGGTTATCTTTTAAATACTGCAGGTGCTGGCGCAGCTCATCCGCGCTAACGCTGCTAACCCTGGGAGTATCGTCAGCAACGTGGTGATAAATTAACATTACAGCAGCCTGCGCTGGCAGCATTAAGTTAAATAGCAGGCAAATAACGCAAAATAAACGCATAAAAAACCCCGGAAAATGAATAACCAGGGTTGTTATACCATAACCAGCCATCGGCTTAGTAGTAGGAGTGCTCACCACGCTGGTGCTCGGTAATGTCGCGCACACCATTTAATTCGCCACTAAAACGGGCCAGCAACTCCTTTTCGATGCCTTCTTTCAGGGTTAAATCGACCTGGGAACAACCGTTACAACCACCGCCGAATTGCAGCACGGCCACACCATCGTCGGTTAATTCCATTACCGACACCCGGCCGCCATGGTTGGCCAGTTGCGGATTAATTTCAGCGTCGATCACATACTGCACCCGCTCCATTAAGGGGGCATTGTCATTCACCTTGCGTACCTTGGCATTCGGCGCTTTTAAGGTAAGCTGTGAACCCATTTGATCGGTAACAAAATCAATTTCTGCATCCACTAAAAACGGTTTACTCTCGGCATCGACAATAGCATTAAAGCCAGTAAACTCAACTTGGATATCGGTCTCTTCAACTGCATCCGGCGGACAATAAGATACCCCACACTCCGCCTGAGCCGTGCCTGGGTTGACCACAAATACCCGGATACTGGTACCGGCAGCTTGTTTTTCCAGCAGCTTTGCAAAATGGGCTTGCGCCTGGTCTGAAATAGAAATCATCTTAGTACCTGACTAAATTACTAGGTTAATGTGTATCATACTCTGAGTCGATTGCTGATGCCAGCCCTGCTTGAGTTTTGCTGCGCTTTCTGGCTAACTGGGCGCGCAAAATTTTTAAGGAAACAGGCATGAAACTGAGTGTAGTGGTTTTTTTCGCACTCTGGGCCCTAACGGCGCAGGCGCAGTATTTTAATGAGCCGGTAGACACTACGCTACCATCACCACAACAAACTTTGGGCCACGCAGTGGGAGACTGGCACGCCCGGCATGATCAAATTCAGCGCTACTTTGAGCTATTGGCCAGCCGCTCTGACCACGCTATGCTGGAAGTGATTGGCTACACTCATGAACAGCGGCCTTTACTGCAACTGGTGATTTCTTCACCTGATAATTTACGTCGGCTGGATGATATTCGCCAGCAACATCTGGCACAGGCAAAAGAAGAAAAGGCTATCGCCAGTGATGCACCGGTAGTGATTTGGCTGGGTTACGGTGTGCACGGCAACGAGCCCAGCGCTGCGAACGCCTCGTTGGTGCTGGCGCATTACTTAACCGCAGTGAAAACCGAAGAAGTTACTGCCTGGCTGGATAAAGCAATTATTCTGATCCAGCCCAGTTTAAATCCGGATGGCCATGACCGTTTTGCGCTATGGGCCAATATGCACAAAGGTATTAAGCCGGTAGCCGACCCGCAGCATCGCGAACATATTGAACCCTGGCCAAATGGCCGGCCTAATCATTATTGGTTTGATTTAAATCGTGACTGGTTATTGCTGCAGCATCCGGAAAGCCAGGCACGCATAGCTCAGTTTCAGCAGTGGTTGCCGAACGTGGTGGGAGATTTCCACGAAATGGGCACCAACAGCAGCTATTTTTTCCAGCCGGGTATTCCCAGTCGCAATTATCCGTTAACCCCCAAACAAAATTTTGAACTGACCGCGGCTATAGCAGAGTTTCATGCCGCTGCGTTTGATGCCCGTGAACAACTGTATTATACCGAAGAAAGTTTTGACGACTTTTACGTTGGTAAAGGCTCTACCTATCCCGATGTAAACGGCAGTATAGGTATTTTGTTTGAACAAGCCAGCAGCAGAGGGCATTTGCAGGAATCGATCAATGGCTTGCTGAGTTTTCGCGATACTATCCATAACCAGTTTACTGCCTCGTTGTCGACTATTCGTGGTGCGGTGGCGAAGCGAACAGACTTACTGCAATATCAGCAGCAGTTTTATCAAAACGCCTTAAGCAAGGCCAGAGCTGACAAGGTAAAGGGTTATATGTTGTTGGATGACGGCGATAAAAGCCGTTTGCATGCGCTGCTGGACCTGTTACAACGTCATCATATTGCAGTGTACCCACTGAATCGTGACTGGCAGGACGACGATACCAGGTATCTGGCTGGAAAAAGTTATTTTGTGCCATTGCAGCAAGCTCAGTATCTGCTGATCAAAGCCGCATTTTCCACTGAAAAGAATTTTAAAGATAATACCTTTTATGATGTATCTAGCTGGACCTTACCCTACGCATATAATATCGAGTTTAAAGCCGTAAGCCGGGAGCCGGGTAGGGCGCTTGCCAGCGGGCAGTGGCAGTTTGTAGCCTCGCCAAAGCAGCCATTGCCAGCCGGTGCCTATGCTTACGCATTTAATTGGCAAGATCAGCAAGCTCCTTTGTTGCTGCAGGCACTGCTGACAGAAGAACTCGTCGTGCGTTCGGCGTTGCGTAGTTTTAGTGGCCAAACCCATGACGGTACCGTGCAGTTTCAGCCCGGTGCCATGATGATCGCTGCTGGTTTGCAGCAGCACAGTGACTGGTTTGCCCGTTTGCAGCGGTTACAACAGCAATATCCTATTCAGATACATGCTATTCGTACTGGCCTGACCCCGGAGGGTAGTGACCTGGGCAGCCATAATTTTGCGGTGATTAACAAGCCAGAAGTGTTGCTTATTGCCGGGCCTGGCATTAATTCTACCGAAGCCGGCGAAGTCTGGTACAACCTGGAGCGGTTGGCCGGTATCTCTCCGAGCATGGTGGAACCAGAACGGTTACGCCGAATAAACTTAAGTCGCTATACCCACATTATTTTACCTGATGGTAATTATCGGCAATGGCAGGATGGCGACATCGCTCAGTTGAAACAATGGGCCGAGCAGGGCGGTGTGTTATGGGGCCACAAAGGTGGGGCGGCCTGGTTGGCTAAAGTCGGATTGCTGCAAGCCGGCGTCTGGCAGAGCAGTGATATGCAGCAGCTGATCCCGCAACAAAATTTAAATTATGCTGACCGGGAAGCATTGTCGGCCAGACAGCGCATTGCCGGCGCTATTTTCAGTGCGGAGCTGGATTTAAGCCATCCATTAACCTTTGGTATTCCCCGCGCCAGCATGCCTTTGTTTAAGAACAGTACCCTGTTGTTGCAGCCAAGCAACGCGCCCTTTATCAATGTTGGTTTGTATAGTAAAGACCCACATCTGGCCGGCTTCACTGCCAGTGAGTATGTGCCGAAAATAGCCCAGGGCGCGGCACTGCTGGCGCATAATCTGGGTCGGGGGCGGGTGGTTGGTATGACAGACAACCCGGTGTTTCGCGGTTACTTTTTTGGATCAAGCCGCATACTGGTCAATGCGATGTATCTGGGAAACAGCTTCAATACACCGCTTCAGGCGGAATAATCCGCTGGTGTCGTTACCGCCAGGGTCCAGACACTGATAGTGCTAACCCCAGCCCGGCGCAACAGCTGGCTCAGGGCATTAGCCGTGGCGCCGGTGGTAATAACATCGTCAATCAACGCGATATGCTGAGGCAGGGGCGCGTGTGGCATTTTTAACTGAAAAGAACGGCGTAAGTTGTGCAGTCGCTGACGCCGGCTCAATCCCCGCTGACTAGGGCTGGCTCGTTTACTAAACAAGCTTAATACAGGCAACTGCAGCTGCCGGGCCAAGGCTTCAGCTAATGACTGCGCCTGGTTAAAGCCGCGTTGGCGCTGTTTTCGCCAGTGCAGAGGCACATATGTTATGGCTTGCGGCATTGGCATGCCATTCGCCTGACAATGCAACAACAACAACACCAGCTGTTGTTGTAGTAATTGCCCGGCGGCCAAATCGGTGTGGTATTTCCATCTGGGTATCCAATGCTGATAAGGTTGTTGATACACCGCCAGCGCTACTAACCTGTCAAATTTAGCACCGGCTAAGCCGCGTGCTATCGCCGGTAACAACAGTAAATTGTAATGACATAGCTGATAAGGCAACACGGGCAACGCTTGCCGGCAATACATGCAAAGCTGGCTGCCAGGCTGGGATAACGGTAAACTGCACCACATGCAGCTGCCTGGCAGCAAATAGTGCCAGCTTTGGCGCAAGACATTACCGATAAAGTTAAGCATTATTTTAATACCTTGGATACATAAAAATAGCATGGCAGAGATTAGCAATACTGACAAACCCGTTTTGGTATTACTGCATGGCTGGGGCGTTAATCAGGGCGTTTGGCATACCTTGCTGCCAGATATCGCAACTGGTCGCCGGGTACTCACGTTGGATATTCCCGGCTTTGGTCTGGCCCGGGACACGTTACAGCCTTACAATTTTGATACTGTGGTCGCCCGGTTAGCAGAGCAAATCCCTGACAATAGTCTGGTTTGCGGTTGGTCATTGGGTGGCTTACTGGCAATCGCGCTGGCCGAACGTTATCCTGCCAGGGTAGCGCAGTTGGCTTTGGTTGCAGCCACACCCTGTTTTTTACAACAAGCTGGCTGGCCAGGCATGAAAGCTTTGGTTATGCAGCAGTTTGCCGAGTCGTTACAGCGTAACTTAGCGCAAACCATCAGCCGGTTTCTGGCTATTCAAGCCATGGGTTCGCTTAGCGCTAAAAGTGACGCAGCAGCACTAAAGCAGGCCATTGCCGACTATCCACAGGCCAGTGTTGAAGCACTCAGCGCCGGGCTGAGCTTTCTCAGCAGCCAGGACTTACGCCAAAGTTTTGCCAGGTTAACGCAGCCGGTAGTCGGCTGTTTTGGCGCGTTGGATTCTTTAGTGCCGGCAGCCGTACTCCCGGCATTACAACAATTGCAACCTAAGGCTAAGTTCAACGTGCTGGCAAAAGCGTCACATGCGCCTTTTATTTCTCACCGGCCAGACTTTCTGGCCTGGCTGCTTGGCTGGCTGGCAGCAACCGACCAGGCTTCTGCCTAATCGCCTTTCTTTTTTAGTGATTATGGTTAATAATTAACCATTGGGTTGATGTGAGGAGGCAATGATGGAGATTCAATCAGCATTTAATGCCGGTTTGCAAGGATTTCAACGTGCTTCAGCCGGTGTGACTGAGGCGACGCTTGATATTAACCGGCAGACCAGCAGTAACCAACAGCAAGCATCTGACACTGAGTTGCGCCAGGCTCAAGCGCCAGAGCAGGTTCAGCCAAGCCAGCGGCAGGTGCCATCGGTAGAGCAGAGCTTAGT
This sequence comes from Arsukibacterium ikkense, assembly GCF_000987775.1. Lineage (GTDB taxonomy): Bacteria > Pseudomonadota > Gammaproteobacteria > Enterobacterales > Alteromonadaceae > Alishewanella > Alishewanella ikkense. Next base: position 77,861 of record NZ_LAHO01000015.1, read on the forward strand.
GCAGTTAACCAGCGAGTCGCGTAATGCAGAAGCCAATGTGCGGTCTATTCAGGCTGCCGATGAAGCACTGGGTACTATTATTGATGTCCGGGTGTAAGTCTTATGCAAATTACCTCGTATTATCCTAACGTCAGCATTAACACGGCAAACCCGTCGACCGAGTTAGCCCGCCGTGATATGCAACGGCGCGAACTGGTAGAGCCAGTGCGTGAGTTGGATAAAGGTAAAGCAGAACGCGCGGTAGCCACTGAAGAAAAAGGCCGTGGCAGCAGTTCAGCGCCAGGCACGGGCAACTATGACGTTAATGGCAAAACAACCGAAACTCAGCAGGCTGTTGAGGGGCGTTCAGAGCAATCAGGCCAGAATAACCCTGAGCAGCAACAAGCCGACGAGCAGCAAAAGCAGCAACAACAGGCTGAGCAGCAAGAGTTAAGAGAGCTGCAGGCGCGTGACCGTGAAGTGCGTAACCATGAGCAAGCCCATGCCAGCGTGGGTGGCCGCTATGCTGCATCGCCCAGTTACACCTATCAGCAAGGACCGGATGGCCGACAGTACGCCATCGGTGGTGAAGTACAAATTGATATAGCACCGGTGTCAGGCGATCCACAGGCCACTATCCAAAAGATGCAGCAGGTTAAAGCAGCTGCATTGGCACCGGCTGAACCCTCTTCTGCTGATCGCCGCATTGCTGCCGAAGCCAGCCAGCGCCAGATGCAGGCGCAAGTAGAACTGGTTGCAGAAAAAACCGCACCAGCAGAGGCAAAGGTTACGAAAACGGCTGGACAGGTTAACGCCTTGCAATCCAGTGAGCCCAGTACTGCCATCGATAACTCCCAAATCCGCTACGATACCGAGAGTATTGCTGCTACCAGCCCGGCAGCGGGTTTAGTTTTCCCCGAGTTTGATACCCTGGCCCAGATGCAGCGACGCAGCCAGGTCATTAGCCAGTTTTATCAACTGGCTACCGAGCCCGCACAACGGCCGCTGCGCCAACAAGCCTAAAGCGTCAACTCCGTTACTTCTTAAATTTAGCCAGCGCGTCAGCAAAAGCATTACCCATAGCGGCATTGGCAGGCTCTGGTTTTGTTGCTTTAGCTGCTGGCCGGCTGGCTTTAGCGTTTTGCTGAGTTGCTGCTGGTTTGTCCTGCGCCTTCAGTGGTGGCTGTTCGTCCAGACGCATGGTAAGGGCGATCCGCTTGCGGTTAATATCGACTTCTAACACCTTCACTTTGACGATATCACCTGCTTTCACCACCTGGTGCGGATCACTGACAAACTTGTCGGTTAATGATGAAATATGTACCAAACCATCCTGATGCACACCGATGTCCACAAAGGCACCAAAGTTGGTAACGTTGGTAACCACGCCTTCCAGCAGCATACCTGTTTTCAAGTCTTGTAAGGTTTCTACACCATCTTTAAAGCTGGCAGTTTTAAATTCGGGTCTTGGGTCGCGCCCGGGTTTATCCAACTCTTTTAAAATATCGCTGATGGTAGGTAAACCAAAATGCTCATCAACGAAGGCCGCCGGGTCAATACTGTTTAAAAAACTGCTGTTGCCTATCACAGCAGTGACCGGTTGTTTGGCGCTAGTCAGGATCTTTTCCACCAAGGGGTAGGCTTCCGGATGCACGGCTGAGGCGTCTAACGGGTTTTTACCATTGTTAATTCGTAAGAAGCCGGCAGCTTGCTCATAAGCCTTGGGGCCAAGGCGCGGTACTTTTAGCAGCTCTTTACGTTCGTTAAAACGGCCATTTTCATCGCGATATTGCACAATGTTCTGCGCCAGGGTTTTATTTAAACCGGCTACCCGTGCCAGCAAGGCTGCAGAGGCGGTGTTCAAATCTACACCCACTGCAGTAACGCAGTCTTCTACGACGGCGTCCAGCGAGCGTGTTAGCAGGCTTTGATTCACATCATGCTGATACTGGCCTACACCTATGGCTTTAGGTTCAATTTTCACCAGCTCGGCTAACGGGTCTTGTAAGCGCCGACCAATAGATACGGCGCCGCGCAATGATACATCCAGGTTAGGAAATTCCTGCGCGGCCAGCTCTGACGCCGAATAGATTGAAGCGCCGGCTTCGGAAACCATCACTTTACTCAGGCTGTCGTTATTGACGGCTTTAATTACCTCGCCGGCCAGCTTATCGGTTTCACGCGATGCAGTACCATTACCGATGGCAATCAGTTCAACCTTATGTTGCTGGCATAACTGGCTGAGGGTGCGTACTGATTTATCCCACAGGTTTTGCGGCGCATGCGGGAATATTGTTGTGTGGGTAAGCAATTTGCCGGTTTCATCAATAATGGTGCATTTAACGCCGGTTCGCAGACCCGGGTCCAGCGCCAGGGTGCGGCGCATGCCAGCGGGGGCGGCCATCAGTAAATCAGCCATATTGCGGGCAAACACTTTAATAGCTTCCAGCTCAGCTCGTTCACGCAGCTCGCTTAATAAATCATTTTCAAGATGCAAATGCAGTTTTACTTTCCAGGTCCATTGCACCACGGTACGCAAAAAACCATCAGCCGGCCGCTGTAGCTGACGGATATTAAAATGCTCTGCCACCATTTGTTCACACAACGCATGGGCGGTTGCTTCATCACTGTCTGGCAGCAGCTGCAGCTGTAACACACCTTCATTGCGGCCTCTGAACATGGCCAGCGCCCGGTGCGACGGGATATTTTTCCATAATTCGGTATGGCTGAAGTAGTCACGAAACTTAGCGCCTTCTTGCTCCTTACCACTAACGACGGTGCTTTTTAATACCGCATCACGGCTAAGCTTCGCCCGTAACCGGGCCAGCAGAGTAGCATCTTCAGCAAAGCGCTCCATTAAAATAAACTTAACCCCGTCCAGTACTGCTTTAGTGTCAGCAAAGCCGGCATCGGCATTCAGATAGCCGGCAGCTTGTTGCTCGGGGTCCAGCTCTGGGTTGGCGAAAATCGCCTCGGCCAGCGGCGCCAAGCCAGCTTCAATCGCCATCTGGCCTTTAGTGCGTCGCTTTGCCTTATAGGGCAGATATAAATCTTCCAGCCGGGTTTTATTATCAGCAGCCAGAATGTCACGCTCCAGCTCCGGGCTAAGCTTACCTTGTTCGCCAATGGTTTTTAAAATAACCTGACGTCGCTCTTCCAGCTCACGCAGGTAATTCAGTCGTTGATCAAGTAAACGTAATTGGGTATCGTCCAGCGCACCGGTTACTTCTTTACGGTAGCGGGCAATAAAAGGCACAGTTGCGCCTTCGTCTAATAGAGCGATGGCAGCAGCAACCTGTTCAGGTCTGGCAGAGATCTCGCTGGCAATTTGTTTAACAATCATTGACATAATTATAGAATCCTTCGACTTCGCGGCCCTGTGGCAGGCAAAGTATGATACGAAATATGAAAAGCAGGGTGAATTGTCTACTTTCAGCGTGAAAAAATCCAATCTGATTACACGCCAGGGCTACGATACCCTGGAGCGGGAATTGCGTTATTTGTGGAAAGAAGAACGGCCGCGGGTAACCCAACAGGTGTCTGATGCTGCGGCAATGGGCGATCGGTCAGAAAATGCCGAGTATATTTACGGTAAAAAGCGCTTGCGGGAAATTGATCGCAGGGTGCGTTTTCTAACCAAGCGGCTGGAGCAGCTGCAGGTGGTTTACCCTTCTGTTAAGCAACACGGTAAGGTGTTTTTTGGCGCCTGGGTGCAACTGGAAGATGAGTCGGGCGAGTTGCGGCGCTATCAGCTGGTTGGCCCGGATGAATTTGATTTACGGCAACATAAGCTCAGTATTGATTCGCCATTAGCCCGGGCGCTGCTGGGTAAAATGCTGGACGATGAGGTGAAGGTGATGACGCCCACCGGAGAACACTGGTACAGCATCACGGCGATTAGTTACGAGGCTTTGACGACGGACACTTAATGGCCGGTTAAAAAATGTACTATACTTAAAATGGATTTTAGCTTTATGGGAGGGTCTTAAGATGAAATCCCGTCGCCAGCTATACCTGTTAGTTCCTGCTATTACGTTGTTTACTGCCTGCAGTACTGCACCGCACTATGCTATGCAGCCCGATTATGATTACATTCAAAAAGTAGAAGCATCCAGTAAATACAGCACGCATGCTGCGAGGATTTATTGGGTTAATCCGCCAGTGAAACGTGAGCTGCTTGCGGAGCAACCGCAAGACTGAAAAGTTTTGTAACACAGTTTAACCGCCATAGTAGTAACAATGGCGGTTTTTTCGTTTATAGTGAGGAAAAACAACGGAAGCTTGTGTGATGACCAGCCAGGAAACTCTGAAAATTATTGTAGTGGACGATGATATACGTTTGCGCGCTTTACTTGAGCGTTATCTGGTAGAGCAGGGCTATCAGGTACGCAGTGTCGGCAACTATGAGCAAATGCAACGGCTGATGGAGCGGGAACATTTCCATCTGGTGGTACTGGATCTGATGCTGCCGGGCGAAGATGGTTTGTCTATTTGCCGCAAGCTACGCCAGCAAAATAATGAAGTACCCATAATTATGTTAACCGCCAAGGGGGATGAAGTGGATCGGATCATTGGCCTGGAAATGGGTGCTGATGACTATTTGCCAAAACCTTTTAATCCCCGCGAGTTGTTGGCGCGGATCCGTGCCGTGTTGCGCCGTAAAAGTAAAGATTTGCCGGGCGCGCCATCGCAGGAAGAAACCGTTATCAGTTTTGGCCCCTTTACCTTTAATCTGGCAACCCGCGAGATGCGCAAGGGCGAGCAGCCCCTGCCGTTAACCAGTGGTGAGTATGCGGTTTTAAAAGTGCTGGTCAGCCACCCGCGCGAGCCGTTATCACGTGACAAGCTGATGAATCAGGCGCGCGGCCGTGATTACTCTGCCATGGAGCGCAGCATAGACGTGCAGGTATCGCGCTTACGCCGGATGCTGGAAGATGATGCCGCTAACCCGCGTTATATTCAAACTGTCTGGGGGCTGGGCTACGTTTTTGTGCCCGACGGCAGCCCTGTCTGATGCGTTTGCTACCTCGTAGCGCCTTTGGCCAAACGGTTTTTTTGATTGGTTTTTTGTTACTGATTAATCAACTGGTGTCCTATGTGTCGGTGGCGCTGTATTTTATTAAACCGACAACCCAGCAGATTAACCATCTTATTGCCAAGCAAATTAAAGTAGTGTTTCTTGATGCTGGCCAAGACACACCCGTGTTGTCTGCGGAGTTAACCCGCCGGTTTAGCGAAGCGACGGGCATTGCCGTATACAGCCAGGCAGAGGCCATGCAACACGGCCTGGCGAACGCCCGGTATTATGGTTATTTTTCTGAGCAAATGTCAGCTGAGCTCGGTGGCAAAGCAGTAGTGCATATCGAGCAGGGCGATGCTTTTGCGTTCTGGGTGCAGCCGCCACAAGCGCCACAATACTGGGTTAAAGTGCCGTTATCGGGTCTGGATGAAACCGATTTCTCACCGCTTACTTTCTACCTGCTACTGATTGGCATCTTAAGTGTGGGTGGTGCCTGGGTGTTTGCCCGCCATTTAAACCGGCCGTTAAAGTCGTTGCAGCAAGCGGCATTGCAAGTGGGCCGCGGCGATATTCCACCACCGTTAAACGCGGATAAAGGCTCAACTGAGATTATTGCCGTCATTCGGGCGTTCAATTATATGGCCGAAGGTATTAAACGGCTGGAGCAGGATCGGGCTTTGTTAATGGCTGGGGTATCACATGATTTACGCACGCCGCTTACCCGTATTCGGCTGGCCTCTGAAATGATGGCTGAGCAGGATAGTTGGATCCGCGATGGCATTATTAATGATATCGAAGATATGAATGCCATCATCGATCAGTTTATTGATTTCTTGCGGCACCATAAGCAAGAAAGCCTGCAAAGCGTTAATTTAAATGAGCTGATAGATGAGCTGGTGTTGGCCGAACAAGTTCAGCAACGGCATTTTATCACTGAACTAGACCCCAATCTGCCAGCCATTATGCTGCGTAAAATTGCGATTAAGCGGGTACTGAATAATTTGCTGGAAAATGCCTTACGCTACAGTGATGGTGATATTGAAATCAGCACAGGCTATGAAAAAAGGCGCAAGCAGGTGTATCTGGAAGTGCGGGACCATGGCCCTGGCATCCCTGAACATAAAATGGAGGCAATGTTTGCGCCCTTTACCCAGGGCGATGAAGCCCGCGGTAGTGGCGGCTCTGGTTTAGGCCTGGCGATCATTAAAAAAATCGTCGATATGCACCAGGGCAGCGTCAGTTTATTTAATCATGCTCACGGTGGGTTGGTAGTGCGGGTTTATTTGCCTTTAAAGTCGTGAGTTAAGCCATGCTGGGTTATCGCGCTTATCGTTTTTGAGCAGAGTCTCAGGATGAATGCCTCACTGCCGTCAACCATCGTTAACAGTTTTGATATTTTTATGCTTATTTTTATAGTCTTATGTCGCATTTTCTTACAATTCATAAATTACATCTGATTACATCTGTGTTAAAACCGTAATGTTGACCAATAAAGTGGTAGTCGCTTTATTGGTTATTTCGTTTAACGCTAGCTGAGAATTCAGAAGCGGTTTTACTGTGCTGGCTGTGTAATGCCTCAAAGTTAACAGTCGCCTGCCAGTGCCATAATAAATAATAAGTACAAATGCAGTACAATAGGAGTGCACCTTGGGAACCATGAATAAAGCTTTATTAGCAACCGCAGTTAGTCTTGCCATTTCGGGCACGGCTAACGCAAGTTTTGAGCAATACCGTGCTGGCTTTGGCCAAAGTGTCCATGAAGTTATTGGTAACGTTACTGTTAGCTTGAACGAACAGGAACAAGCTCCGAGCGCTTGGTTTGTCGCTCTAAAAGCACCTGCTGCAAGTGCTGCATTATTAGAATCAGGCTTTGATCAGCAGCGCGCGCAACAATATGTTGTGCAGGCAGAACAGGTGCAGCAACAAGTTACAGCAGTATTAATGCAGCTGGACACCGATGCGCAAATTTTGACGACAACTAAAAATCTGGCAGCGGGTCTGGTAGTGAACGCCTCTGCTCAGGCATTGAATGCGTTACAGCAAAACCCCTTAGTAGCATCAGTGATGCCATTGTACGACAGCGAGTTGCATGTTGCTGATAGTGCTGCCTATATCAAAGCAGTACAGACTGTGCAATCTGGCAAGGCAACCGGTGAAGGCGTACGGGTAGCGATATTGGATACCGGTATTGATTACACACACGCTGCTTTAGGTGGCGAAGGCACTGCAGAAGCCTATAGTGCAGCCCGAGCCAATACTGGCGCGGTAAGCTGGCCACAAGGCAGCGTAATTGGTGGCTTTAACTTTATAACTAATACACCTAACCCGATCGATCCTGCGAATGAGGGGCACGGTACTTCTGTTGCACATTCGGTCAATGGTGTTGCTCCAGATGTCAAATTTTACGGCTATAAAGTGTGCGCACCAGCACCTATTTTTTGTACAGGCTTAGCGCAAGTGCAGGCACTGGAAGCATCAATGGATCCAAATGGCGACGGCAATCTGGCTGACCGGGTTGATATCGTCAATATGTCATTGGGTGGCCAGTTTGGCTCTACTCAAACGCAGTCAGGCACTCAGTTTTTAATTCAGCGTGCTGCTGAGTTGGGTGTCAATATGGTGATTTCTGCTGGTAACGATGGCAATGTACCTTTTCGTGTTGGTGGTCCAAGTACTACTCCTAATGCACTATCCGTTGGTGCCATGACTCACCCTGCTGCGATGGTAGGGGCCTTTAGTAGCGCAGAGATTGAAGGTGAAGTTGTAGCGATGGTCGCGGCTGGTTTTAACCCGTCGTTTGATTTCTCCTTCAATTCAGCGGACACGCCGTTAGTGTTGGTGCCAGGTGCCTACACAGCTTGTGATGCTTTAGCAGAAGATGCTGACTTGACGGGTAAAGCCGTTTTGGTATCACGCGGTGTTTGTGCGTTCTCTGAAAAAGTACTGAACGCTCAGGCTCGCGGTGCTGCCTTTGTTATTATAGCCAATAGCAACCCAGGAGAAGCGCCGATAGTGGCTGGTGGTGATGGTGCAGGTGTCACTATTCCAACAGTAATGATTACCAAAGAAGTAGGTGATGCTATTCAAGCTATGCTGCTGGATGATATGCCAGTAAGTTATGCTATTACTTCTGAAGGCAAATCAGGTGCAGGCGCGATAGCAGGCTTTACTTCACGTGGCCCTTCAATGGATGGGTTATTAAAGCCAGAAATTACTGCACCAGGCTCCTCAATTGTTGTGGCTCGGGCTGGCACGGGTGTAGGGCTCGCTCCAGTAAGCGGTACCTCGTTCTCTGGCCCTATTACGGCTGGGGCTGCGGCCCTGGTGCGTGGTGCTCTGCCAGAGCGCAATGCGTTTGAAGTAAAAGCCACCATGATGAACACTGCCAATATGACAGTTCATCGCCAGCCAATTGAAATAAATCCTGCTGCTGCGCTAGCTCCCATCAGTATGATTGGTGCCGGCTTGGTTGATGTTGAAAAAGCAGTAAACAGCCCGGTAGCGGCTTGGGTTTATAGTGCTGAGCATAATACCCGTCAGGCAGCATTGTCTTTTGGTTTGCAGACGCTGTCTGAAGCAACGAGCATGACTAAAACCGTTAGTTTGAAAAACTTTAGTGCTCAAGCCAAGACTTACTCACTGTCAATTGCTGATCGCTTCGCTGATAAAACAGCGACGGCAGCGCTGAGCTGGCAATATCCTACGTCAGTTACTGTCCAACCAGGTCAGACCGTACAGTTTGATGTCACCGTGACAGTTAACCCCGCAAATTTACCTGAGTTTACCCTATCAAATGGCCTGACCTGGCTTCCACTTATGGCCGCGCAGATGATGGATCAGTCGGAATATGACGGGGCCTTAATCTTTAATGATACCAGCACAGCTACCGATCATGATTTGCACCTGGTATATCACTTAATACCAAAGGCAGCCGGTAAACTGGCGTTAAGCAGCGAAATGGTTGATGGTCAGGTCGCTATGAGGCTGACTAACACTGGGGTCATTGATGTTGAGCCTTTTGCTTCCGCTTTGGTAGCGGCTTCACCGGTTAACACTGCCGTGCAACCAATACATGATATCCGTGCCATCACCATGGATGTAGAACAAGCACCTTGGTGTAGCACTGGTTTTGCGCTGTATCCTACCTTTCATCTGCAAGGTGGTTTAAACCACCTGCTGCAGGGTAACTATGCGCTGGACCTGGATATTAATAATGATGGGGCATTCGATTACAGCATGAATACCTTGTTAGTAACGCGTTTAGGTGCGGCTTACAATGCTTTTCCGGGTGTAATGGTCTCCTTTAATACCCTCTTTGGTACCACTTCTGGGGCTTTAGGTGATGTCTATCACTTTGCTGGCGGTAAGCAGGTGACATTAGAGTCGTGTTTTGAGAGTGTTGGCTTAACGGCGGCGGATATTAACCGCACCATTACTGCGCGTTTTCGTACCGATAGTAACAGCTTCTCATTAAACGCTAACTTTATCGCCGACCAGCTTACTGCGACTGTACGCCTGGAGGCTTCGCCGGAAATCACGCTGGTTAATGAGTTGATGACGCCCGCTGCTGGCGTGGATAACATTGTAGAGGAGCTGGTGCCAGGTCAATCTGCTTTTGTTATGCGTAGCGAAGGTGATAACCGCAGCTTTGTTATGATGTCAGGTCAGGCTGAAGCTGTGGCGATTGCTAACTACGCTGCGCCGGTTGCTCAGCCAGTGGTTGATGCGGGTCAGATGCTAAGTGTTAACGAAAACACGGCTAATGGTTCTGTTGTTGGCCAGTTATCAGCGACCGTTGATTTCCGCACTGCGATTACTGAATTTGTAACACTGGCAAGCTCTTCGGATGCAGTAGTAGTGCAGAATGATGGATCGGTAGTAGTAGCGAATTCAGCTGTACTGGATTATGAAGCGGGGATGTCCGAAATTCAGATGGAAGTCGCTGTACTGGATGCGAATGGTGGTGTGTCTGCGCCTGTTTCAGTGACAGTGATGATTAATAACGTACCAGATGAGCAGCCAGTCGTTTCAGCAAGCTTAACGACCAGTCAGCTGCGGGTTGGTAGTGCGGCTAACACGGTATTAGGCACGGTGTCAGTTAACGTTACTGAAGCCAACGCTACCCTGGCCAGCGTCAATACGAACAATCCGTTGTTTAAAGTGGAAAATGGTCAGCTGATGTTAGCCAGAATGCCAGTTAAGGTTGATGCTCGTGTTCATACGGTAGCGATTACCGCTACTGACAGTTCAGGTATGCAAGGTTCTGCTAACGTGCAGGTTACAGTGACGAAAGGTTCGGGTGGCAGCTTCGGCTTGTTTGGTCTGTTGTTACTACCTTTAGCATTGTTGCGCCGCCGGGTTAAAAACTAATCAGAGTAATATAACAACTTATCAGATTAGTAAATGATAAATGCCCCGCAACAGCGGGGCTTTTTTATAGCTGGTTGCTGATGTTTTGCAATTCAGCGGCATTGAATTGATATTGGGTATTACAGTATTCGCAGGTCATTTCCAGTTTGCCCTCGGCAATATGCTCTTGCAGGGCGTCTTTGCCGATACTGTAAAGCGCGGTTTCACACTTTTCCCGCGAACAACCACAAACAAAGCGGATATCCTGTGTCGGAAACATTTCAACCTGTTCCTGATGAAACAGCCGATACAGCATTTTCTCTGCTGGCAGGGTCAGTAATTCAGTTGCGGTAATAGTGTCGGCCAGGATCACTAATTCCGCAAAGTCGGCGGCAGCTTTTTCGGGTTCAACGGGTAATACTTGCAGCAGCAAACCAGCGGCACTATTTTTTTCGTTAATGTCAGTATAAATGTACAAGCGGGTGGGTAGCTGCTCTGATTGGGCAAAATACCCTTCCAGGGTGCTGGTCAGGCTATCACCGGTAAGTGGAATAATGCCCTGATAACGTTCGCCCTGGCGTGGCGTAATGGTGACAATCATATAACCTTCACCAATTAGCTCCCTGAAACTGTCACCGCTTAGCTCGGCTTGCAGCCGCACTACCGCACGGAAATTTTGTTGATTATCACCATTAACAGCAGCAAATTTAACCGGGCCTTCGCCTTGCAGCTGTACGGCAATTTCACCATCAAATTTCAGGGTGGCGGTGATTAAACTGGTGGCTACCACTAACTCTGCCAGCAACTGTTTTACCGGCAGTGGGTAATGATGATTTTGCAGCATGCTGTCCAGGCTGCTGGCGACATGCACCAGTTCGCCTCTGACGTGTTTTTGCTGAAACAAAAAACGATGTAGCTTATCCGGGTTCATAGTGTCTCTCTTACTGCTTGGATTTCAAAAGTAATAATTGGCGGCGCATTTTTTTATCCGGCTTAGTGTCCGGATGCGGCGCAAACAGGCTGTTAGTTTTACGTAGTTCAGCACGCGCCTGTCGTTGCTCGGCACTGGCTGCTGTTTCCTGATACAGAGCCTGAGCCAGTGGCGCCGCCAGACGTTTCTCTGACAACGCCAGTACCTCAACCACTTTTTCATCTACGCCTTGTGCCAGCTTGATAGTGGCGCCGATCTCAACCTGGCGGCTTGCTTTGCAGCGCTGGCCATTGTAGTGTACTTTTCCGCCTTCGATCATGCTTTTGGCCAGGGCGCGGGTTTTATAAAAGCGGCATGCCCACAACCATTTATCCAGGCGAACACTGTCGTTTAGCTGCGATGTGGCTTGCGGTGTCGTCATAATTAACCTGTATGCTGAACTGAATGTGCATTATAGTGCCAAACGACTAACGAAGCGTAGCCCCGGGCTTATTATTACTGTTAGTGATTTGTAAAAATAACCGTCAGCACTTGTTGGTAGGCCGACAACTGAGTAAGATGAAACCGAATTTATTATAAGAAAGCTGAAATGAACCTGTCCTTGTCGATGCAAGATTTTAACCGCTTTAGCCAGCGCCTGCCGGTCAGTACTTTACATAAGTTACTGAACCTGATGCTGGTGCTGCTATTTGCCTGGTTGCTGGCTCGGCTTAGTTGGCAAATTGCGCCCATACCTGAATTACCCAGCCCGACGCCCTTGCAACATACGGCAGGTACTGCAGCAAGCAGATCGGCGACCAATATAGAGCAATTACTGAGTTACTCATTGTTTGGTAAGCTATCCGTTGCGCCGGTGCAGGCTGCACCTGTGGTGACAGAAGCCCCGAAAACTCAGCTAAATGTCAAACTCACCGGCGTGGTAGCACAAGGCGATCCAAATCGGGGTAGCGCCATTATTGAAAGCCGCGGCACTGAGGGGACCTATGCTATTGACGATACAATAGAAGGTACCAACGCGGTGTTAAAGCAGGTGCTGATCGACCGGGTGCTGATCCAGCAGGCCGGCCGTTTTGAAACCTTAATGCTGGACGGCATTGAATACACCAGAATGGCCCAGGCGAATGCCGGTTTAGGGCGGGAAGATAACCCGGAACCTATGTACGAAAATGAGCTGGTGGCATCCCCGCAAGCCGAGGCGCCGATGCTGGATGAAAGCGATTTAGGGATTAACCGTGACGAGCTGCTGGCAGAGCCGATGAAGTTTTTTGATTATGTCCGGGTGTCACCACAGCATCGCAACGGCGCCCTGGTTGGCTACCGGCTGATGCCTGGCAAAGACCCTGCGCTGTTTAATCAGCTTGGCTTGCAGCAAAATGACCTGGCGGTGGAAATTAATGGTATTCCACTCAACGACATGCAGCAGGCGATGCGGGTGATTAATGAATTAAGGGATGCGCGGGAAGCCGCCATTAAAATTGAACGGGATGGCGAAATCAGAGATATTCTGTTTAGTCTGTCGCAATAAAATAATTAAATAACAATTGGTTAAATTCTCATGAGATCAGGCGGTTTTTTCAGAGGCTCAGTACGTTCATTAGCGGGTTTAGTGGCCGGTGCGGTTTTAAGTTTTGCGGTACTGGCCGATACGCCTGTGCAGTATTCACCCAACTTTAAAGGTACCGATATTAATGAGTTTATTAATATTGTGGGCATGAACCTGAAAAAAACCATCATTGTTGACCCGCAGGTGCGGGGGCGCATTAATGTGCGCAGCTATGAAATGCTGAATGAAGAGCAGTACTACCAGTTTTTTCTGAATGTGCTGGAAGTGTATAGCTTTGCCGTAGTTGAAATGGAAAGCGGTATTCTAAAGGTGGTGCGTAATAAAGATGCCAAAACCTCCAATATCCCGGTGGTAGGGGATGACAACCCCGGGGTGGGCGATGAAATGGTAACCCGGGTGGTGCAGGTACGTAACGTCTCGGTACGCGAGCTGGCGCCGTTGTTGCGTCAGTTCAGCAACCAGGCCGGCGGTGGCCATGTGGTGAACTACGACCCATCCAATGTCATTATGATGACCGGTCCGGCGGCTGTGGTAAACCGGATCGTCGATATCATTCAGCGGGTAGATAAGGCGGGCGACCAGGAGCTGGAAATTCTGAAGCTGGAATTTGCCTCAGCCGGTGAAATTGTCCGCATTCTGGAAAGTATTTATAAAAGCCAGGGGCGGGCTGAACAGCCTGATTTTCTGATCCCGAAAATTGTTGCCGATGAGCGAACCAACAGCGTTATTGTCAGTGGTGAATTACAAGCGCGGCAGCGGGTGATTGAATTAGCCCGGCGCTTGGATGCTGAACTGAAAACCAGCGGCAATACCCGGGTGTATTATTTAAAGTATGCCAAAGCCGACGAATTGGTGCCGGTTCTTAAAGGCGTCAGTGAATCTATCGTCGCTGAAGTGCAGGGCGGTGCAGGTGCGGCTGGCAGTCAGGGCGCCCGCCGGACCCAAAGTTCTGGCAGAGAGATCAGCATTGAAGCCCATGGCGACAGTAACTCGCTGGTGGTGACCGCCCAGCCCGATATGATGCGCTCGTTAGAAGATGTGATTCGCCAGCTGGATATTCGCCGCGCCCAGGTGCTGGTAGAGGCCATTATTGTTGAAGTATTTGAAGGTGATGGTACTGATTTTGGGGTGCAGTGGCTGAATAAAAACGGTGGTGGTACTAACTTTACAGGCGGAAATACCATTCCGATTATTGGGGCAGCTGGGGCCGCCCTGGCAGCAAGGCCAATCGCAAATCCGCCACGGGTGGAACAATCTACTATTCCTGGCGTACCCAGTGTTATCGTTCCAGTACCGGATACTGAAGGTGATTATTCTCTTGCTGGTCAACTGTTAGGCGGTTTAAACGGGGCCATGGTAGGTTTTGTCCGCGGCGACTGGGCCGCCATTTTGCAAGCGGTACGTACCAGCAGCAACTCTAATGTGTTAGCAACGCCGCATATTACCACTATGGATAATCAGGAAGCGTTCTTTCTGGTGGGCCAGGAAGTGCCGGTGATTACCGGTTCTACCACCGGCGCCAATAACACGAACCCGTTCCAGCAGGTGCAGCGCCAGGAAGTAGGTATAAAATTAAAAGTGACGCCGCAAATTAATGAAGGCAATGCGGTGCAGCTAACCATCGAGCAGGAAGTGTCCAGCATTGGTGGTGCTACTGCGGTCGATATCACCATTAATAAACGTGAAATCCGAACCACAGTGATGACAGATGATGGTGCCACTGTAGTACTGGGCGGCTTAATTGATGAAGATATCCAGGAAAGTGAATCTAAGGTGCCATTCTTGGGTGACATTCCTATTTTGGGCCATTTATTCAAGTCGACCAGCGTCACCAAACGTAAGCGTAACCTGATGGTGTTTATTAAAGCGACCATAGTGCGTGATGGCTCGGCGATTAGCGGCATCAGTAAGCAAAAATATAACTATATCCGCGCCGAACAGATGAAGCGCGATGATGAGGGCATTCGCTTGATGCCAATGACCAGACAGGCAGTACTGCCAGAGTGGGATGACTCGCTGACCCTGCCGCCTACTTTTGACCGCTTTATGCAAGAGCAGCAACAGCAGCCGGCAGTGGAGCCACAACCGGCGGCCGGGACGCGCGACTAATGGCAGAACTGGTAGCGGAAGAAGAGGTTAAGCCGGTTAGCAGCCGTATCCGGCTGCCGTTTGGTTTTGCCAAACGCCATGGTGTGTTGCTGCAGCAACAGCAAACTGGCTGGCTGTTGTATGTGCAACCGGCTACCCGGCCAGAAGCGCTGCTGGAAGTGCGCCGTCTGCTGGCTGAGGGCTTTACCGTAACCTCACTGTCGGCCACGGAGTTTGAAGCGCTGCTCGAAGCCAGTTATCAGCGTGATTCCTCGGAAGCGCAGCAGCTAATGGAAGACATCGGCAACGAAGTTAACCTGGCGTCCTTAGCCGATGATATCCAGGAAACTGAAGACTTACTGGAAAACGAAGACGACGCGCCCATTATTAAGCTGATTAATGCCATGTTGGGCGAGGCGATTAAATTAGGTGCGTCTGATATCCATATTGAAACCTTTGAAAAAGCCCTGATCATTCGCTTTCGGGTGGATGGCTTATTGCGTGAGGTACTGCGGCCCAACCGGCGCTTGTCCAGCTTACTGGTATCGCGCATTAAAGTAATGTCGAAAATGGACATTGCTGAGAAGCGGGTGCCGCAGGATGGCCGCATCAGCCTGCGGATTGCCGGGCGGGCGGTGGATGTGCGGGTCTCCACTATGCCATCAAGTCATGGTGAGCGGGTGGTGTTGCGTTTACTGGATAAAAATAACTCCCACTTAAACCTGGCCGATTTAGGCATGACCCTGGCGGTGCAGCAGGCTTTTTCGAAACTGATTTTAAAACCGCATGGCATTATTCTGGTGACCGGCCCAACCGGCTCCGGTAAAAGTACTACCTTGTATGCAGGCTTAACGGAAATTAATACCAAAGACCGCAACATCCTGACTGTCGAAGACCCGATAGAATATGAGCTGGAAGGGGTGGGGCAAACCCAGGTCAATACCAAGGTGAGTATGACCTTTGCCCGTGGGCTCAGGGCGATATTGCGCCAGGATCCAGATGTGGTGATGGTGGGTGAAATTCGCGATTTGGAAACCGCACAAATCGCAGTGCAAGCCAGTTTAACCGGCCACTTAGTATTATCGACGCTGCACACCAATACCGCTGCAGGGGCCATTACCCGGCTGGAAGATATGGGGGTAGAAGCGTTTTTACTGTCATCCAGTTTACTTGGTGTGTTGGCGCAGCGCTTGGTACGCACCTTGTGCAGCCACTGTAAAGAGTTACACGAGCCAGACAAAGAAGAGCGTAACTTACTGGGCATATCCAAAAAAGAAGGCCAGCAGATTTTCCGGGCCAAAGGCTGTGAGCATTGCAACTTTACTGGTTATCGTGGCCGGACCGGTATTCATGAGTTGCTGCAGGTAGATGAAACCATTCGTGAGATGATCCATAACGGCAAAGGCGAACAGTCGATTGAGAAATACGCCAGAGCGCATTGCCCCAGTATCCGGGTGGATGGCTTTAGTAAAGTATTAGCCGGCGAAACCACCCTGGAAGAGGTATTGCGGGTAACCCGTGAGGATGTGTAATGGCCGCATTTGAATATCAGGCGCTGGACTTACGCGGCAAAAAAAATAAAGGCGTGTTAGAGGCTGATAATGCCCGCCATGCCAGGCAGCTGTTGCGTGAGCAGAAACTGCAGCCACTTAGCGTTGAACTGGCATCAGAGCAGGAAAAGCTGGTGGCCTCGGGCCGTAAATGGCTGAGTAGGAAAATTTCTGCCACAGAGCTGGCGTTAATTACCCGTCAGCTGGCAACCCTGGTGGAAGCGGCATTACCGATAGAAAGTGCCTTACTGGCTGTCGCCGAGCAATGTGAAAAGCCGCGTTTACAAAATATGATGATGGGTGTGCGCTCCAAGGTAGTTGAGGGTTACACCCTGGCAGAGGGGCTGGCCGAATTTCCGCATGTGTTCGACCATTTATTTCGATCAATGGTGGCTGCGGGAGAAAAATCGGGCCATCTGGAGCAGGTGTTAAACCGGCTGGCTGATTACACCGAGCAGCGCCAGTATATGCGCAGCCAGATCTTACAGGCATTGCTTTACCCCATTATTTTAACCGGTTTTGCGGTGTTGGTGATCAGTATTTTATTAGCGGCGGTGGTGCCGAAAATTGTGGGTCAGTTTGAGCATATGGGCCAGTCGTTGCCTGGCAGTACGTTGTTTTTGATTGCGGCCAGTGATTTTATCCGTAACTACGGTATTTTACTGGTGGTGGCCATTATGCTGCTGGCGGTAATGTGGCAGCGGGCGCTGCGTAAACCTGAACTACAATATCGTTGGGACAGGTTTACGTTACGGCTGGGAATGTTTGGTAAAGTGAGCCGTGGCCTGAATACCGCCCGCTTTGCCCGCACCTTAAGTATTCTTAATGCCAGTAGTGTGCCGCTGTTAGAGGCAATGCGAATTAGTGCCGATGTGCTAAGCAACAGCTATATGAAAGAAGCCGTAGCCGAGGCTACAGGTCGGGTGCGGGAGGGTACGTCGCTACGCAATGCCCTGGAGCAAACCAAGATGTTTCCGCCAATGATGCTGCATATGATAGCCAGTGGCGAAAAAAGCGGCCAGCTCGATGGCATGCTTGAACGTGCCGCCAACGCTCAGGATAAAGAGTTCGAGTCGTTGGTCACAGTGTCGTTAAAAGTATTTGAACCCGTGCTGGTGTCGGTGATGGCGGGCATGGTGTTGTTTATTGTTATGGCAATATTACAACCAATTTTAGCGTTAAATAATATGGTAGGTGGATAACATGTTACGGCGAATTCAACAAGGCTTTACCTTACTAGAGGTAATGGTGGTTATTGTGATCCTCGGTATTATTGCCAGTATGGTGGTACCGAACTTAATGGGTAACCAGGAGCAGGCGGCCCGCCAGAAAGTGGTGGTGGACATTCAGCAGCTGGAAAGTGCGCTGGATATGTACCGGCTGCGTAATGGTTTTTACCCGACGACTGAGCAAGGTATGCAGGCGCTGGTGACGGCACCCACCACTCAACCGGTGCCTCGGTCTTTTCCGGATGGTGGCTTTATTCGCCGCTTACCCAAAGATCCGTGGAACGAAGACTATATTCTGGTTAGTCCGGGCCAGCTTGGCCGGATTGACGTGTACAGTAAGGGCCCCGATCGGGTTGCCGGTACCGATGATGATATTGGTAACTGGAACCTCGATGCGGCAGATCGTAGCAACAATTAATGCCCTTGTTAGCGCCAACCGGGCGACAGCCGGGTTTTACCTTGCTCGAAGTAATGCTGGTGATGCTGTTAATTGGCCTGCTGGCTACCACTGTGGTGCTTAATTTTAGCGGCGACTCGCCAGAGCAACAGTTAAAAAAAGAAAGCGAGCGCTTTCAGCAGGTGTTTCAGTTTATTGCTGAAACGGCCATGCTAAAACAGCAAGAGTGGGGCTTGGTACTGCAAGAGAACAGTTACAGTTTTGTCTATTATGACGGCGAAAAATGGTTGCTGGCGGATGAACCTAAAGCGGCTGAAGGTTACGAGCTGGCCGAAAATATTCGCTTGCAGTTAGAGCTGGAGGGGTTGCCAGGAGCTGAGCTTAGTTTATTAAGCCAGTTAAACTGGCAAGATGATGACGCACTGACTGAAACGAATAATGAACAACCACCGGTTTTGCCTCAGGTTTTTATTTTGTCGTCTGGTGAGATCAGCCCGTTTCGGCTGACGTTTCATATCGGTGACAGGCTGGATCGGCTGAGCCAGACCGTCGGCACCGATTTCACCATTCCGCTTAACCGCTCAGATGTGACGACAGCACGCTAATGCCCAGCCGCGGCTTTACCTTATTAGAACTGCTGGTTGCTATGGCTATTTTTGCGACTGCCGGCCTGGCTATTATGCAAGCCAGCTCTGGCCATATCAGGGCGTTAAGCCAGATCGAAGAACTGACCATTGCCAGCTATGTAGCTAATAACCAACTGCAACTGGCGCTGCTGGAGCCGAATTGGCCGCCGCGCGAGTTGTTACAGGGTGAAGTGGATATGGCTAACCGGCAATGGTTGTGGCGCCAACAGGCAAGCACAGTGCCTGACGCCGATTTGCGCCAGCTGGTGGTGACTGTCACCCTGGCAGAGCAGCCCGATGACGTACTGTACCAGCTAACCACTTTTATTGGTAAGCCCAGTGGATAAACAGCAAGGTTTTACCTTTATTGAAATGTTGCTGGCTACCGCGATATTTGCCATGGTTGGCCTCGCCTCTATTGCGGTATTAACCAGTGTCACTGACAGTGATGAGTTATCGCTCGAAGCAACAGAGCGGGTGCAACAACTGCAACGCACTATGCTGATGCTGGAGCGGGATTTGATGCAAATCAGTGCTCGTCATGTTCGGCTGGATGGTGAAGCGCCAGCTAAACACCGTTTGTATGGCGAGCGGTACCTGTTGAATAGTGATGATCATGGCCTTAGTTTCAGCCGCCAGGGCTGGCGTAATCCCGGCCATATTCTGCCTCGTGGCGAGGTGCAACTGGTCGCTTACCGGTTGGAGGAGGGCGAGCTGCAGCGCTTATTCACACTGTATCCTGATGCCGTAACCGGCAGCGAGCCTTTGGTGCAGGTATTGCTGCAAAATCTGACGGCTTTTACTGTTCACTATTTGCAAGGTGAAGATTGGCAGGAAAAGTGGCAAGACAGTGTTATGCCCAAAGCGGTAAAAGTGACCCTGACGCACGACTATCTTGGCGAGATTGAGCGGGTATTCGTGTTGCCCGAAGGGTTAGTGGTGCAGGGCGGCGCAGCCGGTGCAAATAATGGCGCAGGTGGTCGCCAGAACAATGAGCGGGAAAGTCCGGCGAACCCTGATAATCCGGCTCAGCCCAACGATCCACGACGAGGGCAACGCTAATGCGCCATCCACAGCGCGGTGCAGCGCTGATCACCGTATTAATGATTTTGGCCATAGTGGTGGTTATCGCCGTCAATATGACCGGGCGGCTGCAACTGCAACTGCAACGTCAGGAAAACCTGCAACAGCAACAGCAAGCGTTCTGGTATGCGATGGGCGCTGAGCAGTTTGCCCGGGTACTGCTTAGTCGCAGCCTGAGCGGCCAGGAAACGGTAAATTTAGAGCAAGACTGGGCGCAAAGTGGTGCCAGCTTTGTGGTGGCGGATGGCAATATTGCAGGTGAGATCACCGACTTACAAGCCTGCTTTAACTTAAATGCGCTGCAGCAGGCAGGCCAGCGAGGGCCGTCGGGGCGGATTGAGCAAACTCCTGCGCAGCGCAGTTTTAATCGTTTGCTGGAATTAGTGGCAACAGATTTGTCGATGCCTGCTGAATATTTAACGGCGCGTATTCACGATTGGCTGGATGAAGACAGTTTACTCAGTACAGCAGGCAGCGCTGAGCAAGATGACTATGCGGCGTTGCAGTTTCCTTATTACAGCGCCAACTCGTTAATGGTGTCAGTGAGTGAGTTAAGAATGATTCTGGATGTTACTCCGGCAGATATGCAGCTATTGCTGCCTTATATTTGTGTGGTGCCGGAGCAAAGCCAGTTGTTGCTGAATATTAATACCCTGACCGAGCAAACGGCAGTGCTGCTGGCAGCGGTTGTGCCGGAGCTAACCGAGGCCGATGCCCTCGATATTATCGCCGATCGGCCAGAGCAGGGTTTTAGCAGTGTTGATGAACTGTTCGCTTTACCGCAACTGGCTGGCAAAGAAATACCAGCTGACGTCAAAGCGTTATTAACGATAAAATCCAGTTACTTTCAGTTGCTCGCTACCACATCTTATCTGGAAAGTGGTTTCGTGCTAACGTCGATATTCAGAGTAGATAATGAGAATACAGTCAGGGTATTGGCCCGGCGATTTGGAGGCCAGGGGTGAGTGAGCAGTTAATTATCAGGTTGGGTAGTCACGCCGGACAAAGTATCAGCTGGCTGGTCTGGGCCAGCCATAGTGCCGAAGTGATTGCTTCAGGTGACATAGCTAATGCTCAGGAGCTGGGGCAATTGGCCGAGCGGCTGGGCAGCCGGCCGACGATTGCGTTGGTACCCGCATCGGATGTGGTGTTAAAGCAAATAAGCCTGCCAACCAGGCCCACCCGGCAAATTTTGCAAGCTCTGCCTTATATGCTGGAAGATGAACAGGCAGAGGATATCGACCTGCTGTGGCTGGCCCTTGGTGGCCTGGAGCTGCAAGAGGGCCAGTATTTGCAACAGGTAGCGGTAGTGCAGCGCGAGCGGATGGATAACTGGCTAAGCTGGTTGCGTGACGCAGGCTTTAATGTGGTGCGCATGCTGCCAGATGCGTTGTTGCTGCCTGCCAACGCCTTGCCTGCCTGCATTGAGCTGAACCAACAATGGTTAGTGAAGCAGGGCGCCTGGCAGGCAACCGCTATTGACAGCAGCTGGTGGCCACAGTATCTGGCATTAACGGCCATGCCTAATATTGCCAGCTATAGCCCCTGGCCTGCTGACATTATGCAGTCTCAGCAAAGTATGGAACCTGAGTTGCCGCTGGCCTTGCTGGCGCGGCAACTGCCGGAAGTCAGCTTTACCTTATTGCAGGGGCCCTATGCTCCCAAACGACAGCAAAACAAGTACTGGCAACAATGGCGCAGCAGTGCAGCGTTGGCCGCAAGCTGTGTGCTGGCCTATCTGTTGCTGCAGGGCGTGTCTGTCTGGCAGCTGGAGCGACAGTTAAAGCAGGTGCAACAACACAGTATGGCTGAGTATCAACAGGCTTTCCCCGGTGAAACTATTGTCAATTTGTCACGCCAGGTCAGCCAGAAACTAGCGAGTGTTGGGGGCGGCGGTGAGGCTGCTAATTTCTTAAGTTTGTTGGCTGTGCTGCAGCGTCAGCTAGCCGAGGTGGGCGATATTAACGTCGACAGCCTGCGTTTTGACGCCGCCCGCACCGAGCTGCGTTTTTCCGCCAATGCCGGTGGCTTTCAGAGTTTCGAGCGCTTAAAAACCGCGTTAGAAAAGGCAGGTTATATTGTGGAGCAAGGGGCACTCAGTAACGACGGTGCCCGGGTGCAGGGCACAGTCGTAATGCGGAGCAGAACATGAAACAGCAATGGCAGAATTGGTGGGCAGGTTTAGCCGCGCGCGAGCAACGGCTGGTTAGTGTAGCCGCAGTGGTACTGGGAATTGGCGCCCTTTATTGGTTTATCTGGCAGCCGTTGCATCAGAGTATCGTCACTAAAAAAGTTGCGCTGACTCAGGCCCAGTTGCAACTGGCGCAATTGCAGCAGGCTTTGCCACAGTTACGTCAGGCCAGCGCCAGCCAGACCAGAGTGGGTGGCAGCCTGGCGCAAATTGTCAGCAATAGCTCGCGCAGCTTCAACATTCGGGTTAGCCGGATGCAACCGCAAAACGATCAACTGCAGCTGGTACTGGAAGATGTTCCTTTTGAGCAGTTACTGCGTTGGCTGGCGCAGCTGCAAAGCACCAATGGTGTAAAATTGGTCAGCCTGGATGTGGCAAACACTGACAGTAGTGGCATAGTGCGGGTAAGACGGATGGTAATTGAATAATATGAAGTATTGGAAATTAGCCACAGTGGCACTGTTGGCGTATCTGTTATTTATGCTGTATTTACTGCCTGCTGCCTGGCTGATCCATTGGCTGGGTTTGCCAGCCGGCGTGCAGCTGGGGCCGGTACAGGGCACTTTATGGCGTGGCTCGGCTGCCGTAGCTCAGTATCAGAACATACAGCTGCAGCAACTGCGCTGGCGCTTTAACGGCTGGTCAATATTGTGGCTGGCGCCGGAGATTAAACTGACGGCCGGCAGTATTGGTGAACGTGACCAGCCTTATCTGACGGCAGATATAGCGTATGGTTTTAGTGGGCTGAATCTGCAACAGGCTGTAGTGCGCGTACCGGTGAGTCAGTTATTACCCTTGTTGCAGTTGCCCCTGCCGGTCGCCGCCAGCGGCGAGCTAATGGTAGAAGTACAGGATTTTCAGCAAGGACCACCCTGGTGCAGCAGTTTAACCGGCACTGCCAGCTGGCTGGATGCCCGTTTGCAGCCGCCTACTGGCACCTGGCTGGAGCTAAACAGTATAGTAGCTGATTTGCATTGTCAGCAGGGCAGCCCGGTTCTGATCACCGACGGCAACAACAGCCTGGGACTGGCCGTAACCGCTGCCATTGACAATAACCGGTTAACTGTTAATGGTACTTTAAAACCCGACAATAACCTGCCGCAGGAAGTACACCAGGCTATGCAGTTTGTTGGCCGGCCGGATGCAGAAGGCCGTTATACCATCAGCTTCTAGCAGCACTGCAGATTGTGGTTAATCTGTAGTGGCGCGCAGTTTAGAATGGGCCAGAATATCCGGAAGCAAAGGGGTGTAATCGGTAATTGCCGGGAAATTACTAATGGTTCTGGCTTGTTGCTGGCTGTCGGGGTTGGCTACCGCCAGCAAATGCTTGATGCCAAAGTTTTGTGCAGCTGTCAGAATGGGCAGGCTGTCGTCGACAAACAAGGTGGTGGCATTATTAAAACCCAGCCGTTGCTGCAGTTTTTGCCACAATGCCCAATTCTCTTTAGTTACCCCAAACTCGTGGGTAGAAATCAAATTGTCGATATACTTGGCTAAATCGGTGCGCTCAAGCTTTAGCGATAAACTGTCTGGGTGAGCGTTGGTGACCAGCACGATGTCGCGGCCCGTTTGTTTCAGCGCTGTTAAGAAAGCGGGTACGTCGGGGCGCATCTGAATTTTATGCATCACTTCGCGTTTTAACTCAGTAATCGGCAGTTGCAGCCGTTCACCCCAGTAATCCAGGCAATACCACTGTAACTTACCGTTGAGTTCAGCATATTCGCTTTGCAGCTGGGCTTTAGCATCGGCCACGCTAATACCGCTGATCTGGGCCCAGCGTAGCGGCAAATGCTCCAGCCAGAAGTGATTGTCAAAGTGTAAGTCGAGTAAGGTGCCATCCATGTCCAGCAATACGGTCTCAATTTCTGCCCACTGCAGCATAGGTTTTTCCCGTCATTCGTTTTATAGTAACTACCGCAGAGTGTAACAGAGGGCAAGTAATGACGCAGCGCCATTCAAGCAAACAGGTACCGGAAATTCTGGCGCAGGAAATCGTCGCCCAAAGCAGGTTGTTTAAAATTGAGCAATTGCAGTTACGCTTCAGCAACGGCGAAGAACGCACTTACGAGCGAATGAGGGGCTCTGGCCGTGGTGCGGTGATGATAATTGCCTGCCCTGATCCCGAACACTTTTATCTGATCCGCGAATACAGTGCCGGCACCCATGATTACCAACTGGGGTTCCCCAAAGGCCTGATTGACCCGGGGGAAGATGTGCTGACGGCGGCAAATCGCGAGTTAAAAGAAGAAATTGGCTTTGGTGCCAGCCGTTTTGTACCTTTAAAGTCGCTGGCGCTCGCACCAGGCTATTTTAATGCTACAATGCATATAGTTCTGGCATTCGATTTATATCCCGAGCAACAACAAGGGGATGAACCTGAACCGCTGGAACTTATCAGTTGGGCGCGCGGTAACAGTGACGTGTTATTACAACAAGTCGATTTTACCGAAGCTCGGAGCGTCGCCGCCCTGTTACTGGCACAGCAATACCTGGAAGCAAACCCGGATGTTTTTAAGCAAACTGCTTGAGAGTGTAAAACAGACCGCCCGCGAAGCCGGCCAGCATTTATGGCAGCTGTACCAAAGCGGCGACTTCGTTGCCGAACAAAAAGCCGATACCAGCCCGGTGACCAGTGCCGACCTTGCGGCTAACGCCCTGATTATCGCCCGCTTGTCGGATCTTACCCCTGATATTCCAATCATTTCTGAAGAAACCACCATTATGCCGTTAGCACAGCGCCAGCACTGGCCACGCTATTGGTTGATTGACCCGATGGACGGCACTCAGGAATTCGTTGCCAGAAGTGGTGATTTTGCGGTCAGCATCGCCCTGGTAGAGCATGGCTGGCCGGCGCTGGGGGTTATTTACTGGCCAAAAGAAGATATTCTTTACTATGCTACCCGCGGTCATGGCTCTTTTAAGCAGCAACGCAATTTAATTAACCGCATCCGGGTACATCAGCATCAGCAGGGTGACGTACTGCGTATTGCCGTCAGTCGGCGTCAGCCTTTACAGCCTATAGTGGCGTTACTGAGTGAACGGCAAAGCGTCGAGTATATTCCGCTGGGCAGTTGCTCATTAAAAAGTTGCCTGGTGGCCGAAGGCAAAGCCGATTGCTACTTACGGCTGGGGCCGACCGGCGAATGGGATACTGGTGCTGTGCATATTATTGTGGAGGAGGCTGGCGGTAAGATCCTCGATAGCCAATTTTCGCCGCTCAGTTATAATCAGCGTGAAACGCTGGCGAACCCCGATTTTATGGTAATAGGTCAGGCTGAATTACCCTGGCGCGAGCTGATCCAGGCCAAACCAACAACCAGGCCACTTTTGTCATAACCAGCCAGTTAATTTGCATAACTTTGCTATAGGCCAAGCAGAGCGCGGTTTCTGTGGTTTTAGCCTTATTCTCAACTATCTTTTTTCTGCTGAAAACGCTAAGATGTCAGGGTATTTTTTGCGCAAAAAGCAGGCTTTTGCGCAAAAAATAACACAAATAATAAGTCCGCTAGAGACTGCACCCTTACCTACAGTACCCTTAGGAGTTACATCATGTCCGATCTGGATCTGGGCCAATACGGCATTACAGATGTCACGGAAATCGTTTATAACCCATCGTACGATTTGCTGTTTGCGGAAGAAACCCGCAGCGATCTGCAAGGTTATGAACAAGGCAAACTGACCAAGCTGGGCGCGGTTTCGGTAGATACCGGTATCTTTACCGGCCGCTCCCCGAAAGATAAATACATAGTACGAGACGACACCACCCGCGATACGGTCTGGTGGTCGGATCAAGGTAAAAACGACAACAAGCCGATCAGTACAGCAGTGTGGGCTGATTTAAAGACACTGGTCACTAAACAGCTATCGGGAAAGCGCCTGTTTGTGGTCGACACGTATTGCGGTGCCAACGCTGATACCCGTTTAGCTGTGCGCTTTATTACCGAAGTGGCCTGGCAGGCACATTTCGTTAAAAATATGTTTATCCGGCCGACGGATGAAGAGCTGACAAGCTATAAGCCAGACTTTATTGTAATGAATGGCGCCAAGTGCACTAACCCGAACTGGCAGCAGCAGGGCTTAAACTCAGAAAACTTTGTAGCCTTTAACTTAACTGAACGAATTCAGTTAATTGGTGGTACCTGGTACGGCGGCGAAATGAAAAAAGGTATGTTCTCGATGATGAACTACTTTTTACCGCTTAAGGGCATCGCGTCTATGCACTGCTCGGCCAATGTGTGCCAGGACGGCAATGTCGCGGTGTTCTTTGGTTTATCCGGTACCGGTAAAACCACCTTATCAACTGATCCTAAGCGGCAGCTGATCGGCGATGACGAGCATGGCTGGGACGATGACGGCGTGTTTAACTTTGAAGGCGGTTGTTACGCTAAGACCATTAATTTATCCAAGGAAAACGAGCCGGATATTTATCACGCCATTCGCCGGGATGCCCTGTTAGAAAATGTCAGCGTAGCAGACGATGGCACTATCGATTTTAATGATGGTTCAAAAACTGAAAATACCCGGGTGTCTTACCCGATTTACCATATCGACAATATTGTAACGCCGGTATCCAAAGCAGGCCATGCCAAAAAAGTGATCTTTTTAACCGCTGATGCGTTTGGTGTGTTACCGCCGGTATCTAAGCTTACTGAAGAACAGGCCAAGTATCACTTTTTATCCGGCTTTACCGCCAAACTGGCTGGTACTGAGCGGGGCATAACTGAACCTACGCCTACGTTCTCCAGCTGTTTTGGTGCAGCGTTTTTAAGCCTGCACCCGACTAAGTATGCTGAAGTATTGGGCAAGCGGATGGCGGCATCTGGCGCTGAAGCCTACCTGGTAAATACCGGCTGGAATGGCACTGGTAAGCGTATTTCCATTAAAGCCACCCGGGCTATTATCGATGCTATTTTAGATGGCAGCATTGAAAACGCTGAGTTTGTGCAGCTACCGTTTTTTAACCTGGCTATACCAACGCACTTGCACGACGTGCAGGATGGTATTCTGGACCCGCGTGCTACTTACAACAACCCGGCAGACTGGGATGTAAAAGCAAAAGATCTGGCGAAACGCTTTATCGATAACTTTGCTAAGTTTACTGATAATGCCGAAGGCAAGGCGTTAGTTGCCGCTGGCCCGCAATTGTAACCAGACTATATTGTTAACAAAAGCCAACCTTCGGGTTGGTTTTTTGTTTTTAGAGCGAAAAAGTCGGAAAAAGGGGTCGGGAAAAAGGGGTCGGAGCTAATAAACGGTTCGTAGTCTACACTTGTTGCATAATAGTAACAATGGATTGTCAAGATGGCCCGTAAACCCCGCTTCTATCTCAAAGGTATTCCCTGTCACGTAGTGCAGCGAGGAAATAACCACCAAGCCTGCTTTTTCTGTGATGAAGATTTTGGCTTTTACATAAATAGCCTGCAGACGGCACTGCAGCGCTATAATGTGCAGTTGCATGCTTTTGTGTTAATGACCAACCATGTGCATTTGCTCCTGACGCCTGAAGATACAGAAGGTATTTCCCGCGTGATGCAAAGTGTTGGTCGAGACTATGTGCGTTATGTTAACAAGCACTACCGGCGCAGCGGTACGCTGTTTGAAGGGCGGCATAAAGCCAGCTTGATAGACAGTGAGCAATATTTACTGCAATGCCAGCGCTACATAGAGCTAAATCCGGTTCGGACAAAAATGGTGCAACATCCGGCGGAGTATCATTGGTCAAGCTATCAGTGTCATGGATTAGGCAACCCGATTAGCTGCCTGACACCCCATCCGTTGTACCTTGGATTGGGCGATAACAGTGAAAGCCGACACCAGGCTTACCAGGCACTGTTTTCAACGGAGCTCAGTGCGGTTGAACTTGATAACATCCGCCAGAGTTTAACGCATAATTATCCATTCGCAGAACTATTGCTGGCAGACGCCAAAGCACGCAGCTATGAGGTAGATGCAGAAGGTAAAAAGGCCATTAACGCTGCTGCGAATATGTTGTCGGTGGAGCAGATTGCGATGCAGATCCGTCTGGCGCTGATTGAGCAACTACCAGAAATCATCGCTCAAAGCGTTAAACCGATGGAACAAATCAGCGATATTAAGATCTTGCAGGTTAACGGTATGGGTACTCAGGGTAGCGGCAGCAGCGAAGGCGGAGCGGCAGACGCGGGTAACGGCTCACTGGCAGACCAGGTGGTAAATAGTGCGCTGCGTTATCGGGCTCAGGCGCCTATTCTTGATTCGTTATTATCAGAAATTGGCTTAAAAGCCGGTGATATTAATGGCATGACCGAGGCATTACAGGCGCCGCTGAAGCAATAACTATACTGAAGTAACGCCGCGACGTTTTCAGCGAGCGCTGGCTGTTCAGAGTAAAGCCGCTACCGTGTTGTAGCGGCTTTACATTGTAAAGTAAGACATTTTCCACCACTTAAGGTAAGGTAGTTGAGTATAACTCCAATTCTCACAGAGGTGACAGATGTTACGCTCGATAACAATTCAGAAAAGATTACTGGCAGCCTTTGGTACTTTGGCACTGCTATTGGCTATTTCTGGCTTATTTAGCTTGCAAAGCTTATCTAAGGTCAGATCTCAGGCAGATTTCGTAGAAACCACAGTTGTTTCAGGCCTGTCTGGCATAGGTAATCTCGGAACCAATATCAACCGGAACAGAGCGTTGACCTTGCAGTTATTACTTGCAATCGATATCACGCAGGAAGGCGAGACATTTAATGCCATTAATCGAATAAGGGCAGAAATTCTTAGTACTGAAAAACCCTATGAAGCGACAATTTTTGATCCACAGGAGCGGATTATCTTTGGGCAGTATGTTGCATCAAGACAAACGTATTTCGAATTGCAGGACCAAGCCTTAGATTTTCTGCGTAAAGAAGAGTTGGGAGCAGCACAGGATTTACTGGATCAAATGAATCCGGTGGCAACTGAGATAGCCCAGTCGCTCGCTCAACTGGAACAGATTAACCAGCAAGCCGCGCAGGAAGCCCGTGCAGAATCTATCGAAACCTATAATGCCGCCAAAATGGCTGTGATTAGCTTAATTGTGGTAGCGGTAGCAATTGCCGTGGCCGTTTCAGTCTTAATTTCCCGCAGTATCAGCCAGCCACTGGCGCGCTCAGTGGTATCGGCTCGCTTTATTGCTGATGGCGATCTTACCCAGCAGGTCAGTGTTGACGGCAATGATGAGCTGACCGAATTAGCGCAGGCATTGCAGCAAATGCAACAAAAACTGCGTGATGCTATTGGCCATATTGCCAGCTCGTCAAATCAGTTAGCCTCTGCTGCCGAAGAGTTGAACGTCGTAACCGATGAGTCGGCCAAAGCGTTAATGTTGCAAAACGATGAAGTGCAGCAGGCTGCGACAGCGATCACTGAAATGAGCTCGGCTGTTGATGAAGTAGCCGGCACCGCTCTGAAAACCTCTGAAGCCTCATCGCAATCGGCCAGCCTGGCCAGAGATGGTACCCAGAAAGTGGTGCAGACCAGCAGCGTGATTGAGAAAATGAATGCTGATGTACGGCAGAGTACCCGGGTAATCAATACCCTGGCGGAAAAGGTATCGTCAATTAATCAGGTGTTGGAAGTTATCCGTAACGTTGCCGATCAAACGAATTTGCTGGCATTAAATGCTGCCATTGAAGCTGCCCGTGCCGGTGAAGCCGGCCGTGGTTTTGCGGTAGTAGCCGATGAGGTACGCAGCCTGGCGTATCGAACCCAAACCTCGACCGGCGAAATAGAGCAGATGATCCAGCAGGTGCAAGCTTCTGCCAAAGAAGCCGTGGATGCCATGCAACTGATCAGCGGTAATGCAGAGAATGCGCAGAGTGTTGCGAAATCAGCAGCAGATGCACTAGAGCTGATTGCTGAGAATATTACGGCTATCAGTGATCAGAATCACGTAATAGCGGGGGCGGCGGAAGAGCAATCTAAAGTGGCGCGGGAAATTGACCGTAATATAGTGACCATCAGTGACTTAGCCTCACAAACGGCTGACGGTTCCAGCCAAACCAGCGCCAGTGCCAGTGAATTAACCCGCTTGGCGGTAGAGCTGAACGAGCTGGTCAGTAAGTTTAAGGTGTAGCGAGACTGGCACAAGAGAACAGGCCACAGTGGCGGCCTGTTGCTGTTCAGCGTTAAGTTAGCCTGCTGTGCTACTGTTACTAAACCCGTAGAGCTAATACAAAGCAAGAGTATATGAAATTTTCTGGTTATGTTTCGACATGCTGCAGTCTGGTATTGCTTGGCTTGTTATTTAGCATTTTCCAGTCCGTAGCCAATAACGATGCTGGCTGGTCTAACACTACTGCTCGCAGCTATCAGCAGGGTTGGCAGGCGCTGCCTGACACCACCCTGACTGATCATTGCCCGCCTAATGGCTTACATGGCTATAATTTCAGCGATTATTGTCACAACCTGGTATTTGCCTGGGGCGGTGCTGATTTGGATGAAAGCACAGGCCGGCTGTATCTTTGGGGCGGTGGCCACAATGACTACTATGGTAATGAGGTGTACCAGCTGGACGCCATGAGCGGCAGGTTGCAACGGCTGACTGAACCGGCGCAGCCGGCTGACCCGGCAACCCGGCCCAGATTAACTGAATTGCAGCCTTTCGACGGTAGCCAGCCAAATTCGCGCCATACCTATGATGGTATGGCCTTTATCAGCCAATCCGGATTGTTATGGGCATTTTCCGGTGCACTGGCTGGCAACACATCCGGGCCTGCAGCTAATGATACCTGGTTGTTTAGCCCCTCCAGCAATCGTTGGCTTAAAGATAAATCAACGGGAGATATCCCGGCAGGTGCTTTTGGTGTGGTTGCGGCTTACGACAGTCAAACCGGGCTGGTGTATATTCACAACCGATCGGCGTTATTCAGTTATGAATATCAGCAAACTGGAGGGGTTTACAAAAAGCTGAACGGCGCAGGAGGCCTTGGCCTTGGCGTCAATGCCGCCATTGATCCTGTTAACCGTAAAATGCTGATTATCGGTAATAAAACCCAAATACTTTACGATTTAACGGCTGAGTCTGGTTATCAACGCAGCCGGTTACCGTTAAAAGGCGACGCTGAGTTTATTCAGCAATTTCCAGCGCCCGGTTTAACATACAACAGCAAAGATGGCCATTTTTATGCGTGGCCCGGAGATGGCAAACTGTATAAATTTGATTTGGCTAATCTAAGTTGGCAGGGCATGGTAATCGAAGGCGACCCCGGGCCGCAGGTGCGACACGGTACCTTTGGCCGCTTTGCCTATATTAAAGCGCTGGATGGTTTTGTGTTGCTGAATAATCCGCGTCAGCCAGCTTATTTTCTAAAGCTGCCGGCGAACTAGCCTTCAAAAGTAACACAGGCCGCATCATCGCGGCCTGTGTTACTTGTTCAATGCTTAATAAGTTAAATTAATCTGGTAAATGGTTGTGGTGCCACTCACCTCGTTGCCAATCAGCAGTAAGGGTTTACCATTGGGTGAATCGTCGGCGCTGATAAAGGTAAAACCTTCTGGGCCCAAATCGCCAACTGTAGCCAGCACGTCAGCCGGGTTGTTTTGCCAGTCGTCGCGGGTGTTCAGATAGTCAATAAAGCTTGGCGCTGCCGGGTTGCTGATATCAAATACCATTACCCCGCCCATCCGCTCCAGGCCAACAAAGGCGAAGGTCTTGTTACCAAAACTGCCAACTGCAATGGCTTCCGGCTCAGGCCCTTTATTGTCGTTGCGGTTACCAAAGCTATTGCCGGCACTGTGATTAGCGTTAAAGTATTGGGCGCATAGAATAGTGCGCTCAGTACCCAGTTTGCATTCGTCGCTGGTCAGATACTGCTCGATAAAGTCACCTGAATCCCACACTAACTCACCATTGGCTGACCAGATAGCGAATGAACGACCACCAAACGCGTATACCTGATCGTACATCAGGCGGTCGCCATTTTCATCGGCCACACCATTGATGTTAAACATGACTGGATTGCCATTGGCATCTTTACGATAGCCATCCACCCAGCTGACTGTTAAGCGGCCTAACAAGTTGTCATCACGGCAGTCGCCGGGTTCGCCGGCTGCGGCACCACAATAGCCAAATACCTCTGGGTTTAATAGTGCGCCTGCAGCCAGACTAATTAACTGCGGCGGCATATCATCGCCGACCCGACGGTCAAAGCCATTTTTATGGAACAAGTGTTTAAAGCGAATTTCTTCAACAAAGCCCTGGCTGGCATCACCATCCCAGTATGCCTGGTTGGTTTCGCCCCAGGCGCGGGCATCACCTTCATTGGCAGTAACGATATAGGTAGCGCCGTCTACCGTATAACTGGCTATAGAATCTGGCTGGTACATGCCTACCACCCCGGGCCACAGCGCGATGTTAATCTCGTTTTGGGTATCACTGACTGCGATGCCATTGCCGGCTATACCATGATCTTTGAAGCCCAGCGGCAGAATATCGGTAATAGTCGCTGACGCGATATCCAGTACTGCCAGGGCGTTATTTTCCTGTAAGGCTATCCAGGCCGTGCTGTTATCTGCAGAAACCGTAATATATTCTGGCTCTAAATCCTGCGTCACGCCGGCATTGGGGCCAAATATCCTGACGCCCGCCGCCACTAACTCGGCTTTTTTACTGTTAAAAGCGCGAAAATCCGCCGTAGCAGCAAACAAGGTATCAGGCTTACTGACATCAATGACTGTTACTGAACCTTCAGGGTCAATTTGATAGTCGTCGCTGGGTTCACCTTCGTTAGCGACCAGAATAAAGCGGCCATCCGGGGTAAAGGTCAGCATATCGGGTTGAGCACCGACTTCGATGAAGTCACGCAGGGTTAAATCTGCTGCATTGTACACTGCAACAAAGCCACGCTCGGTTTTGGGCGAGCTTTCTATCGCCAGGGCGATCAGGCCATTGTGGGCTGCCACACTGTTAACAACAGCGTTTTCAGCAATATCAGTGGCGCTTAAGGTATCGAGATAAACCGGATTGGCAGGATCAATCAGATACAATACATCAACAGCACCGGCCAGGGCGTTAACCACAAAAGCACGTTTACTGTCGGCATCATAGGCGGTAATTTCTGCCGCACTGACCAAGTACTCCTCACTGCTGTAACGCCCTAATAAGCTCAGGCTGAGCGTGCTGGGCGTTAGCACGACCGGCTCAGGGATCTGTGGTTCTGACACGGGTTCATCAGACGAATTACAGGCAGTGAGTACTGCCATAGCAACAGCAGTTAACAGGTATTTGGCTTTCATCAGAACTTGCTTCCTAAAATTTCGAATAATCAGTAAGTTAGGCTAAATTAGTTTGATGGCGCTTTTATGTATATTTTGTGACGTTTTAATGACGCAGGGCCGGTGCTGGTGAAGCCTGCCGCGGCATTCGTAAAAGCTTCTATACTGAATGCCAATGGCGACAACCGTTGCCATTTCGTTCAGGAGGCGTTCTATGAGCAGAAACAGTGCGCTGGAGCCTCTGCATCCTGTGTTTCGTGAAAAAGCAGGTAGCTTGTTGCAGGAGTGTACCAAAGCAGACTTACCGTTCAGATTATTCGAGGGGTTTCGTTCACCCGAGCGACAACGCGAGCTATATCAGCAGGGGCGAACCATGCCGGGCGCTATTGTCACCCGCGCTAATGCGTGGCAATCCTACCATCAGTATGGCGTTGCTGCAGACTTTGTCCTTTTTATTAATGGCCGCTGGAGCTGGGCAGATAACGGTGAATTTAAAAATCACTGGAAAAAACTGCATCAGTTAGCCGCTAAGGTAGAGCTGGAGCCATTAAGTTGGGAGTTACCGCATCTACAGATGAAGGGCCAGCCCCTGGCAGCTTTAATGGCAGGGCATTACCCGCCGGGAGGGGACAGCGACTGGGCCGACAATTTACGCCAGGCGATCCGCAACTGGCAGGGACCGCCGCCGGCGCCACCTATGCCACCCTTGATATCAGAGCGGCCGGCAATCAGTACCGACAACCTGCCCTTAGTTGAAGAGCCTGTGCCGATCACCAGCCGGCAACACGCCATGGTTAACGCCCGCAGCGGGCTCAGGCTGCGCGCCGGCCCTGGAACTGACTTTGACGTCACTGGCAACCTGCATGCCGGGCAACGGCTGTGGCTGCTGCAAAGCAAAGGTGATTGGGTGCAGGTTGATTTGGCCGGCGATGGCCTGGCCGACGGCTATTGCCATAGTGCGTTTTTGCAATTACTAAGTTAAGGCACCACTACGCTGTATGGTGGTGTCAGTCCTGTTGCCCGGTAGCCTGTTGTATAAAAAGCTGTTTGGGCATCAGGTTTACGGTTTCGTGCAACTCTGAGTACACTAAGACCACCTCACCACTTTTCAGCTGGCGCCTGACAGCGGCAACTTTTTCACTCAGGGAAACTTCCTGCTCGCCATAATCAGTACCTTCGCGCAGCACATAGTATTCAATCAGGTTGTGTAGTGTATCGTGTTCAATATCGGTGTACGGAATAATCATAAATTCAACTGTTGGGTAATAAAGGCCGGAATACGCTGGTTCAGCCAGAATTGGGGTTTCAATATACTGCCATAAACAAAGCCAACATGGCCGCCGCCGCGGGTCAGTTCATAATGAATGTGGCCGCTTAACTCGTCGGCTCTGGGGATCACCTCATCGGATAAAAAGGGGTCATCTCTGGCATGAATAATCAGGGTGGGAACTTGAATATGGCGCAAAAACGCCATGCCACTGGCGCGTTGATAATAATCCTGTGCATTTTTAAAGCCATGAATAGGGGCAGTAAAGTGCTGGTCAAACTGCTCAATACTGGTAAAGCCCTGCACTTGTTCTGGTGTTAACGGCAGCGGAAAATCAGTAAATTGCTGTAGTTTTAACAAGGTACTGCGTTTTAACCGGCCCAGTAAATAGCGCTGATACAGTTTGCTGCTGCCGCTGTTAATCCGTTTGGCACAGGCAGACAGCGATAATGGCGGGCATACTGCAATTGCCGCGGCCAGTGGATTGTGGCCAGCTTGCTCGCCGCAGTATTTCAGCAACACATTGCCACCGAGCGAATAGCCAACAGCCACTAAGGGCCGGCCGGGATAGCGTCGTGTTACTTCAGCTATCACCAGAGCGGCATCGGCGGTATCGCCACTGTGATAGGCGCGTGGCAGTTTATTCGGCTTGCCATTACAGCCGCGAAAATGCAGCAGTACGGCTGACCAGCTCAGTGCCCGGCACTGCGCCAGCATTGCCTGTATATAGTGGCTGTTAATATCACCGGCCAGGCCATGCAGCAGAATCAGCAGCGGTGCCTCTGCCGTGGTCTGTTCCGGATGCAGCCAGTTTAGCTGCAGCTCATCACCATCGGGCAGGCTAAATATTTCGGCTGCAGTATTTAACTGCTGTTTCGGGCTTAAATACTTGGCAAAAATAGTTTGCAAATGGGCATGCCTCAACCACCAGGCGGGCTGGAACGGCGCGTGAACGACTGGTCTGAGCTGAGCTTGCAAATGTTCGAATCCTGATAAACAATGGTTTAACTTTTACTAATGGTGCAGCACTATGGATCGGCGGCAATTTATTTTATCCGGCATTGCCTTAGCAGCTGTTGCCAGTTTAGGTGGCACTCTGAGTCTGTATGGCTGGCGACAAAGCCTGAGTGCTGATGAGCACCATCGTGATTTGGTGCTGTCGGCAATCTTACCTGCGCTATTGTACGGGGCTTTACCCGAAGATGCGACCCTGGCAGCGGCTGAACTGGCGCGCACTAAAGCTGCAATTAATGATTTTTTGCCATTTCTGCCACTACGCCAGCAGCAAGAGTTGCACCAGTTATTTAACCTGCTAGCTAATCGCATTAGCCGCCTGGGCCTGACGGGGCATTTAACTCAGCTGGCCGGTTTATCCATCCCGCAGCGGTTGGCGCTGCTTAACAGCTGGCGTGACAGTTATCTTGGCGTGTTACAGCAAGCCTACCATGGCCTGCGCGAGCTGTTATATGGTGCTTACTATGGCCAGCCCGAACACTGGCAGCCATTGGCATATTCTGCTCCGAGGTTTCGCTAATGACTCACCACCTGGATGCCAGTCAGTTTACTCAGGATCAGCAGTTTGAAGCCGATATCGTGATTATTGGTTCAGGCGCCGGTGGCGGTATTGCCGCTGAGCAACTGGCCCAGGCCGGCTTTAGCGTATTGCTGTTAGAAGAGGGCGCCTACTACACCCGTGACGACTTTGTGATGGAAGAGCGCTGGGCTTACCCCAATTTGTATCAGGAAGGCGCTGCCCGCAAAACCCGCGATCAGGCGATTGGCATTTTACAAGGCCGCACGGTTGGCGGTTCCACCACTGTTAACTGGACCACTTCTATTCGCACCCCCAAGCTAACATTGGATTACTGGCAAAGCGAGTTTGATCTCAATTTTAGTGGCGCGAATGAATTAACGCCTTATTTTGAAAAAGCTGAACAGCGCTTAAATATCCAACCCTGGCCTGTGCCCCCAAATGGCAATAACAGTGTGCTGCAGCGTGGCTGTCAGGCATTGGGCTGGGAGCACACTATTATCAGCCGCAATGTTAATGGCTGCGCTAATTTAGGTTATTGCGGCATGGGCTGCCCGATTAATGGTAAGCAGTCGATGCTGGTTAGTACAATACCAGCAGCGCTGGCGCTGGGGGCGAGCTTAATCTCACGCATTTCGGTACGAAAATTCAGCTGGCAAGGCGGCAACATTACAGGTATTGAGGCGGTACCTGTTGATCAGCACTTTCAGCCACGCAACGATATCCGTATTGGTATTCGCGCTAAACACTATATTCTGGCAGCGGGCGCTATTGGCTCACCGGCCATTTTGCTACGCTCGAAAGTGCCAAACCCTTCTGGCCGGCTGGGCAAGCATACATATTTACATCCGTCGCTGATCAGCGGTGCACTATTTGCTGAAGAGATTAATGGCCATGCCGGCGCGCCGCAGTCGATTTACTCGGATCAATTTGTCTGGCCAGCAACCGACCATATCGGCTATAAGCTGGAAGCGGCGCCGGTGCACCCGGT
The DNA here is from genome assembly GCF_000987775.1 of Arsukibacterium ikkense. Classification (GTDB taxonomy): domain Bacteria; phylum Pseudomonadota; class Gammaproteobacteria; order Enterobacterales; family Alteromonadaceae; genus Alishewanella; species Alishewanella ikkense. Next base: position 114,889 of record NZ_LAHO01000015.1, read on the forward strand.
ATTGATGGCCACCAAGCTGCTCGGCACGGGTGAGCAGCATGCGGCGTTAATGCAGCAGTTTAACCGCTTGCAGGTGACGATAGCGCTGCTGCGCGATGGTTTTCACCCGCAAAGCCAGGGTGGCAGGGTGCTTCTCGATAGCCAGCAGCAGCCAGTGCTGGATTACCCTATTACCGATTATTTATGGCAGGGTGCGCGCCGGGCTTTATTGTCGATGGCAGAGCTGCAGTTTGCTGCCGGTGCTAGGCAGGTATTGCCCATTCATCACGATGCTAAACTGTATAACAGCTGGCGTGAGGCAAAGGCCGCTATAGACGCCTTACCGATGCAGAAATACCGGCAAACTGTAGCATCAGCCCATGTGATGGGCGGCTGCAATATGAGCGTCGATCCTGGCAAAGGCGTGGTAAACCAACAGGGCCGTCATCATCAGCTGCAAAACTTATCCGTATTCGACGGCTCCATCCTGCCCACCAGTTTAGGGGCTAACCCGCAGCTTACTATCTATGGCATGACCTGGTTAAATTGTCAGCTGTTGCGCTCAGAGCTGACAACGGCATAGTTTGCCTTTTTGATTTCATGCTATTGTTAAACCAGCAAGCTGGGGGCAGCATCCCGGTTACAATCTGATAATTTACGAAGCCGAATAAAATGACCGAACCCAGCTACAGGGTACTGAGTAACTACATTGATCTGCTGCTGGATGCTATCTGCGTGGTAGATAAGCACGGTTGCTTTGAATTTATCAGCCCCGGTGCTGAGCGCATTTTTGGTTATAAACCGCAGGAAATGCTTGGCCATTCCATGCTGGAGTTTATTCATCCGGATGATCAGCCAATCACCCTGGCTGCTGCCGAGCAAATTAATCAGGGTGCAGTAAAGCTGGATTTTGAAAACCGTTATATCCGCAAAGATGGTAGCGTAGTGCATTTGCTGTGGTCGGCTCGTTGGTCGGAAGATAAGCAGCAACGGGTGGCTGTCGCCCGGGATATCAGCAGCCTGAAATTGGCGCAGCGGCGTCAGGCCGCCCTTTATGCCATATCAGAAGCGGCTTTTGCTGCAGAAGATATTGACCAGCTATACCAGCAAATTCATCAGATTATTGCCGGCTTAATGCCGATGCAGAGTTTTGTGATTGCCCGCTATGATAGCCAGAATGGCTTGCGTTTTGGCTATACCAGTACCGATACACTACCCTCCAACACTTCACTACTGACCAGAGAGCTATGTAATAAGGTACTTAGTAGCGGCCAGAGCGAGTTGTTTTATGGCCTGCAGCAGTCATCGCCGCGTGCCAGTAAGAAACTGGCCGCCGTGCAGCCAGACATCAATGCCTTGGCGGTGCCACTGAAAACCCACAGCGGTACTATTGGCGTGCTGCTGGCACAAAATACTGGCCAGGCGGCAAGTTACAGCCAGCTCGAACTGGAAATGCTGGAGTTCGTCGCCACTCAGGTTGCGGTATCGATAGAGCGTAAGCAAATGCTGGCTCGTTTACAGTTTCATGCGCTGTATGATCAGCTGACCGGTTTGCCAAACCGTGAGCTATTTCAGGATCGGATGCATTCAGCGCTGGCCCGGGCCGGGCGGGAGCAAGCTATAATGGCATTGCTGTACCTGGATTTAGACAAATTTAAGCAGGTTAATGACCGTTTTGGTCATAATGTGGGTGACGAGCTATTGCAACAAACTGCCCTGCGTTTGCAACAGGCGATCCGCCAAACTGATACCGCCGCCCGCTTTGGGGGGGATGAATTTGTTATTTTGTTAGAGCAGGTAAGCAGTGAAGCCACCGCCATGCAGTTGGCAGAGAATATCCGGTTGCTGCTTTGCCAGCCATACGTTATCGACGGCCAGCAGCTGACAATAAACCCCAGTATTGGTATTGCTTTATATCCGGAGCATGGCAGTAGCCAAAAAGAGTTAATACTCAACGCCGATGAGGCCATGTATCTGGCGAAAAAAGCCGGTGGTAATCAGGTACTGCGCAGTAATGGCAAACTGCTGTTTAACCGTAAAACGCCCTAATAGTTGTGCTTGCTAGCGTTGCTGTCGTAGGCCCTGACCTAAAGCATGGAAATAGGGCAGCCAGAGCTGGCTAAGAGCCGTGCTTAGTGGTTCATCCGGATACACCCCCAGTTTAGCCGCCTTGCTTTGCAAAGTACCGGATACCAGAAAACTGTTTTTCAGCGACTGGCGCTGTAGCATATTCTCAAAAGCCCGGGCAGCCATTTCTTCTGGCATTGCCAGATACAGCTGCTGCTGTTTGGTATCCAGGCTCCGGCAGTGGCGGAAATAATCGCTTTCACTGTTGCCATCGGCAGACAAAAACAGGCTGATAAAAACCTGATCTAACAACGCATTTAGTGGATGTTGATGTTGCGGCATCGACTCAAGCCAGCAACGGCTGGCAAAGCGGTTAGCAGGCGGCATTGGGCTGAACAGTTTGCTGGCAATATAATGGTCAAAAGCATGGAACCATTCGTGGGCCAGGCTGCCACCACCGGCATTTTTGGCCAGCGCTAAAATACGGCCCTGCGGCTGGTAGTGGGCACACACCCCGCGCTGACCACCTATGCCGTAGGTTAATGCCAGGCTGCCATTTAGCGATATAACCTGCTCTGGTACCTGCAATATTAGCTGTAAATCACATAGCGCATCATAAAACAGATTGGCGGCTTGCTGTTGCTCGGCGTTTTGCACCCAGCGACCGATATGGATGCTGTTAAAACCAAAAATTTTTACCAGATCGCCAAAGCTTACATCCGCGCCGGCCCGGTGTGGTGGGCCGTTGCGGTAATACTGCCGGTTTAGCGCCTCTGCCATCAGTTTTAAACTGAGGTGTTATTGGCATCCAGCATGGCCAATGCCAGCGCTTCGGCCACTTTAATGCCATCAATACCGGCCGATAAAATACCACCGGCATAGCCAGCGCCTTCACCAGCCGGGTATAACCCTTTGATATTGATACTTTGATAGTCACTGCCACGCTTAATGCAAATGGGCGAGGAGGTACGGGTTTCAACCCCAGTCAGTAAACCATCGGCTTTGGCAAAACCTTTAATTTGCCGGTCGAAGGCTGGTATCGCTTCGCGAATGGCGGCGATGGCAAAGTCGGGCAGCACCTGGGCTAAATCGGTCAGGGTAATATTTGGCGTATAGGACGGTTTTACCTCACCCAGCTCCTTCGATGGCTTGCCCGCTAAAAAGTCACCAATTAATTGTGCTGGTGCCTGGTAGTTTTCACCGCCCACTTTAAACGCCAATTGCTCCAGCTGGCGCTGCAGTTCAATACCGGCAAGTGGGTGACCAGGGTAATCCCGCTCCGGGTCAATGCCCACTACAATGGCGCTATTAGCATTACGTTCATGACGCGAGTATTGGCTCATGCCATTCGTCACCACACCGCCTGGTTCAGAGGCCGCTGCGACCACGGTGCCGCCCGGGCACATACAAAAACTGTATACTGTACGGTTGTTGCTGCCATGATGCACCAGCTTGTAGTCAGCCGCGCCTAAAATCGGGTTGCCGGCATTAGGGCCAAAGCGGCACTCGTCAATCATCGACTGCTCATGTTCAATCCGAAAACCAATCGAGAACGGTTTGGCTTCAACATACACTCCTTGATCGTACAGCATCTGAAAGGTATCACGGGCGCTGTGGCCGACAGCCAGCACCACATGTTTGCTATGCAGTTGCTCGCCACTGGCCAGGGTTAAACCGGTCAACTGACCATCAGCAATATGCAGTTTATCTACTCTGCTGCTAAAGCGGATTTCCCCGCCCAGCGCGAGTATAGTTGCCCGCATTTTTTCAACCATCGACACCAGCTTAAAGGTACCGATATGCGGCTTGCTAACATACATTATTTCGTCGGGTGCGCCGGCGGCGACAAATTCGCTCATCACCTTGCGGCCATAGTGTTTTGGGTCTTTTACCTGACTGTATAGCTTGCCATCAGAGAAGGTGCCGGCACCGCCTTCGCCATATTGCACGTTTGATTCGGGGTTCAATTCTTTGCCGCGCCAAAAACCAAAGGTGTCTTTGGTGCGTTCGCGAACTTCTTTACCGCGCTCTAAAATAATCGGTTTAAAGCCCATTTGTGCTAAAAGCAGACCAGCGAATAGGCCGCAAGGACCCAGGCCAATCACAATGGGCCGTTCAGTTAAATTAGCCGGCGCCTGAGCGACAAACTGATAACGGGTGTCAGGCGAGAGCTTAACATGCGGATCCTTGGCAAAGCTGGCTAATAATGCCGCTTCGTTTTCGACCTCTAAATCCAGAGTATAAATTAACTGGATGTCGGTTTTTTTGCGGGCGTCAAAGCCGCGCTTAAACACGGTAAAACTGTGCAGTTGCTCTGCTTTTATCTGCAGTTTGCCAAGGATGGCTGCAGTTATGCCATTTTCGTCATGATTTAGCGGTAGTTTAATTTCAGTCAGGCGCAGCATAGCGGTTCCATATCGGTGTCATAGCGATCTGGCAACAGGCCAACCGCTCACAAGATGGGGCTATTTTACGCCAAGCGGCTGCAATTGTCCGCAACGGTTTTTGGTGTCTCTGAGTTTACACTGCGCCCAACGCTGATTGCTGGCTGCGCTATTTTTCGAATAAACGTATCGCGGCTAATATTTTATCGCCACTAAATGGTTTAACAATAAAAGTGGCTGCGCCCATTTTGATGCTTTGGGTGACATTATCAAGCGTGCTGGCACCACTGACCATTACGACAAAGCAAGCAGGTTTTTCCTGTTTAAATTGCGCTAAAAGCTCTAAGCCTGAGTGATCAGGTAGCTCAATATCCAGGAATATTATATCGGGCTGGTGCAACCTGAATAGTATGTTGGCATCAGCTGCAGTACCGGCGTTAAAGAAGTTGAAATTTTGATATTTCAGTAATTTAGCATCAGCCAGTGCCATAATATTATTACGTAAAAGCTGGCGGCTGTAATCTACATCATCAACCAGTAATATTCTAGGCGGTCTCATTTTTTGCTCCAGACTGCTGTAAAACCAGCAGAAACTGCCGACCTTCTTCAAGAAGATTGTCGTTGAGCGTTTCTGCGCTAAGCCTTTGCTGCAGCTGATCCGCCAGTTGACTCAGAATACTTAAACCGAAGCTTGCGGCCCCCCCCTTAATTTTATGGCAAATTTGACGCATCAAAACAAAATCCCTGTTGTGTATCGCCGTGGCGAAATCTTGGCTAAGCTGCGATAAATTCTGATAAAACAGTGCAGTTAGTTCGCTACTTATCTGCAACTGAACTTTTTGTTGTTGCGGTGTTTGATTAAACAGCTCAGCCAATTGATCAATATCTACTGGTTTTTGCAAAATGAAATCAAATCCTTCGCAGTCGAGACTATCCGCAGACATCGCAAATATTGGTCGGTCATAGCCCAGACGCCTTAAGATCTGCATTGCCTGAATACCGTCACACAACGGCATCTGAATGTCAGTTAAGATAATATCGTACTGATAGCTCAGCGCTTCAGTTATCAACTGCTCACCATTCTCTACACAACATGTCTCCATATTGAGGCTGCTACACTGTATATCGAGTAGCGAAAGCAGAAAGCTGTCGTCTTCGGCAATCAAAATATGCTTATATGTTGTCATGTCGGCTCCTGAGGCTCAGCCATTTTCCGGGAGGTGTTGGTGATAAAGGCCGTTACAGCTGCTGAAATTACGGTATAGGGTTCTGGCAGATTTGGCAAGCAGTCTTGCCGCGGTGAGCTTAGGAGTGTCGAGACTTAAGTAAACAATATTGCTGTTAGTTTGTTTTTTTTGTCTGCTGCAGTATGATCCGCTGCCTGCAAACTGTGGAGCCCGTAAATTATGGCCTTTGTCGTGTTGGATAACTGTATTAAATGCAAATATACCGACTGCGTTGCGGTATGCCCGGTAGATGCATTTTTTGAAGGGCCGAACTTTCTGGCGATCAGCCCGACAATTTGTATCGACTGCGCGTTATGTGAGTCAGAATGTCCGGCTAATGCCATAGTGCAGCAAGAAAAAGTACCCGCAACGCAGCATGGCTTTATTCAGCTTAATGCCGAGCTGGCCGAGCTATGGCCCAATATCCGTGAAGTAAAAACCCCACCAGCCGATGCAGATAGCTGGAATGGCGTGCCTGAAAAACTACGTTATCTTGAAACGTAGTCTAAGTGGGCATTAGTGCTGCTTTGAGTCTGGTGTATCGTGATCTATTTTATAAATAAAATAGACTGCATAAAACAGACATAGGCCTATCACTATCGCCAGACCGGTAAACGAAATGAAAATTACCGGATCATTTAAGAATTCATGCCACAAGTTCATAATCTTGCCCTCTTGCGCTGTAGTAACTGATGTGTCGATGCCTGAAGTCTAGGTAAGCGGGCCGGGGCGTGAACTGATACAGATCAAACTTTGCTGACGGTGTTAGCTCAGTCGCTTGATGGCTTGACGCAGATCAATAATTTGCGCCGTTAATGCCTGGCTTTGGGCATTCAGAGCGCTCAGGTAACGCTCTATAAGGGGCTGCCTGCTGGCAGTAAGTGGTGGGCAAGACTCAAGCAGTAACTGTTGCTCTAGTTGCTCCAGCGAGAGCTCGGCCTGCAGCAGTGTTTGCATAAGTTGTTGCTGCTGCGCAGCAGGCAGGCTGGCGTTGCTGCTATGGCGCCTGAGCTGGCGCAGCGGCTGGGTAAACTGGCGGCTGAAGCTGACAAGCTTTGCGGCAAGCTGCTCTAACTGTTGTCCATTCAGGCTACACTGCTGTTGTTCCAGATAGCAAAGCAATAGCAGCAGGTTAACGTTGAGCCCGAAGCTGTCCTGCCAGTCCAGACAAAGCTGCTGGACTTTTGGATACAACGCCAGGCTGAATTGCCACAGTTGCTGCTCAGTTGGCACTGGCATTTTATTGTTACTGCTGTCAGTCATTGTTTTGCCAGAAGCGTTCAGTTTGTTGCTCTAGTTCGTCCTGCGCCATAAACCACTCTTCTTCAATATTACTAAGGCTGCTACTGGCGCTGGCTTGTTTTGCTAACAGTGCAGTAAGCTCTGTTTTGCGCTCGGCGCTGTAGATATCTGCATCGGCTAGTTGCTGTTCAATGCCGGCCAGTTGTTCGGTCAACTTCTGCTGTTGTTGCTCCAGCTTTTCGACTTTTTGCTTTAGCGGCCGCAGTAAGTTACGCAGTTCAGCTTCCAGTCGTTTCTGATCTTTACGCACCACATTGCTGCTGGCTGGCGCATCAGCCACTGCAGCACTGTTGCTTTGTCTTGCGTCTTGTTGCAGCCACTGGTAGTAGTCAGCTAAATCACCATCAAAAGGGGCTACCCTGCCATGGGCTACCAGATAAAACTCATCGGTGCAGCTGCTAAGCAGATGGCGGTCGTGTGAAACGATAACTATGGCGCCTTCGAACTCCTGTAGTGCCATCACAATGGCTTCACGCATATCTAAATCAAGGTGGTTGGTGGGTTCATCCAGCAGCAGCAGATTAGGGCGCTGATAAACTATTAATGCCAGCACCAACCGGGCTTTTTCGCCACCGGAAAAAGGTGCGCAGGCCTCTAATGCCTTGTCGCCATGAAAGCCAAAGCCGCCTAAGAAATCACGAAGCTTTTGCTCGGGCACTAAGGGGTCGAGCCGCACTAAATGTTGTAACGGGGAGTCTTGCGGGCGCAGGGTTTCCAGCTGGTGCTGGGCAAAATAACCTAAACTTACGCCATTGGCATACCAGATGTCACCGCTTTGCGGCGCCATGCTACCTGACAGCAGTTTAATTAAGGTAGATTTGCCGGCGCCATTGCGCCCCAATAAGCCAATACGGCTGCCGGGTAACAGCTGAAATTTAATCTGACTTAAAATGATATGGTCGGCATAGCCAGCCTGTACATTTTCCATTTTTAACAGCGGATTGGGCAACGATTTTGGTTCGCGAAAGCTGAAGCTAAAAGGTGAGTCAACATGAGCTGGGGCTAGTATGGTCATGCGTTCCAATGCTTTTATGCGGCTTTGCGCCTGCCGCGCTTTAGTCGCCTGAGCTTTAAAGCGGTCGATAAATTTCTGCAGATGGGCGACCTGTCGTTGCTGCTTGTCAAAGTTTGCCTGATGCTGCGACAACTGTTCGGCGCGCTGGCGCTCGAACTGGCTGTAGTTACCTTTATATAAGGTGAGGGTTTGTCGTTCGATATGCACAATATTGTCGGTTACCGCATCCAGAAAGTCACGGTCATGGCTAATCAGCAGCAAGGTGCCCTGATAATTCGCCAGATACTTCTCCAGCCACAGCACGGCATCTAAGTCGAGGTGGTTAGTCGGTTCATCCAGCAGCAACAATTCAGCGGGTTGCATAAGTGCTTTGGCCAGGTTCAGACGCATACGCCAACCGCCCGAAAAAGATTTAACGGGCTGTTGCTGGGCATCTCCGCTAAAGCCTAAACCATCGAGTAGTACGCCGGCTTTGGCTTCCGCCCGGTAGCCATCCAGTGCTTCTATCTGCAAATGCACCGCAGCTAAATCAGTTTCACTGCATTGGCTACGAGCTTTTAGCAGCAATGGAAATAACTTTTCATCGCCTTGCAGTACATAATCCATGGCACTACAGTCTAATGCCGGCGTTTCCTGGGCTACAGTTGATATTACCCAGCGCTCAGGTATGTTGATATTGCCTGCATCAGCGTGCAGTTTACCCTGCAGCATGGCGAACAGGCTGGACTTACCGCAACCATTGGCACCAATAATTCCGACTTTTTGCCCCGGAAATACGGTAAGATCGGCATTAGTAAATAAGGCCTGCGGGCCACGGCGCAGTTCAACCTGCTGTAACTGAATCATGCTTTTACCTGTAATACTGAACTAGGGCGCCAATTTTACGCTATAACCAGCATAAACCAAGGGCTAAGCTGAAAATTGCCGCTAATCAAATGAGAAGACTATGACTGTTCGCAAGAAAAAACGTTTTATTGCTGGCGCCAGCTGCCCCAAATGCCACGCGCTAGACACCATGATGTTGTTCCTGGAAAATAATGTGGAAAAGGTAGAGTGTGTTAGTTGCGGCCATCAGATGGTGCAGCCGGAGCAGCAGGTAAGCAAAGCCAGCCGCAGCAGCGAACAGGTGATAGGGGTGTTTAAACCTGACTAAAGCAGCTGGCGTGCAAACGGCTAGTAATGTGGTGGCGGTGGCTCTTGTTCTGGCGACAGAATACCCTGGTCTTCCGGTAACTGGCGCAGCTTATCGGCCAGCAACATCACTTGTTGCTGAAGTTTCTCTATCCGCATCTGATGCTGGTGTAGCTCATTATTAAGGCTGTTTACAGTATCTTCCTGAAAGGCCAGTTTGTTTTCCAGTTCAATCAGTTGTTGCTGCATTGCAGCATCTCTATCATTCATAATTTATTTCCCAAACCTCAGCAAAACCACTGGAACTTTCACTGATTATACGTGTTGGGCTTAAGAATGCCACTGCATGTACCACCGCACTGGCCGGCCTGCTGCCTTTGCGTGGGCTCACCCGCCAGCGCTGTAACTCTTTGCCGTCATTCACTCGCCACAGCACTAAACTACGAGTCGGGGCTCCGGTGAGTAAATACTGACCATCGTCACTAAAACGTACAGCGCTAAATACTTGCTGGCGGGCGGTAATTTGTAAGGTGCTGATCAAGGCGCCAGTTTGGATATCCCAAATTCTTGCCAGGCTCTGGCTGTCAGCGGTAAAAGCAAAGCGGCCTTGCGGGTCAAGGGCGACTTTACTCACCCGGCTCGGGTGGCTGAAGCTGTGCACAATTTGCGCACTGCTGGTATCCCAGAGATAGGCCTGGTAATCGTTACTGCCGCTCAGTGCATAACGGCCATTAGGCGACATTGCGACACTGTTAATTTTTTCGGTATGGCCCAGAAACTCCAGCCGACGGCCAGACGCCAGGGTAATATGCTGCACTGCACCATCGCTTTTGCCAATTAGCAAATGTGCTCCACTGGCCGATACGGCAATATCGCGTACTGAGGATTGATCGAGCTGCCAGAAACCAACGTTTTCACCGTTGTCAGTACGCCAGAGGGCAAAGGTTTGTTGATCAGCACTGAATACATGGCTGTTATCCGGGCTGATCGCCAGCGTAAATACCAGATTATCCTGCTCTGGGGTATGTTGCCATTGGTATTTCAGCACGTTTTGCCGCAAGTCCCAAAAAGCCAGGCCATCCTGAATGGATGACACCACAGCATAGTGTCCATCGTTTGCTATTTCGGCCGCATAACTGCCCTGAGCGACATGTTGCCATTGCTGCAGTGCCGTCGTTTCTACTTTTGTGCAGGATGCGATTAAAAAAGTAAGAAAAAGCACAGGATATTTCATTGTGGGTGTTAACCTCATTCGCACAAACCGTTAGTATAGGCCAGAACCTGACGAATTATTAAAACACACTTTTGCAGCCAGGCTGCCAAAATATGGAGAAATGAATGCGCGTAACAACCAAACTCTCACTGATTGCCGTAGCAGTGCTTACTTTAAGTGCCTGTCAGAAAGAAAAGCAAGCTGCAGTGCCTGCTTTAGATACTGAACAAGCGAAACAAGCTTATAGTCTGGGCGTGTCCGCCGGTCGTTATCTGGAAAGCACCGTTCAGGAATATGACAAAATTGCCGTTGAGCTTAACAGCGATTTAATTTTGCAAGGCGTTAAAGATGGCCTGGCCGGTAATTCCAGTGTCAGTGATGATGAAATTCAACAGCTGTTAGCCAAGTTAGATGAACAATATCGTACCAAGCAAGCTGAACTTGCTGCGGCTGAATCAGAAGCAGTGATTGCTGCTGGTAAATCTTATTTAGAGCAGAATGCGGCTAAAGACGGCGTTACTGTTACCGAATCAGGCTTGCAATACGAAGTGTTACAAGCTGCCGCTGGTCCTAAACCAAAAGCAACTGATATTGTAAAAGTACATTACACTGGTACGCTTACTGACGGCACCAAGTTTGACAGCTCTTATGATCGTGATGCACCAGCTGAGTTTCCTTTAAACCGGGTTATTCCAGGTTGGACCGAAGGCGTGCAGCTAATGAATGTAGGCTCTAAATTCAAGTTCACTATTCCGTCAGAGCTAGCCTATGGCGAGCGTGACATGGGCGTTATAACGCCACACAGCGTGTTAGTATTTGAAGTTGAACTACTGGAAATTGTTGCTGGCGAATAATTGCAATTGAGTGCGCAGCGATAACAGTTACTGTTGTCGCTGCATAATCTTGTACGCCGTTAGTTAAACTGTCGCACTATTTTCAGTATGTTTAGCGTGCAGTGTATCAATCAGTTTATCCTCTAATTCAAACCTTTCTTCTAAGGCCTGACCCAAATCAGATAGCTGCCGGTCAAAAGCTGCGCTATCACGCGTACTCAGGTGGTCAGCATAGGCATCATTAAAACTTAATGCTAAGTCGGTTGAAACCGCAATTTTCGGATATAAACTGTCTGCCAGTTTGCGTGAATCTGTGCCATTGACGGCGCATTGCGTGACAATACGTTCGTAAACTTCAAAATGGCCTGCTGACAAATAATCCATCAGTAACTGACAAAATTCCCGGACTTTTTCCTGCGCTGGGAGTGTATGACGGTCTTTTTCAAACGGTGGCAAACCGGCAAGCTTGCAATAACTAACGATAAGCTGCTGGCGTTCGTCAAGCCAGTTATCTATTGCTGTTAACGACCCTCCCCATTTTTGTTGAGCTTGTTGCACACGACGGTACATGTCCTTCTCCTTAAGTGCAGTAAAAGTTCTGCTATCTCTAATTAAAAGAATTTCACACTAAAGATCAACCATTATTTTATTGGTCAGCCCACTATTCTGCCCGTATCATAACAACAGTGCGCTGATCTGTAACTGAATAAACTGCGCTAATTAAGGACTTAATCATGATAAAGCACAGTATTGCACTTACCAGGCAAAGTCAGGGGTTATGGTTTATTGTCAATAAAGGCCGTCTTTATATGACTGAAGATGGTTTGCTGCCACAGGGAAGATTGGGCAGCCTGGCCATTGCAGTAGATCCAGAGCAAATATGCTGGCTCGGTGAATATCAGCAGCAGCCCTGTTATTTAGTGGTAGACCATGATCAGGTCACTGATGACTCGGTTTGGCACTCTGCCCGGAATCTGTTAAATCAGGATGAAATGTTATTTCAATTGGCGGCAAGGGCGTTGCAGGTTGCATTATTCTTACAAACTCACCGCTTTTGCGGGCAGTGTGGCAGTGCCATGCATTTAGTTAACTGGGAGTTGGCGGCATTATGCAATAAATGTGGCCACCGTTGTTATCCGCGAATTGCCCCTTGTGTGTTAGTGGGGATTAGCCGGCCCGGGCAAATACTGCTGGCCCGTTCAACCCGTCACAAAGCTGGTTTTTTTTCTATTCTGGCAGGCTTTGTTGAATCGGCTGAAACACTGGAACAAGCTGCTGTACGTGAAGTTAAGGAAGAAGTAGGAGTGAAGATTAGCCACTTAAGGTATATGGGCAGCCAGCCCTGGCCATTCCCGCACTCACTGATGACCGGTTTTACAGCTAACTATCAGGGGGGCGACATTGTTTGTCAGCCAAATGAGATTGCAGAAGCAGCATGGTTTGACTTAACCAAACTACCTGAAGTGCCTCCAGTTGAAACATTGTCGGGCAAAATTATCAGATATTTGCAGCAGAAAAACAGCAGATAAATAATCTTCCGGAAAGATTTTTAACAGTGCGAAGCATTGGCCCGAAGGGTTGCGCCATGGATGGCAGCAAATAAAAAAGCCACAAAATGTGGCTTAACTTGGTACAGCATGGTCCCGTTTAACAGGCTTCTCGCTTATAATTCTTCACTAGCGCAGTAAGTTTATAACAGATAGTGTTAACAGATACAAGTGCCTGGCTGAAAAAACCTGAACGGCAGATTAACGCTGATTATATAGAGTCGGGCCGTGACAGATGGTAAACTGATGCAGTTTTTTTTGAAGGCGAAAAGATGATGCAATTACAGAATGACCGTTACCTGCGAGCCCTGCTAAAGCAGCCCGTTGACCGCACACCCGTTTGGATGATGCGCCAGGCTGGTCGTTATTTGCCGGAGTACCGGGCGACCAGGGCGATAGCCGGTGACTTTATGTCATTGTGTAAAAACCCCGAGCTGGCCTGCGAGGTTACGCTGCAGCCGTTACGTCGATATCCGCTGGATGCGGCCATTTTATTCAGTGACATTTTAACCATTCCCGATGCGATGGGACTTGGTTTGTATTTTGGTGAAGGCGAAGGCCCGAAATTCCAACGGCCAATCCGTGACTTTATGGATGTGGTTAATTTGCCGATACCCGATCCTGAGCAGGAACTGCGTTATGTTATGGACGCTGTGCGGACTATCCGGCGCGAGTTGAATGGCAGCGTGCCACTAATTGGTTTCTCGGGAAGCCCCTGGACTCTCGCTACCTATATGGTTGAAGGCAGTGGCAGCAAGACTTTCAGTATCATTAAAAAAATGATGTATAGCGAACCTGAAGTGCTCCATATGCTGTTAGACAAACTGGCGCAAAGTGTTGTGTTGTACCTTAATGCGCAAATTGCTGCAGGTGCCCAGTCAGTAATGATATTTGACACCTGGGGTGGCATTTTAACGCCGCGTGACTATAAAGAGTTTTCATTGAGTTATATGCAAACCATCGTAAACGGTTTAACCCGTGAAGCTGAAGGCCGCAAAGTACCGGTAACCTTGTTCACTAAAAATGGTGGCCAGTGGCTGGAAGTGATTGCGGCGACAGGTTGTGATGCTGTTGGCCTTGACTGGACGACTGACATTGGTAATGCCCGGTCCAGAATAGGTAGCAATGTTGCCCTGCAGGGTAATATGGACCCCTCAGTATTACTGGGTTCACCCGAGCGGATCCGGCAGGAAGTTCAGAGTATTCTCGATAGTTATGGTCAGGGTTCTGGCCATGTTTTTAATCTGGGACATGGCATTACGCCAGATGTTGACCCGGAAAGGGCAGGTGTATTTATTGATGCAGTACAGTCGTTAAGCCGTACGTATCATCTGGATACCACGGCAGAGTAATGCTGTAAAGGCCATCTGAAAGATGGCCTTTTTCTAGTTCATACCCGCTACAGATGTTTGATAATCAAGCAGTAAATCTTCGAAATTTTCGACTGCCCAGTTACGCTTTCTTGCTTCACTAATAGCCTGATGTAACATAGCTTCGCCACGGCCCTGCTGGCCCAGCTCGATAAACGCTACGCCAAGCGTAGCCAGAAGATCAGGGTGGGTCGGATCTATTGCCCGTCCTTGCTCGGCTAATCTGATTGCTTTATTGGGATTACGTATTTCGGGGTCATCTGATAATGCCAGTAGTGATGCATAGTCTGCAATGGCAGGCATGTATTCTTGCAGGGCTGCAAGCTCCAGGAAACGGGCAGCTTTGCGAGGCTCAAAATTTACATTATTACTATCAAGTAGTTCCTGTGCCAATAAATATGCCGCCTTAGCGTTACCCCCTTCTGCCGCGACTGCCAGCCAGTTCACCGCTTTGCTGCGGTCTTTGTCACAGCCATTGCCGGTAATTAAACACTGAGCTAACCGGTACTGAGCCGTTTGATGGCCATTGATAGCCGCTTTTTGGTACCACTCCAGTGGGTTCTCATCTTTTACAATGTTGCTTTCCGCCAGAATAGCGAATAAGTACTGGTACTCAGCAAACTCTGCCCGCGCTGCGGCTTCAATAGCGTCCAGATACTCCTGATTATCGCGGTTAAAGCGCCGCGTCTGTGAGCCCTGAGAGGCCCTGATCTGAAAACTATGAGATTGCATTTCTACCCGCATGGTATCGCCATACAGATCGCGTGGTGGTTCGAAGCGCCAGCTGTTAACCGCTTTCAACACATACTCATTAATGCCGTTAATGGGGAAGGAGGCGATGACCTTAGCATTTTCGACTTTGCCATCTTCATTAATGTCATAGTGTACGACGGCCCATGCTGACACGCCACCACGCTCAAAAAAGCTCGGGTAGCTTGGTTCATCCTGGCGTATAGCTTTTATCCTGGCCGAATTACCAACAACAAAACGATTAGCAATAGGGTATAAATTACCATACAACGCATCTTTGCCGTATTTGCTGTTTAAATCGCTAAAGCTTTCCTTGCCGTCGCGACGTGATTCCAGATTCCGGCGTAAAGCTAAATATTGTTTCGCTGCCAGAGGATGGTCGCGGTCCCTGGCTATAAGAGTCCAGGCATAGGCTTTATTAATATCTACCTCAGTACCCAGACCTTCGGCATACATTCGCGATACCAAAAATTGTGCTTCAAGGTGTCCCAGCTCCGCCAGCTTTTCCAGGCGCGGTTTTGCAAGTTGATATTCCTGCTTATCAAACAGCGACTTTGCTGTAGGAAAATCTGCAAGTGTTTGCCAGGAGAAGCATATTGCAATCCAAGCCAAGCTAATACGAACTAATGGCATAACGGGTCTCCACGACATTCCCACGAAATTTTTTATTTCATTGAGTTTACAATGATTCATCAGTCAAAACAAAAATAAATATTTATTCTACTTTCAGTGCCTTAGGTGTAAAAGTTAACGCCGGATTTAAAAGAGCCTGTTTAAACCATTTAATGCGGCTACCCGATAGGCTTCTGCCATTGTCGGGTAATTAAAGGTGGTGTGGACAAAATAGTTGAGATTATTGCCACCATTTGTTTGCATCATAATGGCTTGGCCGATATGGACAATTTCTGCTGCACGCTCACCAAAACAATGAATACCGAGTATTTCCAGCGTATCACGATGAAACAACAGTTTCAGACTACCGACATTAGTGTTGGCAATTTGGGCTCGGGCCAGATGTTTAAACTGGGCGCGGCCTACTTCGTATGGAATCTTCGCAGTGGTAAGTTCTTGCTCAGTTTTACCTACTGAGCTCATTTCCGGTATAGTATAGATACCAACCGGAATATCTGCGATCAGGTGGCCGTCAAGATTGCCTTTAACAATGGCTTCACCTGCCAGTCGTCCCTGGTCATATGCAGCGCTGGCTAAGCTCGGGTAACCAATAACATCGCCTACAGCATAAATATTATCGATACTTGTCTGGTAGCGAGTATTCACTTTGACTAAACCGCGGCTGTCTGAATCAAGCTCAATCGCCGTCAGATTCAACATATCAGTGTTGCCGGTGCGGCCATTGGCAAACAGAAAGCAATCGGCTTTCATTTTTTTACCTGACTGTAAGTGTAAAACCACGCCGTCTTTCTGGCCTTCGATTTGGGAAAACTCTTCTCCATGGCGAATTGTCATGCCAGAGTTCCAGAAATGATAACTAAGCGAGTCTGAAATTTCTGCATCCATAAAAGACAGCAGGCGATCGCGGGTATTTACTAAATCAACCCGCACACCCAGACCGCGAAAAATAGACGCATATTCGCAGCCGATAACCCCGGCACCGTAAATAATAATATGTTTAGGCTCATGAGCCAGCGACAAAATGGTGTCACTGTCATAAATACGCGAGTGGCTAAAATCGACCTGAGGCGGACGATAAGGCCTGGAGCCTGTTGCTATGACAATGTTTTCTGCAGTCAGGTTGTAACAACTGCCATCCTGATCAATGACTTCCAGCGTATGAGCGTCCACAAAGCGTGCCTCGCCCTGATGAATTTTCACCAGATTACGGTCATAAAAGCCGGCTCTGAGTTTAACCTGTTTACGAATAACACCAGCAGCGTGTTTTAGAATTTGTGAAAAGGTTAGCCGGGTAAGTTGATCATCTAACTGAAACAGCGGGTTTTCATTAAACTCGATCAGCCGACTGACAGAGTGACGCAGCGCTTTTGAGGGAATGGTACCCCAATGAGTGCAACCTCCACCTACTGATTTATAACGTTCTATGGCGGCTACCCGTTTGCCACTTTTAGCCAAATACATGGCAGCACCTTCGCCCCCGGGACCGGTACCAATAACAATTGCATCATAATCATAGGTTGGCTTTTTTGTTTTGCTTTTCTCTGTCACAAACATCGCCTTGTTCAATAAAAAACCTGCTTTGTCAGCATAACAGGTCTTTATCACAAAAAAAGAGGCCGTAGCCTCTTTTTAAAGATTAATGAAAGGCAGCTGTTAGTCTTTGCCAGTGCTGATGTTGTTGCTGTAAATGATATTTGAATTCGCGATAACGTTGCTTAAAATCCGCTGTCTGGTACTGCTCAATCAAAGCTTGCTTTTTCTGCAGTACAAATTGCTTTTTCAGTTGGTAGTAATCCTGCATTCTGGCCAGCAACAACTCGTATTCGCGTTCCAGCAACTGTAACAGTTGTTCAGCATTGGGTAACAGCTGAGCTTTTTGTTGCGCGCGCAGTAATTGCATTTTTGCTTTAGCCATGGCGACGCGTTCTTCTGGCACTATGCGTAAGTTACGCGTCAGACCAATATAGCTGGCAGATTTAATCAGCCATTTAGTGGGGTCGAACTGCCACCATTTAATGCCGTTGCGATAATCATACTCAAATATATGGTGATAATTGTGATAACCCTCACCGTAAGTAAGAAATGCCAGGACGCCATTGTCTCGTGCCGAATTTTTATCGGTATACGGCTGCTTACCCCAAATATGAGCCAACGAGTTAATAAAAAAAGTGAAATGGTGGCTTAGTACTAACCTTAATACGCCCACGCTCAGGATCATACCTAGCATATTGCCACTTAACCAGCCTAACAATAGCGGGATACCGACATTGGTAGCTATGGTCAATGCCAAATAATGCTTATGTTGCCATGCAACAATTCGGTTCTTTTGTAGATCACGTACATTAGTGTAGTCGTTGTAGGTCGTACCCTGGTAATCGCGAAGCATCCAGCCAATATGGCTATACCAGAAACCACGACGTGCGGAGTAGGGGTCTTTCTCGTTATCATCTACATGACGGTGATGATCCCGATGATCAGATGACCAGTGTAAAGCACTGTTTTGCAATGCAAAGGCGCCGCCAATAGCGAAAGCCCATTGTAAAAATGGGTGGGCATCATAGGTTTTGTGTGCCCACAAACGATGATAACCTGCGGTAATTGACATACCGCAGTAGCCAAGCGCTAAAATGGTAGCAATAATTTCAAACCAGCCAAAGCCAACAGCTACTGCATACCAGGGCACGGCAATAGCGGCAACCAGGAAACTGATGCTAAATAAGAGTGTGGTGGTCCAGATAATAGGGGCTTTTTTCATTTAAGGCTCTTTAATTCAGGCTATTTTGAGCGTACAACTGTACGCCAATTTAACTAGCCTGCAGGGTCAGGTCAAGGTATAAAATAGCTATTTTTTCGATAGGACGTGTCGTGAGCAGAGCGCAACAAAAAGAACGGACCCGTAAGGCTATAATAGAAGCGGCTTTTTCTCAGTTAAGTGCTGAGAAGAGCTTCGCCAGTTTAAGCCTGCGTGAAGTGGCCAGAGAGGCGGGTATTGCACCAACATCTTTTTATCGCCATTTTGCTGATATGGATGAACTTGGCTTGACGCTGGTGGATGAGGCGGGCTTGATGTTGCGGCAGTTAATGCGTCAGGCCCGGCAACGTATTGAAAATAATGGCAGTGTCATTAGCACCTCCATTGAAACCTTTATGGAGTTTGTTACCGGCAACAGTAATGTGTTTCGTCTGCTACTGCGCGAGCGCTCTGGCACCTCGGCCGCATTCCGTGCTGCGGTAGCGCGTGAAATCCAGCACTTTTCTGCTGAGTTAGCGCATTATCTTCGAAAAGAGACGGCATGCCCGGACGAGCTGGCGCAGCTACAGGCCGAGGCTATGGTGACCTTGGTATTTCACACTGGCGCCGACGCGCTGGATGCACTGCCGGAACATTATGCCAGCTTAACCAGCCGCACCATTACCCAGTTGCGCTGGTTAGCTCATGGTGCTGCCAGTTATGGCCGTAAGGCAAAAGATTAACGTTTCTGCAGCCAGACACCGGTTTCCAGATGATGGCTATACGGGAATTGGTCAAATAGTGCTGTTTTCATAATGCGGTGAGTCTTATTCAGGCTTTGCAGATTAGCCGCCAGCGTGTCTGGGTTACAGGAAATATAGATAATATCGTTAAAACCACTGACTAAGCTCACGGTATCGGGATCTAAGCCGGCGCGTGGCGGGTCTACTAATACCGTGTTAAGTGCCATGCCACTGAGCTCGATATTTTTCAATGCAGAGCCACTTACCAGTGCTTTTGATACGTCTTCGGCAGACATTTGCAGTACTTGTACATTGGTAATGTTATTCAACTGAATATTGTATTCTGCTGATTTAATTGAAGTTCGTGAAATTTCGGTTGCCACCACCTGGTTGAAATAGCGCGCCAGGGCTAAAGCAAAATTCGCGTTACCGCAATATAGTTCCAGCAAATCACCAGTGAGCTTATTGGCAATGCCCGCAGACCAGGCTAACATCTGCTGGTTTATCCCTGCGTTGGGCTGGGTAAAGCTGCCCTCTACTTGTTGATACGAGAGGGTTGTGCCATCGACCGTAAATCGCTCTGTTACGAAGTCAGTATCAATAACCATTTTTTGCTTCCGTGCCCGGCCAATAAATTTCACTGGCCAGTCTGGCAATAGCTCTGCAGTTAAAGCGGTTACGGCATCTTTCCAGTCTTGCTCAAGTTGTCGTTTATAAATCAAACTAACCAGCAGTTCTCCCGATTGAGTAGCAAGGTAGTCGACCTGATACAGTTTATAGCGTAACGGGTGGTTATACTGGATTTTACTCAGCAGTATTGGCATAAAATCAGCAATAAGCTGACTTGCGACCGGGAAGTAATCGATCCGGACTTTTTGCTTGGTCTGAGGATCAAACATCGCATGGTAAATATCATCACCATCATGCCAGATCCGGAATTCGGCACGCTGGCGGTAGTGGCTGGGTGATGAGCGAAACAGCTCAATATCCGTCGAGGTATAAGCTGCCAGCAGTTTTTGTAACCTGTTTTTTTTCTCGATTAACTGGGTGTCATACTCTTCTGGAAATACCTGACCTAATCGCATAATTTTCTCTGCTAACCTCTAAACAGAGCATTTTATGTTGTTTTGCCAGCGACGCCAACCTTAGTTCACACCAGTATGCTGTTAAAGAAGAGTATAAAATAAAACGCCGGCTATACGCCGGCGTTAACTGAGTCAGCTTAAGCTATTTACTCAGCGTTATCTTCGTCCTGGCGCTCTTTTGCTTCGCGAACTTTTAATGTTCTTTCCTGAAATTCAAAATCGTTTAATTTATTGATCATTTTTGCAGCATCTTTAGCGGCGACTTCAACGAACCCAAAGCCACGACGCCGACCCGTTTGCCGATCTTTCATTAAACGAACATTTTTAACAGCCCCGTAGTTGGCAAATAACTCTTTTACTGCATCTTCGTTGGCCCGGTATGGCAAATTTCCTACATATAAAGTAGCAGTATCACCAGTGAATTCCTGAACGTCTGCCATTGGGCTAACAGCTGCACCTTTAGTGTCAAGTAAAACCGGAACCAGAACGCCTGCTAATACAACACCGATAACGACGAACCAAGCCGGACTAATATTCAGTGTGAAAAATGAAAATATAAAATATACCAGCACAGCTAATGCAAGGGTATAAGGTAAAGAAGCTCGTAAAGTTGGTAACATAATCAATTCCTAAATACTGATAATGAAGAACGCTTATTTACTATAAGCAAACCTATCTTAACGGTTAGATCTTAACCAGCCAATAGCAAAAATATCTAATTTGCAAAACACATGCGATAAAAATAAGCACAAAGTGCTTTTTATGAGCAGTTGGTAGCAAAAATAAGTATTTACGCTAATAAATGCTTGCGGCCTAACTTAAACGCCCTATAATGCGCGCCATGCC